>NZ_FNWO01000016.1 GCF_900108475.1 Magnetospirillum fulvum | reverse complement strand
CGTCGAAATTCGGAACCGTTCCTTCCTTCAACGACGGGGCCGCGTCCTTGATCTCGTCCAAATCGAAATAGCGCGAGCCCTTGACCCGCAATCGCCCGATCTTGCCCTCGACCACTTTCAGCGTGACGATTCCGCCCTTGACCTGCTGCGGCGGAATCTCGACCCCGACGGTCTGAAAGCCTTTGGCGGTGTAAGCCTTTTCCAGCGCCGCGCGGGCGTCCTCGACATCCTTCAGGTTCTTGTCCGGCCCAAGGAACGGATAGACCGCCGCCTCGACCTCGGACTGGCTGAGCAGATTCGCCCCCTCGATCCGGTATTCCAGAATCTCGACGCGCCGTTCTTCGCTCTCGGGCGCGACGGTGGGATCGAGCGCGGCCAAGGCGGCGGAATGCAGATTGATCAAGGTTACCGTCAGCACGAGGCCGACGCCGCGACGGCTCACCACACGCACCTTCATGACTCCCCCATCTCCAGCCAGCCAAAGCCAGCGGATGCACACAAAGACACAAGAGCCGCGCTCCCTTTTGCTTGGAGCGGGCCTGTGTCGATTGTTAAGACGATGGGGGGGAGGGGAAGGCGAAGCTCTGTCTTAATTGTTTAATAGAAAATGATTCTAATACTTGGCATTAGATACTTATGACTATTGCGTAAATCTGTATGTCTGTATTTATTTAAATGGTATGACCCATATAACCTTTGTATTGACTTGCAGAGATTGAATCTCCTTTCGCCGGGCACGCAGAGATTGCCGCGCCCGCAAAAGGGCGCGTCGATCTAGCGGACGGAACGGGAAAGGCAGAGATGTCGCCAACGGGTGGCGGTACTCAGCTCAGCACAATCGTATTGCCGGGAAGCTGGCGAGCCTGGGCTCCGAACACGTCGCGGACCTGAGTGACGACGTCGTCGAGGCGGTCGAGTTTGAAGCGGGCGGTAACCTGACGTTCGGCCAGAGCGGGATTAACCAGGATGATCCGGCCCCGGCGATAGCGGTTGACCTCGGCGATGACGCGGTCAAGCCGCTCGTTCCTGAAGATCAGCACCCGCTCGCGCCACGCCGTTACCGCGGCGGGATCGACCGGCTGGGCCGGGGTCAGTTCCCCCTCGCCATAGGTGGCCTGCTGGCGCTCGGCCAAGGTTAGCGTGCGGCCGCGATAGGCGACCTCGACCTGTCCGCTCAGGCAGGAGACGCAAACGGTGGAGCCGTAATGGCGCAGGTTGAAATTGGCCATCCGGGCCGAGCTTTCTCCTCCGGCGGCGGCGATCACCAGCGGGCCGAGAGCGTTGGCCCCGACCGCCACCGCCGCCTCGCCGGAGATCAGTTCCATCCGCTCCACCCCGCCCGATTCCGCGAGGTTCAGGCTGCTTGCGGTGTTCAACTCGACCGATACACCGTCGCGAAGGGAGATCTGCCGCTGCTCACCGATTCCGGTGTGATAATCCGCCGCCAGATCGGACAGGGACGGCCACAGGCCCAGCGGCGGGTTCGCCAGCACATACAATCCGGCTCCACCGGCGGCCAGCAATCCGCCCAGCGCGGCGCGGCGCCCGATCGGACGGGACTCGGTCCGGGGCAAGGCGTGTCTCGCCATCCGCTCTTCGCTTCGGGACGCGGCGTCAAGGGCCGGGCCGAGCGCCCGCCACAACCGGCTGGCCGAGGCGAAGGCTTCGGCGTGGGAGGGGCTTTGTCGGCACCAGGATTGCAGAGCGAGCAGGTTGGTCCGGGTTGCCTCGCCAGAGGTCAGCAAAATGAGCCAGTCGGTCGCTTCGCGTTGAAGCTGATTTGAACCCATCATGTTCACATCGCTATCGGTCATGGTCAAAAGAGTCGCATCCGGACACTGTTCACCCATCGGGGCTACCTTAAAGACGTTTTTAACCGGGACAAAGCGAAACGCTTGTTTCAAATATTTTCAAGCCGCTCGCGGCAGAACTCCATCGCGGCTTTCAATTCGAACTGCACCATCCGTTTCGAAATGCCAAAACGCTCGGCGATTTCCTGGTGGGGGGTCTCCTTCATCCGCGCCGCGATCAGGATGGCCCGGCGACGCCAGGGCAGTTCCTTGATCACTTTCTGCAATCGTTCCACGTCCAAGTTGGCTTCGACCTGTCGGTCCTGAAGCGGGGATTCGTCGGCCACCTCCAGAATGGTGCGGACTTCGGAACGGCGAATCCGCCGGTTTTCCTTGCGCTGGGTGTCGATGGCGATGTTGAGGGCGGTCCGGAACAGATAGGCCCCCGGACTTTCGACCGTGCCGGGCGTATCGCTGCGATTGAGCCTCAGATAGGTTTCGTGCAGCGTCTCGCGCGCCAGATCGTCCGACCCCAGACGGCGGGTAAGGTGGTGCCGCAGTTCGTCGTAGCGATCGACGAGGTGTTGCCGCAACCCTGCCCAAGTGATTTCGGTCATGACGCGGGCCAATTCATCTGTGGCGGAAGGTCAGGGCCAGCGGATGCCGATGTCCGCCGCACCACCGCACCCTAGCGAAAAAAGCGAGGCATCGGTAGGGCGCATTGCCATTGATAGAAAAACGTCATCCACCCATCTCGTAGGGTGATGGATCAGTCGCGGCGAAGCGTGGCGGACGGGCAGACAGCCTCGCCGTCACTGCCGCCGCCAATGCTGAGCGTGATCGGCTGGGGCAAATCCCGGGGCGGGGGGCCGAGGGTCACCCGGTTCAGCGCAGCGACGACCGCGTCATCCCAGAGGCGGTTTCCCGAGGAATGGAGGAGACGGACCGGGGCGATGTCTCCGGAGGGGGCGATTCTGAAGCGAACCGACAGGGTGCCCATGCCGGGAGACAACAGGGCCGCCTCGCACAGGGCGGCGACGATGTCGGCTTGGGCGGCACCGAGAAAAGCGGCGAAGGGTCGCCACATCCGGGGCAGATCGAGCGGCAGGGCCGGGGGGGCGCGGTGGTCGGAGGGCTGGGACGGGGGGGGCTCGCCCGGGACCAGGGTGAACGCCTCGGACACCGTTCCCCGGGCGGCCAGACCGGTCCCGTCAAGCAATTGCCGTAACGCCTCCTCGCGTGTGAAGGAACCCCGGAGCGGTGCGGTGCGTCGTCCCGCCGTGTGTGCGCTCTCGTAGAGAACCTGACTGCCGGTCACCTCGCAAAAGACCGCCAGCGCGGTATCCAACGGTTGGGCGGGCAGGTCAAAGGCGTACCGTTCCCCGACCTGCGGTTCGGCCAGCGCCGATGCGGAAACGAGGCACGCCGCCGCGATGGCGAAGAACCGGGATCGGACCACAGGCTATTTTCCGCTGGTCGGGGACGGATAGGTCTGGGTGGGGCGGTACGGTTGCGCCGATTTGCCGAAATTGGGGCCGTATTGCTGCTTCAACGCGGGCAGGTTGAACCCGCCGGTCTTGACCGACGGCGAGGCGGCATCAAGCGGCGGGGCTGTGTCGAGGGGGCGGACCTCGGCGGCCTTGCGGCGAAGGCTTTGGTTAAGGCAGCTCAAATTCGGGGTCTTCTCTCCCCCGATCTCGACCTCGACGCAGGTGTCTTCCGCTCGCGCCGCTGGGGGAGCCAGGACCGCGTCGGACACCAGGAAAAGTCCGATCAGAACCGGCAGGCGCATCCTTTGGACGGTCTTCGCCTCCATATCTCCCTCCGGTGTCGAATGATGGCGGATTTTCCCCACTCGAAATTAGTCCGGATGGCACGCCATGTGGTGTGACGGTTCGGTGTCGTCCGTCCTCAGGTTTCGCTTTGTGGCACCGTGCCCAATCGTTCAAGGAAAACCGGCTCGTCGTAATCGCCCATGTCCGGATCGGCGGTTTGGCGGACGACATCGATTCCGGCGACGCTGCCGCCGTTCATGATGCGGTGGGCGCGCAAGGACGCCTGCGCTTCGCTCGTGAAAGCAATCGGAGGTTGGGGTTTCAGCGCCCCTTTCTTGCCGAACACGTAGGGCTGGCAGATGAACAGGGTTTCCTGGGCCATGGGGGGACGGTCCTGTGAAAATGACGGGCGCATCAAGAGTGATCTCTTTTTGTTCTGGGTACAAGGGTCACGTATCCCGGCCGGGACGCCTCGTCCCCGCGTGCCGCCAATCTCTCGTATCAGGGAGGAAAGCCTAGACAAATTGGCAATCTTAGGTTGCCGTTTTGTCATAGTTTTCAACTGATGACTTGGAGTTGGGTGGAGGTTATGATCCTGAATGAACACGGTCCGGACCGATCGTTTGAGCCGGAGACCGTTTTCACCACGACGGAGGTCATCGGGAGAACTCGATCTTAAGACTTTCTCCAGTTGTATGAAAAGGTGCCGCCTCATGGCGTGGGGGAGTTATGCTCGGGACGTTCAATCGACCGCATCGGTCCCAAACGGGGGCGTCGGATCATGAGTGACGCAGCCGGTCAGCCTTATGTCGAGGCGTTGAAGAAAGCCTCGGCCAAGATCGCCGAATTGCTGGCGGAAAATCAGTCGCTGAAACATCCGGCGGCGATCGCGGTGGTCGGGATGGGGTGCCGTTTCCCCGGCGGTGCCGATCCCGAGCAATTCTGGTCGTTGCTGGCCCAGGGCGGCGACGCGGTCGGCGAGATTCCCCCCGACCGCTGGGATGTCGCCCGCTTCTACGATCCCGATCCCGAGGCGCCGGGCAAGATGTATGCCCGTAACGGTGGCTTTATCGGCGATGTCGCCGGATTCGATCCCGCCTTTTTCGGCATCACCCCGCGCGAGGCCCTGGCGATGGACCCGCAGCAACGGCTGTTGCTCGAACTGGGGTGGGAGGCGCTGGACGATGCCGCGATCGAGCGGACCCGTCTGGCCGCCTTGCGCGCCGGGCTGTTTGTCGGCCTGTCGAATTACGATTACATCCAGGCCCACGTCCATTCCGGCGATCCGGAGCGGATCACCGCTTATTCCGGCAGCGGAGTGATGTTCAGCACCGCCGCGGGGCGGTTGTCTTATTTCCACGATTTTCATGGCCCGTGCCTGACCATCGACACCGCCTGCTCGTCCTCGCTGGTCGCGCTGCATCTGGCGATCCAGAGCCTGCGCCGGGGCGAGGTCGATCTGGCCCTGGCCGGTGGGATCAGCCTGATGCTGTCGCCCGACAGCATGATCGCGTTGTGCAAGGTCAAGGCACTGGCGGCGGATGGACGCAGCCGCGCCTTTGACGCCGCCGCCAACGGCTATGGCCGGGGCGAGGGCGGCGGGCTGCTGGTGTTGAAGCGGCTGGCCGACGCCGAGCGCGACGGCGACCGCGTCCTAGCCGTGCTGGCCGGGTCCGCCGTCAATCACGATGGCCGCAGCAACGGCCTGACCGCGCCGAACGGTCTGGCCCAGCAGGCGGTGATCCGGGCCGCACTGACCGATGCCGGACTGGCACCCGATGCGGTCGATTATATCGAGGCTCACGGGACCGGCACCGCGCTCGGCGATCCGATCGAGGTCAACGCGCTTCAGCAGGTGTTTGGCCAGCGCCCGCCCGGCCGTCCGCTGCTGCTGGGTTCGGTCAAGACCAATATCGGCCATACCGAGGCCGCCGCCGGGATCGCCGGACTGATCAAGCTGATCCTGTCGCTTGGCCACCGGACGATTCCCGCCAGCCTGCATTTCACTGATCCCAGCCCGCATATTGATTGGGCGGCGGGCAATGTTGAGGTCGTCGCCGCGCCGACACCATGGCCGGATCAAGGCCGGGTGCGGGTCGCCGGGCTCAGTTCGTTCGGACTGAGCGGCACCAACGCTCATCTGATCGTCACCGCGCCGCCGTCGCCGCTTGCCCCCGAAGCCGCGCCGGAGCCGGTTGCCGATCCGGTTCATATCCTGCCGCTGTCGGCCGCCTCGCCCGAGGGATTGAAGGCGGTGCGCGCCCGGTTCGATGCGCTGTTGGCGAGCCGTGCCGATACCGATCTGGCCGATCTCTGCCACACCGCCGCCTGCCGCCCCTCGCTGCGCTATCGTGACGCGATTGTCGGGGGAACCGTTGCGGCGCTGCGGGCCGGGCTGGCGGAGCGCTCGACCCCCGAGGCGACCGGACCGGGGGCGGGCAAGGGGATCGTCTTTCTGTTCAGCGGCCAGGGTTCGCACGATGTGGCGATGGGGCGCGATCTCTACCGCCGCTATCCGGTGTTCCGCGAGGCGTTCGACCGCTGCGCCGCCGCGCTGGGGCCGGACTACGGCCCGCCGCTGGTCGAGCGTCTGTATGGCGACGGGGCCAGCGCAGAGGAATTGCGCCGCACCGAACTGGCCCAACCGGCTTTGTTCGCGGTCCAATACGCGCTGACTGCGCTGTGGGCGGCGTGGGGGATCACCCCGGCGGCCGTGATCGGTCACAGCGTTGGCGAATTCGCCGCCGCCTGCGCCGCCGGGATCATGACGCCGGAAACCGGGATTCGGCTGGTGGCGGAGCGCGGCCGCCTGATGCAGGCCCTGCCGCAGGGCGGCGCGATGGCGGCGGTGTTCGCCCCGGCCGAGATCGTCGTTCCGGCGGTGATCGACCACACCCGCGAGGTGACGCTGGCCGCGATCAACCAACCCGGTGCGGTGACGATTTCGGGCAGCGAGGCGGCGGTGACCCAGGCGCTGGAGCGGCTGGCACGCGACCGGATCGACGGGCGGCGGCTGGCGGTGTCGCACGCGTTCCACTCGCCGCTGATGGAGCCGATGGTCGGCGCCTTCGAGGCGGCGTTGGCCGGACTCGACTTTGCCCCCGCCCGCCTGCCGTTTTATTCGACCGTCACCGGCGAGGCCTTGCCGCCGCGCCAGAAAATGCCCCCGGATTACTGGTCGCGCCAGATTCGCCAGCCGGTCCAGTTCCTGGGCGCGGTGCGTGCCGCCGCCCGCGATGGCTATACCGCGTTTCTGGAAATCGGACCCGGCGACATCCTGACCGCGCTGGCCCGGGCCAGCCTCGATCCCGAGGCGGTGGGGCCTCTGGTCGCCTCGCTGCGCAAGGGGCGTTCGGCCTGGAGCGGCATCGCCACCGCCGCCGCCAGCCTGTACCGCGCCGGGATCGACTTGGTCTGGGCCGGAATCAACGCGCCGTTTGCCGGGCGCAAGGTCGCCCTGCCGACCTATCCGTTCCAGCGCCAGCGCTTCTGGATGGAGGTCGCCCCGCTGCGGCCGGGATCGGGTGCCGCCCCGATTTCAGAGCAGACAAAATTGCCCGATGTTCCCCCGACAAGGACGGAAACGATGCAGAGCCTGACCGAACGCGCCGACGAACTGGCCGCGATCCTGGCCGAGATCAGCGGATTCGACGCCGCGACGATCGACCGCACCCAGCATCTGACCGATATGGGGCTGGATTCGCTGATGCTGCTGAAACTGGGCCAGACGGTCGAACAGCGCTATGGCCTGGAATTGCGGATGAGCCAGTTGTTCGAGGACATCGGCACCGTCAACGACCTGGCCGCCTATGTCCTGCGCCATGCCGCTCCGGCTCCGGCAGCTTTGGTTCAGGCTGCCCCGGCTCCGGCCCCGGTTGCGCCGGTTCCGCCGTCGGTGCCGCCCGCGCCCGCGATCGCGCTTCCGCCCGATGGGGCCGGGGTCGCGCCGATGTTGCAGTTCCAGATGCAGGTTCTGTCCCAGGTCGCCGCCCAGAATCTGAACAGTGTCGCCGAACTGGCGCGTCAGCAGATGGCCTGGCTGGGGCAGGGTGGGCTTCCCGCCGCTGTTGCCGCCGCTCCTGCGGTCGCGGCTCCGGTTGCCGCCGCGCCCGCGCCCGCGCCTGTTCCTGCGCCGGTCGCCAAGGCCAAGCCCTCGGCCAACGCGGTGGCCAAGATCCGCAATATCAATCTGGCGGGCAGCGGTCCGTTATCGGAGACGCAGAAGGAGTTCGTCTCGGCGCTGGTGTCGCGCCATGTCGCCCGGACCCAGACGTCGAAGGAGATCACCCAGGACTCCCGCGCCGTGCTGGCCGACTGGAAGCACACCTTGTCGTTCTGGGGCCAGTTGAAGGAGGCGAAATACCCGATCGTCTCGGCCCGGTCTGCCGGGTCGCGCTTCTGGGACGTCGACGGCAACGACTATATCGACATCGCGATGGGGATGGGCGTCCATTTCTTTGGCCACAAGCCCGCCCAGATCCATGCCGCCCTGACCCGCGAGATCGAGCACGGGCTGGAACTGGGCACCCAATCGGCCCTGACCGGTCCGGCGGCGCTCTTGATCCGCGAGTTGACCGGGGTCGAGCGGGTCGCCTTTGGCAATACCGGGTCCGAGGCGGTGATGGTCGCGCTCCGGCTGGCCCGCGCCGTCACCGGCCGCGACAAGATCGTGATCTTCAAGAACGGCTATCACGGCATCTTCGACGGAGTGCTGGCGTTCGATCAGGATGGCGAGATCGTCCCGGTCGGATTGGGCACGCCCGCCGGAATGATCCGCGACGTGATGGTGCTGGAATACGGCTCGCCCGAGGCGCTGGAGATCATCGCCGCCGAGGCCGACAATTTGGCCGCCGTGCTGGTCGAGCCGGTGCAGAGCCGCAATCCCGACCTGCAACCCCAGGCGTTCCTGAGCCGCCTGCGCCGCCTGACCGAACGGCACGGCACAGCCCTGATCTTTGACGAGATGATTAACGGTTTTCGCATTCATCCCGGTGGAGCCCAGGCCTGGTTCGGAATCGAGGCCGATATCGTCGCCTATGGCAAGATCGTCGGCGGCGGCATGCCGATCGGGGTGATCGCGGGCAAGGCCCGCTTCATTGATTATATCGACGGCGGCGCGTGGCAGTACGGCGACCGCTCCGGGCCGCAATCGGCGATGATCTATTTCGGCGGCACCTTCTGCCGCAACCCGGCAACGATGGCGACGACCCACGCCGCGCTGACGGTGATGAAGGAGGAAGGCCCGGCCCTGCAACAGCGGGTGACGGCGCGGACCACCGATTTCTGCGACGCGCTGAACCTGTGGTTCGAACGGGAAAAAGTGCCGCTGCGGGCCAAGCATTTTTCATCGCAATGGCGGCTGGTGCCGCTGGGCGACGGCGATTTCCAGCCGCTGGAGATCGAGTTGCTCTATCTGC
Organism: Magnetospirillum fulvum; assembly: GCF_900108475.1. Lineage (GTDB taxonomy): Bacteria > Pseudomonadota > Alphaproteobacteria > Rhodospirillales > Magnetospirillaceae > Phaeospirillum > Phaeospirillum fulvum_A. Next base: position 48,488 of record NZ_FNWO01000016.1, on the reverse strand, counting down.
TGATGATCGAGCACGGGGTCTATACCTGGGAGCGGCGGATCAATTTCTTCTCGGTCGCGCATGACGATGCCGACGTCGCCCGCGTGCTCGACGTCATCAAGACCAGCATCGGCGAGATTCGCGCCGCCGGATTCGCCTTCTCGCTCGAGGTCTATCCCAACCCGCAATTCGGGCTGCCGTCTTCGCCCCAGCGCCGCCTGTACGCGCTCAGTCAGCGTCCGGGCGGGCAAGTGCCCTATCATCTGCCGCAATCGTTCTGGATCGACGGGCCGCTCGATATCGACCGGCTGGAAGACAGTTTCCGAACCATCATCGCCCGTCACGAAAGCCTGCGCACCGGCTTCAAGATCATCGACGGCGAATTGGTCACCAGCCGGATTGCCGAGCCGCGCTTCTCGGTCGAGCGGTATCAGGCCGATGCCGAGGGGGCCGAAGCGATTGCGCGCGACTTCCTGCGCCCGTTCGATCTGGCCGTCGCGCCGCTGTTGCGGGTCGCGGTGGTTTCGATCAGTCAGCACCGCCACCTGCTGCTGGCCGATGCCCATCACATCGCGGTCGATGGTCTGTCGTTCAACGTCATCGCCGCCGAATTGATGGCACTCTATCAGGGGACCGCCTTGGCCCCGGTCGGCTATGATCTCGGCCATTGCCTGCGGCTTCAGGCCGAGGCCGAGGCGGCAGCAGCGGGGGGGCGCGACGAAGCCTTCTGGCGCGAGACCTTGGCGGGCGATCTGCCCCTGCTCGACCTGCCGCTCGATTTCCCCCGTCCGGCCGAGCCCGATTTCGCCGGCGATAATGTCGTGCTGACGCTTGATGCGGCGGTGACGCGGCGGCTGAAGGACCTCTCGCGGGCGACCGGAACCTCGCTCTATATCGTGCTGCTGGCCGCCTATCAGACCCTGCTGCATCGCCTCAGCGGGCAAGAGGATATCCTGGTCGCGGGCGCGGTGTCGGGGCGGGGCAAGGCCGATCTCGCCGCTGCGGTCGGGATGTTCGTCAACACGGTGATCTTCCGCCTCCATCCCACGGCGGAGCAGCCGTTTGCCCGCTTCCTCGACGCGGTGCGCCAGACCAGTCTCTCCGTCTACGACCACCAGGATTATCCGTTCGAACGGATGACGGGGTTGAACACGACCCGGCCGCCCGGCCGCAACGCTTTGTTCGACACGATGCTGTCCTACGAGAATGCGGGCGAGCGGGCGTTTAAGATCACCGATCTGACCTTTACCCGCCGCGACATTCACCCGCCCGCCGCGATGTTCGATTTCAACCTCGACATCATCGAGGAGAACGAGGTTCTGACGCTGCGCTTCTGCTATGCGACGGCGTTGTTCCGGCGCGACACGGTGGGGCGCTGGGCCGGATATTTCGAGCGGATCATCGCGGGCATCCTGGGCGATCCCGACCGCCCGCTCGGCCGGTTCGAGATCGTCGGCGAGACCGAAACCGCCTTTGTCGCCGCCTGGAACGACAGAGAGTCCGCCTATCCGGCCGAGGCGACCCTGGTCGATCTGGTCCAGACTCAGGTTGCGGCCACTCCCGACCATGCGGCGGTGATCGCGGGCGGCGAGACGGTCAGCTATCGCACCCTGGCGGCGCGGGTCGAGCGGCTGGCGGCTGGGCTGCGGACGCGCCACGGGATCGGGCCGGGCGATTTCGTAGGGGTACATCTCGACCGCTCGGTCGATTTCGTCGTCAGCCTGCTGGCGATCCAGAGTGCGGGCGCGGCCTATGTCCCGCTCGACATTGATTATCCCGCCGATCTGCTGGAAACGATCATCACCGATAGCGGCAGCAAGGCGGTGATCACCAAGGAGGCTCTGGCCGAGCGGCTGCCGCCCTCGGGCCGGGCGCTGGCGCTTGATCTTGACCAACTCGAAGCGGGGGAGGGCGGGGACTCTGCGGCCGGGCGTGGGCCGGGGCCGTCGCCCGACAGCGTCGCCTATGTGATCTACACGTCGGGCTCGACCGGGCGGCCGAAGGGCTGCCTTGTCACCCATCGCAATGTCGTCCGGCTGTTGCGCAACGACCGCAACGATTTCGATTTCGGCCCGAGCGATGTCTGGGTGTCGGCCCATTCGTTCAGCTTCGATTTCTCGGTGTGGGAGATCTATGGCGCGCTGGTCAACGGGGGCGCGGTGGTGATCGCCGACCGCGCGACGATGCGCGATCCCGCAGCCCTGCTCGATCTGATCCGCCGCCACCGCGTCACCGTGCTGAACCAGACCCCGGCGGCGTTCCAGGGGCTGATTGCCGCCGAACTGGACCGGCCCGACCATCCCTTGGCCGACCATCTCCGGATGGTGATCTTTGGCGGCGACCGGCTCGACCCCACCGATTTGCGCCGCTGGGCCGCGCTTTATCCGCCCGAGCGGATTGCGCTGATCAACATGTATGGCATCACCGAGACGACGGTTCACGTCACCTATGATCGCCTCAGCGCCGCCGATATCGCCGGGCCGGGGGGGATCAGCCCGATCGGGCGGCCGTTGCCCGAAACCAGCGTTCATGTTTGCGATGACGCGCTCACGCCCCAGCCGCTGGGAGTGACCGGCGAATTGTATGTCGGCGGCAGCGGCGTCTGCGCGGGCTACCTCAACCGCCCGGACCTGACGGCGGAGCGCTTCGTTACCGCCCTCGAGGGGAAGCTGGCGGGCCGACGCCTGTATCGCACCGGCGATCTGGGGCGCTTGCGCCCCGACGGGCGGCTGATCTATCTCGGCCGCAACGATGCCCAGGTTCAGGTGCGCGGCCACCGGGTCGAAACCGGGGCAGTGGTCCAGGCCCTGCTGACCCATCCCGGCATCGACAAGGCGCTGGTGATCGACCGCGCCGTTGCCGCCGACCGCCCCGGCCTGCGCGAATTGATCGCCTATGTTTTGGGGGCCGAGGATCTGACCGCGTCGGCGCTGCGCGCCCATCTCGCGCTCAGCCTGCCCGATTACATGATCCCGTCGGCCTTTGTCCGGCTCGACACCTTTCCGCTCACCGCCAATGGCAAGATCGACCGCGCCGCCTTGCCCGCGCCGGAAACGGCCCGGCTGGAGACCGGGTCCGATTACCGCGCGCCCCGCAACGCGGTCGAAACCGCGATCGCCCAGGTCTGGGCCGAGGTGCTGGGCCTGCCCCGGGTCGGGATCGACGACAATTACTTCGCGCTGGGGGGCGATTCGATCAAGGCGTTGCAGATCGTCAGCCGCCTGCATCGGGCCGGGATCACCTTGGGGCTGGCCGCGATCTTTGCCGCCAAGACGGTGGCCGCTTTGGCCCCGCTGGCGGGCGTGCCCGCCGCTTTGTCGTCGCCGAGCCCTGAATCCGCCCCCGGGGCCAGCGCGCCGCTCAGCGCGATCCAGCGCTGGTTCGTCGCCGAGCATCCCCACGACCGCGCCCATTTCAACAATGCGGTGCTGCTGCGGGCATCGCGGCGGCTGGAGCCCAAGGCGGTGGGCCGCGCCGTCGCCGCGCTGTGGAGCCATCACGAGGGCTTGCGGCTGGTGTTGCGGACCCAGGGCGCGGTGGTGGAGCAGGCGATTTTGCCCGATTCGGCGCCGTCGTTCGCGATTGTCGATCTGCGCGCCGATCCGGCCCCGGCGGCAGCGCTGGCCCGCCATGCCGAGACGCTTCAGCGCGGGTTCGACCTGTCGGCGGGACCGTTGCTGCGGGTCGTTCTATACCAGTTGCCCGAATCCGACCGGGTGCTGCTGCTGTGCCATCATCTCGTCGTCGATGGCTTTTCCTGGCGGATTTTGCTGGAGGATTTCGCCGAAGCCTTCGATCAGGCGGACTCCCTGTCATCCGATCCGATCCGGCTGGCCCCGGTGGGGGCCTCGGTGCTGGAGTGGACCGAGACCCAGGCCGCCTATGCGGTCGGTCCCGACCTGCGGAGCGAGATCCCGGTCTGGGCCGACATCGAGGCGAATCCGGTCGCGCCGCTGCCGCTTGATTTCGACGATCCCCGCCGGGGCGCGGGCGAGTTCCGCCAGATCGCCCTGCCGCTCGATCAAGACGAAACCCGGACCCTGCTGACCGGTCTCCCCCGCGTGCTGGGCTGCCAGATCAACGATATGCTGCTGACCGCGCTGGCCCAGGCGTTGCGCGACCGGTTCGGGCTGGAGCGGGTCCGGGTCCAGATGGAAGGCCATGGCCGCGAGGAGATTGCCCCCGGCCTCGATATCAGCCGCACCGTCGGCTGGTTCACCTCGATCTATCCGGTCGTGCTCGATCTGGGGGGAGAGGACGAAACTCCCGCCGCCGCCGTCGGACGGATCGCCGGGCAGATGCGGCGGATTCCGCGCAAGGGAATCGGCTATGGGATTCTCAAATATCTGACCCCGCCGTCGCAGCGGGGGGGACTTGTCTTCGGACCGCCGCCCGAGATCAATTTCAATTATCTGGGCCAGTTTGACAGCGAGCCGCATCCGCTGTTCGCCTTGGCCGACGAGCCGGTCGGCCCGACCCTGGGCGAGCGGCTGGAGCGGCCCCAGGCGATCGACGTCGAGGCGATGGTGATCGGGGGCAGGCTGACCGTCACCGTAGCCTATAATCACCGCCTTTATCGGCGCGAGACCGCCGCCGCGCTGGCCGGGCATTTCCGCGACCGGTTGCGGGCGCTGATCGCGCTGGGCGGTGGCGGCAGCGACGGCGGGGCTGGGCCGGGCGGCGGGGCGGACGAGGCCGATTCGGTGTTCGAGCTGCTGGGACTCGAGGCTTCGCCGATCGAATCGCTGATGGCGCTGTCGCCGTTGCAGGAAGGCTTGCTGTTCCACGCTATGTCGGGCGACCGGCAGGTCTATTTCGAACAATTCACCTATCGCCTGCACGGCCCGCTCGACCTGACCTGCTTCCAGGCGGCTTGGGACGAACTGGCCCGCCGTCACGACATCTTGCGCGCCGCGATCGTCTCGCTGCCGGGGCGGCGGCCGCTTCAGGCGATCTTGAAGACCCGCACCGTCGAATTTCACCATATCGACCTGCGCGGCCAGACCGCCGACGCGTTCGAGACCGCCGTCGCCGCCTTCCTGCGGGCCGACCGCAGCCGAGGCTTCGACCTGGGCCACGATCCGCTGATGCGGGTCACCGTGCTGCAACGGGGCGAGGGCGAGTTCGACGTGGTGTGGAGCCACCACCACATCATTCTCGACGGCTGGTCGATGGGGATTCTCCAGCCCGAATTGATGGAAATCTATGGGGCGCTGCGAAATGGCGGCGCGCCGTCCTTGCCGCCGGTGCCGTCCTACCGCTCCTATATCGACTGGCTGGCCGGTCGCGACGAGGACGACTCGCGGGCCTATTGGAGCCGGGTTCTCGCCGACGCGCCGCCGCCCTCGACCATTCCCGGCCTCGATCCGGCGGGACGGAGCCGGGGCCGCGCCCTGGGCGAGCACCCGCTGACGCTCGACCCGGCCACCAGCCGGGGGCTGGTGGCGCTGGCCGCCCGTCTTGATGTGACCTTGAACAGCGTGGTCCAGGCGATCTGGGCGGCGCTGCTTGCCACCTACAACGACCGGGCCGAGGTGATTTTCGGCACGGTGGTATCGGGCCGACCGCCCGAACTGCCCGAAATCGAGCGGATCGTCGGCCTGTTCCTGCGCACCGTTCCCGTCCGGGTCACGGTCGATTCCGACCAGGGCTTCGCCGATCTGGCGCGGGCGATTGCGGATCAGGCCGTCGCCAGCGAACCGCATCATTTCCTGCCCCTGGCCGAGATGCAGCGTCTGACCGGACTGCGCCGGACCTTGTTCGACCATGTCCTGGTGTTCGAGAATTATCCGCTGTCCGCCCGGACGGCCACGGGGGATTTGCGGATCGACACCGTCCGCGCCTTCGAGCAGATGCATTACGATTTCAGCATCGTCGTCCATCCCGCGCCGACGCCGGACGACACGACCGAGATCATGTTCACCTTCAACCGCCATGTCGTCGATCCGGTTCAGATCGAGCGGATCGCCGGTCATGTCCGGGCGCTGGTCGCGGCGGTGCTGGCCGAGCCCGAGCGTCCGCTGTCGGCCTTCGACCTGCGCGGCACCGACGAGCGTGACGAGGGTGCCCGGCAGAGCCTCGCCGCCGATTGCCCTGTGCCCGGTCTGGTGCTCGATCTGTTCGAGGCCCAGGCGGAGCGGGGGCCTGAGTCCGTCGCGATCGAGGCGGGGGGGCAATCCATCACCTATCGCGCTCTCGACGCGCGGGCCGAGGCGCTGGCCGCGCTGCTGCGCCGTCAGGGGCTTCAGCCCGGCCAGACCGTCGGGCTGTTCCTGGCCAACGGCATTGATTACGTCGCCAGCCTGCTCGGCACCCACAAAGCGGGCGGTGTCGTGGTTCCGTTCGATCTCGACCTGCCGCCGCTCAGACTGCGTCAGTTGCTGTCACGGCTGTCGCCCCGTCTGGTCGTGACCTCCGACGCCGAAATCCCGGCGGTACGGGCGGTCCTGGCCGGGCTGGAGGCGGCGGGCGGGGTGCGCCGCCTGATCGCCTGGACCAAGGAGGGCGGGCTGCGCCACGGCAAGCCGGTCAAGGGCACGCTGGAGACGGTGGCTCCGCTGGCCGCCGGTCCAGTGCCCGACCGCTCGGGCCGCCCGGTTCCGGGTGACGCCGCCTATGTGATGTTCACCTCGGGTTCGACCGGCGAGCCCAAGGCGATCCTGTCCAGCCACGAGGGGCTGCACCATTTCATCGCCTGGGAACGGCGCGAAGTGGGAGCCGATGTCTCGCTGCGGACCAGCAATCTGGCCCGCACCACCTTCGACGTCAGCCTGCGCGATATCTTCCTGCCGCTCAGCGTCGGCGGCACACTCTGCATCCCCGATGCCGATACCCGGATGGATGCGACCCGGCTGGTGCGGTGGCTGGCGGACTCCCGGGTCAGCCTGATCCACATCGTGCCGACCCTGTTCCGCCTGCTGGCCAAGGAGATCGAACGCGCGCCGCTCGGCACCGGGGTGGCGGCGCTGCCCGCATTGCGGACGGTTCTGTTCGCGGGGGAAAGCCTGTATGGCGGCGATGTCGAGCGGGCGCGGCGCGTGCTTGGCCCGGCGGTCGCCCTTTTCAACCTTTATGGTCCGACCGAAACGACGCTGGCGAAGTTCTTTCACCGGATCGACGGCCCGGTCGCCGAAGGCGGGCGGGCGATCCCGGTCGGCCATCCGATCGCCGGGACGCGGGTTCTGGTGCTAAAGGGGAACCGGCCGCTGCCGGTCGGCGCGATCGGGGAAATCCTGATCCGGCCGCCGTTCGCCTGCCTGGGCTATTTCGGCGATCCGGCCCTGACGGCGGAGCGGTTCGTCTCCGATCCGACCGGCGAGGATACCAGCGGTCTGGCCTATTACCGCACCGGCGATCTGGGGCGGCAGATGCCCGACGGCGGGATCGAGTTCTGCGGCCGCACCGACGGTCAGGTCAAGGTCAGCGGTATCCGGATCGAACTGGCCGAGATCGAACAGGCGGTTCTGTCGGCGGCGCCCGAGATCGATCAGGCCGTCGCCGCGATCCACCGCCGCGACGACGGCGACAATGCGCTGACCTGCTATTATACAGAGAAAAAACCGCTCGACGCCTCGGATTTGCGCCGCCGCCTGGGCGAGATTTTGCCCAAGCCGATCATTCCCGGCTATCTGATCCGGCTCGACAGTTTCGTGATGAATTTGAACGGCAAGGTCGATCGTCGCGCTTTGCCCAAGCCCGAGGATCTGATCGAAGGCCGGATCCGTTTCGAGCCGCCCGCCACCCCGACCGAGGTGCGGCTGGCGGCGATCTGGGCCGAAATCCTGGGGTTGAAGCGAGTCGGTGCCGTCTCGCCCTTTTTCGAGATCGGCGGCGATTCGCTGCGGGCGATCCGGGCGATTTCGCGGATCAATCACGATTTCGCCAGCGCCTTGACGATCGGCCAGTTCTTCCAGCGTCCGACGATCCGTCAATTGGCGGAAATGCTGGGGGCGGTGAAAGACGGGGCCGGGCCGGATGCGATTCCCGTCGTGGCCGAGGCTGCCGATTATCCGGTGTCGCACGCCCAGCGGCGGCTGTGGATTCTCGACCAGCTTTGGACCAGCGGCGCGGCCTATACCCTATCGGCGGCCTATCTGCTGAACGGTCCGTTCGACGTTGCCGCATTCGGGCGGGCCTTCGCCGCGCTGATCCGACGCCACGAAGCGCTGCGGACGGTGTTCGTCGCCGCCGAGGGTGACGAGGCCGAGACGGTGCGCCAGCGGGTGCTGGCCGATCCGAATACCGGACTTGGCCTGATTGATCTGCGGGGCGAGCCCGATCCCGAGGCGGCGGCGCGGGCGCTGGCCGAGCAGGATGCCGAGACGCCGTTCGATCTGGCGACCGGGCCGTTGCTGCGCGCCCAGGTGCTGGTGGTGGGGGCCGACCGTCACGTCCTGCTCGTCGCGATTCACCATATCGTGTCCGACGCGGCTTCGGTCGCGATCATGGTCGACGAATTGCTGGTGCTGTACCGGGCCGAGACCGAAGGCGGCGGCCTCGATCCGTTGTCGCCGCTTAGAATCCATTACAAGGATTATGCCGCCTGGGACAATGCCCGGATCGAAACCGACGCGGCCCGGCGCGATCTCGATTATTGGCGGACCCAATTGGCGGGGCCGCTGGTCCCGCTCGACCTGCCGCTCGACCGGCCCCGTCCGGCCCTGCCGCGCTTCGTCGGCGGTCGGGTCACCCGTTCGCTCGATCCCCGGCTGGCCGAGGCGGTGCGCGGGTTCGTCCGTGCCCGCCACGGCACGCTGTTCATGGTGGTGGTGGCCCTGGTCAAGGCGCTGTTGTTCCGCGTCACCGGCCAGACCGACATTATCGTCGGCAGTCCGATCGCCAGCCGTGACCATGACGATTTGCGCAACCAGATCGGGTTCTACGTCAACACCCTGGCGCTGCGCGACCGGATCGAGGCCGAGGAGGGGTTCGAGTCCCTGTTCGATCGGGTCAAGGCGACGATTGCCGCCGCGCTGGAGCACCGGGCCTATCCGTTCGACCGGCTGGTCGAGGAATTGGGGCTGCCCCGCGATCTCAGCCGGACCCCGGTGTTCGATGTCGCCGTAGTGTTGCAAGACGGACTCCAGCCAAGTCTGACCCTGGGCGGTCTGGCCATCGAGGCGTTCCACGAACAGCGCAGCATCAGCAAATTCAGTCTGGCCTTCGAATTCGTCGAAACCGAGGGCGGCGGGCTGACGCTGGGATTGGAATATGACAGCGATCTGTTCGACCGCAGCCATATCGAGCGGCTGGTCGGCCAGTTCGCCGAATTGAGCGCGCAGGCGCTGGCCGAGCCGACACGGCATCTGACCGCGCTGCCGCTGGTGCCCGAAGCCGAGCGCCAGATGCTGTCCGGGCGGACTCCCGGTCCCGAAATTCCGCCCGAAACGACGTTGGTCACCTTGTTCGAGGCCGCCATCGCAGCCGGTCCTGACCGGCCGGCGCTGGCAATCGAGGATCGCGTCTATGATTACGCGACCCTGGGCCGGATGGTCGAGGCGGTGGCCCGCGCCCTGGCCGCGACCGGGACGGTTGGCCCGGGCGACCGCGTCGGGCTGCTGCTGGACCGCACCGAAGCGTGGGTGGTGGGCTTCCTCGCCACGCTGAAACTGGGGGCCGCCGCCGTTCCGCTCGATCCCTCTTATCCTCGGGCACGGCTGGATTTCATGCGGCGCGACGCCGCCTGCGCCGCGATCTTGAGCGAGTCTCCGCATCTCGACGGGGTCGATCGCGGCGACGATGGTCCGATATTCGATCTGCGGATGCTGGCGGCGACCGAGCCCGACCCGACCACGCCGCTGGCGGCGACGGCCAAGGCCGACGATGTCGCCTATGTGATCTATACCTCGGGCTCGACCGGGCGACCCAAAGGCGTTCTGCTGACCCATCGCGGCGCGGTCAATCTGGCACTCGCCCATCGCGACAGCTTAGGAATCCTGCCCAGCCACCGCGTGCTGCAATTCGCCCCCACCTCGTTCGACGCCTCGGTGTGGGAAATGCTGATGGCGCTGATGCAAGGCGCCTGCCTGGTGATCGCCGGGCCGGAGCGGATTCGCGATCCCCGCGACTTCGCCGCCTATCTGCGCCAACAGCAGGTCACTGTGGCGACCTTGCCGCCGACCTATCTGGCCCAGCTAGAACCGGACGACCTCGCCTCGCTGCAAGTACTGATCACGGCGGGAGAGAAGCCCGATCCCGATCAGGTCCGGCAACTGGCGTCGCGCCTGTGCGTCGTCAACGCCTATGGCCCGACCGAGGCGACAGTGTGCGCGACGTGGTATCAGGTCGATCCCGAGCGCGACCGCGGCGCGTCGATCCCGATCGGCCGCGCGCTGCCCAATACCGAAGTGATCGTGCTCGACCGCTTTGGCGCATTGGCTCCGGTCGGGGTGTGCGGCGAAATCCATATCGGCGGTCCCGGTCTGGCTCTTGGCTATCTGGGCCAGCCCGAGCTGACCGCGCGCGCCTTCATCGACCATCCGTTCCGTCCGGGCGAGCGTTTGTACCGCACCGGCGACCTTGGCATGGTCCAGCCCGACGGCAACATCGTCTATCGCGGCCGGATCGATTCCCAGGCCAAGATTCGCGGCCACCGGGTCGAGCCGGGCGAGATCGAAACCTGCCTCCGCCGTCACCCGGCGGTCCGCGAGGCCGTCATTGCCGTCCGCCCGGGCGTGGCGGGTGGGTCCGATCTGGTCGCCTATGTCGTGCTGGCGGCGGGAGCGGGGGAGGTCGATCCGGTCCGCCACGCGGTCGAGGCCGAGCTGCCGTCCTTCCTCCATCCGGCCAGTTGGGTCGTGCTCGACTCGCTGCCGCTGCTGCCTAACGGCAAGGTCGATGCGGCGGCGCTGCCCGACCCGGCCCAGGCGGTGGCGGCGATCCTGGTCGAAGGGGCCGACCTGCAAAGCCGGGTCGCCCAGGTCTGGCGCGACATTCTCGGCCATGACGGTCTGTCTCCGACTGACCGCTTTTTCGAGGTCGGCGGCGATTCGATCAAGGCGATCCAGGTGGTCGGGACGTTACGCCGTCAGGGGCTTACCTTGTCGATGCGGGACTTCCTGACCGATCCGACGATTGCCGGTCTGGCCCGGCGGCTGGAGGAGGAGGGCGAGGGCGAGCCGGACGCTTCCCCCGCCGCGCCTGCCGCTGCCGCCGGGATCAATCAGGCCGGTCTGTCGAACCGCGAACTCGAAGATTTGTTCGGCGATGAGTAACCGGACCGCCCCAGTCCGCCGTCCCAGCCGCGACGAGGTCGAGGCGATCTATCCCCTGTTGCCGCTGCAACAGGGGATGCTGTTCCACGATCTGTTGTCGCCCGGCGACCAGCCCTATTTCCGTCAGGTCTCGTTTCGGATCTCGTCCGAGATTGCGGCGTTCGATCCCGCTTTGTGCCGACAGGTGTGGAGCGCGCTGATCGCCCGCCACGAGGCGTTGCGCTCGGTGTTCGATTTCGAGAACACCAATCGGCTGTTGCGGCTAGTGCTGAAGCAGGGCGAGACCGTCTGCGACGAGGAGGATGTGTCCGGGCTGGACGAGGCCACCCAGGCCGCCCGGATCGAGGCGTTCCGCGCCGAGGACCGCAGGCGCGGGTTCGATCCGCGCCTCGGCCCGCTGACCCGGGTCCGGCTGTTCCGTCTGGGCGGCGGCCGGTTCGAGATGGTGTGGAGCCACGCCCATCTGATCCTCGACGGCTGGTCGGGTAGCCTGTTGTTGGCCGAGTTCGCCGACCTCTATGCGGCCGGTCGCGCGGGGCGGGTGCCCGTTCTGGCCCCGCCGCCTTCGACCCGCGCCTATTTCGACCGGATCGCGGCGCGGGACGAGGCGGAGTCGCGCCGGTTCTGGGCCGAACTGCTGGCGGGCTACGACCGCCCGGTCGGTTTGCCCCGGCTGGGGCCGGGCCGCCCCGGCGCGCCCTATCGGCCGAGCCAGTATCTCGTCACCCTGACGCCCGAGCGGCATGCGGTGCTGGAGGGGCTCGCCGCCCGCGCCGGGGTGACGCTGAATAGCGTTCTGGTGGCGCTGTGGGGCATTCTGCTCGGTCGCTACGCCGACAGCGCCGACGTCGTGTTCGGCAGCGTCGTGTCGGGGCGGACGCTCGATGTCGATGGGATCGAGCGGATGGTCGGGGCCGTCATCAACACGATCCCGGTCCGGGTCACGCTTGGCGCGGGCGAGGGGATCGTGTCGCTGTTGCGCCGTCTCCAGGCCCAGGCGTTCGACAGTCTGACTCACGACCATCTGCCGTTGGCCGAAATTCATGCGCAGTCGGGCCTGCCCGATGCTCTGCTCGACCATCTGCTGGTGTTCGAGAATTACCCCCAGGTGGCGACCGAGGCGGAGTCCGGGCTGGGCTTTCGTGTCGTGTCCGCCGAGGCCGACGAGCGGGCCAATTACGATTTCGGTCTGATCGTCCAGCCCGGCCCGCCGCTCAGGATCGCCTTCGCCTATAATGAAGAGGCCCATTCCGAGGCGCAGATGCGCCGGTTGGGCGAGCAGATCGCGACCCTGATCGACGCGCTTGCCGCCGATCCCGAGCAGCCGGTCGAGCGGATCGAGGTGTTGGGCGCGGCGGATTTGGCCGACCTTGCCGTCTTTTCGCGCGGAGCCCGGCGCGCGCCTTTGCCCGACGAGACGATCGTCGCGCTGTGGCGAGCGCAGGTGGCGCGAACGCCCGACCGGCCCGCCTTGCGCTGGGACCAGGGGGAGATGTCCTATCGCGAGTTGGACGCGCAGAGCGACCGGCTTGCCGCCGCGCTGGGCCGCCTGCCCGGTTTCGCGGCGGAGCAGGCCATCGGCGTGCTAGCCGGGCGGGGCTGGCGGCGGATCGTCGCCCTGCTCGGGATTCTGAAGGCGGGAGGGGCCTATCTTCCGCTGACCCCCGCTTTGCCCGACGAGAGGTTGGGCTTCATCCTGGGCGACACCGACTGCCGGATCGTGTTGACCGACACCGCCGGGCAGGCCCGGCTGGAGGCGATGCGACCGGGGATCGGGCGGGTCATCGACCAACTGGACGCCACGCCCGATGGTGCCGCCGCGACCGTGGCCCCGGGCGATCTCGCCTATATCCTCTACACCTCGGGCTCGACCGGTCGGCCGAAGGGGGTGATGGTCGAGCATCGCGGCTTCGTCAATATGATCCTGGGCCAGATCGAGGGATTCGGTCTCGGTCCCGACGACCGGGTGTTGCAGGTCTCGTCCTGCTCGTTCGATGCCTCGCTGTCGGAAATCTTCATGGCGCTGCTGTCGGGGGCCGCGCTGGTGCTGGCCTCGGCCGAGGCGGGGCGCGACCGCGACCGGCTGCTGGCCGCGATTGCCGACCATCGCGTCACCGTCGCCGGTCTGTCGCCCTCGCTGCTGTCGGCGCTCGACTTCGCCGATTTTCCCGGCCTTCGGCTGTTGATCTCGGCGGGCGAGGCGGTCGATCCCGCTTCGGCCCGCCATTACGCCGCCCGGTTGCGCTTCATCAACGCCTATGGCCCGACCGAGGCGTCGGTCTGCGCCAGCTTTCACGAGGTGCGGGCCGACCGGGACTATCCGACCGGAATCCCGATCGGGCGGCCGATTCCCAATACCGCGATCCGCATCCTTGACCGCTTTTCCCGTCCGGTGCCGATCGGCGCGGTGGGCGAGATCTGCCTGTCTGGTCCGGGGCTGGCGCGGGGCTATCGCAACGGGGCCGAACCGAGCCAAAGCGCGTTCGTCGGCGACGGGGCGGAGCGGCTCTATCGTACCGGCGATCTCGGCCTGTGGCTCGAAGATGGCGAGATCGTCTATCGCGGGCGGCGCGACGGTCAGGTCAAGCTGAACGGGCGCCGGGTCGAACTGGGCGAGATCGAGGCGGCGCTGCGCCGACTGCCGGGGATCGTCCAGGCCGCCGTGATCGTCGCCGATGCGGGCGCGGGGCGTGGCGGGCGGTTGGTCGCCTATGTCGTCGCCGCCCCGCCGCCCGATCCCGACGCGGTGCGCCGCCAGCTTGCCGCGACGCTGCCGCCTTATATGATCCCGTCGGCGCTGGTGACGCTGCCCGATCTGCCCTTGACCCTGGCGGGCAAGCTCGACCGCGCCGCCTTGCCGTCGCCCCCGCCCCCCGCCGCCGCCGCCGACGACGATCCCCCCGTAACCCCGGCCGAGCAGGCGGTAGCGGCGGCCTTCGCCGCGGTGCTGGGCGGCGCGACAATCGGGCGCCATGCCACCTTCCAGGCGCTGGGCGGCGATTCCCTGACGGCGATCCGGGTGGTCGGGCGTCTGGCCAAGCAGGGCTATGCGCTCGATCTGGCCGATCTGCTGGGGGGCCAAAGTGTTGCCGCGATTGCCGTCCGTCTGACCCCGCGCCAGCCCGAGGCGGCGGCTGTTCCGCCTGCGTCGGCCGAGGCGCCGCTGACGCCGGTCCAGGCGACGTTCTTCGCCGATCACCGCGAGGGTCGGGCCCACTGCAACCATGCAATCTTGCTGAAAGCGGCCGAGCCGATCGACGACGAGGCGCTACGCCCGACCCTGGCCGCGCTGTGGCGTCATCACGATTCGCTCCGGCTCCGCTTCCGGATCGGTCCGGACCGGGTGACCCAATCCGCCGCCGATCCGCTGGTTCCGCCCGGTCCCGACTCGGTCGATCTGCGCGGCCATCCCGATCCGTGGGGGGCGCTGCTGGCCGATGTCGCCACCCGGCACGAGGGGTTCGACCTGGCCACCGGCCCGCTGCTGGCCGCGATCATCTATCGCCTGGACGAGGGCGATTTCCTGGTGCTGCTGGCCCATCATCTGGTTACCGATGCGCTGTCCTGGCGCTTTCTGCTCGACGATCTCGCCATCGGCTACCGTCAGGCCCGCGCGGGAGCGGCGGTCGTGCTGCCGCCGGTCGGCGCCTCCTATCTCGACTGGGCGCGGGCGCTCGAGACCTATCGCCGCAGCGAACATCTCGCCGCCCGCAAGCCCGATTGGGACAAGATCGACGCCGCGCCGGTTCGCCCGCTGGCGACCGATGCTCCAATGGTGGCGCATCGCTACGACGAAACCGAGACGGACTCGGTCGATCTCGCCGTCGCCTCCGATCGGTCCGACAGCGTGGTGCAGACCCGGCTGCTGGTCGCGCTGGGCCGCGCCCTGGCGGCGTGCGGGCGTTTGGGTCAGACCCGGATTTTGCTGTCTGGCCATGGACGCCTGCCGATCCCCGGCGCGCCGCTTGATGTCGGCCGCACCACCGGCTGGTTCACCGCCAATTATCCCGTGTTGCTGACCGAGGCGGGGGCCGATCCCGATCCCGCGACGCTGGGCGCGGCGGCGCTGGAGTACGGTCTGTTGCGCCTTGCCGCCGCCGGGGGGGAGGCCAAAGCGCCGGTCGAGGAGATCACCTTCAACTATATGGGCCGGGTCGATCTGCCCCCCGAAGCCGGCGCGCCGTTCGCCTGGGTTCCGGGGCTGGACCCCGCCTCGGTGGGGCGGCTGGAGCGGACCTGTGTCCTTGAGGTCGGGGCGTCGCGGGAGGCCGACCGGATCACGGTCAAGGTGCGCTATTGCGGCCGGATTCACCGGGCCGAGACAATCCGCCGTCTGGTGGCGGCAATGGAGGTCGCCTGGGACAGTCAACCTTAAGTTAACAAATCGGTGATTACATAAAATTATAAAGCGTGTGATGTGTTATTTCCGAATCAGGGAGGTGTGCCATGCCAGGATCGTCATATCGTTCAAGCGGTCTGTTTCTCGCCTCGGGGGCTGTGGCGATGGTGTTCGCCGCTGCCGCCGGGGCGCAGACGGCCTCTGCCCCGCAGACTCCGCCCGCGTCCGCGCCGATGCAGGCCTGCCCGATGGTGGCGCCCGACACCCCCCCGCCCAATTCGGTTCCGTCGAACGCCTTGCCCTATCGGCCGTTTCCGCCCGCCTGGCAGGCCAAGCTCGACCAACTGGTCGCCAGCAACGTGATTCCGGGCGCGGTGGTGATCGTCAAATCGCCAATCTGGGGCGTTCGCGTCGGCACCGCTGGCTATGCCAACATTCCCCAGAAGATCAAACCCAGTCCGGGGCAGCAATTCCGCGTCGGCAGCGTCAGCAAGATGTTCCTGGCCCAGGCTTTCCTGCAATTGGAGCAGGAGGGAAAGCTTAAACTGTCCGATCCGGTGCTCAAATACTTGGCCGACGAGCCGACCGTGGTCGCGATTCCCAACATCGCCAAGATCACGATCGCCGACCTGTTGCAGATGAAATCGGGCATTACCAATTATCTTAGCAATCCGACGATCTCGAACGAGGTTTACACGTATCCGGATCGCCATTTCTCGCCGCAAGATTTGATGGCGGTGCTTGATCCCAAAGCGGTTCCGCAGTTGCCGCCCGATTTCGCGCCGGGTGCCACCTATCCCAATCCCTATTGGGCCACGGTCGGCCAGTCGGCCCCGCCCGCGCCCGCGCCCTATCCGTTCTGGTATTACAGCAACTCGAACTACATCCTGCTCGGGATGATCGCCGAGAAGATCACCAAGATCAGTTCGGCCGAGTTCATCCGTCGCTACATCACCGACAAGGCCGGTTTGCGGGACACCTACTTCGCCGAGTCTGAGCGGAACCTGCCCTTTATTCACGGCTATACCCAATACAATCCCAGTCAGTCGCAGAAGGTCTATGCGACGTGGTGCGACGTAACCGCGATCAATCCGTCCTATGCCGGGACGGCGGGAGCGGTGATCTCGACGCCGTGGGACTTGCTCCATTTCCTTGAAACGGCAATGAAGACCGACCGCTTTCTCAATGCCGGAACCAAGCTGAAATGGCTGTCGTTCGCTTCGTCCGACATCCATTACGGCTGGGAGCCGATGGAGTACGCCGTTGGCGGATTGATGCAGCCGCATCGCTCCTACGGCGACGCCCGGGGGCATGGCGGGGCGATCCCCGGCTACAAGACCTTGGCCTATTACTTCTTCGATTCCGAAACCTCGTTCGTGCTGGCCAGCAATACCTGGGACGGCTCGGCCGAGGTGACGATGCTCGATCAATTGATGCCGCTGGTGATCTCGGAAGTGACAACGCCCAAACCGGCCAACGCCGGGTTCGTTTCGTTGGCCCAGGGAACGGTGCTTCCGGTGTCGTGGCAGGCCGGGCGGGCCGACGCCCTTCGCTACACTGTCTATTGGGGCAGCAACGCCGATCAGGTCGATGCCGCCACGGCGGACCGCCATGACGGCGTCCAGGTCCAGACGGTGAGCCAGCCCAGGGCCGATCTGACCGGGCTGAAGCCGTCGGGCCGCTATTACTGGCGGGTCGATATCGAGGGCGCCGACGGTATCGTCCCCGGTGCTCTGTGGTCGTTCCAGACCGTCCGCGCCACCCAGCCCGCCAAGAAGGCGAGCCCGGCCTTGGTTCAGTAAAGGGTACGGCGGAGCGGCCCCGGTGCCGCTCCGCTCCCTTTGGTCTGTCGGGCGGTGAGGGGTTTTGCAATCTTAGATGATTGTCTCCTCTGACTTTGTGTCGTCCATTCCTATAACTTGTTTCAACAAGCGCGCTTTGGATGTATCGATTTGATCTGTCCAGGGTGTGTTCCGTCCGAAGGGGGCTCCCATTTCCGAGACTGCTCTGCCGTCTGCCGATGATCCGGTGTGCATCGTGGGCCTGGGCTGCCGTTTGCCGCCGGATGCCGAGTCCGCCGAGGCGTTCTGGCGCTTTCTCCGCCAGGGCGGTTCGGCCATTCGTCCGATTCCGCCCGAACGGTGGAACGCGGCCGCTCATGCCGTCCATGGAGCGGCGCGGCCGGGAACCAGCGTGTCGGGCTGGGGCGGCTTTCTGGACGACTCGTTTCCCGCCGGGTTCGACGCCGCCTTCTTTGATATCTCCCCGGCCGAGGCGCAGGGGCTTGATCCGCAGCAACGCCTGCTGCTCGAAGTTGCCTGGGGTGCGCTGGAAGATGCCGGGCTGACCCCCGACCGGGTCGCCGAGGACGGCAATGTCGGAATTTATGTCGCGATCAGCACCTCGGATTATCAGGGGGCGCGGATCTGGCATCCCGACCCGGGCGGAATCGATGCCTTTGCCGCGACCGGAGCCGCCTTTGCCGCCGCTGCCGGGCGGCTGTCTTATACGTTTGGCTTCGAAGGCCCGTGCATGGCGATCGACAGCGCCTGCTCGTCCTCGCTGGTGGCGCTGCATCAGGCGACCCAGGCGATCCGCGCCGGGGAATGCGACGCCGCCCTGGTCGCCGGGGTCAATGCGTTGCTGGCCCCCAATCTCTATGTCGGGCTGTCACAATTGGGCGTGCTGTCGGCCGATGGGCGGTGCAAGGCGTTCGATGCCAGCGGCGACGGCTATGTCCGGGCCGAAGGGGCGGGCGCGGTGCTGCTGATGCCGCTGTCGCGGGCCAGGGCGTTGGGCTGCCGGGTGCTGGGGCTGATCCGGGGCTCGGCGGTCAATCAGGACGGCAAGAGCAACGGGCTGACCGCGCCGCGTCGCACCGCCCAGGAAAAAGTGATCCGCCGCGCCTTGAAGAGTGCCGGTCTGTCGCCCGCCGATATCGGCTATATCGAGGCGCACGGCACCGGCACCCCCCTCGGCGACGTTGTCGAAATGGCGGCGCTGGCGGCGACCTATGGGACGGGGCGCGATCCCGCCGACCCGTTGCGGATCGGCTCGGTCAAAACCAATATCGGCCATCTTGAAGCCGGGGCCGGGATCGCCGGGCTGATCAAGGCGCTGCTGTGCCTGCGCCATGGTGAGATTCCGCCTCATCTCCATCTGTCCTCGCCCAGCCCGCACATTCCCTGGGGCCAGTATCCGTTCCGGGTGCCGACCGAGCTGACGCCCTGGCCTCAAGGGGACAAGCCGCGCCGGGCCGGGGTCAGTTCGTTCGGTTTTTCCGGCACCAACGCCCATGTGATCGTCGAGGAAGCGCCGAGGGAGGTTCCCCGCGTCGGGGTTCCAGCGCCGGGGCCGCAGGTGCTGCCGCTGTCGGCCCGGTCGGCCGAGGCGTTGCGGGCGCTCTCCGAGCGGGTCGCCGATTATCTGGAAACGAGTACCGATCCGCTCGCCGACATCGCCCACACCGCCGGAGCGGGACGCAGCCATTTCGGTTTTCGGCTGGCCGCGGTGGGATCGAGCGGGTCCGAGATCGCGCAAAGCCTGCGCCAGTCGCTGGCCGGGAGCGCGCCGCGCTCGGTGGTGAGCGGATCGAAGGCGGAGCGGCCCAAGATCGCTTTCCTGTTCACCGGCCAGGGTTCGCAATATGTCGGGATGGGCCGTGCCCTTTATCGGGACCAGCCTGTGTTCCGCGCCGCGCTGGACCGGAGCGACGAAATCCTGCGTCCGCGTCTGGGCGAGTCTCTGCTCGAGCTTCTCTATGGGCCGGAGGCCGATAACGAGCGTCTGCAACAGACCGGGTTCGCCCAGCCCGCGATCTTTGCGATCGAATATGCCCTGTCCGAATTGTGGCGCAGTTGGGGGGTTACCCCCGACATCGTCGCCGGGCACAGCATCGGCGAGTTCGTCGCCGCCCATGTCGCTGGCGTGATCGGGCTGGACGACGCCCTGACCCTGGTGGCGGAGCGGGGACGGCTGATGCAGGCGTTGCCGAGTGGCGGCGCGATGGCCTCGATTGCCGCGCCCGAAGCCGAGGTCGCGGCGGCGGTGGCGCGGGTCGCCGCAAGCGGGGTGCCGCTTTCGGTGGCGGCGATCAACACCCCCGAAGACATCGTGATCGCCGGACCCGCCGATTCGGTGGCGGAGGTGCGGCGCAGCTTTGAGGCGCAGGGGCGGCGGACCCAGGAATTGCGGGTATCGCATGCTTTCCATTCGCCGCTGATGCGGCCGATGGTCGAGACGTTTGCCGAAATCGCGGGCAAGGTCGCCTATCGCCCGGCACTGCTGCCGATGGTCTCGACCGTCAGTGGAGCCAAGGCGGGGCCGGGCGATATGGCCAGTGCTGCCTATTGGTCGGGGCAGGTCGAAGCGCCGGTGCGCTTTGCCGCCGCCGCCCGGACCTTGGCCGAGGATGGGGTCAGCGTCTTCCTTGAAATCGGTGCGGCCCCGATCCTGACCGCGCTGGCGCGGACCAGCGTCGAGGCCGAGGGGCGGGTGTTCCTGCCCTCGCTGACCCGTCCCGCCGCCGGGGTGGTTCCTGACCCCGAGGCCGATCACCGTGCCCTGGCGCTGGCCTTGGCCGCACTCTATGCCCAGGGGGCCGAGATTGACTGGTCGGGGCGCGATGCCCCCTTCGATCCGCGCCGGGTCGCCTTCCCCGGCTATCCGTTCCAGCGCAAAAGCTATTACGTCTCTCCGGTGCGAGGAGGGGCGGCGAACCATCCGGCCCCATCTTCTGCCCCGGTCGCGGCGGTGTCACTTTCCTCGGTTCCGCCCGCTCCGGTCGCGGTGGGACGCAGCCGCGACGGGCTGATCCGCACCATCGACGAGATCGCCCGCAAGGTGTTGAGCGACCGGCCGCTGGCGCCGCTCGATCCCGACCGCGCCCTGGGTGAGCAGGGCTTTACCTCGTTGCTGGCGCTGGAACTGCGCCGCCAGCTTGATCTGGCGTTCGAGGCGCGGTTGCCCGCGACCTTCTTCTTCAATTACCCCTCGATCTGCCGGATGGCGGATTATTTCCTGGCGGACCCAAGTCCGACCGCGCCTCCCCCCGTCGGCTCCACGCCGCCTGCCGCTCCCCCCGACGCTGCTTCCGAGTCCGCAGGGTTCGATTTCCTGGACGATCTGACCCCCGACGAATTGGAACAGCTCATCGAACGCGAGGTGAACTTGCTATGAACGACGTGACGAGCCCCGAGTCCATCACCCCCGACGGTTCGGCCGACGTCCTGAAAAAGACGTTCATCGCGCTGAAAAAGACCCAAAACCGGCTGCACGAGATCGAGGCCGCCCGCAGCGAGCCGATCGCGGTGGTCGGTATCGCCTGCCGTCTGCCCGGCGGAGCCAACGATCCCGAGGCGCTGTGGCAGATGCTGCGCCGGGGTGACAATACCAGCGTGCCGATCCCGCCCGAGCGGTGGGAGTCCGAGCATTTCTACCATCCCTCGCCCGACGCGCCCGGCACCACCCATGCGGTGCGGGCCAATTTCATCGACCGGCCGATCGACCAGTTCGACGCGCCGTTCTTCGGCATTTCGTCGAAGGAGGCGATCAGCCTCGATCCGCAGCAACGTCTGTTGCTTGAGGTCGCCTGGGAGGCGATCGAGGATGCCGGGCTGAACCCGATTGCGCTCCGGGGCAGCCGCACCGGCGTCTATGTCGGGATTTCCAGCGACGATTACACCCAGGCCCACCGCCATTCCGGGCGGCTGGATCTGATCGACGGCTATGCCCTGACCGGCACCTGCTTTGCCCCCGCCTCGGGGCGGATTTCCTACACGCTGGGGTTCGAAGGCCCCAGCATGGCGGTCGATACCGCTTGCTCGTCCTCGCTGGTGGCGGTGCATCTGGCGGCCCAGGGGTTGCGCAACGGCGAAAGCGATATGGCGCTGGCCGCCGGGATCAATCTGATCCTGTCGCCGATTTTCCATATCGCCTCATCGAAGCTGGGGACGATCTCGCCCGACGGTCTGTGCAAGACCTTCGATTCCTCGGCTGACGGCTATGGGCGCGGCGAAGGCTGCGGGGTGATCGTGCTGAAGCGGCTGTCCGACGCCATCGCCGCCAAGGACCGCATTCTCGGTCTGATCCGGGGTTCGGCGGTCAATCAGGACGGCAAGAGCAACGGCCTGACCGCCCCCAACGGTCTGGCCCAGGAAAAGGTGATCCAGCGCGCCCTGGCCAGCGCCGGTCTGTCGCCTGCCGATATCGGCTATATCGAGGCGCACGGTACTGGAACCCCGCTCGGCGATCCAATCGAGGTCGAGGCGATTGGCCGGATTATGCAGACGGTGCGCGGAGCCGACGATCCGGTTCTGATCAGCACGATCAAGACCAATATCGGCCATCTCGAGGCCGGTGCCGGGATCGCCGGGCTGATCAAGGCGCTGCTGTGCCTGCGTCATGGCGAGATTCCGCCCCATCTCCATTTGTCCTCGCCCAGTCCGCATATTCCGTGGGGGCAGTATCCGTTCCGGGTGCCGACCGAGCTGACGCCCTGGCCTCAAGGCGACAAGCCGCGCCGGGCCGGGGTCAGTTCGTTCGGCTTTTCCGGCACCAACGCCCATGTGATCGTCGAGGAAGCGCCGAGGGAGGTTCCCCGCGTCGGGGTTCCAGCGCCGGGACCGCAGGTGCTGCCGCTGTCGGCCCGGTCGGCCGAGGCGTTGCGGGCACTGACCGAGCGGGTTGCCGATTATCTGGACAGCAGTACCGCTCCGCTCGCCGACATCGCCCACACCGCCGGAGCCGGGCGCAGCCATTTCGGTTTTCGGCTGGCGGCGGTGGGATCAAGCGGGCCGGAGATCGCGCAGAGCTTGCGCCAGTCGCTGGCCGGAAGTGCGCCGCGCACGGTAGTGACCGGATCGAAAGCGGAGCGGCCCAAGATCGCCTTCCTGTTCACCGGCCAGGGCTCGCAATATGTCGGGATGGGCCGCGCGCTTTATCGCGATCAGCCGGTGTTCCGCGCTGCGCTCGATGCCTGCGACCAAATTTTGCGGCCGCGTCTGGGCGAATCCCTCCTCGACCTGATCTATGGGCCACAGGCCGATAACGAGCGGCTGCAACAGACCGGGTTCGCCCAGCCCGCGATCTTCGCGATCGAATATGCCCTGTCCGAGCTGTGGCGCAGTTGGGGGGTTACCCCCGACATCGTCGCCGGGCACAGCATCGGCGAGTTCGTCGCCGCCCATGTCGCAGGCGTGATCGGGCTGGAAGACGCTTTGACCCTGGTGGCGGAGCGGGGACGGCTGATGCAGGCGTTGCCGAGTGGCGGCGCGATGGCCTCGATTGCCGCGCCCGAAGCCGAGGTCGCGGCGGCGGTGGCGCGGGTGGCAGGTCGCGGGGTGCCGCTCTCGGTCGCGGCGATCAACACCCCCGAAGACATCGTGATCGCCGGACCGGCCGATTCGGTGGCGGAGGTACGCCGGGGGTTCGAGGCCCAGGGCCGCCGCACCCAGGAATTGCGGGTATCGCATGCCTTCCACTCGCCGCTGATGCGGCCGATGGTCGAGACGTTTGCCGGGGTCGCGGGGCAGGTCGCCTATCGCCCGGCGCTGCTGCCGATGGTTTCGACCGTCAGTGGGGCCAAGGCGGGGCCGGGCGATCTGTCCAGCGCAGCCTATTGGTCGGGGCAGGTCGAAGCGCCGGTGCGCTTTGCCGCCGCCGCCCGCACGCTCGCCGAGGATGGGGTCAGTGTGTTCCTCGAAATCGGTGCGGCCCCGATCCTGACCGCGCTGGCGCGGACCAGCGTCGAGGCCGAGGGGCGGGTATTTCTCCCCTCGCTGACCCGTCCCGCCGCCGGGGCGGTTCCCGATGCCGAGGCCGATCACCGCACCCTGGCGCTGGCTGTGGCCGCACTCTTCGCCCAAGGCGCCGAGATTGACTGGGCCGGGCGCGATGCCCCCTTCGATCCGCGCCGGGTCGCCTTCCCCGGCTATCCGTTCCAGCGCAAAAGCTATTACCTGGCCCCGCTGCCGGACTCCGGCGGAACGGCCACGGTCGGGCGCAACCATGGTTGGCTGGGGCAGAAGATCGTGTCACCGCTGTTTGCGCGGGGCACCGTGCTGTTCCAGGCTCATTTCACCGCCGAGCAGCCCTCGTTCCTGCGCGAGCACAAGATTTTTGGCCGGATCATCTCGCCCGCCGCCGCCCATCTGTCGATGGCGTTCGGGGCGGTGCGCGATCTGACCGGAGCCGGGGCGCGGCAATTGGACGACGTCTCCTTTACCGCGCCGCTGGTCGTCGATGACGACGAGCCCCGCACCGTCCAGGTGATTGTCGAAGGTGAGCCGGGGGCGGGTCGCGGCTTCCGGCTGGTCAGCCGTCCCGCCAGCGATGACGAGGCGGCGTGGCAGACCCATTCGGCCGGAACTATCGTGGCCGAACTGCCTGAGGCGCGGGCGGCGGCGCGGCCCGATTTCGCGGCCCTGGCGGCGCGCAGCCCCGGACGGATGGAGCATGATGCGTTCTATGCCCTGATCGAAAGCGTCGGCTACAGCACCGGGCCGAACTTCCGTTGCCTGCGCGAGATCGGCCAGGGTCCTGACGAATCCTGGTGCCGTCTTGAGGCAACCGGCCGGATCGACGATGGCGCGATCCATCCCGGTCTGATCGATTCGATCCTCCAGACCGTGCTGCCCGCCTGCGACACCTCTGCCGCCGAAATGTTGAGCGGAAACAATGTGCTGATCCCGCTGCATATGGGCAGCGTCCGTTTGCTGGGATCGCTGGCCGGGCCGCTTTATTGCCATACACGGATCGCGGTGTCGCCCGGACTGGTCAAGGCGACGGTGACCACCTATGCCGCCGATGGGTCGGTGGTGCTGGAAATCGACGATTTCCTGCTGAAGCAGACCGACCGCGACACGCTCTATCAGCAGATGCGCCGCGACGATTGCGGGCTGGTCCATGCCCTGTCCTGGAACGAGATCGCGGCGGGCGTCCCCGCTTCGGCTCTCGCGCCGACGACGGGCTGGGTCGCGGTGCGGGCGGCGGGTGGTGACTGGGGCGACGGTTTGATTGCCCGCTTGCAGGGGCAGGGCATCGTCCCGCTTGAACTGCGCCCCGATGGTTTGACCGATGTCGCGGCGCGGCTCTCGGCGTGGGCCGAACGGGGTGGCTTTACCGCGCTCCAGATCGTATTTGACGCCAGCGGAGCCGAAAGCGCGGGCGACGACTCGACCGCCGATACTCTTGAATCCGATCATCGCACCTGGGTGGGAGGTCTGCTTGAGCTTGTTCATGGGCTGGGCCGTGCCGCGCTGCCCCAAACGATCCGGCTGTGGATCGTCACCAATCAGGCCCAGACAGTGGTGCGCGAGGACCGCTCGATCCGGCCTGGAAGTCTGGTCGGTGGTGCGTTGTGGGCGTTCGGCCGCACTCTGTCGCACGAATTCCCCGAATTGTGGGGCGGTCTGGTCGATGTCGAGGCCAAGCAGAGCGACGAGGGGCTGGCCGCTCTGACCGCGATCTTCGACGGTAGCGGCCCCGAGGCGGTGGCGGGCGAGGATCATCTGGCGCTGCGCCGGGGGGGCCGCGTCTTTGCCGCCCGTCTCGTCGCCCAGCCGGGAGCCAAGCCGGGGCAGGGCAGCGGTCCGGTGGCCAGCGCGACCGAAGCCTATTACCTCGATGTCGGGCCGCGTCACACCCTGGACGATCTCACCTTCAAGACGAGGCCGCGCCGCGCCCCCGGTGCGGGCGAGGTCGAGGTGGCGATTGTCGCCGCCGGGCTGAACTTCCGCGATGTGCTGAACGCGCTCGGGCAATATCCCGGCGAGGCCGGTCTGCTGGGCTTCGAGGCGACGGGTCGGGTGGTGCGGCGGGGCGCTGGAATCACCGACCTGGAGGAGGGTGATTCGGTGGTCGTGCTCGCCTCGCCTGGGTGCATCGGCAGCCACGTTACGGTCAGCCGCGCCCAGGTGGTGGCCAAGCCGAAGCGGCTCAGTTTCGCCGAGGCGACGACGCTGCCCGCAACCTTCCTGACCGCGCATTACGCTTTGTCGGTGCTGGCGAAGATCAAGCCGGGCGACCGCATCCTGATCCATGCCGCGGCGGGCGGCGTCGGCATGGCGGCGGTGCAACTGGCGTTGCGGGCCGGGGCCGAGGTGTTTGCCACCGTCGGCTCGCAAGACAAGCGCGACGCGCTCTCCGCGCTGGGCGTCACCCATCTGTTCAATTCCCGCAACACCGACTTTGCCGCCGAGATCAAGGCGGTGACCGGCGGGGCGGGGGTCGATATCATCCTCAACTCGCTGAACGGCGATTTCATCCCCGCCAGCTTCTCGGTGCTGGCGAAGGGCGGTCGCTTCCTCGAAATGGGCAAGATCGGGATTTGGGACGACGCCCGCGTCACCGCGCTGGATCCCACGATCTTTTACCGTCCGTTCGATCTGGCCGCCGTTTCGCGCGACGATCCGGCGACGATCGCGGCGATGGTCGCGGACCTGTTCCCGCTGTTCGACAGCGGCGCGTTGCGCCCGTTGCCGGTGACAATGTTCCCGCTGCATCAAGCCGAGGACGGGTTCCGCTACATGGCCCAGGCCCGCCATATCGGCAAGATTGTACTGTCGCGCGATAGCGAGGACCGCCAGAGCCTGATCCGCGAGCGCGGCCCGGTGTCGCCCGAGGCGACCTATTGCGTCACCGGCGGGCTGGGGGCGCTGGGGCTGAAGGTGGCGCGCTGGCTGGCCGACGAGGGAGCGCGTCATCTGGTTCTGACCGGGCGCAACGCTCCCAATCCGACGGCCGAGGCGGCGATCGCTCAATTGCGCGAAGCCGGTGTCGCGGTCGAGATCGTTGCCGCCGACGTCGCCCTGGCCGAGGATGTCGGTCGGGTGATGGCCCAAATCGACGCATCAATGCCGCCGCTGAAAGGCATCGTCCATGCCGCCGGTCTGCTCGCCGACGGGATGATACCCGATCTGACCTGGCCGCGCTTTGCCACGGTGATGGCACCCAAGCTGCGCGGCGCCTGGAACCTTCATGTCGCCACCCGCGACCGGACGCTCGATTTCTTTGTCCTGTTCTCCTCGGTCGCGGCCGTGATCGGCAATCTGGGGCAGGGCAATTACGCGGCCGCCAACGGCTTCATGGATGGGCTGGCCGCCTATCGCCGCCTGCTGTCGCTGCCCGCGACCAGCGTCAATTGGGGGCCGTGGGCCGAAGCCGGGATGGCCGCCGCTCTGTCGGGCGACCGCTTCGGGGCGATGGGGATACGCGGGCTCAATCCCGATCAGGCGCTCCGGGTGCTGAAACATGTCCTGAAGGAGGATTTGACCCAGCCCGCGATTGTCGATGCCGATTGGCGGGCCTTTGCCGCCAGTCAGGGGATCGACACCCAACGCGGCCTGTATGCGGCGTTGGTGTCGGCGACGGGAGCGGGGGAGCAGGTCGAAACCGCCGCTGCGGTCGGGCGCGCGATCGTCGAGGAATTGCGTGCCGTCCTCGCGGTCGAACGGCCCGGTTTGCTGCGGTCGTATCTCCAGGAGCTGGCCCGTCACACCCTGGGCTATGGCGAGGGCGAGGCAATCGCGCTCGATCAGCCGCTGGTGGCCCAGGGCTTCGATTCGCTGATGTCGGTCGATATGCGCAACCGGCTGAACCGCAGCCTGGGCAAGACGCTGCCCGCCTCGCTGCTATTCGACTATCCCACCCTGGACAAGATCGCGACGTTCCTGCTCTCCGACATCATCGTGCTGGAGGACGAGACGAACACGGCGGCGGCGCCCGCTCCGGCCCAATCGGCCGAGGCGTTGCTGCGCGAATTGGAGGATCTGATCGCCCGGTAGGAAAAGGGGAGGGGGCGGCCCGGTTTTCCAGGCGGCCCCCTTCGACGTCTAGCCTCGGACCGGCTGGACGCGGCTGGCGGCCAGCTTGGCCCGTTCGATCGCCTCTTCGACGCTGTCGGCCGAGGCGACGGCAACGCCCATCCGCCGCTTTTGATAGCTTTCCGGCTTGCCGAACAGACGCAAATCGCTGCCCGGCACCTGCAACGCCTCGGCCACCCCTTCAAAGGCGATGCCGGTCGCGTTCATCCCGCCATAGATCACCGCCGACGCGCCGGGCGAGCGCAGGGCGACATCGACCGGCAGGCCGAGGATGGCGCGGGCGTGGAGGTCGAACTCGGACAGGCGCTGGGTACACAGCGTCACCAGCCCGGTATCGTGGGGGCGGGGGCTGACCTCGGAGAACCACACCTGATCGCCCTTGACGAACAGTTCGACGCCAAAGATGCCCCGTCCGCCCAGATCGCCGGTGATCCGCCCGGCGATGTCGCGGGCGGCAGCCAGCGCCGCCGGGCTCATCGCCTGGGGCTGCCACGACAGCACGTAATCGCCATCGACCTGATGATGGCCGATCGGGTCGCAGAAATAGGTCTCGACCTGACCCGAGGCCCCGACCGCCCGGACGGTGAGCTGGGTGATTTCGTAATCGAAATCAATGAAGCCCTCGACGATGACGCGGGTGCGCGCCACCCGCCCGGCCTGAAGGGCATGAATCCACGCGACCTCGATATCCGAGGCCGATTTCAGCACGGACTGGCCCTTGCCCGACGACGACATCACCGGCTTGACCACGCAAGGAAAGCCGATGCCGCCCTCGATCGCGGCGCGCAATTCGTCGAGCGATTCGGCGAAGGCGTAGGGCGAGGTGGGCAGGCCCAGCGTCTCGGCGGCGAGGCGGCGAATCCCCTCGCGATCCATCGTCAACCGGGTGGCGCGCGCGGTCGGGATCACTTCCGCCAATTTTTCCCGCTCGATCTCCAGCAGCAGGTCGGTGGCGATCGCCTCGATCTCGGGCACCACCAGATGCGGCTTTTCCGCTTCGATCACCCGGCGCAGCGCGGCGGCGTCGGTCATGGTGACGACGTGGGAGCGGTGCGCCACCTGCATCCCCGGCGCGTTGTCATAGCGGTCGACCGCGATCACCTCGACGCCCAGACGCTGGAGGGCGATCACCAGTTCCTTGCCCAATTCTCCGGCCCCCAGCAGCATCACCCGCGTGGCGGACATGCTTAACGGCGTTCCGATGCTCATGTCGTCGATCTCCAGAAAAGGGGCCGGTCCCTGGAATAAGGCCGTCCGGCCGGATCATGGCCGGTCGGGACAGGACTTCGGTATGATAGGGTGTTTCGAACTCTACCAAGCCCAAACTATATTGGGCAACCGAGGATTCGACAGGAATGCAATGACGATCGAGACGTATCTCCCCGCCGCCGCTCTGGCCCAACCGTCGCTTGGCTATCGCTATCATCGCGGCGCTTCCGAGCCGTCCGGCCCGGCAGTGCTGCTGATCCATGGATTGGCCGGAACCCCCAACGAAATGCGCTCGGTCGCCCGCTGCCTGTCCGCGTCGGGCTTTACCGTCTATGCGGTGCGGCTGGCCGGGCATTGCGGCAGCGAAGCCGATCTGGTCAAGACCGGCTGGCGCGATTGGTACGACAGCGTCGAGACGGTCCACGCCGAAGCGGTCTGTCGGCACCGTTCCGTCTTCGTCGCCGGGCTGTGCCTGGGCGCGCTGTTGGCGCTGCATCTGGCCGCGAAGCACAAGGAAACGGTGGCCGGGCTTGCCCTCTATTCCCTGCCGCTGTGGTATGACGGCTGGTCGATGCCCCGCTTCGCGTTTCTGCTGCCGTGGTTCCTCAAGACCGAGCGGGGGCTGTCCTATCGCTTTGTCGGCAGCGATCCCTACAGCATCAAGGACGAGCGCCTGCGCCGCCCCGTCGCCGCCGCGAAGCAAAAGGGCGATACCGCGACCGCCGGGGCGATCGGCATCACCGGGCGGTCGTTGCGCGAGATGGGCGAATTCGCCGCGATGCTAAAACCGGAACTGCCTTTGATCACGGCTCCGACCCTGATCGTCCATGCTGTTCAAGACGATCTGTGCGGCCTGAAGAATCCCCGCTATGTCGCCCGTCGCCTCGGCGGCCCGGTTCGCACCGTGCTGCTGGACGATTGCTATCACCTGATTACGGTCGATCGTCAGCGCGCCCGCGTTGCCGGAGAGACCAGCACGTTCTTCGGCGCATTGGCCGGGATCAAACCCGGGGGCAGCGAAGGCGGAGCCTAACCGGCGGCCCGCAATCGGGGGGATTGGCGGTCGGGATGCTGCCCCGCCTCGGCCAGCGCGACCAGGGCGTCGCAGGCGGTTTGGGTGCCGGTTTCGGCGGGATAAATGTCCTCTACCGGCATGCCCTGAATTGGCTCCAGACTCCGCGCCTGCGGTAGTTTCTCGCGACCAAGCATTGCGGGAAATGTCACAAATCCACTTCCCATACGTGTCTCTCTCTGAGAACATACGCCCTAACCGATTATAATTGGCGGCGAGGGAAGGGGGGGATGATGACTGAGCGGAACCATGGGGCCGTCTCGGAGGCCATTCGGTCAGCTGTATTCGAAGCTCCGAAAAAATCTAAGCGAATATTACTTAAGACTTTGTTGGGGCACTATGGTTTCAAGACTAGGCAAAAACATTTTATTGATGTCATTCATGACGGCTTGGTATCTTTAGGTGTCATTTTGAGTCCAGACATAAGAACCATTGGGCGAGATGATTGGGTCACGCTTTCCGTTACCGATCCGAATCTTCCTCTTGGGGATTTCTCGGCCAACTCATCTCTCGAAGGTGATCATTCTCAGGGGGGTGACCCGTGGCTGGCTGGAATCGCAGGCAAGCATTTTAGTAGCGAGAAGGAAGTCGAGATTCGGTTTGTGATCCCGCTCTTGGACCGCCTCGGCTACACAGAGGACGACCGGGCAGACGGTTATCGGGTTGAACAGGTGGTCGGGGGGAGGAAGACCAAAACAGAGGCCGATTTTGTTTTGTTCGATGGTCGTAACCGAAGCAAAGATAGTTCTCTTCTGGTTGTTGAGGCCAAGAACTTTGGAGAAAATCTATCAACCCATATCCAGCAGGCCAGAAGTTATGCGATATTTATTGGAACTCCTTATTATCTCGTGACGAACGGAGATGAAATTCGAGTTTTCCTCTATCGAAGCCCAATTGAATCTGATGTTGAGGTGTTCAGGGCGTCCCGGCGTGACTTGCCTGAAACCTTTTCTGCCCTGTTCAACCTGATCAGCAAGCCGGCTGTTGTTGAATACAGGCGGCGCAGAACAACTAGAGCGTAGCCACAGTCGGGGCGGCGAAGGCGAAGCCTAACCGGCGGCCCGCAATCGGGGGGATTGGCGGTCGGGATTCTGCCCCGCCTCGGCCAGCGCGACCAAGGCGTCGCAGGCGGTTTGGGTGCCGGTTTCGGCGGCGATCTTGCGGCCGATCTCGCTGGCGCGGCGCTGGTACGAGGGCTGGTCGAGCAGCCTGCCCAGTTGGTCGGCGGCACGGCTGGCGGTATAGCGTCCGATCGGCAGCGACCGGGCGATTCCGAGCCGGGTGACCCGGGCGGCATTGTCGGGCTGGTCATAGCCGAACGGGACCACCAGCATCGGTCGGCCCGCTCGCATCGCCTGTCCGGTGGTGCCGACTCCGCCCTGATGGACGATGGCGGCGGCGCGGGGGAACAGGGCCGAGAAGGGGGCATAGGCGACGGAGATCGCGGACTCCGACAGCGGGCCGAGCGGCAGCGACGATTTCGACCCGACCAGCAGCACCGCCCGGCGGCGTAGCCGTTGTGCCGCTTTCAGGCTGTCTTCGAAAAAACTGCCGGGGCGACGCACCATCGTCGTTCCCAGGGTGAAGACCAGCGGCGGCGGGCCGTCCGCGAGGAACGCGGCGAGATCGGGCGGCAACCCCGCCTGATCGTCGTCGTCGTGAAAGGCGAACCCGGTCGCCATGCTGTTGCGCGGCCAGTCGGGCTGGGGCGCGCCCAACAGCGGCGAGAACAGGCCAAGCGCCAGATCGGGAGCGTGCTGCCCGGCGAACAGCGGATCGTCGGCGGCGGGGGGCAGACCCAGTTCGGCGCGGAAGGCGTGCCACGGCGCGCTCCAATCGTGGGCGCGCAGCATCACATGGTGGTAAATCTGGCGAAACAGCGGCGGCCCCAGCGGGCGCAGCAGGTTGAGAAACGGAATCTCGGCCATCACCGACGGGTCGTGAACCGACAAGGCGGTGAAGGGGGCGAGGAAGGTCGAGGCCCAGCGCCGCCCCTGGGTTTCCGCCACCAATCGGGCGGCAAAGGCCAGCGGGTGGGAGACCAGCAGGTCGGACCCTTCGGCGGCGGCGGACAGATCGGCGTAGGATTCCCGCAGATTGGGCATCATCACGTCGCGGATCAGCGTTTCCGCGCCGGTGCGGGGGTGCAGCACCTGATCGACCAGACCGGGGACGGACTGGACGCGATTGAAATCGGGGCCGAGCGGATGGAAATCGATGCCGAGCGCCTGAATCTTGTCGCGATAGACGTCGCTGCCCGCGATCATGGCTCGATGGCCGCGTCGATTCAGTTCAAGGGCGAGGGCGATGTAGGGGTGAAGGTCGCCAAACGATCCGATCGTGGCGAAAACGATCCGCAGACTTTTCCCGCTTCCCGCTCCCGCCATGGAATCGAAGTCCCTTCGTGCCGCTCTCAGTTCTTGGCGAGAGTCGGCAAATCCTCTTCAAGGATGGAGATGTTCAGCGAATAAGAGACTTCGCCTTCATCTTCGTCACGGTGCAAGACACCGATGAATTCGTCGCCGATGCTGACCTCGATAGGCGCATTGGTCTTCTTGGGCGGGTCGATCCGAATGCGGTCGTTGCCGAAGGTCGCACGCAGATATGCCTCAACGCGGGCGATTTCGCTCGGTTTCATGGTTGCAAGCTCATGAAAAGTGGATGTTTGGATCGTTCTATCAAGCGGAGCAGCGGCTGGCCGCCGCAGGGACGGCCAGCCACATCTCAGGCTTTAGAGGGCCTTCAGATTGACCGCAGAGGTCTT
Organism: Magnetospirillum fulvum; assembly: GCF_900108475.1. Taxonomy (GTDB): domain Bacteria; phylum Pseudomonadota; class Alphaproteobacteria; order Rhodospirillales; family Magnetospirillaceae; genus Phaeospirillum; species Phaeospirillum fulvum_A. The sequence goes on along the minus strand of NZ_FNWO01000016.1, from coordinate 16,090 downwards.
GCCCTTACGCGGATCGCGCTCTTCCTCGAAGGAAACCTTCTGGCCATCATTGAGGCCGTTGAGGCCAGCGCGCTCGACCGCGGAGATGTGCACGAACACATCCGGGCCGCCGTTGTCCGGAGCGATAAAGCCAAAACCCTTGGTGCTGTTGAACCACTTGACGGTGCCGTTCGGCATATTGAGGTCTCCAAGAATGAGATTCACGCGACGCGACTTCGCGAAGCGGATCAAGTGCCGAGCGACTCTGGTCGTTTCTCAGGGCAGAATTGATAAGCGCAGTGTTGATCGTTCGGCGGCCAATAGCAAGGTCCAACTGGCCCGATTGACCGATTGGCCACTTTATTTCCGCAGGGAGGGTAGTTTCCGACCCCCCCGGAAAATGGCGGAAAACTCCTTGTTTGTTACCATATTCTTCCCATCTATCAACAGCTTGAACCCTGGATCGGAAGGATCGGGACGATGAAGCTGTCGGATGTGGGAAACGGGCTGGCCATGGTCGGTTCCGTCGCATTTTTGTCGGCTTGCTCGGTGGTCGGAATACGGTCCGGCACCGAAGAGCCCACCTATGAGGTGGTGGCGACGCTGGCCGACGATCTCGAAATCCGCCGCTACGGCGCGCGCATCGCCGCCGAGACCGATCTTGTCGGCGACGGGTCCGAGGCACGCAATCAGGCGTTCCGCACCTTGGCCGGATATATTTTCGGCAGCAACCGCGCCCACAGCAAGGTGGCGATGACCGCCCCGGTCGAAACCGAGCGGTCCCAATCGATCGCGATGACCGCCCCGGTCGAAGGGGGCGAGACCAACGGGCGGCGGACGATGCGCTTCTTCATGCCCGCAACCTATACGATGGAGACCTTGCCGGTTCCCGACGACGAGCGGGTCCGGCTGGTCGAAATCCCCGGCCAGACCCTGGCCGTGCTGCGTTTCACCGGCACCCGCGATGCCGAGGCGATCGCCCTGCGTCAGGCCGAATTGCTGGCCCGGTTGGGCGGGACGGCATGGCAGCCGCACGGTGCACCCTCGTCCTTCCTCTACGACCCGCCCTGGACGCTGCCGTTCCTGCGCCGCAACGAGGTGGTCGTCGCGGTCGTCCGCGGGGACGGGTAGGCCCCGGTTGTCGCCCTCGGGGAGATGGCTTACTCTGTCTCGGTCGGCGGCGACGCCGGAACCAACGTGGCTGTGTCCGGATGGTCTGACCGAATGATTAGCGTGGTGATCTCTCTTCTGGCGGCAATCGTCTTTTTCCGCTCGGCCCGCGCCGCCAGACGTCGCCGGGCCTTGGTGTGGGCGCTGATCGGCATGGCCTGCGTGCTGTGTCCCGGCCTGCTGCTGGGGATGGGATGGAAGCTGCTGATCCTGCCCGCTTTGCCGGAGTCCGGCCTTCTGATCGAGCATTTCGCTCTGACCAATCTGGTGTATTCCAGCCTGACGCTGGTGGTTGAACTCGTCATCGTGTTCCGGGTGCACGACCGCTATCTGCGCATCGTGCCCGACGGCGGGACGCTGTCCGCTCGTCCGCGTCCCGCATCAGACAAGGGGATGGTGCCATGAAGCTGTATTACAAGTCCGGAGCCTGCTCGCTGGCCTCCCATATCGCCCTGATCGAGGCCGGTTTCGATTTCACCGTCGAGGCGGTCGATCTCGCCACCAAGAAAACCGAGGGCGGGACCGATTTCCTGACGATCAACCCCAAGGGCTATATTCCGGCGCTGGTGCTCGATGACGGGCAGGTGCTGACCGAGGGGGTCGCGATCCTGCTGTATCTCGCCTCGCAGGCGCCCGATCTGTCGCTGGCGCCAGCCGAGGGCACCCCCGATTATCTGCGGCTGGTCGAGTGGCTGGTGTTTACCGCCACCGAATTGCACAAGCCGGTGGCCGGGCTGTTCAATCCGGCGATTCCCGAAGAGGTCAAGGACCTGTCCAAGGTCACCCTGCGCCGTCGGTTCGAATTCGCCGAGAAAGCGGTGGCGCCGGGCGGCTATCTGGTTGGCGACAGCCCCAGCGTCGCCGATTTCTATCTGTTCACCGTCCTGTCGTGGCTGCCCCGGGTCGGCCTCGCTCTATCGGAGTGGCCCGCCTTGACCGCCTATTACACCCGGGTCGGCGCGCTGGACTCGGTGCAAGAGGCGCTGAAGGCCGAGAAACTGCTGTAGGGTTGACGTCTGGATGGTGTCGCGTCGTCTGATGGTGCTGGGTCTCGGGGTATCGGCCTTCGCCGTTCTCAATGCCTCCCGCCGGTCTGTTCCGGAAGAGGCGGAAGAGGGGGATTTGCTGGCCGCCGAGCCCGGCATGGACGGGCGCACCTGGGGCTTCGCCCAATTGTGCGACAGCGATCCCTGGGTGGCGGCGGCGGGCCGCACCTGCGGACGGGTTATCACCTATCGCGGCGAGGTCGAGGGGCGGGGCTCCTGCATCTTGCTGGACCGCTTTGGTACCGTCGCGCTGACGACGCATCAGGTCGAGGATTGGCTGACCGATTCCGGGACAGGAGCGATCGAGGCGGTGGTGCGCTTTTCCCCCCGTCCGGGCGAGGTCGCCGAAACCGCCGGGCTGGCCAACGTCCGCTTCCACCCCGGTCTCGACCTTGCCTTCGCCACGATCGATCCTGCTTTTGTCGCGGGGGCGGCCCTGGCCCCGGCGGTGTGGGGGACCGTGCCGAATTCCGTCGCCGGAACCCGGATCGTCGCGGTCGGCTGGGCGCATGGTCACGACCAGCTACACGCGGCGGCCGGGGTGTGCCACCGCTTCCACGATATCGACCAGGAAGAATACACCTCGCTCGCCAAGTCCGGTTCGTCGGGCCGGTTCTTCTGCAAGGTCGAAGCCCGGCTCGATGCTCATCCCGGCATGTCGGGCGGCGCGGTGTTTTCGAACGGCGCGCTGGTCGGCCTCGATAACGCCAACGGTCCCGCCGACGATATCCCCAATCTGCGCTTTACCCCCTCCTGGGCGGTGTGGGACGGCTATCGCAGGCTCTATCCCGAGCGCGCCGCCGAGGCCGATTTCGCCCCCGGTCCCAGGCTCGATTTCCAGCCCTTTCCGCTCTCCTGCCGGGCCGATCCCCGAGCCTTTTCGCGATAGGAACGCCCGGGTCGATCAGGCGGAGAACACCTCACGGGCGCGCTGGGCCAGACCGCTCGCCACCGAGATGAACTCGCCGCCGGCGCTGATCTTGTCCTCGCCGAAGCGGCGGGCGAAGATCGCCCGCACCGAGGGGACCAGCGACGAACCGCCGGTGAGGAAGACGCGGTCGATCCGATCCGCCGCGATCCCGGTGCTGTCGAGCAGACCCTCGACGCAGCCCTCGATCGCGGCGAGTTCCTTGCCGATCCAGCTCTCGAACTCGCTGCGGAGGATGCGCCGTTCGACCAGAACCGGGGCATGGTCGAAGCGGAACAGGGTCTCTTCTCCCCGCGACAGGTCGAGCTTGGCCCGCTCGACGGCGCGATAAAGGTGATAGCCGAGATTGTGCTCGATCAGCGCCAGCAATTGCTCGATCGGTTCGGGGTCATCGACATGGCGCTGGAGATCCTGCAACAGCCGCAGCGTCTTGGGCGTGTTGAGGAAGGCGACATGGTGCCAGCGTTCCAGCTTGGCATAGACCCAGGCGGGCATCGGCAGCGACTTGCCGCCGCTCAGATAGGTGTCGTTCTTGCCGAAATGGGCCGACAGGCCGTGTTCGACGATGCGGCGGTCAAACGCGTCGCCCGCGATGCCGACACCTGCCGTGCCGATGATCGCGTCTTCGGGCCGGGCCAGCTTTGTCCGTCCCGGACCCAGCCGGATCAGGCAGAAATCGCTGGTGCCGCCGCCGAAATCGGCGACCAGAACGGTCTGGTCCTCGGTCAGGGTGCTTTCGTAATAATAAGCGGCGGCAATCGGCTCGTACTCGAACACCACCTCGTCGATACCGGCCTTGGCGAAGGCTTCGACCAGCCGCCCGGTGGCGTAATCGTCCTCGGTCTCGCCGCCCTCGGCGACGAAGCGGACCGGACGCCCCGCCACCACCCGCGCCACCGGAACGCCCTCGGCCTCGGCGGCGCGGCGGAGGTGGGCGACGATCAGCGCCACCAGATCCTCCAGGCTGTAGGTCCGGCCCAGGATCGAGGTGCCGGTGAACAATCGGCTGGTCAGGTAGGATTTGAACGATTGCAGGAAGCGGCACTCGCCGTCGCTGTGCAGATAGGCGTCGATCGCTTCGTGGCCGACCAGCGGCACGATATTGCGGTGGGCGTCGCGGTTTTTGGCCTCGAAGGCCAGCACCGAGCGCAGGGTCTGCGCCGGTCCCGCCTGGGTGGCGAAGGAGACGACATCCGCCGCCGCCCGGTCTTGCCCGGCAATCGCCACGGCGCTGTTGGTGGTGCCAAAGTCCATTCCGACGAACATGAGATGTCCTTGATGCGGGGCGAAATGAAGGGTGGAGAGACGAAACGTCAGGCGAACTGACCGGCGACCCAGCCGCTGGCCCAAGCCCAATGGAAATTATAGCCGCCCAGCCATCCGGCGACGTCGGCGGCTTCGCCCACCGCGAACAGGCCGGGGCGGGTCTTGATCTCCATCGTCTTCGACGATAGCGCGGCGGTGTCGATCCCGCCCACGGTGATTTCGGCGGTGCGCCAGCCCTCGGTGCCGGTCGGAGTGAGCTTCCAGGTTTTCAACTCGGTCCCCAGCGCGGTCAGCGCGGCATGGGGGGTCTGGCCGATCGGGCGGGCATCGGCCCCGGCCCGCGCCGTCAGCATCTCGGCCAGGCGGGCAGGCAGATGCTCGGCCAGCATTGTCCGCACCTCGGCGTTGGGCCGCTCGGCCTTGCGCCCGAGCAGATAGGCGGCGGCGTCGAGGTCGGGCAGCCAGTCGATCGCGATCGAGTCCCCCTCCCGCCAATAGGACGAGGCTTGCAGCACCGCCGGTCCCGACAGGCCGCGATGGGTCAGCAGCACCGCTTCGCGGAAGCGGGCGCGGCCGACCGCGACGACGGCATCGACCGCAATGCCGGACAGCGGACGGATCAGCGCCAGATCGGCCTCGGCGAAGGTCAGCGGCACCAGTCCGGGACGCGGGGTCACCACCGGAATGTCATAGCGGCGGGCGACGGCATGGGCAAAGCCGCTCGCCCCGATCTTGGGGATCGACAGGCCGCCGGTCGCCAGTACGACCGAGGCGGCCGACAGCGCGCCCGCGCCGGTCGATACCGTGAAGGGGCCATCGCCGCTGACCGCGCCCGCTTTCACCCCGCAGCGGAGTTCCACCCCGGCGGTGGTGCATTCGGCGAGAAGCATCGTCACGATGTCCTCGGCCGAGCGGTCGCAGAACAATTCGCCATGATTGCGCTCGTGCCAGGGGATGCGGTGATGGCGCAGCAAATCGAGGAAATCGGCGGGGCGATAGCGCTTCAGCGCCGAGGTGACGAAATGCGGGTTGCCCGACAGATAACGGTCGGGAGCAACGCCCAGATTGGTGAAGTTGCAGCGCCCGCCGCCCGAGATCAGAATCTTGCGGCCCGGCTGGTCGTTATGGTCGAGCACCAGCACCCGCCGCCCGCGCCAACCGGCGGCGGCGGCGCACATCAACCCGGCGGCACCCGCGCCGATCACGATCACGTCGAAATCCATTCTTCGGGTTCTAGCCCGGATTTCGCGATCTGTCACGGTCGGGCGGCTAAACCGGGCGGATCATGGCGCAGACACAGGGTGGTTGCGAGCCCAGCGCGGGCGTCTGGGTCAGGGTGATTTCGACCCGCCGCTCGGTTCCGTCCCGCGTCAAGAGCGGCAAAGCGGGGCGTTCGCTGCCCATCCGCACCACCTGATCCTCGCCCATCGTCAGGGCGTTGCGCCATCCGACATGGCTGTCGCGAATCGCAGGAGGGAGCAGCCGTTCGATCTCCGCTCCCAGCAATTCGTCGAGCGAATAGCCGCTCAACCGCTCGATCTCGCGATTGGACAGAATGATGCGGCCGCTACGATCGACCACCAGCAGCCCGACCGGCATCCCGTCGAGAATGGTGCGGAACCAATCTTCGGTCTGCTGGCTGATATCTTGTTGCCGCCGCACCGATTCGGTCTGCCGCCGCACCTCGGCGAGGGAATCGCTGGCCAGGGTGCGTGTCCGGATCAACTCGATCTGGAGGGCCAGCACCGGCAGCAGCGCGTCGAGATCGGCGCGGTGGTCGAGATGGGCGGTGGGAGAGGGCGAGGTCACATCGAGTACCCCCAGCACGCGATCGTCGCGGATCAGCGGCCGCAGAACGCGAAGCGACACCTCGCCCGGATCGGAGGGCACCTGTCCGGCGCCCGCTGGAAAATCCTCGATACACAGTGCTTGTCCGGTATTCGCGCAGTCCCAGATCAAGCCGTCATCCGCCCCGATCCGTTCCGGCACGGTGCTGTCGCCCAGAGATCCGGCCAGAGTTAGATGCTGTCCGTCATCCTCGGTCACATAGAGGCGACCCTGATGTAATGGCAGATCGCGGGCCAGACCGGCGAACAGGGTCTGGGCCAACGCGGCGGCGGTTTTGACGTGAAGCAGGTGGGCGATCAGGTCGGCTTGGCGCGCCTGCCGGTCGCTGCGCTCGGCCTGCTGTCGCGCCGCACTCTCGCCGTCGAGCGCCGCCTGGTGCCGTACCGTTGCCGCCCCCCGTGCCGCCAGCACCAGCAGGCCGAGGGCACAGGTTCCCACTCCAGCCGCGGCCGCAATCCCCAGACGGGCGGCCAGCGGTGTCGCCGCCGCCGGATCGGCCAGCAGCACCAGCGACCAGTCGCCGCCGGGATCGTTCCATTGTAGCGGCAGCCGGGCCGACATGAAGCGGGTTCCATTGATCTCGACGGTATCGGCATCGGGGTCAAACGGCAGGGATCTGACCCGATGCGGGCCGTCGAAGGCCCCGCCAAACTGCCGTGACGCGGCGATGGCGCGGATACGGTCGGGTGTCACCTCCCCGCTGACCGACAACAGCCATTCCCGCCGCGTGCTGGCGAACACCACTCCCTGGGGCGACAGCAGCAGAGCAATTCCAGGCCAGTCGCGCAAGGATTGGTCGATCAGGCTCATCGCGATCCGTCCCACCACCACGCCCGCCGCGATCGGCTCGTCCTGCGTCGTCCGGATCGGTGCGGCGATATAGAGGGAGCGGTCGCCGGTCGAGCTTCCCACGGCGGCATAGACGCTGTCGCTGCCGCGCAGACCGTTCTGGACATAGGGGCGGAAGCCGAGATCGTGGCCCAGCCGCGTCCGTCCCTGGGCATCCCACGAGGCGACGATCAGTCCGGCCCGGTTGACGACGAAAGCTCCATCGCCGCCGATCCGGTGGGCGAGGCGTTCCAGATGGCGCGCCGCCTCGCTGTTGTCGTCGCCCTCTTGCCGGGGCGGATCGGGCCGGGTCGCGGCGACAAGAAGCGACGGATTGGTCTCGCCCGAAATGATCACCGCCCCCATCGCCCAGCCCCGCGCGGTTTGCTCCAGCAGGGCGGTGGCCTTGCGTCCGGCCTTGTCTTCAAAGGAGGTGCGGTGGTCGGCTTCCATCGCCAGTCGGAACGATTCTCCGACCGCGAGCCCGACCAGAAGGGATAGGAGCAGAATGACCCCCGCCGCCCGGCCGATTCCGGTGGGGAGGCCCCAACGCGACAGCAGGCCTTGTGGCCGATGTTGGGGACGAATCAAAGCCCCCGTTCCACCGGACGGCGGAGGGGGCAAAGCGGCCGAGGCTCTGGTTCGCTTGTCGCCCATCACAGTGACGTTGCTCTCACGATCCCACCCCTTAGCAATACCACGTTTCGGTGTGGAAGGGTGACGGGGGGAATCCCGCGGCCCGACAGGACGCTCTATTCCGAAAACGCAGGAATCCGCTTCTGTTTGGCGTGTGGCCTTTGGAGTATGATTAGTCTGAGTGCGCGCGAGCGCCGCCCCCCAAGCGGCGGTCCGGCCCCCAGGGCACAAACCAAGGTGAGGCATGACCGGAAAAGCGTTGAGCGTCGTCGTTGTGGCCGTCGGACTTGCGGCCTGTTCCGGCCCGGGTGGCCCCGGAGGACCGGGCGGTCCAGGAGGCCCGCGCCCGCAGCAGGCCGCCAGCGTCAGCCCCAACGCCGAGCCATTGACCGGGGGGGCGCTGGGGTGGAAGCGTTGCGAGGAGGCGCTGGACGAATGGGCGGTCCGGGTCGATCCGGCCCATCGCGGCATCGTCTCGCGCCAGGATTTCCTCGCCGATGCCCGGGCTCAATTCGCCCGGATGGATGGCGATGGCGACGGGTTTGTCACCGCCGACGAATTGTCGGCCTATCGCGCCCCGTTCCGGGTGGTCGAGCCGTCGGCTCCGCCCCGTTTTCCGCGCGGCGACCAAGGCGAGGATGACGGGGCGCTTAGCGGTCGGATCGGCTTTCCCGGCGGGAGCTGGGGCGGACGCGGCGGCGGCGGCGGAGGGGGCGGCGGTGGCCCTCCCGGCGGCGGCGGCGGTCCATCTGGTGGCGGTGGCGGTCCGCGCGACGGCGGCGACCGGGGCAGTTCGCCCCCGACCGGAGCCGATCCGGTGATGTCGGCCGACACCAATCTCGATTTCAAGGTCAGCCTCGACGAGTTCCTGCGTCAGGCCAACCTGACCTTCGACTCGCTCGATCTCGACCGGAACGGGACGCTCGATCCGGCGGAAGTGCGCAAGTTCTGCCCGGCTCCGGCCAAGTGATCCCGGCGGATCAGCCGAAGGTGAAGGCAAAAGCCTGAAGTCCGGGGGACAGGAACTCGATTTCGAAGGTGCGGTCGCGGCTGGATTCGGTCTGGCGAATCAACTGATACAGCCGCCGTCCGCTGACCGTCCCCTCTCCCTCGGCATTGGTGTCGATCCCGTGATCGGCACCGGGGACGGCTCCGTCGAGGCGGACGCGGAAGCGGATCGGGGTGCCGCTCTCGTCCGGCCCCAGCACCAGATGCAGGTCGCGGGCGTGGAAGCGAAACACGATCCGCCCGCCTGCTGTCGCCGCGACCGCCCGTTCGGATTCGATCTGCCACTCCCCCGCCAAGGCCCATTCGTTGCGCCGCAGCTTGGCCGGAAGGGCATAGGCCTGGGTCCGGTCGGGGACGATGCCGCCGGGCGAGCGGAAATTCTCGGCGCGGTCATGGCCGAGATAGGTCTCGGGCGAGGCCAGCGTGGCAAAGTCGGCGGGAGCGTGGATGCCCCGGCTATCGACCGCATCGGTGGCGGGGGGAAGGGAATGCCCGGTCTCGGCCAGCAATTGGCGGACCACCTCTTCGGTACGGTCGTAATTCCCCTCGCCGAAATGGTGGTAGCGGATGCGGCCCTCGCGGTCGATCAGGTAATGAGCTGGCCAGTAATGATTGTTGAAGCCCCGCCACAGGGCGTAGTCGTTGTCGATCGCGACCGGATAGGTGACGTTCAGATCGCGCACGGCCTCACGGACGTTCGACAGCGATTTCTCGAAGGCGAATTCCGGGGCGTGGATGCCCAGCACCACCAGACCGGCCTCGCGGTATTTTTCGGCCCAGGCTCGGACGTGGGGCAGGGCGCGCAGGCAATTGATGCAGGAATAAGTCCAGAAATCGACCAGAACGACCTTGCCGCGCAGGCTGTCCGAACTGAGCGGCGGGGAGTTGAGCCACGCCGTCGCCCCGGCCAGCGACGGCAGGGTGCCCTCGACCGGCAAAGCGTTGTCCGACGCCGCCATTGCCGCCAGCATCCCCGGAGCGGGGCCAAGCCGGTCGAGCAGGGTCTGCTCGATTGCAACGGTTCCCGGCAGCGACAGGCGGCCGAGCAATCCGGTATCCAGTCCCAGCCCGATGACGACAACCCCGGCCAGCACCGCGCCGCCGAGGCCGCGCCGTAGCCATGTGCCGAGTCCCAGGAAGCGCTTCATTGTCTCAAAGACCCGGCGGCCCAGCAGCAGCGCCGCCGCCAGCGAGGTCGCCGCTCCGGCGGCATAGGCGGCGAGCAGCAGGGTGGTGTGGACGCTGGCTCCGTCCAACGCGGCGGCGGTGAGAATCACACCCAGAACCGGCCCGGCGCAGGGAGCCCACACCAGACCGGTCGCGATTCCGAGCAGCACCGGGCGCAGGATTTCTCCGCGCTGCGTGCCGTCGTCGCGCTCCGCCGCCTGGGACAGGCGCCCGCCCAGCGCGACCAGCGGACGAGAGATCCGCTCGGCCAGACCGGGCCACACCAACGCCAGTCCGAACAACGCCAAGAGGGCCAGCGCGGCCCATCGCCCGGCCTGGTTCGCCTCGATCGCCCAATGTCCGCCGACCGCCGCCAGCGTCGCGATCAAAGCGAAGGTCAGCGCCATCCCCGCCAGCATCGGCAGTCCGCTCCGCCGGAACGGCCGGTCCGCGCCCGCAAACACGAACGGCAGCACCGGCAAGATGCAGGGGCTGAGGATCGTCAGCCCTCCGGCGAGATAAGCGATGGCGAACAACAGCATCGGGCGACCCCGCGACGATTCAGGTGGTTTTGGGTGTGAAGGTCAGCGCCGTTCCGTTCATGCAATAGCGCAGGCCGGTCGGGGCCGGGCCATCGTTGAAAACGTGGCCGAGATGGCCGCCGCACTTGCTGCAATGAACCTCGGTGCGGGCAAGCCCGATCTTGTAATCGGTGGTAGTGGCGACCGCATTGTCCTTCGGTGCCCAAAAGCTGGGCCAGCCGGTGCCGCTGTCGAACTTCGTGCCCGAATCGAACAGGGGCTGGTCGCATCCGGCACAGGAAAACTCTCCGGCGCGGTGTTCGCTGTTGAGGGGGCTGGAAAACGGACGCTCGGTCGCTTCTTCGCGCAGAACGGCGTATTGCTCCGGTGTCAGCATGCTGCGCCACTCCTTGGCAGTGTGGTGGATGGGGAAATCGTCGCCAGCGCGGGCGCGCGAACTGAACATTCCTTCGGCCAACGCCAGCAGGGCAAGGCCGCTCGATCCGGCCCAAAGGAGATGTCGTCTGGTCAGCATGCCCGTGCTCCCTCGAAAGACCGTCCGGACGGCATCCCATGTGTGCCGATCCGGGTGTCTTCACCCAATGTTAGATTGGGGGAGGGGCGGGCGATGACAAGACGGGCCAAGGCCCGATCCCGGCTCGGGCAGGGATTAGGCCGCGATCAGGCGGCCGCCACGCCAGCGCCGCAGCAGCGGCCACGCCGTTAACGCCGAGGCGGCGGACAGAGCTGCCATCACCCAGAACGCCTCGCCGCCCAGCCATTCGTACAAAGGCCCGGTCGCCGCAATCACCAGACCGGGGGCCAGCCCGACCGATATCGCTGCGAACAGGCCCTGGGCGCGGACCGACAAAGACGGCGGCACCGCTCTCTGGATAAAATGCATCGCCCCCAGATGAGCGCAGCCGAAGGTGGCGGCGTGGAGAAGCTGGGCCAGAGCGAGCAGCGCTGGTTCGGTGGTCGCTCCCAGCACAGTCCAGCGGACGATTCCGCACAGCCCTGCCGTCAGGATCAGCCCCGCCGGTCCCACCAGCGCCACCGCCCGGCCGCTGAGCGAGAACAAGACGATCTCGGCGACGACTCCTTCCGACCACAGCAATCCGATCGTCGCGTCCGACAGGCCCGCCGCCTTCCAATGCAGGGTGGCAAAGCCGTAATAGACGGTGTGGGCGGTCTGGTTCAGCGCGGTCGCGGCGAGAAACAGCAGGAACAACCCCGACCCCAGCAGCGGCCGCAGCGGCGGCGGCCGCTCGCGCAGCGGGACGCGGGCATCGGGCAACGCCGTGCAGGTCAGGGTCAGGCCGAGCAGAAGCGCGAAAAACATCCAGGCAAGGGTGTCGGCGGGCCACACCTCCAGCACATGTCCGACCGTCGAGGCGGTGGCGATAAAGGCGAGCGAGCCCCACAGCCGCACCCGGCCGTAATCGAGCTTCTCGCGGGCGGCGACCATCAGCACCAGACTGTCGCCCACCGGCATCAATCCGTTGAACGGCAGGAACACCAGCAGGGTCACGATCAGGATCGGCCAGAAGCCCCAGGCCAGCGGGAACAGCAGGCACAGCGCCGCCGCCGCCGCCGCCAGGATCAGCATCGGCCGTTTGCGGTCGCCGCGATGATCGACCCAATGGCCGACCAGCGGATTGGCGACCAGCCGGGTGAGGTAGGTAAAGGCGATCAGAATCCCGATCTCGGACGGGCTTAACCCCCGGGACGACAGCCACAGCGGCCAGAACGGGGCCAGGATGCCGATGATCGCGAACAGGGCGGCATAATAGGTTGCCAGCCGCGTCGCCTGCCCCGCGCCGTTCATGCCCGGGGCAGCGGTGCCAGACTGAGGCCCCGATCCGTCAGTGCGGCTTCCATCGCGTCCGAGGCAAGGTAGGCGTACTCGACCGCGCGCTGGTCGGTCAGCCGCTCGCAGGCGCGCAAGGCGTCGTCGATCTCGCCGGGATGACACATCACCAGGGTGCCCGGACCGGGGCGGTCGGTGAAGCGTTCGAACAGCGCCGGATAGGGAACCCGGCCGGAAAAATCATAGACGCCGCGAAAGCGACGATTATGGGGGATTCCGGCCCGGCGCAGCCCCAGCCGCAGCCCGATGCCCAGCACCGCGATCAGTCCGGCGCGGAACGGGTCGATGCCGCGCCCCAGGATCGATAGCGGATTGTCCCAGCACGACCGCACCCAACCGCCGGGGGCCAGCCGCCGCGCTGCCAGATCGAGCACGACGTCCCGCACCACCGGCAATTGGTGGACGTGGTGATGGCCATCGAGAAAGTCGGGAGCGCGTCCCATCGCCGCTTCGAACGAATCGATCTGGCGTTCCAGTTCGGCGGCGATCTCGGCGCGGTCGAGGCGGCGCAGCAGCGACAGCTTCAACAGCCGTCCCAGCGGGGGAAAACGACCGTCCGGGGCCAAAGCGGGCAGGGGGGCGAGCGGGGCGTGGTCGGTCAGGGTCAGGTGAACGCCGAACTCGGCCCGCCCAGTCAGCGGGCGCAGCAGAGCGGCTTCGTCCGGCCAGAACGGCCCGGCGGTCATGCAACCGGTCGCCTGAAGGCGTCCGGCCTCGATCAGGGCGCGGATGGCGCGGCCGACGCCGGGGGCAAGGCCGTAATCGTCGGCGCACAGGGTCAGGGAGGGACTGGTCATCGCCTCAGGATAAAGGCGCGTCCGGTGCCGACGCCAGCGTTAAAGACGCCGTCAGCCCCTCCGTCTCACCGCGTCCCTTTGCCGAGGGGGTGGTGGATATCGTGCAAACCTGCTGTCATCCCCGGTTATGAGAGGGGCGCGATCGACGCGGAGGCTGTCGGTGATGAAATCTTCGCCAAATTGGCTGGATAATAGCGGTTGAATTTTATTAAGGTTGATATGTCGTTCTTTTCAGAGCAACCATGTCTCCGACACGGAGTGATGGATCTGTAGAGCGCCGATAATGTCGGAGCCACGCGCATGATCTTCCCGCCTGACCGTGCGCCAGCCCTTTCCCGCACGCGCGGGAAAAGGATTCCTCCGTTCTTGAAAGGGTTTCCTGATGACTACGGGAACCGTGAAATGGTTCAACGCCCAAAAGGGCTTCGGCTTCATCGCCCCCGATGAGGGCGGCAAGGACGCCTTCGTCCATATCAGCGCGGTCGAGCGGTCGGGCTTGGGCGATTTGCGCGAAGGCCAGAAGATCGGGTTCGATCTGGTCTCCGACACCAAAAGCGGCAAGATGGCGGCTGAAAATCTGAAGTCGATCGACTGATCGGGGGGGGAGTCCTCCCCCCCTTCGGTTGTCAGCCCCGAGGTGTCAGGGCGGCCTTCAACGCACCGACATTGTGGCGGAACATCGCCTCATAGGTCGCGGCGGGGCCGTCCGCCGCCGACAGCGAATCCGAATAAAGGCTGCCACCGACCGTGCCGCGGCCATCCTTGGCGATCTGCTGGATCAAACGGGGATCGGTCATTGCTTCAATGAAGACGGCGCGGATCTTGTTCGCTTTCATTTGGCGGATCAGGGCGGCGACGTCCTTCGCCGTCGGCTCGGCCTCGGTGCTGATCCCGACCGGAGCCACGAATTCGATTCCGTAGGTTTTCCCGAAATAGCCAAAAGCGTCGTGGCTGGTGATGACCTTGCGCTCGGATTTCGGAATCTCGGACAATTCCCGCTGCACCCAGGATTCCAGCACGCCCAAACGCTGCGCGTAGGCTGCTGCCGCCGTCTGGAACTGTTCGGCCCGATCGGGGGCGACCTGGGCCAGCGCCGCGCCGATCGTGGTCGCATACATCCGTCCATTGGCCAGCGATTGCCAGGCATGAGGATCGGCTGCGCCTTCGTGGTCATGATCGTGGCCGTGGCTGTGGAGAGATTTCGGATGATCCTCATCCTCCATCGTCAGCGGCTTGACCCCGGTCGAGGCCACCACCACCCGCGCCTTGCCGCCCGCCGTCTTGAACAAGCGGTCGAACCAGCCTTCGAACCCCAATCCGTTGACGACGATCAGATCGGCCTCGGCCACCGCTTTGGCGTCGCTCGGCGTCGGTTGATAGACGTGGGCGTCACCGCTGGGGCCGACCAGTGTGGTGACCTCGACCTGATCGCCGCCGATCTGGCGCACCATGTCGCCCAGGATCGAGAAGCTGGCGACAACCTTCAACGGTTCGGCCAAGGCGGGACCGCAGACCGCGATCAGCAGCGCGGACAAAAGGGCAAGACGGGAAAGCATGGTAAGATGGCCTCCGGGACGCGAGTGATACGTTATAACATAACACATCACTCGCGACGGCAAGCCTCATTGCCACGTTCTGCGCAGGCGATGCGAGGGTCGTGACCGTCCTTAACAGGTCGGGCAGGGTTCGACCGGCAAGCCACGTCGCAGCCAGCCGGGTCCGGCCGCGCTGCCCAGCATTCCTTCCTGGACATTGACAACCCGGGTGAAGCCGTTTTCGATCAGCAGGGTCTGCACTTGGGCCGAGCGGTTGCCGCTGCGGCAGATGATCGCCAGCGGGGCGTTGCGGTCTCCCCCGACCATCGCGACGATCCGCTCGACGAATTGCCTCTCTCCGGTCCGATTGCGGTAATCGAGCCGCTTGGCCCCCACCGGTACCCCGGTCTGACGCCATTCCTCCGGGGTGCGGACATCAATCAAAGCCATCGTTCCCGCCGCGACTTGGGCGCTGGCCTCGGTCGGAGACAGCGTCATGTCCGCCGCTCCCGCCGCACTTCCACACAATAAGACAATGAGAACGGCCAAGAGAGGGAGGCGGAACCAGGACGAGATCATCACGGTGTCTTCGCCTCAATGGCACCGGTGGTCGGATTGATCCCGAGCAGGGGGAGACCGGCTTCCTTCCAGGCCGCCAGCCCACCTTTGATGTGGTAGACGACGGCGCAGCCAGCATCGATCATCCGCTGGCCCGCGATGCCCGACCGCTTTGATGTCCCACATTGCAGCACGATCTTCTGGGGGCCACCGCACGGCAGCGCGGCCGGATCGAAGGTGGCGAGCGGGGAGAGCAGCGCTCCGGGAATCCGCTCGAATCCATATTCATAGGGCTCGCGCACATCGATCAGAATCGCAATCCCCTGGTCCAGCCAGCTTTTGGCGTCGATGGGGGACAGATCGACCAATCCGGTTTCGCTCATGGCGGCGTTCTCCATATTAAGGAGACGAAATATTATGCTGATCTAATGTTTGACGCCAGACGGAAAGCGGCTCGAGAGGGGGGTAACATCTGCTCCTGGCGCAAACGAACGATGAAGAATTGGCAGGGATGAAGGCGAACGCTGCATGCTATCCTCTATTCTGTAACGAATGAGCGTGGCCTGGGCCTATGATCCGGCCGAGATCGAGAAAAGTTACGAATTTGTTGAGAAGGCTGTTGACGGGGTTGGGTGTGGGGCCTATAAACCGCGCCTCGCCGGGACGAACCTTCGGGTTTGAAACGGCGGGGGTTGAAGGGTTAACGGCTTCTGCGGATTGCAGAAAAAAGCAGTTGACACGGAGACCGGGGCGGGATAGAAACCGCGCCTCGCTGTTTCGGAGCCGGTGGTTCTGAGGCGGCGGCGAAGACCGGAAACGGAAATCGCCGCGGAGCGAAAAAAGAGATTGACACGGCCGGCCGGGCCGATTATAAACCGGCCTCCCCGCTGCGGCGGGGCCCGCACTGAAGCGGGACGGAAATTGGCAACGATT
>NZ_FNWO01000006.1 GCF_900108475.1 Magnetospirillum fulvum | reverse complement strand
CGGTGTCGAAATGTTCCGCAAGCTGCTCGATCAGGGTGAGGCTGGCGACAACATCGGCGCTCTGCTGCGTGGCACCAAGCGTGAAGACGTCGAGCGTGGCCAGGTTCTGGCGGCGCCGGGCTCGATCACGCCCCACACCAAGTTCGAAGCCGAAGCCTACATCCTGACCAAGGAAGAAGGCGGACGTCACACCCCGTTCTTCACCAATTATCGTCCGCAGTTCTACTTCCGCACCACCGACGTCACCGGCGTCGTGTCGCTGCCGGAAGGCACCGAAATGGTGATGCCGGGCGACAACGTGAAGATGAGTGTTGTTCTGATCGCTCCGATCGCGATGGATCAGGGCCTGCGTTTCGCTATCCGTGAAGGCGGTCGTACCGTTGGTGCGGGAGTGGTTGCCAAGGTCCTCGAGTAGCTGTATAAGGGCGGCCTCCGGTAAGACCCGGGGGCCGTTGCCGCCGCCCCGGCGATCCGGGACGGCAGCGAATGCAGGAGTGTAGCTCAACTGGTAGAGCACCGGTCTCCAAAACCGGGGGTTGGGGGTTCGAGCCCCTCCACTCCTGCCACGCTGTTCCCCCAGGCTTCCGCCAGCGTGCGGCATCAACTGTAAGAGACATGGCAAAAACGAGCCCGGCCCTCTTTTTCAAGCAGGTCCGTCAGGAGATCGCAAAGGTCACCTGGCCCACCCGCCGCGAGACCGTCATCTCGACTCTCATGGTGTTCGTGATGGTGGTGATCACCGCCACGTTCTTCCTGATCGTCGATCAGTTTTTTGCCACGACCGTCAAGTTCCTGTTCGGTCTGAAAGGTTGAACGGGCATGTCGACAGCACGCTGGTATGTGATCCACGTCTATTCCGGTTTCGAGAAAAAGGTCGCTCAGTCGATTCGTGAGCAGGCCGAGCAGAAAGGCATGGCCGATCTGTTCGATAAGGTGCTGGTGCCGACCGAAGAGGTCGTTGAGGTCCGGCGCGGAACCAAGGTCAGTGCGGAACGCAAGTTCTTCCCCGGCTATGTGCTGGTGCGGATGAATTTGACCGACGACACCTGGCATCTGGTCAAGAATACGCCGAAGGTCACCGGTTTTCTGGGCGGCAAGGGTCGCCCGGTGCCGATCACCGAGGCCGAGGCCGAGCGGATTATCCGTCAGGTCCAAGACGGGGTCGAGCGTCCGAAGCCGTCGATCACCTTCGAGGTTGGCGAGCAGGTTCGGGTGTCCGACGGTCCGTTCACCTCGTTTAATGGTTTGGTCGAGGAAGTCGACGAGGAAAAGGCCCGCCTCAAGGTCGCCGTGTCGATCTTCGGCCGGTCCACTCCGGTGGAGTTGGAATACACACAGGTCGAGAAGATCTGAAGGGTTTAGGCTCGGGAAATCGCGGCGCGGGGATTCGCGACGCGGTGGCCCGAGCCTGTTCGTTCCCGTTCCGGATGTCCCGGAATTGGGGTCAAGGGGGCGGGAGGCCAGCCTGAGGCCGTACCGCCACCTCTGGTGACAGACAGAGGATCGTTAAGATGGCAAAAAAAGTTGTAGGCTATATCAAGCTGCAAGTCGCGGCCGGCAAGGCGAACCCGTCGCCGCCGATCGGCCCGGCGCTGGGTCAGCGCGGCCTGAACATCATGGAATTCTGCAAGGCCTTCAATGCTCAGACCCAGGGTCTCGAGCCGGGCATGCCGATTCCGGTGGTGATCACCGCTTATTCCGATCGTACCTTCACCTTCGTGACCAAGACTCCGCCGGTCAGCTTCTTCCTGAAGAAGGCCGCGGGCATCGCCAAGGGGTCGCAGACCCCCGGCAAGGGCACCGTCGGTCAGGTCACGATGGCTCAGATTCGCGAAATCGCCGAGAAGAAGATGCAGGATCTCAACGCCAATGACGTTGACGCCGCTTGCAGCATGATCGTCGGTTCGGCGAAGTCGATGAGCCTCAAGGTTGTGGAGTAAGCAGATGGCACGCGAAGGAAAGCGCCTGAAGGCGGCTTACGCCGGTATCAACCGCGACAAGTTCTACACCCTCGCCGAGGCGGTGGCTGTGATCAAGTCGAGCGCGACCTCGAAGTTCGACGAGACCGTCGAAATCGCCCTCAATCTCGGCGTCGATCCCCGCCACGCCGACCAGATGGTCCGTGGCGTGATCGAACTGCCGCACGGCACCGGCAAGACCGTCCGCGTCGCCGTGTTCGCCAAGGGCGACAAGGCCGAGGAAGCGAAGAAGGCCGGGGCCGACATCGTCGGTGCCGAAGACCTGTTCGAGGCCGTCAACGGCGGCACGATGGATTTCGACCGCTGCATCGCCACCCCCGACATGATGGGTCTGGTTGGCCGGTTGGGTAAGGTTCTCGGGCCGCGCGGCCTGATGCCGAACCCGAAGCTGGGCACCGTCACCACCAACGTCGTCGAGGCGGTGCGCGCGGCCAAGGCCGGTCAGGTTCAGTTCCGTGTCGAGAAGGCGGGTATCATCCACGCCGGTATCGGCAAGGCGAGCTTTGACGAAGCCAAGCTGGTCGAGAATATCCGCGCCTTTGTCGACGCGATCATCAAAGCCAAGCCGCAGGGCGCGAAGGGCACCTATCTTAAGAAGGTGTCGCTGTCCTCGACGATGGGTCCGGGCCTCAAGCTGGATTCCGGCACCATCGTGGTGTGATGACGCGCCTTCGAGCGCATGACGTTTCCCTCTCCCCTCGGGGAAAGGGGATGGGAAGTCGGTCCGCAACGACCGGCTTCCCGCACCTGTCCGAGACCGCAGGCGCCAAGGCCGGATCGCTCCGACCGAGGCTTGATGGGAGTTCCCGCCTGCCGAGACAGAAGAAGAAAGAACGTGCCGCCGGTTTTCCCTAAAAGAATTCCGTCGGCTTACGGCTTGAAGCTTCTGGGACAGGCCACCGGCCCTGGATGGACGGTTCGTCCGACCGGAAGGGGCCTTGGGCAATGAACCGAAGCCGCCGCCTGAAAGGCTTAACCGATAGCCAGGGCGGGCAGGGTTCGGCTCGATGTTTGGAGACGAACGTGGACCGGACACAGAAGAAAGAGTGGGTCGGGTCGCTGCATGAGACGCTCGGGGAAGTCGGGCTGGTTGTCGTCACCCAGTACAAGGGCCTGACGGTTGCCGAGATGACCTCCCTCCGCGTCAAGATGCGCGCGGCCGGGGCCAGCTTCAAAGTGACCAAGAATCGTCTCACCAGGCTTGCCCTTGGTGGTACCGAGTTCGAGAACCTCGACGACCTGTTCGTCGGCCCGACCGCCATCGCCGTTTCGCGCGATCCGGTTGCCGCCGCTCGGGTTGCCGTCGATTTCGCCAAGACCAACGATAAGCTCAAGATCCTCGGTGGATCGCTGGGCAATCAGCGTCTTGACATCGACGGTGTGAAGGCTCTGGCCGCGCTGCCGTCGCTCGACGAGCTGCGGGCCAAGCTGGTCGGCATGATCTCGACTCCCGCCACCCGTATCGCCGGCGTGCTTCAGGCGCCCGCGGGCCAGTTGGCCCGGGTTCTGAAGGCGAAGGCGGACAAGGACGCCGCGTGAGCCCCTTTTATTTCCCAAGTTTCAAGCTTATCTCAGGAGAGTATGAAAATGGCTGATCTTGCCAAGCTGGTTGACGATCTGTCGGCCCTGACCGTCCTCGAAGCCGCCGAGCTGTCGAAGCTGCTCGAAGAGAAGTGGGGCGTTTCCGCCGCCGCTCCGGTTGCCGCCGCCGCCGCCCCGGTTGCCGCTGCCGCCGCTGCCGAAGAGCAGACCGAGTTCGAGGTCATCCTCGTCGATGCCGGCGACAAGAAGATCAACGTGATCAAGGAAGTCCGCGCCATCACCGGCCTGGGCCTGAAGGAAGCCAAGGACCTCGTCGAGGCCGCTCCGAAGCAGGTGAAGGACGGCGTCAGCAAGGACGAAGCTGCCAAGCTGAAGAAGGTCCTCGAGGATGCCGGCGCCAAGGTGCAGGTGAAGTAGGATCGCTTTCTGGCGAACGTACTGGGGGCCGGGATGCGATTGTCGCCTCCCGGCCCTTGGGCGCTGGATGATGACGACGCCGTCACCGGGTCTGGTGACGGGAATATCCGCCCCACGACGGGGCGGTTGATTGAGGCTCCGCAAGGAGCCGGCGTGCCAACGGCACGCGGTCCGGGGTAACGAGATCCCGGTCGGCAAGTGTGTTGGGCCTATACCGACGAAAAGACGAGGAGCGGCAATGGCTAAATCCTATACGGGTCGCAAGCGGGTGCGCAAAAGCTTCGGGCGGATCCCGACCGTCGCGCCGATGCCGAATTTGATCGAGGTGCAGAAAAGCTCCTACGATCACTTCCTCCAGATGGACGTGCTGCCCGAGAGCCGCGCCAGTGTCGGCCTCCAGGAGGTCTTCCGGTCCGTCTTCCCGATTAAGGACTTTTCCGAGCGTGGCACGCTGGAATTCGTCCGCTACGAGCTGGAAACCCCCAAGTACGACGTCGAGGAATGCCAGCAGCGCGGCATGACCTTCGCCGCGCCGCTGAAGGTGACGCTGCGGCTGGTGGTCTGGGATATCGACGAGGACACCGGCGCCCGCTCGATCCGCGACATCAAGGAACAAGACGTCTATATGGGCGACATGCCGCTCATGACGTCGAACGGCACCTTTGTCATCAATGGCACCGAGCGCGTCATCGTTTCGCAGATGCACCGCAGCCCGGGCGTGTTCTTTGACCATGACAAGGGCAAGACCCATTCGTCGGGCAAGTATCTGTTCGCCGCCCGCGTCATTCCCTATCGCGGCTCCTGGCTGGACTTCGAGTTCGACGCCAAGGATCAGGTCTATGTCCGCATCGACCGCCGCCGCAAGCTGCCGGTCACCACGCTGCTTTACGCGTTGGACGGGGAGGCTAGCGCCGGTCTGCGCGCCGCCCGTGCCGCCGAGAGCCGCGCCGTCGAGCCCGGCGAAGTCCAGGGCATGACCGCCGAAGAGATCCTGTCGTATTTCTACGAGAAGGTGACCTACACCCGCGGCCCGAAAGGGTGGAAGACGGTGTTCGACGCCGAGCGGTTGAAGGGCGTCAAGCTCGTCTCCGATCTGATCGACGCCGCCACCGGCGAAAAGGTCGCCGACGCGGGCACCAAGATGACTCCCCGTTTCGGCCGCAAGCTGAAGGATGCCGGTCTGACCGAGATCCTGGTCGCGCCCGAGGATATGATCGGCCAGTATGTCGCCGAGGATCTCATCAACGAGGTCACCGGCGAGATCTATACCGAGGCGGGCGACGAACTGACCGCCGCCTTGGTCGCCGAACTGGAGAAGGTGGGGATCACCGAACTGCCGGTGCTCGCCATCGACCATATCAATGTCGGTCCCTATATCCGCAACACCCTGGCGGTCGATAAGAATTCGAGCCGCGAGGAAGCGCTGATCGACATCTACCGGGTGATGCGTCCGGGCGAGCCGCCGACGCTGGAAACCGCCGAGGCGCTGTTCCAGGGCCTGTTCTTCGATTCCGAGCGCTATGACCTGTCTGCGGTCGGTCGCGTCAAGATGAACTCGCGCCTCAACACCCCCGAGGTGGCCGATACCGTCCGGGTTCTCCGCAAGGAAGACATCCTGGGCGTGATCAAGGTCCTGGTCGAGCTGAAGGACGGCAAGGGCGAGATCGACGACATCGATCACCTGGGCAACCGTCGCGTCCGTTCGGTCGGCGAACTGATGGAAAATCAGTATCGCGTCGGCCTGCTGCGGATGGAGCGGGCGATCCGCGAGCGGATGTCCTCGGTCGATATCGATTCGGTGATGCCGCACGACCTGATCAACGCCAAGCCCGCTGCGGCGGCGGTGCGTGAATTCTTCGGCTCCTCGCAGCTGTCGCAGTTCATGGATCAGACCAACCCGCTGTCGGAAATCACCCATAAGCGCCGCCTGTCGGCGCTCGGGCCGGGCGGTCTGACCCGCGAGCGCGCGGGCTTCGAAGTCCGCGACGTTCATCCCACCCATTACGGCCGTATCTGCCCGATCGAGACGCCGGAAGGCCCGAACATCGGTCTGATCAACTCGCTGGCGACCTATGCCCGCGTCAACCAGTACGGCTTCATCGAAGCGCCGTACCGCAAGGTTGTCGATGGAATCGTCACCAGCGATGTCGTCTATCTCTCGGCGATGGAAGAGGGACGCTACACCGTCGCTCAGGCCAATTCCGAGTTGGATGCCGAAGGCCGCTTCGTCGACGATCTGGTCTCGTGCCGCCGCGCTGGCGAGTTCGTGATGGTGCCGTCGTCGGAAATCAACATGATCGACGTCAGCCCCAAGCAGCTGGTGTCGGTTGCCGCCGCGCTGATCCCGTTCCTGGAAAACGATGACGCCAACCGCGCTCTGATGGGCTCGAACATGCAGCGTCAGGCGGTTCCGCTGATCCGTGCCGAAGCGCCGCTGGTCGGCACCGGGATGGAGCAGGCGGTGGCCCGCGATTCCGGTGCGGCGATCACCGCGCGTCGGACCGGCATCGTCGATCAGGTCGATGCCACCCGCGTCGTTATCCGCGCCACCGAGGAAACTCAGGCGACCGCCTCGGGCGTCGATATCTACAACCTGCTGAAGTTCCAGCGTTCGAACCAGAACACCTGCATCACCCAGCGTCCGCTGGTGAAGGTCGGCGATCTGATTCAGAAGGGCGACATCATCGCCGACGGCCCCTCGACCCAGTTGGGCGAGCTGGCGCTGGGCCGCAACGTGCTCGTCGCCTTCATGCCGTGGAACGGCTACAACTTCGAAGATTCGATCCTGATCTCCGAGCGCATCGTCCGCGACGACGTGTTCACCTCGATCCATATCGAAGAATTCGAAGTGATGGCCCGCGATACCAAGCTGGGTCAGGAAGAAATCACCCGCGACATTCCGAACGTCGGTGAAGAAGCCCTGAAGAACCTCGACGAGGCCGGCATCGTTTATATCGGTGCCGAGGTCAAGCCGGGCGACATTCTGGTCGGCAAGGTCACGCCGAAGGGCGAAAGCCCGATGACTCCGGAAGAAAAGCTGCTGCGCGCCATCTTCGGCGAAAAGGCGTCCGACGTTCGCGACACCTCGCTGCGGCTGCCCCCCGGCGTTACCGGCACCATCGTCGAGGTCCGTGTCTTCTCCCGCCGTGGCGTCGAGAAGGACGAACGTGCCCTGGCGATCGAGCGCTCGGAAATCGAACGTCTGGCCAAGGATCGCGACGACGAACGCGGCATTCTCGAACGCTCGTTCTTCGCCCGTCTGAAGCAGCAGATCATCGGCCGCAAGATCGTGTCCGGTCCGCGCGGCGTCCGGGCCGGTGTCGTCCTCGACGACGACACCCTGGACGCTCTGCATCCGAGCGCGTGGCGCAACATCGCCATCGAAGACGATGCGGTGATGGCCGATGTCGAGCAATTGAAGCGGGCGTTCGACCAGCAGGTCGAGAAGCTTCAGGAGCGGTTCGAGAACAAGGTCGAAAAGCTCCAGCGCGGCGACGAACTGCCGCCCGGCGTGATGAAGATGGTCAAGGTGTTCGTCGCGGTGAAGCGCAAGCTTCAGCCCGGTGACAAGATGGCCGGTCGTCACGGCAATAAGGGCGTCATCTCGCGGATCATGCCGCTGGAAGACATGCCCTATCTCGAAGACGGCCGTCAGGTCGATCTGGTTCTGAACCCGTTGGGCGTGCCGTCGCGCATGAACGTCGGTCAGATTCTCGAGACCCATCTGGGCTGGGCCTGCGCCGGTCTCGGCCAGCAGATCGGCGACGTGCTCGATCAGGTTCGCCGCAGCAATGCGACGCTGCCCGACCTGCGCGACAAGCTGAAGGACGTCTATGGCGAGGTGATCTTCAACGACGAGATCACCGATCTGCCCGACGCCGAGATTCTCGAACTCGCCAACAACCTGCGGCCCGGCGTGCCGATCGCGACGCCGGTGTTCGACGGTGCCCGCGAAAGCGACATCGTCGAGATGCTGACCAAGGCCAACCGCTCGACCTCGGGTCAGGTCACCCTGATCGACGGTCGTACCGGCGAGCCGTTCGACCGCAAGGTCACGGTCGGCTACATCTACATGCTGAAGCTGCACCACCTGGTCGATGACAAGATCCACGCCCGGTCGATCGGCCCCTATTCGCTGGTCACTCAGCAGCCGTTGGGCGGTAAGGCCCAGTTCGGCGGCCAGAGGTTCGGTGAAATGGAAGTGTGGGCCCTGGAAGCGTATGGCGCTGCCTATACGTTGCAGGAAATGCTGACGGTGAAGTCGGACGACGTGTCCGGCCGTACCAAGGTCTACGAGGCGATCGTCCGCGGCGACGAAACCTTCGAAGCCGGCATCCCCGAATCGTTCAACGTGTTGGTCAAGGAACTGCGCTCGCTTGGCCTCAACGTCGAACTCACTCAGCGGGATTTCTAACCGATACGACCTGTGGCGGGGGTGCCCCGGCGCCTCCGCCGCCCCCCGACAAGGTCACACGGGAGCATGTCGATGAACGAACTTATGAAGATCTTCGGTCAGGGTGGTTCTACCCCCACCTTTGACCAGATCCGGATTTCCATCGCCTCGCCCGAGCGCATCCGCTCCTGGTCGTTCGGCGAGATCAAGAAGCCCGAGACGATCAATTATCGTACCTTCAAGCCCGAGCGCGACGGCCTGTTCTGCGCCCGCATCTTCGGGCCGATCAAGGATTACGAATGCTTGTGCGGCAAGTACAAGCGGATGAAGTATCGCGGCATCATCTGCGAGAAGTGCGGCGTCGAAGTGACGCTGGCCAAGGTCCGGCGCGAGCGCATGGGCCATATCGAGCTGGCCAGCCCGGTCGCCCACATCTGGTTCCTGAAGTCGCTGCCGTCCCGCATCGGTCTGCTGTGCGACATGACCCTGAAGGACCTCGAACGGATTCTCTATTTCGAGAATTACGTCGTGGTCGAGCCGGGTCTGACGCCGCTGAAGCTGCGTGAGCTGCTGACCGAAGAGCAGTACATGCGCGCCGTCGATGAGTTCGGCGAGGACGCCTTCACCGCCAAGATCGGCGCGGAAGCGATCCGCGACATGCTGTCGGTGATCGATCTGGAGGCCGAAAAGGCCCAGCTCAAGATCGACCTCAAGGAAACCACCTCCGAGGCCAAGCGCAAGAAGCTGGTCAAGCGGATGAAGCTGGTCGAGGCTTTCCTCGAATCCGGCTCGCGCCCGGAATGGATGATCCTGGAAGTGATTCCGGTCATTCCGCCGGAACTGCGTCCGCTGGTTCCGCTCGATGGCGGCCGTTTCGCCACCTCGGATCTGAACGACCTCTATCGTCGCGTCATCAACCGCAACAATCGTTTGAAGCGGCTGATCGAACTGCGCGCCCCCGAGATCATCGTCCGTAACGAAAAGCGGATGTTGCAGGAGGCGGTTGACGCCCTGTTCGACAACGGCCGTCGCGGCCGCGCCATCACCGGCGCCAACAAGCGGCCGCTGAAGTCGCTGTCCGACATGCTGAAGGGCAAGCAGGGCCGCTTCCGTCAGAACCTGCTCGGTAAGCGCGTCGATTATTCCGGCCGTTCGGTGATCGTCGTCGGTCCCGAACTGAAACTGCACCAATGCGGTCTTCCCAAGAAGATGGCATTGGAGCTGTTCAAGCCGTTCGTCTATTCCAAGCTCGAACTGTACGGCATGGCCACCACCATCAAGGCGGCCAAGCGGATGGTGGAAAAGGAACGTCCCGAGGTGTGGGACATCCTGGAAGAGGTGATCCGCGAACACCCGGTGTTCCTCAACCGCGCTCCCACGCTGCACCGCCTGGGCATCCAGGCGTTCGAGCCGACCCTGATCGAGGGTAAGGCGATCCAGCTGCATCCGCTGGTTTGCACCGCCTTCAACGCCGATTTCGACGGCGATCAGATGGCGGTTCACGTGCCGCTCTCGCTGGAAGCCCAGCTTGAAGCGCGCGTGCTGATGATGTCGACCAACAACATCCTCTCGCCCGCCAACGGCAAGCCGATCATCGTGCCGTCGCAGGATATCGTTCTCGGTATCTATTACATCACGATGGATCGGGACGAAATGCCCGGTCAGGCGCTGAAGATCCGCACGGTCGAAGAGTTGCGGGGCGCGCTCGACAACAACTCGATCCTGTTCTATTGCCCGACCGAGCCGTCCAGCCCGATCGACACCACCGATCTCGACGGCCTGCTCGACCGCATCGCCCGCCGCGACGTCACCGCGCATCTGCGCGTCAACGTCTCGTCGCGTGATGCGCTCGCCGCCGGTCTGGCCAGCGGTCACCTGCGTCTGTTCAACGTCGCCAAGCCCGGCACCGCTTTGACCTTCGCCACGCCCGAAGAGGCCGAAGCGGCGGTGAAGGACGGTCGCGCTTTGCTCTATCGCGTCCCCGTCTTCGTCAATATGGCCGAGATCGAGGAAGCGCTGTCGGCGAAGACGATCACCCTGCATTCCCGGATCAAGGCACGCTACGACACCGTCGATAGCGACGGCAACCCGGTGACCCGGATCGTCGATACGACGCCGGGCCGGATGATGCTGTCGGTGATCTTGCCGAAGAACAAGAACGTCCCCTTCTCGCTGATCAACCGTCTGTTGACCAAGAAGGAAATCCAGAACGTCATCGACGTCGTCTACCGCCATTGCGGTCAGAAAGAGACGGTGATCTTTGCCGACCGCATCATGGGCATCGGCTATTCCAACGCCTTCAAGGCCGGCATTTCCTTCGGCAAGGACGATCTCGTCATTCCGCCGGAAAAGGAACAGCTGGTCGGCGAGACCGAAGACAAGGTCAAGGAATACGAGCAGCAGTACCAGGACGGTCTGATCACCCAGGGCGAAAAGTACAACAAGGTCGTCGATGCCTGGTCGAAGTGCACCGACGATGTCGCCGACGCGATGATGAAGCAGATTTCGAGCCAGGCGCCCGGAAAGCCGATCAACTCGATCTACATGATGGCTCACTCCGGTGCCCGTGGTTCGGCCGCTCAGATGAAGCAGCTCGCCGGTATGCGTGGTCTGATGGCCAAGCCGTCGGGTGAAATCATCGAGACGCCGATCATCTCGAACTTCAAGGAAGGCCTGACCGTGTTGGAGTACTTCAACTCCACCCACGGTGCCCGTAAGGGTCTGGCCGATACCGCGCTGAAGACCGCGAACTCGGGCTATCTGACCCGTCGTCTCGTTGACGTCGCTCAGGACGCGATCATTTGCGAAGACGATTGCGGCACCACCAACGGCCTCACCGTTTCCCCGGTGATCGAAGGTGGCGAAGTGATCGCCTCGCTGGGTGAACGGATCCTCGGCCGCTCCGCCGCCCGCGATATCGTCAATCCGGCCACCGGCGAGGTCATCGTCCCCGCCGCGGTCATCATCGACGAGAACGCGGTCGAGCAGATCGAATCCGCCGGGATCGAAACCGTCTCGATCCGCTCGGTCCTGACTTGCGATTCCGAAGAAGGCGTCTGCGGCGCCTGCTACGGTCGCGATCTGGCCCGGGGCACCAAGGTCAATGTCGGCGAAGCGGTCGGTGTTATTGCCGCGCAGTCGATCGGCGAGCCGGGTACCCAGCTCACCATGCGTACCTTCCACATCGGTGGTGCCGCCCAGCGCGGTGCCGAGCAGTCGAGCATCGAATCCTCGATCGACGCGACGGTTCAGGTCATCAACCGGAACCTCGTCGTCAATTCGAGCGGGTCGAGCATCGTGATGAGCCGCAATTGCGAAGTGGCGTTGTATGACGCCAACCATCGTGAACGCGCCCGTCACCGCGTGCCCTATGGTGCCAAGCTGCTGGTCGATGAGGGACAGGTCGTCACCAAGGGCACCAAGCTGGCCGAGTGGGACCCCTACACCCTGCCGATCATCACCGAGCGGGCTGGCGTCATTCACTATGTCGATCTGATCGAAGGTCTGTCGATGCGTGAGGTGGTTGACGAAGCCACCGGTATCGCCAGCAAGGTGGTCATCGACTGGAAGCAGCAGCCGCGCGGCGCCGATCTGCGTCCCCGTATCACGCTCAGAGACGAGCGGGGCGAGGAAGTGGTGCTGGCCAACGGTCTGGAAGCCCGCTACTTCATGTCGGTCGATGCCATTCTGTCGATCGAGAACAACAGCAAGGTCAACGCCGGTGACGTGCTGGCGCGTATCCCGCGTGAATCCTCGAAGACCCGTGACATCACCGGCGGTCTGCCGCGTGTCGCCGAGTTGTTCGAGGCGCGCAAGCCCAAGGATCACGCCATCATCTCCGACATCGACGGTCGCGTCGAATTCGGCAAGGATTACAAGTCCAAGCGCCGTATTCTCGTCGTGCCCGAGGATGGCGATCCGGTCGAATACCTGATCCCGAAGGGCAAGCACATCTCGGTGCAGGAAGGCGATTACGTCCGCCGCGGCGATCCGCTGATGGACGGCAATCCGGTGCCGCACGACATCCTCAAGGTGATGGGTGTCGAGGCGCTGGCCCAGTACCTGATCAACGAAATCCAGGAGGTCTATCGTCTCCAGGGCGTGAAGATCAACGACAAGCACATCGAGGTGATCGTTCGCCAGATGCTGCAAAAGGTCGAGATCACCGAGCCCGGCGACACCACCCTTCTGGTCGGTGAACAGGTCGATCGCACCGAGTTCGACATCGAGAACGCGAAGGCGATCCGCGAGGGCGGGCGTCCCGCTTCGGCGACCCCGGTGCTCCAGGGCATCACCAAGGCGTCGTTGCAGACCCATTCCTTCATCTCGGCGGCCTCGTTCCAGGAGACCACCCGCGTCCTCACCGAGGCGGCGGTGTCCGGCAAGGTCGATACCCTCAACGGGTTGAAGGAAAACGTCATCGTCGGTCGTCTGATCCCCGCCGGTACCGGCGCGGTGATGAACCGCCTGCGCGAGATCGCTGCCAAGCGCGATCGCGACATGGCGGTCGAGGCCGATGTCGGGGCCGGACAGATCCCGACGGCGGCAATTCCGCAGGCCACCACCGAACCGCCGTCCGCCGCCGAGTAATCGGTTTCGGACGTCGAAAACAGAAAACCCCCGTCTCGGGTCGCCGAGGCGGGGGTTTTTTCTGTGTTGGGGGAGGGGCCGCCCCTGAAACGGACCGGTTCCGCTCCGCGCCGGTTGGGATTAAAGTGGGGCAATGCCGATCCGTCTGCTCCCCCCCACTTTGGTCAACCGCATCGCCGCTGGCGAAGTGGTCGAACGCCCCGCCTCGGCGGTCAAGGAACTGGTCGAAAACGCGCTGGATGCCGGGGCGACCCGGATCGACGTCGTCCTGGGCGAGGGCGGGCAGACGCTGATCTCGGTCAGCGACGACGGAATGGGGATGGACCCCGACGAACTGGCGCTGGCGGTCGAACGCCACGCGACGTCCAAGCTTCCCGACGACGATCTGGTCCGCATCCGCTTCTTGGGCTTTCGCGGCGAGGCGCTGCCCTCGATCGGGTCGGTGGCGCGGCTGACGCTGACCAGCCGCAAGCGCGGCGCGGAGTCGGCCTGGAGCCTGACCGTCGCGGGCGGCGAGAAAGGCGCGGCGCAACCGGCGGCGCATCCGCCCGGCACTCGGGTCGAGGTCCGCGACCTGTTCTTCGCCACCCCGGCCCGGTTGAAATTCCTGAAGGCACCGCGCACCGAAACCGGCCACGCGATCGAGGTGATCGAGCGGCTGGCGATGGCCCATCCCGAGATTTCCTTTTCGCTGAGCGACGGGGCGCGGCGTTCGCTCGATCTGCCCGCCCGAACCGGCGACAGCGCGCGTCTGGCCCGGCTGGCCCAGGTGGTTGGGCGCGAGTTCGAGGCCAACGCCCTGGCGCTCGATGCCGAGCGCGACGGCATCCGCCTCACCGGTTGGGCCGGACTGCCGACCTACAACCGTGCCACCGCCGCCCAGCAATATCTGTTCGTCAATGGCCGTCCGGTCCGCGACCGGCTGGTGATCGGCGCGGTGCGCGGCGCTTATCAGGACGTGCTGGCCCGCGACCGCCACCCGGTGGTGGCGCTGTTCCTGGAGCTTGACCCCGATCAGGTCGATGTCAACGTCCACCCCGCCAAGGCCGAAGTCCGCTTCCGCGATTCCGGTCTGGTGCGTGGGCTGATCGTCGGCGCGATCCGCCACGCCTTGGCCGCCGCCGGGCACCGGGCCAGTTCGACCCTGACCGGCGATGCGCTGGGCGCACTGGGCCGGTCTCCTCTGCCTGCCGCCGCGTCCCCCTATCGGCCGAATTCGTCCTGGTCACCGCCGCCTCGCCCCTCAGCCGCGACGCTGGCGGCCGGTCGTGCTGCCCAGGCTCCGTTCGGCAGCGGCGGCTTCCCCGGTCTGGCCGAATCGATCCCCGGACTGTCGCTGCCCCCCGCCGCACCCTCGGGCGAAACCGGACTGCCCCCGGCCGATGCCCAACCCGACTATCCGCTGGGAGCAGCCCGAGCCCAGCTTCACGATACCTATATCGTTGCCGAGACCGCCTCGGGGCTGGTGATCGTCGATCAGCACGCCGCCCACGAACGGTTGGTGTTCGAGCGGATGAAACAGGCGCTGGCCGAGGGCGGCGTCGCCCGTCAGGGCCTGCTGCTGCCCGAAGTGGTCGAACTGGGCGAAGCGGCGGTGGCGCGGCTGATCGAGCGGGCCGAGGACCTGGCGGCGCTGGGACTGACGATCGAGCCGTTCGGGGCGGGCGCGGTGGTGGTGCGGGACGTCCCCGCTTTGCTGGGCGAGGCCAGCGACATCGCCGGACTGGTCCGCGATCTTGCCGACGAACTGGCGGAATGGGGGGCGATAACGGCGTTGTCAGAGCGGTTGCTCGACATCTGCGCCACCCTGGCCTGCCATGGCTCGGTGCGGGCCGGGCGACGTCTCAGCCTGCCCGAGATGAACGCGCTGTTGCGCCAGATGGAGACAACCCCGCTGTCCGGCCAGTGCAATCACGGCCGCCCCACCCATGTCGTGCTGGGCCTGTCCGATATCGAAAAGCTGTTCGGACGGCGGTAGAGCTGACGCGACCGGGGGTGACGATTCCAAACGGGAGGGTCCGGGAGGCCCAGGCCTCCCGGTCGGGGTTTGGGGCGAGGCCCCAATACCCTTTCCTTACTTCTGGGCGCGGCCGACCGAAACCAGGGTCAAGGCGGCGGGATCGAGCAGACGGGCGGCAACCCGGCGGAGATCGTCGCGACTGACCGCCGCGATCAAAGCCGGGCGGCGGTCGAGGAAGTCGGCCCCCAGCCGGTCGTTCTGAAGCTGGACCAGCACCTGGGCAATCGCGACGGTCGAATCGAGCTGAAGCGGGAACGAGCCGTTGAGATAGGTTTTCGCGTCGGCCAGTTCGGCCTCGCTCACCCCCTCGTCACGCAGCTTGCGGAATTCCTCGCGGATCAGGGCGACGGATTCGTCAAACCGGCTGGTCTGGGTCGCGACGCCGCCGAGGATCAATCCGGCATGGTCGAGCGGGACCAGCCCGGTCCACACCGAATAGGCCAGCCCGCGCTTTTCCCGCACTTCTTCGGTCAGGCGCGAGGCAAAGCCGCCCCCGCCCAGAATGTGGTTCAGCACCGTCGCGGCATACCAGTCGGGATCGTCGCGCTTGATCCCGGCCAGACCGAACGTCGCGACGGTCTGGGGGATATCGCGCTCGATCGTCTTCACCATCCCGGCCGCGCCGGGACGGATGTCGGGCACGGTCAGCGGCGGCGCGCTGGCGGGCAAGCCGCCGAAGGTGGCATCGAGCAGGCGGCCCAATTCGGGCGGGTCGATATCGCCGACCACGCCGATCGTCATCCGGTCGCGGGCGAGCAGGCGGCGGACCTCTCCCTTCAGATCGGCGAGCTTGATCGCCTTGATCGAGGCGATCTCGCCGCGCGGCGAGCGGGCATAGGGATGACCGGCGAACACCGCCAGGAACCACGCCTTCGAGGCGGCGATCTCGGGGCTTTCGGATTCGCGCATCAGACCGGCGACGATCTGGCCGCGAATCCGCTCGACTGCCGGTTTGTCAAAACGGGGCTGGGTCAGCGCCAGCCGGAACAGCTCGAAGGCGGTGTCGCGATGCTCGGTCAGGGTCTTCAGATGGCCGCGAAAGCCGTCGCGCCCGGCATCGAACGACAGGCCGATCACCCGGTCTTCCAGCATCCGCTGAAAGGCCTGCGACTCATAAGGCCCGGCTCCTTCGTCCAGCAAAGCGGCGGTCATCACCGCCAGACCCGACTTCCCCTCGGGATCGAGCGAGGCCCCGCCGCGAAACGACAGTTCCAGCGCCAGGATCGGGTTGGAATGATCGCGGACCAGCCAGGCTTCGATCCCGCCCGGGCTGACCACCTTTTCGACGGTGACGGCGGCGGCGGGAGCGGACAGCCCGGTCAGGGCAAGGCCGATCATCAGGGCGAATACAGCGAGCAGGCGCGACATCAGCGGATCTCCCGGGGGGCGGGACGGGCGGCGGGCGGTGCTGCGGGCTGGGGCGCGGCCCCGGGCTCAGGCAACAACAGGCCGGTGACCGAGGCGCGGGCGTCAAGCACCTGGGCGGCGGCCTCGGCGACCTGGGCCGGGGTTACCGCGCCGACCCGGTCGGGCCAGGATTCGACGTCTTCGACGGTGAGGCCGACCGCCAGCGCCTCGCCCAGCACCCGGGCTCCGGTATGGAGCGAATCGCGGGCATAGACGACACTGGCGCGCAGACGGGTCTTGGCCCGCTCGACCTCCTCGGCCGCGATCTCGCCCTTGGCGATCCGGGCGATCTGGGCGTCAACCGCCGCTTCCAGCCGCTCCGGGCTGATGCCGGGGCGGGGGACGACACCGATGCGAAAGCTGGTCAGGCCGACCGCGACCGGGTCATAGGCGGCGTCGGCATGGGCGGCCAGACCCTGTTCGACCACCAGAGAGCGGTACAGCGTTGAGGTCGCGCCGCCGCCGATGATTTCGGCCAGAACCTCCAGCGGCTGGGCCAGCCGGGACTCGCCCGCCCGTTGGCTGGGGGCGAGATAGAGGCGGCTCCAACTCGGCTGGCTGACGCGGGGATCGGTGACGGTGACGCGGCGCGCCGCTTCCGGGGCCGGTTCCTCGGTGCGGAGGCGCGGCGCAATCTCGGCGCGGGGCAGGGTGCCGTAATATTTCTCCGCCAGCGGACGGACAATGTCGGCATCGACGTCGCCCGCGACGATCAGAACGGCATTATTGGGGGCGTACCAGCGGCGATAGAACGCCAGCGCATCGTCCCTGGTCAATCCGGCGATCTCGGATTGCCAGCCGATCACCGGGCGGTGATAGGGGCTGTTGAGGAACAGCGTCGCTTCCATCTGCTCGGCCAGCCGCGCCGCCGGATTGTTGCCAACGCGCGAGCGCCGCTCTTCCAGCACCACCGCCCGCTCGGTGCGGAAATTCTCCTCGTCGAGCGTCAGATTGGCCATGCGGTCGGCTTCCATCCGCATCACCAGTTCCAGCCGGTCGGCGGCGACGTTCTGGAAATAGCCGGTATAATCCGAACTGGTAAAGGCGTTGTCGCGGCCGCCATTGCGGGACACGATCTTCGAGAAATCGCCCGGCGGCACCGAGGGCGTGCCCTTGAACATCAGATGTTCAAGCATGTGGGCCAGCCCGCTTTTCCCCGCGACCTCGTCGGCGGCGCCGACCTTGTACCACACCATGTGCGAGACGATCGGAACCCGGTGGTTGGGCACCACCACCACCGTCATTCCGTTCGACAGGGTGAAGGTCTGGGGATCGAACAGCCGCGCCTGGGCCGGGGGGGAGACAACCAACAGCGCCGCCAACAGCAGCGCCGACCGGGCGAGCAACGTCCGTGCCGCGATCATGCATCCTCCGATCAAGGAATCCGGTTTGGGGAATGGCATCGTACCGATGCGTCCCACATGCGGTTCAGGGTAGGGTTTTTTGAAGGATCGGACCAAAAACCGCGCCCAAAGCGGCAACGGCAATGAGTACCCCTGCCATGGTCCAGAGATAGAGTTTTCCAGGCTTTTCGGCCAACTGAACGAGGATTTCGGACTGTTCGACCTTGGTCGCGAGCGTCGGGAGAAGTGCTGTCGCCGCAGCAAGATCGGTTCTGATCTCCGCCAATTCGACCTTGGTCGCCAGCGTCGGAAGAACGACGGAGACAAAGGCGTGGGTTTCGGTGATCCGAGGTTCAAGCCTCGCCAGCGTGTCCCGGATCGAGACAACGGTTTCTTCAAGACGATCAACGCGGCGGATCAGGGCGTCCATATCTCCATTATCGCCACCGCCGCCTCCCGTTTCAAGGGAGGGAGCCGGTCCATCTCTCATCGCGGATAGCTTAAGAACGGCCATCGCCGACCTCCGACTTGATCCGCTCAATCAAATCCCGCACTTTTTCGTAAGAAAAAAGCAGCGTATGGGCGCAATTGTCACAGGTAAAAACCAATGCCGGATACGCATGATGGCGGATGGTCTGGCCAATTTCTCGAATGCCCGGACCGGAGCGGAGCTCGAGGTATTTGTCGCTGTCGGAAAAAAGGACTTCGAATGAATCCTCGCCGCAGACGGGGCACGTCAAACGGTCAAGTTTGACCTTGAAGAACAGATCAAGATCGTCGTCGGAGATGTCTTTGACAGGCAGAGAGGCGCTGCTTTTGCTCATCGTCCTCGTCCCGATCAGAAGATGCCTTCGAGGATCGCCTTCTTGCGCCGTTCGATCCGGGGGGTCTGGCCTTCCGACACCGATTTGCCGAGCGCCTGATTCTCGCGCAAGCGCTGGCTTTCCTTGACCGGATCGACCGCGACGCCGGACAGTTCCGGCTTGCGCCAGAACACCAACTGATCGGTGAAGCTCTTTTCCGCCTCGGCGAGCGACTGGGATTCCTTGTTCACCAGGACGCGGATATCGGGCTGGATCGATTCGGCGCCAAAGCGTTTGAGCAGGATCACGTCGCCCTGGGTTCGGCCCGCCGTCGCGATCGGGGTGCCGAGACGCTGCCCGGTCAGGACACGGCGGGCCTGCTCGCGGGTGGTGCCTTCCTGCGGCCGGGTTGCGCCGGGCTGCGGCGGGCGCAACGAGAAGTCGGGCGGCATACTGAGCGGAGCCCGCTGGACGACTTGGAATTCGTCCGGGGGAGCCTTCTCGTAACCGAGCGACCGCTTCACTTCGGAGCAAGCGGACAAGGCGAGAACCGCCAGCATCACCACAAGGGGGGCCAGACGGTGCGGAATGCGCGCGGAGGCTTCACTCTGTCTCATGATCCTATGTCTTAGTCGAATCGCGGCCGCCAAACAAGGAGTCGGCGACTAAAATTACCGCGCCAACGGTAATAGCCGAATCCGCCAAATTAAAGGCAGGCCAATGATGGCCCGCAATATGCGCGTCGATGAAGTCGGCGACCGCGCCATAGCGCAGGCGGTCGATGATATTTCCGATCGCGCCGCCGACGATCAGCGACACCGCCAGCCGCACCACCGGCGATCCGGCGCGAAACAGCCAGCCGACCAGGGCCAGCACGATCACTCCGGACAAAGCCGACAGGATCAGCGGGTCGAGCGGGGCGGCCCCGTTGCCGATGCCGAAGCTGACTCCCCGGTTCCAGGTCATCACCAGATCGAGGAAGGGAGCCAGTTCGATCCGCATCGGGGTGTAGAAGGGCGCTCCCACCACCCCCTCCGGCCGCATCACCTGTTCGACGATCGCCCACTTGCTGAGCTGGTCGAGGGCGATCACCAGCCCCGACAGGCCGAGCGCGGTTTTGAACCCGAAGCGCATCACCCTTCTCCCCCCGCCGCAATGGTCGCCATCGCCTCGGCGCAGCGGTGGCAGACGCCGTCATGGGCGGCGTCGGCCACCTCGGGCAGCACCTTCCAGCAGCGGGCGCATTTGGCTCCCTCGGCGGCCTGGGGCTGTACGGCGATGCCGGGGATTTCGGCCAGGACGAAGGCCCCGTCGGGGGCGGTGCCGACGACGAGATCGACCCCCGAGGTGATGAAGATTTCGGCGAGGTCGAGACCGGCGAGCAGGTCGCGCACCTCGTCCGACACCGTCAGCACCGGGCGGGCCTGCAATGACGAGCCGATCCGCTTGGCGGCGCGCTCGACCTCCAACGCGCCGGTGACGACGCGGCGGACATCGCGGATCTTTGCCCAACGCTGGGCCAGGGCCTCGTCCCGCCATTGCTCGGGCAGGGTGGGGAAGTGTTCGAGATGAACCGAGCCGTCGGCGGAGGGATGGCGGGCCAGCCACGCTTCCTCGGCAGTGAAGCAGAGGAACGGGGCCAGCCACTTGCACAGAGTGTCGAGCAGGATGTCGAACAGAGTCCGGGCGGCGCGGCGGCGGGTCGAATCCGGCCGGTCGCAATACAGCGCGTCCTTGCGGATATCGAAATAAAACGCCGACAGATCGACGGCGCAGAAGGTGTGCAGTTCGGCGAACCAGCCATGGAAGGTGAAGCCGTCGCACGCCTCGCGCAGGCCCCGGTCCAGTTCGGCGAGGCGATGCAGCACCGAGCGTTCCAGCTCGGGCATCTCGGCATAATCGAGACGCTCGGTCGCGGTGAATCCATCGAGCGCGCCCAGCAGATAGCGCAGCGTGTTGCGGAGGCGGCGATAGATATCGACCTGGGTCTTCAGGATTTCCGGCCCGATCCGCAGATCGTCCGACGAATCCGACCCCGCCACCCACAGCCGCAGGATATCGGCGCCCTGGGCATCGACCACTTCCTGGGGGGCGACGACGTTGCCCAGCGATTTCGACATCTTGCGCCCGGCCTCGTCGAGGACGAAGCCATGGGTCAGCACCGCGTCATAGGGAGCGCGGCCCCGGGTGCCGCAGGATTCCAGCAGCGAGGAATGGAACCAGCCGCGATGCTGGTCCGAGCCTTCGAGATAGAGCGAGGCGGGCGAGGACAGACTCGGCCATTCGTCGCCTTCCAGCACGAAGGCATGGGTGCAGCCGGAATCGAACCAGACGTCGAGGATGTCGAACACCTGTTCGTAGTCTTCGGCATCAAAGCCATTGCCGAGGAAACGCGAGGGCGGGCTGGTGAACCAGCAATCCGACCCGTCGGTCTTGAAGGCATCGACGATCCGCGCCATCACGTCCGCGTCGCGCAACGGCTGGCCGCTTTTCTTTTCGACGAACACCGCGATCGGCACGCCCCAGGCGCGCTGACGGGAAACGCACCAATCGGGGCGGTTCTCGATCATCGCCCCGATCCGGTTGCGCCCCTGGGCCGGAACGAAGCGAGTCTCGGCGATCGCCGCCAGCGCCTTGGCGCGCAACCCGTTCTGCTCCATCGAGATGAACCATTGCGGCGTGTTGCGGAAGATCAGCGGCGCCTTCGAGCGCCAGGAATGGGGATAGGAATGCTCGACCTTGCCATGGGCGAGCAAATTTCCGCATTCGGTCATCGCCGCGATCACCGCCTTGGCGACCGGGCTGTAATATTTGCCGTTCTTGCCCTGGGCCAGCACGCTCTGCCCGGCGAAGATCGCGACATGGGGGTAATAGGTGCCGTCGGCCTGGACGGTGTCGGGGATCACGATCTGGTTGGCCTTGCCCAGATGCCAATCGTCCTCGCCATGGCCCGGGGCGATATGGACAAAGCCGGTGCCGGTATCGGTGGTGACGAACTCGCCCGCCAGCAGCGGCACGGCGAAATCATAGCCGCCCTTGGCCTCGGGATGCAGCTTCAGCGGGTGGTGGCAGATCGTCCCGGCCAGATCGGCGCCGTTGATCCGGGCGATGATGCGGAAGGTGCAGCCAGCATCCTTCGCCACCTGTTCGACCAGATCGGCCAGCACCACCAGCCGTTCGCCGACGGCGGCCAGCCCGGAGGCGGGCGCGGTTTCGACTTCGACCAGGGCGTACTCGAACCCGGCCCCGAAGGCGATGGCACGGTTGCCCGGCATCGTCCACGGCGTGGTGGTCCAGATCACCACCTTGGCCCCCTCAAGCTCGGGGCGCGAGGCGGTCACCACCGGGAACTTGACCCAGATGGTGATGCTGGTGTGGTCGTGATACTCGACCTCGGCCTCGGCCAGCGCGGTCTTTTCCACCACCGACCACAGGACAGGCTTGGCCCCTTTGTAGAGCGAGCCGTCGAGCAGGAACTTGCCCAGTTCGGCGACGATCACCGCCTCGGCGTCGTTGGTCATCGTGGTGTAGGGGTGATCCCAATCGCCGGTGACGCCCAGACGCTTGAATTCCTCGCGCTGGATGTCGATCCAGCCACGGGCGAAGGCGCGGCATTCCTCGCGGAAAGCGACGATATCGACCTCGTCCTTATCCAGCCCGGCGGCGCGGTACTTCTCTTCGATCTTCCACTCGATCGGCAGGCCGTGGCAGTCCCAGCCGGGGACATAGGGCGCGTCCTTGCCCTGCATTTGCTGGGTGCGGACGATGATGTCCTTCAGAATCTTGTTCAGCGCGTGGCCGATATGCAGGTGACCGTTGGCGTAGGGCGGGCCGTCGTGAAGAATAAAGGTCTCCCGGCCCCGCGCCGTCTCGCGCAGCCGCTCGAACAGGCCGATGCTGTTCCACCGCTCCAGCAGCCGGGGCTCCAGCGCGGGCAGACCCGCCTTCATCGGGAAATCGGTCCTGGGCAGGAAAACGGTGGTCTTGGGGTCGACGGTCATGGCTGCAATCCGGGGGAACTAGGGAGCGACCGGCACCATCGGGCCGGGTGTCGCGGGGAAATGAAGGCCGCTCAGGCGCTGCCGGGCGGTCTCGGCGTCGCGGGCGATCTGGGCCCGCAATTCCTCCACGCCCGAGAATTTGTGCTCGGGGCGGAGATGGTCGATCAGCGCCACCCGCAGGTGGCGGCCGTAGAGGTCTTCGCTGAGGCCGAACAGATGGACCTCCAGCACTTCGTCGGTCTGGTCGAAGGTCGGGCGGCGGCCGAAATTGGCGACGCCGTCATGCCACACCGTTGCCTCGCCCCGGTCGATCCCGGCGCGGACGGCATAGACGCCGGTGGCGGGGTGCTGATACTCGCCCAGGCGGACATTGGCGGTGGGAAAGCCCAATTGGCGGCCGCGCGCGCTGCCATGCTCGACCCGGCCTTCCAATTCCCAATAATGGCCGAGCAGGCGGGCGGCTTCGGCGGGGCGGGCCGAGGCCAGCGCGGCGCGGACCCGGGTCGAGGAACAGGGCTCGCCGCCCACCTCGGTCGGCGGCACGACCGTCACCCCAAAGCCCATTTCGGCTCCGGCGCTTTCAAGCAGGGCGCAATCGCCACCGCGATTCTTGCCAAAGACGTAATCGTAGCCGACCACCACCTGGGACACCCCCATGCAGCCGACCAGAATGTCCTCGATGAAGGATTGGGCGGTGACGGCGGCGAAGGCGGGGTCGAAGGTCTGCTGGAACAAAAGGTCGATCCCCAACGCCTCGATCAGCCGGGCCTTGACCCGGAAGGGGGTCAGGCGGAACGGCGGCAGATCGGGCCGGAACACCCGGCGGGGATGCGGCTCGAAGGTCAGCACCCCCGAGGCGACGCCCGCCTGCCCGGCCAGATCGCGGGCGGTGAGAATCACCGATTGATGGCCGAGATGAACGCCGTCGAAATTACCGAGCGCCACCACGCAACCGCGACGATCGGCACCAAATTCGCCGCAATGCCTGATAAGGCGCATGGGATCGGACCACCCGCAGCGTGGAAAGGGAAAGAGATCAAGGGGTATTCGATAAATGGACAAAGCGCAACCCCGTGCAGGGGCTGCGGCCAATCGAATCGCATGACGGCGGGAGCGGTGCGCCTTATTCGGCCGCGGCGGAGCCGGACGAGGGGCTGTCGGTTCCGGCCTCCTCCTCTTCTTCGTCCTCGGGCAGCATCAGCACGCCGGAATTATAGTCGTAATCGAAAATCTCGGCATAGCGGCCCCAGGTGATCGCCGTTTCCAGCACCCGCTCCGCCTCGTCGTCGGTGAGGTAATCCTGCAATTCCTGCAAGAAGCGATCTTCGGGGGCGCGATGATCGCGCCGTTCGTCGAGCACCTTGCGGACATGGGCAGCCAGCGGGATGTTGCGTAACAGCGCCTCGGCGAACAGATCCTTGCGCCCGGCATCGTCGGCATCGACGAAGGTCTGGCCCAATGGCGTGAGGAAGATGTCGCCCGAGGCGATCCGGGCCAGTCCCATCACCCGCAGCGCCTCGAACAGGTGGAACAGCGAATCGTCTTCGAGTTCGGTTTCCTCGGCCAGTTGCGGCAGATCGGCGCGGCCGTTGAAGGGGGCCTCGGCGATCGTTTCGAGCAGACCGGCCATCTTGCCCGGCGTGGTGTCGGGCAGGCGGTAGCCCAGGGTCAGTTGTTCCTGCGCCCCGGCCCCACCACCGCGGACATGGGCGGTCATCAGCGAGTAGATTTCATCGACGATCTGGCGGAAGGCGGGGGATTCGGTGTCGCGTGGCTGGGGCAGCCCGACCTTGACCTCGGCCCGCACCCGTCCGGGATCGCTGGAGAACACCAGCACCCGGTCGGCCATCGACACCGCTTCCTCGATATTGTGCGAGACGAGCAGGATTCCCTTGGTCGGAATTTTGCGCTCGGCCCACAGATCGAGCAGATCCTCGCGCAGGGTCTCGCTGGTCAGCACGTCGAGCGCCGAGAACGGCTCGTCGAGCAGCAGCACGTCGGGCCGCATCACCAGGGCGCGGGCGCAGCCGACGCGCTGGCGCATGCCCCCAGACAATTCCTTGGGATAGGCGCTTTCGAACCCACCCAGTCCGATCATCTCGATCGCCTCGGCGGCGCGCTCCTCGCGCTCGGCCGGGCCGATTCCGCCCGCCTCCAGCCCCAGCTCGACATTCTCCTGCACCGTCAGCCAGGGGAACAGGGCAAAGGACTGGAACACCATCGCGATCCCGCGCGCGGGCGCGGTCACCGCCTGACCGCGATAGAGCACGTCGCCGCCATTGGCGCGGATCAGCCCGGCCATGATTCGCAGCAGGGTCGATTTGCCCGAGCCCGATTTTCCGAGCAAAGCGACGATCTCGCCTTCCTCCAACCGGAAGTCGACGCCTTCCAGCACGGTGCGTTCGTGCCGCTCCGGGGTGCGGAAGGATTTGCGGACGCCGCGCAGTTCCAGCAGGGCTTGGGGGGGGAGGGTCGGCTCGGCCATGTCAGGACCCCTTTTCTTCGCGGGTATTGGTTCGGTTAGTCGAGGCGCAGCCGCTCGGCCGCCAGGGTGTGGAGCGGGCGCCACAGGAAACGGTTGAAGCCCATCACGAACAGGCACATCACCGCGATCCCCAGCGCGATGCGGGGGAAATCGCCGTCGATGGTGGCACGGGCGATATAAGACCCCAGCCCGGTTGCCTCAAGCTGAGTGTCGCCCCAACTGACCATCTCCGACACGATCGAGGCGTTCCACGACCCGCCGCAGGCGTTGAACGCCCCGGTGACGTAGGAGGGGAAGATCGCGGGCAGGATGAAGCGTCGCCATTTCATCCAGCCGGTCAGCCCCAGATTGCCGGCCGCGTCCTTCATGTCCTGCGGGATCGCCGCCGCCCCGGCGACGACGTTGAATAAGATGTACCATTGGGTGCCGAGAATCATCAGCGGGCTGGTCCAGACATCGACGTTGAGGTCGAAATAGACGATCAGCATCACCGCGACCGGAAACATCAGATTGGCCGGGAACGCGGCCAGGAACTGGGCGATCCACTGGACGTTCTGCGCCACCACCGGACGCTGGCCGACCCAGACGCCGACCGGTACCCAGATCAGCGAGGCCAGCGCGATCAGCACGACGATGCGGGCGGTGGTCGCCAGCCCATACAGCAGCACCTGCCAGACTTCGGCCAGATTGACCGAGCCATGAACGAACAGCGCGACTTGGACCAGGGCGATTCCGGTGACGACCAGCAGGAACCCGTCCCAGACCCACCCGGCCCAGCCGGGCAGGGTCAGGTGCGGCAGCACGATCCGCCGCCGCGGGGCGGCATCGGCCTTGCGGCGGCGCATCCCGGCCAGGCCCTCCCACAATGACACCGGAATCTGCGCCAGCAGGCGGAACAGCCGCCCGCGCTGCATCAGGGTCAACAGCCAGGATTCCGGCCGCTGCTCGCCCGGTCCGGTATCGACGCGGAACTTGTCGGTCCAGGCCACCAGCGGGCGGAACATCAACTGGTCGTAGATCACGATGCCGACCAGCACCGCGACGATGGCCCAGCAGATCGCCGACAGGTCGCGGGCGGCGATCGCCAGCGCGATATAAGAGCCGACCCCGGGCAGCATGATGGTCTGGTTCGAGACCGAGATCGCCTCGGAGGCGACGACGAAGAACCAGCCGCCCGACACCGACACCATCATGTTCCACACCAACCCCGGCATCGCCCACGGCATGTCGAGCCGCCAGAAGCGTTGCCACGGCGACAGATGGAACACCCGCGACGCTTCGATCAGGTCGTTGGGCACCGTTTTCAGCGAGGAATAGAGGCTGAACGCCATGTTCCACGCCTGGGAAGTGAAGATCGCGAAGATCGCCGCGCATTCGACTCCCAGCAGGTTGCCGGGGAACAGGGCGATGAATCCGGCGACGGTGATCGACAGGAAGCCCAGGATCGGAATCGATTGCAAGATGTCGAGGATCGGGATCAGCACCTTCTCCAGCGCCGGAATCTTCGAGGCGACGATGCCGAACACCAGGGTGAAGATCAGCGAGCAGATCAGCGCCGCCCCCATCCGGAGCGCGCTGCGCAGCAGGTAATAGGGCAGGTTCTCGGGTTCGAGCGACATCGGCAGCGGCGTGCCGACGTCGAAGGGGGTGATCATCTGCGCCCCGCCATAGGCGAGCAGGGCGAGCAGGGCGAACACGACCGGAATCAGCGCCAAATCCCACAGATTGGGCTTCAGATCGGGCGACACCGCGACCTTGGGAAGGCTCCATCTCATGCTGGGATACTCGGACTGAAGGGTTACCCGGTTGTCATAGCCTGCCACCCTCCCCCTGTCCAGACGGGAAACGATGACGAAACCGTGACCGCGGACGCTCTATCCGGCCCGGTAGCTGAGGCGGACGATTCCATCGGGATAGGCCGTGCTGGTCAGCAGGCTGAGGCGGGTGCCGATCTCGCTTGGCAGGAACAATGGCCGACCGCCGCCCAACAGCAGCGGGACGACGAACAGGTCAAGGTAATCGATCGCGCCAAGATCGAGGAAGGCGCGGATCGCCTTGCCGCCTCCCACCACCCAGACATCGCCGCCCGGGGCCTCGCGCAATTCCTCGGCCAGCATCGCGAGATCGCCCAGCCACGGCTCGACCCCGTCCGGGGCGGTGTCGATCGTCCGCGAGGTCACCACCAGACAACGCCGCCCGCCATAGGGCCAGCCGCCCCCGGCGCGGTTGGCCTCATAGGTGGCCCGCCCCATCACCAGGGTGCCGATCCCGGCCAGGAACGCCTCGGCCCCCTCGGACAGGCTGCGATAGGGCGCCAGCCATGCGACCGAGCCGTCTCGATCCGCGATGAAGCCATCGACGCTGGCGGCCAGATGGGCGCGCAGGCTGGCCATCGCGGTTCGGATCAGCCCGTCGCGGGCAGCAGCGCGGCGAGATCGACGGAATCGACCTGTTCGGGCCGCAAATACTCGTCGGCGTAGCGCTGCCACACCTCCGAGGTGAGGAACAATCGCCACAAATCCGGGTCGATATGCTGGTCCTTGGCCATGAACGACATGATCTTCAGGGATTCGGACAGGGTCTTCGGTTTCTTGTAGGGACGGTCGGCGGCGGTCAGCGCCTCGAAGATGTCGGCGATCGCCATCATCCGGGCCGGCAGCGACATCTGCTCGCGGGTCAGACCGCGCGGATAGCCGGTGCCGTCCATCTTCTCGTGATGCCCCCCGGCCCATTCCGCCACCCGGGACAGGTTGCGCGGGAAGGGCAGCGCTTTCAGCATCAGGATGGTCTGGACGATGTGATCGTTGATCTTGAAGCGGTCCTCGGCGGTCAGGGTGCCGCGCCCGATGCACAGATTGTAGATCTCGCCCAGATC
Organism: Magnetospirillum fulvum; assembly: GCF_900108475.1. Taxonomy (GTDB): domain Bacteria; phylum Pseudomonadota; class Alphaproteobacteria; order Rhodospirillales; family Magnetospirillaceae; genus Phaeospirillum; species Phaeospirillum fulvum_A. The sequence goes on along the minus strand of NZ_FNWO01000006.1, from coordinate 268,500 downwards.
GTAGCGGTTTTCCAGCGGCAGGATCTTGAAGCCCTCGGCCTCGTAGCGGGCGACATCGACCGGGGTTTCGTGCGGGATCTTGTGCCACGGCTGGTCGGCCAGCAGGGATTCCAAAGCGGGCGGCGGGGTGGGCTCGGCGGGGCGGCGGCGCAATTCGTCGATCGACAGGCCCAGCCGGTCGTCCAGGGTGCGGGTCCAGGTTCCGGCGGCGATCGCCTTCAGCCGCTCGACCTTCTCGGGGGCCATGAACTCGCCGCCGACATTGCATTCGGCGACGAAGGCGAAATCGGCATCGAGCCGGGCCAGGGTCTCGTCGCGGCGGCGGGTCAGCACCTCGGCCGCCTCGGTCCCGGCCAGCAATCCTTCGAGACAGGCGATTACCGCGTCGCGCTTGGCGACCTCGAACCGCATCCGCACCTCGTGAATGCGGTTATAGATCGTCTCGAGCTTGGTGGCCTTATCGACGATGTATTCCGGGGTGGTGACCTTGCCGCAATCGTGCAGACCGGCGGCGATCTCCAGTTCGTACCACTCGTCCTCGGTCAGCGAGAAATCGGCGAACGGTCCTTCGGTCGCGTCGCAGGCGGCGCGGGCCAGCATGAAGGTCACCGACGGCACCCGGTGGCAATGGCCGCCGGTATAGGGGCTTTTGGCGTCGATTGATCCGGCGATCACCGAAATGAAGCTCTTGAACAGAGTCCGTTGCGCTTCGATCAGCCGTTGATTGTCGAGCGCCACCGCGGCCTGACTGGCCAGCGCCTCGATCAGCGGCACGATGTCGTCGCCAAAGGCGATCACCTGATTGGCGTCGTCGCGGGCGTTGATCAGTTGCAGCACGCCGATCAGTTCGCCCTCGTAATTCTTCAACGGCACGGTCAGGAAGGATTGCGAGCGATAGCCGGTGCTTTGGTCGAACGCCTTGGTGCCGGAAAAATCGAAGCTATCGACGTGATAGGCGTCGGCGATGGTGATCGTCGTCCCGGTCAGGGCGCAATGGCTCGACACGTTGCGGTGATTGGGAGCCCCGTCTTCGTCGTACAGCTTCAGCGGCGGGAACGGGATCGCCTTGCCGGTGGTGCCGCCCATCGCGATGTTGAGGCTATCGTTCAGCATGATCTCGAAGCGCAGGGCGTCCTGCGCCTCGGTCGCCAGATAGAGCGTGCCGCCATCGGCGTTGCACATCCCCTTGGCGCCCTGGAGAATCTTCTCCATCAGCCGATTGTGATTGCGTTCGGCCGACAGGGCGATGCCCAGCTCGATCAGGACGCGGTACCGCTGTTCTTTCTGAACCAAAGCCATGACAGCGCATCAACCCCGGATTGGACCAGCCCTTCCCGTCCGGAAGGGTACAGGCAAATCGTTCCGACGTGAAGCACGCGCACGGGCCACGTCAGGGACTTGACGGCGGCGGGTGTTCCGTCGTCCCCTGAACCCGCCCGAGCCTGCCGGAGAAATCGTTGATGCCCTACGAATCGTTGCGCGACTTCATCGCCCGCCTGGAGGAGACCGGCCGCCTGCGCCGGGTCCGGGCTCCGGTGTCGGCGCATCTCGAAATGACCGAGATTCAGACCCGTCTGCTCGCCGAGGGCGGACCGGCGGTGCTGTTCGAAAACGTGCTGAAGCCGGACGGCTCGCGCTACGACATGCCGGTGCTGGTCAATCTGTTCGGCACGGTCGAGCGGGTCGCCTGGGGGATGGATCGCGAACCGTCGCAATTGCGCGAGGTCGGCGAGACCCTGGCCTTCCTGAAACAGCCCGAACCGCCGGGCGGCCTGCGCGAGGCGCTGGGTCTGCTGCCGCTGGCCCGGCAGGTGATGGCGATGCGTCCGCGCACCGTCGGCGTCGCGCCGTGCCAGGAAGTGGTGCTGACCGGAGACGCCGTCGATCTGACCCAATTGCCGATCCAGGGCTGTTGGCCGGGCGAACCCGCTCCGCTGATCACCTGGCCGCTGGTGGTGACCCGCGGTCCCCGCGCCGAGGGGGCCGACCACGATTCCCGCGACGATTACAATCTCGGCATCTATCGGATGCAGGTGACCGGTCGCAACACCACCTTGATGCGCTGGTTGAAGCATCGCGGCGGGGCGCAGCATTACCAGCGCTGGGCGGCGAAGAAGCACGAGCCGCTGCCGGTGGCGGTGGTGATCGGGGCCGATCCCGGCACCATCATCGCGGCGGTGACCCCGGTGCCGGAAACCCTGTCGGAATACCAGTTCGCCGGATTGTTGCGCGGGCGCAAGGTCGATCTGGTCGAGTGCCGCACCGTGCCGCTGAAGGTTCCGTCCGAGGCCGAGATCGTGCTGGAGGGCCATGTCATGCTCGACGAGTATGGCGACGAAGGCCCTTACGGCGACCATACCGGCTATTACAATTCGGTCGAGAAATTCCCGGTGTTCCGCGTCTCGGCAATCACGATGCGGCGCAATCCGATCTATCTGTCGACCTTCACCGGACGGCCGCCGGATGAGCCGAGCGTGCTGGGCGAAGCGCTGAACGAAGTGTTCATCCCGCTGCTGACCCAGCAATTCCCCGAGATCGTCGATTTCTGGCTGCCGCCCGAGGGATGCAGCTATCGGATCGCCGTCGTCTCGATCAAGAAGGCCTATCCCGGCCACGCCAAGCGGGTGATGTTCGGGATCTGGTCGTTCCTGAAACAGTTCATGTACACCAAGTTCGTCATCGTCGTGGATGCCGAGATCAATGTGCGCGACTGGAAAGACGTGATGTGGGCGGTCAGCACCCGGATGGACCCCGCCCGCGACATCACCGTCGTCGAGGGAACCCCGATCGATTATCTCGATTTCGCCAGTCCCGAGTCCGGCCTGGGCGGCAAGATCGGGCTTGATGCCACCAACAAGCTGCCGCCCGAGACTCACCGCGAGTGGGGCGTCACCCTGCGGATGAGCGACGACATCATCGACCGGGTCAGCCAGCGGTGGAGCGAATACGGCCTGCCCGGCTCGGGCAAGCCGATCTGGAAGTAAGCGACGGCGGGGCCGGACGCGCGACGCGCCGTCTGCCCCGCCAAAACGAAAGCCCCGGAGCTTTTGGCTCCGGGGCTTCCCGTCCTTACGCGCGAGAGAAGAGAGGAGTTAGCGCGTAAGGTCGTAGGAGATGTCGCTCGAGGCGTCGGTCACCTCGAAGATCCGGTCGAGGATTTCGACCAGAACCCGCAACGCGCCCTGATATCCGAAGAGCGGGAAGCGGTGGTGGTGGTGACGGTCGAAGATCGGGAAGGTCAGACGGACCAGCGGAATACCGGTGTCCTTTTCCAGATACTTGCCATACGAGCTGCCGATGATCAGGTCGGTCGGCTCGGTGAACAGCAGCGAGCGGAGGTGCCACAGATCCTTGCCGACCCACACCTTGGCGTCGGCGCCGAAGGGGTTGGAGGCGAGCAGCGCCTTCATCTTCGCTTCCCATTCCTTGCCGGCGTTGGTGCACAGGCAGTGGGTGGGTTCGCAGCCCAGTTCCATCAGGAACACGGCCATCGCGTAGACGAAGTCGGGATCGCCGAACAGGGCGACTTTCTTGCCGTGCAGCCAGGCCTGGCTGTCGGCGATGGCATCGACCAGACGACCGCGTTCCTTTTCGATGCTCTCGGGGATCGGCTTGCCCGACAGTTCCGAGATCTTCATCAGCAGGGCGTCGGTGGCGCTGATGCCCAGCGGATAGTTGAACGAGGTGGTCGGCTGACCCTTCGACTCGATGTATTCGACCGTCTTCGGCGAGCAATATTCCTGCAAGGCGATGGTGGCCTTGGCGTTGATCGCGTCGCGGACGTCGTCGAGCTTGGTGCCGCCGTCATACATCCGGTAGGTGCCGTCGGTGGGGGTGTCGAACACGTCCGAAACATCGCTGATCAGGGTGTAATCGACGCCCATCGTGTCGAGATAGCGCTTCAGCTCGCGGTTGTTGGCGGTGGCGTAACCGTCGAAACCGGGGATGATGTTGATCTTGCCGTTCGACTCGCCACGGACGATCTCACCCTGGGCCCGATCCCAGAAGTAGTTGAGGATGCCCTTGATCATGTTGTCGTAGCCGACGACGTGGCTGCCGACGAACGAGGGGGTGTGGGCGAAGGGAACCGGGAAGTCGGCCGGAACCGATTCCTTTTCCTTGGCGGTGCCGATGAAGGCGGACAGATCGTCGCCGATGACTTCGGCCATGCAGGTGGTCGAAACCGCGATCATCTTGGGCTTGTAGAGCTTCAGAGCGTTCTGAAGGCCCTCGACGATGTTGTTGAGACCGCCGAACACCGCCGCGTCTTCCGTCATCGAGTCGGACACGCAGGCCGAGGATTCCTTGAAGTGACGGGCGAGGTGCGAGCGGAAGTAGGCGGCGCAGCCCTGCGAGCCGTGGACGTAGGGCAGGGTCTCTTCGAACCCGGCGGCGGCGAACACCGCGCCCAGCGGCTGGCAGGCCTTGTGCGGGTTGATGACGGCGTGCTCACGGGCGAAGTTCTTCTCGCGATATTCCCACGACTTGGAATATTCGAGCTGGGCGGCGACGGCGTCGTCGGTCGGACGGCACTCGAACTGGGCCTTCTTTTCCGCCAGCAGCTTCGTGTACTCGGGCTCCGAGAACAGGGAGATGTGGTCTTTGATGTTGTCGGCGCTCTGGGGCATGACAAACAAACTCCTTCCCGCCTCCCCGCGCCCCCGGATATTGGGCGACACGCGGGGAGGGAATTTACGTGCGAACGATCGTAGGTCGGAACCTGGGGAGGCGCTTTACGCGGCCTTCCACGGGGCCTTCAGCTTGCTCCAGATCGGGGCATTGACGGCCATGTCCATGTCACGGGCGAAGATGGCGAAGCCGTCATAGCCGTGATAGGGGCCGGAATAATCCCACGAATGCATCTGGCGGAAGGGCACGCCCATCTTCTGGGTCGAGTACTTCTCCTTGATGCCGGAGCCGACCAGGTCGGGACGCAGCTTTTCGATGAATTTCTCCAACTCGAATTCGGAGACGTCGTCGTAAACCAGCGTGCCTTCCTTCAGGTAATGGCCGGTGCGCTGATAATCGTCGTTGTGGGCGAATTCGTAGCCGGTGCCAACGATGACCATGCCGAGATCGTCATAGGCGGTCGCGGTGTGACGGGGGCGCAGGCCGCCGACATACAGCATGACGGTCTTGCCTTCGAGCCGCGGCTTGAAGCGGGCGAGGACGCCATCGACCAGCGGCTGGTACTTCGCGATGACCTTTTCGGCATTGGCCTGGATGGTCTCGTCGAACTGGGCCGCGATCTTGCGCAAGCTGGCAGCGATCTGGGTCGGGCCGAAGAAGTTGTATTCCACCCACGGAATTTCGTACTTCTCTTCCATGTGGCGGCAGATGTAGTTCATCGACCGGTAGCAGTGGATGAGGTTCAGCTTGGCGCGGGGGGCGCGCTCGATTTCAGCCAGGGTCGCGTCGCCGGACCAGGAGCCGATCACGCGCAGACCGATCTCTTCCAGCAACTTGCGCGACGGCCAGGCGTCGCCGCCGATGTTGTAGTCGGCGATCAGGTTGACGTCATAGGGGGTGCCTTCCCACTCGGGGATGCCCTTGTCGAACACCCAATCCCGGATCGCGTCGTTGGCGATGTGGTGGCCGAGCGACTGGGACACGCCACGGAAGCCTTCGCAGCGGACCGGAATGACCTTCTTGCCGAGTTCCTTGCCCTTCTTCTTCGACACGGCTTCGATGTCGTCGCCGATCAGACCGATCGGGCACTCGGACAGGATCGAGATGCCGTTGTTGAGCGGGAACAGGACTTCGAGCTCGTCGATCATCTTGTCCAGGTTCTTGTCGCCACCGAAAACGATGTCGCGTTCCTGGAAGTCAGAGGTCACCTGCATGGTGACGAAGCTGTCGATGCCGACGGTGCCGGTGAAGTAGTTGCGGCGCTGGGACCAGGAATACTGACCGCAGCCGATCGGGCCGTGCGAGATGTGGACCATGTCCTTGACCGGACCCCACACCACGCCCTTGGCACCGGCATAGGCGCAGCCACGGACGGTCATCACGCCGGGAACCGACTTGATGTTGGATTTGACGCCACAGGTCGGGTTGCCTTCGGCGTCGCTCTTGACGGTGCCGAGGTGGCGCGCACGCTTCTTCGCAGCCTTTTCCGGATACTGATCGAGGACTTCCTTGATCAGAGCCTCGTTGGCGGCGGTGTCGTTGATGTTGTCGAGGCTCATGCCCCTTCTCCTTTCCGCGTGTTCTTTATCCTCCGCCTGTCCCACCGGCCGGATCGAAACCGGCGGGACGGGCGGACCGGTCCGGCTTTACCCGACCGACTTTTCCTTGGCTTCCAGCTCGGCCAGGGCCTGATCGTCGGACTTCATGATGCCGAATTCGAGCAGCAGGTCTTCGAGTTCTTCCATCGTGATCGGGGTCGGAATGGTGCCCTTGCCGCCATTGGCGTGGACCTTGGTCGCGAGCGAGCGGTATTCGGCAGCCTGCGACGAATCCGGGGCGTACTGGATCACGGTCTGGCGACGCAGTTCGGCGTGCTGGACGATGTTGTTGCGCGGCACGAAGTGGATCATCTGGGTGTTGATCCGCTTGGCCAGGGTCTCGGCCAAATCAAGCTCGCGGTCGGTCTGACGCTCGTTGCAGATCAGGCCGCCGAGACGGACGCCGCCCGAACCGGCATACTTCAGAATGCCCTTGGCGATGTTGTTGGCGGCGAACAGAGCCATCATTTCGCCGGACATGACGATGTAGATTTCCTGGGCCTTGTTCTCGCGGATCGGCATCGCGAAGCCGCCGCACACCACGTCGCCCAACACGTCATAGGAGACGTAATCGACGTCGTCGTAAGCGCCGTTCTCTTCAAGGAAGTTGATCGCGGTGATGACGCCGCGACCGGCGCAGCCGACGCCCGGCTCAGGCCCACCGGCTTCGGTGCACTTGATGCCCTTGTAGCCGATCTTCATCACGTCTTCGAGTTCGAGGTCTTCGACCGAACCCGCCTGGGCGGCGAGGTGCAGCACGGTGTCCTGCAACTTGCAATTCAGGATCAGTCGGGTCGAATCGGCCTTGGGGTCACAGCCAACGATCAGAATTTTCTGATCCATTTCGACCAGCGCCGCGAGGGTGTTCTGCGAGGTGGTGGACTTGCCGATACCGCCCTTGCCGTAAAATGCGATCTGACGAGGCATGTTGGAGTTCCTTTCTGTCTGCCTTCCGAAACCGTCGGCTGAGGGTCTCGCCTCCGCCACGAGCCTACCCTTGCATGGTCTGTGCCAAGTGCCTGGGGTGGGGTGGAACAAGGCTTTGTCTGCTGTCGATTGTGGCAATATCGTTTGGAATCAGACTATTGTTCTGTGTCGCGAGGCATATGCCTAAAAAACAGGCTGCTGTTCGGAACGCGACAACCCGACGACGGAGTGTTCGAAGCCGAACAGCGGCGGTCACACGGGCGGCGGGATGACACACAGAGTCGGGTACGCTTCTTGCATAGGGGCGCCTGCACCTTTTGATGAGAGTCTATCGCCCGCCATGGACCAGCCGACACATCGCCGACTTGGACACAGCACCAATCTGGTGGGGCTCTCCACCAACCTGTTGGGGAGCGACGCCTTCAACGAGGATCCGCGCGAAATACATCTGTCTGGCGTGTGCGAGATGAATCGCCGCCTGTTCGAGATGCTGGGTTTTTCCGAAGGGCTGGCCGACGCCGGTGACGCCTTTATGAAATACATGCAGGCGATGTTCGGGATTGATCCCGAGCAGCATGAAAGCGACGGCGGCCAAAGCGGCGTGCCGCGCCGCTATCGGTCGAGCTTCCTGCGCCTGTTGAAAGGGTGGGGCTACGATTCCAACGGCCCCGAAGGCGCGGTGCTGAAGGGGTGGGTCGAAAGCAGGTTCGGCCTGTTCCCGACGTATCATAAGGAGATGATCACCAGATTCTCGACGCCGGGCTGGATTTCCTACGTAGAAGAGAAAATGTCGAGCAGATTTCATAATAATTCAATTTACTGCCAGCTCGATATCCTTTACGAATTCTGTCAGTGGGCGCTCTCTGTTCATGCTGCGCCCGGAGAGCGCCATATAACTCTCTTCCGCGGGGTCAATTCGTTCGAGGAACATCAGATCGTTGAACGGATCGACCGCAAGACCGTGGTGATGCGACTGAACAACCTTGCGTCTTTTTCCAGCGACCGAGGGGTGGCCGATTGTTTCGGCGATACCATCCTGACCGTCCGGGTGCCGGTGGTGAAGGTGATGTTCTTTAACACGTTGCTGTCGCTCCACCCGCTGAAGGGCGAAGGCGAGTTCCTGGTGATCGGCGGCGATTACCGGGTTCGCGCCGATTATCTGTGATGGCTTCGCGACGAAGCCGGTTTTTAAGTCACCCCCCGCTTTTGACGATGACCGAGAGGCCCTGATGACCGAACCTTCCCTGATCGAGCGCGCCCTCGGGGCCTATCTGGGCTTCGCCGTCGGCGACGCGCTGGGCGCGACCGTCGAATTCATGACGCGGGGCGAGATCGAGGCGAAATACCGGCTGCATCGCAAGATGATCGGCGGCGGCTGGCTGCATCTGGCGCCGGGGCAGGTCACCGACGATACCGAGATGTGCCTGTGCCTGGGCCGCTCGCTGGTCCGCCGCCAGGGCTTTGACTTGACCGACATTTGCGACGAGTTCGCCGCCTGGCTGAAAAGCGGCCCGGTCGATGTCGGCAACACCTGTCGGCGCGGCATCCGCCGCTACATCACCAATGGCAGCGTCGAAGGCGCCTATTGCGATGGCGATGCCGGCAATGGCGCGGCAATGCGCAACCTGCCGCTGGCGCTGGCGACGCTGGGCCGTCCCGATCTGCTCGATCGGTGGACAATTGCCCAAGCGCACGTCACCCACAACCATCCGCTGTCCGACGACGCCACCCTGGCTTTGGCGCGGATGACCCAGGCGCTGGTGATGGGGCGGGGAATGCGCGAGGCCCGCGACGTCGCCCGCAAGCTGGTCGAGACGCACAAGACGTTCCGTTTCGAGGTCTTCCACGGGCAATCGACCGCCTACATCGTCGATACGATGCAGACCGTGCTGCATTTCTATTTTCTGACCGATTCGTTCCGGTCCTGTCTGACCGAAGTGGTCAATCAGGGCGGCGACGCCGACACCACCGGCGCAATCGCCGGGATGCTGGCCGGGGCGACCTATGGGGTTCGGGATATCCCTACCGCCTGGCTCGGCAAGCTCGACAAGACTGTCGCCGAGGAGATCCGGGCCCAGGTCCCTGGGCTGCTGGCCCTGTCGAATGTCCTGAAAACACAAAACGAAGAAGGAGACGCAGGGAATGGCCGTGATCGTGTTTTATGAAAAGCCGGGTTGCATCAACAACACTCGGCAAAAGCAGATTCTGACTCAGTCGGGCCATGACGTCGTCGCCCTCGACATCCGGGTCCAGGCCTGGACGCCCGCGACGCTGCGGCCCTTCTTCGGCGACCGTCCGGTGGCGGAATGGTTCAATTGCGCCGCGCCGCGGGTCAAATCGGGGGCGGTGGTGCCCGAGACGATTGCCGCCGACGAGGCGCTGGCGCAGATGTGCCTCGACCCGCTGCTGATCCGCCGCCCGCTGATCGAGTGCGGTGGCCACAGGCTGGCCGGGTTCGACGAAGCGCTGTTGCAGAGCTGGGTCGGTCTGGAGCCGCAGGACTCGCCCGCGCCGCAGACCTGCCCGCGCACCGAGGGAGTTTGCCCCTGATCGGCTAAGGCATGATGCGTTCAATCTGCATCACGCTTTAACAGGTTGCGGAAGAACTCCGCTGCGCGGCCGGGCGACCGCCCGGACCCGTTCGGAGGCGAGCGCCTCCGAGCCTCCCTTTAGCTTAAAAATCTGGAGGGTTCGGGAGGCAGTGCCTCCCGATGGGGGCGGGGGCAAAGCCCCCGAAACCCATCCGATCCCGCGCCCTGTTATACCAAACTGCTCTTTGATGCAGTTTGGTTAGGCCCGAAGGGCCGCGCGCCTCGTGGCGCGGAGCCAAGCGGCCCGGATGGGCCGCGCCCGGCGAATGAGGGCCAGCGCGGATCGGGTCCGATCCCGCGCAGCTTATTATGCAGGCGTGATCGTCACCGCGATATCGGCGGGCGGGGCCCAATAGGGCGACGAGGTCACCAGCACGTCGGCTCCGGCGGCGGCATAGGCGGCGGCGTTGCCCGCGTTGACCCCCCCGGCGGCAGCGATGACGCAGGCCCGCTTGCCGATCGCGTTGATGACCCAGGCAACGGCGTCGGGGGAGAATTTTTCCAATTGCACCACGTCGGCGCGGGCCTCGGCGGCGGCAACCGCGCTTTTGGCGTCGGTGACCTCGACGACGATTTTGCGTTCGGGGCAGGCGGCCTTTAACTCGGCGATCATCGCGTCAAGCGGCTGGTCGGGGAAAAAGGCGCGGTGTTCGGGAAACAGCAGCACGCTGTCCGACAGACCGAGCCGATGCGGCGAGGCTCCCCCGGCCAGGATCGCCTTGACCGCGACGGCGCGGGTTCCCGGCAGGGTCTTGCGGGTGCAGGCGATACCGATGCCGGGAGCGACGGCGCGGGCCATCGCGACGATGGTGGCGGCGGCGGTGGCGATCCCCGAAGCGGTCTCGACCAGGGTCTGCGCTACCTTCCAGGCGGCGAGCAGACCGGCGGCGGGGCCGGAGGCGCTCAACACTTCGTCGCCGGGCTGGCGCGGGCTGCCGCTGGGGACACAGCGCTCGACCCGTCCGCCCGCCCGTTCGATCAGCCGGGCCGCCTCTTCGGTGCAGCAGGCGACCATCGCGCCGCGGGCCTGGAACAGCATCCGCCCCGGCTGGTGCCCCAATCCCAGCGTCCGGCTGGTCAGATCGCCGAACGGCACATCCTCGGCGTAAAAGCGGTCAAGCTCGGCATCGGGCAGAATATAGGGACAAGACGGACTCACGGGCAAACCTCCGGGGGGAAACAGCGGCGGTCAGGGTGGTCCGACCGCTCCACCATCGTCAAGTCCGTTCCTGGTACGATTTACAGTTGACCCGAACCGGCGCGCGGGAGGACAAGGCGCAATCAGGGAGCCATCACACCAGGAGCCTGTTCCGATGCTCGCCTATGCCTTCGTCGCCCTTGGCAGCGCCATCGGCGGAACCTTGCGATACTGGCTGTCGGGGCTGATCGCCGACGCGGTCGGCGGCACCTTTCCGTGGGGAACGCTGGTCATCAACATCGCGGGCTCGTTCGCGATCGGCCTGTTCGCCACCCTGACCGGGCCGGACGGGCGGTGGTTCGTTCCCGCCGAGGGGCGTATCTTTTTCATGGCGGGGGTCTGCGGCGGCTTCACCACCTTCTCGTCTTTCAGCCTCCAGACCCTGACGCTGGTGCAGGAAGGCGAGTGGCTGCCCGCGCTGGCCAATGTCGGGCTATCGCTGGCGCTGTGCCTGGGGGCGGTGGTGCTGGGCCATGTCGCGGCCCAACTGATCAATCGGTAGGAGGGCAGGGGATGATCCAGCGGGACGAGGCGGCGTTGCTGCGAATCTATATGGGGGAATCCGACCGCGAGGACGGTCATCCGCTGCACGAGGCGGTGGTGCTGGCGGCGCGTGGCGCCGGTCTGGCCGGGGCAACGGTGCTGCGCGGGGCGTTGGGGTTCGGGCGGTCGTCGCGGCTGCACAGCGCCAAGATCCTGCGGCTGTCGGACGATCTGCCCCTGGTGGTCGAGATCGTCGACCGTCCCGACCGAATCGAGGGCTTTCTCGACCGGCTGACCGCGCTGGTAGGCGAGCGCGGGCTGATCACCCTGGAAACGGTGCGGGTGATCAAAGGGGCGCCAGTATAGCAATACCCTCTTCGGTCCAGCCGCATCCGCTCAGCAGGGCGCGGAGATGGTCCGGCACCGGGGCGGTGACCGACACAGGCGGTCGCTTTGGCTGGAATGGCAGGGTGACGGCGCGGGCATGGAGCGCCAGCCGGTCCCCGGCCAGGGTGCCGGTGCCGCGTCCATAGATCACGTCGCCGACCAGCGGATGGCCGATCGCGGCGCAATGGGCGCGAATCTGGTGGGTGCGGCCGGTCAGCGGCCGACATTCCAGCCAGGATAGCCGCCCGTCGCTGCCCAGCAGCCGCCAGCGGGTGGCCGAGGGCAGGCCGCCGCGCTCATCGACCTCCATCCGCCAGCCGAACTTCGCCTCGCGCTTCTTCAGCGGCAGTTCGATCAGTCCCTCGTCCTGGCGGGGGCGGCCGACGACGACGGCCCAATAAACCTTCTCGGCGTCGCCTTGGGCGAAAATCTCACCCAACCGGGCCAGGGCGCGGCGATGGCGGCCCAGCACCAGACAGCCCGAGGTATCGCGGTCAAGCCGGTGCGCCAGTTCGGGCGAGCGCGGCAGGCCAAAGCGCAGGGCGTCGAGATAAAGCCCAAGATGATCGTCGCCCGCCCGTCCGGCATGAACCGCCAGACCGGCGGGCTTGTCGATCACCAGCACCGAGGCGTCGCGGTGAAGAACGCGGGCCTGGATCTCCTCTGGACTCATACCGGATGCTCGGCCGATGCTTCGGTCGCGGCCTCGGGCACGACGTGGCGCTGGGTCGCGATCAGGGTATAGATCACCGGCAGCACGAACAGGGTGAACAGGGTGCCGATGCTCATCCCGGCGACGATCACCAGCGCGATCGAGAAGCGCGATTCCGCTCCGGCCCCGCTGGCGAACAGCAGCGGCAGCAGGCCGGTGACCATCGCGGCGGTGGTCATCAGGATCGGGCGCAACCGCATTCCGGCGGCGACCTTCACCGCCGCCTTGCGGTCGAGGCCGTGGTGGATCTGCTGCTCGCGGGCGACTTCGCAGATCAGGATGCCATGCTTGGTGATCAAGCCGATCAGGGTCACCAGACCGATCTGGGTATAGATGTTCATGCTGGCGACGCCCAGCGCCAGCGGGATCAGCGCACCGCAGATCGACATCGGCACCGAGACCATGATCACCAGCGGATCGCGGAAGCTTTCGAACTGCGCCGCCAGCACCAGGAAGATGATGATCAGGGCGAAGACGAAGGTCATCACCAGGGCGTTGCCTTCCTGGATGAACTGGCGCGACTGGCCGCCGTAATCGATCGCGGCGTCCTTGGGCAACACGTCGGCCGCAATGTTGCGCAACAGGTCGAGCGAATCGCCCAAGGTCGCGCCCGGCATCGGGAAGGCGGTGATCGAGATCGAGTTCAACTGGTTGAACTGGTTGAGCGAGACCGGCTGGACCTCCTGGCGCAGGGTGACCAGCGAGGACAGCGGAATCACGGTGTCGCCGGTGCCGCGAATATGGAAGCGGCCCATCTGGGCGGGATCGAGCCGGAATTCGCGCGGGACTTGCGGAATCACCTGATAGGACCGGCCCTGAAGATTGACCAGATTGATGTAATTGCCGCCGGTCATCGTCGCCAGGGCGTCGCCGATCTGCTGCATCGAGATGCCATAGGCGGCGGCCTTGTCGCGGTCGATCACCACCTTGGTCTGCGGGCTTTCGTATTTCAGGTCGGAATCGACGAAGGCGAACATCCCGGCGGCCTGGGCGCGGCGGATCATCTCTTCCTGGAGCGCGTTCAGCTGGGGATAGGTGGTGGTCGAGGAGATCACGAACTCGACCGGCAAGCCATCGACGCCGGGCAAAGGCGGCGGCGGGAACACCGAGGCCTTGACCCCCGAAACCGTGTTGAGGCTCTTCTGATAGGCGGCGGTCAGCGTCTTGGCGGCGCGGGTGCGCTGGTCCCAGCCGGTCAGGACCATGCCGCCAAAGCCCGAACTGGCTCCGTCCATACCATTGATAAGAAAGGTATTCTCGGTCTCGGGGAACTCGTGGACCTTCTGGTTGATCTCGGACGAGAACACATCCATGTAATCAATGTTGGCCGAGGCGGGGCCGTGATAGGAGGTGAACACCACCCCCTGATCCTCTTCGGGGGCCAGTTCGGCCGGCACCGCCAGGAACAGGAACGGCAGGCAGCCCAGCACGATCAGGGCGAAAACCAGGGTGGTCGGCCGGTCGTCGAGCGAGGCGGACAGCCAGCGTTCATACCGGTTGCGGACCTTGTCGAAGGTGCGGTCGATCAGCGCGGGCAGGCCGCCCTTGTTGCTGTCGTGGCGCAGAATGCGCGAGCACATCATCGGCGACAGCGTCAGCGCGATGACACCCGACACCACCACCGCTCCGGCCAGGGTCAGGGCGAATTCCTTGAACAAGGTGCCGGTCAGTCCGCCCATGAAGGCGATCGGGGCATAGACCGCGGCCAGGGTGATCGTCATCGAGATCACCGGCCCGGCGATTTCGCGGGTGCCGACCAAGGCGGCTTCGATCGGATTCTTGCCTTCTTCGATATGGCGGTGGACGTTTTCGACCACGACGATCGCGTCATCGACGACCAGACCGATCGCCAGCACCATCGCCAGCAGGGTCAGCAGATTGATCGAGAATCCCAGCGCCAGCAGGAAAATCGCGACGCCGACCAGCGACAGCGGGACCGTCACCACCGGGATCGCCACCGAGCGCAGGCTGCCCATGAAGAAGAAGATCACCACCATCACGATCAACGCCGCTTCGGCGATGGTAATCGCGACCTCGCGGATCGCGGCCTCGATGAACAGGGTCGAATCGTAGGAAATTCGCGCGGTCAGGCCGGTGGGGAGCTGTTCGGCCAGTTCGGGCAAGGTTTGGGTGCGAATCTGGCGGATCACCGTCAGCGGGTTGGCCTCAGGCGTGGTGAAGACGCCCAGAAAGACGGCGCGGCTGCCATTGGCGAAGACGCTCATGTCCTCGCTTTCCGGCCCCAACTCGACCTTGGCGACGTCGCCCAGCCGGACCAGCTGTGTTCCGTCATGCTTGATCACCATCTGGCGGAATTCCTCGACCGAGCGCAGATCGGTCGAGGCCTGGGTGCTGACGACGTCGAACGAGCCTTTGGTCGAGCCCGCCGCCGAGGTGTAATTGTTGCTGGTCAGCGCGGTGCGCAATTCATCGGTGCCGAGGTCGTACTGAGCCAGCTTTTCCGGGTCGATCCAGACCCGGATCGAGAATTTCTGGCCGCCATACAATTCGGGATTGGCGACGCCCGGCACCGCCGACAGCTTGGGCTGAACCACCCGCATCACGTAATCGGTGATTTGCTGCTGGCTGAGACGGTCGGAGGAAAAATCGAGATAGGCCGAGGCGAAGGATTGCCCGGTTTCCTTTTTGATGACCGGATCGTTGATGCCGCGCGGCAACAAGGTGCGCACCTCGTTGGCCTTGCTCATCACCTCGGTCATCGCCGCCTCGGGGTCTTCGTTGAGGCGGATATAGGCTTTGATCATGCTCGTGCCCGGCAGCGAGCGCGAGGTCAGGTAATCAATGCCTTCGGCGGTGGCCACCGCCTTCTGAATCGGTTGGGTGACGAAGCCCTGGATCAGTTCGGCGTCGGCCCCGGGAAAGGTGGTGGTGATGGTGATGACGGTGTTGGTCATCGCCGGATATTGCCGCACCGGCAGGCTGGTCAGGGCGCGCAGGCCGATAAAGAGGATCAGCAGGCTGACCACCATCGCCAGAACCGGTCTTTTGATGAAGATGTCGAACATGGTGGTCTTTCCTTCTGGCCTCATGCGCCGGCGTCTGGTGTCCGCGTGCGAGGGACGAGGGATCAGGGCGTCGCGGCGGCGGCGGGCTTCAACGGATCGGTTGCGGCAATCTCGACCAGGCTGCCGTTTTGCAGCTTGACCTGACCCGAGGTCACGACCAACTCGCCCGCCTCGACGCCCTTGTGCACCATCACCAATCCGTCGCGCCGGTCACCCAACTGCACCACCCGGCGTTCGACGGCGCGGATGGTCTTTCCGTCGGCACCGGCCGTCTCCGTCACCACGAACACCGCATCGCCGTGCAGGTTGTACGACACCGCCGAATTGGGCACGGTAACCGCCCGGTCGATTTCGGCCCGCGCGATCTCGATCTTGGCGAACATGCCGGGACGCAGGCGGCGCTGGGTGTTGGGGAAGCTGGCCTGGACCCCGATCATCCCGGTCTTGGCGTCAATCTGGGGCTCAAGCGCGGCAACGATGCCTTCGAATGTTTCGCCCGGCCAGGAATCGGTGGTCATCCGCACCGTCTGGCCGACCGATACTACCCCCAGGTCTTTCTGCGACACCGTGAAGTCGCACAGCATCTTGGACAGATCCTGAAGGTTGACGATGGTGTCGCCGGGTTCAAGATACTGGCCCAGATCGACCTTGCGGACGCCCAGCGTTCCGTCGAACGGGGCCAGGATGGTCTTTTTGGCGATGGTGGCGCGCAGCCCGGCGACGCGGGCGGCCTTGACCTTCAATTCGGCCTCGACCTTGTCCAGCGCGGCCTGACTGACGGTATCCGAGCGCAGCAGCGACACGTTGCGGTTATAGGTGACCCGGGCCAGCGCCATTTCGGCCTCGGCGCTGCGCAGATCGCCCAGTTCGACCTCGCTGTCGAGCGCCAGCAGTGTCTGGCCGCGGCGGACGTCCTGGCCCGACTGGAAGCCGATCGACCGCACCAGACCGGACACCGAACTGCTGATATTGACGCCGTTGACCGCCTGTAGCGTCCCGACCGCCGGGACCACCGCGCGCCAGTCCTGCATCACGGCTGGGGTCGCGGTGACGGTCAGCACCGGCTTCGGCGCATTGGCGAAAAAGGATTTGATCATGCTCTGGCGGAACTGCACGAACCCCAGAACACCGCCGAACACCACGCCGCTGGCGACCAGCACGACGATCATCCGTTTGATTCTCATGGAAACTCCGTCACTGGCCGGGGCGGGGTTTGGGTCCGGCGGGGGATTTCGAGGATACGGCCCCGATGGTTCCGGTCCTCTCCCTGCACCGCACCATTGTGGCTTGCAACATCACGACAGGCCAGCCTAATCCGCAGCGACCGGCTTCGGTCCGCCGATCGCGCCGGGTGGGGGGATTAGCGCCGGTCGGATTCGCCGCGCGACGCCGGGACATAGCCAAGATCGGTCATGCACAGGGCCAGCGATCCGTCGGCCTGACGCTTGGCCCGCTGGCGGTCATATTCGCGAAAGGCGCTGGGGCTGGAATTGTCGTCCTCGCGCCAGCCGCTATCGCGTTCGGCCTGACGGCGGCAAGAGGAATAATCGTGTCCCCATTGCTCGCGCGGCAGGGTGGGGTGGCGCCACGGCACCGAGGCGGAAACGCATCCGGCCAGACACAGCAGGGCCAGAGCGGCGGCGACGGGACCGCGCCGGATCATTCCGCCGCCTGGTCCGGCTTGCGGGATTGCCTCTCGCGCAATTGGGTGACCAGCAATTCTTTCGGGTTGTGGCAGGCGCTGCACCACGCAACGGCGGTGCCGTCGCCATAGGCCATGACCCGATGCGCGCAGGTTGCGCCGCAATGCGGGCAATTGAGGACGGCGTTGAACAGTCTCATTCGCGTCTCCTGGGGCCGACCATGGACCGGACCAGTCATTCCTCGAGCCAGAGAAAGCTATACGATAGGGTGCGGCGATGCACAACCCCGACAAATGGGTCCCCCTCTGGCGCGACGGGATGCGTCGAATCCTTGAGAGCGAGGCCGGATTGTGTATGATGGCTCGCCACACGGGTCTCCACAGCCGATATCGGCACCGGGGGCGGTCCGCATTTGCGGGGCCGTCCGCCGGCTTTACCTAATTCCTCCCGGAGGTGGCATGGTCATCAAGGAAGCGCTGACGTTCGACGACGTTCTGCTGGTCCCGGCGGAGTCCGGAGTTCTGCCTGCTCAGGCCGATACCCGGACCTCGCTGACCGCCTCGATCGAACTCGGCATCCCGCTGCTGTCGGCGGCGATGGATACCGTCACCGAATGCCGGCTGGCGATCGCGCTGGCTCAGAACGGCGGCATCGGCGTCATTCACAAGAACTTGTCGATCGAGGCGCAGGCCGCCGAAGTCCGCAAGGTCAAAAAGTTCGAATCCGGGATGGTGGTCGATCCGCTGACCATCCATCCCGACCAGCCGCTGGCCGATGCGCTGCGGCTGATGTCCGATCACAAGATTTCCGGCATTCCGGTGGTCGAGCGCGAGACTGGCCGTCTTGCCGGTATCCTGACCAACCGCGATGTCCGCTTCGCCTCCGACCCGTCGCAGCCGGTGCACGAACTGATGACCAAGGATCGGCTCGTCACCGTGCGCGAGGGCATGGTCAAGGACGAGGCCAAGCGGCTGCTCCACCAGCACCGGATCGAAAAGCTGCTGGTGGTCGATGCCGATTACCGGTGTATCGGGCTGGTGACGGTCAAGGACATCGAAAAGGCCGAAGCCCACCCCCACGCCGCCAAGGATGAAAAGGGCCGCCTGCGCGTCGCCGCCGCCACCGGTGTCGGTCCCGACGGCTTTGCCCGCGCCCTGGCTCTGGTCGAGGCCGGAGTCGATGTCGTCGTCGTCGATACCGCTCACGGCCATTCGCGTGGCGTGATCGACACGGTGCGCGAGATCAAGCTGGCGATCCCGGCGGTGCAAGTGATCGGCGGCAACATCGCCACCCCCGAAGCCGCCTCCGCCCTGATCGCGGCGGGAGCCGACGCGCTGAAGGTCGGCATCGGCCCCGGCACGATCTGCACCACCCGGATGGTCGCCGGTGTCGGCGTACCGCAATTGTCGGCGGTGATGGAGGTGGCCGAGGTCGCCCACCGTCACGGCGTCAAGGTGATCGCCGATGGCGGCATCAAATATTCGGGCGACATCGCCAAGGCGATCGCCGCCGGAGCCGATTGCGTGATGCTGGGCTCGCTGTTCGCCGGAACCGAGGAAAGCCCCGGCGACGTGTTCCTCTTCCAGGGCCGCTCGTACAAATCCTATCGCGGCATGGGCTCGATCGGGGCGATGGCGCGTGGCTCGGCCGACCGCTATTTCCAGGCCGAGGTCGGCGACAAGCTGAAGCTGGTCCCCGAAGGCGTCGAAGGCCGCGTTGCCTATAAGGGGCCGGTCGGCACCGTGATCCATCAGCTGATCGGCGGTCTGCGCGCGGGCATGGGCTATACCGGCAACGCCACCATCGCCGAGATGCAGACCCGGTGCACCTTCCGCCGCATCACCGCCTCGGGCCTGCGCGAAAGCCACGTCCACGACGTGTCGATCACCAAGGAAGCGCCGAACTACAAGAGCGAGTAACCACAGCCGCTGGGCCGGAAACGGCCAAAGCGACACCGAGGCTGGCGCGGCCGGGATATCCCCCGGCCGCGCCGTTTGCGTTAGGGTGCGTCGAAAAACTCGACCATAGCGCCGCTATGCTCATCGCTTTTCTCCTTCCATCCCGCCATTTTTCCCAGCAGCGCGTCTCATGCGGTAAGTGTCAACGCACCCTAGGGACCGGGCACACCGGCGGTGGTGGAATGGACGAAATGCAGCGCCGCGCCGGGATGGACGACGTCGTGGACGGAATGGGCGGCGCGGGCCGCTTCGGCAAAGCCGGTGAGGATCAGACGCAGCTTGCCCGGATAGGTGCAGATGTCGCCGCAGGCGAAGATGCCGGGGCGGCTGGCGGCTCCGCTGGCGGGGTCGATGATGACGCAATGGCCATCCATCGCCAGTTCCCACCCGGCGACCGGGCCGACATCGCCCGACAGACCGAAGAAGGCGAGCAGGGCGTCGGCGGGCAGCCGTCGCGTCTCGCCCTCCAGCGTCGCGACGATCACCGCTTCCAACTGGCCGTCATGACCCTCCAGCGCGTGCAACTGGGTCGGGATCACCAACTCGATCCGTCCCTGTTCGGCCAGCCGCAGCAAATCCGCCTCGGCACCGGGGACCGCGCGAAAGCGGGGGCGGCGGTGGACGACGCTGACCTTCGCCGCGATCTCGGACAGCGAGATCGCCCAATCCACCGCCGAATCGCCGCCGCCCGCGATCACGATCCGCTTGTCGCGAAACGCCTCGCGCCGGGGCACGCTATAGAACACGCCGCTTCCTTCATATTGCTCCAGCCCGTCGAGCGGCGGCCGCTTGGGGGCAAAGGCCCCGCCGCCCGAGGCCAGGATCACCGCACGGGCGACAATCTCTTCGCCGTTGCCCAGCCCCATCCGCCATCGCCCGTCCGGCTCGGCGGTCAGGGTGGTGGCGGTGACGCCCAGATGGAAGACCGGCTCGAACGGCGCGGCCTGCGCGCTCAGACGCTCGACCAACGCCGAGGCCAGGATGCGGGGATGGCCCGGAATGTCGTAGATCGGCTTTTCCGGGTACAGCGCCGACAATTGGCCGCCAACATGGCTGAGGGCATCGACGACATGGCAGCGAACCTTGACCATGCCGCACTGAAAGACCGTGAACAGCCCGACCGGTCCCGCTCCCACCACCACCGCATCGGTTTCATGAACGCGCATTGTCTTGTGATCCTGTGTCGTTCCCGTCCGATCCAGATGGCCCCGCCGCGCCAATGCGACAAGAGCGGTTGCCGTTTGTCATTTTGACCGTTGCATCCGCCCCGACCCTGACATACAGTGTCGCCCCTTGCTTCTGCGTAGCACCCGTAGCTCAGCTGGATAGAGTACCGCCCTCCGAAGGCGGGGGTCACAGGTTCGAATCCTGTCGGGTGCGCCAAAGCTTCTCCCCATTTTTGAGACGATCCTCCCAGCCTCACCCAGGCTGTGGACGCGATTCGCCCCGCGGGCGGCTCGTCGGATGCCCCCCTCGCGAAGCGAGAGCTTCAGAGGCTCAGAACTGGTCGTCCAGCCAAGCCGAGAAGCTGTCGAGGTCGTGGGACCAGAACACCCGGACCTTGGCATCGATCAAGCGCTCAACGTCCTTCGCGGCGATGACGCCGTCCAGCAACGCGGCTGTTATGACGAAGCTGCCCCAGTGGGTTTTCCACGCCTCGGCCTTCTTAAGAACGTCGTTCACCCGTTTGACCGAGTTCGTCTCGTCGTTGGTGACCTTGCATTCCATCGCGAGGACGACGGTATTCCGCAGGCCGCACGCCACGTCCACTTCCTGCGGGGCCGCCGTCGCGGTGGCGAAGCGGGTCTTGTGCATGAAGTGTCGTTCAGGCACTGCCGCTCGCCGGTCGATGAGGCTGCTGGGAAGACGGGCCCACCCTTTCCGTTCGAGCAGCGCCACGACCGCCTGTTCTTGCCGGGCGGCGAGGCGGTTGCGCCGACTCGTGGCCACGGTCTGGTTGGCGATCAGCGGGGCCAACGTAAGCAGGATCTCCCGCATTTCGACGCGGGTCGGCCTCCGTCCCGTGTCGAGCCATCGGGTGAGGTGGCGGTCACGCCAAGCGCCAAAAGTCGCGGCGACAGCGACGGCCACACCCGGGGCCACCGGCTTGTCGTTGTTCTCGCTCCCTTTGGACCAGTCGGGACACAGCAGCTTGAATTGGTCCTGGCTGATCGGCGGGGCCATGACATGCCTCAAAGCCAGCATGTGGCCGCCATTCTCGCGCAGCGCGGACGCCACGTCGGCGAAGTAGTCGGAGGCTCGCAATGCCCTCGCCAGCACCTGCCTCGCGGCGCGCAACTCGGCCCGCCAGTCCTTGGCGCTCTCCACGGGGTCGCGAGCCTCTTGGTAGAGACGTTTGGCCTCGGCGGCCCTGGCTGCGTGGAAGGATTTGAGGCTTTCCACCGTCTGGGGCATCAGATCGCCTTGGCGTGTGCGACGGGGATTCTGGAAACTCTCTTGGGGGCGGCGGCCCTGCGGGAGGGACCGTTGCGGGCCTCCTCCTTCGCGGTGTAGTGGACGGCCTTCAGCAAATGGTCGTGCAGGGGCAGCAACGTAGAGTGGCGGGCGACCATGTCAGCCGGTTGCGCTTCGACGTGGTCAAGCAGAGCCCGGCCGACCTGCTCGGCAAGCGCGGGCGGAACGGCGTTGCCGATCTGCCGGTATTGGCTGGTTCTGTTGCCTGCGAAAACCCAAGAGGCGGGGAAGGTCTGGATCGCCGCGCACTCCCTGGGGCACAACCGCCGCAACCCCAGGGCCGGGTCTTTCACCCAGTCTTGTTGGGCGCTGGCGGTGACCGTGCGGGCAGGAAGGTCGAGGTCGGCGACGAAAGCCCCCTGCTTGTAGCCCCAGTGCCCGCCGGGGCGGGTGGTTTCGGCCTTGCCGGGGCTCTTCACCCCCGATCCCGGTGCCACAAGGGCCAACTCCGTCGCCAGTTTTCCGGACGGGCGGATCAC
Source organism: Magnetospirillum fulvum (assembly GCF_900108475.1). Lineage (GTDB taxonomy): Bacteria > Pseudomonadota > Alphaproteobacteria > Rhodospirillales > Magnetospirillaceae > Phaeospirillum > Phaeospirillum fulvum_A. The sequence continues at coordinate 246,394 of NZ_FNWO01000006.1, read as the reverse complement.
CTCGTCGTCCGAGAGGGGGGCGAGGGAGGCGAGGCAACGCCCCAGGGGCACCCAGGAGGTCAGGCCCGGGGCCGGAATCTTCGCGTGGGTGGCAACGGGGAACGGCGGTACGTCACCCGTGCGAAAGCCGACGACAAACAAGCGAACTCGCCGCTGGGGCAGGCCGTAGTCGGCGGCGTTGAGGAGGGCCACGGAGGTCTGGAACCCGGCTTCGTTCAGCAACCGGCTGCGGATCAGGTGCAAGGCTGTTCCCGGCACCCCGTCCGGGCCGCGAGCGGTCAGAAGCCCCCTGACGTTCTCGAACAACAGCCATCGAACGTCCATCTCTCCGGCAAGGCGGACGAAGTCGGCGAAGAGTTGGCCGCGCGGGTCCTCGAATCCCTTCTGGTGCCCGGCGCTGCTCCAGGACTGGCACGGAGGGCCGCCTGCCAGCAGCGTGACGTCGCCGCGTCCGATCCCGCCTTTGGCCAGGATGTCGCGGCCGGTCGAGCGGCGCACGTCGGCGCGTTCGACGAAGGCGTGTTCCAGGGCGGCCGAGCGCGCCAGCCGCCGCCCCTTGTTCAAAGTCAGGGTCTCGACGGCATCGCTATCCAGGTCGGACGCGTAGTGGCAACGCCAGCCAGCCTCCTCCAGGCCGACGTCGAGTCCGCCCGCGCCGGAGAAGAGTGAAACAAAGGAGTTGCGCGACATGCCTCGACCTTACCCTGGGAGCTTCGGCGTGGATTCTACCAAGTCGAGGCGGTCTCTGCTAGAAGTACTTGTTATGTTCTAACCGTTCGGCGAGGTGGTGTTACGACACCTCTTCGAGGCCATGCGGGGCAAATCTTCGAGTTGCCCCGCATGGCGTTCCCGGATGACAGCCACCTAACAATGTTACCGCCCAAGCCTGCGGGCGGGGCGAATCTGCCGCGCCCACATCCCCGGCGGCACTCCCATCAGGCGGCGGAAGGCTCGGCTGAAATGGCTCTGGTCGGCAAAGCCGGTCGCGGCGGCGGCATCGGCGATCGTCGTGCCCTGGAGGATCAGGGTGCGGGCGTGGCGCAGACGGGCTTCCAGGCGATGTTCGGCCGGGGTCAAGCCCCAGGTCCGCCGATAGAGTCTGTGCAGGTGGAAAGGGGAGAGGCCAACCCGGCGGGCAAGCTCGGTGAGGTCGAGCCGCGCCTCCACCTGTTCCACCGCTTCGCGTCGCGCCATCCGCAACGGGCCGGGCACCAACCGCCGTCCGTCAGCCGCCCCGGCGAGGCGGCTCGTTTGACCCAGCAGCGAGTCCGCCTCGGCCCGCGCCAACGGTCCGCCGGTCTCGACACGTGCGAACGCGCGGTCGAAAGCTTGGGTCCAGGCCGGGTCGCGGATTGCTCCCGCCGCCCAAAATGAATCGTGGAGCAAGCGGGGGCCAAGGACGAGAACGCGGTGTTGGCCGCTGGTCCCCGCCGCCCAGGCGTGCGGTGTGTCGGGCGGAATCACAAAGCCGTCACCAGGGCCGAGCGCAACCGGTCCGCTGGGCAGATGCAGCGTGCGGTGTCCGCGATCGACCAGCCCCAGCACCAGGGAAAGGTGGGCGTGCCACGGCGTGGCGGCCGAATCGCCTTCGACCCGCACGGAGCTGATCTCTCCGCTTTCATCCGCTCGATGGCACACCCGATCGACCATCGTCTCTCTCCGCGCCGGGTCAGTTGATCGCGGGTGAGAACACCGCCATCAACACCATACCATCCGCTCCGGCCTCCAGCGAGTGTGGGGTCGCCCGTGGGATCACCATCAGCGCGCCGGGGGCATACTCGACCGTCCGCCCCGCCAGATCGGCCGTGCCGCCGCCACCGACCACGAAATGCTGCTCTGTTTGTCCGTCGTGCGCGTGGGGCAGCATCGCGCCGCCCGGCGCGATCCGGACCAGCAGGGTGCTGAACGCTCCGCCAGAGGCCGCACCCCGGATCAACGGTTTCACCTGAACCCCCGGAAAGGTCGGATGCGGCGCCCAGCCCGTTTCGGCGGCGGATGGCTCCGTCCGGTTTCCTTCCGCCAACAGATCAATCATCGTCGTTGTCATTTGGGCACCTCCCGACATGGGGCGTTGTTGTCTCGCCCCCATCGTCGCCCCGAAGGGCGGCCGATGCCTTGGAGGATCTTGCTCTTTTTGACCAGGACAGAGGCGACCGATGACCCGGGTGCGTCACGCCGTCCGATCCCGGCACACGATCAGCTATGCAATCCGGGCGCTTCATGCCCGGTGCGCGCCACGTACTCGGTATAGCCGCCGCTATATTGGTGGATGCCGTCGGGGGTCAGTTCCAGCACGCGGTTGGACAGCGTCGCCAGGAAATGCCGGTCGTGCGACACGAACAGCATCGTGCCCTCGTAATTGGCCAGCGCCTTGATCAGCATTTCCTTGGTATCGAGATCGAGATGGTTGGTCGGTTCGTCCAGCACCAGGAAGTTGGGCGGATTGAACAGCATGATCGCCATCACGAGGCGGGCCTTTTCACCCCCGGAAAGGACGCGGCATTTCTTTTCGACATCGTCGCCGGAAAAGCCGAAACACCCGGCCAGCGCCCGCAGCGATCCCTGATTGGCCTGAGGAAACGAGCTTTCGAGCGATTCGAACACGGTGGCGTCGCCATCCAGCAACTCCATCGCGTGCTGGGAGAAATAGCCCATCTTGACGCTGCCGCCGACCGAGACGGAGCCCTGATCCGGTTCGGTCGCGCCCGCCACCAGCTTGAGCAGGGTCGATTTGCCCGCGCCGTTGACGCCCATCACGCACCAGCGTTCGCGGCGGCGGATGGTGAGGTCGAGCCCCTGATAGATGGTCCGGCTGCCATAGCCCTTGTGCACGTTGCGAAAGACCGCGACGTCTTCGCCCGACCGCGGGGCGGGCGGGAAGTCGAACGACACGATCTGACGCCGCCGGGGCGGTTCGAAGCGTTCGATCTTGTCGAGCTTCTTGACCCGGCTTTGCACCTGGGCCGCATGCGAGGCCCGCGCCTTGAACCGCTCGATGAATTTCAGTTCCTTCGCCAGCATCGCCTGCTGCCGCTCGAACTGGGCCTGCTGCTGCTTTTCGTTCAGCGCCCGCTGCCGCTCGTAGAATTCGTAATCGCCGGAATAGCTGGTCAGGGTTCCGCCGTCGATCTCGACGATCTTGGTGACGATCCGGTTCATGAATTCGCGGTCGTGCGAGGTCATCAGCAGAGCGCCGTCATAGCCCTTCAGGAATCCCTCCAGCCAGATCAGACTTTCGAGGTCGAGATGGTTGCTCGGCTCGTCGAGCAGCATCGCGTCGGGCCGCATCAGCAGGATGCGGGCGAGCGCAACGCGCATCTTCCAGCCGCCCGACAGCGCTCCCACGTCGGAATCCATCATCTCCTGGCTGAAACTAAGCCCGGCCAGAACTTCCCGGGCCTTCCCCTCCAGTTCGTAGCCGCCCAGTTCCTCGAAGCGGGCCTGGACCTCGCCATAGCGCTCGATGATCGCGTCCATGTCGGCGCGATCGGGATCGCACATCGCCGCTTCGAGGCTGGCCAAGTCCGCCGCCACACTGCTGACCGGACCGGCCCCGTCCATCACTTCGGCAACCGCGCTGCGGCCGGACATTTCGCCGACATCCTGGTTGAAATAGCCGATCGAGACCTGTTTCTCGATCGCCACCTGCCCCTCGTCGGGCACCTCTTCGCCCGCGATCATCCGAAACAGCGTGGTCTTGCCCGCACCGTTGGGACCGACAAGGCCGACTTTCTCGCCCCGGTAAAGCGCGGCGGACGCTTCGAAAAAGAGGATACGGTGGCTGTTCTGCTTGGTGATGTTATCGAAACGGATCATGTGCGGCTGGGTTCCCGTGGCGTGGTGGGCTTCTTATGCCACAGGATGCGCGCCGCGATAGTCCCCTTATCGACAGGCCGACGAAAACACCCCGATTCGGGCCGTTCGGCCGGGCGAAGGCAATGCGTGAATTGTCGCCGCCACCGTCCCGCCTGCGAGACAGGGATCGCGCCACTCAACCTCAATGGTATATACATATTGATGAGATATGAGCGTCATGGGCACATCTTTAGCCATGATGAACATATTAGGTCTAACCCTTAACCTATCGGAACGCGATATACTTCCTTTGGATAGTTTAATCCCATCTTAAATTGCGATCAACACGGGATGCGCATCGACAGACATAAGGTCATAAACGTCGTTATCGAAAGTTGATATCGCATTATTGTTTGCCGGAGCAAAAAATTGGATGGGTCTATTGTCTGTTCGCAACAAAGAACATTGAACCTTCCGGTAATATCAATCGCAACGGCTCTGCTGGCAACGGCGGTTGGGGCGTCTTATGCGTATGTCGATCTGTCGATGAACCGTATGGGCGCCTCGGCGACGGCCATCGGTCTGAACGCCGCGATGCCTCCGCTGGGCTGGCTCCTCGGAACGCCGCTGATGCCGTGGGCGCTCCGCCGCTTCAATCCCAAACTGCTCCTGCCGACCCTTCTGGCCGTGGCCGCCATTGCCCTGACCGGCTTTCCCCTGCTGTACGATCAAGAGGCTTGGCTGGGGCTGCGCTTTTTGTTCGGCGGCTGCTGCGGACTGGCGTTCCGGCTGATCGAATATTGGGTCAACGCCGCCTCACCCTCTGCCTGCCGTGCCCGCAATCTTGGCATTTATAACGCCGCGTTCTGCACCGGAGCCGCGAGCGGAGCCCTTGTCGTCCCGACGATCGGGCTGGAGGGGTGGCCGCCGATCCTGCTGATCCTGGCCTTCACGACCGCCAGCGCCGTCCTGCTGGGCGCGATCCGGGACGCCCCCCCAGCCCCCGCCGCCACCGATGCGCCGTCCGGCGCGGTCCGGTTGCCGCTTTCCGCCTTTATGGTCGTCCCTGTCTTTGGCGCCCTGGTGTTCGGCCTGTTCGAGGCTGTGCCCTATACGCTGATGCCGGTTTATGTCTTGCGGCTTGGGCTGAGCGAAACCCAGGCGGTCGGAACCGCCAGTGCCTTTCTGCTGGGGGCCTTGCTGTTCAGCATCCCGCTGGGAATTCTGGCCGACCGCATCGGCAAGAGAGTGGTTCTCGTTGTCTCCTGCGGGATCGCCCTGCTGATCCCGACCGTCTTGCCGTTGACGGTTTCGAGTCCGGCGGTCCTGTTCGCGATCATGATGCTGTGGGGCGGAGTGGTCTCCTCGATCTATTCGCTGTCCCTGGCTCAACTGGCGGATCGGTTTCACGGCTCGGCTTTGGTCGCCGCCAACGCCGTGTTTGGAACTCTCTATGCGCTCGGCAGCCTGACCGGTTCGCCCCTGCACGGATTTGCGATGGACAGCCTCAATCCTCAGGGACTGATGGTCAGTTCCGTCATTTTGTTCCTGATTTACGCCGTCTTTCTGTTTCGGTCGGGTCGGATATCGAGGAGCGCCGGATGATTCGTCTCCAAAACCTCTCCTCCCAGCGGGTTCTGGATGCCATCGACGATTTCCGCCAAGCCGCGAACCGGGACGATTTGTGGGCCCGGCTTCATCGTCATCTGGCCGAGTTCGGGATCACGGGCATGATCTACGGCACCGAAGCGATGCCGGACCCGGACCGGGATCTGTTCCTGGTCATCAACAGCATCGCCCCCGCTTGGCACGAAGAGAAAATGTCGCAGGATCTGTTCCTGTGCGACGGGTACGTTCGCTACGCTCGGGCCAAAACCGACCCGATCCTGTGGAGCGACAGAAGCCATGTGGTCGCGATGCCGCAGGAATCCCGCAATTCACTCGAGCTTGATTACGATTTCGGCGTCATCGCCGGGGTGTCGATCCCGATGCACTTTGCCAATGGATTGGGGGTGAGTTCGATCGGCTGCCACGCCGCACACTTGTCGATGAACGAATTCGACAGGATTTGGGCCCAGCGCGGCCACACGATCATGTCGCTCGTCAATGCCTTCGATCTGCGGCTGCGTGAAAATCACATCGGCGAACTGTATCCCCTGACCGCCGGCGAGCGCGAATGCCTGCTGCGGCTGGCGACGGGTCTGACCCAGCAACAGATTGCCGACCGTCTGCGCGTCTCCGACCGCTGCATCGAAAAGCGGCTGACCTCGGCCCGACACAAGCTGAATGCGGAGACGACGACCCAGGCGGTTGCTTCCGCGCTGATCTTTGGGCTGATCGATCCTTAATGTCCCCAACGCCAAAGGGCTGGGGACGGAAGGGGGGAAATCCCCCAATTGCTCCCAACGAGGGCACGTCTTACGGTGTCGTCAGCCATGTCGTTCTGGACGCGATGATGACCGATGAAGTTCATAATTCTCCGATCTTGAGCAAACGTGAACGGCAATGCCTGACCTATCTTGCTCAAGGGTTGCGAGTCATTGATCTGGCCGATGCGATCGGGATCAAGCCGAAGACGGCCGAAAAACAGATCGCGTCGGCACGGGCCAAACTGGGGGCGGCGACTCGCGAACAGGCGGTCGCAATCGCCATTCGGAACAATTTGCTCTGACGAGCGGAGAGATCGGCATTTGCGGGAGGGGGATTGGGGCATGTCTTCATTCAACCGATTTCGGGCGGCCGGGCCTTCGTCTCTGATGGCATCGGCACACCCGGGGGGCGATAGCCCGGCATTACGGGCGGTCCGCACCCTCCGCGACGCGGCAAGCCAGCCGCGGATGATGATCGCCCAGCCTTTCGGCCCCCAGGGCGAGAGGCCTGAGTCCGATCCGGCGCGGGCTTTCGGCGCAAACAAGCCCCATCCCACAGCCGGTTGGATCCCCCCGACCGCCCTTGCCGCCCTGATTAACGGGCTGCGGCGGTGGATCCGCCTCAGGGCTCTCAAGATCATCGACGAAATCGCCGAGCGGCGGATGATCGACCGGACCCGCACTCTCGATAGCTCCCGGCACGTTTCCGACCATCTGCTCGAGCAATTGCCGGTCCCGGTCTGGGTCGAGGACGAATCGGGGCGGCTGGTCCATCACAACCGGGCGTTCCGCGCCCTGTTCCGACGCGAGGCCGAGGCGTTGATCGGACGCAGCGTCGCCGAGTTGCTGCCGGAAACCTCGGATTCCATCCCGGTCGAAACCCGGCTCGACACCGGCGAACGGCGGCTCGACGTCATCATCGGCCGCTGTCGGCTGACCCTTCCGGCCTCGTCACCCGATTTTCGCTCGATCGCACCGGTCGGCGGCCGGATCGGCACCATCACCGATATCACCGAGCGCAAGGAAATCGAGCGCCGCCTGCGCGAACTGGCGACCACCGACGACCTGACCGGGGCCTTGAGCCGTCGGGCATTTTTCGCCGCCGTCGAGCAGGAAGCCGAACGCTCCAGCCGCTATGGCAGCAAAATGTCGCTGATGATGATTGATCTCGACCATTTCAAGCAGGTCAACGACCGCTTCGGCCATGCCGCCGGGGACCGGGCGTTGAAGCTGGCGGCCCAGGCGATGGTGGAGGGATTGCGCGACATCGACGCGCTGGGGCGGATGGGGGGCGAGGAATTTGCCGTGCTGTTGCCGCAGACCTCGTTGTCCGGGGCGATCGAGGTGGCCGAGCGGCTGCGCAAGTCCGTTGCCGCGATCGCCATTCCGGTCGATCCGCACCCGATGACGGTCCAATTGACCGTCAGCATCGGCGTCGCCGAACGTCTCGATGACGAGAGCGATTTCGACCGGGTTCTGTCGCGGGCCGATGCCGCCCTTTACCGGGCCAAGGACGAAGGGCGCGATCGGGTGGTGTTCGACCAGCCCCGCCATCGGGATATTTTTCCGGCCTGAGCCCGCGACCGCCGAACCACGTTCTATCCCGCCTTGTCCGCGTCGGGCTGCGGTTGCCCTGTGCCGACGTTCGTGGCACGATTTCGGCGATGATGTCGATACGGGGGACACCCGCCCCCCACTGGCTCTAAGGACGGTTCCAAATCATGTCAGACGCTCCGCGGATCCGCAGAAACAGCGCCTCGACCGGTGCGCAGAAATGGGTGGCGCTGGTCTCTGCGCCGGTCTTCTTCCTGATCGCCGGAACCCTGGCCAATGGCGGGCTGGAAACGGTCAGTACCGTCTTTGCCCTTCTGGCGATGGCGATGCCGCTGGTGTTCGTTGTCCTGGCGATCCGGGATTGGGTGTGGGCGATGCGGTCGTACCGGGCACGGCAGACGGCTATCCCCGAAGAAAGCCCCCGTTCCGCCGCGACGACGTCGGAGCCCGAGCTGCCCTGACCGTCGATCAGGGAAAAATCCGGCGTATAAAACGAAAACGGGCGGACCCGGGAAAACCCGAATCCGCCCGCTATCGGAGCGTAAAACGCTGGCTGTGAGCGAATTACTTCGTCGCGGTCTTCGCGGCGCCGAGGGCGATCCAGTTGAAGCCCGGAACGGCCAGAACGGCGGCATGCACGGAAATGGCGACGACGACGGCGACAACCCAAATCACGGGCAGCCAGGTCGACGGATTGATGACCAGCCAAATCTTGTAGTCGTCTTTCGGATTGCTCATAATAAAATTCCCCTAATGAATGATTAAATCAGGCTCAGAACCAGGGCTTCCAAACCCACACCAGCACGTGCGCGACGGCGGCGATGAGGATGAACGCGCTGAAAGTGGTCTTGAACTGCTCGTGCACTTCAACGGCTTCTTCAACGGTCAGACCCGACAGGCTTCTCTCAGCCATGACTATCTCCATTCAAAGGGTGGTACAGTGTTCGACAACCGAACACCGAGTTTTTATTAACTTTCGGTAATCTCGCATCACTCGGTTTCCAAGTCAATACGAAATTTCGTCCGGTAGCAAAATCATCACAGCGGGGAAAATACCCACCCGTTCGTGGCGGCGGATCTCTGGTCCGATTTTCGACCGAACCCGCCGCCACACCGGCCAGAGGCCCCACCAAAGGGCAGGCCCCGGAACAGCCCGGGGCCTGCCCGCTTTTACGGTGCCATCGAATGCCCCTGATGCGGCTCCGCCGTCGCGGCGGAAGGGGCCATGGCCAAGGTGGGGTCGAGCATCCCGAAGATCATCGCGACATGGGCGACGATCAGGAACGCCCCGACCAGGGCGGCATGGATCGTCATCCGGCTATGAGCGTCACGACCGCGTGCGATCAGTCCCAAATCGAGCAGGGCAATGCCGCCGAGCGGCACCACTCCGAGCAGGTAGGCCCCGACCGCGACCATGTCGATCCACCCGCGCCAGCCGCCGGAGGCCGTAAGCGGCAAGACCGCCTCGGTGACGAGATAGAGGACGATACCGACGAAATAGAGTCCGACGACGATCCCGGCGGTGCGATTGATCCGCCGGATCACCCCGTCGTAAGAGCGGGTCGCCAGCAGATACAGTTCGGTGACCGCGACGGTTTCGGCCAGAATGACGGGGACAGCCATGAAAAGAAACAGGTTCCACGGCTGGTTGACCGCCAGAAGTTCCATGTAATGGGTCATGTTCATGTGACACGGTTCCTCGTTGCCTGCCTTCGGAACGAACGGCAGGACACGTATGGGTCATTGCTAAACCAAGGGAATACCGTGTCAGAACAGCGGTGGGCGCACGGGTGGAGGCCAGTCGAGCCGCCTGGGGGCCGACAGGGCGATCTTGACGGGAAGGGACGCCGGGAGCGGACGGATATCCGCCTTCACCGGAAGCGGGACGAGCAGGGTCTGGGTTACGCACTGACAGACGGAAACCGGACAGCCGCCCGTGTCGGCATGATGTCCCGGCGGCGCATCGGAACGCGGGTGATCGACGTGCGCCGCGCATCCCGGCATCGACGCGGGGTGCGGCCCGGCGGCCACGACCAGACCGGCACCGAAAAGCTGGGCCAGCAGCATCGTCAGGGCGACCAGGACAGCCTTCACCGTACCTCCCCGGAATCATCCGCCGCCACGTTAGTCGATCGCATGTCCAAACGGAAGCGTCGCCCTCCGTCCCGACGGCCGTCCCTCCAGCGCCGCGCCGAGGCGTAGAGGGTTCCCCCGATCGCGACTCCGCTGACGCTCGAGAGATAGTCCCAGGGCGAGGATTGTCGGCCCGGAACGAAATGCTGCCCTACCTCCATCAGCCCGGCATAGGCCGCGAGGCAAACCAGCACCGCCCCCAGGCCAAAGCGCCCGGCATAGGCCAGAGCAATGATGATGGCCGCCCCGGTATAGGCGACGGAATGTTCAATGTGACCGCCGATGCCGGTCCGGATCATCTCGTCTCCGGGCGTCCACGACAAGATCAGCAGCAGCACGACGCACCCCCAGGCGGCGGCACGGAGGGCGTTTGCCGAGCGGCTCATTCCGCGTCCCCCACGGTACGGCCCGGGGACGATCCGAGCCTGGCTCGGGCTGTATGGCATGGCTCAGATGTCATTTCCGCCCCCATTATTCCATCGGAGATAGATGGACGATCATACCCCAAAGCCTCCCGCCATGCTCGGCTCGCGCTGGAAATAAGCCCGGGTCTGGCCCTATTGCGCCGGGGCGGGGCGGGGGGCAAGCCGCAGTTCGGCCCGGGCGTGGCGGATAATCTGTGCCGCGCCAGAGAGGGCCAGTCCGGCCATGATCGCAGCGACGAGGATATCCGGCCAGCCGGTTCCGGTGGCGAACACGCCGCTGGCGGCCCCCAGCACGGCGAGATTGCCGATTGCGTCGTTGCGCGAACAAATCCACACCGAGCGCATGTTGCTGTCGCCGTCACGGAAGGCGTACAGCATCGCCGCGACGGCGACATTGGCGACCAGGGCGGCGAGACCGACCGCTCCCATCACCTCGGCGGCGGGGACGGTGCCGGTGAGAAGCTGGTGCACGGTATTGCCGATCACCCACAGGCCGAACGCCCCCATCGTCGCCCCTTTCAGCAGCGAGGCCTGCGCCCGCCGCCGCAGCGACAGTCCCAGCACGAACAGGCTGACGCCGTAATTGGCGGCGTCGCCGAAAAAATCCAGCGCATCGGCCAACAAAGCCGCCGATCCCGCCGCGACACCCGCGCCGATTTCGACCAGGAACATCGCCGCATTGATCGCCAGCGCCACCCACAACGCCTTGCGCAGGCGGGGGGCGATCCGGCGATCGACCGGGGTGTGACATGTGGTGCAGCAGCCTGCCATCGCTTCCTCCTCGGCTGAAAGAAGGCTACGATGCAGTCTGTAGTCACTACAGGGTCAAGCGGGAATGGCCGAAATTATCGGGCGCGGCATCGGCGCGCTCAGCCGACAGGCCGGGGTCAAGATCGAGACCATCCGCTATTACGAGCGGATCGGGTTGTTGCCGGTGCCCGACCGCACCCCGGCCGGGTATCGCCAATATGGGGCGGAGCATCTGCGCCGATTGTCGTTCATCCGCAACGGCCGGACCCTGGGGTTTTCGATCGAGGATATCCGGGCGCTGCTCGGTCTGGCCGAACAGCCCGGCCAGCGCTGTGCCGATGCCGACCGGCTGGCTTCGGCGCATCTGGCCGAGGTCGAGCGCAAGATCGCCGAACTCGAACGGCTGCGCGATGCCTTGCGGGCGATCGGGGGGTGCTGTGCCGACCGGGTCGCCGAATGCCGGATCATCGACGCCCTGACCCGATGATGGCCTGACCCGCCCGACCGGAAGCGGCGGGCGATGCCCTCGTTCCCGGCTTTCCGCTACACTGTCGGGCCGGAGGGGCGGCAAGGCGCATTGCCCTCCGCGATTCTGTGCGACCGACCAGGGAAGGGGGGCCTATGAGCGACAGCGATCAATCCGACAAAGAAATTTCCCGCATCAGCCATTTTGCCACGCGCGGATTCCTTAAAATCGAGGTGTTCGCCTATATCGTCCTGGGGGCGATGCTGGCCTTGACCGCGCTGATCGGAATCGGCAATGCCGGAGCCTCGCTGTGGGGGGCTGTCCACGATATCGGCAGTACCGAGAAGATCATTGTCACGATCGACCGGTTGCTGTTCGTCTTGATGCTGGTGGAAATCCTGCACACCGTGCGCGATTCGTTTCGCACCGGCACCTTGGTGTGCGAGCCGTTCCTGATCGTCGGACTGATCGCCTCGATCCGACGGATTCTCAGCATCACCTTGCAATCGTCCCAGGCCAGCCACCCCGGAAGCTGGACGCCGGAATCCGAGGCGATCCTGCATTCGGCGATGCTGGAACTGGCCGTGCTGGGCGGTCTGATTCTGGTGATGGTGATCTCGATCTGCCTGTTGCGCTTCAACAAGCATCGCGCCGCCGAGAAATAGGCGGCTCCACCCCAAGGCCGCCCCGCCGGCAATGCGGGGGGCGGCCGGGGTGGACCGGAATTACACCGCCTTCGAGTGGCGCTGCTCGCCCGCCTTCAGATAGCGGTCGAAAGCGGCGCAGACGGCGCGGACCAGGGTCCGGCCGTCTTCGGTGACGGTGAGGCGACGGCCATCGACGATGACCAGTCCGTCGGCCTGGAGCGGACCGAGCGTGTCGATTTCGGCGTCGAACTGGGCGGCATCGACGTTGTGCGACCCGGCGACGGCGTCGATATCGACCTCAAGGTCGCACATCAGCCGCTCGATGATCTCGCGGCGCAGGCGGTCGTCGTCGCTGACCGCGATCCCGCGCGAGGTGGCCAGCACCCCATCCGAGATCAGACGCTGATAGGCGTGGACCTCGCCTTCGTTGACGACATAGCCCTGGGGCAGCGAGCCGATGCCCGACGCGCCGAACCCGATCAGGGTCGAGGCGGTGTCGGTGGTGTAGCCCTGGAAGTTGCGGTTCAGGGTCTTGGTCTTCAGCGCGATCGCCATCGCGTCGTCGGGGGCGGCGAAATGGTCAAGACCGATCTGGACGTAGCCGTGATCGGCCAGCATCTTGCAGCCCTGCTCGTACATCTGCCAGCGGGTGTCGGTATCGGGCAGCGCCGCCTCGGGGATCAGGCGCTGGTGCTTCTTCATCCACGGCACGTGGGCATAGCCGAACAGGGCGACGCGGCGCGGCTTGAAGCCGGTCAGGGCGGTGTCGATCGTCTTCAGCAGGCCGTCGAGGGTCTGGTGCGGCAGGCCATAGACCAGATCGACATTGACCTCGGCCACGCCATACTGACGCAGCCAGCCGACGACGCGCTCGCTGACCTCATAGGGCTGGATGCGGTTGATCGCCTTCTGCACCTCGGGATCGAGATCCTGGACGCCGATCGAGGCGCGGGTGACGCCGACGCTGCCCAGGGCCTTGATATAGGTCTCGTCGGCGGTGCGGGGGTCGAGTTCGACCGCGATCTCGGACTGATCCTTGAGCAGGAACTTGCTTTTCAGCAACTCGACGGTCTTGACGAAATCGGTGGGGGTCAGAATCGTCGGGCTGCCGCCGCCGAAATGGATGTGGCGGGCCAGCATCCGCTGCGGCAGGGCCTCGGCCACCATTTCGATTTCGCGCCACACCGCTTCCATGTAGGTGGCGACCGGAGCATAGCGGCGGGTCACCTTGGTGTGACAGCCGCAGAACCAGCACATGTCGGCGCAGAACGCGACATGGAGGTACAGCGACAGTTCGAGCGCGGGGTCTAGCCCACCCAGCCACTTGCGGTAGGTTTCGCCGGTTACGCCGGGATGAAAATGCGGCGCGGTGGGGTACGAGGTGTAGCGGGGAACGCGAAGATCGTATTTTGCCGCAAGGTCGGGGCGCATGGCGATTATCCTGAAGCAAGGGACCTGTGAATTATCGGAGGGAAAACCTACTCCGGGCGATGGCGACTTGGCAACCTTCCGCGCCGCCATCCTGGTTTCGGATCGCGCTTGCGGCTATCGTCTTTCGGACGGCGCGTCCCCCCGGCACCGCCCGCAACCCATAGAGGACACGGATGAAGGGCCCTGAAATCGAAGCCGCGTGGCATGGCCTCGCCTCGTGCGATCGTTGCCCGATCCAGGATCTGGTCCTGTTCGCCGACCTGGAAGCCGCCGATTTTGCGGCGATTCATCTGCCGATCGACGATTTGTGGCTGCCGCCCGGTGCCACTCTGTATCGGGCCGAGCAGGCGACCTCGGCGCTGTTCACCCTGCGCGAGGGGCTGGTCAAGCTCGAGCAATATCTTCCCGACGGGACCAAGCGGATCGTCAGTCTGGCCGGGCCGGGCGATGTGCTGGGGCTGGAAGCGACACTTGCCGACAGCTATGAGCACGCCGCGATCGCCTTGCAACCGTCGAAGGTCTGCCGCATCCCGAAGGCGGTGATCGGCTCGCTGTCGGTCAAGATCAACAATCAATTGATGCGGAAATGGCATGAATCCGTCCGCAAGGCCCATGCCTGCACCCGCGATCTCTCGACCGGCAACGCCCGCCAGCGGGTGGCGCGGCTGTTCCTGCTGCTGGCCCCGCCCGAGGCGCGGCGCTGTCGTCTGTTCGGGCGCGAGGATGTTGGCGCGCTGCTGGGTGTCACCACCGAAACCGCCAGCAAGACCGTCGCCGAGTTCAAGCGTCAGGGGCTGGTGCGGGAAATCGCCCCCAATCTGTTCGAACGCGACCTTGCCGCGCTGGAACGGATTGCCGACGGGGATTGACTGACTTCAATGACGCCGGGGCTAAGATCGCCTTAAGGCCAGAGAGTTCCTTTTCTTGGGAGACATGCCGTCATGATCGTTGCCGTTGCCAGCCAGGACTTCACCACCGTTACCCAGCATGCGGGCAAGACCCGCCGCTTCCTGTTGTTCGATGCCACTGCCGGTCAGCCGGTGCGCGAGGTCGGGCGGCTGGATCTGGCCGAGGGGATGGCGATTCACGATTTCGAGGGCGACGGGCCGCACCCGCTCGATCAGGCCAAGGTGGTGGTGGCGGGCAGTGCGGGCGAAGGCTTCATCCGGCGGATGGACGCGCGCGGGATCGTCACCGTCCTGACCGAGCAAACCGACCCGGTCGCCGCGATCCGCCAGTATGTCGAAGGCGCGTTGGCCCCGACCGCCGCCGAATCCGCCGGTCCCTGCGGCTGTCACGGCGACCATTGAGACAAAATCCCGCTGAGTGGACCTCATCGGGATTTGGTTAGGCCCAAGGGGCCGCGCGGCTTATGGCCTGGGAAGGCAAGAGGCGCGGAGGCGCCTCGCCCGCCGCTTGAGGGCCCCGGTGATCGGGTCCGATCACCGGGAGATGGAATGAGCAAAAAAACGCCCCCCGGCGCGAACGATGTGCCGGGGGGCGGTTTCAAAACTCAGAGCAAGCCCTTAAAGCGGGATTAGCTGCGGCCCGCATCGTATTCGGCATGGTAGCCCGCGAGACGGGTAACCTCGTTGCGCGAGCCCAGGATCACCGGCACCCGCTGGTGCAGTTTGGTGGGCGCGACGTCGAGGATGCGGCCGCGTCCGGTGCTGGCGGCACCGCCGGCCTGCTCGATGATGAACGCCATCGGGTTGGCTTCGTACAACAGCCGCAGCTTGCCGCCCTTGGCCTGATTCTCGGCGTCGGCGGGATACATGAACACGCCGCCGCGACACAGGATGCGATGAACCTCGGCGACCATCGAGGCAACCCAGCGCATGTTGAAATCCTTGCCGCGCGGGCCTTCGGCCCCCGCCATGCATTCATCGACATAGCGCCGCACCGGCGGTTCCCAATGGCGCGCGCGCGAGGCGTTGATGGCAAATTCCTGGGTGTCGGTGGGAATCGTCATGTTGGGATGGGTCAACATGAACATCCCGATCGACTGATCGAGGGTAAAGCCGTTGACGCCGCTGCCGGTGGTCAGCACCAACATCGTCGACGAGCCGTAAATGGCGTAACCGGCGGCGATCTGCTTGACGCCCTTTTGCAGGAAGGCGGCTTCGGCGATCGTCGAGGCCCCTTCGGGCAGGCGCAGGATCGAGAAGATCGTGCCGACCGAAATGTTGACGTCGATGTTCGACGACCCGTCGAGCGGATCGAACAACAGCAGATATTTGCCATCGACCGCGCCGTGGACCGGGCGGACATCCTCCATCTCTTCCGACGCCATCCCGGCATAGGCCCCGCCCAGCGCGTTCATGTGCATGAAGATTTCGTTGGAGAGGATGTCGAGCGTTTTCTGTTCTTCGCCCTGGACGTTCTCGGACCCCGCCTTCCCCAGATTGCCGGACAGCGCCCCCTGATTGACCTCGCGCGAGATCATCTTGCAAGCGAAGATGATGTCGGTCATCAGCCCGGTGAAGGAGCCGGTGCCGCCCAGGCGGCGCTGCTCCTGAAGCAGGAAATGGGTCAGCGTGATCCGTTGATAGGGCATGGTCGGTCTCTCCCTGGTGCGCGGCGCGATCGGGATCTTTCCCCCCTGGCCGTCGGATGATGTGTTAGCCGATTCGGCCGCGTGAATCCAATGCGTTGTCGTGTGGGGCGGAATGGGCGTGACTTCATCGCCTCCGCTCCGTTACAAGTGCGATTCTCCACCGATGACGAGGGGACGGTCTTTGAGGTCTGTCCGATATCTGACGGTTGCGGCCGCATTGCTGGTCGGCGCGTGCGCCGGGCCGCCGCCGCGTCCGCCCGCGCCGCCGCCGCCGCCGGTGGCGCTCGATCCCGATGCCGCCTGCCTCCAGGATCTGCGCGACCGCGCCGTCGTGTTCGAGCCGCTGGCGACGGTCGGGGCCTCGCCCGCCTGTCAGGTTCCCAATCCGGTTAAGGTTACCGCCGACGGCCAGATGAACTGGAACCGTCCGGGCGTGCTGTCCTGTACGACGATGCGGGTGGTCGAGCGGTTCGAGGCCGATGCGGTCCAACCGGCGGCGCAGCGTTATTTCGGCCAGCGCGTCGTCCGTCTGCTCCACATGGGCACCTATGAATGCCGCACCCGCCGCACCGATGCGACCGCCGCCGCCGCCGCGGCGGGCAAGCCGGTGCGCGGTGGGCGTCTGTCCGAACATGCGCGGGGGCAGGCGATCGACATCGGCGGGTTCGAACTGGCCGACGGCACCGTCGTCTCGGTCAAGCGCGACTGGCGCGGGGGCGGGCGCAACGCCGCGTTTCTAACCGAGGTTTCTCGCGCCGCCTGCGAGCATTTCAGCGTGGTGTTGACGCCCAATTACAACGCGGTCCACGCCGATCATCTCCATCTCGATATCGGGCCGCACCGCTTGTGCGGGGTGTGATCTATCCCAGCAGGGAATCGATTTCGACCTGGGCCATGGCGCGGTCCGAGCCGTGGATGATCGCGTTGGCGCAATCCATCAAGGCCTGAGCCGCCCGGCTGATCGCCTTGACGTGCTCGGCGATCAGGCCGGGGTCGGCCCCGGCGACGATCTCTTCTTCCAGCCGGGCGACGCCCCCCAGGATCAGCGCGTTCAACTGGGACAAGGTTTCCTCGAACGGGCGGCGGTACTTGGTGGGGACGTGATCGTAGGCTTCGATCGCGAATTGGCGGTCCTTGAAGCTGGATTGGGCGAAATGCTCCTTGTAGGAGCGGGGTTCCCACATCTTGCAATCCTCGACCATGTCCGGCATATCCGGAATCATGTCGATCAGCATCACGATCTCGTTGAAATGGTTCAGATAATCGGTGGCGAGCAGGGTCTGGGCGCTGATGTTGGTGCCATCGACCCTGGCAGCAAAAGCCTCGAACCGCTCCTGCTCGTCGGGAGGTATCTCGGTTTCCGTCACTCTCCCTCCCCCGTCATCGCGGTTACCCCTCCGGTTGTTCATCCTTGCGCCAAGATATCCGGAAATTCAAGGGCGTGGGGCCTATCGCCGATCTCTTGAAAAAAATATGGTGTCCCTCAGGACGAAAAAGAAGAGCATGTTTTCAGCCAAACACGCGGGAGGAAGGCGACGATGCGAGCATTGCTGATGGCGGGCGGACTCGCCCTGTGTCTGGTCGGTATAAGCGGTCCCGCCGCCCAGGCGGCCGAGCCGATGCAGACACTCCTGACCCTGCATGAATCGGCGGAAACGCTGGTCGCGCCCGATATGGTCAGCGTCACCTTGCGCGCCGAGGCCGATGGGACCGACGTCGCCACCCCCCAGCGGGCGCTGAACCGGACCGTTGCCGCCGCCTTGGCCAAGGCGCGGGCGGTCGAGGGCGTCACCATCGCCACCGGACCTTATTATACCAACCGCACCGAACCGGCGGCGAAGGCGGCGGCCTATCCGGTGTGGCGGGCGACCCAGACGATCGAGCTGACGTCGCGCCGCTTCGACGTTCTGCTCGCCCTGGCCGGTGACCTGCAAAGCGACGGTCTGGCGATGGTCGCGATGGAGTATATGGTCAGCGCCGAAGCGCGGGCCGCCGTTCACGAAACCCTGGTGACCGAGGCGTTCGCCGCCCTGCGTCAGGAGGCGAGTCTGGCGGCGCGGGCAACCGGGCTGACCGTCGTCGGCTACAAGACGCTGTCGCTCAGTCCCTCGGGCAGGCCCCCGGTGGTGATGAAGGCCGCGCGCGGGATGGCGATGGCGATGGACCGCGCCGTCCCCCCTCAAGGCGAGGCGGCCGCCCAATCGGTGCGGGTCGATGTCGATGCCGAGGTGGTGCTGGAACCGCGCCACGCCCCTTAAAGGCTTGACGCGGACGGGGGGAGGATGCGGTGTCCCGCTCGCTCCCCCCCTCTTTTCCGAACAATGCCTTACCAGGACGAGCCTTCGCGGTCGCGCGTGGCCTTGACCTGGACGGCCTGGGCTTTGATGTCCTGAATTCGCAGCCAGATCGAGCCCTGGTGCCCCAGCAATTGTTCGGCCTTGTTGGCATGGTAATTGGCCTCGGGCAGCTTGCCCGACAGCAGGAAATGCTCGGCCAGGGCATAGGAGGCCATCCCTTCCTTGCCATCGCGACCGAACGCGATCGCCAATTGCTGCCAGGCGAAGGAATCGTCGGGCTCCAGCCGCACCGCGATGGTGAGGTTGGTGGCGGCGTCGGGCAGCAGGGCCGGGTCGTCGGTCTCGATTTCGGCCTGACCCAGACCGATCCGCAGCAGGGCGCTGTCGGGGAGATATTCGACCGCCTTGCGATAGGGATCGACCGCTTCGCGGCCGCGTCCGTTCTCGAACAGCATCTGGCCCTTCAATTCCCAGAAATAGGGGTCTTTGGGCCGCTCGGCGATCAATCCGTCGATCAGGGCCAGGGCGGCGTTGATGTCGGGTTTGCGGTAAAGGGCGACGGCGCGGGCATAGCGGGACTCGATCGAGGTGTCGGTGTCCTTGTAGCGCATCATCGTCTTGACCGGCGGTTCGACGAAGGCGAACAGCTTGGCCTTGATGCGACGGTGACGTTCGACCCAGTCGGCGGGCCAGGGCTGGCCCGAGAACGGCGATTTCTCGACATGCTCGCGCACGAAGGCGATGCGGTCGCGGGTCAGCGGATGGGTGCGGACATAGGGGTCCTGGCGGGTCGAGACCAGCAATTCCTGGTCGCCCAGGATGTCGAAGAATTCCATCAATCCCTTGGCCGACCAATGGGTGTCGTCGAGGAAGCGCATTGCCATCTGGTCGGCCTGCTGCTCCTGGCTGCGGGAAAAGGCCAGCAGGTTGCGCATCGCCAGTTCCTGGCCGCCCATCATCACCCCGGCGGCGGCCTGACCGTTACCGCTGACCGCGCCGGCGGCGGCGCCGAGCAGCATCGCCAGAATTGCCTCGGTCGAGGCGGCGGCGACCGCGTCGGTGCTGCGGATCAGATGGCCGCCAGCGATATGTCCGGTTTCGTGGGCCATGACCCCGATCAACTGGCCGGGATTTTCCGAGCGGATGATCAGTCCGGTGTGAAAGAAAATATTCTGGCCCGCAGCGACAAAGGCGTTGAGCGACGGATCGTTGATCAGCAGGATGCGGATCGCCCGCGGGTCGAGCCCGGCGGCCTGAAAGATTGGCGTGCCGAAGTCGCGAATGGTATTTTCGACTTCTGCGTCGCGGATGAATTGACGTTTCGACTGCTGGGCTTCAGCTGAAGGCGACAGCAGCGCGATCAGGATCGTCACCAGAAGGAAGATGCGTGTGAACAAGGATCATTCCTCGCCGGTCGAAAGGTTGCACGCAGGGCGGAGACGCCGACTCGCCGCCCTGACGGTGGTGCTGGCCCTGTCGGGCTGCATCGATTCCACGCCGCCGATCGGGACGGTCGGCCATGTTCGCGGTTTTGCCGGTCTGGTCGCCGCCGACGAACCGCGCGCGGCGGTTGTCGCCCGCGATGTCCTGTCCGCCGGAGGAAACGCCGCCGACGCCGCGACTGCTCTCTACTACACTCTGGCAGTGACCCTGCCGTCAACCGCCAGTCTCGGCGGTGGCGGCTCCTGCATTGTACATGACGTCGAGAAAAAGACGACGGAGATCCTGGAATTCCCGGCGCTGCCCTCGAGCGAGGCCGGTCAGGTGACGACGGCGGTTCCCGCCAATCCGCGTGGGTTCTACGCGCTGCACGCCAAATTCGGTCTGATGCGTTTCGAAAGTCTGGTGGCCGAGCCGGAACGTCTGGCCCGTCTCGGAACCCCGGTGTCGCGGGCGCTGGCCAACGATTTGACCCGGGTGGTGCCGCTGCTGTCGCGCGACCCGTCGGCACGGGCGATCTTTTTCCGCCCCGATGGCGCGATCCTGCGCGAGGGCGACATCCTGCGCCAGCCCGAATTGGCGGCGGTGATCGCCAATCTGCGCCGCAATACCGGCGATTTCTATCTGGGGATGGCGGCGCGCGACCTGGTTAAATCGGTCAAAAGCGCGGGCGGTACCCTCAACCTCGACGATCTGCGCGACCTGCGTCCGGTGTGGCGCGACACGCTGAAGGTGCGGGTGGGAAGCGAAATCGCTCATTTTGCTCCGCCGCCTTCGGTCGGCAGCACGGTGACCGCCGAACTGATCGGGATGGTCTGGCCGCGCTGGAGCGGCGCGGGCGAGGACGAACGGCCCCATCTCCTCGCCGAGGCCCAGGCCCGTGCCTTTGCCGACCGCGCCCGCTGGATGCAGCGCAACGGGTGGAGCAACGAAGCGCCCGGCGCGCTGATCGCTCCGGAAAAGCTCGACCGCCTGATCGCCGATTACACTTCCGACCGCCACCGTCCGGTTGCGGGTGCGTCGGCGACGCCGCCCGATGCCAACGCCTCGACCAGTTTCGCTGTGCTCGACGGTTCCGGTTCGGCGGTGGTGTGCGGCATCGGCAGCGGCGCCGTGTTCGGTCAAGGCGTGGTCGCCCCCGGCACCGGGATCGTGCTGGCCGCCGCGCCGGGGCCGGGCGCTCCGCCCAGCGCCACCACGGTGATGGTGGTCAACCCCCACACCAATCGGGTTTTTTTCGCCGCTGGGTCTTCGGGCGGGGCCGCCGCTCCCGCCGCTCTGGCCCAAACCCTGCTGGCCGCCCTGGCCGAGGACAAGCCGCTGGCCGAGGCGGTGGCGCGGCCTCGGGTCGTCCATCTCGGCACCCCCGACGCCGCTTTTGTCGAGGTCGGGGCCCATCCCCTCGATCCCGCGCCGTTGACCCGGCGCGGTCACCAGATCGGGACGGTGACGATGCCCAGCCGGGTCGAGGCCTTGCGTTGCCGCGAGGGATTGTTGCAGACGCCGGATTGCGAGGCCGCCACTGACCCGCGTGGGTCGGGTCTGGCCACCTCGGTGGGAAAAGACTGATGGCGTTCAAGGTTGCCGAGCGGGGGGCGATCGCTCCCTTCATCGTGATGGACGTGATGCGCGAGGCCACCCGGCGCGAGGCGTTGGGCGAAAGCGTGCTGCATCTCGAAGTCGGCCAGCCCTCGGGGCAGGCTCCGGCCGGGGTGCGTGCCGCCGCCGCCCGCGCGCTCGATCGTCTGCCGTTGGGCTATACCGTCGCCAACGGGCTGGATTCATTGCGCGAGCGGATCGCCCGCCATTACGCCCACGCTTATTCCGTCGCGGTGCGGCCCGAGCAGATCGTCGTCACCACCGGCTCGTCGGCCGGGTTTCTGCTCGCCTTTCTCGCCGCCTTCGCGCCGGGCGACCGGGTCGCGGTGGCCGCGCCCGGCTATCCCGCCTATCGCAACATCCTGAAGGCGGTGGGCATCACCTGTGTCGACGTCCCGGTCGGTCCCGACAGCCGCTGGCAATTGACCGCCCGCGTGCTCGAAGGGCTGGATCAGCCGCTCGACGGCGTTATCGTCGCCAGTCCGGCCAACCCGACCGGCAGCATGTTGTCGGCCCACGAAGTCGCCGAACTGGCGATGTGGTGCGAGTTGCACGACATCCGCCTGATTTCGGACGAGATCTATCACGGCCTCACCTATGGCCGCGCCGCCGCCACCGCCGCCGGGATGAAAGCCGCGCCGCATACGGTGGTGGTCAACAGTTTCTCGAAATATTACGCGATGACCGGCTGGCGGCTGGGCTGGCTGGTGGTGCCGGACGATTTGTCCCGCGCCGTCGAATGCCTGCAACAGAATCTGTTCATCTCGCCCCCGACCCTGTCGCAGATCGCCGCCGAAGCGGCATTCGATTGTCTGGACGAGTTGGAGGCCCGTGTCGCGGTCTATCGCGCTAACCGCGACCTGCTGCTGAACGAGTTGCCGTCGGCCGGGTTCGACAAGCTGGCCGCCGCCGACGGGGCGTTCTATCTCTATGCCGATCTGTCCGACCGGACCGATGACAGCGCCCTGTTCTGCGCCCGGATGCTGGCCGAGACCGGGATTGCCACCACGCCGGGAACCGATTTCGATCCGGTGCGGGGTCGGCGCGCCTTGCGCTTTTCCTATGCCGGATCGACTGCCGACATGGCCGAGGCGGCGCGGCGGCTGAAAGCGTGGCGGGGCGTTTAGCGATTGCCCGGCACGGACCAGAGCCGGTCCGTGCCGGGGCGCATCGCCTTAGCGGAACCGGCGCGGCATCCGGAACGGCAGCAGGGCCTGGACCCAGCCGGTGCGGAAGCGGTCGAGGCACAGGCTTTCGTGAAAGCCGGTGACCTTTTCGCCGAACAGCCGGGTTTCGATCACCGAGCGGGTATAAAACGGGGTGTCTTCCAGCACTTCGGTCAGATGGGCGGCGTGCCCGCTGTCGGCGCGGGTGATGCGTTCGACACCCCAGGTGCCGCGCGGCAGGGCGGAGACCGGCGGCGAGTCGGATTCCTCGACCTTGCCGTCACGACCGATCCGCAAGGCGACGGCGAGGTCGCTGCCGTCGCGGCGGGTGACGTCGTAAAGGACGGCGGTGCCGTTCTGGAGCGGCGCCCGCGACCAGGTCCAGCGCACGAAGGATTTCTCCAACGGCACGATCCCGGAATTGGTGTCGAAATAGCCGGGGCCGGACCAGCGCAGGCGGGGATGGCTCAGTTCGACCTCGACCCGCGAATCCGGCGCCAGCGGCGACCAGAAATGCTCGCCTTCGGCATCGAGGCGGACGGAATGACCGGTCAGTGCGCGGGGGTGAACCCGGATCGTGCCCTGAATCCGGCCGGGCAGGGGGAAGGTGCGCTCGGACAGGCGGATTTCAAGCGCGCTGCCGGTCCAGCGCAGCGCGCTCGGCCCGATCACCAGGGTGTCGATGCTGCGATTGACGGCACTGCGGTTGCGCTCGGTCATGCTCCAGCGTTTGGTGGCTCCGTACAGGCAGACATTGACCGAGCAATGGTCCAACGGCTCGGCCGGGCCACCCTTGCGCCGCGCCCAGGCGTAATAGGGCGAGAACACGCTGCCGATAAAGAATATCAGGGTCAGGCCGTGCTTGCCGTCGTCGCTCAGCGCGTCGATATACCACCAGGAATAGCCCGAGCCGGGAATCGGGCGGTCGAAGCGGGGGCCGCGATCGTTGGCGACGCCCAGCGGGACGTTTCCGGTCGGGGCCGGGGCCGCCACGAAGCGGCGGCCGCAGGGGAGGGGGCCGGGATCGGGCATCCCCAATTCCGACGGGCGGATCAGGCCTCCGCCGATCGGGCCGTCGCTCGGGTAAGGCTCCACCCCATCCGCGGCGGCCGGGCGGTCTCCGCCAGTCGTCTGATGCGACGGGCGCATCTTTCCGGACGGTCGAAGGCCAATGGTGTTCATAGATCGAATCTCCCCCGGGCGTTACTGTCGGGGCCGTCCGGCACCGGGCGCACGAATACCTTTAAGTCGGCGCAGGCGGCGACCGACCCCGGGGGGAAGGTGTGGTCGAATTCGCTCTGCCTGTCACGGGAAAAAAACGCGGCGGGCCGATGTGGACGGCTTGGATGCGGGCCGCGGTTCGATCCGCTTCCATCCGCATCGGGAATTTGACATATTGCAAAGAATGACCATTCGGTAACCTGTAACAGAGGGGGGGAACATGGATGCCATGGCTCGGGTCGAGGGGGCTCTGACCACGGCGCTGGAACGGATGAGTGGGCCGGGATGCCCGCCCCGGCTGGCGGAAGCCGTGCGGCATGCAGTGTTTCCCGGTGGGTCGCGACTGCGTCCCCGTCTGTGCCTTGCCGTCGCCGCCGCCTGTGGCGACGATGCGCCCGGTCTGGCCGATGCGACGGCGGCGGCGATCGAGCTGCTGCATTGCGCGTCGCTGGTCCATGACGACATGCCCTGTTTCGACAATGCCGAGATGCGGCGTGGGCGGGCTTCGGTCCACCATGCCTATGGCGAGCCGCTGGCCCTGCTGGTCGGCGATGCCCTGATCGTGGTGGCGTTCGAGCAATTGGCCCAGGCCGGCATCAGCCGTCCCGAGCGGATCGCGCCGTTGCTGCTGATGGTCGGCGGCTCGGTCGGTGCGCCGACCGGGATCATCGCCGGGCAGGCCTGGGAGTGCGAGGACGAGATCAATCTGTCCGAATATCACCAGCAGAAGACCGGCGCTCTGTTCGCTGCCGCGACGATGGCCGGTGCCACCGCCGCCGGGGCCGATCCCGAGGCGTGGCGGGCGTTGGGCGAGCGGCTGGGCGAGGCCTATCAGGTGCTCGACGATATCCGCGACGTCGCCGCCAAGCCGGAAGAGATCGGCAAGCCGACCGGACAGGATCGCGCCAACGACCGGCCCAGCGCCGCGTTGCAGCTCGGACTGGCCGGGGCGCTGCGTCGCCTCGACGAATTGTCGGCCGCCGCGATCGCCGCGATTCCGGAATGCCCGGGTCGGGCCGCGCTTCAGACGATGATCCACGAGCAGGTGTCGAGCCTGCTGCCCAAGAAGCTGCGCCGCGCCGCCTGATCGAATTTCGACCCGAAGCGGGGGAGACGCTTCGGGTCGAACTCGGTCTGGTTTCTTTTGCGGGTGTTGGGTTGAGGCATATTCGTTTGTGACGGTATCTATTTGTCACAAATAAAGCCTTATTAGTTGCCCGAACATCATGTGTTTCGTTTTTAAGTTGCGGATATCTCAGCCGGAGCGGTTGTCGATGCACGCCTAGATTTAAGTTATAAATCAAGGCGCTGTCAGCGGCAGCACGGCGGGAACGACCGGGGTTCGGAGCCGATTTCGAGGCGGGTCCGGGCTGTAGAAAACGATTGACACGATGGTCGGGCAGAATAGACTGGCGCCGGGTCATATCGGCCCGTCTGGAATCCGCTGGGGGAAGTGGATGAACACGATTGCCGTAGTGCTCACGGAGCCTGAGCGCCTCGAGCTCTGTCGACTCGACTTGACGCCGCCCGGCGACGAGGACGTCGTGGTCGATATCGAGTGGAGCGGCATCAGCACCGGGACCGAGCGGCTGCTCTATACGGGCAAGATGCCGCCGTTCCCCGGCATGGGCTATCCCCTGGTTCCCGGTTATGAATCCGTCGGTCGCGTCGTTGAGGCCGGTTCGGCCTCCGGTCGTGCAATCGGCGACCGTGTCTTTGTTCCCGGTGCGCGCTGTTATGGCGACGTGCGCGGCCTGTTCGGCGGCGCGGCGGCGCGGGTGGTGGTGCCCGGCGCACGGGTTTACCTCGTTGACGAGGCGTTGGGCGAGCAGGCGGTCCTGCTGGCGCTGGCGGCGACCGCCTATCATGCCCTGGCGGCAGAGGGGGCGCGTCCCCCTGAACTGATCATCGGCCATGGCGTTCTCGGCCGCCTTGTCGCGCGGATCGCGGTGGCGTTGGGCGGATCGCCGGTGGTGTGGGAGCAAAATCCCGACCGGACCAGCGGGGGCGTCGGCTATAGCGTCATCGCGCCGTCGGCCGACACCCGTCAGGATTACCGCTCGATCTACGACGTCAGCGGCGACGCCAAACTGCTCGACACCCTGATCGGTCGCCTTGCCCCCGGGGGCGAGATCGTGCTGGCCGGGTTCTATCACGAGCCGATCAGCTTTGCCTTTCCCCCCGCCTTCATGCGCGAGGCGCGGCTGCGTATCGCGGCGGAATGGCGTGGTCCCGACATGCCGGCGGTGCTGGCTTTGATCCGCGAGGGCAAGCTCTCGCTTGACGGGCTCATCACACATCGCTTTGATGCAGCCCAGGCGGCCGACGCTTATCGTACCGCGTTCGGCGACGCCTCGTGCCTGAAGATGATTCTTGATTGGGGAGCCTGCTCATGACCGCGCCGCTCGATGGCGTTCCTCCTGCCGGAAAGGGAGGTTCGACTCCGCCGACGCCGGGAGCGCAGCCTGGCGGCGGGACCGGAGCGACTCCGAAGACGCAGATCATCGCGATCTACGGCAAGGGAGGCATTGGCAAGAGCTTCACGCTCGCCAACCTCTCCTACATGATGGCCCAGCGCGGCAAGAAAGTGCTGCTGATCGGCTGCGACCCAAAGAGCGACACCACCTCGTTGCTGTTTGGCGGCCGCGCCACCCCCACCATCATCGAGACCTCGGCCCGCAAGAAGCAGGCGGGCGAGGAAGTGAAGATCGGCGACGTCTGTTTCAAGCGCGACGGCGTCTTCGCGATGGAGCTGGGCGGGCCGGAAGTCGGTCGCGGCTGCGGTGGTCGCGGCATCATTCACGGCTTCGAGATTCTGGAGAAGCTGGGCTTCCACGATTGGGACTTCGATTACGTCCTGCTCGATTTCCTGGGCGACGTCGTCTGCGGCGGGTTCGGTTTGCCGATCTCGCGCGACATGTGCCAGAAGGTGATCGTCGTCGGCGCCAACGATCTGCAATCGCTTTACGTCGCCAACAACGTCTGTTCGGCGGTCGAATATTTCCGTCGCCTCGGCGGCAATGTCGGCGTCGCTGGCATTGTCATCAACAAGGATGACGGTACCGGCGAGGCGCAGGCCTTCGCCCAGCAGGTCGGCATTCCGATCCTGGCGACCATTCCCGCCAATGACGGCATCCGCCGTCTGTCCGCCGCCTATGAAATCGTGGCGCAGCCGGACGGCGAGTGGGGACCGCTGTTCGCGGCCTTGGCCGATCAGGTCGATTCCGCCCCGCCGATTCAACCCACGCCGCTGTCCCAGGAAGGCCTCCTCAATCTGTTCAAGGGCGACGCTGTCGGCCGCAACGTGGTTCTGGTGCCTGCCACCGCCGAGGATATGGGTGGCGCATTGGCGGCCCGCAAGCCGTCGCTCGAAGTCATTTACGAAACCCCCTAGGGAGCCGCTGTCTGATGTCGTCATCCACCCTTGCCACTCCTCCGGCCCAAGGCGTCGCGCCGAAAGCGGCTGGCTGCGCCAGCGGTGGGGTGTCGGACGCGGTGAAGGACCGGCTGGCCAGCGATTATCCCAAGGGGCCGCACGACCAGCCGCAGACGATGTGCCCGGCGTTCGGGGCGTTGCGGGTGGGCTTGCGGATGCGCCGCACCGCGTCGATCCTGGTCGGTTCGGGCTGTTGCGTCTACGGTCTGTCCTTCACCTCCCATTTCTACGGGGCGCGGCGGACCGTCGGTTATGTGCCGTTCGATTCCGAGACGCTGGTGCGCGGACAGGTGTTCGAGGACGTCCGTCAGGCGGTCTATCAGATGGCGCGGCCCGATCAGGTCGATACCGTCATCGTCATCAATCTCTGTGTGCCGACCGCGTCGGGTGTGCCGCTTGAATTGCTGCCGCGGGAAATCGACGGCGTCCGTATCATCACGATCGAGGTTCCCGGGTTCGGAGTGCCGACCCATGCCGAGGCGAAGGACGTCCTGGCCGGGGCGATGCTGCGCTATGCCCGGCTCGAAGCCGAATCCGGCCCGGTGGCGATGCCGCGCGGCGGTGTCGCTTCGATGCCGACGGTGTCGTTGATCGGCGAATTGTTTCCGGCCGATCCGGTCGTCATCGGCGGCCTGCTGGCGCCGATGGGGCTGGCGGTGGCCCCGCAACTGCCCTCGCGGGAATGGCGCGATCTGTACGCCTCGCTTGATTGTGTGGTGGCGGCGGCGATCCATCCGTTCTATGCCGCCACGGTGCGCGAATTCCAGACCGCCGGGCGTCCCGTCGTCGGTTCCGGTCCGGTCGGGCTCGAAGGTACGGCGGCATGGCTGGAAGGAATCGGCAAAGCGGTTGGAATCAGCGAAAAGCTGATTGATGCGGCCAAGGACCGGGC
Organism: Magnetospirillum fulvum; assembly: GCF_900108475.1. Taxonomy (GTDB): domain Bacteria; phylum Pseudomonadota; class Alphaproteobacteria; order Rhodospirillales; family Magnetospirillaceae; genus Phaeospirillum; species Phaeospirillum fulvum_A. The sequence goes on along the minus strand of NZ_FNWO01000006.1, from coordinate 218,216 downwards.
CTTGCCCGCGATCCGCGCCGCGCTCGACGCCCATCCGATCAAGGCGCGGGTGACGGTGTCGGGCTATGAAGGCTCGGAATTGCTGGTGGCTCGCCTGATGGTCGAAGCCGGGGCCGAAGTTCCCTATGTCGGTACCGCGACGCCGCGGACGGCCTGGAACGAAGCCGATCGCGAGTGGCTGGCGGCCAAAGGCGTTCACGTCCAGTTCCGCGCCTCGCTCGAACAAGATATTGCGGCGATGCGCGACGCGCGGCCCGACCTCGCGCTCGGGACCACGCCGCTGGTGCAACACGCGAAGGAGATGGCGATTCCGGCGCTGTACTTTACCAACATGGTGTCGGCGCGGCCGCTGTTCGGACCGGCCGGGGCCGGGTCGATCGCGGGGATTGTCGCCGCCCAGGCTCAGGGCAAGGCGCGGTTCGACCGGATGCTCGCGTTCTTTGGCAAGGTCGGAACCGGGACCGCGACCGGCTATGGCCCCAATGTTCCTCTGTCCGGCAAGGGGAGGGCGTAACGATGCTCGTCCTCGATCTCGACCGGGCCGGCGGTTATTGGGGGGCGGTCTACGCGTTCGCCGCCATTCGCGGATTGCGTCTGGTGATCGACGGGCCGGTCGGCTGCGAAAACCTGCCGGTGACGGCGGTGCTGCATTACACCGACGCCCTGCCGCCGCATGAACTTCCCATCGTCGTTACCGGTCTGTCGGAAGAGCAATTGACGATGAGCGGCACCGAGGACGCGCTGCGGCGCGCCAGTGCCACCCAGGATCAGTCGATGCCGGCGGTGGTGTTGACCGGATCGATCGCCGAGATGATCGGCGGCGGCGTCACTCCCGAAGGCTCGAATCTGCTGCGGTTCGTGCCGCGCACGATCGACGACGACCAGTGGCAGGCCGCCGACCGCGCGATCTACTGGCTGTGGACCCAGTTCGGGGCCAAGAAGGCCAAGCCGCGGGTGCGGGTGGAGGGGGAGAAGCCCCGGGTCAACATCATCGGACCGATGTACGGCACCTTCAACATGCCGTCCGATCTGGCGGAAATCCGCCGCCTGGTCGAAGGGATCGGCTGCGAGGTCAATCTGGTGTTCCCGCTGGGAACCCATGTCGATGACATCAAGCGGTTGGCCGATGCCGACGTCAACGTCGTGATGTACCGCGAGTTCGGCCGCAAATTGTGCGAAGAACTCGACCGTCCCTACCTTCAGGCGCCGATCGGGGTGTTCTCGACGACGGCGTTCCTGACCAAGCTGGGCGAGTTGACCGGTCTCGATCCCGAGCCGTTCATCGAGCAGGAAAAGAACACCACGCTGAAGCCGGTGTGGGATTTGTGGCGCAGTGTGACGCAGGACTTTTTCGCGACCGCCTCGTTCGGCATTGTTGCGACCGAGACCTATGCCAAAGGATTGCGCGGGTTTCTTGAAGGCGAACTGGGCATGCCCTGCGCTTTTGCCATCGCCCGCAAGGCGGGGGTGAAGCCGGATAACCAGACGGTGCGGGAGACGATGAAGGCTCACCCTCCTCTGGTCCTGTACGGTTCGTATAATGAGCGGATGTATGCGGCCGAGTTGGGGCTGCGCTCGATGTATATTCCCGCTTCTTTTCCGGGAGCCATCGTCAGGCGCTCGACCGGAACCCCTTTTATGGGGTATAGTGGCGCTACTTATGTGGTTCAGGAATTTTGTAACGCGCTGTTCGATGCGCTGTTCCATATCCTGCCGCTGGGGACGGAGCTGGATAAGGTCGAATCGACCCTGTCGCGCCTGACCCGAACGGATGCTTTGCCTTGGGAAGACGATGCGAGTCGTTTGCTCGAGGAGTATGTGGAAACGGAACCGTTTCTTCTGCGTATTTCCGCTACCAAGCGGCTCCGCGACAGCGTCGAGCACGAGGTACGGATCGCCGGAGGAGAAAAGGTCACTGCGGACGATGTGTCCGCCTCGCTTGCCGCGATCGGCAAGGGGCGGGCGGCGTAGTCCGCGACACGAAACACCTTTTGCCGCCGCGTTCGCGCGTCGGCAAGCCCCGCCGCCTGGGGAGAGGCGGTTATGGCCGGAAGGCCTGTCTTAGGGAGTTCAATTGAATGGCTAACTCATTAGAAAGAGGAGGCGGGACCTTGTCTGGTCTGTCTGAGTCAGAAGCGCAGGAGTTCCACGGCATCTTCGTGACGAGCTTCATCTCCTTCATCGTAGTCGCCATCGTCGCGCACTTCCTCGCTTGGAAGTGGCGTCCCTGGCTGCCGAGCGCCAAGGGCTACGCGTTGCTCGACAACGCTACCGCCACCGCGCAGTCGGTTCTCTCGACCCTGGTCTAATGGAGGCTACGTAAAATGTGGAAGATTTGGACGCTCTATGATCCGAGAAGGGCTCTCACTGCGTTGTTCGTGTTCCTGACCGTTCTCGGTCTGCTGATCCACTTCTTGTTGCTCAGCACCGATCGGTTCAACTGGCTTGACGGCGCTCGGGTTGCGCATGGATCCGTGGTCCAGCAGACCCTTCCGGTGCCGGCGAAGTAGCAGTGGCGTGGGCTAGGGAATGAACAGCATCGTTCACCCCTAGCCCAAAGCTGGCAATGTTCAGGCGAGGCGGCGAGGAACCGATCCTCGCTCCCTCTCTAAAGGGTGGACTTCAACATGGCGATGCTCAGTTTCGAGAAGAAATACCGCGTCCGAGGGGGGACGCTGGTGGGCGGCGATCTGTTCGATTTTTGGGTGGGGCCGTTTTACGTCGGGTTGTTCGGGGTGACTGCTGCTTTCTTCACCTTGCTCGGCGTCGCCCTCATCGTGTTAGGCGCGTCGCGCGGTCCTACGTGGAATTTGTGGCAGATCAGCATCGCCCCTCCTGATCTTAGCTACGGACTGGCTTTCGCGCCGCTGAATGAAGGCGGCCTTTGGCAGTTCATCACCATTTGCGCGATTGGCGCCTTTGTGTCTTGGGCACTGCGTCAGGTGGAAATCGCTCGGAAGCTCGGGATGGGCCTTCATGTCCCGTTCGCGTTCAGTTTCGCGATTCTGGCTTACGTTACTCTGGTCGTGTTCCGCCCGATTCTGATGGGCGCCTGGGGATTCGGCTTCCCCTACGGAATTATGAGCCACCTCGACTGGGTGTCGAACGTTGGCTACCAGTTCCTGCACTTCCACTACAATCCCGCGCATATGATTGCGATCAGCTTCTTCTTCACGAATGCGCTGGCGCTGGCAATGCACGGCGGCATCATCCTGTCCGCGACCAATCCGGGCAAGGGTGAGCAGATCAAGACGGCCGAACACGAAGACACCTTCTTCCGCGACGCGGTTGGCTACTCGATCGGCGCTCTGGGCATTCACCGCCTGGGCCTGTTCCTGGCCATTTCCGCTGCCTTCTGGAGCGCGGTGTGCATCGTGATCAGCGGGCCCTTCTGGGCGCGTGGGTGGCCCGAGTGGTGGGGCTGGTGGCTCAATCTGCCCGTCTGGCGCTAACGCAAGGTGACCGTAATGACCGAATATCAGAATATCTTCAACCGCGTGCAAATCCGCGGTGAGACTTATCCGGGCGTGCCCTTGCCGCCGGACACGGATGATCGTTTCGGGCAGCCCATCTTCAGCTACTGGGCCGGTAAGCTCGGCAACGCGCAGATCGGCCCGATCTACCTGGGTGGCCTTGGCTTGGCCTCGGCCATTTGCTTTGGTATTGCTGCGGCTGTCGTCGGCCTCAACTTCCTGGCCCAGGTCAACTGGGACTGGATTCAGTTCGTCCGCCAGTTCTTCTGGCTGGCGCTCGAGCCGCCGCTGCCGCAGTACGGCCTGACCTTCCCGCCGCTGGCCCAAGGCGGCTGGTGGTTGATCACTGGTTTCTTCCTGACCGCTTCGATCCTGCTTTGGTGGGCTCGGATGTATACCCGCGCTAAGGCCCTGGGCCTGGGCACCCACGTTTCGTGGGCGTTCGCCGCGGCGATCTTCTTCTATCTGTCGTTGGGCTTCTTCCGCCCGATTCTGATGGGTAGCTGGGGCGAAGGTGTCCCGTTTGGCATTTTCCCGCATCTCGACTGGACCGCGGCGATTTCGATTCGCTTCGGTAATCTCTACTACAATCCGTTCCACATGCTGTCGATCGCCTTCCTTTACGGGTCGGCGGTTCTGTTCGCCATGCATGCCGGCACTCTTCTGGCGGTCAGCCGTTACGGCGGCGAGCGCGAGATCGAGCAGATCGTCGACCGCGGCACCGCGGTTGAGCGTGCGATGCTGTTCTGGCGCTGGCAGATCGGTTTCAATGCGACGATCGAGTCTTTCCATCGCTGGGGTTACTGGTTCGCCGTTCTGACCGTGATTACTGCGGGCATTGGCATCCTTTTGACCGGCACCGTCGTTGACAACTGGTATCTGTGGGCCGTCAAGCACGGTGTTGCTCCGTCCTATCCGCCGGTATTCCCGCCAGTCACGGATCCGGCCCTGATCTCGGGAGTGCCGCAATGAGACTCGGATTTTCCGCTGTAGTGGGGCTTACCGCCATTGTCGGTGCGGTGTTCGTCGCTACCACCTTCACCACTCCGCCTCTTGACAGCGTTCAGCGCGGTTATCGCGGCACGGGCCAGATCCAGTCGTACCAGGATCGCGCCTACACCCGCCTCACCGCGGCCAATCAGGCTCCCGAGGTTATTCCTGCGGTCGATCCCGAAGGCCAGAAGGCTTCGGTCGGCTACACGAACCTCAAGGTTCTGGGCGATCTCGATAAGGCTGAGTTTGACCGCTTGATGATGGCGATCACCAATTGGGTGTCGCCGGATGCAGGCTGCAACTACTGCCACAACCCGGAAAACATGGCGTCGGACGAGCTGTACACCAAAGTGGTGGCCCGCCGGATGCTTGAGATGGTCAGCACCATCAACACCAAGTACAAGGCCCACGTCGCCAATACCGGCGTGACCTGCTACACCTGCCACCGTGGTCAGCCGGTCCCCGGCTACATCTGGTACACCGATCCGAACCTCAGCCATGCCTCCGGGTATGCGCAGGCTCCGACCGGTCAGAACAAGGCTGCGGCGGTTGTTGGCTACACCTCCCTTCCCTACGACGTGTTCACGCCGTTCCTGAAGGAAGCCAACGACCTGCGTATCATCTCGCAGACCGCTCTTCCGCAGCGGGATGCCGGTGCGCGCAAGTCGATCATGCAGGCTGAATGGACCTATGGCGCGATGGCGCACATCTCCGATGGTCTCGGGGTGAATTGCACCTACTGCCACAACACCCGGTCCTTCACCGAATGGAGCCAGAGCTCGCCGCAGCGTGCGGTGGCGTGGTACGCCATCCGTCACGTCCGTGAGCTGAACAACACCTATCTCGATCCGCTGGCTCCGATCCTGCCCGCGAATCGTCTGGGCGCTCTCGGCGACGCTCCGAAGATCAATTGCACCACCTGCCACCAGGGCGTGTTCAAGCCCCTGCTGGGTGTGTCTCAGCTGAAGGATTATCCCGAGCTGGCGACCACTCTGACGGCGAAGAAGTAAAAGACCCCAGGCCGGCAGATGAGCTTTCATCTGTCGGCGTGGGTGGGGCCAAGGCCCCAGTCCGGTTTGGCTCCGTCGAGACCTCGTTCTCGAGCCGAGACGGAGCAGACCGGGAGACAGAACATTATCGGCGCGGAAAGCGGGGTGACCCGAGTTCCGCGCCGAAGTGCTTTTTAGGGACGACACCTCGTGCATTTGGTTCCAGCCCTGACATAAGGGGGACCAGGCGGTAACTGCCTGAGCCGATGCGGAGGCGACGGGGTGCGACATGTTAGGTACGCCAACGCCGCAGCAAATCGGTCAAATGGGCGATTAAGGCGACAACGAGCCAAAAACCGATCCACAGTGGACCATCGCCAACAAGACCGGCGCGTAACGCCATCATCAGGCAGAGGCCGGACACCAAGGTCGCTGCGAAATCGGTAAGGCCAGGGCCTTGGCCGGTGCGCCCATGCCACCAGGCTAAGGCAAGACCTTCCACCACCATCAGGACAACGATCAGTTCGATCGCAAACCCACTGGTGATCTGGTGGGTTAGCCAGGTCATGAACGCACCTCCCCACCAACACGCCGAGATGCAGGCAGATGGGAGAGGCGAAGGGGGGTGGAGTGCGGACCGGAAATTGCCATAGTGGAGACTCCGTTCGAACTTAACTGATCCCCCCACCCACACAACATTTGGGAACGTGATCATTTATGTCAATGATCGGTGAGAAAAATGATGATTGGGATTGAAGGTGATGAATAGCCGTAAAATTATTGCGTATATAACCTTCAAATATTTTTCATAAATTGACTGCTGTCGCAGTGTTTCTGTTTGATAATAGATTCTAAAAACATGATCTAGGGTGGCGAGTTTATCGTCTGTGGCGTTGGCAATGGGCCATTTATTATAAGAGATAGTTAATCGACTCTTCCCAATCGGGGCGACGCACATCGGCGCACAGTCAGACCAGATGAGTCGTCGTCATCCCCAAAAGAGTTGTACCGGATGGCTATCGGGGTTAACTTTTAAAGGTTCCAGAAACAAAGCCCAGGACGTGCTCCACCATGAACAATCCTGTCTTCGACCGCATCCGCCAGGACATCACCGAGAACGACGTGGTGCTGTACATGAAAGGCACCCCGATGTTTCCCCAATGCGGCTTTTCCGCAGCGGTGGTTCAGGTTCTGACGGGCTTGGGGGTCACGTTCAAAGGCATCGACGTCCTGGTCGATCCCAGCCTGCGCGAGGCGATCAAGCAATTCACCAACTGGCCGACGATTCCTCAGCTTTATGTCAAAGGGGAGTTCGTCGGTGGCTGCGACATCGTTCGCGAAATGGCCGCCAGTGGCGAGTTGGCCCAGCATCTAACGGCTCAGGGCATCGCTTGTAAAAGCTAAGAGCCAAGCGCATCGACAGGGGCCTTGAGGCGGAAGGCGGGTTTCACGCTATCCCTTGCCTTCCGCCGCATCACACGCGGGGCATGCCTCATCAAGGCTAAATGAGATCGGCTTGGTGGCCCTCCCCCCGGAAGGCAGGCGGAGAACTCGCTCCAGCAGCGGCTCAGACCGTTTCCAGGCAACAAATCCAAAAATTGAGAGCGGGACAGCGTTTCCGGATTCTGTTCGTTTAAGGCCGCAGCCCTTCCGGGGCTGGCGTGGCTCAAGCGCCGCTCGAGCTTATCGCGCATGTCACTCTGACTTCGTTTGAGTGGAATGCGCTCAAGGCGAAATGTCCCTTGCCAGAAGGGGGTTGTACCGGGCCGCGTTCCAGGGGTACCTATGATCGGTTTTCAAAGAGAGATCCGAGGCGCGCCATGGGTGAAGATCTGGTCTTGCAGAAGATCCAAAAGGAGATCGCCGAGAATGACGTGGTCCTGTATATGAGGGGGACTCCGTCCGCGCCGTGCTGCGGCTATTCCGCGAGCGTGGTAAGGGCGTTAAAGGAACTGGGTGTATCCTTCCTGGGCGTCGATGTGTTGTCCGACCCGAGCGTCCTGGCCGGGATCAGGCGATATAGCAACTGGCCGGACATTCCCCAGTTGTATGTCAAAGGATCGTACCTTGGTAGCAGCGATATCGTGAAGGAGCTGGAAGAGAGCGGAGAACTGGAAGAGTGCCTGACCTCGCAAGGCATCGCCTGTAACCACGAAGGGACGGGAAAGGCATGCCCCGCTCAGGCTTAAGGCGGAAGGCGGCCGATCAGCGACGGCTGAACTCATCGCTCCCACAATCACGACGCAGACGGCCTAACCGCCAACACCACAAACGAATTTGAGGGTCTGGAGCCGCTTCAAGGCCCAGCGCAGCCGGGTGCGGGTGCGCTTGTCGAAACATTTGGGCTCGATCCGGGGCGAAGGGGCGATCCCGATCCCGATGTCGGTCAGTTGCTGTTCGAGCAATGTCCGCAGCAGGATTTCGCGCACCTCAATGAAGTCGCGCAGATCGTCGGGATGGAGGATTCCCGCCTCGTGGAGGGCGATGAATCGTTCGTCGGTCCCGGTCTGGGGCAGATGGGCACGGATGGCCCGCAGGCGGGCGGCGCTGACCAGCGGGAGCAGGCCGAACTTCTTCAGATTGAGGCGGCCATTGACGGTGACCAGGGTTCCGAACAGGCCGATCGACCCGTCCATCCCGGCGACGTTCTGGGCGAGATAGCGCATGAAGAAGGCGGAGCGCGACGCGGTTTCAATCGCCATCGTCCGCAAATCCTCGGCCAAGGCCCGGTCGCCCCACACCGGTTGAAAATCGAAGAAGATGTCGCAATACATCACGGTCTGGTTTTCGACCGAATAGACCCAGCGACCGATTTCGTCGCGCCATTCATCAAGGCTTTTGCGCCAGCCGGGTTCACCCGCCATCACCTTGCCGTTACAGAGCGGAATCCCGGCGGCGGCGAGGGTGGCGTTGAGCCGACGACCAAGTTCGGCGAACCAGGAATCGTCGGCGGGACGGCCGTCATGGACCAGGGCGTTGTCCTGATCGAAGGCAAGCAGACTTTCACCGCGTCCGGCCGAGCCCAGCACCAACACGGCATAGCGGGCGGGGGCGGGGCCCCAGCCGTCATCTTGCATCAAGAGTTCGGCCAGTTCGGCGGCGCGAGCGGTGAGGTCGCGCAACACCAGGGCAATGACGGCGGCGATGTTGTGGGCGGGGACACCTTCGGCCAGCAGCCCCGATGCGAGCCGGGGCAGATTGGCGACGATGGCGCCCATTTCGTCAGCATCGCGGGCGGATTCGACCGAATCGCCCAGCACCAGCGCTTCGGTCGCACGCACCTTCAGCAAAGCACTCCCGGTGATCATGCCAAGTGGGCGGGAGTCGGGATCGACCACCACCAGATGGCGCAGGCCGGTCCGGGCCATCCGGGCGAGGGCGACGTAGACAAAGGCATCAACCGGGACCGAGGCGACCGAACGGGTCATCGTTTCGGCCAGCGTCGATTCGAGTCCAGAGGGGCCGACGGTGGAGAGAAGTCGCAACAGATCGCGTTCGGTGAAGATACCGGCGGTGCGGCCGGATTCGTCGATGACGACGATCGAGGACACCTTCGCCGCGTACATCTGCTGTACCGCCAAGGCGAGGGTGAGGTCGGTTGGGGCGGTCAAGACCGGGGCGCTCATCACCTCGCGGATGCGATGGCGATACGGGAAGCTGTCGATCCGTGCGAGAGGGGCAAGATCCTCCACCATGTGATCACGATAGTGGCCGTTCGGGAATTTTCAACGGATTTCTTTGTTCCCAAGATCGGTCGGTTTCGTATACAGGATCACGCATAGAATATGCGTGAATAGTAACCGATGTGTACTCGCATTCCGTGATCCGGGGACGGGGGGTGCTACGGCGAAGGCTAAAACTCGATTTGCCGGATCAAGCAAAAACTAACGGCTATTTTCGTGAGTACTTATTCACACCGCTGACCAGATTCCGGCGAATACCTGACCGACCCAAGTATGATCGAACTTATTAATGCAATGCCTTCGCATGGTGTTGACGCGACCATTGTCGAGTGTTAATGAGGAATAGCACCTCAGACAAGCCCTGAGCGCATAGCGGCCATGCATATCCGTGGCTCGTGCGCGACAGGGTGAGGACCAAAAAACGGCGCCAAGACCGGAAATGCAAACAATGATCGCAGCCACCATGATGGCGCGACGAATAGTGGAGGGTAAATTGAGCAACACAGCACAAAATTTAGCCAGTGCTGAGAAGATCCGGAACAATCCGAAGTTCCGTGAGCTGGTCAGCAAGAGGACGCGGTTCGCCTGGACCTTGTCTGCAATCGTTCTTGTCATGTATTTCGGGTTTATCGCTCTCATCGCCTTCAACAAGGCGCTGCTCGCGACTCCTCTCGGCGTCGGCATCAACACCACCGTCGGCTTCCCGCTTGGCGTCGGCGTGATTCTGACCGCCGTCATCCTGACCGGAATCTACGTCTATCGCGCCAATGGCGAGTTCGACGAGCTTAACCGCCAGATCATCGAGGAATCGCGCTGATGAGGACGACCATGACCGCTCTCGCGGGCGCGCTTGCCGCTTTCGGCACGCTGCTCGCCACCGGAACCGCGGCGCTGGCCGCTGGAGCCGATCTCGGCCAGGCCGCGCAACAGGCGACCAACTGGCACGCCATCGTGATGTTCGTGATCTTTGTCGCCGGAACGCTGGGGATCACCTATTGGGCGGCGAAGCGGACCAAGACCGCTGCCGATTTCTATGCCGCCGGCGGTGGCATCACCGGGTTCCAGAACGGCTTGGCGATCGCTGGCGATTACATGTCGGCGGCCTCGTTCCTGGGAATTTCCGCCCTGGTCTATGGGTCCGGTTATGACGGCCTGATCTTCTCGGTCGGCTGGCTGGTCGGCTGGCCGATCATCCTGTTCCTGATCGCCGAGCGTCTGCGCAATCTGGGCAAGTACACCTTCGCCGACGTCGCCACCTATCGGCTGAGCCGGACCCCGGTCCGCTCGTTCGCCGCGACCGGTGCGCTGGTGGTGGTGATCTTCTACCTGATTGGCCAGATGGTCGGCGCGGGTCAGTTGATCAAGCTGCTGTTCGGGATGGAATACATCTATGCCGTTATCATCGTCGGCGCGCTGATGATGATCTACGTCACCTTCGGCGGCATGGTCGCGACCACCTGGGTCCAGATCATCAAGGCCGCTCTGCTGCTGTCGGGTGCCACCGTCATCGCCTTCGGCGTGATGTTCCAGTTCAACTTCTCGTTCGAGCAATTGTTCGCCCGCGCCATCGAGGTGCATCCCAAGCATCAGGCGATCATGTCGCCCGGTACGTTGGTCAGCAATCCGATTGACGCGGTTTCGCTCGGCATGGCCCAGATGTTCGGCACCGCCGGTTTGCCGCATATCCTGATGCGCTTCTTCACCGTTCCCGATGCGCGCGAGGCCCGCAAGTCGGTGTTCTACGCCACCGGGTTCATCGGCTACTTCTACATCCTGACCTTCATCATCGGCTTTGGCGCCATCTGCCTGGTCGCGACCAATCCGGCCTATCTTGACATCGTCAAGGGCGGTCTGAACCTGCGCGGCGGCAACAACATGGCGGCGATCCATCTGTCCCACGCCATCGGCGGCGATCTGTTCCTCGGCTTCATCTCGGCGGTGGCCTTCGCCACCATCCTCGCGGTGGTGTCGGGGCTGACCCTGGCCGGAGCCTCGGCGATCTCGCACGATCTCTATGCCAGCGTGTTCATGCACGGCAAGACCACCGAGGGCAAGGAAGTCACCGTGTCGCGGTATGCCAGCCTTGGCCTTGGCGTGATCGCGGTGCTGCTCGGCATCGTCTTCGAGAAGCAGAACGTGGCGTTCATCGTCGCGCTGACCTTCTCGGTGGCGGCGTCGGCTAACTTCCCGGTTCTGGTGCTGTCGATGTTCTGGAGCGGCCTGACCACGCGTGGCGCGGTCATCGGTGGGGCGATCGGTCTCGTCTCCTCGGTCGTTCTGGTCGTGCTCAGCAAGACGGTGTGGGTGCAGAGCTTCGGCTATGCCGAGCCGATCTTCCCGTTCGCCTATCCGGCCATCTTCTCGATGCCGGCGGCGTTCTTCTTCACCTGGCTGTTCTCGGTTCTCGACAACAGCCCGCGTGCCGCCAAGGAGCGCGCCGCGTTCGAGGCTCAGTCGATCCGGTCCGAGACCGGGTTGGGAGCCGAAGGCGCTGCCGCTCACTAAGAGACCGGCAACGGGATCGAGCGAAGGGGGCCGCCGGGAAACCGGCGGCCCTTATCGTTTCGGCATTATCAACCGAACATCCACGAGGCTTCGTCGGGAAGCGGCTGTTTCAGGTTGCTGAACTTGATTCCCTTGACGGCGCGGATGATCAGCCACACCGCCCAGAACAGAACGATGACATAGCCGATCATGATTGTCGCCAGAGCCAGACCGATCGCCAGCCACAAAGCCCCGATCCAGAAGGTGCGGATCTGAAAGCGGTAATGGCTTTGGGTCCAGTCGTCGCTGGTCCGGTCCCGGTTGACATAGGCGACGACGACGCCGATCAGACCGGTCACCGGCAGCAGAAGACCGACGAGATAGAGAAGATAAACGATGTTGATCGTCGTTAGGAAATTGGGGCTTTTCTCGACCTCTGTGTTCATCTGTCCACTCCATGAGTCCGGCATTCGCCTGCCGGGTGACGTCACGTCGTGTCGGGTCATGCCTTGCTAGGACCGTGATGAAGATAGTGTCAGAGCGATCGGGGCATGAGATCGGCCCGAGGTGAATCGGGTAAATCATACATCCGATTGTGTATTGGTCTATCGGAAGGTGCGATCACGGCGGGCGGCGGGGCGGCGAACGCTCCCGCTGCCCGACCGGATCGCTGGCGCGTTACCGCGTCAGCAGCAACGCCAGCATCGTTCCGCCAAAGGCGATGCGATACCAGGCGAAGGGGGCGAAGCCGTGACGGCTGACGAAGACAACCAGGCTTTTGACCACCAGCAGGGCGGCCAGGAAGGCGGCGATGAAGCCAGCGGCGATCAAGGTGCCATTGTCGAACGACAGATCCGCCCAGTTCTTGTAGATCGAATAGACCGACGCCCCGATCATGGTCGGGATGGCGAGGAAGAACGAGAATTCGGTCGCGGCGCGGCGATCGACCCCCAACAGCAGCGACCCCATGATCGTCGCTCCGGCCCGCGACACCCCGGGCACCATCGCCAGCACCTGACACATCCCGATCGCCAGGGCGCGGCGGGGTGAGATGTCCTCGATGGTATGGACGCGGGGGGTGTGGACCATTTTCTCGATTGCCAGGATGACGACGCCACCGACGATCAGGGCGATGGCGGCAACGATCGGGGTGTCGAGCAACTGGCGGATATATTTGTACAGGAACATTCCGGCGACGCAGGCGGGCAGGAACGCAATCAGGATGTTGCGGACGAAAGCGCGCGAGGCGGGCTGGTGGAGGCTGGAGGCGACCGACCACAGCTTGCCCCAATAGACGACGCAAATCGCCAGAATCGAGCCCAACTGGATCACGATCTCGAATGTTTTGCCGGGCGGTCCCTCGAAGCCGAGCATGTCTCCAATAAGGAGAAGGTGGGCCGTGCTGGAAATCGGCAGGAATTCGGTCAGACCCTCGACCAGACCAAGGATCAAAGCGTCGAGATAAGCGGACATCGTCTCTCCGTGACGAGCGGTGGCGAGTGGGAGCGGATAATGCGCGGTACGGGCGTGGAGCGCAATCCCGGCCCTGTTGTGACACAAAACCGCAACTGGAGTCTTGGCGTTACGGTCTGATATTGGGTCGCGTGGACGGAGAGGGGGCGGATCAATAACCCTCGGGTGACAATGCCATGGATTTCGACATCGAGATGACAGCCACGGGGCTGCGCGTGATCCTGCGCGGACGGCTGACCTTTACCCAAAACGATTCCTTTCGCCGGATGCTGGCGGCTGTGCTGGCGGCGCATCGATCCGGCGGAGGGGTGGTGTTGGACCTGGGCGGAGTCGATTTCATCGATTCGGCCGGGCTGGGCCTGCTGCTGCACACCCGGGATTGGGTCCGCCGCCGATCCGGAACCGTGGCTCTCGTCGGAGCGGTTGGTCAGGTCGATCGGATGCTGACCCTGGCCCGATTCGCCGAATTGTTCGATTCCGCGGCCTGATAAAAGGAATTCTGGTGTGACTGACGATGTCGTGGCGCTTGAGGCCCGACCGCTCCCTGGCGCTTCCTGGCCCGGGGCTGTCCTCCTGTCCCGTTTGGCCGATCTTTGGCATCGGGGTGACGTTCCCCTGCTCGGCTCGGTGTCGATTCGGGTCCGCTTTATCGGGCTGGTGGCGCTGGCGCTGGTGGCGGCGGTGACCTTCGGCACCGTGCTCCAACTGGCCGGAGCCCGTATCGAAGCGATGGTGGTGGCCCAGGACGGCTTTCGCCGCCTCAACGATCTCGCCTCGGACATGCGGTCGGGCGCGGCGGCGGCCGAGAACTGGCAGGAACAATTCGTCCGGGATCGCGACCTTGCCGCCGCCGAGGCGTTTCGTCGCGAGATCGCGCGACTGCGCGAACGGCTGGATGCGATGGCCGGTCTGGCCGGAACCGGGCCGATGGCCCAGGCGGTGGTCGAAGCCCGCAACGGTCTGGGCGCGGTCGCCGATGCCTTCGCCGCGCTGGAAAGCGAAGCCGGGCGGCTGGGCTTAAGCGAGAAAGAGGGGCTGCGTGTCCGACTCAACGACTCGACCCGGGCGATCGAACGCGAACTGGCGGAATGGCCCAATGCCGGCGACCTGCCGCTGTTGATGGCGCGGATGCGCCTCGCCGAGCGCGATTACATGCTGTATGGGCTGGCGTCGGCGCTGGGGCGCCATCGCGCCGCCGCGACCCAGTTCGATATGGCGATCGATTCGTCGCCTTTGCCGCCTGCGACCCGCGAGGAGTTCCGTCGCCTCCTCACCCTCTATGCCGCCGATCTGGCCGCCTTCGCCGAGGGCAGTCAGGCGTTGAAGCGCGAAATCGGTCGGGTGCGCGACGGCGTCAAGGTGCTGCAACCGGCGATCGGGCAGGTGGCGACCTTCGCCCGCGAGGGGATGGCCCAGGCGATCGCCGCCCAGGACGAGGAACGCCGCGCCGCCAACAAGATGGTGGCGCTGGTCGGGTTGCTCTCCGCCGCAATGTTCATCGCCGCCGCTCTGGTGCTGGCTCGCAGCGTCACCCAGCCGATCCGGCTGATCCAGGGGGCGATGGAGCGGTTGGCCGCTGGCGATCACACCGTCGGCGTGCCGGGGGGCGAGCGGGGCGACGAAATCGGCGATATGGCCCGCGCCGTCGGCGTGTTCAAGGAAAACGCGATCGCGATGGTCCGGCTGCGGGCCGAGCAGGATTCGATCCGCGCCGAGTCCGAGGCCGCCAATCGCGCCCATCTGCTGGGGCTGGCCGACACCTTCGAACGCGAGGTGAAGCAGAGTGTCGATCTGGTGTCCGAGAGTTCGCTGGCGATCCGCGACACCGCGATGCGGATGGCGGCCCGTACCGACGCGGTCGGCTCTGGCTCGTTGGCGGTGGCCGAAGCGGCCGAGCAGGCCCGTGCCGCCGTCGGTCATGTCGTCGAAGCCGTCGCCGAAATGGATATCTCGGTGCGCGAGATCGCCCAGGGGGCGGTGTCGGCCACCGAGATCGTCGCCGGAGCGGTCGAGGAACTGAACCGCAGCACCGACCGCATCCACGGACTGGCCGAACTGGCGGGGCGAATCGATCGGGTGGTCGGCATGATCACCGAAATTGCCGGGCGCACCAACATGCTGGCCCTGAATGCCGCGATCGAGGCCCAGCGCGCCGGAGCGGCGGGCAAGGGATTTGGCGTCGTCGCCGACGAGGTCAAGCAACTGGCGGGGCAGACCGCGATCTCGACCCGCGAGATCACCGCCCAGATCGCCGCGATCCAGTCGGCCACCGCCGACACCGTTGCCGCCATCGACGGTATCGGCGCGGCGATTGGCCGGATGGACGGCATCGCCCGTCAGGTCTCGCATGCGGTTGGCCGTCAGGCCGAAGCGACCGCGCGGATTGGCCGCTGCGTCGAGGAGGTGATCCTCGATACCAAGGTGGTCAGCGAGGGAGTCGTCGCGGTCACCCAATCCGCCGCCCGCTATTGCGGGGCCGCGATCGGGGTGATGTGGGCGGCCCAGGATCTTGCCGCTCCCGCCGAACGACTTGATTCCGAGGTCGGCGACTTCCTGGCCACCGTGCGCGGCGGCCCGGATCGGGCGGTCGCGGGATAGGGCGGACCCAGACGACCGCGCGGGCGGTCGGACTGTGTGGGGCATCATCACCGATTCATCGCGACGATCGACCGCAACAACGGCGAAAGCCGTTGAGACGATTTCGAGGTATCAACCAGAAGGACACGCCCAAGCCGTGCCATGACCACTCTTCGGCAGAATGACGGGAAAGGATGATCTGTGGATTTGGTCACTATGTGACAGGATGAGGCGAAACGGAACCTTTGGAAACGGGAAGATCATTATCTTTCGATAACCCGAAATGACAGCGGGCGACTCATGGTCGTGGAATTATGTCATGAAATACACGGCCGAATAACTTCGGTGTTCTGTCGAATGCTGGGGCAAACTGCGATGTTCATCGATATCGGCGTCGTGATCATCGACAATTCCCCGAAAGGTAATCGGGGCATTATTCAGATCCTTGTGGCCGTTTCGCCATTCAAAAGTTGCCGTTTTAATCAATCCATGCTTAAAGTATTACGGGGTTAAGGGATAAGGACCGTTTCGCCGCTTGGGGGTGGTTGAAACGGTTTGGGCGAAACAACGTCCGTTGCTGCGCATGCGCAACGGGGCAGGGAGGCTCATGCTTGCGCCGAGACAATCGGCGGCTTGATTTGGGGACAAGCGAAAATGAAATTACTGCTGGCCGATGACCATTCCCTGTTCCGCGAGGGAATCAGGATGGTGCTGGAAAGCCTGGCGGGGGAACCCTTGACGGTGGTCGAAGCCAGCGACTTTCCCCAGGTACTGGCTCGGGTTCGTGCCTCGAACGACATTGATGTCGCTCTGGTCGATCTGGCGATGCCCGGAATGGATGGCCTGTCGGCAATCGGAGCGATCCGGCGTGCCGCGCCCGATTTGTATCTGGTGGTGGTGTCGGCGTCGGAAGATCCCCAGGTGGTTCGCCGCGCCCTTGACGCCGGTGCCCATGGCTATATTTCCAAATCGGCGGGCAGCGCCGAAATGATGAAGGGCATCCGCTCGGTGCTGGACGGTGACATCTTCGTCGCGCCGCCGGTCTCTGCCGCCGATGTCGCGCCCGCCAAGCCCGGCGATTTCGATGCCGAGCGTCTGCGGTCTTTGCTGACGCCGCGCCAGCGCGACGTGCTGGCAATGTTGCGTCAGGGAAAATCGAACAAGGAGGTCGCGCGCGATCTCAATCTGGCCGAAATAACGGTCAAGCTGCATGTCACCGCGATCTTGCGCTCATTGGGCTGTGAAAATCGGACCCAGGCCGCGATTCTGGCGGCCAAAATGGGGCTGTAGGCGGGGTCTGCTTTTTGGAACCCCCCTTATGATAATTAAAATGTTGGCGGCTGACCGTTCACGCGCCTAAGCTATTTCCCTGACATCATGTCGCAAGGTCCCGGTCCGGGCGGCCGCCCGGCCGACCTGGAGAGGGGAGTGCGCCCATGATTGACCCGCTTTTCGTCGAATTATCGCGTTGGCAGTTTGCTGCCACCGCGATGTATCACTTTCTATTCGTGCCACTGACTCTGGGCTTGTCCTGGATGCTGTTCATGATGGAATCGGCCTACGTGTTGACCGATAACGTGGTCTATCGCGATATGACCCGGTTCTGGGGAAAGCTGTTCGGGATCAATTTCGCCGTTGGCGTTGCCACCGGCCTCACCATGGAATTCGAGTTCGGCACCAACTGGGCCTATTACTCGCATTATGTCGGCGACGTGTTCGGCGCTCCGCTGGCGATCGAGGGCCTGATGGCCTTCTTCCTTGAATCGACCTTCATCGGCCTGTTCTTCCTGGGATGGGACAAGCTGACCAAGCGTCAGCATCTCGCGGTGACCTTCTTCACCGCGCTGGGATCGAACCTGTCGGCGATGTGGATTCTGGTCGCCAACGGCTGGATGCAGAACCCGGTCGGCTCGGCCTTTTCGCCCGAGACGATGCGGATGGAAATGACCAGCTTCACCGAAGTGCTGTTCAATCCGGTGGCTCAGGTCAAATTCGTCCATACCGTTGCCGCCGGTTATGTCACCGGGGCGATGTTCGTGCTGGCGATCAGCGCCTGGTACATGCTGAAAGGCCGCGACCTCGGCTTTGCCAAGCGCTCGTTTGCGATTGCCGCCGGGTTCGGCATGGCGTCGATTCTGTCGGTGATCGTGCTGGGCGACGAAAGCGGCTACACGCTGGGCGACGTCCAGAAGACCAAGCTGGCCGCGATCGAGGCCGAATACGAAACCCATCCCGCTCCGGCCGGTCTGACCCTGTTCGCCATTCCCGACGAGCAGGCGATGGAGAACAGCTATTCGATCAAGCTGCCGTGGGCGTTGGGTCTGATCGCGACCCGCTCGACCACCGGCGAGGTCACCGGGATCAAGGATCTGGTCGTTAAGCATGAAGAACGCATCCGCTCTGGCATCGAGGCCTATGACGCGCTTCAGCGTCTGCGCGCCGGGGAACGCAGCGACGAGATCAGCGCCCGTTTCGATCTGCACAAGACCGATCTGGGCTATGGCCTGCTGTTGAAGAAGTACACCGCGTCGGTGGTCGATGCGACGCCGGAACAGATTGCTCTGGCCGCCCGCGACACCATCCCGCCGGTGGCCCCGCTGTTCGTCACCTTCCGTTTGATGGTGCTGGCCGGGGTGCTGATGTTCTTCCTGATCTCGGCGTCGCTCTATTTCTCGATGCGCCGCACGATCGAGCGGCAGCGCTGGCTGTTGAAGGCGTTGGTGTGGAGCTTGCCATTGCCCTGGATCGCCTGTGAGACCGGCTGGTTCGTCGCCGAGTTCGGCCGCCAGCCCTGGGCGATCGGCGAGGTGTTGCCGACCTTCCTCGCCACCTCGAGTCTGACCAGCGGCGATCTGATCTTCAGCCTGACCGGCTTTATCACCTTCTATACCGTGTTGCTGGTGATCGAGCTGTTCCTGATGATCAAATTCACCCGCCTGGGGCCGGCCAGCCTGGGCACCGGTCGCTATCACGGCGAAAACGGTCATGCCGCCGCCGCTCACGCTGCCGGTTGAAGGGGAGGACGAGGATCATGATTCTCGATTATGAAACCCTGAAGTTCATCTGGTGGATTCTGATCGGCGTGCTGCTGATCGGGTTCGCCATCGCCGACGGAATGGATATGGGCGTCGGCGTCCTGCTGCCCTTCCTCGGCAAGACCGACGAGGAACGCCGGGTGATTATCAACACCGTCGGCCCGCATTGGGACGGCAATCAGGTGTGGCTGATCACCGCGGGTGGGGCGATTTTCGCCGCCTGGCCCGCCGTTTATGCCGCCGCGTTCTCGGGCTTCTACATGGCGATGCTGCTGGTGCTGTTCGCCCTGTTTTTCCGCCCGGTCGGCTTTGACTATCGCTCCAAGATCGAAGATCCCCGCTGGCGCAACAGCTGGGATTGGGCTTTGTTCGTCGGCGGTCTGGTTCCGGCGCTGATCTTCGGCGTCGCCTTCGGCAACCTGTTGCAAGGGGTGCCGTTCCAGTTCGACGAGTTCCTGCGCTCGCATTACCAGGGCTCGCTGCTGACCGCATTGCTGCCGCTGCTCAACCCCTTCGCCCTGCTGGCCGGGATCATCAGTCTGGCGATGCTGGTGATGCATGGGGCGATGTGGCTGCAAATCCGCACCGAGGCCCCGGTGTCCGACCGGGCCCGCTCGGTGGCGATCTGGCTCGGGCTGGTTGTCGTTCTTGCCTTTGCCGGTGCCGGTCTGTGGGTGGCCTATGGCATCGACGGCTTCCGGGTGGTGACCCAACCCGCCTTGGACGCGCCGTCGAACCCGCTGGCGAAGACCGTCGTGGCCGAACGCGGCGCCTGGTTGTCGATCTACCACACCGTTCCGGTCGCGATCCTTGCCCCGATCATCGGGTTCGGTGGGATCTTGCTCGCGGTGTTGCTCTCGGTTCTGCGCCGTCCGGGCTTGGGCTTCATCGCCAGCGCCCTCGGTATGGCCGGGATTATCTCTACCGCCGGTCTGTCGATGTTCCCCTTCATCCTGCCGTCCAGCCTTGATCCCAATTCAAGCCTGACCGTGTGGGATGCGCCGTCCAGCCACTTCACCCTGACGGTGATGTTCTGGGCCGTGGTGCTGTTGCTGCCGCTGGTGCTCTCCTATACCGCGTGGTGCTATACGCGGATGTGGGGCAAGGTCACCGTCGATGGGATTCGCGCCGGGAGCCATACGGCCTATTAAAGAGTGAAGGAGAACGCTGATGTGGTACTTCACCTGGATTTTGGGCGTGACTGCCGCGCTGTCCATCGGGCTGATCAACGCCCTGTGGTATGAAGCGGAAAATGCGTTCGATCGCAGCCACGACCGGTGACGGTCGATAGATCGGCCGCCGAGGCGGCGGCGGCGACGGGGTTTCTCCGTCGCCGCGTCGCTTCGGTCCGCCGCCCGCTGGCCCTGGCCACCCTGGCCCAGATGGCCAATGCGGCTCTGATGATCCTGCAATATTCCCTGCTGGCGACGGCGATCGACCGGGCAATCTCCGCTGGGGCCGATCTGGCCGCCTTGTGGCCGTGGCTGGGCTGGGTGCCGCCGATTATCCTGGTCCGGGCGGCTTTGTCCTGGGCCGCCGAGGCGGTGGCGCTGGAGGCCGGGGCCGGAGTGCGCCGGGCCGTGCGTGCCGAACTGGCCGAAAAGCTGTTTGCGCTGGGTCCGGTGCGGCTGGGCGGCGAGCAGGCTGGGGCGCTGTCGGCCTTGCTGGTCGATGGCATCGAGGCGCTTGAGGCCTATTACACCCGCTTTCTTCCGGCGATGCGCAACGCGGTTCTGATCCCGCTGGCGTTGCTGGCGGTGGTAATGCCGCTGGACGGCGTATCGGGACTGATCCTGCTGCTGACCGCGCCGCTGATCCCGCTGTTCATGGCCCTGATCGGCTCGGGTGCCGAGCGGCTCAACCGCCGCCAATGGGCGCGGCTGGCCCGGATGGGGGCGCATTTCCTGGAGATGGTCCAGGGACTGACCACACTGAAATTGTTCAATGCCTCGAAACGCGAGGCCGACACCGTCGCCCGCATCGCCGACGAGTATCGTCTGGCGACGATGGCGGTGCTGCGGGTCGCTTTCCTGTCGGCGCTGGCGCTGGAATTCTTTGCCACCTTGGGAATCGCCCTGGTCGCGGTGCTGATCGGCTTTCGCCTGTTGGCGGGCGAGATCGGGTTCGAGCGCGGGCTGTTCATCTTGCTGCTGGCGCCTGAATTCTATGGTCCGCTGCGGACATTGGGGACGCAATATCACGCCCGGATGGAGGCGTTGGGCACCGCCGGGACGCTGGCCGAGTTGCTGGCCCGCCCGGTACCCCCGCCGCCCGCCGTGGCGGCGACCGCGATTGCCCCCACCACTGCGCCCGAGATCGTCTTTCGCGCCGTCCGCCATGATTACGGCGGCGGGCGGATTGGACTGGACGGGGCCGAGTTCACCCTGGAGGCCGGGCGGATCACCGCCCTGATCGGCCCGAGCGGAGCCGGGAAAAGTACTGCGGTCAATCTGTTGCTGGGCTTTGCCGCGCCGACGGGCGGCGAGATTCTGATCGACGGAACCTCGTTGTCGGCGCTCGATCCCCAAGAGTGGCGGCGGCGGATCGCCTGGGTGCCGCAGCGGCCGCATCTGTTCCAGGGCAGCATTGCCGACAATATCCGGCTGGGTCATCCCGAGGCCGATGCGGCGGCGGTGATCGCGGCGGCGCAAGCCGTCGGGGCAGATCGGTTCATCGCCGCCTTGCCCGAGGGATACGACACCCGCCTCGGCGAAGACGGAGCCGGTCTGTCGGGGGGGCAGGTCCGGCTGGTCGCGCTGTCCCGTGCCGCCCTGCGCGATGCGCCGCTCTTGATCCTCGACGAGCCGTCGGCCAGCCTCGATTCCCAGTCCGAAGCGGCGCTGACCCAGACGTTGCCCGCTTTGGCGCGGGGGCGGACGGTGCTGGTGATCGCCCATCGCCCGGCGACGATTGCCGCCGCCGACCGGATCGTCCGGCTGGAGCAGGGACGGGTGGCGGGAGACGACGCATGAGCCTGCTGCTGCGATTGCTGCTGCTCTATCGCCCGGTGTGGGGCTGGCTGGCGCTGGCCGCTTTCCTGGCCCTGCTGACCCTGCTGGCTCAGACCGGACTGATGGCGCTGTCGGGCTGGTTCATCGCCGCGATGGCTTTGGCCGGGGTGGCGGGAAGCTCGCTTAATTACTTCACTCCCTCGGCGCTGATCCGCGCCGCCGCGATCGTGCGGACCGCCGGGCGCTATGGTGAGCGGCTGGTCGGGCACGAAGCGACCTTCCGCCTGATTGCCCGGTTGCGGGTGTGGCTCTATCGCCGCCTTGAGCGTTTGCCGCTGGCGGTGCGGGGCGCGCATGACGGGGCCGATCTGGCCCAGCGGCTGCGCGGCGATCTCGACCGGCTGGAGACGGTGTTTCTGCGCCTGATCGCGCCGCTGGCGGTGGCCCTGGTCGGGGGCGGGCTGGGGGTGTTGTGGATGGGGCGGTTCGAGCCCGACCTGGCGCTGGCCGAGGCGGCTTTGCTGCTGGCCGCCGGGGTCGCGGTGCCGGTGATGGTGGCCCGCGCGGCGGCGCGGCGGGGGGTGCGTCAGGTGACGCTGCTGACCGCTTTGTCGGGGGCAGCGGTCGAGGCGGTGCAGGGGCTGCCCGAATTGCTGGTGTTTGGCGCCGAGCGGCGTCACCGCGAGCGGATCGAGGCGCTGTCATCCGACCTGATCGCCGAACAGATCGGCCTGGGCCGCTTGATCGCGCTGTCCCAGGCGGCCGGGCTGCTGTGCGGCCATCTCGCGCTGTGGGCGGCGGTGGTGCTGACCGTCCCGCTATTGGCCGAGGGGCGGCTGGGCGGTCCCGATCTGGCGATGCTGGTCCTGCTCGCCTTGGCCTTGTTCGAGGCGGTGACCCCGCTGCCCGCCGCCTTCCTGGCGCTGGGGGGCGTGATCGAATCCGCCCGGCGGGTGTTCGCCCTCGCCGATGCCGCGCCTAATGCGTCCGAGGCCGAGACGGTCCCCCAGCCTTGCCCCACCCGCTGCGACCTGTCGCTGCGCGGGATCACCTATCGCTGGGGGGCGGAGCGGGCGGCGCTGTTCGATGGCTTTGATTTCGATCTGCCCCAGGGCGGCCGGGTCGCCCTGGTCGGTCCCAGCGGCAGCGGCAAATCGACCCTGGTGCTGTTGCTGACCGGGCTGGTGACGCCCGAGGCCGGGACGATCCTGCTGGGTGGCCGTCCGATCACGTCGCTGGACGACGAGACGCGGCGGCGCTGTTTCGCCGTCGCCCCCCAATCCTGCGGGCTGTTCAGCGGTACGTTGCGCGCGAGCTTGCGGCTGGCCGATCCCGAGGCCGACGATGCTGCCCTGTGGCGCAGTCTGACCCTGGTTGGGCTGGCCGATTTCGTCGCGGCGTTGCCCGAGGGGCTCGACACCTGGATCGGTGCCGCCGGCCTGACCCTGTCGGGCGGGCAGGCGCGGCGGCTGGCGGTGGCGCGGGCGTGGTTGCGTCCGGCCCCGGTGCTGATTCTCGACGAGCCGGGCGAGGGATTGGATTCCGAAGCCGAACAGGCGTTGCTGGACGCGGTGATCGACCAGTTGGACGGGCGGTCGCTGCTGCTGATTACCCACCGCTCGGCCGGGCTGGCGCGGATGGAGCATGTGGTGCGGTTCGGGGGGTAGGCGCGGGGCGGACGCGCTCTCAGCCGGTGATGCTCGCCATCACCGACGATTGGGTTGCCGCGTCGATGCCGCGCGCGTCCATGGCGTTCCTCAGAAGCGGTGCGTCGTAGCCATGATCGCGCATCCAGGCGGCGATGGACTCGGCTTGGTCCTTGCGGTCGCGGCAGAGCTCGGTTGCCAGCCGCAATTCGGGGGCCACCACGGCAACCCGCGTGTCGCCAACGGCGATCTCGGAAAAATGCGTCCAGGGGCCGCTGCCGAAGGCTTCGATGAATGTGGATTGCGACGGCGACTCGACGGTGCTGATATCGACTTGAACGCCGTCCACCTCGAACGCCGCGTAATATTGCACGCAACAGGGCATCCATGTCGGTGGGGTCAGGCAGCGGTAGGCGGCCAGCGCCCGCGCGAAACGATCGACATCGGCGCGCGTCCTCGCCAGAAAATCGACGTCGCCGGGCTTGATCGGTACTCCGCGCAGCAGGTCGGCGGCGGTGCCGATCAGGCAGGAGTGGAAGCCGCCTTCCTGTTTCACCCGGCCCAGCACCGTTATCAGCGTGTGGCGCACCTGCTCTGGTGTCAGCGTCACGACACCCGTTCCTTTCTACAGATCGAAATCGACCATCACCGGCACATGATCGGACGGCTGGGGCCAGGCGCGGGCCTCGCGGGCGACCAGGGTGGCGCGCAGGCTGTCCTTCAACGCCGGGGTGACCCAGATATGGTCGAGTCGGCGGCCGCGATCGTTGCGGGTCCAGTCGGGCGAGCGATAGCTCCACCACGTAAACAGCTTTTCGGATTCGGGAACGAAGTGGCGGACCGCATCGACGAAGGGGACGCTGTTTTGCAGCGCGGTCAGCGCCTCGACCTCGATTGGAGTGTGACTGACCACCGACAAAAGCTGCTTGTGCGACCACACGTCATTGACCAGAGGGGCGACGTTGAAATCACCGGCCAGGATCACTTTGTCCTCGGGGCGGATTTCGGCCTGCATCCATTCTGTCACTTGGCGCAGGAAGTCGAGCTTGTGGGCGAATTTGGGATTGATGTCGGGGTCGGGAATGTCGCCGCCCGCCGGGACATACAGGCAATGGACCTGGAGCCCGTCGTCGAGTTCGGCGATCAGATGGCGGCGATCGTCCTTGCCGCACCAGGACGGCGTCCGCACCGCGCGGATCGGGCGGCGCGACAGCACCGCGACGCCGTTATAGCTTTTCATCCCATGATAAGCGACGTGCTCGAAGCCAAGCTCGCGGCAGGCCTCGAGTGGAAACAGCGGGTCATCGACCTTGATTTCCTGAAGACAGAGGATGTCGGGGGCCATCTCGGCGACGATCCGCCCGACCAGATCAATCCTGAGCCGGAGCGAGTTGACGTTCCAGGTAACCAGCCGTAATCCCATGATTTGAAAAGCCTTATGCCATTCGTCTGCCCCCGCGGACCAACTGACGCGGGGTGCGGAGCGTCCGGCATTATGCCGTTCGAACCTCGTTCAGGAAACGCTGGACCTCGGTTTCGAGTGTTTCGGTCTCGGACAACAGACCGTTAGCGGCCTGGAACACGCCTTGGGCCATCCGGCCGGTTTCCGCCGCCGCCTGGGCGACTCCGGCAATGTTGCCCGAGGTCCGCGAGGTGTTGGCCGAGGCTTCCTCGACATTGCGGGAGATTTCGGAGGTGGCGGCGCTTTGCTGCTCGACCGCACCGGCGATGGCGGTGGACAGCTCGTTGAGGGTGCGGATGGTCTGGCCGATCCCATCCAGGGTCCGGGCCGCCGCCTCGGTCGCCTGCTGCACCGCCGTCACCTGCTGGGCGATATCCTCGGTCGCCCGCGCGGTCTGACCGGCCAGGGTCTTGACCTCGCCCGCGACGACGGCGAAGCCCTTGCCTGCTTCGCCCGCCCGAGCGCTTTCGATGGTGGCGTTCAGCGCCAGCAGATTGGTCTGGCTGGCGATGTCGTTGATCAGGTTGACCACCGCGCCGATCTTCTGCGCCGCCTCCAACAATCCGGCGATGGTCCGGTTGGCCGCTTCGGCCTCGGCGGTGGCGGTGCGGGCGATTGCCGCGGATTGATGGACCTGACGCGAGATCTCGCCGATCGAACTGCTCAATTGGGTTGCCGCCGTCGCCACCGTCGCGACATTGGCGGTCGCCTGCTCGGTCGCGGTCGAGACGTCGGCGCTTTGCCGCTGGGTCTGATCGGCATTGTTGGTCAGGGTATCGGACGATAGATGCAGTTCACTGGCGGCGGATTTGATCTTTTCCAGCAACAGCTTCACCGAGCTGTCGAACTGTTGGGTGGTCGTCTCGATCTTGCGCTGACGCTGGTCGCGCAACGCCAGATCGGCTTGTTCGCGCCGGGCGGTGTCGGCGGCGGCGATCAGGCTTTGCCGCCATTGCTCCAGCGCGACCGCCAGCGGAGCCAGTTCGTCGCGGCGGTCGGTGTCCGGGATCGGGGATTCGGTCTGGCCCGCGCCGAGATTGCGCACCGCGCCGATCAGGCGGTCGAGCGGGCGGGTGACCGAGCGTGACACCAGCAGCGGCGCGATCAGGGCAATCAGGGTCGCCAGCAGGGTGAGGGCGAGCACAACCCCTTTGAGGTGGGTTTCGCGGTCGGCGGCTTCGGCTTCGGTCGTGGTGGACAGGGTGTTGGCGGCGGCGACCAGCGCGTCGATGGCGGCGCGATGCTCGTCATAGAGAATTTCCATCTCGGCAAAGGCCATCTGGGCGCGGAAGCTGCTGCCGCGCGCCAAAGCGGGGAAGAAGACGGTGTCGGCGACCTCGAAGAACTTCGCCGCCGGTTTGAACGAACGCTCGAGCAAGAGGTCCGCGACCTCGCCTTTCAGACCGGCCTTTTCCCAATAAGCGTGACGCTCCAGATACAGAGACTTTTGCTGAAGCAGGGTCAGTTTCAACCCGTCGAGGTCCCTGGGATCGGCGTTCTGCGCGCGCGAGATCGTCTGATAGGCCTGGATGATGTATTCCGGCGGCGGATTGACGTCGGCCAGCAGATCCTTGGCCTGAACGACGCGGCCATAGACCGGGCCGCCGACCTTCAGTTCGTTGAAGACGCTCCACCATCCGGCAACGATGGCTCCGGTGGCGACCACGCTGACCAGGGCCAGGGCGATCAGCCGTCCCCGAATTGTGAAGATGGCACCCATGATCGTCCCGTTCCCTTCGTTTTCGGCACTCGTGCCCCTGTGATGACGGGCAAGCCTAGCGAACGGGGTGGGGAAGGGTCAATATAACTATCTAGTAGACGGGTAGATTGTTTGGGTTTGCAAAAGGGGGCGTGCGACAGCGCGCCCCCCCTTTCAGGCAAAGCGGTCAGGCGGGCTTGCCGCCCACCACCAGATAATTGACGTCGAGGCTGTCGGTCTCGCGCCATTCGTCGGAAATCGGGTTATAGGCGACGCCGACGAAGCGGGCGACCTCGATCCCGGCGGAACACAGGATGCGCGAGAACTCGGACGGGCGGACGAATTTGTGCCAGTCGTGGGTGCCGCGCGGCAACCAGCGCAACACGTATTCGGCGCCCACCACCGCCAGCAGCCACGCCTTGGGGGTGCGGTTCATCGTCGCGCCGACGAACACCCCGCCCGGCTTCAGGTGGGCGGCGGCGGCGTGCAGGAACAGGTTGACATCGGTGACGTGCTCGACCACTTCCATGCACAAGACGACGTCGAACATCTCGGCGGGGTCGAGTTGTTCCGGCGAGGCGACGCGATAGGTGACGTTGGCGCCGGTCTTTTCGGCGTGCAGGCTGGCAATCTTGACGTTCTTCTCGCCCGCGTCGATCCCGGTGACGGTGAAGCCCAGCGCGGCCATCGGTTCGGACAGCAGGCCGCCACCGCTGCCGACGTCGAGCAGGGTCAGACCCTCGAACGGCCGATCAAGCGAGGGATCGCGGCCGAACGCTTCGGCGAAATGGCGGCGCATGAAGTCGATCCGCACCGGATTGAACTTGTGCAGCGGCTTGAATTTCCCGGTGGGATCCCACCAGGCGTCGGCCATGGCGGTGAAACGGGCGATTTCCTCCGGCGATGCGGTGCCCGGCTGAGTCATGTACAAAAACCTCCTTCAAAGCGAGGCCCGCCCATTCGGGCTGGGCCGCTCTTGCTTCCGAACCTTCGACAGAGTATGTATACGCGCCCTTCCGGCGGCAACCGGGCATGTTAAAGATTTCCTGTATCAGGCCGGGTCGTCCCTGGGTTTTCAGGCTGGGCGCCCGGGGCAAAAGGGTCTCCTGAATGGCTCGCATCGTAATGAAGTTCGGCGGCACCTCCGTCGGCGATATCGACCGCATCAAGAATGTGGCGAACCGCGTCAAGCGTGAGGTGGATGCCGGTAATCAAGTCGCGGTGGTCCTGTCGGCAATGTCCGGCGTGACCAATCAACTGGTTGCGTGGTGCAATCAGATGGCCAAGTTGCCTGATCCGCGCGAATATGACACCGTAGTTGCGACCGGCGAACAGGTCACGATCGGCTTGTTGGCGATCGGATTGCAGGAATTGGGGCTGGAAGCGCGCTCGTGGTGCGGCTGGCAGATTCCGATCCGCAGCAATGGCGTGCACGGCAAGGCGCGGATCGACTCGATCGACACCGCCCGGATGTCGGCGGCGATGGCGCAAGGACAGGTCGCGGTGGTCGCGGGCTTCCAGGCCGTCGGCCCGGACGAGCGGATCAGCACGTTGGGACGCGGCGGGTCAGACACGTCGGCGGTGGCGCTGGCGGCGGCGCTCGGGGCCGATCGTTGCGACATTTATACCGATGTCGATGGGATCTACACCACCGATCCCCGCATCGTGGCCAAGGCGCGCAAGCTGCACCGCATCACCTATGAGGAGATGCTGGAGCTGGCCTCGGTCGGGGCCAAGGTGTTGCAGACCCGCTCGGTCGAGATGGCGATGAAACACCGGGTGCGGGTGCAGGTTCTGTCGAGCTTCGAGGACAAGCCCGGGACTCTTGTTTGCGACGAGGATGAGATCGTGGAAAAGGAACTGGTGAGCGGCATCGCCTATAGCCGCGACGAGACCAAGGTGACCCTGACCCGGGTGCCCGACCGCCCCGGCGTGGCGGCCTCGATCTTCGGGCCGCTTGCCGATGCGTCGGTCAATGTCGATATGATCGTCCAGAACGTGTCGGAGGACGGGCGCTTTACCGATCTGACCTTCACCGTTGCCCACACCGATCTGGAGCGGGCGCGTGAGGTTCTGAATGCCGCCCAATCGTCGTTGGGCTTCGAACGGTTGAGCGACGATCCCGATGTGGTCAAGGTTTCGGTGATCGGCGTCGGCATGCGCTCGCACGCCGGTATCGCCCAGAAAATGTTCCAGACTCTGGCGCAGGAGGGGATCAACATTCAGGTGATCTCGACTTCGGAAATCAAGATCAGCGTGCTGATCGCGGAAAAGTACACCGAACTGGCGCTGAGGGCGCTTCATACCGCTTATGGTCTCGACGCCGCCTGACACCGGGCCGGCGCGGGACCGTCTCCTGGGCCGTGGCACCCGCCACGGCGGCGGGTGGGCGGAGAGAACGGACCAGGGGATCTGATGAACAAGGCTAAGGCAAGACAGCGGCTTGAGCTCTTATGGCGTCGCGGCCGTGACTTTCTCGGCACCGAATACGCCATCATGGGCGGCGCGATGTCGTGGATATCCGAGCGTAATCTGGTCGCCGCGATTTCGAATGGCGGCGGGTTCGGGGTTCTGGCCTGCGGTACGATGACTCCCGACCGGCTGGCCGAGGAAATTCAGGCGACCCAGGCGCTGACCACCCGCCCGTTCGGGGTCAATCTGATCACGATGCATACCGAGCTGGAGGCGTTGATCGACGTCTGCGGCCGTCTGTCGGTCGGCCATATCGTGCTGGCCGGGGGGTTGCCCAGCAGCACCTCGATCCGCCGGGCCAAGGATCTCGGCTCCCGGGTGATGGCCTTTGCCCCGACGGTGCCGTTCGCCCGCAAGCTGGTGCGGACCGGGATCGACGCCCTGGTGATCGAAGGCACCGAGGCGGGCGGGCATATCGGCCCGGTCGCGACCAGCGTGCTGGCCCAGGAAATCCTGCCCCAGGTTACCGAGGTGCCGGTGTTCGTCGCTGGCGGCATCGGCCGGGGCGAGGCGATGCTGTCCTTCCTCGAAATGGGGGCATCGGGCTGTCAGCTTGGCACCCGTTTCGTCTGTGCCACCGAATGCATCGCCCATCCCAATTTCAAGCAATCCTTCATCAAGGCCTCGGCCCGCGACGCGGTTCCCTCGACCCAGGTCGATCCGCAATTCCCGGTGATTCCGGTCCGCGCCCTGGCCAACAACGCCACCCGCCGCTTCGTCGAATTCCAGCACGAGGTGATCGCCCGATGCCGCTCCGGCGAGATCAGCCAGAAGGAAGCGCAGCTTCAGATCGAGCATTACTGGGCCGGGGCGCTGCGCCGGGCGGTGATCGACGGCGACACCGAGAACGGCTCGCTGATGGCCGGTCAGAGCGTCGGTCTGGTCTCGCGCGAGCAGCCTACCGCCGAGATTCTGCGCGAGGTGGTCGACCAGGCGATCGACGCCCTATCCGCCCGGGAAGGCCCGTCGCTGTCCCTGGTCGGGCAGTGATCCGGACACTGGCGTCGGGGGGGCGGCGATGCTGACGTCGGGAACAACATCGGTCTCGCGGCGGCTGCTGGGGCGTCTGCGCGACGTCATGGCCGGGGCGGGCACCGCCCAGGAGCGGCTGGACAAGGTGGTGACGCTGATCGCCGCCGACATGGTCGCCGAGGTCTGCTCGTGCTACGTGATGCGGGCGGGCGAGGTGCTGGAACTGTTCTCGACCGAGGGGCTGAAAAGCGAATCGGTCCACCAGACCCGGCTGCGCGTCTCCGAAGGTCTGGTCGGCGACATCGCCGCCCACGCCCGGCCGCTGGCGCTGGCCGATGCCCAGGCGCATCCCCGTTTCGCCTATCGTCCCGAGACCGGCGAGGAAATCTATCATTCGCTGATGGGCGTGCCGATCATCCGCGGCTCGCGCGTGCTGGGCGTGCTGGTGGTGCAGAACCGCACCATGCGCCATTACACCGAGGAAGAGGTCGAGACCCTCGAAACCGTCGCGATGGTGCTGGCCGAACTGGTTGCCTCGGGCGATCTGGTCAACCGGTCGGAACTGGTCCCGGTCGATGGCAATGCGGTGCTGCCGCTGCGGCTCGAAGGGGTGCGGCTGAATGCCGGGGTGGGCGTCGGGATCGCGGTGCTGCATCGTCCCCGCATCACCGTTCGCCGTCTCGTCGCCGAGGATCCCGACATCGAGATCGACCGGTTGGACCGGGCGCTGGCGGCGATCAAGACCGAACTGGAAGAATTGTTCTCGCGTCCCGAGATGCGCGACGGCGAGCATCGCGACGTCCTTGAGACCTATCGGATGTTCACCGAGGACAAGGGCTGGCTGAACCGGATCGGCGAGGCGGTCCGCACCGGTCTGACCGCCGAGGCGGCGGTGCAGAAGGTCCATGACGATACCCGCGCCCGGATGGCGACGATCACCGATTCCTATCTGCGCGAGCGGCTGCACGATTTCGAGGATCTGGCCAACCGGCTGTTGCAGCATTTGTCGGGCGACGACGAGGACGGCCCGCGCGGCGAGCTGCCCGAATCGGCGATCCTGATCGCCCGCAATATCGGGCCGATGGAATTGTTCGATTACGATCCCAAGCAATTGCGCGGGCTGGTGCTGGAGGAGGGCTCGACCACCTCGCACGTCGCGATCGTCGCCCGCGCCCTCGACATCCCGGTGGTGGGGCGGGTTAAGGACGTGCTCGACATGATCGAGCCGCTCGACCCGGTGATCTGCGACGGCGACAACGGCCAGGTGTTCATCCGCCCGCCCGAAGACATCCGCGAATCCTTCGTCGAGGCGATGAGCCAGCGCCAGCAGCGCCTCGCCGTCTATGCCAAGCTGCGCGACCTGCCCGCCGAGACCAAGGACGGCATCCGCATCGGCATCTTGATGAATGCCGGTTTGCTGCTCGACCTCCAGCATCTCCACGAATCCGGGGCCGACGGGATCGGGCTGTACCGCACCGAACTGCCGTTCATGGCCCGCTCGGCGCTGCCCAACGTCGATGCCCAGACCCTGCTGTATCGCAAAATTCTCGATCAGGCGGCGGGCAAGCCGGTGGTGTTCCGCACCCTCGATGTCGGCGGCGACAAGGTGTTGCCCTACTGGAATCCCTCCGACGAGGACAATCCGGCGCTGGGCTGGCGTTCGATCCGGATCACGCTGGACCGTCCGGCGGTGATGCGCCAGCAATTGCGGGCGCTGCTGCGGGCCGCCGCCGGACGCGAATTGTCGGTGATGTTCCCGATGATCGCCGAGGTGGCCGAGCTGGTCCACGCCCGCGAAATCCTCGATATCGAGATCGCCCGCGAGAAGACGTTGGGGGGCGTGCCGCCGACCCGCGTCCGGGTCGGAACGATGCTCGAAGTTCCCGCTTTGGCGTTCCAGCTCGACGCGCTGTTGCCACTGGTCGATTTCGTCTCGATCGGGTCGAACGACCTGACCCAGTTCCTGTTCGCGGTCGATCGCGGCAACCCCCGCATCGCCGAGCGGTATGACCCGCTGTCGCCGTCGATGATCCGCTTCATGGGCCATGTCGCCGACAAATGCCGCGAATACGGCGTCCATCTGTCGGTGTGCGGCGAGATGGCCGGTCGGCCGGTCGATGCAATGACCCTGATCGGGATCGGCATCCGCTCGCTGTCGGTGGCGGCGCCCGCCATCGGTCCGGTCAAGACGATGGTGCGCAGCCTCGATGTCGAGGTGCTGAAGCCGTATCTGCACAGTCTGCTCGACTCGCGCGATCATTCGCTGCGATCGAAATTACGCAGCTTCGCGATTGATCACGGCGTCCTGCTGTGATCTTGGGCGGGGGTTGCCCCGGCCCGGTGGAATTGCTAAACCAGGGAACCGCTTGACGAGAAGGGTCCGCCGCCGTGGACAGCCCCGCTTCTGACGACCAGACGCCGCCGGTCGATTCCGGCATTCCTCCCGTGGCCCCCGCGCCGGTGCGGATTGCCGACCAGTTGGCGGTCGGGCCGACCCTCCGCGCCGCACGTGAACGGACCGGACGGACATTGCCCGAATGCTCGCAGCAATTATTCATCCGCCTGCCGTTCCTCGAGGCGCTGGAAGACGGTCGTCACCGCGATCTTCCCGGTGGGGCCTATGCCGCCGGGTTCCTGCGCACCTATGCCGAATTTCTTGAACTCGACGGCGAGGAACTGGTCCGGCGCTTTCGGCAGGAAGGGGCGGGGGGCTTCACCAACCGCACCGAACTGGCCTTTCCCTCGCCGGTATCCGAGGGCCGCATTCCCGGCGGCGCGGTGATCTTTCTCGGTCTGGTCCTGGCCGGTCTGACCTATGGCGGCTGGTATCTGTTGTCGTCGCGCGAGGCCGACGTGGCCGAGATCGTGCCGCCGCTGCCCGAGCGCCTGTCGACGATGCTGAACCGTCAGGCGGCGCTGACCGGCGAGCCCCGTGCCACCGCTTCCGCTCCGACCGACACCGCCGCCGCCGCCGACCCGACGCGTACCCGTGAAGACGTGGTGCCGCCGTCCGAATCCGACGACGATGCGAAACCTGCCGCTCCCGATCTTAAGGCCCCCGAGCCGGTTCAGACCAGCCCGGCCCCGGCCCCGGTTGCGCCGCCGCCCGCTCCGGTCGCGGCTCCGGCCCTGCCGCCCGCGCCGGTCGAGCCGGTCGCGGTGAAGCCGGACTCGCTGAAGACCGAGCCGCCCAAGGTCGAACCGGTCAAGCCCGAGCCCTCCAAGACCGACGCGTCCGCGCAGGCTCCCGCCGCCGTTCCGGCGACGTCGGCCACGACCGCCGCGCCCGAGGTCAAGGCCCCCGACGCAGCCTCGCCGACCGGAAAGGTGTTCGGGGCTGAATATGCGGATTCTCGCGTCAGTCTGCGTGCCGTCGCCGACGATTGCTGGGTCCAGGTGCGCGAAATGGACGGGTCGATCCTGACCTCGCGTCTGCTGCGGCGGGGCGACAGCCTGCGCCTGCCCAACCGTCCCGGCCTGTCGTTGATGGCGGGCAATTCCGGCGCGTTGGAGGTCACGGTCGATGGTCGTCGCATCGCTCCTCTCGGTGCGGTCGGCCAAGTGCGGCGCGACATCCGGCTCGATCCCGACCGCCTGGGAGCGGGTGGGTGATCCCCACACGAGGCCCCTTCCTCGTTCCCGGCGCAATGCGCTATAACCCGACGCTTCGGGCTTTCTTGGCGGCTGCCCGGACGGTCATGAGCATCAGTGCGAGAATAAAACCATGAGTCTGCGGCCCTACCGGAATATTACCCGGCGCACGTCCCGGAAAATCATGGTCGGCCCGGTGGCGGTCGGCGGTGACGCCCCGATCTCGGTCCAGACCATGACCAACACCCTGACCTCGGACGTCGAGGGGACGCTGGAGCAGATTCGCCGCGCGGCGGAGGCCGGGGCCGACATCGTCCGCGTCTCCTGTCCCGACGAGGCCGCCACCCAGGCGCTGCGCGAGATCGTGCGGGGATCGCCGGTGCCGATCGTCGCCGACATCCACTTTCATTATAAGCGGGCGATCGAGGCCGCCGAGGCCGGAGCGGCCTGTCTGCGGATCAATCCCGGCAATATCGGCGCGCCCGAACGGGTGCGCGAGGTGATCCAGGCCGCGCGCGATCATGGCTGCTCGATGCGGATCGGGGTCAATGCCGGGTCGCTCGACAAGCATCTGCTCGAAAAATACGGCGAGCCGTGTCCCGAGGCTCTGGTCGAAAGCGCGCTCGAACACGCCCGGATTCTGGAAGACAACGACTTCCGCGAGTTCAAGATCAGCGTCAAGGCCTCCAACGTGTTCATGGCGGTCGCGGCCTATCGCGGTCTGGCCAGCGCCTGCGACTATCCGCTCCATCTCGGCATCACCGAAGCGGGCGGGTTGCGGCGCGGCACGGTGCAGTCGGCGATGGGGATCGGCGCGCTGCTGTGGGACGGGATCGGCGACACCCTGCGCGTCTCGCTGACCGCCGACATCGCCGAGGAGGTCAAGGTCGGGTTCGACATCCTGAAGGCGCTTGATCTGCGTCACCGCGGGGTCAAGATCGTCTCGTGCCCGACCTGCGCCCGTCAGGGCTTCGACGTCGTCAAGACGGTCGAGACGCTGGAAACCCGTCTGGCTCACATCAGTGCCCCGGTGACGGTGTCGATCCTGGGCTGTGTCGTCAACGGTCCGGGCGAAGCGCGCGAGACGATGATCGGGATCACCGGGGGCGGCGTCGGCGCCGACCGGAACCGGGTCTATATCGGCGGCGTGTCCGACCATAATGTCGGCAGCGCCGAGATGATCGACCACATCGTCGAACTGGTCGAGGCCAAGGCCGCCGAGATCGAGACGGCCGGGCAGGGGGAGGTTTAGAGGTTTTGTCCAACCTGCAACCGGTTCGCGGTACGCACGATCTGCTGCCCGAGGAATGCCGCCGCCATCGCCGTATCGAAGAGGTGGCGCTGAATGCCGCAAGGCGGTACGGCTTTGGCGAGATCCTGACTCCGATCTTCGAGTTCACCGAGGTGTTCTCGCGCACGCTCGGCGAGACGTCGGACGTCGTCACCAAGGAGATGTACACCTTCACCGACCGCTCGGGCGATTCGCTGACGCTGCGACCCGAAGGGACCGCCGGGGTGGCCCGCGCCTTCATCTCGAACGGTCTGGCCCAGTCGTTGCCGCTGAAGCTGTTCTATCGCGGCCCGATGTTCCGCCACGAACGGCCGCAGAAGGGCCGGTTGCGCCAGTTCCATCAGGTCGGTGTCGAGTTGCTGGGGGTCGAGACTCCGCTGGCCGATATCGAGGTGATCGCGCTGGCGTGGCGGTTGTTGTCCGACCTCGGGCTGGCCGACAAGGTCAAGCTGGAGATCAACAGCCTGGGCGATGCCGACAGCCGCGCCGAGTACCGCGACGCGCTGACCAAATACCTCTCGGCCTATCGCGCCGATTTGTCCGAGGACAGCCGTAACCGGCTTGAGCGCAATCCGCTACGGGTGCTCGATTCGAAGGACGAGGGCGACCGCCGCATCGTCGCCGGTGCCCCCCGCCTCGGCGACTATCTCAACGATTATTCCCGCACCTTCTTCACCACGCTGACCGCCGGGCTCGACAGCCTGGGGATTCCCTACACGATCAGCGACGGTCTGGTGCGCGGGCTCGATTATTACTGCCACACCGTGTTCGAGTTCACCACCACCGCCCTGGGCTCGCAGGGAACCGTGCTGGCGGGCGGGCGCTATGACGAACTGATCGCCCAGATGGGCGGGCAGCGGACTCCCGGTATCGGCTTTGCCGCCGGGATCGAGCGGCTGGCGATGCTGGCGGGCGATCCGCCCGACACGGTTCGTCCGATCGCGGTGGTGCCGATGGGCGAACCCGGCCCGGCGATGATCGTCGCGGAAACGCTGCGCCGCGCCGGTCTGGTCGCCGAACTGGGCTATTCCGGCAACATGAAAAAGCGGATGGCCCGCGCGGTGAAGCTCAACGCCCGGTTCGCGGTGATTTTGGGCGAGGACGAGGCGGCGCGCGGCGCGGTGACCCTGCGCGATCTCGATGCCGGAACTCAGGACGAGGTGCCGCTGGCCGGGCTTGACGCCCTCCTGCTCCAGCGGATCGAAGGGGAGACAGCCGGGTGAGCCCGTCAGCCCAACGCGTGGTCATCGTCGGGGCCAATCATCGGTCGTCCTCGCTGGGATTGCGGGATGCCCTCTATATCGACGACGCCACCGCGCCGTCCTTTCTCGACGGGCTGAAGCAGGCCGGTCTGGCCGAGGCGCTGGTGCTATCGACCTGCGACCGGGTCGAGGTGTGGTGCGCCGACGCCGAGGCCAGCCACGCCACCGCCCTGGTCGGGGCCGCCTTCGCCGCCAAAGCCGGTCTGACCGCCGAGGGGCTGTCCAGCCACCTTTACACCCTGTCCGGGGTCGAGGCGGTGCGGCACGGCTTCACCGTTACCTCGGCGCTGGATTCGCTGGTGATCGGCGAGCCCCATGTCGGCGGCCAGGTCAAGGCCGCTCACCGTCTCGCCCGCGAGGCGGGAACCGTCGGCGGCCAACTCGATGGCTTCGTCCAGGCTGCGTTCGCCGTCGCCAAGCGGGTGCGGACCGAAACCTCGGTCGGCGAGGGGCCGGTCAGCATCGCCGCCGCCGCCGTCCAGGTCGCCCGCGACCTGCATGGCGATCTCGGCAGTTGCCGCGCCCTTCTGATCGGCACCGGCGACATGGGCGAATTGGTGGGCGAGAGCCTGCTCGCCGCCGGTCTGACCGATATGTTGGTGACCGCTCCCAAGGAATCCCGCGCCGAAGCGCTGGCTCGGACCCTGGGCTGCCATGTGATGCCGTTCGAAGACATGCGCGAGGCGATCGCCGGGGCCGATGTCGTGCTGACCTGCGTCGGCGGGCGGACTCCGATCGTCACTGCGGAATCGGTGTCTCTGGCGCTGAAGCGTCGGCGTCGCCAGCCGATCTTCCTGGTCGATGCCGGGATTCCCGGCGATGTCGAACCGGCGGTCAACCGGATCGAGAACGCGTTTCTCTACGACCTCGCCGACCTGGAAAAGGTGGCGCTGGAGGGCCGTGCCACCCGCGAGCAGGCCGCCCGCGCCGCCCGCGCCATCGTCGAGACCGAAACAACGGCCTTCTTGCGCGGCCGCGCCGCCCGCGCCGCCGTACCGGCGATCGTCGCCTTGCGCGAACAGTTCGAAACCACCCGCGACAAGGTGCTGGCCGAAATCGGTCCCGACGTCGATCCGGCCGAGGCGACCCGGCTGCTGATCAACCGGCTGCTGCACACCCCCACCGAGACGATGAAATCAATCGCCGCCGAGGGGCATGAATGGCAGACGATGGAAAAGACGCTGCGCAAGCTGTTTCACCTCGAAGGCTAGGGTGCGGCAGGACGGCCGGTTGCGCCCCAGCCAGATGGATTCCGATTGATGATTCTCGAAACCCACCTCGATAAGGTTCTCTACCGCCACGATGAGCTGCGGGCGCTGCTCTCCAGCGGCGAGGGGCTTGAGTCCGCCCAGATTCCACGGCTGTCGAAGGAATTGTCCGATCTCGATCCGGTGGTCGAGGCGATCGTCGCCTTCCGCAAGGGCCGTGACGAGATGGCCGAGGCGGCGGTGATGATGCAAGATCAGAGCGCCGATCCCGACATGCGGGCGATGGCCGAAGAGGAATTCTTCGCCCTGAAGGAGCGGCTGCCCGAATTGGAACGGGCGGTGCAGATCATGCTGCTGCCCAAGGACGAAGCCGACGAGAAGAACGCGATCCTGGAAGTCCGCGCCGGAACCGGCGGCGACGAGGCGGCTTTGTTCGCTGCCGAACTGTTTCGGATGTACGAGCGCTATGCCGGTCTGAAGGGCTGGCGGTTCGAGGTGCTCGACGCCAACGACACCGGCATCGGCGGTGTGCGCGAGGCCAGTGCCAAGATCACCGGGCGCGGCGTGTTCGCCCGGCTGAAGTTCGAATCCGGGGTGCACCGGGTCCAGCGCGTCCCCGCCACCGAGGCGTCGGGGCGGATTCACACCTCGGCCGCGACCGTCGCGGTGCTGCCCGAGGCCGAAGAGGTCGATATTCAGATCGACGAGAAGGATCTGCGCGTTGACGTCTACCGCTCGCAGGGCTCGGGCGGGCAGAGCGTCAACACCACCGATTCGGCGGTGCGGGTCACCCACATTCCGACCGGTCTGGCCGTCGCCTGTCAGCAGGAAAAGAGCCAGCACAAGAACAAGGCGACGGCGATGACGCTGTTGCGCTCGCGTCTGTACGAGCGCCAGCGCGCCGCGCTCGACGCCGAACGCGCCGCCAACCGCAAGAGTCAGGTCGGTTCGGGCGACCGCTCCGAGCGGATTCGCACCTATAACTTCCCGCAAGGCCGGGTGACCGACCATCGCATCAATCTGACGCTTTATAAGATTGAGGCGGTGATGGCGGGCGATGCCCTCGACGAGGTGGTCGAGGCGCTGATCGCGACCGATCAGGCCGAGCGGCTGGCCGAGATGCAGTAACATGCCCACCCTGGGCGAGGCTCTGCGCGAGGGGGGGCGACGGCTCGGTCTGGCCGGGATCGACACTGCGACGTTCGACGCCCGCCTGTTGCTGGCCGAAGTCACTGGGCTGGCGGCCCCGATGGTCTCGTTGCGCGGCGATACGGTGATGGAGCCCGAGGCGGCGGCCCGATTCGAGGCTCTGCTGGCCCGGCGCGAGGGGCGTGAGCCGATGTCGCACATCCTGGGGCGGCGCGGCTTCTGGACCCTTGATCTCGCGGTGACCGCAGCGACGCTCGACCCCCGTCCCGATACCGAGACGCTGGTCGAGGCGGTGCTGGCCGCGCTGCCCGACCGCAAGGCCCCGCTCCGTCTGCTCGATTTCGGCACCGGGAGCGGCTGCATCCTGCTGGCGCTGCTGTCGGAACTGCCCGCCGCGACCGGCCTTGGCATTGATGCCAGCCCCGCCGCGCTGGCGGTGGCGGTGGCCAATGCCAAGGCGTGCGGTCTGGCCGAGCGCGCCCAGTTCCGCCTGGGCGATTGGGGCCAGGGGATCGGGGGGCGTTTCGACGTGATCGTCTCGAACCCGCCTTATATCCCCGAGGCCGAGATCGACGGCCTGGCTCCCGAAGTCGCCCGGTTCGAGCCGCGTTCGGCGCTGTCGGGCGGGGCGGACGGGCTGGAGTGTTATCGCCGTTTGATCCCCGACATTGCTCGTTTGCTGAGCCCTGGCGGGGTGGCGGCGCTAGAGGTGGGGCAGGGGCAGGCCGGGGCGGTGACTGCGCTTTTGACCGATGCCGGACCCGGCCGGGAAATGGTGCGGTGCGATCTGGGCGGAATTGAGCGCTGTGTCGTGGCTTTCGCGCCGGACTCTTGAAAAAAGTTGTTGGAAAGACGTTTCGCCCCGACTAGGGTGACGCCCACACGCGCCAGCGGTGTCGAGGGATCGCGTCGAACCCATTGGGCTCCCCCCCTCCTCGACCGGGCGTGGTAACTCCCCCATAGCCGCCCCCTCGTACGGATGCGGACTGGCCTGACCGAGACGTCGGCGGAATGGATGTGACAGACTCATGAT
Source organism: Magnetospirillum fulvum (assembly GCF_900108475.1). Classification (GTDB taxonomy): domain Bacteria; phylum Pseudomonadota; class Alphaproteobacteria; order Rhodospirillales; family Magnetospirillaceae; genus Phaeospirillum; species Phaeospirillum fulvum_A. The sequence goes on along the minus strand of NZ_FNWO01000006.1, from coordinate 178,773 downwards.
GAATATTAAGACTGGTCCCGTGAATCCCAAGCAGCGCTCCCGCGGCCGTGGTCCCAATGGGGGTAAGAAGCACAGCGGTGGCGGCGGTGGTGGCGGCGGCGTTCCCGGCCGCAACCATGTGTTCGACAGCAACGGTCCGGACGGCCGCATTCGCGGCAACGCCCATCAGGTGCTGGAGAAGTATCTGGCGCTGGCTCGCGACGCCTCGTCTCAGGGCGACCGCGTTGCCGCCGAGAATTATTACCAGCATGCCGAGCACTATTTCCGGCTGATCAACACCCAGAACCAGAATAACGGCCGCCCGCGTCAGGCGTTGCCGACCCCGGCCGAGGATCAGACCGGCGAAGAGGGCGAAGACGGGTACGACGGCGACGGCGACTCGTCGGACTCCCAGGACGGCGAACTGGTCGGACCCGGGTCCGACGCCGCCTGATCCCGCTTTGGCGGGTTTGCCCGACGGATTTTATTGCCACCCCCTCCCCCGCGTCGTGTGCGGGGGAGGGGGTTTGCGTTTCGGCTCCTGTCGTCCGTCCGGGACGAGGGGGCGAAAAAGGGGTTGCGTTCGGGAGGGCGGCAGCGTAGGGTAAGGCTGTCATTGAAAGTGACATATAGTCTCTAGAATTAGGAGAACCCCATGGCTGACGTCACCCTTACATCCGCAATGCGTTCGAACCTGTACTCGTTGCAGGGAACCGCGTCGTTGATGTCAACCATCCAGGGCCGTCTGTCGACCGGTAAGAAGGTCAACAGCGCCCTCGACAATCCGAACAGCTATTTTGCCGCGCAGTCTCTGACCCAACGGGCGAGCGATCTTAGCGCGCTGCTGGATGGCATGGGACAGGCGATTCAGGCGCTGACCACCGCCAGCCAGGGCATCAGTTCCGCCCAGAAGACGATTGACCAGATGAAGTCGATCGCCAACTCGGCGGCGCAGAGCATCACCACCGCCAGCAACGCGTCGGGCACCAACGTGGTGGCCTACACTCCGCTGGGGACCAAGGGTACCACCTACACCAAGCTGGCTTCCGCCGCTGCGGGTGATTACGCGTTGACCAATCTGGTCAGCAGCGCCGGTGCCTCGCTGAACGTGCTGAACGGCGATTCGCTGACGGTGCAGATCGGCACCGGTGCCACCTACACCTTCACCGTCGGCGCCAGCGCCGTCAATAACGCGACCCTCGGCAATGGTGGCGGCACCACCGCCAAGGATCTGACCGACTGGATGTCGACGATCACCAAGGCTGCGGGTGGCGGTGCTGCCAACGCCGTGTCGCTTGCCGCCGGTGTGTTCGCTTCTGCCGGTAACCTGGGTGCGACCCTGACCTTCTCCGGCACCCTCGCCACCACCCTCGGCCTGAGCGCTGCGACGGCAACCGCTGGCGGCGCGCTGTCGACGGCGTTGGAAATCGACACGGTGGCCTATACCGGTCAGGCCGGGGCAACCGGTTCGACCCTGCTGTCCGAACTGAGCGATGCCAACGGCAAGGTTCTGACCAACAGTACTCCGACCATCGCCGGTACCAGCACTGGCCAGGGCTCCTTCTTCACCCTCGCGGTCTCCGGCGGCCAGACCACCACCCTCAACATCACCGCGACGACCACTGTCCAAGACGTGATGGACACCATCAACAGCATTGATGGCATGACCGCGTCGCTCGACTCGACCGGTGCTCTGAAGGTCGTCAACAACAACTCGACCGCCGTCAGCATCAACGGCACCGCGTCTGGTCTGTTCGGTACGGCTCAGGGGTCGATCGGTGCCAACGCTTCGGTCAGCACCACGCTGTATCATGGTTATGGCAAGGTGTCGGCGACCAATTTGCCGACCACCAACCTGACCAACCTCCAGGCCCCGGCCGGTCAGTCCCGTCTCGTTGACGGCGATCAGTTGAAGCTGACGATGGACGGCGTCACCACCACGCTCAGCGTCAAGACCACCTCGCCGGACGCGACCAAGGGCGAAGTCGGCACCGTCGCCGAATTGATGACCGCTCTCGGTAAGATTTCCGGCATCACCGCGTCGTTGGACAACACCACCGGCCAGCTCGACATCCGCAGCACCAACGGCAAGACCATCACCTTCGCCGGAAGTGCCGCCAACAAGCTGTCCCTGCCGCCGAGCGTGGCCGCCGGTCAGTCCAGCATCAGCGGCTCGGGCGTCTCCGCGACCTACATCAAGCAGTATGACGATCTCGCCAAGCAGCTCGACCAACAGGTTGCCGATGCCAATTATAAGGGCATCAACCTGATCAGCAGCACCGGCAACAACCCGCTTTCGGTTACCTTCAACGAAGCGGCGTTCAATGCCAACAAGCTGGTCGTCAACGCGGTCGATCTGACCAGCAAGGGTCTCGGCCTGTCGGCTTCGACCGGAAACTGGAAGGATGCGACCAGCATCCAGACCTCGCTGTCCCAGCTGACCCTCGCGGCCACCACCCTGCGTGAGACCTCGGCCGTTCTGGGTCAGAACCTGACCACGGTGCAGAATCGTCAGGACTTCACCAACAACATGATTGCGACCTTGAAGACCGGCTCGGACAATCTGACCCTGGCCGACATGAACGAGGAAAGCGCGAACATGCTGGCCCTGCAAACCCGTCAGCAGCTGGGCATCCAGTCTCTGTCGCTGGCGTCGCAGGCCAACCAGGCGGTTATGCGTCTGTTCGGCTAAACCGACTGACGAACCCGGACGAAGAAGGGGCGGCCTCGGCCGCCCCTTTTTTTATGAACTTCGCCCGCGCGGGCGCAGAGCGACAGGATTGGAAAGATGGTGGAACCCCCGATCATCGCGGCATTCGACGCGGCGATCCGCGCCCATCGCGACGGACACCTGACCGCAGCGGAGCGGCAGTACCGGGCGATCCTCGCCGCGCAGCCCCTTCATTTCGAAACGCTGGTGATGCTGGGGCAATTGCTGACCGAGACGGGGCGGGCCGAAGCCGCCCTCGACCTGATCGGTACCGCTCTTGGCGTCGATCCCGAGCGGGCCGAAGCCCATGGTGCCCAGGGCGCGGCGTTGCGGCGGCTGGGCCGACCGGCCGAGGCCGCTGCCAGCTATCGCCGCGCCCTCGCGCTCAACCCGGCCTCGATCGTGGTGCTGGTCAATCTCGGCAACGCCCTGCTCGATCTGGGGGCGGGGGCCGAGGCCGCCGAGTCTTTCCGTGCCGCGATCGCGCTGGCTCCGACACAGGCCGAGGCCCCGTTCGGGTTGGGCCGCGCCCTCCATCTGGCTGGAGACCCCGAAGCGGCAATCGAGCCCTTGCGTCAGGCCATCCTGCTGCGGCCCGATTATGCCGCCGCTTATGACGCGTTGGGAGAGGTCGCCTGCGATTTGGGACGGTGGGACGAAGCGGTCGCCTTTCACGCCGAAGCGTTGCGGCTCGATCCCAAGGGGCCGGGGGTGCACACCCATTTCGGCATCGCTCTTTATAATTGTGGAGAGGTGCTGGCCGCCGAGGGGAGTTTCCGGGTCGCAATCGCGCTCGACCCCGACGACGTGCTGGCCCATTTCAATCTGGCCGCGACCCTGCTCCGCAGTGGGAAGCTGGCGGAAGGGTGGCGCGAGTACGAATGGCGGCGGCGTCTGTTCGGCTTTCCCGAGCTCGATACCACCCTGCCGGAATGGCGGGGCGAGCCACTGGCGGGCAAGACCTTGTTGTTGTATGGCGAGCAAGGGTTGGGCGACACGCTGCACTTCGCCCGCTATGCCCCAATGGCGGCGGAGCAGGGGGCGCGGGTGGTGTTGGCGGTGCAGCCGCCGCTGCTCGGTCTGATGCGCTCGGTCCCCGGCGTTGCTGACGTGGTGGCGTTGGGGGGAGCAGTGACCGCCGATTATCATCTGCCGCTGCTCTCCGCGCCGCTGCGGTTCGGCACCACGCGCGACACCATTCCGGCCCCGATACCCTATCTGAGCGCCGATCCCGCTCTGGCGCGGAGGTGGGGCGAGCGGCTGGCCGGGGAGGAGGGGTTGAAAATCGGTCTGGTCTGGGCGGGCGATCCCCGTCCCGACGACCGCGCCGCCACTCTGGTCGATCGTCGCCGCAGCCTGACGCTGGCCCAGTTCGGCGTGCTGGCCGACATCCCCGGATTGTCCGTCGTCAGCCTGCAAAAGGGCGCTCCGGCGGCTCAGACCAAGTCGCCGCCCGCCGGGTTGCGTCTGCTCGATTGGATGGAGGAGATCGGCGATTTCGCCGACACCGCCGCTTTGGTGTCGCAGCTCGATCTGGTGATCAGCGTCGATACCTCGGTGGCGCATCTGGCCGGGGCGATGGGCAAGCCGGTGTGGATTCTGTCCCGCTTTGACGGGTGCTGGCGCTGGTTCGACCGTGACGACAGCCCGTGGTATCCCACCGCCCGCTTGTTCCGCCAACCCGCGCCGGGCAATTGGGCCGGTCCGCTGGCCGCTCTGGCGGCGGCGTTGCGGGATTTGGCGGGGAAATAATACCGGCCAACCCTCGATTTAACCCGTTGGCCGGTATCTTGCCGCCATTGTGGCGGCGGCCAAGCGAGCGGAGGCGAGCGCTTAGGCAGAGGGACAATACAACCGGCCAAGTCATTGGCCGGTTGGAATAAAGAAGGGGGGCTGAACGCCCCCCTGTCGAGATCGTGATACTGGACCCTCAGTCCGTCAGGGCATCTGCGCTGCCGGATCGGCGTCTTTCTCGCGGTCCTTGCCGTTGCGCAGGTTGAAATAGATCAGCATCGGCATCGCGACATAGATCGAGGAATAGGTGCCGATGATCAGCCCCCACAGCATCGCGATGGCAAAGCCGCGCAGCACCTCGCCGCCGAAGAACAGCAGGGCCAACACGGTGACGAACACGGTGGTTACCGTCAAGATGGTACGGGCCAGCGTCTCGTTGACCGAGAGGTTGAGCAGGTCGTAGATCGACATCGTCTTGTATTTGCGGAGATTTTCCCGCACCCGGTCGTATTCGACGACGGTGTCGTTCACCGAATAACCGGCAATCGTCAAAATCGCCGCGACGGTGGTGAGGTTGAATTCGAGCCCGGTCAGCGCGAACAGGCCGAAGGTGGTGATGACGTCGTGGAAGGTCGAGACCAGCGCGCCCACCCCGAACTGCCATTCGAAGCGGAACCAGACATAGATCGCGATCGCCGCCAGCGACAGCACGACGGCCAGGATGCCATCGCGGACCAGTTCGTCGCCGACCTTTGGCCCGACGATTTCGACCCGGCGATAGGTATAGCCCGCGCCGAGGCTGTCCTTGACCTTGCCCAGCGCCTCCATCTGCGCCTTCTCGCCGCCGTCCTGACGCTGGATGCGGATCATCACGTCGCGGCCGGTGGTGCCGAATTCCTGAAGGCTGACCTCGCCGAGATTGAGTTCGGCGAGGCTGGTCCGCATCTGGTGCAGATCGGCCTTGCCGTCGGTGGTCTGGGCCTCGATCAAGATGCCGCCAGCGAAGTCGATGCCGAAATTAAAGCCCTTGACCACGATCAGCGAGATCGAGCCCAGGATCAGAACCGCAGTGATGCCAAAGGCGACCAGCCGATAGCGGATGAAGTCGAAATGAGTGCCGTGCGGCAGGAAACGATCGATCAGTTGCATGGGTCGGTCCTAAGTCACGGCGCCTTCGGCCTTTGCGCTTGATCCGCTTGCGGGGCCGCCGCCTTGATGGCCGCCGGGGCACGGCGGCCATGGTTACACCAAAGGGTTCAAGCCAGCGGCAGGGTCTTCATCTTGCGGAACCGCACCCACCACACCACCAGGATCCGGTTGACCAGGACGGCGGTGAACAGCGAGGCCAGCAGACCCAGTGACAGGGTAACGGCAAAGCCGCGCACCGGGCCGGAGCCGAACTGGAACAACAGCGCCGCCGCAACCAGGGTGGTGACGTGGGCGTCGAAGATGGTGCCGAAGGCGCGGTCGTATCCGGCCTGCAACGCCGACATCAGGGTGCGTCCGTTGCGCTGCTCCTCGCGCATGCGTTCGTAGATCAGCACGTTGGCGTCAACCGCCATCCCCATCGTCAGAACCACACCGGCGATGCCGGGCAGGGTCAGGGTCGCCCCCAGGGCCGACAGCGCCGCCAGCAGCAGCACCAGATTGAACACCATCGCCAGATCGGCCAGCAGGCCGAGCGAGCCATAGACCACCAGCATCGTGACGACGACGAGGATCAGGCCGATCAGGCAGGCGACCGCCCCGGCCCGGATCGAATCCGCGCCGAGATCGGGACCGACGGTCCGCTCTTCGAGTACTTGCAGCGGGGCGGGCAGGGCACCGGCGCGCAGCAGCATCGACAGATCTTGCACCTGTTGCAGGGTGAAGCTGCCCGAAATGATGCCCGAGCCACCCAGGATCGGTTCGTTGATGCGGGGCGCGCTGATCACCTTTTCGTCGAGGACGATGGCAAGGAAATGGCCGGCATTGTCGCGGGTGGCGTCGCCGAATTTCTTGGCACCGGCCGAGTTGAAGCGGAAGCTGACGACCGGGCGGCCTTCGGAATAGGTGGCGCTGGAATCCGTCAGCATATCGCCGCCGACCTCGACCCGCTTGCGCACGACATATTGCTCGGGCTGGCCGCGCTCGTGATCGGCGCCGGGCAACACCATCGAGCCGGGCGGCACCCGGCCGCGCGCCGCATCCTCGGCGGAAACATTGTCGTCGAGCAGGTGGAAGGTCAGCTTGGCGGTTTTGCCCAGCAGCGATTTGATATGGTCGGGGTCTTTGACGCCGGGGAGCTGGACGACGATGCGGTCCTGGCCCTGACGCTGGATCGAGGGCTCGCGGGTGCCGAGTTGGTCGATGCGCCGCCGCACGATTTCAAGCGATTGCTCGACGGCGGCAAGCTTGCGCTTGGTCAGCGCCTGCTCGGAATAGCGCAGTTGAACCAGCCCGTCTTCCTTGGTTTCCACCGTGGCGGACGTATCAATCTTGCGCAGCAGCGATTCGGCATGGTCGCGGTCGGCGACGTCGATGATGCGGACGCCGACGGTATCGCCGCGCAGGCCAAGATCGGAATATTTGATCTTTTCCTTGCGCAGCGTGGTGCGGATCGATTCGACCAGCCCGGCAATCTGCTCACGGACGACATAGCCGGTATCGACCTCCAGCAGCAGGTACGAGCCGCCCTGGAGGTCGAGGCCGAGACTGACCGGCTGCAACCACGACGGCAACCTGTCGGCATTCTCGCGGGACAGAAGATTGGGGGCGGCAAAGGTGAAGCCCAACAGCCCCACCACGACCACCACGATGATTTTCCATTTGGGGAAATAGCTCATGTCCCGGCCCGTGCTCGAAAGGTTGTCGCGTGAAGAGCCGGGAAGATCACTTCTCGGTCGGCTTGTCGGTTTCGGCCTTTTCGGCGGCGACCGGCTCGCCCTTGCCCAGCACTTCGGTGATGGTGGCGCGCAGGACGCGGACACGGACGCCGTCGGCGATCTCGACGGCGACTTCGGTGTCGTTGACCAGCTTGTTGATGGTGCCGATGATGCCGCCCGCAGTCACCACCCGGTCGCCCCGGCGCAACTGGTTCAACATTTCCTTGTGCTGCTTCATCCGCTTCTGCTGGGGACGGATCAGCAGCAGGTAGAACACCACGAAGATCAGGACCAGAGGCAGGAACTGTTCCAGGATGCCCATGGTGCCGGTGGCAGCGGGGCTGGCGGCGGCTTGGGCGAAGGCTGGCGAGGCGAACATCTTCACTACTCCTCGGGAGAAAAACCCATTCGAACGAAATGATGCCGGACTATACCGGTCCCGGACGCGGTTGCAAACGCCCTCTCATCCCGGTGGGGCAAAGACGTGCCCCACCTCATTGTTCCCTCAGCCTCAAGCGGGCGCATCGGTGCCCCTGGCTGCCGCCGCCCGGACGGGGCGAACTCGGCGGGGCGGGTCAGCGGAACATGAAGATGCTGAAATCGTGGGGAAGGTAATCGTGCTTCAGGATCACGCTTTTGGTCAGCGACAGCGCGAAATCGAGGATTTCGACCGGATCGTAATAATGAAAGCCACGGTCGGTTCCCCGGTACTCGCTGCTGGCCAGGCTCATCACGCAATGCTGGGTGCAGGATCGGTACATCGTCCGCAGCATCTCGCGGACGAGATCCTCGTTATGGCCTAACTCGATATTGATCGGGCCGACCGAAACGATCACGTCGAACGGCGTTTCGGGCGGGTGGGTCAGGATGTTACGCAGTTCGAAGGCCCGTTCGGGTGCTTTCGAGCGGCACACCTCGATGAATTGAGGGTTGATGTCGTAGCCGGTATAGAGCGCGGTCGGGGCCTTGGCCTGGAGGGTGTCGGCGAGATCGCCAAAGCCGCACCCGACGTCGAGCACCGTCTTGCCGTCCAGAATTCCCTGCGACAGCACCGCGTCAAAGCGGGCCTGCTGCGATTCCTTCGAGCGCCAGCCCAGGCTGCCGCCGTTGCGTCCGGTGCGGGCGAACAGGGAATCGTGGAAATTGTTGATGATCGTTTCGTAGTTCATTTTTCCCCTCCGGTCCGCAGGCGGACCCGGACCCGGCCTGCCGATATCGGCCGTGCACGGTACACCCGTCGCAGCCCTCCGGCCCATGCGTCCCCCGCATGGGACGATCCCCCCGACCAGCGATGCGGCTTCGCCCTTTTAGGTAAGGGAACGAGGCCGGATCGCAAGCCGGAGGCCGACGCTTTTCGAGAGGAGAGACCCTCGTTTGCTTATCCGGCGGTGCGCCCCAGCACCTCGCGCTTGCCCTGATGGTTCGAGGGCGAGACGATTCCCTCGGTCTCCATCCGCTCGACCAGCCGGGCCGAGCGGTTATAGCCGATCTGAAGCTGGCGCTGGATGAAGCTGATCGACACCTTGCGCTCGCGGGTCACCAGGGCCACCGCCTGATCGTAGAGGTCGTCTCCGCTGCCGATCCCGCCACCGTCGTCGCTGGAACCACGCAAATCCTCGTCGTCGTCATCGTCGGTGATCGAGCCAAGATAATCCGGCTCGCCCTGGGCCTTCAGATGGGCCACCACCTGCTCGACCTCGGTGTCCGAGACGAACGGGCCGTGGATACGCGACACCCGGCCGCCGCCCGACATGAACAGCATGTCGCCCTGGCCGACCAATTGTTCCGCCCCGGATTCGCCCAGAATGGTGCGGCTGTCGATCCGCGAGGTGACCTGGAACGAAATGCGGGTGGGGAAGTTGGCCTTGATCGTTCCGGTGATGACATCGACCGAGGGACGCTGGGTCGCCATGATCAGATGAATCCCGGCGGCGCGGGCCATCTGGGCCAGCCGCTGGATCGCGACTTCAAGATCGCGTCCGGCGACCATCATCAGGTCGGCCATTTCATCGACCAGGACGACGATGTGCGGCAAAGGCTTGAGGTCGATCGGCTGTTCCTCGAACACCGGCTCGCGCGAGGTGCGGTCGAAGCCGACCTGGACCCGGTGGGTGACCTTCTGCCCCGACACCGCCAGTTCGCCCAGCCGGGCGTTGTAGCCGTCGATATTGCGCACCGCGAGCAGAGCCATCGCCCGATAGCGGGCTTCCATCTCGCGCACCGCCCATTTCAGCACCCGGACCGCCTTGTCGGGGTCGGTGACCACTGGGGTCAGCAGATGCGGGATGCCGTCATAGACCGACAATTCCAGCATCTTGGGATCGACCATGATCAGGCGGCATTCGTCGGGGCGGAAGCGGTACAGCAGCGACAGAATCATCGCGTTGATGCCGACCGACTTGCCCGAGCCGGTGGTGCCCGCGATCAGAAGATGCGGCATCCGGGCCAGATCGGCGACGACCGGGTCGCCCGCGATGTCCTTGCCCAGCGCCAGCGGCAGCCGTCCAGTGTGCTGGAGGAAGGCCGGGCTTTCGAGAATCTCGCGCAGATAGACGGTCTCGCGGATCGGATTGGGCATCTCGATCCCGATCACGCTGCGGCCGGGCACGATCGCGATGCGGGTGGTGATCGTGCTCATCGAGCGGGCGATGTCGTCGGCGAGGTTAATCACCGTCGAGGATTTGGTGCCGGGCAGCGGCTCGAACTCATAGAGCGTCACCACCGGGCCTTGGCGGACCTCCATGATCTCGCCCCGCACCTTGAAGTTGCGCAGGACGGTTTCGAGCATCCGGGCGTTACCAGCCAGCGATTCCTCGTCTTCCTCGACCAGATTGCGCGGCGGCGGCGGCTGCAACAGACTGATCGAGGGCGGCGCATAGCCCTCGCGGCGGGGGGGCGCGTCCCCGCTATCCTCGTCCGTGTCCTCGTCGGCCTCACCGTCGTCGGGGATGTCGGCCGCGATCGCGGCAGATGGCGGTGGCGGCGCGGCGGCGGGAGACGGGGCCGGGCGCGCGGCGAGCGGCAGCGGGATCGCGGGCGCGTCCTCGTCCGACTCGTCGTCCCAGCCTTCGGCTCCGGCCGGGCGGGCGAAGCTTTCCCCCCACTCGACTCCGGCGGCGAAGGCAAAGGCGGCGGCGGCGGCGGGGGCTTCGAGGATCTGGCCGGTGCCATAGGCGACGGTCGCCTCGGGGCGGCCGGGAAAGACCTCGACATCCCACTCGACCGACCCGTCGGGCCAGCGGTGACGCGTCAGTCGGAACGGCTTGCTGTTGACCGCGCACCAGAAATTGAAATCGGCGGCGGTCATGGTGTCGTCTTGGACGGGGCTCATGTCATTCCAGGCGGTAGACGGCGACAATAATCTTCTCGACCGCGCCGTCGCCGTCGAAGAAGGGAAGGAGCAGGCGTTCCCAGGTCTGGGTCTGCCCGTCGAAATCGGCGGTGTAGCGGCGGACCAGAGTGGTCGAATCGCGCCGAACCGTGTCGTACTCGCGGGCCAGGATGGCGCGCTGGGTATTGGGAAGCTGATCGATCGAGCGGCCGACCATGTCGGTGCCGAAGGCGGCGGCCAGATTGGCCCCGTAATAGGCATAGCGCGGTTCGCCCGCCGGGTCGATATCGACCACGACCAGATTGTCGAGCCAGGGCCGCAGCATCGCGGGGCTGAGATCGGCCGCGGACGGCAGACCCGCGCTGCCCCCTTGCGCCAGCCACCAGCGGCGCAGCGAGATCAGTTGGGGATGGTGAAGCAGGTTCATATCCATGTCGGTGCGCCCGAAGCGAAGGAAAGCGGATTCCGTCGGCGGAAAGTCTCCACCAGCCGCCCGCGGCCCGGACTGTAGCCAACCTCGGCCCCCCGCTCAATCATCGTTATCGCCGGGCATGGTTATCGTCGGACGGTATCCCTCGCCGATGACAGCGAAGGGGATTCCGGGGTAGTGTCGAACGATGTTCGGTTGGCTGCAAGCTCTGTTCCAAGGCGGCACGCCGCGCGAGACGCCGTCCCGCGCCAAAACCCCCGTTCGCCCGGGTGCTCCTGCCACCAAGACGGCGGCGCGTCCGTCTTCGCCCGCGACCAAGACCCAGCCCGCGGTCGCCGCCGCCGCCGATCGCGTCAAGCTGCTGCGCGAGGCCGCCGAAATCCACCGGGCCAAGCGCAAGATTCTCGACGCCCTGTCTGACGAGGATCGCGCCAAACTGGTATCGATGGCGATCCTGACCTTCTTGAACCAGGGGACCGAGCCGCCGCCGCCCGACCCCAAGACCCGGAAATAACCCGCCCGTGACCCTGTCCCCGCTTGATCCCGCCGCCCTGGCCCGCTCCGTCCGCGCCGGGGAACGCCGCGCCCTGGCCCGTGCCATCACCTTAATCGAATCGACCCGTCCCGATCATCGCGCCAGCGCCGAGGCGTTGCTGCACGAATTGCTGCCTTTTACCGGCGGCGCGGTCAGGATCGGCATCACCGGGGTGCCCGGCGCGGGCAAGAGCACCTTTATCGAAAGCTTCGGCCTGCATGTCCTGGCCCAAGGCGGCCGCCCGGCGGTGCTGGCGGTCGATCCGTCCAGCCCGCGCACCGGCGGCTCGATCCTGGGCGACAAGACCCGGATGGAGGATCTGTCGCGCGATCCCCGCGCCTTTATCCGCCCCAGCCCGTCGGGCTGCACCCTGGGCGGCGTGGCGCGGCGGACCCGCGAGGCGATGCTGGTCTGCGAGGCGGCGGGCTTTGACGTCATCGTCGTCGAAACCGTCGGCGTCGGCCAGAGCGAGACGGCGGTGGCCGACATGGTCGATATGTTCCTGCTGTTGCTGGTGCCGGGCGGCGGCGACGAATTGCAGGGGATCAAGAAAGGCATCGTCGAACTGGCCGACGCGATCATCGTCAACAAGGCTGACGGCGATCTGGCCATCGCCGCGGCGCGGGCGGCGCGCGATTACGGCAACGCGCTGCATCTGCTCGCTCCCGCCGCGACCGGCTGGCGCGTGCCGGTGCTGACCTGTTCCGCTTTGACCCGGACCGGGATCGATTCGGTGTGGAAGACCGTGTGCGAGCACCGCGACGCATTGGGGGCCAACGGCGCGCTGGCCGCCCGCCGGGCCGAACAGGCTCGCGCCTGGATGTGGAACGAGGTGTCGGAGACCTTGTTGCAGAGCCTGCGCGAGGATTCCCGCGTCGCTGCCCTGCTGCCCGAAATGGAGCAATCGGTCGCGTCGGGTCGGGTTCCCCCCGGCGCGGCAGCGCGGCGGCTGGTCGCTTTGTTCAAGGGGGAGTGATCGTCTCTGCCCAGGGCTGCGCCGAAGCCTAGGTCCGGTGCAGCCGTTTGACGAAGACCCAATAGGTACCGAGGATCGGGCTGACCTTGAAGTGCACGCGAACCTTGTGGGGCAGGCGGGCGCTGGCGCAATCGAACACGACGTTGAGGGCGCCGCCGTTGATCCCTTTGCGAAATTCGGCGGCGATGATCGAACTGCCGGTCCAGCGGGCGACATCGCCGAAGAAATCCCGGCCGATCGGCGAACCCTTGCCGTTGTCGTTTCCCTCGGGTTCGGTATCGATATAGGAAATGACTCGACCCTCGGCGTTCAGTTCCGCCGCACCATATGGGATTTTACGTAAATCTTCGTCTTTCAGCGATCCAAGCGGATTTTCCGGGTCGCTCTGGTCAAAGGCGAACACCGTCATGTTCCACGGACCGGCTTCAGTCGTTATTTTGGGCATTCATGGGCCTAGGCGGTTCGGCACTTACTTAAGTCTGGAATTTGACGTATTATCTCCGTCTGGTCCACTGGGAAGTTGGCAACCGTGCGATGGAAACCAAAGAGTCTCAAGGCCGCCTGGACATCGAATTGCCGGAAATTGTCGATCTGCTCGCGGCAGGGGAGTTGCGTGAGGCCCTCCTTGACGCTTTGGGGCAAGAGAGCGGCGGCGAAGTCGTTTTGAAGGCCGAGCGGGTCGCCCGGCTATCGACGGCTGCGATCCAGGTCGTTCTGTCCGCCGTTCCCGGCTTTGCCGAGGCCGCCCGTCGGTTGATTCTGGATGCGCCCGCCCCTCCGGTGGTCGAAGCGTTCGGACGGCTCGGGCTCAACGACCAATTGCAAAATATGACCAGAGATTTGGGAGAACGGAATGGGTAAGTGCGTTCTGGCGGTCGATGATTCGAAGACGATGCGCGACATGGTCTCGTTCACCTTGCGCGGAGCAGGCTATTCCGTGCTGGAAGCCGAAAACGGTGTTTCCGCCCTGCGGGTGATTCAGGGCCAAAAGATTGATGTCATCATCACCGACGTCAACATGCCCGAGATGGATGGGATCACCCTGGTGCGCAAGCTGCGGGCTCTGCCCGCCCATGCCGGAACGCCAATTCTGATCCTGACCACCGAAAGCGAGCAGGCGAAAAAGGATGCGGGCCGCTCCGCCGGGGCCACCGGATGGATCGTCAAACCGTTCAGTCCGGAAAAGCTGCTTCAGATCGTGGCGAAAGTCTGCCCCTAGAAACAGGCCAGAACGGGAGAGGCGCGCGTGAGCGAGGACCAGTCCTACGACCTGTCGCGGTTCAAAGCGACCTATTTCGAGGAATGCGCCGAGCTTCTCGCCGCTGCCGAGGAGACGATCGCCCGTCTGCAACTGGGCGAGGGCGATCTTGAGGATTTGAATGCGGTCTTTCGCTGCGTTCATTCGATCAAGGGCGGGGCGGGTGCCTTCGCCTTCGAGAATCTGGTCCGCTTCGCCCATGTGTTCGAGACCTCGATGGACGCGTTGCGCTCGGGTCGGGTCGCCCTGACCCCCCATGTCGCCGACCTGTTGGTGCGCGGCACCGATATGCTGGGCGATTTCGTCCGCGCCGCCCAGGAAGAGACGGCCCTGCCCGCCGGTCATGGCGCCGAGGTCACTGCCCTGCTCGAAACGATTCTGACCGGTGCGCCGGAAACGCCCGTCGTCGCCTCGGCCGCCCCGCCGCCACCGCCTCCGCCCGTGCCGCCGTCTCCGCAGCCGACGGGGTGGAGCATTCTGTTGCGCCCCGCCGCCGGGATGCTGATGACCGGCAACGACCCGCAATTGCTGTTTCGCGAACTGGCCGCGCTGGGCGACCTTGCGGTGACCGCCGATGTGTCGCGGCTGCCCCCCTTGGCCGAGATCGCCCCCAGCGACGCCTATCTGTCCTGGAGCGCGACACTGATCACCGACCGGGGTCGCGCCGCGATCGAAGAGGTGTTCGAATTCGTCGCGGGTGACAGCGCCGAGGTGGTGATCGAACCGCTTGCCCCCGATCAGCCGGACAGCAGCGACATCGGCGGCGAGGGGGTGGAATGGGGGCTGTTCGAGCCGTCGCCCGATCCCGCTCCGTCTGCGGCTCCGGCGCAGACTGCGGCCCGGCCGGTCGGGGCCGACCACCCGACCCCATCCTCTCCCGCCGCTCCCCCCCCGGCCTGGGCCGGTGCCGGTGCCCCCGCCAGTGTCGGCGGCAGTGGCGGCAGCGGCATCCATACCTCGTCGATCCGGGTCGATCTCGATCGGATCGACCGGCTGGTCAACATGGTCGGCGAGTTGGTAATTACCCAGGCAATGCTGGGCCAGCAAACCACCGGCTTCTCGGTCGAATCCCATCCCGAACTGATCCAGGGCCTTCAGGAACTGTCGCATCACACCCGCGAGCTTCAGGAAAGCGTGATGGCGATCCGCGCCCAACCGGTCAAGGCGCTGTTCTCGCGCGCGCCGCGTCTGGTCCGCGATCTGTCGCTGAAGCTGGGCAAACAAGCCCGTCTGGTGATGAGCGGCGAGACCACCGAGGTTGATAAGACGGTGATCGAACAATTGTCCGACCCGCTGACCCACCTGATCCGCAATTCGCTCGATCACGGGCTGGAAACGCCCGAGGAGCGGCTGGCCGCAGGCAAGCCGGTCGAAGGGACGGTTCATCTCGGGGCCGCCCATCGTTCCGGCCGCATCATTATCGAAGTGTCGGACGACGGGCGCGGTATCGACCGCAAGCGGGTGTTCAACAAGGCGGTCGAGCGCGGCCTGGTCGATCGCAATGCCCAATTATCGGACGAACAGATCGACCAGTTGATCTTCGCTCCTGGCTTTTCGACCGCAGAGCAGGTTTCGGATGTTTCCGGCCGTGGCGTCGGAATGGATGTGGTCCGTAAGAACATCCAGGATGTCGGCGGTCGGGTGGTGGTGCAGAACACCCCCGGTCAGGGCGCGCGCTTCGTGCTGTCGCTGCCGCTGACGCTGGCGGTGATGGACGGGATGCTGGTCGCGGTCGGCGGCGAACGCTATGTCCTGCCGCTGACCAATATTGTCGAATCGCTCCGCCCGACGTCGCAGCAGACCCGGACTTTGGTCAATGTCGGCGACGTGCTGACCCTGCGCGGCGATTATATCCGGCTGGTCCGGCTCTATGAATTGTTCGGAATCAAGGGCGCGATCACCGATACCACCCGCGCGCTGGCCGTCGTGGTCGAGACCGAGGGCGGTGACCGGATCGGCCTGCTGGTCGATGAATTGCTGGGACAGCAGCAGGTCGTGATCAAAAGCCTCGATTCCAATTTCCATCCGGTCGAGGGCGTCTCGGCCGCAACCATCCTGGGCGATGGACGGGTCGCTCTGATCTTGGATGCCGGAGCGCTCCGGATCATGGGCGAACGCCTGACCCACGACGCCACCGTCGCGGCGGAATAGAGCAACCAGGCCGGATCAACGGCGCGAAGGGGAGGGAGACGTGTCGGAGAGCAGCATGTCGGAAAGCAGCATCAGACAGTTCATCTCGTTCACCATCGGCGACGAGGAATACGGCGTCGATATCATGGCGATCCGCGAGATCAAGGGGTGGACCGCCAGTACCGAACTCCCCAACACCCCGGCCTATATCCGGGGTGTCATCAACCTGCGCGGCGCGATCGTGCCGATTCTCGATCTGCGAGCCCGCTTCGGCCGGGGCGTCACCGTCACCACCCCCCGTCATGTCATCATCGTCGTCGCGGTGGGCAGCCGGGTCGCGGGGATCCTGGTCGATGCCGTCGCCGACATCCTGGCGGTATCGGCCGACGAAATACAGCCGCCGCCCCAGATCGAGCGGTCGGATATCGGCTTTTTGACCGGACTGGTCACCGTCGATGGACGGATGGTCGCTCTGCTCGACCTCGATCACGTCTTCGCGTTCGATGATTTGGATTTGACCGATGGCGTCGCGGCGGCCTGATCCTCCGCCCGGCCAACCCGACCGCCCGCGCCCGGCGCGCGCAGACATATGGAGTGTGCGATGATCACCTGGATGGCCAACTTCAAGATCGGAAGCCGCATTTTCGCTGGCTTCATCCTGGTTCTGGCCCTGCTGTGCGTCCTGGGCGTCACCGGGTGGCAGAGTCTGGACGGAGCCGCCGAACGAAGCCGCGAATATGCCCGTCTGGCCACCCAGGCGCAGCACATTCTCAAGATCGAGACCGACGTCGCCAATCTGCGGCGGCTGGTCCGGGCTTACGAAAAAACCGCCGATGACGCCGATTTCGCCAAGGTCCGCGAGTCGAACGCGACGCTGATCGAGGCGTTGAAGGTTGCTCAGGGCTTGTTCCTGACCGAATCCCGGCGCGAGACCGCCGCCCGGATGATCCGGCTGGCCGAGGATTACCGCGCCGCGACCGAGAAATTGAAGGATTTCGAGCGCGCTCGTGACGCCAACATCGCGACGATGAGCCGGAACGGCGCGGTTGGGTTCGAGGAACTGGGGCGGCTGATCGATACGCTTCGCGCCTCACACGAAACCGAGTTGATGATCGACCTGACCGATCTGCGGGCCGAATGGGCGCAATCGCGGCTGATCGCCGCCAAATACCTGCTCGATCCCAGTACCGACGCCGCCGTCGCCGCCGTCCGCCAGATCGAAAAGTTGACGCAAATGTTGACCGCGTTCGGCGCCAAGGCCAAAAGCCCCGAGCTTGTCCGCCAGACTCGCACGGCGACCGACCTGACTCAGCAATATCTGAAATCGTTTAATGACACCGTTGCCGACACGGCCAAGGCCCAGTCTCTGATCAACGAGACGATGCCCAAGATGGCGGCCGATTTTGCCGATCTGGCCAACCAATTGTCGACCGAACTCGACCGCACTTTGCTCAAGCTTACCGATGACACCGATGCCGCCAACGCCACCGCGATCACCATTCTGTTGCTCGTGTCTGGTCTGGCGGTTCTGCTGGGCATCATCTTTGCCTGGGTGATCGCGCGCGGCATCACCGTTCCGGTCCAGGCGATGACCGAGGCGATGACCCGGCTGGCCGGGGGCGACAACGGCGTCACCGTTCCGGCGCTGGAGAATCACGACGAAATCGGCCAGATGGCCAAGGCGGTCCAGGTGTTCAAGCAGAACGCCATCGACAAGCTGCGGATGGAGGCCGACCAGAGGGCGGCCGAAGACGCGCAGCGCACCCAGGAAGAGGTGCAACGCAAGCGCGAGACCGCGATCGTCGCCGAAGTGGCCGAGGTGGCCAAGGCCGCCAGTTCGGGCGATCTCGACCGCCGCATCGACCTGTTGGGCAAGGATGGCTTCCTGCTCAATCTGTGCGAGGGCGTCAACAACCTGATCGCGCTGACCGGAGCCGCGCTGAAGGACGTCGCCGGAGTGCTGTCCGCCGTCGCCGATGGCGACCTGACCCGGCGCATCAATGGCGATTACGCTGGCGTGTTTGGCCAGTTGAAGGCCGACGTCAACCGCACCGCTGACAAGCTGTTCGAGGTGGTCAGCAACATCAACGAAGCGACCGTCCAGATCACCAGCGCCGCCTCGGAAGTCGCCGCCGGAAGCCAGGATCTGTCCGAACGCTCGGAACAGCAGGCCAGCGCGCTGGAAGAGACGGCGGCCTCGATGGAAGAACTGGCCGCCACCGTTCGCCAGAACTCGGCCAACGCCCAGCAGGCCAACCAGCTCGCCGCCGGTGCCCGCGAAGTCGCCGCCTCGGGCGGTCAGGTGGTGACCGACGCGATCGGGGCGATGGCCCGGATCGAATCCAGCTCGCAGAAGATCGAAGATATCGTCGGCATGATCGACGAAATTGCCTTCCAGACCAATCTGCTGGCCCTGAACGCCGCGGTCGAGGCGGCCCGGGCCGGTGATGCCGGCAAGGGCTTCGCCGTCGTCGCGCAGGAAGTCCGCAACCTTGCCCAGCGCTCGGCCCAGGCCTCGAAAGAGATCAAGGGCCTGATCGCCGAAAGCTCGTCCCAGGTCCGCAACGGTGCCGATCTGGTCAAGGGGGCGGGGCGGACGCTGGAAGAGATTCTGGGCTCGGTCAAGCGGGTTGCCGATATCGTCGCCGAGATCGCGGCGGCCAGCGCCGAGCAGGCCAGCGGTATCGATCAGGTCAACGAAGCCGTCACCCAGATGGACGAAATGACCCAGCAGAACGCTGCCCTGGTCGAGGAAAGCACCGCCGCCGCCCACTCGTTGGAGGAGCAGTCGCGCCATCTGGGCGAGGTGATGGCCTTCTTCAATACCGGCGAGGCCGCCGCCGCCGCGCCGCGTGCCGCTGTCAGCCGGGCTCCGGCTCGTCCTGCCGCCGCCAAGCCGGGGGTCAAGCCGGTCCAGCGTAAGCCCGCCGCCCCGCACGCGGCCAAGGCTCCGCCCGCCCGTGCCGAACAGCCCAAGCCGTCCGCCACGTCGTCCGCCAAGAGCGGGGATGAGGATTGGGCTGAGTTCTGAGCCTTAAACCCCGCATCGGGTCCGGCCGCCCCCGTGGCCGGACCCATGTCGGAGGCGGGGACGGCGGCGGTGAGGACGAGCCGCCCCGGCGCGAATTCGAATTGGGCGACCGCGAGTTCCGCTATCTTGCCGCCTTTCTGACCCGCGAAACCGGGATCGTCGTCACCGACCACAAACGCCAGATGGTGTCGGGCCGACTCGTCAAGCGGCTGCGGGCGCTGGGTCTGCGCAGCTTTTCCGATTATTGCGATCTGATCGAGGGGCCGGATGGCCATTCCGAGATCGAGAATCTGGTCAACGCGCTCACCACCAACATCACCCAGTTCTTTCGCGAGCCGCATCATTTCGAGCATCTGCGCACCCGCGTTCTGATGCCCCGCGCCGCCGAGCTGCCGCGTCGTCCCCGCCTGCGAATCTGGTCGGCGGGCTGCTCGTCGGGGCAGGAGCCTTATACCATCGCGATGATGGTGGCCGAGACGCTGCGGCCGATCGAGGGGTGGGACGCGGTGATTCTCGCCACCGACATCGACACCAACATGCTGGCCCGCGCCGCCGCCGGGCTCTATTCGGTGGAAGAGGGGGCGACGATCCCCGAAACCTACCGCAAGCGCTATGTCCGCCGCGTCCACGGCGACCACGACCGGGTGCAGATGAGTGACGATCTGCGCCGTCTGATCCGCTTCCGCCGTCTCAATCTCCACGAGCCCTGGCCGATGAAGGGCCTGTTCGACGTCATCTTTTGTCGCAATGTTGCAATCTATTTCGATAAACCAACGCAGCATACCCTGTTCAACCGTTACGCGGACATTCTGGTTCCCGGAGGTATGCTATACCTTGGGCATGCGGAATCGCTGATCGGACTGACCGATCGGTTCGAGATGTCCGACAAGACCGTTTACAGGCGAAAATGAAAGCGACGGATCAGGTTTGGGGCAGTCAGGCGGAAGAAGCGGAACGTCGTCGCTGGTTCGACCCTACCTTCAAGATCATGGCGGTCAAGGTTCTGCCCGGTGAACATTACGTTTCAACGGCGGGTCAGGAGATGATTGTCACCGTGCTGGGATCGTGCGTCGCCGCCTGCGTCTGGGACCCTCGGATGAAGATCGGCGGAATGAACCATTTCATGTTGCCCGACAGCGGGGCCGAGTATGCTCCGATTGATAAGGCGATGCGGTACGGCAACCATGCGATGGAACAATTGATCAACGACCTGCTGCGCCGGGGGGCAAGGCGCGAGGCGCTGGAGATCAAGGTCTTTGGCGCTGGCAACGTGATCCCCGGCATGACCGGCGGCGCGACCTCGGTCGGCGACCGCAACGCCGTCTTTGTCCGCCGCTATCTGGGCGACGAAGGGCTGCGTCTCGCCGCCGAGGATCTGGGCGGTCCCTATCCCCGTCGCATCCATTTCTTTCCCCGTATCGGCAAGGTCATCCGCCTGTTTCTGAAAAAAGACGTCGAGCGGGCGGTGCTCACCCGCGAAATGTCCTACCGCTCTCGACTCAAAGACGTGCCGGTCGAAGGCGACGTCGAACTGTTCACGTGAGATTGCCCATGGCCCGTATTCGCGTTCTTATCGTCGACGATTCCGCCCTGATGCGACAGATGCTGTCGACGATCCTGGCCTCCGATCCGGCGATCGAGGTGGTCGGCACCGCGCCCGATCCGCTGGTCGCGCGGGAAAAGATCAAGACCCTTAACCCCGATGTGATGACGCTCGACGTCGAAATGCCGGGGATGGACGGGCTGGCCTTCCTTGAGCGGGTGATGGCGCTACGGCCGATGCCGGTGGTGATGGTGTCGTCGCTGACCGGCCAGGGGGCCGCCGTCACTCTGCGGGCAATGGAACTGGGCGCGGTCGATGTGTTCTGTAAGCCCGCCGATGCCGCCGCGGGGGGCTTAAACGCCTATCGGGCCGAACTGGTCGAGAAGATCAAGGCCGCTGCGGTGGCACGGTTGCGGCCGCCGCGTGATGCCGCCGCCCGCAGCGCGCCGCGCCTGTCGGTGACCCAGATCTACCGGTCCAGCGACCGGTTGGTGGCGATCGGATCATCGACCGGCGGGGTCGAAGCGTTGCGCGACATTGTCGTCGCCCTGCCGGCCGATGCGCCGCCGGTGGTGATCGCCCAGCATATTCCGCCGCGCTTTTCCGCCAGCTTCGCCGAGCGGCTCAACGGATTGTCGGCGGTCCGGGTCAAGGAAGCGGTCGATGCCGAACGGATTCTGGCCGGGCATGTCTATATCGCTCCGGGTGACCGCCATCTGCGGGTGCGCCGCTCGGGGGCGGCTCTGGTCACCCATGTCCAGGATGGGCCGCTGGTCAGCGGGCATAAGCCCAGCGTCGATGCTCTGTTCCACTCGGTGGCGCAGGCGTGCGCCGCCAAGGCGGTTGGGGTGATTCTGACCGGGATGGGCCGCGACGGCGCGGACGGTTTGCTGGCGATGCGCGAGGCCGGGGCCGATACGCTGGGCGAGGACGAATCCTCCTGCGTCGTCTATGGGATGCCCAAGGCGGCCCACGAGATCGGGGCGGTTCAACGTCAATTGCCGTTGTCGCGGATCGCCGATGAGATTTTGCGCTTGTGCCGGGCTCAAGGCGATGATTGATGCCGGGCCGCGCATAGGCCACAGTGGGGACGCGGCGAATCGGCGCAGCAGGGGGCTCGAGGCAATGACCATATCCAAGGAGGGAGAGGAGAACGCGGCCCTTCTCGGCCTGTTGGCCCGGTGGCAGGCCTTTTCCGAGTTGCAGCAGCGCGCCTTTACCTTTCTCGCCGCCGAAGCGATCGCCACCGGCGAGGAATTCGAGAATTCGACCGATGGGGCCGCCGCCGTGCTGGGGCAGATGGGCTGCGCCGTCGCCCAAAGCGACCCGGCCCAGCTTCAGGCCGAGACCTTTTCCGTGATCCAGAGTCTGCAATCGGCCGACCGCTCCCGCCAGGGGTTGGAGCAGGTCGCCTCGGTGCTGGAGACCTTCCGTCGGCTCGAAGCCGAACTGGTCGAAGAAACCCAACGCCATCCGCCCTTGCCGCCGATCCAGGTCGTGATGGAGACCTGGAGCCGACAATTGAGCGAGAGTGTTACCCTGTCCGACTGGCGACGGCGCTTTGCCGCCGCGCTGGACGGCCGCGACCCCGGGCCGCGCAATCCCGCCCCGGCTGAAACCTGTGACGAAGAACTGTTTTTCTGATGGACGAGACCGAATCCACCCCTGCCGCCGCTTCCGCCCCGCCGCTTCCGCCGGTGATGGTGGCCGTCTTCAACCAAAAAGGCGGCGTGGCGAAAACCACCACCGCCTGCAATCTGGCCGTCAGCCTGACCGCGTTCGGGTATCGGGTGCTGCTGGTCGATCTCGACACCCAGGGCAACGCCACCGCCAGCTTCGGCGTCGCCCCCCTGCCCACCGAAGGGGCGTTCGAGGTCATCACCGGACGGGCCGATATCGCCGATGTCGCGCTCGACACCGCCTATGAAGGGCTGTGGTTGCTGCCCGCGACCCAAAGTCTGCGCGACAACGACCATCTGCTGACACCGTCCGGGCGGCGACGTGGACTGCTCGAAGCCCGGCTGGCCGGAACCGGGGTCGATATCGTCGTCGTCGATTGCCCGCCCTCGCTGGCCGCCGCGACCTCGACCGCGCTGGCCTCGGCGACGGCGGTGCTGATGCCGGTCCATCCCGACCCCTTCGCCCATGACGGGCTGGTCAACACCTGGTACGAAATCTGTCGTGTCCGCGAGACGGTCAATTACCAGTTGGGCGTTGCCGGAATTCTGCTGACGATGACCGAGCCCGACCCGACCGGGGCCGACGTCGCCCGCGTCATCCGCGCCGAATTCGGCGATCAGGTTCTCGATGTCGAGATTCCGGCCAAGGTGAAAGTGGCCGAGGCGGCGCATCTGGGACTGCCGGTGACGGTGCTCGATCCCGACGGTCCCGCCGGGTTGAGCTATGTCGAGGCCACCCGCGAGATGTTGGCCTTGCTGGCGCGGCAGAATCGCCATTGGGCTCATCTGCCCCAGGCGGCCAGCCTGGAAACCGCGCTGGAGCGGCTGCGCGAATGGCGGGCCACCCTTCATGCCGATCTGCTGAATCGTCTCCCCGTCGATCCCGAGCCGACCGAAACGCGGTCGCGGGCCACGGCCGACCGCCGGGCGATGCCGCCGACCGCCTCGGCCGCCGGGCCGACGGTGCCGCAGCGGCCGTGGTGGCGGGCGGTCACGCTCAATCAGGTCATCTTGCTCACCGCCACCTTCGTCGCGGGGATGGCGGTCGAAGCGCTGGTCGAATTCCTGGGGCAGATGACCCGCTGATCCGCCGCTCCAGCCGTTTCCTCGCGGCGTGGAGCGGGGGGTCTGCCTTTGCTTACGATCGGTAGGCTCCCTGGCGTTCCAGCATCCAGCCGGGATATTCGGGCGGCAGCCTCGTCACGGCGTCGATCGCGGCCAGATCGTCGCCGTCGAGCGAAACCCGTGTTGCCGCAATGTTGTCGGCAAGCTGGTCGATCCGTTTGGCACCGACGATGACGCTGGTGACGACCGGCTGGTGCAGCAGCCAGGCGAGCGCCACCTGCGCCACCGTGCATCCCTTGGTCTCGGCGATGCGGCGCATCTCGGTCAGGGCCGTGGCGCCGCGGGTGCGATCGACGGGCGGGAAGTCGAAGGTCGCGCGCCGCCCGTCCGCCGACTGGCCGTCACGGTCATATTTCCCCGAGAGATAGCCTCCGGCGAGCGGACTCCAGACCATCAGCCCGATCTTCTCGGCGAGCAGCATCGGCACGATTTCGCGCTCCAGATCGCGGCCGACGAGGGTGTAATAGGCTTGCAGCGACACGATTGGTGCCAGCCGCCGCATCTCGGCGAGACCGACCGCCTTCACGACCTGCCACGCCGCCCAGTTCGACAGGCCAAGGTAACGGACGTGCCCCTGGCGCACGAGCGTATCAAGCGCCTCGAGCGTCTCCATGATCGGCGTCGCATTGTCGAAACCGTGGATCTGGTAGAGGTCGATATGGTCGAGACCGAGCCGTTCGAGGCTTTGCCGACACTGGCTGAGAATGTGACCGCGAGAGGCCCCGCGCGCATTCGGACCATCGCCCATCGGCCCCAGAACTTTGGTCGCGATCACGACCTCGTCGCGGGCGATCCCGAGATTTTTCAACGATTGTCCAAGAATTCTCTCGCTGCGTCCGGCCGAATAGACGTTGGCGGTGTCAAAGAAATTGATCCCCGCATCAAGCGCGGTCCGGACCAGACTGTCGGCTTCCTCCTGATCGAGTCGGCCGATCTGGCCCCAGAAGCCGTCTTCCCCTCCGCCGAAGGTCATGGTGCCGAGGCAGAGCTCCGAGACGAAAAGACCGCTGTGGCCGAGTTGACGCATGTGCATGGCGTGTTCTCCTATCGGGATGGGGTGCCCCAATCCTATGGGATCCCGGTCCGGCGCGCGTCCGCGATCCTCTCATCCTCTTGCCCGATCCTATCAAGACGACGTTCCGGCCGGTGCCCGTGGCGCGGAAGGATGATAGAGTGCAGCTCATGACAGCAACCCTGGTTGACTTAGCCGAACTCGTTGACCGGCACTGGCGCGCCCATGGGCGGGAGACGCCGTTGGACGGTCTTTTGCTCACTCGCGCCGATCGGCCGAGCGGGGTGATCCGTTCGGTCTATCGCCCCTCGTTCTGTGTCGTCGTGCAAGGGGGCAAGACTACGATGCTGGGCGATCGGTCGTTTCGCTACCGAGCGGGTCAAGGATTGCTGGCCTCAATGGACCTGCCCGTGACGGCCCGGATCACTGAGGCCAGCGCGGCGGAACCGTATCTGGCGCTCAGCCTCGCCATCGACCCCGCGACCGTCGCGGCTCTTCTGTCCGCCCAGGCTGAGGTCTTGCCGCCGCCGCCGTTCGAGCCGCTGCGGGTCGTTTCCCTCGATCCCGACCTGTGTGATCCTCTTGCCCGGCTTCTATCGCTCCTCGCCATACCGCGCGATCTTGCGGTTTTGGCACCGCTCATCCGGCAAGAGATCACATGGCGTCTGTTGTCCGGGCCGCTTGGCGTCACGCTCCGTCAGATCGGGCTGGCTGACGGTCATGCCGCCCGCATTCAACGTGTAACCGCCTTTATTCGCAGCCATTACGCCGAGCCCTTGCGCGTGGCCGATCTCGCCGCGCTGGCGGCGATGAGTGTCCCGAGCTTTCACCGCCATTTCAAGGCGGTGACAACGATGACGCCGGTTCAGTTCCAAAAGCAGGTCCGCCTTCAGGAGGCGCGGCGGCGTCTCGTCAACGCCGAAGACGTGGCGGGTGTCGGCTACGCCATCGGTTATGAAAGTCCGTCGCAATTCAGCCGCGACTATCGCCGCCTGTTCGGCACATCGCCCGGACGGGATGGAGTGGCACTGCGGGCGGCGCTGGCGTCGGAACCGCTGCTGCCGTGATCGGGTCGCGATCGTGGTCCGCCGCCAGCGCTTTGCCGCATTGAGGCCAAAATCAATAATCGCATCCAGGCCGACGTCGAGTTGACACGGCGGACGGGCCAATGTCCCTCTGGCACTCTACATGCCCGCCCTCGTCGCAACCGGAAAACCCGCCAAGGTCGTCATCACCGCCATCATGCGAGAGTTCGCCATTCTGGTAAACGCCCTGCTCAAAAGCAGGGCGTCTCTGGATTCGAACAACCGCTGGACCAACGCGGATATTTTAACCGTCGTTTATCGACGGAGAATAGCTCGTGCAAAGCGGAAAATTAGATAAATAATTCCGATAAATATTGCGGGAGGAACAAGCCAGTGAAGAAAAGAAAAGCTACCCATTGTTAGGCCCCTTAAATGTAAAAATATCTACTTCCAGTATGGATAATTACTAGATAGATTCGTTTCGTCAAGATTAAGGTCATCCGCTTCACGCAGCCCCACCCGGCATTTCGGGCACGACGCGGCATGCCTCGGCATTCCTGCGGAACCGCTAACGAGTTGATTTATTGGTAAGTCGTTGGAGCGGGTGAAGATAATCGCCCCCTCGTCGTAAGCGTGGGAAGCTTAGAAAAATTTCTGGTAGAGACTTGATTTCGTTCGTCTAATTCGATTGGTCGAAATGCGGTGTAACCGTCGATGTCGTCGGCGTCTTTGATTGCCCTACGGCTTCCAGCAGTTCGATGCCCTCCAGCACGCCCCCCAATTCCTCTCGGGCACGCTTCTCCTCATATATATCCTGCAAACGCATCCAATATCCTGGCCCAGTGCCGAATGCCTGCCCAAGCCGCAAAGCCATCTGCGCCGTCACCCCGCGCTCGCAATTCAGAATAGCGGTCACGGCGTTAGGGGGCACACGGATGTGTTCGGCGAATTTGCGTGCGCTCATCGACAGCGCGTCCAATTCGTCTTTCAAAATCTCACCGGGATGGATCGGCGGCAAATGATCGGTAGCGGCGTAGCTCATGGCATCCTCAATGATAATCGACGATCTCAACGTCCACCGCGTCGCCAGGCACCATCAATGGGTCTCGCCCGGCCACATCTTCGCTGAACGACCAGCGGAAGCAAATGCGCCAGCGATCATTGATCCGAATGCTGTATTGGCCGCCGCGATCTCCACCCAAGGCCTCAAAACGGTTTGAGGGAGGATTGCGGAGTTCGATCAACCGACCGACCGCATTCAGCTTGGTCAGTCCCTTCGCCGCTTGACGCTCAAACGCCTGGAATTCCTTGATCCGCATACCTGCGGCGAAGTCCGCCGTGCGGCGATCGGCATAAGTTCTGATCGGCATGAGCTCATTATGTGTTACGGAAAGCGTAACAGTCAAGAGCCCCGCTTTCTATATCCGTTCTACGTCAAGGGGGCCGAGGCTCGCTTTGCTGCGCCCGCCCCCACCTTGATCCAATCATTGAAGCTGGCGCTCCGATGTCGCGTTGTGCGTGTCCTCGATGTCTTTGCGGCTGGACGATCCAGGCTTTGCCGCCCTGTTTCGGACGGCAAGATGTAGCGCGGCGGCTGATTTTGGATAAATCGGCGTTTGATTTTGGACAGAAGCGAATACTTTGACTACTTGCTTCTGCCTGGATCAGCTTAATCATATAAGGCCCCGCGCTGACGCTCGCCGACCATCCTGATATGGGTTTCGAGTTGGCGCCGCACCTCTTCGCCAATCGCCTTGGTATCCTGGCCTGGTTGGGTCTGAATGGTGATGTGGAAGGTGTTGTAGGTAGTCGCGGCGGCGGGGATGTTCCTTTCCGGCCCGGCCCGCTCGATGGCAGGCGGCGCCTGAGGCGGCGGCATTACGTTCGCGGCCAGGGCAGGCGTCGTCGCCGCCGTGGCGGCCATGATGCCGCCAACGGTTTGGCCCACGCCGGTCCGCCCCGCCAGGGCGCCCAACTTCTCGCCGCCGAACGCCCCCAGGGCGCCGCCGATAAGGGCGCCGATAGCCGTACCCACCAAGGGCACGAACGAGCCGATGGCGGCGCCAGCGGCGGCACCTCCCAGCCCACCAGCCAGATTGCCGACCGATGCGCCCTTATTCTCCCTGGACAAGGCGGGGTCCATCAGGTCTTTGGCCGCGAACCCGGCATTGACGATCAGCCCGGCGGCACCCAGCGCCTTGCCGCCAAAGCGCAGGGCCTTGCCGAGCCTGCCAGCGCCGCCACCGATGCCTCCCACTTCACCCACACCGCCTTGGGCGTTCGCCAGCCGCCCGGAGGCGGTGGCGGCCGCATTGGCGGCGGCGGTGTACTGGCGCAGCCGGGTGATGGTGGTGCCCATGCGCCCGCCGGTGGCCCCCATGGCGGCTCCGAGCCTGCCGACAGCGCCGGCGGCGGTGCCAGAGGTCCGACCGGCATTGACGGTTTCGCCCACCACGGCGCGCAAGCCACCGCGCAGGAAAGTCGCGCCATACCGGGCCGTCAGTGCAGCCGTGCGAAATGCCAGAAACCCGCCGCCAACGGTGACGACGCCAGCCGTGAGCAAGGGGAACTGTTCGGTGAGGTCGGCAACGCCTTCGGCGGCGGTGGCAAGGCTATTGGTGAGTGGCGTAAGGACCGGAAGCAGGGAGGCGCCTACGCCTTCCTTGATGTTGGACCATGCCAAACCGAGGCGTTCCGACGCCTTGTTGAAGGTTCCCGCCATGTTGGCGAAATCCTTATCGACCACGCCGGTGGCCCCCGCTGCCTTCTGCTTGATCTTCAGGTAGTCTTGATAACCGGCCAACATCGGAGCCAGGAAGTCCTGAACCTGCTTATCTCCGAACAGTTCCCCCAGCTTGAACCGCTCGGCAATTCTGTCGGCAGCGCCTTCCACCATCTTGCCGTTGCCGTCGAAGGCATCGGCCATCGCCTTGTCCAGGTCGGCGCCAGTCGCCTCGGCGATCTGGCGCATGACCGTCTCCATGGGGTTCTCGCCAGAGGCGGCGCCATCGGCCAACGCCTGCTTGATGTCGATGCCCAGCTTCTCGAAATTCTTCACCGTTTCCGGGCTGGCGATCTTACCCAGGAAGTTCGCCAGATTGTTGGCGGCTGTGCTGGGGTCGCTGGCACCCTTCATCGCAACCTGTAGCGCGGCGCCGAGCGAAGCGACAGCCTCGGTTCCGGTCAACCCCAGACTGGCGGCGGCGGCGGTCAACTGGGGGAACTGCTGCGCCATGTTCTTGAGTTCGAAGCCGCCCTCCTTACCGGCGGCGGCCATGATGTTCAGCGCCTTGCCCAGTTGATCCACGGGCACATGCAGGTTGCTGATGACGCTGTAGGACAAGTTGGCCATGTCGTCCATGCTGGCACCGGTGGCGGCACGGCCAATGCTCCCGATAGCTGTCAGTGCCTCGCGGGCGTCCATGCCCTTTCCCACCAGCACCTCGACGCCGCTCAACAGCGCCTCATTGGATTGCAGCACCTCCGACGACATGGCACGGATTTTCTTGCGCACGCCCTCCAGTTCCCCGGCAGTCATGTTGGCCGTGTTGCCGAAGGCGCGCAGGTGGTGTTCGAAGTCGCCCGCCTCCTTCACCGGCTGGCGCAACGCCATGTAGGCAGCCCCGACAGTGCCGATGGTTTTCCCCAGTTCGGTGCCGATCTCGCGTCGCTTCTCCACCCGGTCAATGGCATCACCCAAGCGACCGATGGAACGGGTGGTGTCTTCGACCTTGGCCTTGGCGCTGCCGAGGTCTGCGGTGAGCTTGCGTTCCGCGTCCGCCAGCTTGGTCGTATCCACGCCAGCGGCCTTGAGTTCGCCGCGCAGGGCGATGAGACGCTGCTTCTTGGCCTCTTCCGCCGCCGCCGAGCGCGTCACCACCTTGCGCGCGTCCTCCAACGCCTTTTCCTGAGCCTTGGTGGGCGCGGCGCTGGCGCCGATCTCGCGCGCCAACGCCTTGACCTTCTCTTGGGCGTCCCGGTGCGCGCGTCCAGCGGCAAGCACCTCGCGCCCCAGCGTTCGGTAGGCTTGAAGCTGCTGCTGTGTCCGCTCGACCTTGGCGGTTTCCTTCAGGGCGTCCGCCTTGCCCTTTTCCGCGTCGCGGACAGCGGCCCCCAACCTACCCACCTCGGAAATGGTGGAGCCGACAGCGGTACGCATGCTGCTGCCGACAGTGGCACCAATAACCAGAGAGAGGGCGAGGTTGCGTTCCATGGGGCCTCCGCTGAGAGACAAATCGTAAGGAACATCACAGGTACGGTGACACGATCGGTTCGGCGGTATCTTTCCATTCGTTGGAAATGACTACGGTGGTGGTGTCGGAGGCGGTGCCGATGGTGATGACGCGGGTGTCGTTTTTGACCACCCGACGGGCCGCGCCTTCCAGTTCCAGCGGCACGACCAGGTGCGTCGGGGTGATGCCCAGCTTGGCGCCGCCGTCGCGAGTGAGCGACGCCATGGCGGCCCGCGCCGCCTCGTAGTTCTCGTGGGTCAGGTCGGCCTTGCTTCCATGGGCAAGCTGCCACAAGCCGAAGCCGACGTTTGACCGCCCGTCGCAGCCGTAGATGTACTCGTTTTGCCAGAACACGCGCTCGTCATTGGCCTTGTCCAGGCTAACAAAGCGATAGGGCCGCCGCTTCTGGAATACCAGAGGCCGCATCTGGCGGCTGGCGTCGATCAGGAACCATGCGGGACCGGACCCGGCCTGCATATTCGAAACGCTGGCGGTCTGGCCGCTCTCGCCCTCGATGGGGTGATCCGTGTCGAAAAAATACTGGCCGTCGTAGCAGCGTTCTGAGAATCCCTTCTTCAGCAAGTCGTAGGCCAAGCGGTCGGGATGAATCGCCGCCTCGCGTCCCATCTCCTGCATCAGCGGCGTGAACAAGCCGTACTGATCGTCTTCGATCTGGTTGCCGTTGACCTTGACGGTCATCTCGAAGTTCTTGTTGGCGATGGTGTATTTCCAAGCCGACAGATTCTGAATGATGCGTTCACCGACCCATTCCCGAACCATCGGGAAGTTGCCCAGCCACGCATAGGTTTCCGATTCCGCCGTGCTGGGCACCTCCATGGCGATGATGGAGATGGTGGACTTGGCTCCTTCGAAACCTTTGTTGAAGGTCGTTTTGTAGCCGGTGAAAATGTCGGCGAGCGAAGCGCCGGAGCGAGAGACGAGCATGGGCAATCAGCCTTTCAGGGTCTTGCGATAGTCGTCGGGCGACAAGCCCATTTGTGAACACACGGCAATCTGACCGGGAGCCAGCCCGTCATTGGCATCGCCATCCTTGAGCGGCGACGGGGGACGTCCGGAGAAATCCGAGGCAAACAAATGGGAGAAGACCGGCGGCATTGACGAGGTAAATGCCTGGAACGACTCGGGCGATTGGCTGGCCAACGCCGTTGCCCACTCGCGCATCGCCGGGGAAATCTTCCCGGCCTGCATCGCCGCAGCTACCGCCGTGTCGATCTGCGCTTGAGAAAGCTGCTGACGATAGGTTTCGGCTTGGCTGGCAACGGCTTGGATCGCGGCGACGCTGGCGGATAGATCGGGGGATTGCGATGCGGTGGCGGTGGTATCCGCCGTTGTCCGCTTCATCAGCGCGTCCATCACCCCGGCGGCACCGGTCCCCGAGGGCAAGCCCAGGTGCTTGACGAAAGCCTGCGTCAGCTTGGCCAAGTCGTCGCAGGTCTTCAGGAAGGTGGCATCGTCGGCACCATCCAGGCCCAACAGGGTCTTGGCGCTGGTGAGGGTATCCATGGTCGCTCCTTGGCTGGCGAGGGCAGTCAATTCGAGGTTGGGGAGGTTGGTCAGGGCGGCACCGACGATCCGTAGAACGGACCCGTCCATGGCATGTTGGAATACCGGCGACAGATATCGGTATTCCCGCCGATTGAGGTGCTGCGACGCGGTGGTGGTCCATTCCACCCGGCCCCAGATGCCGTTTGGACCAACGTGCAATCCATCCGCCTTGATCCATCCCGCGGCGGGACGGGGCTGGACATGGCGGGGGGCACGCTGGGTCTGGTGCTCGTAATCAATCGGCAAGTCCGCCCCGCGCTGATATGCGACGGTGGTTTTGATCACCTGGGCAGCATGCACCTTGTCCCGCAAGACGAAAGGGCCGCGTCCGTCGCGGCCGGTGTTCCGGCCGAACGGCATGAGGTGCACACTCCCCACCGCGCCATCGGCCAGGGCAACCGAGCATGTGGCCGTAAGTTCAGAGGCCATTGAGCGGGTATTCGGATGCCCGCCATTCCCCGCCAGGACGTTCAAATTGGCGTTTAAGAAATTTCCGGCCACCCCTGTAGCCGAAGAGAGGGAAATGCCTTCAGCGGGACTTAAATCGCCTCTCGGGAAATTCGGGGTCTCGGTCATTTGGGGGCCGCGCTCCCAAGAAAACTGGGGCGTGCACCATTGAGGGCGTTATAGACGGTTCGTACCGAACATTTGACCTTCAAGGCGATCGCATTCTTGGACCGGCCCTCTTCGTGCAATTTCCAGATCAAGGCCCGGCGCCCCGGTCCACTGGGGATAATGACGTGTCCGGAGCCAAACGTCGTGGCCAACGCCACCGCCATTTCCAGCCCGATCAACCGCGCCAGCTTCGATCGATCGGTCATGCGTTGCGGGGAGCTAATATAAAGTTCAGTCCCACCGACTTCATAGGAAAGAAAGAGAGCGGCATCAATCCCGATAATAGATTTTAATTCTGAGAACTGAATGTATTCGCTCATGTCGCCATCCCGTTCATTTCGCGAAGAAATGTTAAGGGAAGGTTATGTCAACCATGATGAATTTCAAACCCTGAAGGATTTCAGGGGCGGTCATGTCTTCTGTGGAAGAGCATGACTCTCGGCGCGGGCTTGGTCGGGGCAGGCGGTGCCTGCCGCCTACGCGGCGGTCTCGGGTTTGGCCGAGGGCTGGATGTCTTCCCGCAACCGAACACCGCGCTCAATGAACTCGACCCCCGCCGCCTCAAGGGCTGCGCGAATGACTTCCACGGTTGCGGGCTTCAACTCTTCTCCCCGCTCAAACCGCGCAACGGTGTTGGTGGACAGGCACGCCGCTGCGGCTAAATCCCGGACCCCCCATTCAACGGCAATCCTGGCCATGCGACATTGAACTGGCAGCACTTTCGCAACCCTGTTGCGGTTTCTACTTGACCCGGTAATGGTAACTGTGTTGCGATAATGGGGCAAACAAAAACGGCCGAACGGGGCGCTTGCAACACCCCGCCCGGCCTGACCACAACCCGATACGGAGAATCGGATAATGGCTGAGACGATTCATAGCACGACGTTCACCAACCGCACCAACCCTCCCGATAATCTTCAAAGCGGGTTCAAAGCGGCCCTGACCAGCTCCAGCCCCAACCGTCTGGATACCCTTGATACAGCGCAATCCCTGGCAAGTCTGCTATCCGATCTGATCCTCTCCCGCGACACGTCCATCGATTTTCGGCTCTCGCCGTCCGGTGCCGATGGGATGGCCCAGATCATCGGTTTCTTGCGCGAGAGCATGGAAGAGGCGACGATCGGCCTCGAGCAGGCACAGAACGAACTGGCCGAGGCCAACGCCAGCGCCGAACAGGTCGATGAAGCCTATCGGCGTGGCTACGGCGACGGCTTCTCAATCGGGACGCAGTCGGCTCCGATCAGCGGCTCCCCCGTCGGGCGTGAGACTCTTAAATGGTGGGCGCGGATGGGATGCTCCATCGGCTATCGCCGTGGTCTCAGAAGGCATGGAATTCATAATGAAGATGCCTACCGCGATATCTCTGATTTGGCGCAAGGAATGGTCGATGTCGCTTATGATTTTCCGACGGATATCGCCCCCCTTCACCCCCCTATCCTGAACGAGGATGGCGCGGATCGCCGCGACGACGACGCACCACCCGCCGACACCGGCCCCATTCCGGACCTGACCGAGCCCCTTACCGAGGCCGAGCACGGCGGCATCGCCGCCAGTGCCTGAGCATCACGCACGAAGGGGCGGGCCGACAGGTCCGCCCTTTTCGTGTCCGATCCACGGAAGGGAATCGACATGACAACCGACAAGGATGGATTCTCCCTGACTGTCTCACTTCCGGCCGCAGAGTTGGGGGCGCTACGCCGCCGAGTCACCTATCTCGAAGCGACCTTGGTTCAGGTGCTGCGCGGTCAGCGGGGGATCAAGGAATGGTTTACTGCTGCCGAGTTGGCGGAACTACGGTTGCCCGGCCTGTCCCTGGGCAAGGGAGCGATCACCCGGCAGGCCCGCCAGCAGGGATGGACAACACGACCGGGCGGCCGCAACGAATACCACTTCTCGACCCTGCCCCGGCGGACGTTTGAGGCGCTGATCGACCGGGTAATCGCCCCAGCGACCCCCGAGGATCCGGGAAACCAAGTCCCCGCCTTCGCGCCGCCTCCGCTTCCGCCCGAGGCACCCGAAACCGACACGGCGCCGCCCTGGCTGTTGCCACTGATGCGAGTGATCCGCTCGGAGGCCCCGGCCACCGTCAACGAAGCGATGGAGCTACTACCGCGTTACCTGCCGAAGGGGGTGTCCTGCCCGACACTGGAAGAGGCCACCGTCGCCCTGCGGCGACTGGGCATGGTGGGGTAAACACTCGTAATATCCATGATTCGCGTAATGCGCGCCCGTTCGAGCGAACGCCGGAACGGGCGCGACGCATTTGCGCTATTTGTAAAAATACATCAATGGCTTGCTTTCGCTCGTACGCGGGGGCTTCGGTCGTACATCCTGTCTGAGCGAAAAATCTTGTCGCTGAAACGACAATATAATGCCCTTGTATGGCACTGTTTCATTTAGACGAATACCAGCCTGAGTCCGACCTGTGGCTGTGCAGGCCAGGGCCTCACAGGTTTGATTTGTAATATTAATCAATAGCTTGGCTTAAGTCAGACGCTACCCGATAGGTCGGACGCGAGAGTCCGACTTGCCCTCCGGAAGTCGGACTCTCATCACAGGGCTTCCACTCCTCCCACCTGGAGGTATCAAGAGGGCTTTGTTCTCGATCTTGTGTTTAAGTGATCGGCAGAGAACCCGATCACGTTTTTTACCAAAAACACCTTTATTATCAAAAAGATAGTGTTCGCTTTAATGTGGCGTTTTCGCTTAAATATGGGGTTTAAGCGATGAATGTCGTCGCTTTAACTCCCTTGATTCCATCCTGCGATGCCGCTCAGCAAAGATTGGAAGCGACACATCTATTTGATTTGTATTGATTTTTACACAAGATGGAATCGAGAGCGCAAGGCGGAACACCCGTGCCAGCTTGCGAAATTGGGGGGAAGTCCAGATAAATAGATTCGTCCAAAATCGACAGCCGATTCCCCTGAATTATGCAGAATCCGTCCAAAAGGCGATTCTCCGCGCGCTGAGGAAAATCGTTCCCTTTTAGCCCCCCGAAACCGGCGTATTTCCTCGATTCTATCCGGCCTTATCCCGGCTTGTCCCGGCTTATCCGGCCTCATCCCACATCCATCCTTTCGTCCAAAACCCAATGCCGGGTTACACAAGAAATCATCGACCAACCGCTTGGTAAGGCGAATGCGAGCCATGGCGAATCCCCCGTTGTAACCGCCCCTGTAAGCGATCATCCGGCATTTGCAGGCACAACGCGGCATGCCCCGGTATTCCTGCGGGGGCGCTAACGAGCTGATTTATTGGTGAGTCGTTGGAGCGGGTGAAGGGAATCGAACCCTCGTCGTAAGCTTGGGAAGCTTCTGCTCTACCATTGAGCTACACCCGCGACCGGGCGAGAAAGGACATCTCTGCGCTTTCCCGCGGAAGGAGCGGCATTATGCCAGAACGGCGGCGGATGGCAAGTCCGTCGTTTAAGCGGCCCGGGCCGGGGCGGGGTGGAGCCAGCGGCGCTCCACCGTCAGATAGGTCAGGATCGAGAGCAGGATCGCGGTGGTTCCGACCATCAGCACCGCGCCCTGGAAGGCCCAGCCGTCGAGGGCGGCGAAGCGGTCGGCACCGAAGATCTGCTCGGCGACCAGATGCAACACCATGTGATGCAGCAGATAGATGCTGTAGCTGATCAGACCGAGAAAGCGTAGCGGGCGGGCGCGCAGGATCGCCCACGGACCACATCCGGAGGAGGCGCCGAGGAAGATCAGGGTGATCAGCCCGACCTGGGGCAGGCCGTAGATATCGTGATAGCAGGCGAGCAGCACCCCCAGCGCCACCAGTCCCAGCCCGGCCCAGACCCGGGGCGGCAGCACCTTGCGAGCATTGAGGTCGGCGGCGATCAGACCGGCGGCGAAATAGGCGTAGAGCAGAGTATCGGCCGAACCGAACGCGGCCAGGGCCACCCCGGCGGCGTACAGCAGCCAGGGACGGCGGCCGCGGGCGAACAGGGCCAGCAGCGGCAGGCACAGCACGAATTGCCATTCATAGCGCAGGGTCCACACCACCACTTCGATGAAATAGGTCTCGGGGCGGCCGTTGATGTCGGGCAGCGACAGGAAGTCGAAACTGAGCCATTGCCCGATCTCGGCGGCCAGTTCGGCCGGGGTCACCCGCAGGGAAAAGCCGGTTTCCGCCATCACGATCGCCACCAGGATCGCCACCGCCACCGCATACATCGGCCCCAACCGGCGCAACCGCCCCAGCAGCAGCCGGGGCCAGTCGAACCGCGCCCCGCCGAGCAGCCGCTTCCAATATAACGAGGCGGTGATGATGAAGAACAACGCCACGGCGGCTTCGCCCGCCAGATTGTTGAAATTGCCGGGCGGCGGCTCGTACCGCCCAGTGGCGCAGTAGGCTTGGACGATCAGGCTGTGATGGAGCACCACCAGCAGGCTGAGCGCGCCGCGCAGCCCGTCCAGTTCGCCCGCGCGGCCCGCCGCACTGCCCAGGACCGCCTCGGACAGGCGGGGACAGGCTTTCAGCAATCCCCCCGCCAGCAGGAAAATCAGCAGGGCGACCGAGCCCAATCCCGCCAGGGTGGGCAGGGTGGGCAACAGGGAGACTAGCGTCATATTCATCCGGGTCAACCGATCCCGCTCGCAACAGAACGCCCGCCGGGGCCGTCGGAGCGCGAGGGCAATCGGGGCTGGATCGGACAGGATTCAATCCGATCGCATAGGAGGCGAACCATACGCCGACATCCGTATAAACCGCAATGCGGGCGATGGCGTTTCGGGACGGCGATAGCGCCGTATTCACGACGGGGGCGCTCGTGTAGGCTGGGTTGCGGGACAAGACGATGACGAGGCGGTGTCGGCGATGGTAAGGCCAATCTTTGTTGCGGTTGGATCGGCTCTTCTGCTTGCGGGGTGCGTCGAGCGCTATTGGGAAAAGCCCGGCGGTACTCCGGGCGAGTGGGAGCAGGTCAAGGCGGCCTGCATGCTTGAAGGGGCAGGAAAGGTTCCGGTTGTTCCCGTCTATGTCCTCGATCCCGGCAGTTCGCGTACCTCGCATTATTGCGACAAAAGCCGCCGCAACTGCACCACCTACGACACCGTGACCCCGCCATCCTATCGGCAGGAGGACGCCAACGCCGATCTGCGCGATCAGGTCGTGCGCGGCTGCTTCGCCCGCCACGGCTGGATCGAGAAAATGCGCTCGGTGCCGTGACCGTCGAAGGGCGGAGGGGCGGATCGGATCGGTCTCCCGCTCGGGGAATGGTGAATTTCGGGTGACGGCGGCGGGAAACGTGCTATCCAATCGCTTGGGTCGGCATCGCGCGCCGCGGTCGACTCGTTCCTGGTCCAGAGGCACCGGCGTCGGGCCGGTCCCGCACTAGGCATTGATGCTCCCAACGCACGAAAGCAACGCTCCAAACATGGTCTTTTTTCCTGTGGGCCACCCGCTCACCCAAGCTCTGACCGAGCGCGACTATACTGAATTGACCGCTGTCCAGACGGCGGTGCTCGACCCCGGTGCGAAGGGCCGCGACCTGCTGGTCTCGGCGCAGACCGGATCGGGCAAGACGGTTGCCTACGGTCTCGCCATCGCCGATACCCTGCTGGGCGATGCCCTGACGCTGGAACCGGCCGACGAACCGATCGCCCTGATCGTCGCCCCCACCCGTGAACTGGCGCTTCAGGTCCAGCGCGAATTGTCGTGGCTGTACCAGCATGCCGGCGGCCGGGTGGTGTCTTGCGTCGGCGGGATGGACCCGCGCGCCGAACAGCGGATGCTGGCAAAGGGCGCGCACATCGTCGTCGGGACTCCGGGCCGCCTGCGCGACCATCTCGAGCGCGGCGGGCTGCGGATCACCCGGTTGAAGGCGGTGGTGCTCGACGAAGCCGACGAGATGCTCGATCTCGGTTTCCGCGAGGATCTCGAATTCATCCTGGAGGCGACGCCGCAGAATCGCCGCACCCTTTTGTTCTCGGCGACGCTGCCCAAGGCGATCGTCGCTCTGGCCAAGCAATACCAGCGCGACGCCTGGCGGATCGCGGTGTCGGCGGGGCAACAGGGCCATGCCGACATCGAATACCGCGCCGTCCGCGTCGCTCCCAACGAGGTCGAGCACGCGGTGGTCAATCTGCTGCGCTATGTCGAATCTCCGGCGACGCTGGTCTTTTGCAACACCCGCGATTCGGTCCGCCATCTCCAGGCGATCTTGCTTGAACGCGGATTCGCCGCCGTCGCTCTGTCCGGCGAGTTGGGCCAGAACGAGCGCAATCAGGCGCTTCAGGCGCTGCGCGACGGCCGGGCCCGGGTCTGCGTCGCCACCGACGTCGCCGCGCGCGGGATCGACCTGCCCAATATCGGGCTGGTGATCCATGCCGAACTGCCGCAGAACGCCGCGACGATGCAGCATCGCAGCGGCCGTACCGGCCGCGCCGGGCGCAAGGGGATCAGCGTCCTGCTGGTGCTGTTGTCGCGCCGTCGCAAGGCCGAGCAATTGCTTCAGTCGGCCGGGGTTCATGCCATCTGGGGCGGTGCCCCGTCGGCCGACGACATCCGCAAGCTCGATCAGGAGCGGCTGCTGCAAAGCCCGTTCGTCACCGAGGATCTGACCGAGGACGATCTGGCGATGGCCAAGGCCCTGCTGGCCGAACGCTCGCCCGAGGACATCGCCGCCGCGCTGGTGCGGATGTACCGCTCGCACCTGCCTGCCGCCGAGGATGTGTTCGATCCGGGCGAGGGCGGGCCGTCGCCGCGCGATCCCGCCGAACCCCGCCGTCCCCGGCGCGAAAGCACGCCGGGACAGCATGTGTGGTTCCGCCTCAATGTCGGTCGGCAGAAGAACGCCGATCCGCGCTGGCTGATCCCGATGATCTGTCGCCAGGGCAAGATCACCAAGCAGGAGATCGGCGCGATCCGCATCTTCGAGCGCGAGACCCGGTTCGAGATCGACGTCGCGGCGGCGGACAAGTTCCTCGCCTCGGTCGCGCGGATCGAACGGGGCGACGTCCGCATCGAACCGCTGGGCGATTCCGGCCCGGCCGAAGGCGGCGAAGGCCGCCCGGCTCGGACCGAGCGGAGCGAACGGCCCGCTTCGCGGCCCCGGACTCCGCCCCGGACGTCATAATCGGTCGGGGGCTTTGGACAGCGTGTCAATCCGGCGCAAGCTGGGGAACAGCACCGTCCAAAGCCCCACCACCACCAAGGTTCCGACTCCGCCCAGCACCGCCGCCGGGATCACTCCCATCAGCGCGGCGGTCGCGCCGGATTCGAACTCCCCCAACTGATTCGACGCGCCGATGAACAGGAAACTGACGGCGCTGACCCGTCCCCGCATCGCGTCGGGGGTCGAGAGCTGGACCAGGGTCTGGCGGATCACCATGCTGACCATGTCAAAGCCGCCGAGTGCGATCAGCGCCGCCACCGACAGCCACAGCGAGGTCGAGAGCGAGAAGACGATCGTCGCGACGCCGAACCCGGCGACGCAGGCCAGCATCAGCGCGCCCGCCCGCCGCTCGATACTGTGCTGGGCGAGATAGAGCCCGACGACGGTCGCCCCGATCGCCGGAGCGCTGCGCAGCAGGCCAAGACCGGTCGGCCCGACCTTCAGGATATCGCTGGCATAGATCGGCAGCAGCGCGGTGACTCCGCCCAGCAGCACCGCGAACATGTCGAGCGAGATCGCGCCGAGCAGGACCGGATTGGTGCGGATATAGCGCAATCCGGCCAGCACGCCGTCGTCTTCGCCCGGCGCGGCGCGGGCCGGGGTGGCATCGCCCCGCACCGTTTTTACCCCCAGCACCAGCAGGATCGCCGCCAGATAGATCACGGCGGCAAGGCCGAAGGTGACGAGGTGGTTGAGGACGTAGAGCAATCCGCCGATCGCCGGTCCGACGATGGTGGCGACCTGGAACGCCGACGAGCCGGTGGCGACGGCGCGGGGAAAGGTCTCGGCATCGACCAGATTGGGCAGCAGCGACGACAAAGCGGGCATCGTGAACGCCCTGGCCCCGCCGATCACGACAATGATCAGATACAGCGCCCACAGGCTGGGATCTGGCAGGGCAACCACCACGATCAGGGCCAGACTGGCCAGCGACTGGGTCCACAGCGTCGCGGCGACAACGCGGCGGCGGTCATAATGGTCGGCAACATGGCCGATCAGCGGGAACAACAGCACGCCGGGGAGGAACTGGACCAGCCCGATGAAGCCCAGATGCCAGGCGCTGCCGGTCAGGGTATAGACATACCAGCCGATGGCGACGGTCTGCATCTGCCCGGCTAAGGCGAGGCAGGCCCGGATTCCGGCAAAGGCCCGGACGTTGCGGTTTCCGATCAGGAGGTCGAACAAGGCAGTCTCCGTCAAAGACCCACCCGCGCCCGAGCGAGCGTACTCTCGGCCAATCCTCGATTTGACCCGTTGGCGGTTATCGCGCGGGGGGCGTCAGGATCAGGCCGGGCGGGACGTCGTCGCTGAAATAGCCGATCAGGTCGGCGCGTTCGACCGGCACCACCGATTTTAGCCGCGCCGTCCGCGAAGGCGCGATGCCGCATTTCTCCAGTCGGTTGGCGATCTTGAACCGCAGCGATTCGCCAAGGTCGATAGTGCGGTCGGCGACGGCACGACCGGCGCGCAGGAACAGGGTCTGGGCCTCGACCAGTTCGGGGTCGGCCCAGTCAAAGCCGCGCAGGGCCTCGAACGCCCGCTCGACCAAAGCGGC
The DNA here is from genome assembly GCF_900108475.1 of Magnetospirillum fulvum. Taxonomy (GTDB): domain Bacteria; phylum Pseudomonadota; class Alphaproteobacteria; order Rhodospirillales; family Magnetospirillaceae; genus Phaeospirillum; species Phaeospirillum fulvum_A. The sequence continues at coordinate 138,317 of NZ_FNWO01000006.1, read as the reverse complement.
AGGCATCACCGCCTCGGGGCCGGAATGGAACGGGGTGCGATTCAGCAGCGATCCCAGCGCCGCCAGATAGGGGGCGCAATGCTTGCGCTCGGCCGCCAGCGCCGCCGCGCTGTCGATGAAGCGGCGGACCAGATCGGCCTTCAAATCGGGGCCAAGCCGCTCGAACGCGCCGACCATCCGGATCAGTTCGGGGGCGGCGGATTTGGCCTGAACGATCCGCTCCATCTCGGAGCGGGCCAGCGCCTCTTGCCGCTCGCGCGACAATCCGCCCGCCAGCCGCCGCCACAAAATCTGTTCCTGGACCCGGATGCGCTTGCCGGGGAAGCGGGCACCCACTTCGCGCAGCCGCCACAGCGCGTCGATCCGGGACTCGTCCTGGGCGACGCCAAAGCCGGGCCGCAGCAGGAACCCGGCCAGGGTCAGCCACGCCTCTTCATGCTCGACCGACAGGCCGATCTGGTCGCCGCAGGCGTCCAGGCTGGGCCACAAGCTGCGCAGCAGCACCGCGTTCCAGGTGCCGCGCGGTATCCCCAAAATCTGTTCCAGGCTTTGCAGCAGCCGGGGCGCGGTCAGCTTGTCGCCCTTGGCGGCGGGGCGGCCCAGCACGGCGCGGATGCGGGCGGCGGCGGCCTCGATCTTGTCGGAGGGCGCGTTGGCCTCGGCCTGAACCGGGGCGTCGGCCGAGGCATCGGGGCGGTCCTGTTGACGCAGGTTGAAATCGAGCGGCCAGACTTGGTCGAGACCGGGGGCGCGGCTGCGGATCGACACCTGCAACAGCCCCAATTCGTTGACGCGGGCGACCAGCCCGACCGGAATCGTCTCGGCGTTGCTTCCCTCCGGGGCTTGCAACACCGTTTCCAGCGGGGGCAGGGCGCGGAAGCGGTCGGGATCGAGCGCGACGATCTCGCCCAGCCGGACCCGGTCATGGCGGGTCGAGGTATGGACGCGGAAGCTGACCATCCGGTCGAGCCGCAAGCTGAGATCGAGCCCCGACGGTTCGAAATCGCGCTCGACCGCCGCGCCGTGGGGCAGCAGGCAGACCAGCGAGCGCTCGCCATCGCTGTCCTCGCCGCGATGGGCCTCGATGAACACCGCGCGGGCCGCTCCGGCCTCGATCGCGCCGCTCTGTCGATGGCGCAGCCAGCCGGAATAGGCGGCACCGCGGGCGACCGCAAGGTCAAGCTGGCCGTTCTCCAGCACCTGGGGCGCTTGACCGTCCTGCCAGTCCGCGATCCGCTCGCACAGCAGAGCACGCAGCCGCCGGGGCGTCAGCGAGCCGCCATTGAACAAAACCGCGTCGATCCGGGGGCGGTCGCGCAGGAAGTCGGCAAGGTGGCGGGTGACCGCGCCGTCAAAGGCGTAGGGCAGCCCCCATTCCTTGATCGCGGTCGCCGCGCGCTGGGGTCCATCGTCGGGGCCGCAGGCGGGGAAAAAGCCGTCGAACAACAGCGTGTCGAGATCGGCGCGGGTCAAATCGGCGGTCAGCGCGCCGCCGATCAGGCCCGAACCGCGTCCCGGCACCGACAGGGTAAACACCTCGTCGGGGCCGCCGTCCTCGCTCAACGCCCGCTCTTTCAAGGCACGGCAGGACGACACCAGATGATCCCATTGCCCGGCCGACAGCGGGGCCAGCCCCCGGGTCAGGCGCGGTTCCATCAGATGGGCCAGGGCAAGGTCGATATTGTCGCCGCCGAGCAGGATATGGTCGCTGACCGCGACCCGGACGATGCGGGGGGCGGCGGAGCCGTCCTCGTCGCGACGCAGTTCGAACAGGCTGAAATCGGTGGTGCCGCCGCCGACATCGACGACCAGGACATGGTGGCGGGCGTTGTCGGGATCGGGCAGCGCCGCCCAGATGTCGCCGCCGCCGTGACGCTGTTCCAGCCACCAGGCAAAGGCGGCCTGGGGTTCTTCGAGCAGGCGGGTGCGCTCGGGGAAGCGGGCGTCGCGGGCGGCGTCAAGGGTCAGGCGTTGCGCCACCGCGTCGAACGAGGCCGGAACGGTGATGGTGATGTCCTGGGCCTCGAAGCAATAATCCGGCCCCTGAGCGGCGAAGCGGGCATCCCAGGCCGACCACAGATGGCGCAGGATCAGCGCCGAGGCTTCGACCGGGGAAATCTTGTCGGCAATGGCGATCTCGTCGCCGCCCCAGGGCAGGAAGCGGGCCGAGCGGTCGGCGGCGTGGTGGCACAGCCAGGATTTGGCCGACAGCACCACTCGTCCCGGCACCTCGCCCGCCTTGCGCCGGGCCAGCCGTCCGACGATCCAGCCCGGAGCCGCACCGTCTGGCGGGGTTTCCGGCCAATAGAGGGCAGAGGGCAGCGTCGCCGCCTCGGTCCGGGTCGTCTCGCCATCCCATTGCGGAACCGGCAAAATCTCGGTGGTCCCGTCGCCGTCCAGGGCCGAGAAGGCGAGGGCGGAATTGCTGGTGCCGAGGTCGATCCCGATGCTGAAACGAGGCTGGGCCATCACACGAACACACCGCACAGGAGGAAAAGGACGAATGTCCGCTATTCGGTGCGGACCTGGAACTCGACTTTCCAGCGGCGGTCGGAGCGGGTGTGCTTCATCCACACTTCCAGGGTGCCGACATCGGTGACGACGACATTGACCTGAACCGGCACCGGCTGGCCGGGCGGCACGCCATCGACCTCGGGCAGGACGATTTCAAGCAGGCTGACCTCCTGCAATTCGCGCTCGGCATCGGGCAGCACGGTGCCGGGGACGTCGCCGCTGCGGATGTCGGAGGCGAAGAAGCGGAACTCGGCGGGCTGGCCGGTCAGCAGGGCCAGATCGCGTCCTTCGATCACGATCTCGCTGCCTTCCTCCATCCCCTGCGGCACGACGCACAGCGCCTTCAACGGCGGGGTGAAGCCGGGCACCGCCGGCATCGAGGATTCGAGGCCGATGTAATAGGACCGTGCCGCCCCGGCCTTGACCCGGATACCCTTGCCGGTCAGGCGGATACGGCCGAACACCGCCGCCCCTTTGGCAACGGCAAGGTCGGGCTGGGCCCCGGCCAGTTCGCGCACGGCCGCCCCGCCGCTCCACTCGCGCAGCAAGTCCAGCACCCGGACCCGGATCGGCTGGGCCTTGAACACCCCGCCATTGAACAGAACGGCGGTGGGGGCGAGGAAACGGCCGGTCAGACGTTCGGACCCGATCCGCGCCGACAGCGCCTCGCTGGCGCGGACGTTTTCCAGGCTGCGGACCAGGAAGCGGGCGAGATGCTTGCTGATCACCGGATCGGCGGCGTAGGCGAGGCCAAATTCCTGCAACCCGGCCCGGCGGGCCGCCTTGGGCTGGTCGTCGATCCCGGTGCGGGCAAAGAAGCCGTCCAGCACGATCGCCTGGAGTGTGGCGCGATCCAGCCGGGTCGAGATCGAGCCGCCGAACAGGCTGGAGCCGCGCGACGGCACCGTGATCGGCACCTCGGCCAACGACTCGTCTTCGAGCAGCGCGACCTTGGCCCGCGCGGCGGAATGGACCAGCGACAGGAACTGAACATCGCCGATCTGCTTGCCCTCGGCCTCCAGCCCGGCGCGGAGCGCATAGGCCAAAGCGAGGTCCATATTGTCGCCGCCGAGCAGGATATGTTCGCCGACGCTGACGCGGTCGAGGTCAAGTTCGCCGCTCTCGGTCTCCGATACCGCGATCAGGCTGAAATCGGCGGTGCCGCCGCCGACATCGCAGACCAGGACGATATCGCCCGGCCCGATCTGGCCGCGCCAGTCCCGCCCGGCCTGATCGGCCCAGGCATAGAAGGCGGCCAGCGGCTCCTCCAGCAGGGTGACCCGGCCCAGACCGGCGGCTTCGGCCGCTTCGGCGGTCAGGGTGCGCGCCACCTCGTCGAACGAGGCGGGGACGGTCAGCACCACCAGACCCTCGGCCAGCGCGGCCTCGGATACGGTCTGCGACAGGCTGCGGCGGAGATGGTCGAGATAGCGGCGCGAACATTCGAACGGCGACAGCTTGGCCTCGACGCTCTCGGACAGCCAGGGCAGCACCGGCTGGCGCGGGTCGATATGCGGGTTCGACAGCCAGGATTTGGCCGAACTCACCAGCCGGTCGGGCACCAGCGCGCCATGATCGCGGGCGAACTGACCGACGATGGCGCTCCCCGGCGCGGTCTCGGGCCAGGGCAGCGGGAAGGCCCCGGCGGGGAACTCATCGGGATGGGGCAGGTACAGCGCCGACGGCAGGGTCGGGCGCTCGCCGATCTGGTTGGGGCCAAGCACCTGGGTGATGCCCAGGATCTCGGTGTCCGCGCTGTCGGTCCCGGTCCGCGCCACCGCGCTGTTGCTGGTGCCGAGATCGATGCCGAGGCTGAAACGCTGGGTCATGGAATCCGCCGTATCGTTGGAAGACTAGCGAAGCTCGATTTCGGCCGGAGCGATCGCGGGCAGACGGCCCGGATCGGCCTGGACCAGACGCGGCAGCCGCACCGCCTCGACCCGCCAGCCGTGATGGACCAGGGTGCCGGTGAAGGGGGCTTCTCCGCCGATCCGCCCGACCAGACGATATTCGTCGGCGGCAAATCCGGCCGGGACGGTGACGCGGTCGCCTTCGGCCTCGGTCCGGATCGCCTGGATGGTGAAATGCTCGGACAGCACGGCGCGGCAGCCCTGGTGCAGCACCCGGGCGGCGGCGCCGACCTGGGCGTCGCTATAGGGGGTGACATCGTCCATCAGGAAATCGACCAGACGGCCTTTGTCCTGCAACAAAGCCAGGAAGCTGACGATTTCGGCATCGCTGTTGACGGCAGCGGGCGCGGGCGGCAGGGGGGCTGCGGCGGGCAGCGGCCGGGCCGGTTCGGGAGCCGGTTCCGGCTCGGGCTCGGCCCGCGAGGCGACGGTGACCGGCGCGATTCGCACCCGTTCGGCCAACAAAGCGAGGAACAGCACCGACGCCGCCAGCGACATCGCCTTGGGCAGCACACCGTGGATCGCCCCGTCATAGGGGGCGAGCAGGGCGGCGGGCACCAGGCCGAGCGTGGTTAAGACGACGAGGATGAACGCGACAGCGATAATAAGTATTCGCACGGACCCCGACCCCCCTTCTAGCCCCCGGCACGACCCTTCCGCGACGATGCGGGGTAAACTGGCAGAGTTGCGAGACGGGGGCTGTGGTTCAATTCCCTGGGCTCATCCATATTTCCCCCCGTCACCGCTGTCAACGCCGGAGTCTGGCCCCGCTTGGCGCGGCCAGCGGCGGCAGACGCGCCTGGATCGCGGCGGGGAGCAAGGCGAGAACCGGGCGGCGCGCCCGCTGCCAGAACGCCGACAACAGCAGCAGGGCCGAGCCGATCACCAGGGCGGCCATCGCCTCGGTCGCGCCGGGGGTTCCGGCGGCTTCGAGCAGGGCGCTGATCGCATAGAACACATAGGCCAGCGCCGAGACCAACAGGGCGCGGCGATCGACCGCCAGGGCAACCAAAGCGAGGACGAGATAGACCAGCAGGGCGATTCCCGCCGCGACCGCTTCGCCCGATCCGCCATCAATCACGCCCAGCATCGAAAAGATTGGATGGACGATCAGGGGGGCGGCGGCGAGATGCAGCCAGAAGGCGACGTCGGAGCGGCGGGTGGTGCGGGTGGGGTCGCTGGTATCCCACCACATCGCCAGGGTAAAGGCGGCCAGACCGCCCGCCAGCATCAGCGGCATTCCCCCATGCAACCGCAGCGGCGGCACCAAGGCCAGCAGCAAGGCGGCGGCGGTCAGGATCGCGGCCCCGGCTCCGGCGGCGACGGTGATCGGCACCATGAAGCGACGCCAGTGCAGCCAGGCGGCTCCGGCGGCCAGCGCGGCGCATCCGGCCAGGGGATAGCCCATATCGGTTCCGAACAGCAGATCGGACGAGGCGACCCGCCCGGCGGCGGCGAAGAACACGCCCCCGACAAAGCCCAGCAGCAACAGAATGCTGGGCAGCGCCATCCGCCGCCGTCTGGTGAAATATTCGGCCAGTCCCCAGCTTAACAGCGCGACCAGCAGCCCGCCGCCGCTGGCATCGGTCTGACCGCCCAGCCATCCGGCGGCGGTCAGCATCAGCAACAGGGCGATGGCGACGAAAATGTCGTTAAAGCCGGTCAGCAGGCGGAAATGCTCTTCGTCGGCGGCAGGGGCGGCGGCGCGCCGGGCGATGAAGTTTCGCAATTCCGCTGCCGCTTCGGGGCTGATCGCTCCGGCGGCGACCGCCGCGTCGATATCCTGGTCGGTATACATCTGTAATTTCATCCGCTGTCCCGGTTGGAGCGGCACTATAGCGGGCCGGGGCCGCTCTTGACAGGGCAGGGGTGACGGGCGCAACTTACTGACTGGTTAGTCATTAATTCGAGTCTCGCCATGCCCGTCCCTTCCGTCCCCCTTGGGTCCGAGCCGTCCGTGGTTCCGCCCCGTCGCCGCCGCCGCAAGGAGGCGCGGCCGGGTGAGATTCTCGACGCCGCGCTGGAGGTGTTCAGCGCTAAGGGATTTTCGGCGGCACGGCCTGACGAGATCGCGGCGCTGGCCGGCATCTCGAAGGGGACGCTGTACCTCTACTTCCCCAGCAAGGAAGAGCTGTTCAAGGCGATGGTGCGCCAGACCGTTTTGCCCAATGTCGGCGAGATGGAGCGTTGGGCCGCCGCGTTCGACGGCTCGGCGACCGAGATGTTCCAGGGATTGCTGGCCCGGATCGCCCGGCTCTTTTCGACTCACCGGGTGGGGCGGATGCCGAAGATCATCATCAGCGAGGCGACCGCCTTTCCCGAACTGGCCCAGTTCTGGATCGGCGAGGTGGTCGAGCGCGCCTTTGCGGTGATGCGCTCAATCCTTGATCGCGGTGTCGCGGCGGGCGAGTTCACCCCGGTCCGGGCCGAGGCGGTGATCGTGCTGTTCTCGCCGATGCTGATGCTGGCGCTGTGGAACCAGTCGATCGGCCCGGCGGTGGGACGGCCACTTGATCCCGAGATGATCGCGGCCGAGGCGGCGCGGTTTCTGCTCGACGGAATCCGGGTGCGGGAGGAAGCAAGATGACACGGCTTGGTCTGATCGTCGGTCTGATGCTGCTGGCGGGCTGCGGCGACGAAACTGCCTCGGTCCAGGGCTATGCCGAGGGCGATTACCTGCGGATCGGCCTGCCTACCGCCGGGCAGGTGGCCGAGATCAAGGTCGCGCGCGGCGGCTGGGTCGAACCGGGTGACCCGTTGTTCTCGCTCGACCGCAGCGCCGAACAGGCGGCGGTGGCGGAGGCAGAGGCCCGGCTGGAGCAGGCCCGTCATCAGCGCGACAATCTGCTGACCGGCAAGCGGCGGCTGGAATTGCGCGCAATCGAGGCGCAGCGCGCCCAGGCCGAAGCCGATCTGCGGCTGGCCGAAATCCAGGTGCGGCGGCAGGAGGCGCTGATCCGCACCGAAACCACCTCGCAGGCCAGCCTCGACAATGCCCGCGCCATCGTCGAGCGCGACCGGGCCAGGGTCGGCGAATTGTCGGCCCAACTGGCCTTTGCCCGCGAGGGCGGGCGCAGCAGCGAGATTTTGGCCGCCGAGGCAGCGATGGGGGCGGCCGAGGCCGCGCTCGATCAGGCCCAGGCCCGGTTGCGCCAGCGCAGCGCCGAGGCCCCCCAGGCGGCGCGGGTCGAGGACGTGCTGTTCCGCCCCGGCGAGACCGTCGCCGCCGGTCAGCCGGTGGTCAGCCTGCTGCCGCCCGGTAATATCCTGGTCCGCTTCTATCTTCATCCCGATCAGGTCGGGCGGATCGGGATGGGGGCGGTGGTGGCGCTGTCCTGCACCGGCTGTGCCGACGACCAGACCGCGACGGTCAGCTTCATCGCGCGGGAGGCCAGCTACGTTCCGCCGATCCTCTATTCCCGCGATAACAAGAACAAACTGGCCTTCCTGGTCGAGGCGCGGCCGACCGCCTCGGCCGACCGGCTGCGGCCGGGCCAGCCGGTCTCGGTCACCCTGCCGCCGTCGAATGGTGCGGCGAAATGACCGCCGCCGCTCCTGCCATCGCGGTCGAGGGATTGAGTAAATCGTTCGGCGGGCGAACGGTGGTTGATGCGCTGTCGCTGACGGTTCCGGCGGGCAAGATCATGGGCTTTCTCGGCCCCAACGGATCGGGCAAGACCACGACGATCCGGCTGTTGTGCGGGCTGTTGACCCCCGATAGCGGGCGGGGAACCTGTCTTGGCCTCGACATCTTGACCCAATCGCCCGAAATCCGCCGTCAGATCGGCTATATGACCCAGAAATTCTCGTTCTACGAGGATCTGTCGATTGTCGAGAATCTGGATTTCGTGTCCCGCGTGTTCGATCTGGCCGACCGCAAGCGCAAGGTCGCCGCGACGCTGGAGCGGCTGGGGCTGGCCGACCGCCGCGACCAACTGGCCGGGCAATTATCGGGGGGCTGGAAACAGCGTCTGGCCCTGGCCGCCTGCATCCTGCACGAACCCCGCCTGCTGCTGCTCGACGAGCCGACCGCCGGGGTCGATCCCAAGGCCCGGCGCGAGTTCTGGGAGCAGATTCACGCCCTGGCCGCCGACGGGCTGACCGTGCTGGTCTCGACCCATTACATGGACGAGGCCGAGCGCTGCCACGAAATCGCCTATCTCGCCTATGGCCGCCTGCTGGCGCGCGGCACCGTCGCCGAGGTGATCGCGGCGGCCGGGCTGACCACCTTTACCGCCCAGGATTCCGGCACCGGAGCGATGCGGATCGCCGATCTGGCCCGCGCGCTCGCCGGGCTGCCGGGGCTTGATCTGGTCGCGCCGTTCGGGTCGGCGCTTCATGTCGGCGGCGGCGATGCCGCCTTGCTGCGCCACAGCCTTGCCCCCTTCCTCGCCAACCCTGATTTCGTCTGGCGCGAGGATGCGCCGACCCTGGAAGACGTCTTCATCCATCTGATGGGACGCTCGACCGACAATTTCGCCGGGGGGGCGCGATGACAATCCGCTTCGGTGCCTCGGCCCACCGGCTGTGGGCGATGATCTTGAAGGAATTCATCCAGATGCGGCGCGACCGCCTGACCTTCGCGATGATGGTCGGGATTCCGCTGATCCAGTTGATTCTGTTCGGCTTTGCGATCAATTCCGACCCTCGCCATCTGCCGATGGCGGTGTTGGATTCCGACCGGGGGCCGTTCGGCCGCGCTTTGGTCGCGTCGATGCAGACGTCGCGCTATTTCGATCTGGTCCGCTTTGTCGCCTCCGAGGACGAAGCCGACGCATTGCTGGCCGAGGGCAAGGTCCAGTTCGTCGTCTCGATCCCGGTCGATTTTTCTCGCCGCGTCGCCCGGGGCGAGCGCCCGGCGCTGCTGGTCGAAGCCGACGCCACCGATCCGGCGGCGACCTTGGGCGCGTTGGGGGCGCTGGAGACGATGGCGCGCACCGCGCTCGACCGCGACCTCACCGGCTCGCTGGCCGGGCTGAAAGCCTCGGCCCCGCCGTTCGAGTTGAGGATTCATCGCCGCTATAACCAGGAAGCCGATACCCAGTACAACGTCGTCCCCGGTCTGATGGGGGTGGTGCTGACGATGACCCTGGTGATCATGACGGCGCTGGCGGTGACCCGCGAGCGCGAGCGCGGCACGATGGAAAACCTGCTGGTGATGCCGTTGCGCCCGATCGAGGTGATGCTGGGCAAGATCGCGCCCTATGTCGTCGTCGGCTATATCCAGGTCGCGGTGATCGTGATTACGGCCCGGCTGGTGTTCGCTGTCCCCATTGTCGGCAGTCTGTGGCTGCTGACCCTGACCAGCGTCGTGTTCATCGCCGCCAATCTGGCGATCGGCTTTACCTTTTCGACGGTGGCGAAGAACCAGACCCAGGCGATGCAGCTCAGCTTTTTCTTCTTCCTGCCCTCGATCCTGCTGTCGGGCTTCATGTTTCCGTTCCGGGGCATGCCGCTATGGGCGCAATATCTGGGCGAAATCCTGCCGCTGACCCATTTCCTCCGGGTGGTGCGGGGCATCATGCTGAAAGGCAACGGACCGGGCGAGATCGCCGCCGAGGTCGCCGCCCTGGCGGTGATCTTGCTGGTGGTCAGCGTGGTCGCGGTGCGGCGCTATCGCCAGACGCTGGATTGACCTTATGACCTTGCGCCCAGGGCATCCCTGACCGGGGCTGGCGCATCGGTACTTTTCGCCTAAGTTTAACCGCTCGATCTTCGCCAACAGGATTCCCCGCCCGATGACCTCCCCCCGCCCGATCGTCGCCCTGGTCGCCCTGCTGCTGCTGTTGTTCAATGGCGGTGCCGTGGCGCAGGGGCTGCCCTCCCTGGGTGGAGCGGCCTCGGCTCCGCCCGCGGCGACGGCGACGCCCCAGGATGCCGCCGCCGATTCCCAAGCCCAGGTGGACTCGCTTCAGGCCGAACTGGACGAGGCCCGGGTCGATTACGCCCGCCTCGGCAAAGCCACCGCTCCGGCGGCGGCGCTGCCCGCCGAAGTGGTCGAACGCGATTACCTGTTGGGTGAACTGATGGCGGCGCTGGAACGCCATCTCGACATCATCGCCCGTCTGCCCGAAGCGTTGCGCCGGGTTGCCGATCAGGAGGAGAAGACCCGCGCCTGGACCGCCAACCCGACTCCGCCGCCGGTGTCGATCCTGGCGGTCGATCACCAGCGCGATCTGCTCGAAGACACCCGCGCCCGGCTGAAGGCGGCGACCCAGCGCGAGGGATTTCGCGACCAGCAGATCGCGGGCGAGGAAAAGCGACTGAAGGCCAACGAGATTCTCGTCCGCCAGCAGGGGGAACGGATCGACGCGGCCCAGACCGACGCGGACAAGACCCGCGAAACCTGGCTGCGCGATGTGGCCCGGCTGCGCTCGCGCTCGGCTGCCGCCAGCATGGCCGAGGCCAAGGCGGCCAAAAGCATCGACCATGCCGAAATCGCCGAACTGCGCGCCTTGGCCCAAGTGCAGGAATTGCAACTGGCCGAAATGCGCCGCAACGAGCATTTCACCGAGGCCGAACTGAACGCGGTGCTGGCCGATCTCGACCGCCAGATCGCGCCGTTGCAGACCCGGCTGATCCGCCAGCAATCGGTCAGCACCCAGTCGCACCGTCAGTTCGATCAAGCCCAGCGGGCGCTGGCCGCGTTCAAGGCCGCCAACCCGGCGATCCCCGCCAAGGGCAGCGTGATGGAACAGCGGTTGAAGAAGCTGGAGCGCGAGGTGGCGCTGCGCCGTCTTCAGGTCGATACCGACGATCTGGCCGACGATACCCTGCGCCGGATGATCGAGGCGCGCGGCTGGGAGCGGGCGGGGTGGCAGTTCCGCTGGTATCTGTTCAACGGCAAGGACGACCGCGACAAGCTGCGCGAGGCCGAGGCCAATCTGGCCCTGACGGTGCAGAAGCTGGAGAACTGGCAGCATTACCTCCGCGACGAACTCGCCCGCACCACGCCGTTCGGCGGCGATGACAGCACGCCGCTGGCGGCGGCGCAATCGAGGGCCGATGCCCAGGACAACGCCGCTTTGCGCGACGCGTCGCGCCAGCGGGCGGTGATCCTGCGCGACGCGGTCAAGCTGGTCGATGCCCTGCTCCACACCTTCCGCAGTTGGGAGCAGGATCTTCAGGTCCGCGACGGCGAAAAGCCGCTGTCCTCCGTCGCGCGCGAGGGCTGGTCCTCGGTGGTCCATACCGTCCGCATGGTGTGGGATTTCGAACTGTTCTCGGCCGAGGACAGTATGGAGGTCGATGGACGGCGCATCACCGCCGTCCGCAGCGTCACCATCGGCAAAAGCCTGGGCGTGATCTTGCTGGTGGTGTTGGGGGCGATTCTCAGCCGCCGCCTCCTCAACATGTTGGGCGCGATCGCGGTCAGCCAGTTCCGTCTGCCCAAGGACCACGCCAACACCCTGGTCCGCTGGCTGCACATCGTCATCGTCACGATGCTGTTCATCGTCGCCCTTTATGTCGCCAACATCCCGCTGACGGTGTTCGCCTTCCTGGGTGGTGCGCTGGCGATCGGCGTCGGCTTTGGCACCCAGGTGATCCTGAAGAACTTCATCAGCGGCATCATCTTGCTGTTCGAACGCCCGCTGCGGGTCGGCGATATCGTCGAGGTCGGCGCGGTCAGCGGCACGGTGACCCATATCAACATTCGCTCCTCGACGGTGCGGACCTCGGACGGGATCGAGATCCTGGTGCCGAATTCGACCTTCATCGAAAACAACGTCACCAACTGGACCTACAGCAATGCCAAGGTCCGCCGTTCGGTCGCGGTTGGAACCGATTACGCTTCGCCGCCGGAAAAGGTCGCCGAAGTGCTGATGACGATCGCGCGCAAGCATCCATCGGTGCTGGAAGACCCGCCGCCCTGCGTTCTGCTCGACAATTTCGGGGCGGATTCGATCAATTTCATCCTGCGTTACTGGATTGATTATGCCAGCGGAGCCGACAGTTCGAAAATCGCCTCGGAAATCCGCTTCATGATGGCGTCCGACCTCGCCAAGGCAGGAATCTCGCTTCCCTACCCGCAGCGGGTGGTGCATCTTCACCGACTCCCGGACGAGCCGGTTCCGGTTCCGGTTCCGGCTCCGGCTCCGGCTCCGGCTCCGGAGAAACCGTCTGTTCCGGCTCTGGCGAAGCAGAAAGAGCCCGTGTCCGCTCCCGAGGCGGGTTAGGGCGCGTCGGGCGGCGTGCAGCAGCATTGGTGCCGCAGCCGGGCGTTCGAGCGGATATTGTCGTCCTGGAAGGCGGCCCAGCCCCGGCTGAGGCGGTGCAGGCGGCGGCGGGACAACACCAGCCCGGCGGCGGTCAGGTGTGGCTCCAACTCGGTCAGCGTTGCGCGTTGCAGGTCGTAGCAGAGTGCGATCCGATGCCCGCAATCTTGGGGGCGGACCTCCGTGACGCCTGGAATCAACGCGATCCGCGCCAGGGTTGCCGGATCGGCTTCTGCGTCTAAGGCCAGGATGCGGGTGCGGAGCAGGGGGGCGTGGCTCATCGCGGTTGGGTTCTAATTCTTGGCATGGGAGATTTGCAGCCCCTCCAGGCCGGGCAGGGCGGCCAGGGTGGTGGCCAGCCGGTCGATCGAGGGGATTCCGGTATGGCGGGACGAGGCCAGGAAGTGCCATTCCGTCCAATCCGGGGCGAGCTCGATCGACAGGGATTCCGGGCTTAAGGCAAAGCCGTGGGCGGCGATCAGTTGGTGCAACTCGATCTCGGACAACGCCCCGGCCGTGGTGCAGCGCAGCCGCACCGCCAGTTCGTGATTCGACGGCAACCGCCATTCGACCTGCCGCAACGCCAGCATGCCGACGGTGGCGAGCAGGGTCAGCACGAAGGCGGTGGCGTAATAGCCGATGCCGACGACGATCCCGATCGTCGAGGCCGTCCAGATCGAGGCGGCGGTGGTCAGGCCGCTGATGGTGAAGCCATCCTTCATGATGACTCCGGCGCACAGAAAGCCGATCCCGGTGACGATGCCCTGGATCACCCGGGTCGGATCGCCGACCAGCGCATTGGTGACGCTGCCCCCATACCACGAGGCGGGATGGCCGACGACGACGGTCAGCGCGGCCGAGGCCATGCAGACGAAGCCATAGGTGCGCATCCCCGCCGCGCGTCCGTTCCAGGTGCGCTCGTAGCCGACCACCAGTCCGAGCAGCAGCGCGCCGACGATGGTGAGGCAGGCCAGCAGATTGTCCTGCACCACCCGGTCGGACCAGTAAACGACGGCAAGGTCGGTCAGGCTCTGTACGGTCATCCGCGGGGTGTCCTGAAGCGAGGTCGGGTCCATTGTGCGATCAAGCGTCGGCGATATGAACTGATTTCGCCGCTCTGTGTGCTATCGTAGCGGCGGCGTAAAGCTAGACGATGCCGACCGACGGGAGAGCTTGATGACCGGATACCGCGTTTCTTTCATCCGTTCCTCGGGCTGGACTCGTCTGGGTCTGGCCGGGGCGGTGCTGTGCCTGTTCCTCACCCCGATTCTGTGGTCGTTCGGACTGTTCGGCGTTGATGACGTTGCGCTGAAACGGGCCATCGTGTTCGCGGTGTCGGGGGCTTGGCTGTTCGGCCTCGGCTTCTTCCTGATCGGCTGGGCCTTGCAGGGCTTCGTCGTCCGGGTCCGCAGTACCGAGGACGAGGACGACCACCATCCCGCCGCTCGCCCGTCCGCGCCGCCGCCCGGTCGTCGGGCCAACTGATTCCCAAATGCGTTAAATAGGCAAGAGGTTAAGCCTATCAATAGGCGTATGCTCTCCGGACGTCCCTCTTGATGAGCGGGGTTCTGGCGATGCGTACAGTGGTGTTTGGTGCCTCGGGCTATGTCGGGTCCAATCTGGTTCCGGCTCTGGTGTCCGCCGGTCACGTCGTCCGTGCCGCCGCCCGCCGCCTTGAGGCAATCGAGGCGCGGGAATGGCCCGGTGTCGAGTGTGTCCAGGCCGACGCCTTGCGTCCCGAGACTCTGGCGGCGGCCTTGGTCGATATCGATGTCGCTTATTACTTGGTTCATTCGATGGCGGCGGGGAGTGATTTCCCCGAGATCGACCGCCGGGCCGCCCTTGCCTTTCGCGACGCGGCGGCAAAAGCGGGGGTGGGGCGGATCATTTATCTGGGCGGGTTGCAGCCCAAAGGAGGGCGTTCGACCCATCTGGCGTCGCGCTCGGAAACCGGCGATGTGCTGCGAGGCGGCTCGGTGCCGGTCACCGAAATTCGGGCGGGAATCATTATCGGTCCCGGCTCGGCGGCGTTCGAGGTGATCCGCGATCTGGTGTTCCATCTGCCCGCGATGGTAACCCCCAAATGGGTTCATTCCCGCTCGCAGCCGATCGCGCTCGACGATATTTTGACCTATCTGATCAAGCTCCCCGACTTTGCCCAGTCCGCCGGTGAAATCTATGATGCGGGCGGGCCAGAGATTTTGACCTATCAGGACATGATGCATGAGTTCGGCGATCTGGTCGGCCGTCATCCGGTGATTGTCCCGGTTCCGTTTTTAACGCCGCGTCTGTCGTCTTATTGGCTGGCTCTGGTGACGTCGGTCCCCGCCAATATCGCCCGCGCCTTGATCGGTGGATTGGAACACGACGTGCTGGCCGACGATGCGGCGATCCGCGCCCTAATCCCGCTTCCGTTGAAAGCGTACCGCGACGCGGCCCAGGCGGCCCTGGATGCCGAGCGGACCGCCAGCGAGCCGCCCCGCTGGGTCGAAGGATCAATGCGGCATCGGCAAAACCGTCCCGATTTCGCCTATTACGCCAAATTCTATCGGGCCGAGGCGACCGCGACGGCGTCGGCAGAGGATGTCTGGGCCCAGATCGTCCGGATCGGTGGCGATAACGGCTATTACTTTCTCGATTCGCTGTGGCAGGCGCGGGGAATGATCGACGGCCTGTTGGGGGGCGTCGGGATGCGCCGGGGACGTCCGTCGTCCGAGACGGTCGTGGTCGGCGACGTGATCGATTTCTGGCGGGTGATCACCGTTCAACCGCTCAAGCGCTTGACCTTGCTGGCCGAGATGCGTCTTCCCGGATCGGCAACGCTTGATTTCGAAATCAGTCCGGCCGGGCCGGGCCGGGTTCTGATTACGGTGACGGCCTATTTCCATCCTGCCGGGTCGCTGGGCATCACCTATTGGAATGCGCTGCTTCCGGTCCATGCCGCCATTTTCCATGGGCTGGTGCGCGAGATCGCCCGTCGGGCCGTTGCCTCGTCGTAACCGCTCCAGGCCAAGCTGAACCGAGATGAATATTAGGAGAAACGCAAGTCTGGCGCACTCCGATTGAAATTACAGAATATCCCGGACACGGTCTACTTTGTCGCATCATGGCGGTGCGGCATGGGGCCGTGCTGTGTAAGAATTCGTGATCGAGATAACTTTCCCCTCTTTGCAGCGACGCGGATTGTGCGTTACCCTTCAGACGGGTGGCGGTTTCCCGAGGCAAAATGGGTCGCTCGCACGCTCTAATAATAAAAAAAGATTGGTAGGCACGACACGTCGAGGAGAGATAGCCGATGAGCGCTCAGATCGAGACGTTCTACGAGTTGATCCGTCGTCAGGGTATTACCCGTCGAAGCTTCGTGAAATTTTGTAGTCTGACGGCGGCCAGCCTTGGACTTGGTCCCACCGGTGCGGCCTCGGTGGCCCAGGCGCTGGAAACCAAGCCGCGCGTGCCGGTCATCTGGATGCATGGGCTGGAGTGCACCTGCTGCACCGAAAGCTTCATCCGCTCGGCCCATCCGTTGGCCAAGGATGTCGTGCTGTCGATGATCTCGCTCGACTACAACGACACGATCATGGCTGCGGCCGGTCATCAGGCCGAGGCGATTTTGCAGGAAACCCGGCAGAAGTACAAAGGCCAGTACATCCTGGCCGTCGAGGGCAACCCGCCTTTGAACGAGGACGGGATGTTCTGTATCGACGGCGGCCGTCCCTTCGTCGAACGGCTGACCGAAATGGCCAGCGACGCGATGGCGGTGGTGGCCTGGGGGACGTGCGCCTCGTGGGGCTGCGTCCAGGCGGCCAAGCCCAATCCCACCCATGCGGTGCCGATCGACAAGGTGATCCGCAACAAGCCGATCGTCAAAGTCCCCGGCTGCCCGCCGATCGCCGAGGTGATGACCGGCGTCATCACCTTTGTGACGATGTTCGGGCGTTTGCCCGATCTCGACCGCCAGGGGCGGCCGAAGATGTTCTATTCCCAGCGTATCCACGACAAATGTTACCGCCGCCCGCATTTCGACGCGGGTCAGTTCGTCGAGGAATGGGACGACGATGGCGCGCGCAAGGGCTTCTGTCTCTACAAGATGGGGTGCAAGGGGCCGACCACCTACAACGCCTGTTCGACGACACGGTGGAATGGCGGGGTGTCTTTCCCGATCCAGTCGGGGCACGGTTGTATCGGGTGTTCCGAGGACGGATTCTGGGACAAGGGGTCGTTCTATGACCGCCTGACCGGGATCAATGCCTTTGGGGTCGAGCGCAATGCCGACCAGATCGGTCTGGCCGCGGTTGGCGTGGTTGGCGCGGGTATCGCCGTCCATGCCGGGATTACCGCCGTGCGCCAGCTGACCACCAAGCCTCGGGACAATATCAAGACAATATCGTCCGATCCGACCAATCCGAACGCCGGCTGACAGGGGGATACATCGTCATGGGCGCCCAGACACCGAATGGCTTTTCCCTCGACGCGTCCGGCAAGCGGATCGTCGTCGATCCCGTGACCCGGATCGAGGGTCATCTGCGCGTTGAAGTCAACGTCGACGAGCGCAACGTCATCCGCAATGCCGTTTCGACCGGGACGATGTGGCGGGGGATCGAAGTGATCCTGAAAGGACGCGATCCCCGCGACGCCTGGGCCTTCACCGAGCGGATTTGCGGCGTGTGCACCGGCACCCACGCTTTGACCTCGGTCCGGGCGGTGGAAAACGCGCTGGGGATCAGCATCCCGGAAAACGCCAACACCATCCGCAACCTGATGCAGCTGGCCCTTCAGGTCCACGACCATCTGGTGCATTTCTATCACCTCCACGCCCTCGACTGGGTCGATGTGGTGTCGGCGTTGAAGGCCGATCCCAAGGCGACCTCGGCGTTGGCGCAATCGATCTCGCGCTGGCCGATGTCGTCCCCCGGCTATTTCAAGGATCTTCAGACCCGGCTGGGCAAGTTCGTCGAATCCGGCCAGTTGGGTCCGTTCAAGAACGGCTATTGGGGCCATCCCGCCTATAAACTGCCGCCCGAGGCCAATCTGCTGGCGGTGGCCCATTACCTCGAAGCGCTCGATTTCCAGAAAGAAATCGTCAAGATCCACACGATCTATGGCGGCAAGAACCCGCACCCCAACTGGCTGGTCGGCGGCGTGCCCTGTTCGATCAATGTCGATGGGACCGGGGCGGTCGGCGCGATCAATATCGAGCGGCTCAATCTGGTGTCGTCGGTGATCGACCGGGCCCTGGAGTTCGTCGAGCAGGTCTATCTGCCCGATGTCGTCGCGATCGGCGGGTTCTACAAGGACTGGCTGTATGGTGGCGGGCTGTCGTCGAAATCGGTGATGTCCTATGGCGACATTCCCGAATATGCCAACGATTACACCGATAAAAGCCTGCTGTTGCCGCGCGGCGTGATCCTGAACGGCAATCTGAAGGAAATCCACGAGATCGACCTCAATGCCCCGGATCAGATCCAGGAATTCGTCGCCCATTCCTGGTACACATATCCGGACGAGACGGTCGGCCTGCATCCCTATGACGGGGTGACCGAGCCCAATTACCAGCTTGGCCCGAAATCGAAGGGCAGCAAGACCGACATCCAGTCGATCGACGAATCCGCCAAATATTCCTGGATCAAATCGCCGCGCTGGAAGGGCAACGCCGTCGAGGTCGGCCCGCTGGCCCGCTACATCATCGGCTATGCCCAGGGCAAGGCGGAGTTCAAGGAACCGACCGACAAGCTTTTGTCCGATCTCGGTTTGCCGCTGACGGCGCTGTTCTCGACGCTGGGCCGCACCGCTGCCCGCGCTCTGGAATGCCAGTGGGCGGCGCACAAGATGCGTTATTTCCAGGACAAGCTGATCGGCAGCATCAAGGCGGGCAATCTGTCGACCGCCAATGTCGATAAATGGGACCCCACCACTTGGCCGAAAGAGGCCAAGGGCGTTGGTTTCACCGAAGCGCCGCGCGGCGCGCTCGGCCATTGGATCCGGATCAAGGATACCAAGATCGACAATTACCAATGTGTCGTTCCCACCACCTGGAACGGCAGTCCGCGCGATCCCAAGGGCAATATCGGCGCGTTCGAGGCCTCGTTGCTCGACACCCCGGTGGCCGATCCCAACCAGCCGCTGGAGATCATCCGCACGCTGCATTCCTTCGACCCCTGTCTTGCCTGCTCGACCCATGTGATGAGCCCGGACGGACAGGAAATGGCCAAGGTCACCGTGCGCTGAGGCGCACGGTGACCCCCGTACCATCCACCGTCACGACATCAACCCAAGTCGGAAGGGGAACGGCCATGCAGGAAGTGACCAAACTCCAAGGGGCGATCGACAGCCAGGGCGAGCGCGCCGTCAGCCGCCAAACCGTCTATGTCTATGAAACGGCGGTTCGGCTGTGGCACTGGATCAACGCGCTGGCGATTACCGTGCTTTGCATCTCTGGTTATCTGATCGGCTCGCCGCCGCCATCGGTGCCGGGCGAGGCCAGCGCCTATTATCTGATGGGCTATATCCGCTTTGCTCATTTCTCCGCCGGATACGTGCTCGCGATCGGGTTCTTGTTCCGGCTGTATTGGGCCTTTGTCGGTAACCGCTATTCCAAACAGATCTTCGTTCCGCCGGTGTGGAACAAGCTGTGGCGGTGGGGACTGGTCTATGAGCTGAAATGGTATCTGTTCCTGGTCAAAGACCCGAAAAAGTATATCGGGCACAATCCGTTGGGCCATGCGGCGATGTCGAGCTTCGTCGTCGTGCTGATCTTTATGATCTGCTCGGGCTTTGCGTTGTATTCGCAAGGGGCGGGCAACGATAGCTGGCAGTTCGCGCTGTTCGGCTGGGTGTTCAGCATCTGGCCCAACGCCCAGGACGTCCATACCTGGCACCATCTCGGGATGTGGTCGATCGTGATCTTTGCGATCATCCACGTCTATGCCGCAATTCGTGAAGACATCTTGTCGCGTCAAAGCACGATCTCGTCGATCGTCTCGGGCGAGCGCGTGTTCCGCGACGATTTCCGGAACTAAAGCGGTGGAGACGACGATTCAAACCGCCGATGCCAGGATTCTGGTTCTTGGCATCGGCAATATCTTGTGGGCCGACGAAGGGTTCGGAGTGCGGGCGGTGGAGGAATTCCACCGCCGCTATGCCTTGCCGGACGGGGTTACCTTGCTCGATGGCGGGACGCAGGGGCTGTATCTCGTCCAGTTCGTCCGCGAGGCCGACCGGCTTTTGGTGTTCGACGCGATTGATTACGGGCTCGAGCCCGGTACGGTGAAGATCGTCCGCGACGACGAGGTGCCGAAATTCACCGGCGCGAAGAAGATGAGCCTGCATCAGACCGGCTTTCAGGAGGTGTTGAGCGCGGCCGACCTGCTCGGTTCGTACCCGCGCCATCTTGCCCTGGTCGGCTGCCAGCCGCTCGATCTCGAAGATTGGGGCGGGCCGCTGACGCCCCCGGTGCGGGCGGCGCTGGAGCCTGCGCTCAAGGCCGCGCTGTCGATCCTGGCCGAATGGGGCATCGTCGCCAGCCCGCGTCCGGAGGGCGACGAGGGGCCGGGCTTGCTGTCCCACGATATCGATTCCGTCAATTTCGAACGCCGCGCCGGGGAGTAATGGGGATGTGTATCGGACTGCCGATGCGGGTGGTGGGGGGCGACGCGTACTTTGCCGAATGCGACCGCCGTGGCGCCTCCGAGCGGGTTTCGCTGATGCTGGTCGGGCCGCAGCCGCCCGGGACGGCGCTGCTGGTCCATCTCGGCTCGGCGGTGCGGGTGCTCGACGACGACGAGGCGCGGCTGATCGACGACGCCCTGGACGGAGTCGCCGCCGCCGCCGAAGGGCTGCCGTTCGACCATCTGTTCGCCGATCTGATCGACCGCGAGCCGCAATTGCCCGACTTCCTGCGCCCCAAGACGGCTTCGGGTGCGTAACAACGATCCTGGAGAGACACGGATGATGCTGGATCGGTTGGAGGAAAGCGCGGGGAACCGCGCCCCATCGCTGGCGTTTCTGTCCAGAGCCGGAGCCGAGGAGGCGGTGGCGCGCTGTCCCCGCGTCGCTGCTTTGTTGCCCCGTCTGGCCGAGGCGCTGGCGGCGCGGGGGGCGGGGGAGGCCGATCACCGTTTCGATCTGGCCGGGCTCGACGAATTGGAACTGACCCTGATCGCCGACGTGTTGGGCGAGGGCGAGGTCTCGGCCATCGTCACCCTGCCCGACGGGCTGGTCGTCCAGATCGAGGAAGCGGTGATGGCCGGGCTGTGGCGGGTCCGTTGCGTCGATGCCGACGGGCGGATTGTCGCCGATAGCCTCGACGTCGCGGCGATCCCCGAAGCGGTGCGCGGCGCCGCGCTGATGCTGACCCAGCCCAATATCTGGCTGGAGGCTCCGCTCGACGGTCTGTCCACCGCCGCCGTGCTGATCGCCGAGTTGCGCGCCCATCTCGAAACCTGGCGTCCGGGCCAGCCCAACCGGATTGTCACCATTTCGCATTTGCCGGTGCCGCAGGAGGACATGACCTTTCTGCAAGACCGGCTCGGCACCGGCCCGGTCCAGATCTTGTCGCGCGGCTATGCCCGATGTCGGGTGGTCTCGACCGCGACCCGCCATGTCTGGTCGGTGCAATATCTCGATCCCAACGGCGCGGTGATGCTCGATACGCTGGAGGTCGGCGACGTCCCGGCGGCGGCGGCGGCGACCGACGAGGACATTGCCGATTCGGCCTTGCGGCTGGCCGAGATCGAACGGACCTATTTCACATGACCGATCCGGCGCGCGAGGTGGCCGAGCGGCTGGACACGCTCTATCGCGCCATCGATGCGCGGGCGATGCGGGGCCTGCCGATCCACAATCCGTGCCTGGAGGTGCAGACGGTCGGTTTTCGTCCCTATCGGGGCTGGGCGCTGGGGGCGCTGGTGACTCCGTGGTTCATGAATCTGGTGCTGGCCGCCATCCCGGCCGGGCCGCCGCTCCCCGCCGCCGGGCCGGGCGAGTCCCACACTCTCGATCTGCCGGTTGGGTCGCTTGAGTTCGTTGTCGGCGACGTCGAGGGATTCGGGCGGCTGGATTCGCTGTCGCTGTTCTCGCCGATGGCCTCGTTCGACGATCCGGCGGTAACGCGGGTGACGGCGGCGGCGGCGGTGACGGCGCTGTTCGAACCGGTGCCGTCCGGCACCGCCGCGACCCTGGCCGCGCCCCGCAACCGCCGCGACCTTCTGTTCGGGCGGGGAGCCGCCGCGTCGTGACCGCGCCGTTTTCCGCCGGTTGCGTCCGTATCGCCGCCACCCTGGCCGATGATGGAGCCGTTGCCGCCGCCCGCGTCGCCTGCGAGCGTCCACAAAGCCTGGGAGCCCTGTTCGCCCGCCACCCGCTCGACCAGATTCCCGATCTGGTCGGCCGTCTCCATGCGTTGTGCGCGGTGTCGCAGGCGCTGGCGTCGCGGGCGGCGCTGGCGGCGGCGGGAGCGGGACTCGACCCGGTCGATGCCCTGGCGGTGCAGCCCCGTCTCGCCGCCGAGCGTCTGGTCGAATTGCTGCGGGCGACCGCGATTGGCTTTGCCGACGTGGTGACGCCCGACGCGGAAGAAACCGGGGCGCTGCGTCAAATCCTGGCCGCCGGGGCGGTCCGTCTGGCCGGGAGGGCGGCCGAAGGGGACGGTGCCGCGATTGCGGCGGGGCTGGACCGGCTGGGGGTTGCCGCCGCTCCGCCGCCGGGCTCGTGGGCGGCCCGCATCGCCTGTTGTGCCGCCGAAATCGCCGTTTCCGAGGACGCCCCGGTCGATCCGCTTGGCCCCGCCGACGATCAGGCAGTGGTTGCCGCGCTCAGTCAGGCGGGCGAGGCGTTCGCGGCGCGTCCCGCTCTGCCCGGTCGTCGGGTGCAGACCGGCCCACTCGCCCGCTCGGTTCTGGCCGCCCGCCCGCTCCGGTCGCCGCTGTCGGCTCGCTTCGCCGAGATCGCCCAGGCGGGGCGGTTGCTGGCCGGGGAGGAGCCACCCGAGGCTTCCTGGTTGCGGTCGGATCGGGTCGGCCCCGGCATCGGCTTTGCCGCCGTCGAAAGCCCGCGCGGGCGGCTGCATCACCTTGTTGCCCTCGACCGCGACGGCGGGCTGGCCCGCTATCTGATCCTGGCCCCCACCGAATGGACCTTTGCCCCCGACGGGCCGTTCGCCGCCGCGCTGACCCGTCTGCGTCCAAGCGCGAGCGTCCCCGCCGAGCGCAGCATCGCCCGGCTGGCGACGTTGTTCGACCCCTGTGTCGCCTGCGAGATCGAGGTGAGCCATGCATGAGATGGCCCTGGCCGAAGGCGTGGTCGATCTGGTCGAGGACGCCGCCCGCGCCAACGGGGTGACGCGGATCAAGACGGTGGTGATCGAGATCGGTGCTCTTAGCCACGTCGCGCCCGAGGCGCTGCTGTTCTGCTTCGACGCGGTCAGCCGCGACAGCGTTGCCGCAGGCGCGCGGCTGGAGATCGTCGCGGTGGCGGGGGCGGGCTGGTGCCTCGATTGCGGCAAGACCGTTCCGCTGACCGAGCGGTTTGGGGCCTGCCCCGAATGCGGGCGGCATCATGTCCAGATGACCGTCGGAGACGAAATGCGAGTCAAGGAAGTGGAGGTGGGATGATGTGCACCGTTTGCGGCTGCGGCGAAGCGTCGGTCGAGACCGGCAAGGACAAAGCGGGCCATGCCCACACCCATGACCACACGCATTCCCATTCCCACCCGCATCAGCACGGGCACGGTCATAGCCACGATCACGCTCATGAGCATACGCACGACCATAGCCACGATCACGACCACGATCATGGGCATGACCATACCCATCCCCACGATTACGGCCGTGGCCCGGCGGGGGTGCATGTGCCGGGCCTCAGCCAGGAGCGGATCGTCCGGATCGAGCGCGATATCTTGTCGAAGAACGATGCCTTGGCGGCGGCCAACCGGGTCCGGCTGGCGGAGTTGGGGGTGTTCGCGCTCAATCTGGTGTCCAGCCCCGGTTCGGGTAAAACCAGCCTGTTGGTTCGCACCATCACCGATCTGGCCGATAAGCTCCCGCTTGCGGTGATCGAGGGCGATCAGCAGACCTCGAACGATGCCGCCCGCATCCGCGCCACCGGGGTAGCCGCGATCCAGATCAATACCGGCAAGGGCTGCCATCTCGACGCCCACATGGTCGGCCATGCCCTGGACGATCTGCCGCTGGCGGCGGGCGGGGTGCTGTTCATTGAAAATGTCGGCAATCTGGTCTGCCCGGCGGCGTTCGATCTGGGCGAGGCCCACAAGGTGGTGGTGCTGTCGGTGACCGAGGGCGAGGACAAGCCGCTGAAATATCCCGACATGTTCGCCGCCGCCGATCTGATGCTGCTGAACAAGTCCGATCTGTTGCCCCATCTTGAGTTCGACGTCGCCGCCTGTGTCGCCAACGCGCTCAGGGTCAATCCCCGGCTGAAGATACTCCAGGTCTCGGCCCGCACCGGCGAGGGATTAGGCGCCTTTCTCGATTGGATCGGGGCTGGCGTAGCGATGGCTCGGGCCACGGCGAAGGCCGCCGCGCCAGCGTGACCCGACGCGATGCGACGGTGAGGCGGGAAGCAATCCGGCTCCGTGGGCGGGTCCAGGGCGTCGGGATGCGCCCCTTCGTGTTCGGTCTGGCCGAGCGGCTGGGGCTGGCCGGATTCGTCTGCAACGATGCCGAAGGGGTGGCGATCGAGGTCGAAGGCCGGGCGATTGACGCCTTCGCGGCGGCGCTACGGGCCGAGGCCCCGCCGCTGGCCCGGATCGACGCAGTGGAGCGCCGCCCGCTCCACGCCTGCGGCGGTACCGGCTTTGTTATCGCCGCCAGCCGGGACGGCGGCGCGGTCGCCACCGCGATTCCCGCCGATGCCGCCATGTGCGAGTCCTGCCTGGACGATCTGTTCGATCCAGCCAGCCGGTTTTACCTCTATCCCTTCGTCACCTGCACCCAATGCGGGCCGCGCTTCACCATCACCCGCGCCGTCCCCTATGACCGTCCCAACACCGCGATGGCCGGGTTTGCCCTGTGCCCGGACTGCGAGCGGGCTTACCGCGATCCCCACGACCGCCGCTTTCATGCCGAGCCGCTGGCCTGCCCAATCTGCGGGCCGAAGTTAAGTTCCCCCATCGCCGCGATCGGGGCGGCGTTGCGGGCCGGGCAGATCGTCGCGGTGAAGGGGATCGGCGGCTTTCACCTGATGTGCGACGCCCGCAACGAGGACAGCGTCGCCGCCCTGCGTCGCCGCAAATCCCGCGATGCCAAGCCGTTCGCGGTGATGGTCGCCAATCCGGCTTCGCTCGACCGCTTCGCGATCCCAGAGGCGGCCGAGCGGACCCTGATCGCGGCACCGTCGCGGCCGATCGTGTTGATGAGGCTGCGGCCCGGCACCCTGGCTCCCTCGGTCGCGCCGTCGCTGGCGCGGGGCGGCTTCCTGCTGCCCTATGCCCCACTGCATCATCTGATCTTTCACGATCTGGCCGGGCGGCCCGAGGGACGGGACTGGCGGGATCAGGCCCAGCCGATGGCGCTGATTGCCACCAGTGCCAATCCCGGCGGCGAACCGCTGGTGGTCGAGGATGAAGAGGCGCGGCACCGTCTGGCCGGGATCGCCGATCTGATCGTCACCCACGACCGCCCGATCCTGATCCGGGCCGACGATTCGGTAATGGGGATCGCGGCGGGCGGGCCGGTGTTTTTGCGCCGGGCCCGTGGCTTTGTCCCCGATCCGATTGATCTGGGCGGCGACGGGCCGTGCGTGCTGGGGGTGGGGGCGCATCTGAAGGCGACGGTGACGCTGACCCGGGGCCGTGAAGCCTTTGTCTCGCAGCATATCGGCGATCTCGACACCGCCGAGACGCTGCGATTCTACCGCGAGACAATCGCCCATTTGGCGCGGGTGCTCGACGTTTCGCCCGAGATCGTCGCCTGCGATTTGCATTCCGATTACGCCTCGACCCGCTATGCCGAGAGCCTTGACCGTCCCCTGGTGCGCGTGCAGCATCATGCCGCTCATCTCGCCGCGATTGCTGCCGAGCATCGCCAGACCGGCCCGGTGCTGGGGGCCGCGCTCGACGGTCACGGGCTGGGCGACGATGGCGGCAATTGGGGCGGCGAATTGATGATCGTCGAAGGTGCCTCGTGGCGGCGGATCGGCCACCTTCGCCCGCTGGCGCTGCCGGGTGGCGACCGCGCCGCCCGCGAGCCCTGGCGGATGGCGGTGGCGGCGTTGTATGCGATCGGGCAGGCCGAGAGTGCGGCGGCGCGCTTTGCCGATATCCCGCTGGCGGCGGCGCTGGTGGGGCGGGTTGCCTCGGCCCCGACCACCACCAGCCTCGGCCGCCTGTTCGATGCCGCCGCTGCTCTGCTCGGCCTGCGCACCCATCAGGAATACGAGGGGCAGGCGGCGATGGAATTAGAGGCGCTGGTATCCGAGCCGCAACAACTTCCCGACGGCTATGTCCTGGCGGACGATGTGCTGGATTTCACCCCGCTGCTGGCGGTGCTGGCCGCGCCGGGGATCGACCGCCGGGCCGGGGCCGAGCTGTTCCACGGTACCCTGATCGCCGGGCTGGCCGCCTGGATCGCCCAAGCCGCCGCCCGTCTGGGGACCAATGCGGTCGCGCTGGGCGGCGGCTGTCTGATGAACCGGGTCCTGGCCGAGGGGCTGAGTGTCGCGCTGGCGCGTCAGGGGCTTTCGCCGCTGCTGGCGCGTCAGGTGCCGTGCAATGATGGCGGTCTGTCGCTGGGCCAAGCCGCGATGGCGCGGATTTGGGCCGGATCGGCCCGGTAAAGGAGAAGCGACGATGTGTCTTGCCATTCCCGCCGAAGTGATCGACCTGCTCCCCGACGAGATGGCGCGGGTCAGTCTCGACGGCATCGTCAAGACGATCTCGGTCGGGCTGCTCGACGAGGTGGCGGTCGGCGATTACGTCGTCGTTCATGTCGGCCACGCCTTGGCCCGGATCGACGAGGCCGAGGCGCGGCGGACCCTGGCCTTGATCGCCGAAATGGGCCAGATGGCGGCGGAGGCGGCGCGATGAAACATGTCGAGGAATATCGCGACGGGGCGCTGGCCCAGGGGTTGGCCGCCGCGATTAGGGCCGAGGCCGATCCTGCCCGATCCTATCGTCTGATGGAATTTTGCGGCGGGCATACTCACGCCATCGCCCGCTATGGATTGGAAGATTTGCTGCCGCCGCCGGTCCGGCTGATCCACGGCCCCGGCTGTCCGGTCTGCGTGCTGCCGGTAGGAAGGATCGACGCCGCGATCCGGCTGGCCGCCCGGCCCGGCATCACGCTGTGCACCTATGGCGATCTGATGCGGTTGCCGGGCTCGAACCGCGACAGCCTGCTGAAGGCGAAAGCCGCCGGGGCCGACATCCGGATGGTCTATTCGACCCTGGACGCGGTCGCGATCGCCGCGCGCGAGCCGGAACGCGAGGTGGTGTTCTTCGCGATCGGGTTCGAAACGACGACGCCGCCGACGGCGGTCGCGATCCGCGAGGCTGAGCAGAACGGGCTGACCAATTTTTCGATCTTCTGCAATCACGTCCTGACCCCCGCCGCGATCCGGGCGATTGTCACCGGAGCCGAGGCGGCCCGCGACGGGGTGGCGATCGACGGCTTCATCGGCCCGGCCCATGTCTCGACCGTGATCGGGTCGGAGGCCTATCGCTTCTGCGCCGACGAGTTCGCCAAGCCGGTAGCGATTGCCGGGTTCGAGCCGCTCGATGTGCTTCAGGCGGTGCTGATGCTGGTGCGCCAGATCAATCAGGGCCGCCACGAAATCGAGACCCAGTATATCCGCGCCGTCACCCCCACCGGCAACCGCAAGGCCCAGGCCCTGGTCGCCACGATGTTCGAGCCGCGTCCGTCGTTCGAATGGCGCGGGCTGGGCGCGCTGCCCGATAGCGGTCTGCGGCTGCGTCCCGCCTTTGCCCGCTTCGATGCCGAGACCCGCTTCGAGGTCGAGACCGTCCCCGCCCCCGACCATCCCGGCTGCGCCTGCGGAACGATCCTGCGCGGGGCGAAACGGCCCGAGCAATGCAAGCTGTTCGGCACCATCTGCACCCCGGACAGCCCGGTCGGAGCCTGCATGGTCTCGTCCGAAGGCGCTTGCGCCGCGCAATGGAGCTATGGCCGCTTCCGCCGTCCCGCCGCCGAACGGGTGTCGGCATGAGCCCGCGCGACGCCAAGCCCCGGCTTGACCTGTCCGGCCGGGTTGAGATGACCCACGGCGCGGGCGGGCGGGCGATGGCCCAATTGATCGAGGCGATCTTCAAGCCCGCGCTCGCCAACGATTTCCTGGCCCAGGGCAACGATCAGGCGGTGATGCCGCTGCCCGGTCCGGGGCGGCTGGCGATGTCGACTGATGGCTATGTCGTCTCGCCGCTGTTCTTTCCCGGCGGCGATATTGGTTCGCTGGCGATCCACGGCACCATCAACGATGTCGCGCTGTCGGGGGCGGTTCCGCTTTATCTGTCGGTCAGTGTCATCATCGAGGAGGGCTTTCCCCTGGCCGATCTGGCCCGGATCGCCGATAGCATGGGGGCAGCGTCGCGCGCCGCCGGGGTGCCGGTCGTCACCGGCGATACCAAGGTGGTCGAGCGCGGCAAGGCCGACGGTGTGTTTATCTCGACCGCCGGACTCGGGCTGGTGCCGCCGGGTCTGGACCTGTCGGGCGACCGCGCCCGCCCCGGCGACCGGGTGATCCTGTCCGGCTCGATTGGCGATCACGGCATCGCGATCTTGTCGTCGCGGGAGAATCTGGAGTTCGAGACGGCGATTCTGTCGGATTCCGCCGCCCTGCACGGTCTGATCGCGGCGATGGTCGCCGCCGCCGGGCCGCATCTGAAGCTGATGCGCGATCCGACCCGGGGCGGGCTGGCCGCGACCTTGAACGAAATCGCCAATCAATCCGGGGTCGGGATCGTGATCGAGGAAGCGGCGATCCCGGTCAAGCCGCAGGTCGCGGCGGCGTGCGAATTGCTGGGGATCGATCCCTTGACCGTCGCCAACGAGGGCAAGCTGATCGCGGTGGTCGATCCGGCCGGAGCCGAGGCGTTGCTGGCGGCGATGCGGGCGCATCCGCTCGGGCGCGAGGCGGCGCTGATCGGCACCATCGGCGAGGACGATCAGCATTTCGTCCAGATGCGGACCGCGTTCGGCGGCGGGCGGATCGTCGATTGGCTGGCGGGCGAGCAATTGCCCCGCATCTGCTGACGCCTCTTCCCGCGCGGGCGGCGTCGCCGCTATGTCGGCTCGTGACGATGGTCGTGGTCGTGGTGATGATGGTGGCCGTCGGTCGGGTCGTGCTCGACCGGGACCAGATGCAGCTTGCCGTGGCGGACTCCGGTTTCGGCCAGGATGCCGTCGGCGCAATCCTGCACCGCCTCGGTCGGCCCGCGCAGGATCACCACTTCCAGGCAGGTCTCGTGGTCGAGATGGACATGCAACGTCGATAGCGTCAGGTCGTGATGGCGATGCTGGGCCGTGGTCAGGCGGCGGGCCAGTTCGCGGGTGTGGTGGTCATAGAGATAGCTGAGACTGGCGATGCAGAACGGCGCGGCGTCGGCCGCCGCCTTGGTCCGTTCCAGCCGGTCGGCATCGAGCCGGTCGCGCAGGATGTCGCGGACCGCTTCCGACCGGTTGCTGTAGCTCTTGCGCCGCAGGAAGGCGTCGAACTCGGTCAGCAGCTCTTCGTCGAGCGATACGGTGAAGCGGTCCATCCGTTCTATCCCCTGTCAGTCGGAGTTAGCCCACAGTGATGGCGAGCAACGGCGAAGATCAAGGCCCTCGCTTGGCCTGGGATCTCCCGCCCGGAGGCGGTGAGGGCAGGGTGGCATCGGCGTGATGTGTACTATCCGTCTCTATTAATATCTCATTTCTAGCTCGATAGTGGATGGCGGCAGCGATTCCCCTCGGCGCTCCAGTCAGACAAAATCGGGAAAGGTGGCCAGGATGGCGAGACTCTCCTTCCAGGAAAATCGGCGCTACAAACGCTATGAATCCCAACAAAAGGGAATCATGACGAACCGGGGAGGTGCCAACGCGCTGTGCATCATCCGCGATTTCGGCCAGGGCGGGACGCACCTGTCGATGATCGGATCGAAAAGTCCGGATGAAGGGATGGCGATCGGACTGAAGGCGCAGAACCAGACCTATGATTGCACGATTGTCGGCAAGGACCCGATCGGCATTCACTGCAAGTTCAACGCGCCGATCGGGGCGGAGGACTTATTGGCCTTCGTCCCGGACCATTTGTCGGTGTCTCCCGAGCGGGGGGTTTGGCTGGATCGCACCATCGCGCGCGAAACGATCCCCCCCGCCTTGTCCGCGCCGAAAGCGAGCCCCGAACGAGCCCTCCAGCCAGAGCAATCGGCGGCAAGCCTGCCGGTCAATTTGATCGGATCGTCGCTCTTCGGTCGCATCTATGCCGAAGGCTGGACGATCGGCCGCGATCAGATCGACCCCGCCTTTGGGTCGCTGGAGGCGACGGTGGTGGCACTCAATCCCTACCGTCTGCCGCCCGAGCGCGATTGCTGGAGTGCCGGGTTCCGCGACGGACTCCTGATCCCCCTCTGGTTGATGAGGCAATAGCGCGAGTGACGGTTGCGCCTAACCTGTCAGAACTGGTTGGAATTATAATTATTTTTATGCAGAGGCGATAAGCGCCCTCATCAAACAGTCCCGCCCCATGCTATCGTATAGGGGTTGACTGTCCTTGAGGCGCGACTGGGAGAGCCGCTCGTATGTCGCCAATTGGGCCTATGGTCGCATACATCGAACGGTATGGGCGGCGGATGGTCCTTGCCGTGTTGGCGTGGGTCGGGCTGTGGTCGGTCTCCAGCGTGTTGGGCTATGCCCCGCATGCCAGCCTGTGGTTTCCCCCGTCCGCCCTTGATGTCGCCCTGTTTCTCAGCTTTGGTCGGGCGGCGATTCCGATGGTCTGGATCGGAGCCGGGTTGCCCACGATTCTCGGCGGCGCGATCACCGGCGAACCGTTGGGATGGAGCCAGATCGCCCAGGCCGTCGTCTATGGGGCGATCCACGTTTGCAGCTATGGCGGCTTCGCCTGGGTGCTTGGTCGTGGCCATTCGTCCCGTGACAAGACCGATCGGGTTGGAGCCGGGTTTTTGTCGGCCCCGCTGTTTTGCGGCGTTGCGGCGGTTGGAGGCGTGCTCAATCTCGTCGTCTTTGCCGATTTCACGTTGGAGCGGGCGCTGTCGCTGATATCGGCGTGGTGGATCGGCGATTTGATTGCCGTCTGCACCCTGACTCTTCCCCTTCTTTATCTGATCGACCGTCGCCGATTCGACGATCCGCTTCAGGTCGCGGTGCTGCGCTGGCTGGTGGTGACGACCGCGCTGTTTTGCGCCTCGTCTTCCCTGGTGACCTTTTCGGCCGGGAAGATTCCGCTGTCGCTGGTGGCCTATCTGCAATTGATCCCGCTTTTATGGGCGGCGCATCGGCTGTCTCCGATCTCGATCGCTTTGCTGGTGTCGTGGACCGAATTGTTGTTCGTCGGGCGGGCGATGCTGTTTGGGGCGGGCGAGGGCGCGTTCGAATATCAGGGCGCGATGCTGGCGATCGGCGCGATCGCCTATGTCGGCACCGCCATCCAGGTGTTGCGGGCCGAGCGGTCCTATTTCGAGCGGCTGGCCTCGATTGACGGCCTGACCGGGCTGATGAACCGGATGACCTTTTACGCGCTGGCCGAAACCGAATTGGCCAGAACCCGCCGCCGCAACGGGTCGCTGTCGGTCGCGGTGATCGATCTCGACCATTTCAAGCGGATCAACGACAGCCAGGGCCACGCCGTCGGCGATCGGGCGCTTCTGCTGGTCGCCGAGTGCCTGACGAGTGTGGTGCGGACCGGCGACTTGACCGCCCGCTGGGGCGGCGAGGAATTCGTCGTCTGCTTTCCCGATACCGGGCTGACGACGGCGCTGGAAATATCCGAGCGGTTGCGACGGGCGGTTGCCACCCTTTCGCTCGGCGACGGAACCGCCATGGCGATGCTGACCGCCAGTATCGGCGTTGCCGAGATCGGCGGGGGCGAAAGCCTGCCCGATGCGATCAATCGGGCCGACAGTGCGCTCTATGCGGCGAAGACGGACGGGCGCAATCGGGTGCGGAGCGCGGATTTCCCTGCCGTCCCGGCGGTGCTATCATCGGCTCCGAAAACGACGTCCGATGGTGGTGGAGACATGACGGCGACGCGAATTGCTTCGGTTGCACTGATCGCTCTGCTGGCCGCCTGCGCGCCCCAACCCGCGCCCGACGCCGATCCGGTCGTCGTCGAACTGGTGTTCGGTCTATCGACCGGGCGCGGCGGCGATGTCGCCCCGGGAGCGTGGGATTCGTTTCTTACCGACGTGCTGGCTCCCCGGACGCCCGGCTTTACCGCGCTCGATTGCCAGGGCGGCTGGATCAGCGGCGGGACGTTGGTCCGCGAGGGCTGCAAATACGTGATCGTAATGACCAGCCGGGCCGGACTGCCCGCTTTGGCCGAGGCGGTCGATGCCTATCGCCGTCGCTTCGACCAGGACAGCGTGTTGTGGATCGAGCGCGCCTGCCCGCCCGAGCAATGCCGCTTCGAAACCGGATTGCCCCGTCGGTGAGCATCGATCCGATCCGGGCCGATCTCGACGCGATCTTCCGAGCCGCGCTGGGGCGAGTCGATCCCTTTCAGATGATTGTCGATCACCTGCGGCGGGACGGACACCGTCTGGTCGTGTCGTTCGATGGACAGCGCCTCGATTTTGATCTCGACGGCTATGACCGCGTCCTGGTGCTGGGGGCGGGCAAGGCGGCGGCGCCGATGGCCCGCGCGGTCGAGCAGGTGCTGGGCGACCGTATCGGCGGCGGGTTGGTGGTGACCAAATACGGCCATGGCGAGCCGCTGGAGCGGATCGAATTGGTCGAGGCCGGGCACCCGACGCCCGATGGCAATGGTGTCGCCGCCGCGCGGGCCATCGCCGCCTTGGCCGAGGCG
Source organism: Magnetospirillum fulvum (assembly GCF_900108475.1). GTDB lineage: Bacteria > Pseudomonadota > Alphaproteobacteria > Rhodospirillales > Magnetospirillaceae > Phaeospirillum > Phaeospirillum fulvum_A. The sequence goes on along the minus strand of NZ_FNWO01000006.1, from coordinate 105,682 downwards.
GCCTGCGCCCGTACCCTGGTGCTGATCCTGATTTCGGGCGGAGGCTCGGCCCTGCTGTGCGCGCCGTCGGAGGAGGGCGAGCCGAGGGTGACCCTGGCCGACAAGCAGGCGGTCACCGCCGCCCTGTTGGCGTCGGGGGCCGAGATCGGCGCGATCAATTGCGTCCGCAAGCATCTGTCGGCGTTGAAGGGCGGCGGATTGCTGCGCCGCCTCGCCCCGGCCCGCTCGCTGGCCCTGATCCTGTCCGACGTCGTCGGCGACCGGCTCGACGTCATCGCCTCGGGTCTGACCGCGCCCGATCCGACGAGTTTTGCCGACGCGCTGGAGATTCTCGCCGCCTTTCGACTGCGCGAGCGGGTGCCGGCCACCGTGCTGCACCGGCTCGAAGCGGGGGCGGCGGGGCGGGGGACCGAGACGGTGAAGCCGGACGATTCCGTCCTGGCCCTGACCACCAATTGCCTGATCGGCACCAATCTCGCCGCGCTGCGGGCCGCCTGCGCCGAGGCCCACGCGCGGGGCTATGCCCCGGTGCCGCTGACCAGCACCCTGACCGGCGAGGCGCGCGAGGTAGCCAAGGCTCTGTTCGCGATCGCCCGCGACGTCCGCGACCACTCTCTGCTGGCTGTCCCGCCGGTGTTTCTGGTTGCCGGGGGAGAAACCACGGTGACCCTGACCGGCTCGGGCAAGGGCGGTCGCAACCAGGAACTGGCGCTGGCCTTTCTGGGCGAGATGGAGCGCGATCCGCGTCGGGGTGAGGGGATTTCTCTGCTGTCGGCAGCGACCGATGGCGGCGACGGACCCACCGACGCCGCCGGAGCCTATGCCTCGACCGAGGTCTTGGGCCGCGCCCACGCCGCCGGTCTGTCGATCGCGGACGCCTTGCGCGCCCACGAATCCTATCGTTTCTTCGAAGCCACCGGCGATCTGCTGAAGACGGGGCCGACCCGGACCAATGTCTGCGATCTTCAGATGATCCTGGTCAATCTCCCGTGAAAAAGTCCCCCGCTGTCGCTCGGTGTACTTTTTGAACCGGGGAAAAGTACACTGAGGCCAAAGGCCGAAGGACTTTTTCACGACCGACTGGTCAGCTGATCCAGGCCGGGGCGTCGCCGGTATCGCCCGGCGCGGTCCGCCATTGCAGTTCGGTCAGCACGATGACCCGCTGGCCGTTCAGTTCCTCGTAAAGCTCGACGATGCCCAGCGCCTGCATCCGCGCCAGCAGCCCCAAAGCGCGGCGGGGCGAATGGGTGCCGCAGGCCTGGGCGATCATCTGATCGGTCGGGCAGGGCAGATCCTGGATCGCCGCGCTGGCGAGGTGGAGGAACAGCCCCTGGAACGCCTCGTCGAGGCGGCCCGCGATCGCCACCGCCTGGGGCCAGCCCGGCAGTTCGGCGACCGCCGGGGTGATTCCGGCCTGGGCCAGCACCAGCCGTCGCCGGAAATGGACGATGTCGAGCACCCGGCCGGACAGGCGGCGCTTGCGGCAGCGCGCCAGGAACTCGTCGTACAATTTGGCGACCGAGCGTCCGGTCGCCCCGGCCTCGCTGAACAATCCGTCGAGAACGGCCTCGATCCCGTCCTTCGCGTTGGGTTCGGGCCGTTCGACCGCGCGGGGCTGGGGAGGGGGAGGGGGAGGGGACGGCGGGTCCGCCTCGGGCAGTGCGTCCGTTTCCGTCGCTTCGGTCTGCGTCTCCGCCTCGCTCTCGGGCCCCTCGTCGTCGTCCGCTCCGACCATCGGCGCGGGCAAGGGACGTTCGTTCATCGAGGCCAGCAGCGCCTCGGTTCCCATCGTCTTTTCCGGGGTGTAGCGGGGAATCTGGGGGGCGTTGGCCTGGAACAGCAGTCCGCGTGCTTCCTCCTGCGAGCGTTCCGGCAACGGCATCAGCTTGGCGCCGTTGGCGTTGCTGTGGGTGCGGACCTCGCCGATGCTGATCGAGACCGGACGGCGCGACAAAGCGGGGCCAAGGCCGACGAAACGGCCGCATTCGAGATCGCGGAACATCTCGGCCTGACGGCGGTCGATCCCCAAAAGATCGGCGGCCCGCTGCATGTCGATATCGAGGAAGGTGCGGCCCATCAGGAAGTTGCTGGCCTCGGCGGCGACGTTCTTGGCCAGCTTGGCCAGCCGCTGGGTGGCGATGATCCCGGCCAGCCCGCGCTTGCGGCCCCGGCACATCAGGTTGGTCATCGCTTCGAGCGAGGTCTTGCGCGATTCGTCGGAGACCTCGCCCGCCACGGCGGGGGCGAACAATTGCGCCTCGTCCACCACCACCAAGGCCGGGGTCCAGAACTGGCGGTCGATGTCGAACAGGGCGTTGAGGAACGCCCCGGCATAGCGCATCTGCCGCTCGGTATCGAGATGTTCGAGGGTGACCACCACCGAGACCCGCGACTGGCGGGTGCGGCGGGCGATCTGGCGCATCCCGTTCTCGCTCTGCGCGGCGGCGTCGATGACGATGTGGTTGAAGACTTGGGCCAAACTGGCGAAATCGCCCTCGGGATCGACGACGACCTGCTGGACCGCCTGGGCGCTTTGCTCGATCAGGCGGCGCAACAGGTGCGATTTGCCCGAGCCGGAATTGCCCTGGACCAGCAGACGGGTCGACAGCAGCTCTTCGATCGAGAGGAAGGCCGGAGCGCCGGAAGTCGTCGTGCCGAGGACAATATTCACGTCAAAAGGCTCTGCTTCTGGTTCGGGAGGGGGGGCGAGGGGCGATGCGCCATGCGGGACGACGGACCGGAGCCGGTTCCCCAGCCACCGCGCGGGGGTCGAGTCTTACGCTAACCCCAACCCTTTCTTCAATCGGGTTTCGTCCGGGGCCGGGCCGCGCTTGCGATTGAAACCGGCTCTTTGACGTGCGATGTGTGGTCGCCCCGCCTGGCCCCGGCTTGGCGTTGACCCGAAACAAACCAATCGGAGCGGGACCGGTGTCTCTGTTCGGCCATCTCGACGACACGGCCTTTTTGATCTTCAGTCGCGGCAATCGGCATCTTTACGCCGAGGCGGTGCTGGCGGTCTATCGCCAGTTCTTCAGCGGCAGCCGGATCGTCGTCCCCTTGCGCGACGACGTGGTCGAGACGCTGGCGCGGCTGGTGCGGCAGCGGCCCGAACTGTGGCAGGAGGCGGAAGAGATCGAGGAGGTTCCGGCCGGACGCGGGCGCAAGCCGCTGCCGGTCCCTGCCGACGAGGTCGGGCGCAAGGCCCAGCACGTCTATGGCCGTCTGCTCCGCTGCGGCTGGATCGAGGAAGAACCGCACGGTTTCAACGCGGTGGTCGAGATGCCGTCGGCGGCGATGGCGCTGGCCGACCAGTTCGACGCGATCGAACGCGGCCTGCCCCAATTGTTCGGCGGCGTCGTCGTCGATGTCAAATCCAGCATCGAGGCGATTGCGCTGAACCCCTCGGCCAACGCGCTGGGCCTGCCCGAAGCCGCCGCCAACGCCGTCCGCTTCACCCGCCGCCTGCGGGCGATCCTGTCGTCGCTGCGCGCGGTACAGCGGGCGATCATGGCCAGTCCCGACATCAAGTCGCGGCTGGACACCTTCTTCGAGGATTTCATCGGCCGGATTCTGATCGCCGATTACAAGGCGACCTTTTCCTATGCCCAGCATCCGCTGCGCTTTCGCGCCGACGTGGCGCGGATGGCCCGTGCCCATGCCGCCGATTCCGCCCTGGTCGGCGATATCGCCCAGGCCTATGTCAAGAACGGGGTCAGCCCCGACCTCGCCACGGCGCGGCGCGAGGTGTTCGAGCAGCTCGACACCATCGCCGAAATCTTCGAGGGAATGACCAGCTTCGTCAGCCGGATCGAGGAATTCCGCATCCGGCTGGAACGCAGGCTGCGCAACACGATCCGCTATATGGACCGCAGCGACGACAGCATCACCGCGCGGTTGGCGGCGACGATGCGCCGCCTCGACGGGCTGCGGGCGCGGGCCGAGCCGCACGGGCTCGACCTCGACGCGCCGACCCTGCTGATCGCGCGGCCCCGGCTGTTCTCGCCCGAGGGCTTCGCCGAGCCTCGGGAGGCCAAGGCCCCGATCCGGCTTCGTCCGGTCCAACGCGCCGAGGCCGATCCGGTCGAGGATTTCCGCGATCTGCTGGTCGAGGCGTTCGAAGGAATGCTGGAGCCGGACGAGGCGACGCTGGCCGCCTTCCTCGACCGCACCGTCGCCCCCGGCCGCCCGACCGAGGGACGCTGGCTGACCCCTGCCGATCTGGCCGGATTCGCCGCGTTCGACGCCCTGATCGAGCGGCTGGACGAGCCGGGGGCGAGCGAGATCGACGGGCGATACCGCCTTGAACCGGCCGAGGGGCGGCACGACAGCGCGTGGATCGAGGCGCCCAACTTCACCATCATCCCCGCCGAGGAGAGCTAAATGCCGGCAATTCTGGCAGAACTGGCCGCGTTCGAGGACAAGGTCGCCGCCGCCAAGGGCCAGGCCGCCGCCGAGCGCGCGGTCGAGACCCTGCGCCGGGCGCTGAACGTCCTGCTCGATCGCCAGTTCATCTATAACGGCGACCGCGGCATGGCGCCTTTGTACGAGGCGTTGCTGCGCCCCGATGCCCGCCAGATCGTCGAAGGGGTGTTCGATGCCTTTGGCTATGCGCTGGTGATCGAGACCACCGACCAGTGGGTCGGGCTGGTGCCCAACGAAGGCGGCACCCTGTTCGGGGCGCGGCTGCGGATCGACGAGACGATCATCTTGCTGCTGCTGGGGCTGATCTGGCAGGAGGGAATGAATACCGGCCTGTCCGAGGACCGCGCCACCGTGCCGACCACCTCCGAGGAATTGTTCGCCCGTCACGCCGCGATCCTGGGGCGCGAGCGGATTCCCCGCGCCCGGTTCCAGGACATCCTGCTCGATCTGCGCCGCCGCGCTTTGGTCGAGATCGGCGAGGAAGACCCCGAGACCCGCGACGTGATCTTGCGGATTCGCTCGACGATCCGCCTTGTTTCGGGCGAGGCTCAGGTGCAGATGATCGAACGCTTTGCCCAGGAAAGCGACCGCACTCTGGACGGGCTGGACCGCGCGGCAGTCGCGCGCGAGGAGGCCGGTCTGGCCGACGACGAAGACGGGGAAGCCTGACCGATGTACGAATTGGTGAACGTCGCCCTGATCGACTGGTTCCTGCTGGGGCGCCAGGACATTCCGATGCGCGGCGCGATCGGCGTCTATGGCGAGAACCGTTCGGGCAAATCGACCCTGCTGGACGCGATCCAGACCGCGATGCTGTCCAACGACAAGAACGCTCTGCAACTGAACGCCGCCGCCAATCCCGAGAAGAAGCGCAAGAACCGGCGCAGCGTCCACGGCTATTGCCTGGGCCGTCTGGGTGGGGCGGGCGAGGCCCCCTTGCGCGAGTCGGCCCGCTCGCATATCGCGCTGGCCTATCGCGATCCGGTCGATGGACGCGCGGTCTCGACCGGCCTGATCTTCGAGGCGCGCCAGTCGGAAACCCGCGAGGACACCACCGCCCGCTGGCTGGTCGCCGGGCTGACGGTCGATAGTTCCGATCTGGTCGTCTCCGGCCCCGACGGCGACGTCGCCCGTTCCTGGCCCGAACTGGAGGCTCATCTTGAGGCGCGCTGCGCCGCCGAGGGGGGCGAGGTGCGGGTCTATATGAGCCCGAGCGAGCATGTCGGCGACATGCTGCATTTTTGCTCGCAATCCGGGCAGCATGGCGGCATCGACCAGTTCCGCCGCGCCTTCGCCAATGCCGTCAGTTTCGAGACGATCGACGACGAAAGCCAGTTCGTCCGCACCTATGTCTTGGACCGCGACCCGATTTCGATCCGGGGCTTGCGCGAATCGATGCGCAATTACCGCGAAATCGCCGACACGATCCGCCGCCTGCTGCAACAGGTCAAAGATCTCGACGCGATTCTTGCCGCCGCCAGCACCCACGCCACCCTGGTCGAGGAGAAGTTCCACCGGTTGTGGTTGCTGCGCCGGGCTCGGGTGCTGATCGCGCTCCGCGAGGTCCGCAAGCACCGCAAGGCGCTACGCAAGGCCCAATCCGAGGTCGCCCGCTTAAAGCGGATCATCGAGGATGGCGAGCGCCAGACCCTTGACCTGCGCGAGGAGAAGCAGGGGCTGGAACGCTCGGTGCGGACCAGCGAGGTCGCAGGCGAACTGGCCCGGATCGAACTGGGCCTCGAACAGGCCAAGCGCGAATTGGCCGAACGCCTTGCTCCGGTGCAGCAATGGGAACTGGCGGTGACCCGCGCCGCGACGATCCCCGGTCAGGCCGGGGCGGCGCTGGACCTGCTGCGCGAGCGCTCGCCCGCGCTGCTGACCGCGCTTTCGACGCTGCAACGGCTGACCGGGGCCGACACCCTGCCGGTCTGGCCCGCCGATCCCGACGCGATGGTCCGGGTCATCGACCAGATGCCCGACCTCGACGCTTTGTGTCGGACCCTGCGCGATCTCGCCGACGAAAGCCTGCGCGGGCTGGGCAATCAGGAGGTCGAGGATCTGCGTCGCCGCCTCGACGCGATCGACAAGACCGGGGCGGCGATCTCGCTGGAGACCGGGGCGTTCCTGCTCGATCTCGAAGCCGAGGGCTTCGCTCCCAAGCTGGTTTGCTCCGAGATCGAACTGCTCGATCCCGACTGGCGCGACGCCGCCGAGGCGATCCTGGGCCGCGACCGCGAGGCGGTGGTGCTGCCGCCCGATCAGGCCCGCCGCGCCATCTTGATGTTGCGGCAGAACCGCCACAGCGGCCGCTATCGCGGCTGCCGCGTCGTCAACACCACCCGGCTGGAAAGCGGACGGGCGCAGAAGGGCACCCTGGCCGCGATCCTGCGGGCCAAGGACCCGCTGGTCGCCGCCTTCATCCTGCACCGGGTCGGCAACGTCCGTCTGGTCGAGACCGAAGCGGAATTGCAAGAGGGCGGCCGCGCCGTCACCAAGGATTGCGCCTATTGCGACGGGCTGGTCACCGAAATCCGCCAGCCGGGCGAGCGCAAGATCGGCGTCGATGCCAGCGGGGCGTTGCGGCGCGAGTTGGAAAGCCGCCTGCGTCAGGCGCAGGACGCCCAGACCGAGACCCGGGCGCTGGTCCAGGGTCTGCGCGGGCTGGCCGAGCGGCTGGGGCCGCTGGCGGCGGCGCGGGCGCAGTCGGTCGGGCTGGTCGATGCGGTGCAGGATTATCGCGACAAGCAGCGCCAGATCGACGGGCTGCGGGGGCAGGTCACCCTGTTACGCGATCACGTCAATCCCGACATCAGTCGCCGGATCGCCGAGATCGACCGCGATCTGCTGATCCTGGAGCTGGAGCGGTCGGGCGATCCCGACGGACTCGATTCCGACTCGCGCAAAGGAGCCAAGCGGCTGCTGGAAGAGGCGTTGCGGGCCGAGGGAACCGCGATCACCGGCTGCAATTCCGGTCTGCCCGAACTGGTCGTGGCGCTGAATTCCTATCGCGAGGAACGGGGCCGGGTTCTGTTCGCTCCGGCGATGGAATTGTGGCGGGCGGAACGCGCCCGGTCGCGCGGCGCGCTGCCGCCGATCGCCCGGGCCTGCGACGACCGGCTGGCCGGGCTGGCCGAGGAGATTCCCCGCGCCAACAAGGCGGTGTTCGGCCTGATCTTCGAGTTCCGCCGCACCAGCCAGCGCGACCTCGGCTTCACGATGGAATCCTCGATCAGCGAGGAGATCGTGCCGTGGGCGTCGCGGCTGCGCAGCGACATTGCCGACAAGGATTTGGCCCAGCACCGCCGCCGCGCCGACGAGGCGGTCGACGAGGCGCAAAAGCTGCTGAAGGGCAATTTCGTCAACATGCTGCGCGACCGCTTCGAGCGGGTGACCAACGCGATCGCGCTGCTGAACAACGTGCTGCGGCAACACGCCTTCCATAACGAGCGCTATCGCTTCGATGTCGAGGCCGATGCCGATTTCGCCGGGCTGATCGACCTGGTCGCGGCGGCGACCCAGGACGAAACGATCCTGCTGCCGCTGTTCGGCGGTGCCGCGATCGAGGCGTCGCTCCACGCCGAAAGCCTGAAGATGATCGAGGCGATCCTGATGGAGGACGACCTCGACTATTCCCGCTATGAGGATTACCGCAACTATTTCCGTTTCAGTCTGGTGATGACCGACATCGAGACCGGCAAGGCCACCACCTTCGCCCACCGGTTGGGCGTCGGCTCGGGCGCCGAGAAGCAGGTGCCGTTCTATGTCGCGATCGGAGCCGCGCTGGCCAGCGCCTATCACAACGGAATCTATGCCGCGTCAAAGCCGGGTGGGCTGGGGCTGGCGCTGTTCGACGAGGCGTTCATGAAGATGGACCCCAAGAACCAGCGCGAAGTGCTGCATTTCTATCGCGAGATCGGGCTTCAGCCGGTGCTGGCCGGGCCGAAGGGGGGCAAGCTGTTCATGCAGAAATACATGGACACCCTGGTCAAGGTGGCGCGGCCCAGCTATCGCCGGATGACGATCACCGTCACCCATCCCGGCACGGCGCTGAAAGAGGCGTTGATGAGCGAAGACCCCAGCGAATGGTCGCGCGAGCGGCTGGAACGGCTCTACGCGTCGTTAAGGCCCTAGGTCCTGTCCTCATAAACCTCGCGCGCCGCGCTGCTGGAAAAAATGGCGCAATGGCAGGAGAAACGCGATGGGCATAGTGGTGCTATGGACAAGCGTTTCGACGCCCCAGTGCGTCGTTTTTTCCGCAGCCCGAAGGGACGCGGGCCTTTTGGTGGCCGGGTTCGTTGCTTGCCCCTTGTGGACGACCGGTCCACGGCGGGTCAACCGCCTGCCCGGCCGCCAAAATTCCTCGCGTCGCGACCGTGACGTTTATGGGGACAGGACCTAGGCGATGGCCCGGGCCCGGGTCGAGGTCACCCGCGCCGATCAGGCGTTCGATCACTTCCTGGCCGCGCACGAGCGCCAGCCGGATCGGATCAAAGACCTTCACGTCTATCCCGATTATCGCGGGATGGGCTCGGACCTCGCCTGCCGCCGCTTCAACCAGCGGATGGTCGAAGCGGCCGGGGCGGGTGGGGCGGTCGCGCTGACCTGGCAGAAGAACAGGGTCGGGGACTATCTTGCCAAGGTGACGTTGCGCGACGCGGCGGCGCTCTATGCCTTTCTCGGGCGTCAACCGCCCGACCCGTCGGCGCTGTCGCCCGCAATTCTGACCGTCCTCGCCGAAGCCGCGCCCACCAGCGACGGGGAACGCGCCGGATGGATCGCGATTGCGCGGGCGGTCGAGGCCGACTGGCCAACCGAGGCGCTTGCCGCCTTGGTCGCCGAATTGAAGCGGGTCCGCGCCGAGCCGCCCGACCGGGCCGCCTTTCTCGCCGCCGCCGCCGGGCCTTTGGCATCGTCAAAGCTGCTGGACCGACTGCCTCAGGCGGCCTTGCGCCGGATCGGCATTCGGCTCGACGCCTTTCCCGCCCCGCCGGTGGTGTTGCTGACGGCGGGCGCGGCCCGGCCCGAGACGGTGATTCTGGTCGAGAACCCGCGCGCGTTTGAACGCGCCTTCGCCGTCACCCGCGATCTGCCGGTCGCCTGGATCTCGACTCACGGGCTGGTCGCCACCTCGGTCGCCCGCGCGCTTGACGGGGCGTGGCTGGGGGCTCCGGTCGATGGAACGCCCCCGCCGCTCGACGCCCTGCTGGCGGGGACACGGCTGTTCTATTGGGGCGATCTCGATCTGGCCGGGCTGATGATCTTTGCCGAGGCGCGCAAACGTTTGCCCCGGATCGCCCTCAGCGCCCTGTACCGGCCGATGCTGGATTTGCTGGCGACGGGCGGGGGGCATCCTTATACCGACGCGACCGACAAGGCCGGTCAGCGGTCCTGGTCCTCGGACGATCCCGCGCTTCAAGCCCTGATCGAAGCGTGCGCCGCGCGTGGAATCGATCAGGAATGGGTGCCGCCCGAGGCGATCCGCGCCCTGTGCGCCCTGGGCTTGAGCTAGAGCGGCGAGCGTCAAACCTGACGCACGGCGCGATCAGCGGCCATTGAGGCCGCGGCCAAGCCTGCGGAGGCGGGCGCCCGGCGAGGGGCTTGTTAAACGAAAGGCCCGGTCGTTTGACCGGGCCTTTGCTGTTTCGCGACAGGGCAGGGTGGGTCAGGCGATCTTGCGGACCCAGCCCTCTGTGTCGGCGATCTGCCCACGCTGGATACCGACCAACTGCGCCTTCAACGCCTCCGACACCGGGCCGCTCGAGCCGTCGCCGATGGTGAAGCTGCCGTCGGTGCCCTTGATCTCGCCGATCGGCGAGATTACCGCCGCGGTGCCGCAGGCAAAGGCTTCGCGCAGCTTGCCGCTGGCGGCGTCGGCGCGCCACTGGTCGATGCTATAGCGTTCCTCGCGCACTTCGCGGCCCTCGCGGCGGGCCAGCGCGATCAGCGAGGCGCGGGTGATGCCGGGGAGGATCGTGCCGCTGAGGGGCGGCGTCTGGAGTGAGCCATCCTCGAACACGAAGAAGATGTTCATGCCGCCCAGTTCCTCGACCCAGCGATGGTCCTTGGAATCGAGGAAGACGACCTGATCGCAGCCGTTGCGGCTGGCCTCGGCCTGGGCGATCAGGCTGGCGGCGTAATTGCCGCCACACTTCACCGCGCCGGTGCCGCCCGCCGCCGAGCGGGTGTAATGGTCGGACAACCAGACGCTGATCGCCTTCTTGCCACCCTTGAAGTACGCGCCGACCGCGCTGGCGATCACGACGAATAGATATTCGGACGAGGGACGGACGCCTAGGAAGGCTTCGTTGGCGAACATGAAGGGGCGGAGATACAGGCTGCCCTCGCCGCCCGGAATCCACTCGACGTCGATCTTCACCAATTCCTCGACCGCCTTCAGGAACACCGGGACCGGCAGGATCGGCATCGCCAGACGCTCGGCCGAGGCCTGGAAGCGCAGCGCGTTCTGCTCGGGTCGGAACAGCGAGACGCCGCCATCCTGGGTGCGGTAGGCCTTCAGTCCCTCGAAAATCTCCTGGGCGTAATGCAGCACGGCGTTGGCGGGATCGAGCGTCAACGCCTCGCGCGGGCGCACCTCGGCATCGTGCCAGCCGCGACCCTCGGTCCAGCGGACGGTCACCATGTGGTCGGTGAAGACGCGGCCAAAGCCGGGATTTTCGAGCATGGCGGTTCGCACGTCGACGGCAACCGGCTCAGGATGGGGGTGATGGTGGAAGGGAAGATCCTGTTCAGCGTTCATCGATACCGTTCCTTGTCTTCTCGCCGGCCTCATGTTGGGTCAACGCATGCAAATAGCGGGATGTGCGACATCTTCGGCGATGCCGACGGCTCCCGCGCGTAATTTTATTGCCGCCCGTGTGCTGGCTGGTGGAAGAGTCTTCCGAAACGCAGGGCGGGCGGACACACTGTGCCAAGCTACGCGGCCCCGGCCCGCGGTTCAAGGTCTGGCGTATGTTCTGGCGTCGAAGGTGGGTTGTGCCACCCTCCGGTCTCCATGCTATCATTGCGAGACGAACCGGCCAGAACGGGACCGAGGTCACCTCCATGAATGCCATTCCCGCCCGCTTCGAACCCCATCGGATCGAACCGACCAAACAGCCCGGCTGGCTCGGCTGGGCGCTGGAATTCTTCAGCGGCCCGGATTTGCAAAATCCCCATGTCGATGTGACGCTGCAACTCGACGTTACCCGGGCCTGGGCCCGCTATCGCGCCGCGCCGTCTGCGGCCCCGCTGGCGGACTCGTTCTTTTCGTTCCTGGTGTGGCATTTGGCCCAGGCCCTGGCCCGCCATCCCTCGTTCAATCTGCGCAAGATCGACGGCGTGTGGTACCGCCTGGGCAATCCGCCGATCTTTATCCCGGTCGCGGTCGGGGGCGACGAGCGCTTTCGCTCGCTGGTGCTCGACGATGTCTATCGCCAGGATCTGGCGACCTTTTCCGCCCGCTATCGCGACCGGCTGGCCCGGGTCCGTGCCGAGGCGGGCGAAGAGGCCGGGGCCAACGAGATCTTTCGCTTTGCCCATTTCATCGGCAACCTGTCCAACCTGCGCTTTACCGGCCTGACCCTGCATTGGCGGCCGGCGCAGATGGTCGGACAGAGCTTCTTTTATTTCGGGCAACGCTATGCTGACGGCGAGCGGATGCTGATCCCGCTATCGGCGCGGCTGCATCATTCCTGCACCGATCCCTTTGTCCTCAACCAGTTGATCGAAGATTTCAACGGACGGTTCGACCAGGATTAGAGTTTGTCCGGGTTAAGGGGAAACACCCGACCCGGCCATCCATCCCCATGGCCCTGTCCCATCGACCCCCGGGTCAAAGCCCGGGGGTGACGGCCCCAAAAGCGATACCGTCAAAGTCTCGCAAACTCTATCCGCGATGGCCGAAGATCGCCGAGCCGACCCGGACATGGGTCGCGCCGCAGGCGATCGCGGTGGGGAAATCCTCGCTCATCCCCATGCTTCGCACCGGCAGGCCGTTGCGGGCGGCCAGTTCGCCCAGGCGGCGGAAATGCGGGGCAGGGTCTTCGCCCGCCGGGGGGATGCACATCAGCCCCGACGGCTCCAGCCGGTATTCCGAGCGACAGAGCGCGATCAGGGTGTCGGCCTGATCGGGATCAATCCCGGCTTTCTGCGGCTCGCGGCCGATATTGACCTGGATCAGGATGTCGGGGCGGCGTCCGGCCCGCTCGATTTCGTCGGCCAGCACCCGGGCCAGCTTGGGCCGGTCGAGGGTCTCGATCACGTCGAACAGCGCCACCGCCTCGCGCACCTTGTTGGTCTGGAGCGGCCCGATCAGATGCAGCCGCAGATCGGGGTGGAGTGCCTTCAGGTCGGGATATTTGGCCTTCGCCTCCTGCACCCGGTTTTCGCCGAACAAACGCTGTCCGGCGGCCAGCGCGGCGATCACGGCCTCGGCCGGGTGGGTCTTGGCGACGGCGACCAGGGCGACCGAGCCGGGCGCGCGCCCTGCTGCGGTCTCGGCGGCGGCGATGCGGGAACGGATGGCGGCAAGACCGGCGGCAATATCGGACAAGGCGGGGATACCCTTTTTAACAAGTCGGTCGGGCGCGGGACGCGCCGCAGTATTATAGTCCGCCGATGACCTCCGCCAACCCCTCCCGACGCCTCGAGTCCCCGCGCTTTGGCCTGACGCGCTGGGCCGGGCCACCGCTGATCCTGGTCACCGACGAGGGTCGGCTGCCCGATCCACTGGCCGCCGCCGCCGCTCTGCCGCCCGGCAGTGGGGTGCTGCTGCGCCATTACAGCGATCCCGCCCGCGCCGCCCGTGCTTGCGCCCTGGCCGCGCTCTGCCGCCGTCGCCGCCTCGTGCTGCTGGTCGCGGCGGACTGGCGGCTGGCCGCCCGGTTGGGAGCCGCCGGGCTGCATCTGCCCGAAGGGCTGGCCCGCCATGGCGTGCTGGCTCCGGCGCTGGGCTGGGTGCGCCGTCGCCGTGCCCTGCTGACCGTTGCCGCCCATTCGCCCCGGGCGCTGGGCCGGGCGGCGGAATTGGAGGGCGATGCCGCCCTGGTCTCGCCAGTGTTTCCCAGCCGCAGCCATCCCGGTGCGCCGGTGGTGGGGCCGCTGCGCCTGGGGCTGTGGCACCGCCGTGCCCGGCTGGCCCTGATCGCTCTTGGGGGCGTGTCGGCGGCGACGGCGCGGCGTCTGCCGCCCGGCACCGTGGCCGGGTTGGCGGCGATCGAAGGGTTGGCCTCTCCCGTATCAGGTGATTCACGAAGCGGACAGGTTGGCGGTGGTATGATAACATTAGTAATTGGTTGATTAAGGAGACCGTCATGAACTTCGATCGACTCGCTGCTGCCGCATCGCTGTCCGCTCTGGCGGTTATGCTCTGTCTTTCCGCCGACGTTGCCGCGCAAGGGATGGGCCCCGGCGGCGGAGCCGGGATGGGGATGGGAATGGGGATGGGACCGGGGCGGATGATGCTCGATCCGGCGGCGCTGCCGGGGTTGAAGGCCAAGTTGGGCATCACGCCCGCTCAGGAGCCGCAATGGAGCGCCTATGCCGAGGGCGTCGCCAACGCCGACGATTTGCGCCGCCAGATGCAGATGCAGGCGCGTGAAATGCCGCCGGCCGAGCGGATCGAGACCCGGCCCGACCGTCAGGCCGCCGGGGGGCAGGTCCATGAAGAACTGAACCGGCGTCGCGCCGATCTGGCCCAGGTGCTGACGTCCGAACAGCGGGCGATCCTCGACCGCGACGCCCCGCCGCTGCCGCCGCCGCCGAAGCGGTGACGGAACGTTCGTCATTTCTATGTTGACGCGGGGCCAACCCGCACATATAAACGCGCCTTCGAATTTGCAACCGAGCTGCAAGGTTATCATCCATGGCCCATCATCCTTCGGCTAAGAAGCGCATCCGTCAGACCGCCCGTCGTACCGAGGTCAATGGCGCTCGCGTCAGCCGTATCCGCAGCTTCGTCAAGAAGGTGGAACTCGCCATCTCGGCGGGCGATTCCGACGCGGCTCTGGCCGCTCTGCGTGCCGCCGAACCCCAGCTGATGAAGGGCGTCCAGGCCGGCGTGGTGCAGAAGAACACCGCGTCGCGCAAGGTTTCGCGCCTTTCCGCCCGCGTCCGCGACATGAAGCCCCAGGCTTAACGTCGCTTCGACCGGACGATTTTTACTGACGTGAAGGGCCGCGCCCATCGGGCGCGGCCCTTGGTTTTGGGTGGATGAAACAGGCGAATTTGCCTCGCTGCGATGCGCTTCACCCAACCCCTTGGCCCGTCAGCGAGTCGCGGAATGCAAGCGAAAAATTTTCGTTGTTCGTGTTCCGATCTTGTTGCCAGTGCTCGGTCGGATGGCTAGTCTGGCAAAGCTCGCCGGGCAGTCCAAAGAGTTCCGCGAGTCTTCAAGCTAAATCACATCGATGGTCATCTTCGTTGCGTCGGTTCTGTGTGATGCAGAACACAGATCGCATTTAGATATTTTGTGATAACCATCGGTGGCGCGGTTTACTGACTTGATAGGTTGAGGGCAAGACTCTGAGACACGTCAGTATTGTCGAGGGCACCGCCCTGCGGCGGACGACATCCGGACGTGAGGCCGCGATCGCAATGATCCGGTCGGTGACAAAGAGGTATCCCGCACCATGAGTCCGGATTTCCGGAGGGACGGCGCCGAAGGCGCCGAAGGCGCGGGTGCCGTCGGGCGGACGGCAGGGATTCGGGGATCGGCAATGGCGAAGTCTGAGTGGGATCGGGTCAAGACGAGGTTGCGGGACGAGGTGGGCGATTCCGCCTATCGGTCCTGGCTGAGGCCGATTACCGTGCACGGCGTCAGCGACGGGGCCGTGCGTCTGGCGCTGCCGACGCGCTTCCTGCGCGATTGGGTCTCGACCCATTACGGCGAACGCATCCGCACCCTGTGGGGAGCGGAGAACCCGGCGATCCGCAATGTCGAGATCGTCGTCGAGACCGCCCGCGCCGCCGCGGTGCCGAGCCAGCCTGCCGCCCCGGTCCCCGAGGCCGGACCGGAAGCGCCGTCCGAGGCCCCCGCCCTGGTGGCGCAGACCGCCGCCCCGGCAAGCCAGCCCGCTCCGGTGCCCATGCAGACCGCCGCTCAGATGGCCGAGTCCGGGGCCGCCAATGCCGAGCTGGACGAGTTGGGCGCGCTGCTTGACCCCCGCTTCACCTTCAAGAATTTCGTCGTCGGCAAGCCCAACGAATTCGCCTGGGCCGCCGCCCGCCGCGTCGCCGAGGCCGACAGCGTCTCGTTCAATCCGCTGTTCCTCTATGGCGGCGTCGGCTTGGGTAAGACCCACCTGATGCACGCGATCGCCCATCACATCCGCGAACGCAATCCCCATCGCTCGGTGCTGTATCTCTCGGCCGAGAAGTTCATGTATCGCTTCATCCGGGCGCTCCGGCACCAGGACACGATGTCGTTCAAGGAACAGTTCCGCTCGGTCGACGTGCTGATGATCGACGACGTTCAGTTCATCGCTGGCAAGGACGCGACCCAGGAAGAGTTCTTCCACACCTTCAACGCCCTGGTCGATCAGGGCCGCCAGATCGTGATCTCGGCCGACAAATCGCCGTCCGACCTGGAAGGGATCGAGGAGCGGCTGCGCTCGCGGATGGCCTGCGGTCTGGTCGCCGACATCCACGCCACCACCTACGAATTGCGCCTCGGCATCCTTCAGTCGAAGTCCGAGCAGATGGGCGTGCTGGTGCCGCAGAAGGTGATGGAATTCCTCGCCCACAAGATTTGCTCGAACGTCCGCGAACTGGAAGGCGCGCTGAACCGCGTCGTCGCCCATGCCCAGCTGGTCGGCCGCGCCATCACCCTGGAATCGACCCAGGAAGTGCTGCACGATCTGCTGCGCGCCTCGGACCGCCGGATCACCATCGAGGAGATCCAGAAGAAGGTCGCCGAGCATTTCAACATCAAGCTGGCCGAAATGTCCTCGGCCCGGCGCTCGCGTCAGGTCGCCCGCCCGCGTCAGGTGGCGATGTATCTGGCCAAGCAATTGACCAGCCGCTCGCTGCCCGAAATCGGGCGCAAGTTCGGCGGCCGCGACCACACCACGGTGATGCACGCGGTCAAGAAGGTCGAGGAACTGAAGGAAAGCGATCACGGTTTCGCCGAGGACGTCGAATTGCTGCGTCGGATGCTTCAGGGCTGATCGTCGCGACATCCGGCCTGTTCAGCCGCTCGGTTTCGGGCCACACTGGCGGAAATGAAGCCAAAGCCCGGGTCCGAACCGATGAACGCCTGCCCTCCTGAATTCGTCTCTCTCGCTTTGCGTCTGGCCGAGGCGGCTCGCCCGGTGGTGCGGAAATATTTTCGCACCCCGATCGCTGTCGATACCAAGGCAGACGACAGCCCGGTCACCATCGCCGACCGCGAGGTCGAGGCGGCGATGCGGACGATTCTCGATGCCGAGTATCCCGGTCATGGCATCCTGGGCGAGGAACAAGGGCAGCGCGATTGCGACGCCGAATGGGTGTGGGTGCTCGATCCCATCGACGGCACCGCCGCCTTCATCACCGGCAAGCCCAGTTTCGGCACCTTGATCGCGCTGGCCCATCGCGGCCGCCCGGTGCTGGGGATCATTGATCAGGCCTTCACCGACGAACGCTGGCTGGGGGTGGCGGGCCACCCGACTACGCTGAACGGCCAGCCGGTCGCGGTGCGGACCTGTCCCGATCTGGCCCACGCCCGCGCCTTTACCACCGCCCCTGAATTGTTCGATCCCGCCACCCGTCCCGGCTGGGACCGCATCGCCCAGCGTGCGCGCGGCGTGCGCTATGGCTGCGATTGCTATGCCTACGCCCTGGTCGCAACCGGCTTTGTCGATCTGGTGGTCGAGGCCGGGTTGAAGCCCTATGACTATTCCGCTCTGGTCCCGGTGGTCGAAGGGGCGGGGGGAACGATGACCGACTGGCAGGGTCGGCCCCTGACAATCTGGTCGGATGGTCGGGTCGTCGCCAGCGGCGATGCCCGCACCCATGCCGAGGCGCTGGCGGTTCTGGCCGGATGAGTCCCGACGCGGTCGAGGCCCTTTTCGCCCGGCTGGCGGCGGCCAATCCCGAGCCGCGCAGCGAACTCGACTACCGCGATCCCTTTACCCTGCTGGTGGCGGTGGTGCTGTCGGCCCAGGCCACCGATGCCGGGGTCAACAAGGCGACCGGCCCGCTGTTCGCCGAGGTGGCGACACCCCAGGCGATGCTGGAACTGGGCGAGGAGCGGCTGGCCGAGCGGATTCGCACCATCGGCCTGTACCGGACCAAGGCCCGCAACGTCATTGCCCTGTCGCGCCTGCTGGTCGAGCGCCATGGCGGCGCGGTCCCGGCCGACCGCGAGGCGCTGGAGGCGTTGCCCGGCGTTGGGCGCAAGACCGCCAACGTCGTTCTCAACATCGCCTTTGGCCAGCCGACGATTGCGGTCGATACCCATGTCTTTCGCGTCGCCAACCGGACCGGGCTGGCCCCCGGCAAGGATGTCGAGGCGGTCGAGCGCGGCCTGCTGGCGGTGATTCCGCCGCACTGGCTGCTGCACGCTCATCACTGGCTGATCCTGCACGGCCGCCACGTCTGCAAGGCGCGCAAGCCCGATTGCGAGTCTTGCCGCATCCGCGACCTCTGTGCCTTCGCCTCACCCCTATGACGATCCGCGTTCCAGCGATCATGCTTCAGGGGACCGGCTCCGATGTCGGCAAGTCGCTGCTGGCGGCTGGGCTGTGTCGGCTGTTTACCCTGCGGGGCCTTGCCGTCCGCCCCTTCAAGCCGCAGAACATGAGCAACAACGCCGCCGTCACCAGCGATGGCGGCGAGATCGGCCGGGCCCAGGCGTTGCAGGCCCGCGCCTGCAAGATCGCTCCGCTGGCCGACATGAATCCGGTGTTGATCAAGCCGCATTCCGAGACCGGAGCCCAGGTGGTGGTGCAGGGTCAGGTGCTGACCAAGGCCGGGGCCGGGGATTACCAGCGGCTGAAGCCGACCCTGATGCCCCGGGTGCTGGACAGCTATCACCGCTTGGCTTCTGGGGCCGGTCTGGTGGTGGTGGAAGGCGCGGGTAGCGCCGCCGAGGTCAATCTCCGCGCGGGCGATATCGCCAATATGGGCTTTGCCACCGCCGCCGATCTGCCGGTGATCCTGGTCGTCGATATTGATCGAGGGGGCGCGATCGCCGCGATTGTCGGCACCGTCGCGGTGTTGCCCGAACATGAGCGGGCGCGGCTGAAGGGCTATGTCATCAACCGCTTTCGCGGCGATCCGGCGCTGTTCACCCCGGCGCTCGACATCATTGCCGCCCATACCGGGCTGTCCTGCCTTGGCATCGTGCCGTGGTTTGCCGAGGCGGCCTTGCTGCCCGCCGAGGATTCCGCCTCGCTGGGCAGTGGCACCGCCGCGACCGGACGGGCGCTGCGGATCGCGGTGCCGCGTTTGCCCTGCATCGCCAATTTCGACGATTTCGATCCGCTCGCCGCCGAGCCCGACGTCTCGCTCGAGATGATCGCGCCCGGCCGCGCCTTGCCCGGCGATGCCGATCTGGTGATCTTGCCCGGCTCGAAGGCGACGATTGCCGATCTTGCCTTCCTGCGCGCCCAGGGCTGGGACATCGACCTTGCCGCCCATGTCCGCCGCGGCGGGCGGGTGCTGGGGATCTGCGCCGGGTTCCAGATGCTGGGGCGCTCGATTGCCGATCCGCTAGGGGTCGAAGGGCCGCCCGGCGCGGTCGCGCCCGGTCTCGGCCTGCTCGATATCGAGACGGTGATGGCGGGCGACAAGGTGCTGTGCGAAATCGCCGGTCATGACGGGGACGGCCACCCGGTGCGGGGCTATGAGATGCATATGGGCCGCACCACCGGCCCCGATGCCGCCCGGCCGTTGCTGAGTCTGGAGGGCCGCCCCGAGGGAGCCCGCTCGGCCGATGGGCGGGTCGCCGGATGCTATCTGCACGGGCTGTTCGCCTCCGACCCGTTCCGCGCCGCTTTCCTGGGCGGCCTGCGCCCCGGCCGCGAGTCCGGCATGGCGTGGGAGCCCCGGATCGAGGCGATCCTCGACCGCTTGGCCGCCCATCTCGAGCGCTCGCTCGACATCACTGCAATCGAACGGATCGCGGGGGAGTAGCCTGTCCGACCATACCGGCCAACCCTTGTTTGTTGGCCGGTATCTGGCCGCCATTGCGGCGGCGGCCAAGCGGCCGGATGGCCGCGCCCGGCGAGGGACAATACAACCGGCCAAGTCTTTGGCCGGTTGGTATCAAAGCAGCCGCTTCATCTCGTAGATCAGGTCAAGCGCCTGACGCGCCGTCAGTTCGTCGGGATTGATCGTGCGCAATTGCTCTTCGACCGCCGAGGCGATGGGTGCGGCGGGGGCGGCCGATTTTGCCTTGGGCTTGGCCGCGATTGCGGCGAACAGCGGCAGATCGTCGGCCAGCCGGGCGATTCCCGACGCCTGATCCGAGCTTTCCAGCACGGTCAGCACTTCCTCGGCGCGGGCGACCGCAGCCGTGGGCAGACCGGCCAGCCGGGCGACATGGATGCCGTAGGAGCGGTCGGCGGCTCCGGCGCCGACCTCGTGGAGGAACACCACCTCGTTCTGCCATTCCTTGACCCGCATCATGTGGCAGGCCAGCGAGGGCAGGGTGGCGGCCAGCCGGGTCAGTTCGTGATAGTGGGTGGCGAACAGGGCGCGGCAGCGATTGACCTCGTGCAGATGCTCGACCACCGCCCAGGCGATCGACAGACCGTCGAAGGTGGCGGTACCGCGCCCGATCTCGTCGAGGATCACCAGCGCGCCGGGTCCGGATTGATTGAGGATCGCGGCGGTCTCGACCATCTCGACCATGAAGGTCGAACGACCCCGCGCCAGATCGTCGGCGGCGCCCACCCGCGAGAACAGGCGGTCGATCACCCCGATCCGGGCCGAGTCGGCGGGGACAAACGATCCGGTCTGGGCCAGCAGGGCGATCAGCGCGTTCTGGCGCAAAAAGGTGCTCTTACCCGCCATGTTGGGGCCGGTGATCAGCCACAGACGCTGCCCTTCGGACAGGTCGCAATCGTTGGCGACGAAGGCGCCGCCATGGGTTGCTTCCAGTGCGGCTTCGACCACCGGATGGCGGCCGCCCTTGATCTCGAAGGCGGTGCCGCTCTCGACCTGGGGTCGGGTCCAGCGCCGCGATGCCGCCAGTTCGGCCAGGGCCGAGGCGACGTCAAGCGCGGCCAAGGCGCTTGCGGCGGCGGCGATATCGGTGGCGCGGGCGGTAACATCGGTGACCAGATCGTCGAACAGCGCCAGTTCGAGCGCCAGCGCCCGTTCCGAGGCTCCGGTGATCCGCCCGGCCAGTGCGATCAGCTCGGACGTGGTGTAGCGGGCGGCCTGGGCCATCGTCTGGCGGTGGATGAAGGATTCGTCCAGCTTGTCCGCCTGCTTGCCCGGCACCTCGATATGGTGGCCGATGATGTTGTTGTGGCGGATTTTGAGAGCGGCGATCCCGGTCGCCTCGACATAGCGCCGCTCAAGCTGCATCAACAGGGTGTGGCTTTCGCTTTTGAGCGCCTTGGTCTCGTCCAGCGTCGCGTCGTACCCTTCGGCGATGAAGCCGCCGTCGCGGGCCAGCAGGGGCGGCTCGGGGATCAGGGCGCGGCCGAGGCGATCGACCAGGGCGCTGTGCTCGCCCAGATCGCGCAGCGTCGCCTCGAGCGCGGGCGGCAGCGGACCGATCCCGGTGGCTTGCAGGCGCAGCGTCGGCACCGCCGCCAGCCCGTCGCGGATCGCGGCAAGGTCACGCGGGCCGCCGCGTCCCAGCGACAGCCGCGAGAGAGCTCGTTCGATATCCGGGCAGCTTTTGAGGGTCGCGCGGAGCGAAGACCGCAACGAATCCTGTTCGACCAGGAAGGCGACCTCGTCCAGCCGCCGGGCAATCGCCGCCGGATCGGTCAGCGGCGCGGCCAGCCGGGCCGCCAGCAGCCGGGCTCCGGCTCCGCTGACGGTGCGGTCGATGGTGTCGAGCAGCGATCCCCGCCGCTCGCCGCCCATCGTCTGGGCCAGTTCGAGATTGCGCCGCGTTGCCGCGTCGATCTCCATCACCGCGCCCTCGGCCAGCCGCCGGGGCGATGACAGCCGGGGCAGCTTACCCTTCTGGGTCAGTTCGACATAATCGACCAGCGCCCCGGCGGCGGCCAGTTCGGCGCGGGAAAACGCGCCGAACCCGTCCAGGGCAGCGACTTCGAACAGGCTTTCAATGCGGCGGCGGGCATTGTCG
The DNA here is from genome assembly GCF_900108475.1 of Magnetospirillum fulvum. Lineage (GTDB taxonomy): Bacteria > Pseudomonadota > Alphaproteobacteria > Rhodospirillales > Magnetospirillaceae > Phaeospirillum > Phaeospirillum fulvum_A. The sequence goes on along the minus strand of NZ_FNWO01000006.1, from coordinate 84,009 downwards.
GAATCGAACCGGGCCGATGGCAGCGGCGACAGGATCGACTTCCACTCGGCCCAGGATTCGAACAGAGCGGGGGTACTCAGCAGACGCTCGGGCACCAGCAACTCGCCCGGGGCCAGCCGTGCCAGCGCCGCCGACAGGCCGGCCGTCGCCACCGCCTGGGTGGCGAAATCACCGGTCGAGACATCGACCCAGGCCAGCCCCAGCCCGCCCTGCGCCTCGGCCACGGCGGCAAGATAATTGTGCGAGCGGGCGTCGAGCAGGGTGTCTTCGGTCAGGGTTCCGGCGGTGACGACGCGGGTGACGTCGCGGGCCACCACCGACTTCGCGCCGCGCTTCTTCGCCTCGGCGGGGTCTTCGATCTGTTCGCCGATCGCGACCTTGAAGCCCTGGCGCACCAGCCGGGCCAGATAGGCTTCGTAGGCGCGGAAGGGGACGCCGCACATCGGGATGTCTTCGCCCAGATGCTTGCCGCGCTTGGTCAGCGCGATATCAAGCGCCGCCGACGCCTTGACCGCGTCGTCGAAGAACAATTCGTAGAAATCGCCCATCCGATAGAACAGCAGGCAATCGGGATGCGCCCGCTTGATCGCCAGATATTGGGCCATCATCGGGGTGACGTCGTCGGGAAGGGAGGCGAGGGACTCGGACGGTGCGGCGGTCACGGGCGGGCTTCATTCGGCTGGGGGCGGGATGTCGGCCCGCACCGTAGCACGCCCGGCCTCCCCGGCAAACCGCGCGGGTTTTCCGGCCAGGATAACGGCGCGTGAAAATAGATAATCTGGAATGTCGTATCGTTTTCAGCCGATTGGCGGAGATTTGATAATCCTTGTTTGAATCGAATTTATGTATCGTAATCCAACGATAGATTTAAACACTGCTTTATGCGTATTTCTAATTTGTATATTAAGCACCGAGCGGCGGCGTGCTACACCTAAAGAGTAAGTTTTGTGTGAAATCAAAACCCCTTTAGGTATAAGGAACGGTCGTGGCTCTTCAATTTTGGAGCAAACGCCCCGATGCGGGGCTCGCTATCCGGCGCACATTTTTTGACTGTACGCCCGATGCCATCCTGGTCATGAGCGACGGGGTCTATATCGAGTGTAACGATGCGGCGACGCGGATGTTCGGCCATGCCGACAAGGCGGCGCTGCTCGATTGCACCCCCGCCCAGCTTTCGCCTCCGTTTCAACCCGACGGCCAAAGCTCCGAGGCCAAGGCCCAGCCGCTCATCGCCGAGGCCGTCCGCAAGGGGTTCAACCGGTTCGAATGGGTGCATCGCCGCGCCGATGGCAGCGACCTGCCGGTCACGGCAACCCTGTTCATGGCGCAGGAAGGGGGGCGGACCCTGGTGTTCGTCTGTCTGTCCGACCTGTCCGCGTTGTTTCTCCAGCGTGAGGAGCGGGGGCAGGCGCTTCAGGCGATGACCCGCGCGTTCGATCAGGCCGTCTCCGGGGTTCTCGAAACGGTCACCCATGCCGCCGCCGACATGAATGGCGTTGCTCAGACGATGTCGGCCAATGCCGAGCAGACCAAACGTCAGGCTTCGACCGTCGCCGCCGCCAGTGACGAGGCGAGTGGCAGCGTGCAGACCGTCGCCAGCGCCGCCGAGGAATTGTCGGCTTCGATTGCCGAGATCGCCCGGCAGGTCGAGCAATCGAGCGTCGCGTCCAAGGCGGCATCCGCCGAGGCTGACCATACCAACAGCATGGTGCGGAGCTTGGCCGACAGTTCGGCCAAGATCGGCGCGGTGGTCAACCTGATCAACGACATCGCCAGCCAGACCAACCTGTTGGCCCTGAACGCGACGATCGAGGCGGCCCGCGCTGGCGAAGCGGGCAAGGGCTTTGCGGTGGTGGCGGGCGAGGTCAAGCATCTGGCGACCCAGACCGCCCGGGCCACCGACGAAATCGGGGCTCTGATCGGCTCGGTTCAGGCCAAGACCCAGGAAGCGGTCGGAGCGATCGCCGGTATCGTCGCCCGGATCGAGGATATCAACCACATTGCGACCGCGATCGCCTCGGCGGTCGAAGAGCAATCCGCCGCGACCGCCGAAATTGCCCGCAATATCCAAGCCGCCGCAGGCGGGACGCGTCAGGTATCGACCACGATCGGAGGCGTGACCCAGGCCGCGGCCGAAACTGGGCGGGCGGCCGAACAGGTTCTGGCCTCGTCCCACTCGCTGGTGGACGAGGCTGCCGCCCTGCGCGGGGTGGTCAGCCGCTTCCTCGGCGAGGTCGGCACGGTCTGAGCAAACGAAACGGGACAGGGGTTTCCCCCTGTCCCGTCCGTGATCGTTCGGCCCGGAGCATCGTGCGCCAAACCTGACGCACGCTTTGGCCGACGCTTAGTAGCGGTAGGTGTCGGGCTTGAACGGGCCTGCGACCGCGACGCCGATATACTCGGCCTGCTTGCTGTTGAGCTGGGTCAGGGTCGCGCCCAGCTTGGCCAGATGCAGCAAGGCGACCTTCTCGTCGAGGTGCTTCGGCAGCACATAGACCTTGCGCTCGTACTTGCCCGGATTGGCGTAGATGTCGATCTGGGCCAGCACCTGATTGGTGAAGGACGCGCTCATCACGAAGCTGGGATGGCCGGTGGCGCAGCCCAGATTGACCAGACGGCCTTCGGCCAGCAGCAGGATCCGCTTGCCGTCGGGGAACTTAATCTCGTCGACCTGCGGCTTGATGTTGTTCCAGGCGAAGTTCTTCAGCGCGGCGACCTGAATTTCGCTGTCGAAATGGCCGATGTTGCAGACGATCGCCCGGTCCTTCATCGCCCGCATGTGGTCGAGGGTGATGACATCGACATTGCCGGTGGTGGTGACGAAGATGTCGCCGCGCGGCGCGGCCTGTTCCATCGTCTGGACCTCATAGCCTTCCATGCAGGCCTGAAGCGCGCAGATCGGGTCGATCTCGGTGACGATGACGCGGCAGCCCTGGCTGGCCAGCGACTCGGCCGAGCCCTTGCCCACGTCGCCGAACCCGGCGACGACGGCGACCTTGCCCGCCAGCATCACGTCGGTGGCGCGGCGGATGCCGTCAACCAGCGATTCGCGGCAGCCGTACTTGTTGTCGAACTTCGACTTGGTGACCGAATCGTTGACGTTGATCGCCGGCCACAACAGGGTGCCCTTCTTCTCCATCTCGTAGAGACGGTGGACGCCGGTGGTGGTTTCCTCGGTCACACCCCGGATCGCGGTGCCGTTGCGGGAATAGAAGGTCGGATCGGCCGCCAGCTTCTTCTTGATCGAAGCGAACAGATATTCCTCTTCCTCGCAGGTGGGGGTGGACAGCACCGAGGCATCCTTCTCGGCGCGCATGCCGAGATGGATCAGCAGGGTGGCGTCGCCGCCATCGTCGAGGATCATGTTCGGGCAGCCGCCATCGGCCCATTCGAAGATGCGGTGGGTGTAATCCCAATATTCTTCCAGGCTCTCGCCCTTGACGGCGAACACCGGGATACCGGCGGCGGCGATCGCGGCGGCGGCGTGGTCCTGGGTCGAGAAGATGTTACAGGACGCCCAGCGGACGTCGGCGCCCAGCGCCGTCAACGTCTCGATCAGCACGCCGGTCTGGATCGTCATGTGCAGGGAACCGGCGACGCGGGCACCCTTCAGCGGCTGGCTCGGGCCGTATTCCTCGCGGGTGGCGATCAGGCCGGGCATCTCGCTTTCGGCGATGTCCAGTTCCTTGCGGCCCCAGGCGGCCAGCCCGATGTCGGCGACCTTATAGTCGGTGAAAGCGGTCATGCGATTCCTCTGGATATCAGGAGGTTAAGCTGGAGCGGAGTGTAGCGGGCTTGGCGGCAAAACGCAACATCATATAAAGATATCTTTATGTGTTAATGAGGCGGGGTTGGGGGAGGAATCTTTTCGGTTAAGTCACTGAATATAAAAGGAATGTTAGTTTCCCCTGGGGCGTGTGGGCATTTTTTTCTTCCACAGGAGGGGTCCATTCATTTATAAAACCGGTGACCGCGATTGGTATTGTCGATAACCACCTGAGGAGAACAGCCTTGCGCGACAGGCTCCTCCCAGCAGCGATGCTGGTGATTCTGGCTGCGACGTCCACGGCCACGGCGGGCGAACCGGCCCGTCCGAACTCCCCCTTTGCCGGGTCCGTCCAGGTTGCCGCCGCCGAAGGCCCGCAGACCGCCGCGATTTTTCCCGGCGGCCAGCGTGAAGCCAGGGTGGCTCCCGTGCCCCGGCCGCTGTCGGTGGCCGATGCCGATCTTTATCGCCGCATCCTGACTCTTCAGGACCGGGGCGATTGGGCCGGTGCCGATCGCGAATTGGGCAAGGTCGAAGACGATCTGCTGCGCGGCTATGTCCAGGCGCGGCGGCTGCTCGCCCCCAGCACCAAGCCCCATTTCCCCGAATTGCGCGCCTGGCTGGCCGAAAACGCGGCCCTGCCTCAGGCCGAGGCGATCCACCGTCTGGCCCTGTCGGCCAAGGGCGGACGCGGGGCTCAGGGCCTGCGCGCCCCCCAGCGTGGCGCATTGCGCGGGACCGGGATCGACACCGACGCCGATGGCGCGATGTGGGAAGAGGTGGCGTTCGATACCGACGAATCCGCTCCCCGGGCGCGGCCGATCAAGACCCGTCTGCGCCAATTGCTGCGCGACAACGAATCCGGCCGGGCCGAAGCGATGCTGGCCTCGGCCGAGGTGCAGTCGCTTCCGGCGCTCGACCAGGACCGGCTGCGGCTGATGGTGGCGTCCGATCATTTCGCCGGGGGCCGCGACGACCGCGCCGCCGATCTGGCGTCGGCTTCGGCGGAACGCTCGGGCGAGGCGCTGCCCGCCGCCCACTGGATCGCCGGTCTGGCGCTGTGGCGGGCGGGCAAGCCCGATCAGGCCCGCCGTCATTTCGAAGATACCGCGACCTCGGCCCTCAATCAGGATTGGCTGACTGCGGGCGGCGCGTTCTGGGCGGCCCGGGCCAATCTGGTCAACCATCGCCCCGAAGCGGTCAATCACTGGATGGAAGTTGCCGCCAGCTATCCGCGCACCTTCTACGGTCTGCTTGCCCGCTCCTGGCTGGGCTATCCGGTCAGCTATGCCTGGGAATTGCCCCCCTTCACCGAGGGCGATGCCGACATGCTGATGCGGGTTCCGGCGGCGCGGCGCGCCCTGGCCCTGATCCAGTTGGGCGAACGCGACGACGCCGAAGAAGAATTGCGCAAGCTCTACCCGTCCGCCGGTAAGGCGGTGCGTCAGTCGATGCTGGTGCTGGCCCAGGCGGCGAAGATGCCGGGTCTGGCGGTTCGGCTGGGCGGCGTGTTGCCGCGTGAAAACGGGCGGACCCATGATGCCGCCGCCTATCCGCTGCCCGATTGGATGCCGCAAGGCGGCTGGCAGGTTGACCGCGCTCTGGTTTATGCCCTGGTCCGTCAGGAATCCTCGTTCAATCCCGATGCCCGCAGCGCCTCGGGTGCCGCCGGTCTGATGCAATTGATGCCGGCAACGGCCCAGGCGGTCGGCGGTCTGCGCGTGCGCGACCAATTGACCGATCCGGCGGTCAATCTCGGGGTGGGGCAACGCTATGTCACCCGGCTGTTGTCGGACGATCCGGTCAACGGCAATTTGATGATGATGGCGGCGGCCTATAATGCCGGTCCCGGCACGCTGGGGCGCTGGCTTCAGGGCATCCGTCACGGCGAAGATCCGTTGATGTTCGTCGAAAGCCTGCCCGCGCGGGAAACCCGCGTATTCGTGCAGCGGGTGATGACCAGCTATTGGGTCTATCAGGCCCGGCTGGGTCAGTCCTCGGCATCGCTGGAAGCGGTGGCGTCGGGCACATGGCCGATCTACGGCACCCCGGAACGCTCTCCGCTTCGCGTCGGTTCCAGCCGCACCGTCGGGTTCTAAGTCGGTCGTGAAAAAGTCCTTCGGCCTTTGGCCTCAGTGTACTTTTCCCCGGTTCAAAAAGAATCCCCGTGCTCAATCAAGCTTTCCGCGCGGGGATGGATTTGGTTCCCTCCGAGGCCGATGGGCGACGCCCACGGCTTCGGAGGCTGGTGAAACAGACAACACGAAAAATGGGCGCTGGGCCGCCCCTAGCCCATTTTTCTCCTTTTAATCCAACGGGAAAAAGTACACCGAGCGACAGCGAGGGACTTTTTCACGGGAGACTTCTAAGCGGTCTGTCCCCTGTTCTTTGCGATCCGCCTCCCTCTCCCCATCGGAGAGGGAGGTCGTTTCACTTTGTTCAGCTCGCCGCGCGCAGCCGCTCGGGGGAGGAGATTTCGACCGGAACGGCGGCGAGATCGACCAGGCAATAGGCCGAGCTGTCGGCGAACAACTGGCGCAGCAACTGGTTGTTCAGCGCGTGGCCGGTGCGGATGCCGTTGAAATGGCCGAGGATCGGGCCACCGGCGAGGTAAAGGTCGCCGACCGCATCCAGCACCTTGTGACGGACGAATTCGTTGCCGTAGCGCAGCCCGTCGTCGTTGAGCACCTTGGTCCCGGTGCTGTCGATCACCACCGCATTGTCGAGCGAGCCACCACGGGCCAGTCCGTTGGCGCGCAGCATCGCGACTTCCTGTTCGAAGCCGAAGGTGCGGGCGCGGGCGACTTCGGCCTTGAAGCTGCTTTCCGTCAGGCCGAGGAAGAAATCCTGGCGGGCGATCGCGCTGCTGGCGAAGTCGATTTCAACTCGGACCGAGAAGGACGAGGCGGGGGAGAGCGAGGCGACCTTGTCGCCGTCGCGGACGGTGACACGCTTCAACACCTTGATGGCGCGGCGCGGGGCCGATTGTTCCAGGGTTCCGGCGCATTCGATCAGGAACAGGAAGGGGGCGGCCGATCCGTCCATCACCGGCACTTCGGGGCCGTTGATGTCGATCAGGCAATTGTCGATCTGCATCCCGCACAAAGCGGCCATCAGATGTTCGACGGTGCCGACGGCGATGCCGTCGCTGTTGCGCAGGCAGGTGTTGAGGCGGGTGTCGTTGACGGTGGCCCAATGGGCCGGAACGATGCCGCCGCCGCCAGCGATATCGACGCGGCGGAACCGGATGCCGGTATCAGGGGCGGCCGGACGCAGCGTCATGGTAACGCGCGAACCGGAATGAAGACCGATCCCGGTGCATCCGATCGCGGTCTTGAGTGTCCGCTGCGGGGACCGGAATGCAGTCGAGACGAAAGACAGGGTGTCGAGGCCGGGATTCTGTTCGTCGACGATCCGATTCACGGGCGATCCCCTATTTCTGTTTTGCCCGCCTCTGTCTAAGTGTTCGAGGCGATGCGGAACTTGATGTCTACGCTCCTATCTCTACCAGCCCGGGGTCGAGCCCTCAAATCAATCATTGTTGCCGATTGTTTCACCGCTAACGCCTTGAAAAAAGGGCCCGACCGGGCAATCCGATCGGGCCCGTCAAGGTGGCGCGGGTGGGGGGCCGAAGCCCCCCTAAACGGTCGTGAGCGCTCTAATTCGCCTGACGACGCAGAAACGCCGGAATGTCGAGATCCTCACCCGACCGGGGCGCGGTCGGTTCGCGGCGGGCTTCCATCCGGGGCGCGGGCGCCTCGGGGGCACGGGGAGCCGCCGGGGCGGGCGAGATCGCGTGGCGGCCGCGATTGACCAGACGGTTGAGCAGGCTGCCGGCACGGGGCGGTTCGCTGTGCTGGACCGGATGCTGCGGCTGGCTGATCGGGGATTCGGCGATTTCCGACACCGCGCGATGCAGGCTGCTCATATCCGGCTCGACTTCGTCGGCATAGCGGCTCGGCATCGCCCGGTTGAAGCTGGGCTCGGGACGCAGATCGGGCTCGGCCCGCATCACCGGATCGGTCTGGCGCTGATCGATTTCGGGGTCGCGGATCGCCGCCCGCGCCGTCGCCTGGGGAGCGGTGGTCTGGGCCTGAGCGGGCTGGGGCACCGTCAGCTTCTGCGGACGAAAGCTGGGCTGGGGCTGGGCCGCCTGGGCGGCGGCGGGCTGGACCGGCCGGGCCGCAGGCTGCGGTTGCTGGGTGCCGACCAGCGAGATCACCGTCGGTTTGGGCTGGGCGGCGGCTTCGCTGGCGATGCCGGTGGCGACGACCGAGACGCGGATCTGGCCGTTCAGCTTCTCGTCGAAGGTCGAGCCGAAGATGATGTTGGCTTCGGGATCGACTTCGTCGCGGATGCGGTTGGCGGCTTCATCGACCTCGAACAAGGTCATGTCCATGCCGCCGGTAATGTTGATGAGGACGCCCTTGGCCCCCTTCATCGAGGTGTCGTCGAGCAGCGGGTTGCTGATCGCGGCCTCGGCGGCGTCGATCGCGCGCTTGTCGCCCTCGGCCTCGCCGGTGCCCATCATCGCCTTGCCCATTTCGCTCATCACGGTCCGGATGTCGGCGAAATCGAGGTTGATCAGGCCGGGCATGATCATCAGATCGGTGACGCCGCGCACGCCGGAATACAGCACATCGTCGGCCATCTTGAAGGCGTCGGCGAAGGTGGTGCGCTCGGTGGCGACGCGGAACAGGTTCTGGTTGGGGATGATGATCAGGGTATCGACATATTGCTGCATCTCCTCGATGCCCTGCTCGGCGGTCCGCATCCGGTGCGCGCCCTCGAAATGGAAGGGCTTGGTCACCACGCCGACGGTCAGGATGCCCTGCTCTCGGGCGGCCCGTGCGATTACCGGCGCGGCGCCGGTGCCGGTGCCGCCGCCCATTCCGGCGGTGATGAACACCATGTTGGTGCCGTTGATCTGGGTGAGGATGTCTTCGATGCTTTCCTCGGCGGCGGCGCGGCCGACGTCGGGACGCGAGCCCGCGCCCAGACCCTGGGTGACCTGGGTGCCGAGTTGAATCCGCCGCTCGGTGCGGCTCTGGCCCAGCGATTGCGCGTCGGTATTGGCGACGATGAACTCGACGCCCTCCAGCCGCGACTGGATCATGTTGTTGACGGCGTTGCCGCCGGCGCCGCCGACGCCGATGACGGTGATGCGAGGCTTCAGTTCTTCATTGGCTCCGGGAAGAAAGGTCAGCATGTGTAGTCCTCCGCGCTGTTTCGGCCGCTTCACCCTCGGCCGTATGATGAGATTTCGTCCGGGTCAAAAATTACGCTTCAACCAGCCTCCCAGCCTGCCCCAGGCCGAGCCGCCGTCGCCACCGACGCTGATCGCCGCCCGCCGTCCCCGACTGGGGGTGGGGGAGTGGACCAGCGCATAGCGGATCAGACCGGCGCAGCCCGAAAATGCAGGGCCTCCGGTCGCTTCGGGCAGTCCCTGCAACCCGACGGGCCGCCCGAGACGCACCTGCTTGTCGAGCACCAGACCGGCTAGGTCGCGGGCGCCCTGCATCTGACTGGCCCCACCGGTGAGAACCACCCGGCGGCCAGCCATCTTGTCGAACCCGCCCTGTTCGAGCCGGGTGCGAACCAGTTCAAACGTCTCTTCCAGCCGGGGCTGGATGATCTGGATCAGCATCGAACGCGGCACCTGATTGCTGGCGCCGTCCTCGTCCTCGCCGACCAGCGGCACTTTCAGGATTTCACGGTCGTCCGACGGCGTCGGGATTGCCGAGCCGTACAGCGTCTTCATCCGCTCGGCCTGGGCCACCGGGGTCGATAGGCCGCGGGCGATGTCGCTGGTGACGTGGGCACCGCCGATCGGAATCACGTCGGTATGGATCAATTGCCCGGCCAGGAACACCGCGATCGAGGTGGTGCCGCCGCCCATGTCGATGCAGGTGACGCCCAGTTCCTTCTCATCATCGACGAGGCAGGCCAGACCGGCGGCATAGGGGCTGACGACGCGCGCCTCGATGTCGAGGTGGCAGCGGTTGACGACGGTGGCGAGGTTGCGGACCGGACCGACCGCTGCCGAAATGACGTGGATCGCGACGCCCAGCCGGTCGCCGAACATCCCGCGCGGATCCTTGATCCCCTCATTGCCGTCGATGGTGTAATCGACCGGAATGGCGTGGATCAGTTCGCGGTCGGGGCTTTCGTGGTGGGCGCGGCCGTGATCGAGCATCCGGCGGATGTCGGCTTCGTTGACCGGGTGGCCGTTCATCGCCACCTCGACCTTGACGTTGGCCGAGCCGGGCAGTCCGCCCGAAATGTTGACGACGACGGCGCGGACCCGCTCGCCCGCCATGTCCTCGGCGGCATCGACCGAGGCGCGGATCGAGGTTTCCAGTTCCTCCATATCGACCACCGCGCCGTTGCGCATCCCGCGCGCCAGCTGGTGGCCGATGCCGACGATGCGCGGCGTGCCGTCGTCCTGGACGCGCGCGATGAAGCAGCACACCTTGGCCGTGCCGACATCCAACGCCGCGATCAGTCCGTTGCGTACAGCCACGTCAGTCCTCCTTTCCCAAACCGGGCGCGGGCGGCAGCGGCGACGACGCCTGCGGCGGACGCTCCGCGCTTTGCGGCAGGTCGCGTCCGGGCCGCAGCACCAGCCGGTCGGGCACGCGCATATCGATCATCGCCAGCGGGCGGCTGGCTAGTCCCTTCGAGCGCTCCAATTCGGCCAGCCGGGTCCACGCCACCTCGGGCTCGATCTCGGGCAGCCGGACTTCGAGCCCGGTGCGGATGTCGTCGAGGGTGAGGTTCCAGCGGCGGTTGCCGACCCGGGTCGCCGCCTTGACCCGCGCCGCGAGGTCGGGCTCGGACGACAGCATCGTCAGCAATTCGTCGGCGCGCGCCCCGGCTCCCTCGCCGACGACGAGAGGCAGATCCTCGAAGCCCTCGATGCTGCCGGGGATCACCTTGCCGTCGCGATCGACCAGGGTGTAGACGCCCTCGTACTGCCACAGCGCCACCGGTTCACGCTCGACGATCACCAGATGCAGGCTGCCGGGCAGGCGGCGCTCGATCACTGCGGCGCGGATGCCGGGCAGCGCTTCCAGCCGGTCGCGGGCGGCGGCGATGTCGAGCCCCAGGATCGGGTCGCCGTGACGGGCACCCAGCGCCGAGACGATCTGGTCGGTCGGAATGCGGCGGCGTCCGGCAACGGTGATTTCGGTGGTGCGAAAGCCAGCCAGCGCGGTCAGATGCAGCACCGAGTCTCCGGTGTCGCGCCAGGCCCGTTGCAGCACGCCCGATTGCCACAGCGAGGCGCCACCGACGAACAAAGCGGTCACCGCGACGCCGATCGCGGCGAATTTCTGCACCGGGGAGAGGTCGAGCCGGTAGCGCTGGGCGCGGCGGCGACCGCGTCCGCGCGGGGCGGCGGCCTGGGCCGTGGCGCGCGGCTGTTTCGGCTGTTTCGGCGGTTTGGGCGCGTGCGGCGGCTCGCCCGACCGGACGCCGGGCCGGTCTTCGGGGGTGATCACGATGTCGGCGGCGCTCATGCGTCGCATCGGGCGTTCTCCACCATCCAGCGGACCAGTTCGGGAAAGGTGATCCCGGCGTGGGCCGCGATATCGGGCACCAGCGAGGTTGCGGTCATTCCAGGCTGAGTGTTGACTTCGAGCAGCACCAGCCGCGGTGCCTCGCCCGGTCGGGTATCGTCGTAGCGCAGGTCGGCCCGCGACACCCCACGGCACCCCAGGGCCCGATGCGCCGCCAGGGCCAATCGACCGGCTTCGGCGGTGTCTTCGGGCGGCAGCGGCGCCGGCATGATGTGGCGCGAACCGCCGGGAGCATATTTGGCAGAGTAGTCATAAAACCCGCGCTCGGATGTGATCTCAAGCACACCCAGCGCCCGGTCGCCCATCACCGCGACGGTCAATTCGCGGCCGGGAATAAAGGCTTCGACCAGCACCTCGTCGCCCTCGAACGGCCACTCGGTCAGCGGGTCGGTGCCGTCGCCGTCGCGGACGATATGGACGCCGACCGACGAGCCCTCGTTGAGCGGCTTGACGACATAGGGACGGGGCAGCGGCGCGGGCTCGCCCCGGTGCACTACCTGTCCTTCGGCCACCGGCAGACCGGCGACGGCGAACAGCCGCCGTGCGAACGCCTTGTCCATCGCCGCCGCCGAGGCCAGCAGGCCGGAATGGGTATAAGGCAGTCCCAACAGATTCAAAATACCCTGGACGCAGCCATCCTCGCCAAAACGGCCATGCAACGCGTTGAACACCACATCGGGGCGAGAGGCGCGAAGATCGCTGATCAAAGTGGCGGGATCGTGGCCGCATTCGACCAGGGTGACGGCGTATCCGGCCTGCTCCAGCGCCGCGCCAACCGCCTGACCCGAACGCAGCGAAACCTCGCGCTCGGACGACGCGCCCCCCATCAGGACGGAAACCCGTTGCGCGCTCATGCCCTCACTCCAATCCGGCGAATTTCCCAATGCAGGTCGATTCCGCTGGTCTCGAAGACACGGCGGCGGACCTCTTCGCCCAAATCCTCGATCTCGGCGGCAGTGGCCTCGCCGAGATTGATCAGGAAGTTGCAATGCTTCTCCGACACCCGCGCGCCGCCCCGGGTCAGGCCCCGGCATCCGGCACCGTCGATCAGCTTCCAGGCGCTTTCGCCCGGCGGGTTGGCGAAGGTCGAGCCGCCGGTGCGCGACCGTTGCGGCTGGGCCTCCTCGCGGGCGATGCGAATCTGGTCCATCCGCAGGGCAACCGCTTCGGGCCGGTCGGGGCTGGCGGCCAGGGCGGCCGACAGCACGATCATATCCTCGGGCAGCGACGAGCGACGATAGCTCAGCCCCAGCGCCGCCGCCTCGAGACGGTGGACCTGTCCGGCGCGGTCGAGCACCCGGACGGACCCGATCACGTCCTTGATCTCGCGCCCGAACGCGCCCGCATTCATCCGCACCGCGCCGCCGATCGTGCCGGGAATCCCCGACAGGAATTCCAGCCCGCCCAGCGATTCGGCTTCGGCGTGACGCGAGACGGTGAGGTCGAGCGCTCCGGCTCCGACCTCGAACCCGCTCTCGGTCCGGGTGATTGCGGCAAAGCCGGGACCAAGCCGGATCACCGCGCCGGGAATCCCGCCGTCGCGGACCAGCAGGTTCGATCCGGCCCCGATCACCGTCACCGGCACTTCGGGCGGCAGCGCGGTCAGGAAGGCGATCAAATCCGCTTCGTCGGCGGGACGGAACAGCAGGTCGGCCGGACCGCCGACGCGGAACCAGGTATAGGGGGCCAGCGGCGCGTCGGACGTCAGCCGCCCGCGCAACGGCGGCAGCGCGTCGCGCCAATCGGCGGCGGGGGAGCGGGCGGCCATCATTCGCCGTCCTCCAATTCCGCCGGGGCCACGGTCAGCGCCGCCAGATCGGCGGGCAAGGCATGGGCCCAATTGGTGATCGACCCGGCCCCCAGGCACACCACCATGTCGCCCGGCCGCGCCACCTCGTGGACGATCCCGGCCAGCGCTTTCGGCTCGGGCAGGGCCAGCACGTTGCGGTGACCGTGCTCGCGCAGAGCCCGGACCAGGGCGTCGCGGTCGATGCCGGGGATCGGAGCCTCGCCCGCGGCATAGACGTCGGCGACGATCACGGTATCGGCATTGTTGAAGCAGGTGCAGAACTCGGCCATCAAATTTTCCAGCCGCGAATAGCGGTGGGGCTGGACCACGGCGATCACCTGTCCGGCGCTGGCGCTGCGGGCCGCCTTCAACACCGCCGCGATCTCGACCGGGTGGTGGCCGTAATCGTCGATCACGGTGATGCCGTTGGTTTCGCCGACGCGGGTGAAGCGGCGCTTGACGCCCGAGAAGCCGCCCAGCGCCTTCCTGACGATGTCGTTGGGCAGGCCGAGTTCGACCGCCACCGCGATCGCCGCCAGCGAGTTCTGCACATTGTGCTCGCCAAACATCGGCAGATTTAGTCCGGCGATGGTGCGCGACTGGCCGGTGACGCGGTCGGTGATCGCGACGTCATAGCGCGCGCCGTCGCCCCCGAAGGTGACGTTGACGGCGCGGACCATCGCCTGGGGCGAGAAGCCATAGGTGACGATCTTGCGGTCGGGCACGCGGGCGATCAGGGTCTGGACTTCGGGATGGTCGATGCACAGGGCGGCGAAGCCATAGAACGGAATGCTTTCGACGAAGCTGCGGAAGGCGTCGCGCAGCCGGTCGAAGGTGCCGTAATGGTCCATATGCTCGGGGTCGATATTGGTGACGACCACCGCGGTAGAGGGCAGTTTGAGGAAGCTGCCGTCGGATTCGTCGGCCTCGACCACCATCCAGTCGCTGGCACCCAGCCGGGCATTGGTGCCATAGGCGTTGATGATGCCGCCATTGATGACGGTGGGATCAAGCCGGGCCGCTTCCAGCAGCGCCGCGATCAGCGAGGTGGTGGTGGTCTTGCCGTGGGTGCCGCCGATCGCGATCGCGTTCTTCAACCGCATCAGTTCGGCCAGCATCTCGGCGCGGCGGACCACCGGCACCAGCCGCGAGCGGGCGGCGGCGACTTCGGGATTGTCGGGCTTGACCGCCGACGAGATCACGACGACGCGGGCATCGCCCAACGCCTCGGCGCTGTGACCGATCCGGACCGGAATGCCCATCTTGCGCAGCCGCTCGACGTTGTAATTATCGGCGATGTCGGTTCCCTGCACGGCATAGCCGAGATTGTGCAGAATCTCGGCGATACCGGACATGCCGATGCCGCCGATTCCGACGAAGTGAATGGTGCCGATGGACAACGGCATGGTCCGCATGAAACTAATTCCTCGTATCGGTCGGAATCTGGGCGACCACCAGGTCGGCCAGACTTTGGGCAGCATCGGCACGACCGGCGCGCGCGGCGCAATCGGCGGTCCGGGCCAGGGTTTCGGGAGACTGGAACAGCCCGACCAGCCGGGCCGCCAGGGTTTCGGCGCTAAAGCCGTCTTGGGGCATCAGCCACGCCCCGCCATGCTCTTCGACGGCATGGGCGTTGGCGGTCTGGTGGTCGTCGATGGCAAAGGGATAGGGCACCAGGATCGCCGGGCGGCCCAGCGCGGTCAGTTCGGCGACGGTCGAGGCTCCGGCCCGCGCGATCACCAGATGGGCTCCGGCGATCCGCTCGGGGGCGTCGGCGAAGAAGGTTTGCAAGGTGGCCTTGATCGTGCTGGCGCGATAGGCGGCCTCGACCGCCTCCAGATCCTCGGGGCGGCATTGCTGGGCGACGTCAAGCTGCTGCTTCAGTCCCTCGGGCAGCAGCGCCAGCGCGGCCGGAACCACCTCGGACAGCACCCGCGCCCCCTGGCTGCCGCCCAGGATCAGCAGCCGAATCGGCCCGCTTTCGCCCAGCGGCGGATAGGGGGTGTCGCGCAACGCGGCGATCGCCGCCCGCACCGGCATTCCGGTATGGACCAGCTTCGCGGTCAGGCTGGGATCGACATGCGAGACCTCGGGATACGAGGTGGCGATGCGGCCGACGCGGTTGGCCAGCAGCCGGTTGGCGCGGCCCAGCACCGCGTTCTGCTCGTGCAGCACGGTGGGCAGCCCGGCCATCGTCGCCGCCACCATCCCCGGCACCGAGGCATAGCCGCCAAAGCCGACCACCACCGAGGGCTCCAGCCGCTTTAACAGCCCGCGGGCCTGGATGATCCCCAGCCCCAGTTCGGCGACGGCGCGCAGCCGGGCCAGCGGCCCACGTCCGGCCAGTCCCCCGGCGCTGATGCGGTGGGTTTCCAGTTGGCCCAGCGTGCCGCCATAGGCTTCGCCGCGACGGTCGGTGACCAGGGCCAGCCGGTGGCCGCGCTCCAGCAGAACCCCGGCCAGCGCCTCGGCGGGGAAGACGTGACCGCCGGTCCCCCCGGCGGCCAGAACGATCAATTTCCGGGTCGCGCTCATGCGTCCAATCCTTCCCGGCCATAGCGGGTGCGGGTCAGGGCCAGCACCATCCCCATTCCGAGAGCCAGCGCCAGCATCGACGAGCCGCCATAGGAGATGAACGGCAGCGTCATGCCCTTGGCGGGCATCAGCCGCAGCGTCGAGGCCATGTTGACGATCGCCTGCATTCCGAACTGGACCAGCAATCCGGCGGTCGCCAGCACGACGAACAGATTGTCTTCCTTGACGAGGCGGGCGAAGCCGCGCAGCACGATGAAGGCGAACAGCGCCACCACCAGCAGGCACAGCAGCAGACCGAATTCCTCGCCGCCGACGGCCAGGATGAAGTCGGTGTGGGCGTCGGGCAGCACCAGCTTGACCTTGCCCTCGCCGGGACCGCGTCCGAACAGACCGCCATTGCGAAAGGCGCTCAGCGCCGTCGTCACCTGATAGGCGTCGCCCGCCGAGGGGTCGAGGAAGCGATCGACCCGCGACTGCACATGCGGGAAGAATTGATAGGCCACCACCGCGCCGATCGGGGCGGCCATGCCCAGCACCACCACCCATAGCATCGGCAGACCGGCCAGGAAGAACTGCACCGCCCAGACTGCCGCCAGGATCACGGTCTGGCCGACATCGGGCTGGACCAGCAACAGCAGCGCGGTCAGGCCGAACAAGGCGGTGGCGATGATCCGGCCGGGAAAGCCGGGTTCCAGCCGGGCCGAGGCGAACATCCAGGCGGCGACGACGGCGAAAAACGGTTTGACGAATTCCGACGGCTGCACCGACAGGCCGCCCAGCGACAGCCAGCGCCGCGCTCCCTTGATCTCGGCCCCCAGCAACGGCACCAGCGCCAGCAGCAGCAGCGAGACCAGCAGCCCGATCACCGCCGTCCGCCGCACCTGTTTCGGTGTCAGCAGCGAAATCCCCAGCATCAGAACCACCGCCGGGGCGAGGAAGATGAACTGGCGGCGGACGAAGTGAAAGCTTTGCGCGTTGATCCGCTCGGCCACCGCCGGGCTGGCCGCCATCGTCAGCAGCGCACCGACCGCGATCAGCACCAGCAGCGCGGCGATGGTCCAGCGATCGACCGTCCACCACCAGCGGCCGAGAACAGAGGTATCGGTGCGGCCGAAGGTGACGCTCATGGTGTGTCCCCCTCAGTCGCCGGGCGCTCACTCCGTTCGCTTGGCTTTCGCGCTATAAAGCGCGGGCGCTCAACGCGCCAGTCGCTGCGCTCCGGAAGCGTTCCCAGATGGGTGAGGGCAGCCATTATGGCATCTCCCCCTCAGTCGCCGGGCGCTCGTCCTCGTCCTCGCCCTCGTCGTACAGGGCTTGAACCATCTCGCGGAAGACGTCGCCGCGATGCTCGAACGAGGCAAACTGATCCCACGAGGCGCAGGCGGGCGACAGCAGAACCGTCGCGCCGGGCTTGGCCTGACGGTGCGCGATCTCGACCGCGACGCCCAACTCGCCGCAGCAGGTATAGGGCACCTTGCCCGCCAGGGTGCGGGCGAACGCCTCGGTCGCTTCGCCGATCAGATAGGCATGGGCGATGCGAGAGAAATAGGGGGCCAGCGCGTCGATGCCGCCTTCCTTGGGCCGTCCGCCGACGATCCAATGGATCGTGTCGCGGCAGACCAGGGCTTTTTCGGTGGCGTCGGCGTTGGTCGCCTTCGAATCGTTGATCCAGGTGACGCCGTCATGCTCGGCGACCAGTTCCTGACGATGGGCCAGGCCGGGATAGCTGGCCAGCGCGGCGACGATGGTTTCGGGCGACACCCCCTCGGCGCGGGCGACGGCATAGGCGGCGCAGACGTTCTGCCAATTGTGGCGGCCGGGCAGGCGGGGGAAGCGGCTCAGGTCGGCAACCGGCACCCCATTGTCGAGCAGCACCCCGTCGGGGGCCGACACGCCCTGGGCCAGCGCGGCCAGAACCGAAATCCGCACCACCCGCAGACCCTGTCCGCTCAGTTCGTCGGCGATTGCCCGGCAGGGTTCGTCATCGACGGCGACGATCGCGGTGCCGCCCGGCACCAGATAATCGAACAGCCTGCGCTTGGCGGCGATATAGCCCGCCATGCCCCCGTGACGGCCGAGATGGTCGGGGGTGATGTTGAGCAGCGCCGCCGCTTGCAGCGCCAGCCCATCGGACAGTTCGAGCTGATAGGACGACAGTTCCAGCACGATGCTGCCGCCCTCGGGCAGGTCGGCCAGATCCAACGCGGCGGTGCCGAGATTACCCCCGGCGGCGGTCGGCTTGCCCGCCTGGGCCAGCAGATGGGCCAGCAGGGTGGTGGTGGTCGATTTGCCGTTGGTGCCGCTGATCGCGACGAAACGGGCGTCGGGGCGGGCGCGGGCAAGCAGGGCGACGTCGCACACCACCGGGATTCCGGCGGCGCGGGCGGCCTCGGCCAGCGGATGCGGTTTGGGGTGAGTGTGGGGGATGCCGGGGCTCCACACCACCAGATCGGCGGCGACACCACCGTCCTGAAGCGGGTTCGCCACCGGAATTCCGGCGACGGCGGCGGTGCGGCGGGCCGCCTCGTCATCGTCCCAGGCCAGCAGGGTTGCTCCCCCGGCCAGAAGCGCGCGCGCGGTGGCGGTGCCGGATTTCCCCAGCCCCATCACCGCGACGTTCTTTCCCTTCAGGAAGGTGACCCCGATCATCCCCGCCTCATCGCAATTTCAACGTCGACAGCCCGGCCAGCGCCAGGATGGTGGCGATGATCCAAAAGCGGATCACCACCGTCGGCTCGGCCCAGCCTTTTTTCTCGAAATGATGGTGGAGGGGTGCCATCCGGAACACCCGCTTGCCGGTCAGCTTGTACGAGGCGACCTGGACGATCACCGAGACCGTCTCCAGCACGAACAACCCGCCGACGATCCCCAGCACCAGTTCGTGCTTGGTCACCAGCGCCACCGCACCCAGCGCGCCACCCAGCGCCAGCGAGCCGGTGTCGCCCATGAACACCATCGCCGGGGGGGCGTTGAACCACAGGAAGCCCAGCCCGGCCCCCACCAGCGCGCCGCAGAACACCGCCAGTTCGCCCGAACCGGGGACGTAATGGATCTGGAGGTAATTGGCGAAGACGGCATGACCGACCAGATAGGAAATCACCGCGAACACCCCGGCGGCGATCATCACCGGGACGATCGCCAGTCCGTCGAGTCCGTCGGTCAGGTTGACGGCGTTGCCCGCGCCCACCACCACGAACACCGCGAAGGGGAGGTAGAACCACGACAACTGGACCAGCATCGTCTTGAAAAATGGCACGGCCAAGGCACCGGCCAGCGGCTCGCGCTGCAAGGTGAACACCCAATAGGCGGCGATCAGGGCGATCGCGACCTCGCCGACCAGCTTCAGGCGGCCGGGCAGGCCCTTCGGGTTCTTCTTCGAGACCTTGAGGTAATCGTCAAGGAAGCCGATCAGGCCATAGCCCAGCGTCACCAGCATCACGATCCAGACGTTGGGCGAGCGCAGATCGGCCCACAGCAGCGTCGAGACCGACAGCGCCATCAGGATCAGCAGGCCGCCCATCGTCGGCGTGCCCTTCTTGGTCAGCAGGTGGCTTTCCGGTCCGTCGGTGCGGATCGGCTGGCCCTGCTTCTGCCAGGTCCGCAGCCAGACGATCAGGCGCGGGGCGAGCAGGAACGAGACGATCAGCGCGGTCAGCGTCGCGCCCACCGTGCGGAAGGTGATGTATTTGAACAGATTGAAGATCGCAATCTGATCAGCCAGGGGATATAGAAAATTATATAACATCTTGCCCTGGCACCCTTTCCGTCAGAGCTTGAACGACACGACTCATGCGGCTGCCCGCCGAGCCCTTGACCATCACCACATCGCCCGGGCGCAAGCCCGCCAGCACCAGCGGTGTCACCGAATCGGCCGAATCGGCATGACCGCCGCGACGCGAGGCGTCGAGCGCGCGATGCAGATGACTCATCAGTGGCCCGGCGGTGTACACCAGATCGATGCCCCAGGTCTCAATCGCTTCCGCAAGGCCGGCATGCAAAGCCGGCGAGTCTTCTCCCAATTCCAGCATGTCGCCTAACACCGCGATCCGCCGCGCCCCCTTGGCCGGGCGGGACGAGGCCAGGGTCGCGATCGCCGCCGCCATCGACACCGGTGAGGCGTTGTAGCTTTCGTCGATCAATTCGATGTTGCCGCCGCCGAAGGGGAGACGTTTGCGCTGGCCGCGTCCTTTGGGCGCGGTCATCGCGCCGAGCGAGCGCGCCGCCCGGATCGGATCGGCCCCCAGCGCTTCGGCGGCCAGCAGCACCGCCAGCGAATTGACCGCCCAATGCTGGCCGGGCACGCCGACGCGATAAGCCATCGCCCGCTCGCCGACCAAGGCGAACACGGCGGTCGAGCCGGGATCAATGCCGCAATCGAGCAGCCGGGCGGTCGAATCGATATGGTTGCCGAACGACCGCGCCTTGTGGCCCAGGATCGCGGCGGCCCCGGCCAGACGGTGGAAATAGCGGTTGTCGCGCGGCAGGATCGCGATCCCGTCCGGCTCCAGACCGTTTAAGATTTCGGCCTTGGCGTCGGCGATCTCTTCGGTCGAGGCGAAGAATTCGAGATGGACCGCTTCGACGGCGGTGATGATCGCGACATGGGGCCGGACCAGCGCCGACAGCGGGGTCAGTTCGCCCGGATGGTTCATCCCCAGTTCGAACACGGCGAAGGCGGCGTCGCGCGGCATCCGGGCCAGCGACAGCGGCACACCGTAATGATTGTTGAGGTTGCCCGCCGTGGTGTGGGTCGCCCCCTGCTCGGCCAAGGCCAGACCCAGCATTTCCTTGGTCCCGGTCTTGCCGACGCTGCCGGTGATCGCGGCGATCCGGGCCTTGGAGCGGGCGCGGGCGGCCCGCGCCAGCGCCGACAGAGCGGCGGTGGTGTCGGCGACCAGCAGCAGCGGCGCGTCCTCGGCCACGCCCTCGGGACGGCGGGAAACGATCGCGGCGGCGGCTCCGGCTTCCAGCGCGGCGGCGACATGGTCGTGGCCGTCGTGCTGGGGACCGGCCAGGGCGACGAACAGATCGCCCGGACGCAGCGAGCGGCTGTCGATCGACACCCCGAAGGCGAGCCAACTGCGGCCCGTCAAGGTTCCCGAGGCGGCCTCGGCGGCCTCGGCGGCGGTCCACAGCGGCAGGTCGCCACCCAGATGGCCATCGACGGCGGCGACGGCGGCGCGGGCCTCGGCGGCATCGTCGAACGGCAGAACGGACTCGCCGACGATCTGGCCGGTCTCATGGCCCTTGCCCGCGATCACCAGCACGTCGCCCGCTTCCAGTCCGGCAATCGCGGTGCGGATGGCGGCGTGGCGGTCGCCGATCTCGATCCCGCCCAGGCAGCCGCCCAGGATCGCGGCGCGGATCGCGGCGGGGGCTTCGCCGCGCGGATTGTCGTCGGTGACGATTGCGGCGTCGGCCAGCCGTCCGGCGATCGAGCCCATCAGCCCGCGCTTGCCCGGATCGCGGTCGCCGCCGCAGCCGAACAGCGCCACCAGCCGCCGCGAGGCATGGGGCTTCAACGCCCGCAGCACGGTTTCCAGCGCGTCGGGGGTGTGGGCGTAATCGACGAAGATCGCGGCTCCGTTGGCGCGCTCGGCCACTCGTTCCAGCCGTCCGGGGACGCCGTCCAGGCTTTCCAGCGCCGCCAGGGCGCGGTCGGCATCCTCGCCGATCGCGATCGCCAGACCCAGCGCCGACAGCGCGTTATGGGCCTGGAACCGTCCCGCCAGCGGCAGGGCGACCGAGACCTCGCGGCCGAACAGGGTCAGGCGCAGATCCTGGCCGGACGGAGTCGGGCGGGATTCGATCAGGCGGATGTCGTTTCCAGCCGCGCCGGTGGTGATCAGGCGGCGGCCGTGCTCGGTCGCGGCACGGGCGAAATAAGGCGACCAGTCGCTGTCCATGTCGATGACGGCGACACTGTCGCCATGGAGCAATTCGCTGAACAATCGCCGCTTCGCCGCCGCATAGGCTTCCATGTCGCGGTGATAATCGAGATGGTCGCGGGTCAGGTTGGTGAAGGCGGCGGCCTTCAGCACGACTCCGTCCAGCCGCTCCTGATCGAGCCCGTGGCTCGATGCTTCCAGGCTGGCATGGGTCACCCCCATTCCGGCCAGCTTGGCCAGGATCGTGTGCAGCGCGACCGGATCGGGAGTGGTCAACCCGCTTGGCCCGTCCCAGCCCTCGGCGATCACGCCCAGAGTGCCGATCGCGGCGGCGCGGTGGCCCAGAACTCCCATGATCTTGCGGAAGAACCAGGCGGTCGAGGTCTTGCCGTTGGTGCCGGTCACCGCCACCATTGTTTCGGGCTGGGCTCCGGCGAAGGCGGCGGCCAGCAGCGCCAGCCGACGGCGCGGATTGGGGGCGTGGATCAGCGCGACCGTCTCGGGCAGTCCATCGACGATCGTGCCGTCGGGAACCAGGATCGCCACCGCACCGGCGGCCAGCGCGGCGGGGACAAAGGCGCGACCGTCGGCGCGGCTGCCGGGCAGGGCGGCGAACAGGAAACCGGGCCGGACCTGCCGGGAATCGGCGGTCAGTCCGGTGACGATCGGATCGGGGCCGGTATGGCTGGGTAACAGGTCAGTCAACCGCGGCAACGTCGTGGCCTCCCGTTTGGCTGGTGGCGGTGGCGGGACGTCCGTCGCGGTTGCGCTCGGCGACCGGTTGGGGCGGGGCGGGGGGTTTGGGCATCAGCCCCAGCAGCGGGGCGATCTGGGCAATCACCCGACCGGCGGCGGGCGCGGCGGTCCAACCGGCGGCGATGAAGCCGAAGGTCTCGCGCGTTGCCTGGGGCTCATCGACCATCACCAGGACGACATAGCGGGGATCGTCCATCGGGAAGGCGGCGATGAACGAGGACAGCACCGCCTTGCGACGATAGCCGCCATGGCCGACCTTTTCGGCGGTGCCGGTCTTGCCGCCGACTTCGTAGCCGGGCACGTCGGCCTTCTTGCCGGTACCCTCGGTGACGACCATCCGCATCAATTCGCGGATCTGGGCCGAGGTCTTGGGCTTGATGACCCGGACGCCGGGGATCTGTTCGTCGGGGACGTGGGCAAGCAGGGTTGGGTTGCGGTACTCGCCGCCATTGACCAGCGCGGCGGTTCCGGCCAGCAATTGCAGCGGCGTCACCGACAGTCCATGGCCGAAAGCGATGGTGATCGTGTTGATCTCGCGCCAGGGATTGGGCACCAGCGGCGCGCCGACCTCGGGCAGTTCGATCGCCGGGGGGGCCAGCATGCCGATCCGGGCCATGAAGGCGCGCTGGGCCTCGGTGCCGACGTCGAGCGCCATCCGCGCCGACCCGATGTTCGAGGAATGGATCAGGATTTCGGGAACGCTCATCCAGCGGTTCTGGGCGTGGTCGTCGTGGATGACGTGCCCGGCGAACACCAGCGGCTTGGTGGCGTCGAAGCTGCTGGTCATCCCGATCCGGCCGCTGTCGAGCGCGACCGCGGTGTTGAACAGCTTGAAGGTCGAGCCCATCTCGTAGGCGCCTTTGGTGGCGCGGTTGAACAAGGCGGGATCGGTCCCCGGCGGCGGGTCGTTGGGGTCGAAATCGGGCAGGCTGACCATCGCCAGCAATTCACCGGTACGGGCATCCATCACCATCCCAGTCGCGCCGATGGCGCGGAACTCGGTGACGGCGCGGGCCAGTTCGTCGCGGACGATGGTCTGGACCCGGATGTCGATCGACAGCATCAGCGGTTCGCGGCTTTCGTGCAGCGTGGACTCGAACCGCTTTTCGATTCCGGCGATGCCGCTATTGTCGATGTCGGTCATGCCGACGACGTGGGCGAGCAGGCTGCCGTGGGGATAGACCCGGCTTTCGCCTTTTTCGAATTGCAGGCCGGGAATGCCGAGCGCGTTGACGTCCTGATGCTGGCGCGGCGTCAGGTTGCGGCGCAGATAGACGAACTGGCGCGACGACGACAGCGCCGCCGCGGTCTCGGCGACGTCGAGTTCGGGCAAAATCTCGGTCAGCCGGACCGCCGCCTGCTCGACATCGACGCGGGCGGCGCGGATATCGTCGGGGCGGGCGAACAGCGACACGGTCGGCAGCGACGAGGCGAGCAGCACCCCGTTGCGGTCGGTGATGTCGGCCCGTTCCATCTCGATCCCGTCGGCGCGGGCCTTGGCCGGTCCGCTTTGGCGCGCGGGCTGCTGGTCGAGCACCGAGACATCGACCAGCCGCACCGCGATGACGCCGAACACGACCACAAAAGCCAAAGCGGTCGCGATTAATCGCGACCGGCCGGTTTCCAACGCTTCGCTGCGGACGCCGTCAAGCCGGACAGCGATCCCGGCTTGAAGATCGTCCCCGGCATGAAAGCCGGGACGGCGGCGGGAGGGGAACAGTTTCATCGGCTGTCCCCGTCGATCACCGGATCGCCCTGGGCCAAGGCGGGAGAGCGGATCACGATCGAATGTCCGCCGCCGCGGGCGGGTTGCACCGCCGCCGGGAGCGGGCTGGACGGACCGATCGGGGGCGGCGGGGGCTGCATCATCGGCTCGGTGCGGGCCAGCACCGGCTCGGCGCGGGGGTGGGGCGGCGGCGTAACCGGGACCGGACGCGGCGCGGGCCGCTCGGCCGGGCGGGCGGCGGCGGTGCGGATCAGCGCCGCATCCGACTTCAGCACGGCGGGCTTGGCCCGGCTGTCGGCCAGCTTGGTCGGCTGAACCGGCAGGCCGTCGCGCAACACGGCGTCAAGCGAGGCCATCTGGGTCGGCTGGACCGGGTGCATGCCGAGATGACGCTCGGCCAGGGTGCGCAGCCGGGTGGGATCGTTGAGATAGGCCCATTCGGCGCGCAGGACGTGGACGCTTTCCTGATTGGCGCGGATTTCGGCGTTCAGCGCGGTCAGGCGGCGTTCCTGATCCTTGACTTCATGCTTGACGAGGAACAGGCCGATCCCGATGCAGGCGGCCAGTCCGATCCACAGGACGGTTCCGAGGATGCCGCGTTTCATGCTGCCCTCCCGGTGGTCTGAGGCCAGGCCGGGGCTTCGGTGCGGGCGGCGGCACGCAGTCGCGCCGAGCGGGCGCGGGGGTTGCGGGCCAACTCGTCCTCGCCGGGGCGGACGGCGCGGCGTTGAATCAGGGAGAAGCTGGGGCGTGGCCCAACTCCGCCATGGGGAAGATGGCGCGACGGCAGGGCGCCAGCGCCCGAACGGTCGCGCAGGAAGTCTTTGACGATCCGGTCTTCCAACGAGTGGAAGGTCACCACCACCAACCGCCCGCCGGGGGCAAGCAGGGTCTCGGCGGCGGCGAGGCCGCGTTCCAGTTCGCCCAACTCGTCATTGACGGCGATCCGCAGCGCCTGGAAGGTGCGGGTGGCGGGGTCGATCCCGTCGGGATGGCGCGGCACCACCTTGCGGACCAGCGTCGCCAACTCTCCGGTGCGGCGGAACGGCTGCGCCTTGCGTGCCTCGACGATAGCCCGCGCGATCCGGCGCGACAGCCGTTCCTCGCCATAGCGATAGAGGATGTTGGCCAGATCGGCTTCGGGCGTGGTGTTGACGATATCGGCGGCGTCGAGGCCGTCTCGTTCCATCCGCATGTCGAGCGGCCCATCCTTCGAGAAGGAAAAGCCGCGTTCGGCCTCGTCGATCTGCATCGACGACACGCCGATATCGAGCACGATCCCGTCCAGCGTCCCGATGGCATCCTCGCCCAGCAGGCGGGCCATCTCGCCGAAGCGACCGGCGACAAAGGCGAAGCGGCCGGGATGCTCGGCCTCCAGCGCCAGCCCGCGTTCGGCGGCGGTGGGGTCGCGGTCGATTCCAGTCAGGTGGCAGCCGGGCGCGGCGGCGAGGATCGCCCGGCAATAGCCCCCGGCGCCAAAGGTGCCGTCGAGAAAGCGGCCGCCGTCCTGCGGGGCGATCGCGGCGATCACCTCGGTCAGCAGGACGGGAAGATGAGGGGCGGCGGCGCTCACGATAAGTCTCCAGTGGTGGTGCGAGGGCGCAACGGCAGGGTCGGGCGGGTCTTCAGGGCGCGGGCGCGGATGTCGGCCTCAATCTCGCGGTAGGTTTCGGGACGCCAGATCTGGAAGGTTCGTCCCTTGCCGACAAAGGCGGCGGTTTCGTCCAGCCCGGCATGGGCGATCACATCCTCGGGCAGCAGGATCCGCCCTTCGGCATCCCAGCCGAGCTGGCGGGCGTCGGCGAAGATCAGGGCGCTCAACTCCTCCTGCTCGGGGCTGAACAGGTCGAGGCTTTCGGCACTGGCCGACAACCGTTCCATGAAATCGATGCCGCACCCTTCGGCGCAGGGCTGGGTGAACGAGCGGTAGGTCACGATTCCCTGGAAGGACAGCGACGCCAGGGCAGAGCGGAACGGTGCCGGGACCGAGACCCGGCCCTTGCGATCAACCTTATTGACGAATGTGGAGAGGAACAGAGCCACCCTCGTCCGCCTTGTTCTGAGATTGCCCGAAACCCGTGGGCGTTAGGTCCGCCCTATTACCCGTATTCGTTTCGACACACGACTCCCCTGGTGTGGCCGATTGGGTATTGATGGGATACCATGGGATGACATGGGCGTCAATGGAATCAAATAGTAATGACCCCCCACTTCGCCTGTTGTCACAAGTTGTGCATAATTTTTTCGTAAAGTACTGTAAGAAATTGCTGTAAATGCATGATTTGGCCGGAGAATCGGCCTTCCCAGCCCTGTGGATAGCCGATTCGGGAGGGGTGTCGGATCGGGAAAAAGTAGGGGGAATGCCGGATATAGACGGCGCGAATCCGCCCCGAATCCGGGGTTCGCATCGGGGCGGGAGGATGGAAAAAAGTGCGCGCCAGACGGCCTGTAAGCCGGGTTCTGTCCGCCCCATCCCATGGTTTCCCATGGTGCCGGGGGTGGACGGCCATTCCTCTGGGACGCCCGTTGCCGGACGCCTCTCGCGACCGACCCGGGCGGCGGCGCGGAAACGCGCTTCGTCCTTCCGAGGAAGAACGGGTGCCGCCCCTATTTGGTCTTGCTCCCGGTGGGGTTTGCCCTGCCACCCCCGTTACCGGGGGCGCGGTGCGCTCTTACCGCACCCTTTCACCCTTACCTGACGCCCGAAAGATCGGGGGACAGGCGGTTTACTTTCTGTGGCACTTTCCCTGGGGTCGCCCCCGCCGGACGTTATCCGGCACCGTGTTTCCGTGGAGCCCGGACTTTCCTCCCTCCGGGCAAAGCCCGAAGAGCGGCCGTCCAGCCGTCTGGCGCGGCGCGCACCATAAACCGGGCGGACGCCGCTGTCACGGGGCGATCGGGGGGTGGGGGGTTCTTTTCAAAGGTGCCGCGACGGTCGGCCCCACTGCCCCCATCCGGGGCGGTGGGCTGCTCCGTTATCCGAAGAGTTTGTCGATTTCGTCCTGGGAAATGCCCTTGTTTTCAAGCTGCGGACCGTTCAGCAACTTGGAATCCTCGTCGCGATGTTCTTCGAAGATCTTGGGAGAGACATCGGCGATATTGTCCGGTCCCCAGATGTCGATCATCGCGTTGATGCGGGCTTCGACATATTTGAGGGTCTTGACGACCTTGGTGATCCGCTGGCCGGTAATATCCTGGAAGTTGCAGGCTTCAAAAATTGTGCCGATCGTCTCGCTGATATCCTCGACCAGACGGCTGACATAGGCGTCGGTGGCGTGGGCCTGAATCTCGCGGCCGATTGATTCAATCCGTTCCGAGGCCTCGAGGATCTGTTCGGTGGCGCGTTCGGTCGAGGAAACGATCGCGTCGAGTTCGAAGGTAACCGAAATCAGCCGGTCTTCGTCGGCGTCCTTGGGCTTTAGGGCGGCGATCTCGGCCTTGGTATGTTCGATGCAGACGGCGAGCGCGCGCAACTCGGTCTTGAGCATCGAGACTTCGGCGGCCTTGTGCGGCACCCCGTCCTCGTGCGGCGCGACCACCGCCACCGGGGGCGGAAGCTCGCCGTGGCGGATCAGAATCTCCAGCCCCTTCAAATCGTCCTTCAGATCGCGGATCGCCTTCATGACCTCGCTGGAGAGGGGCGAAGCGGACGGTTCGCCGCGCTGCTGGAGCTTTTTGATCTCGGCGGTGAACAACTTGCGGTCATTCGTCATCGGTTCATCCACTTACGCTCGCCAGAGGGGACGAGGGTGCCTCTGTCGACAGCCCGCGGTTCCCCGACGGACGAGGCGGGGCAACATACTCATGATGTGGTCGCCATCTCGGTTCGTCAACCTGTCGGAGGATGAATTTATTACCTTTCGGTGTCGTGGCCGGTCAAAGCGCGTTTGACCGCCCCCGCCAATTGGGCCAGCGAGAACGGTTTGGGCAGGAAGGCGAATCCGGCGTCGGGACCGATGCCGTCGCGGGCGACATCCTCGGAATAGCCGGAAATCAGGATCACCCGCACCTGCGGCCGCTCGGTCCGCACCAGCCCGGCTAGGGTGACGCCGTCCATTCCCGGCATCACCACGTCCGAGATCAGCAGGTCGATCGGCTGGGGTCCGCGCAGTAACTCGGTCGCCTGCTCGCCCGAGCGGGCCTCGATCACGGTATAACCTTTGTTGCGCAGAGCCCGCGCCCCGAACAAGCGGACCGCGTCTTCGTCCTCGACCAGCAAGATGGTGCCGCTGCCGGTCAGGTCGGTTGCCGCCGGGCTGTCCTCGACGGCGACGGCGCGGCGGGGTTGGGCCGCGCCGTCGCTGGCGTCGCCGCCATCGATCCGCGGCAGGTAGATCGAGAAGGTCGCGCCCTGGCCCGGCTCGCTATCGACGAAGACGAACCCGTCGGTCTGGCGCACAATGCCATAGACCGTCGATAGCCCGAGTCCGGTGCCCGCCCCGATCTCCTTGGTCGAAAAGAACGGCTCGAAGATGCGGGGCAGGGTGTCGCGGCCGATCCCGGTGCCGGTGTCGGCGATCTCGATCAGCACGTAATCGCCGGGCGGCATCAGTTCCGGCCCGCGCTGGACCGCCTGGTCGACATGGACCGCGTTGGTGCGGATGGTCAGGGTGCCGCCGCCCGGCATCGCGTCGCGGGCATTGACCGCCAGATTGATGATGACCTGATCGAACTGGCCGGGATCGACCCGCACCAGCCCCAGGGCGCGGCCATGGACCATCTTCAGCTCGATCGTCTCGCCCAGCAGGCGGCGCAGCAGCGTCGACAGATCGGCCAGGGCGTCGGTGACCGCCAGCCGCCGGGGCTGCAACGCCTGACGCCGCGAGAAGGCCAGCAACTGACGCACCAGCGCGGCGGCGCGGTTGGCGTTCTGCTTGACCTGCATGATGTCGGCGAAGCTGGGATCGCCGACGCCGTGGCGTTGCAGCAGCAGATCGCAAAAGCCGATCATCGCCGTCAACAGATTGTTGAAATCGTGGGCGACGCCCCCGGCAAGCTGGCCCATCGCCTGCATCTTCTGGCTTTGCGCGAATTGCAGTTCGAGATTGCGTTGCTCGGTGGCGTCGATGAAATGGATCACCAGACCGGTGATGTCGCCGTCTTCGTGCGAGGGGCTGACGAACAATTGGGCGATGGGCGCGCGCTTTCCCGTCAGCCGGACGTCGAGATGGGTGCCGGGCAGCGATCCCTGCATCACCCGGCTCAATTGCTCGACCGCTCCGGCGCGGCTGTCCTCGGCGATGAAGCCGGCGATCGGGCGGCCGAC
The DNA here is from genome assembly GCF_900108475.1 of Magnetospirillum fulvum. GTDB lineage: Bacteria > Pseudomonadota > Alphaproteobacteria > Rhodospirillales > Magnetospirillaceae > Phaeospirillum > Phaeospirillum fulvum_A. The sequence continues at coordinate 54,703 of NZ_FNWO01000006.1, read as the reverse complement.
GATATCGCCCTGCTCGATCCCCAGCATCGCCTGAAGCGCCAGATTGCAGCCCGACAGGATGCCGTCGGGATCGACCAGGGCGATTCCGACCGGGGCGTCGTCGAACAGCCAGCGGAAGCGGCGTTCGGCGGCACGGACCGCCCGCTCCAGATGCTGTTCCGGCAGCGGGTCGCGCACCACCACCGAGCGGGTGAACATCTCGCCACCCTCGTCGAACACCGAATGGGCGACCAGCCCCTGGAACACTTCGCCGCTGCGGCCCTTGAAGCGCAGTTCGGCCCGCTCTTCCTCGGGGTTGGGGACGGTGCCGAGCAGATCCTCGAGGGTGCGGCCGACCAGATCCTCGCCGCTGCGTCCCAGCCAGTCGGCCAGCCGCTGATTGACATAACGGACCGTGCCGTTGGCATCGGCCGAATAGCACCCCACCGGAAGGTAATCGACGAAATCGGACAGCAATTCGTTCTCGCGCCGCAGCGTCTCGACGATCGCCCGCCGTCCGCTGACATCCTCGGCGCTCCACATCAGCACGCCGGGGCGGTCGCCCGGCCGCACCTCCAGCGCCAGCCATTCCCGCCCGCCGCCGGGCTGGGCCAGCCCGATCTCGGCCCGACGCGGCGCGCCCAGGCGGGCGGCGATCTCGATCCGCTCGATTCCGGCGCAGGCCCGCTCGTCGCCTTCGGTCCGTGCCCTGAGCGTCGCCAGCGGATCGGACGCAGGCCCCAGCAGACGGCGGGCGGCGCGGTTGCGGAACAGGTCGCGCCCATCGGCCCCCACCACCAGCAAGGCGCGGGGGTCGTCCTCCAGCGCGGCGGCCAGGGCCGCGGCCAGCCGGGCCGGGGCCGGGCGGCGGACCAGCCGCGACCACCAGCGCGCCAGCCGTCCGGGGGCGGCGGGCGATGGCGGCACGGGCACGGGGGCGGCGTCAGTGGGCAAGGCGGCCCTTCAGCTTCATGACATAGCCGATCACTTCGGCCACTGCCTTGTAATGCTCGGGCGGGATTTCCGCGTCAATATCGACGGTGGCGAACAAGGCGCGCGCCAGCGGCGGATTCTCGACCACCGGGATTTCGTGCTCCTCGGCCAGTTCGCGGATGCGCTTGGCGATCAGGTCGGCCCCTTTCGCCACCAGCCGGGGCGCGCCCATCGTTTCCATGTCGTATTTCAGCGCGACGGCATAGTGGGTCGGGTTGGTCACCACGACGTCGGCGGTGGGAACCGCCGACATCATCCGCGACCGCGCTCGCTGCATCCGAAGATTGCGCAGGCGGCCCTTGATCATCGGGTCGCCTTCGGTCTGCTTGTGCTCGTCCTTGACCTCCTGCTTGGACATTTTCATCTTCTTGGTGAAGGACATGCGCTGATAGGCCCAATCGGCGGCGGCCAGCGCGGTCACCAGCAGCATCGCGATAATCATCATGTGCAGGATCTGGCGACGCAGGTAATCGAGGATCGTCGGCAGGTCGAGCGCGGCCAGACCGACATATTCGTTGATCCGTCCGCTCAACACCACGAACACCACGATTCCGGCCGTGGTGACCTTGAACAGAGATTTCAGGAATTCGACCAGATTGTTCATCGACAACAACCGGGTCAGTCCCTTCATCGGATTGATCTTGTTGAAGTCGGGCATGATCCGCTTGGGCACCAATAGCAGCCCGTTTTGCGCCACCACCGAAACGACGCCTAAGACCAGCAGCAGCGACAGCGGCACCAGCAACAGCAACAGAGTTTCGAATGTGACGTCGGTCAGGGTCCGGCCAAGCCCGGACGGGGTCATGTCGAAGGCATGGGGGCGTTCGATGAACGGCAGCAGAAGGGCGTTGAGATCGTGCGCCAGCGGCCCCGCCATCAGCGCCACCACCACCAGAGTCCCCATCAGCCCGGCCCAGGTCCGAACTTCGATCGAGGTCGCGACCTGCCCTTCCTTGCGGGCATTGTCGAGTTTTCGGTCTGTCGGTTGCTCTGATTTGTCTTCTGACTCTTCGGCCATCGCGTCACCCCGGCGGCAAATAGGGGATCAGGGTGTTCTCGAACATCCGCAGGAACAGCGCGATGACCGTCGATAGGCTGGCCATGAACACCGCCATTCCGATCAGCAACTGAATCGGCATCGCGACGAAGAACACCTGCATCTGCGGCACCAGCCGCGACAGCAGGCCGAGACCGGTATAGAACACCAGCCCGAATACCATCAGCGGGGCCGAGAATTGCAGGCCGAGGCGAAAGGATTCGCCGAGCAGCCGGGCCAGGGTTTCGGAAAAGTCGCCGAGCGGCAGCGTCCGTCCCGGCTGGAACAGGTCGTAGGATTCGATCACCGCCCGGAACATCAAATGGTGCAGGTCGGTCGCGAAGATCGCCAGCATCCCGATATTGGCCAGAAAGCCGGTCAGCAACTGGCTTTGCTGCTGGGCGATCGGATCGAATGAAAAGGCGTTGGTCAGTCCGGTCATGTAGCCGATCATCGATCCGGCCAGATTGAGGGTGCCCATCACGAAGGTCACCACGCTGCCCAGGAACACCCCGATCATCACCTCGCCGCCCAATAGTGCCAGCATCGACCCCGGTGTCGGCGGGGTTGCCGGCAGGGTCGGCCCCAGCGTCGGCATCATCAGGAACGAGATCGATAGGGCGAACAGCAGGCGGATGCGGGTGGTGACCAACTGGCTGCCCAGGCCGGGCAGCAGCATAATCGCCGCGCCGATGCGGGCGAAGATCAGAAAGAAGCGATAGACGTCGAGTTGGAGCAGTTCGGTCAGCACGGCGGGATCATCCGCCGCCGACGATCACCCTGTCCATCGTGTGCTTCCAGAATTCGGTCAACTGCCCCAGGATGAAGGGAAGGAACAGCACCAGAGAGGCGAAGACCAGCATCAGCTTGGGCACGAAGGTCAGGGTCTGTTCCTGAATCTGGGTCAGGGTCTGGAAGATCGAAACGACCAGACCGACCGCCAGGGCGGTCAGCAGGCTGGGTGCGGAGACCACCAGGGTCACCACCACCGCTTCGCGGGCAACGTCGATCAGTTCGGCCTCGGTCATGACGAGAGGCCTTTAGATCGACATGCGCAGGATTTCGGTATAGGCGTTGATCATCTTGTCGCGGACGTTGACCACGGTGTTCAAGGTCAACTCGGTATTGCTGACGGCGGCGACCACTTCGCGGATGTCGGCCTTGCCCGCGACCGCCGACAGCGAGGCGCGCTCGGCCTCTCTCGCCCCGCCGATCGCCACCTTGGCGGCGTCTTTGAGGACGCTGGCGAAATCGGTGCCGGTCCCGGTATCGGTCGAACTGGACTCGCTGCTGCCACCGCCCAGAGCCGCCAACGGATCGGCGGCGGTGCGGTAGGCGGAAATGGCGTTGGTGATCGAAGAGGTCATGGCCGGGATATCCTAGGGCGTGACGTCAGTTAGCGGAGCATCTCGACCGTGCGCGACAGCAATGTGCGCGAGGTGTTGATGACGTTCATGTTGGCCTCATAGCTGCGCTGGGCCTCGCGCATGTCCATCATTTCGATCAGCGGGTTGACGTTGGGGGTCAACACATAGCCCTCGCGGTCGGCGGCGGGGTGCTTGGGGTCGTACCGGCGCTGAAAATCCGAGGTGTCGCCCCGCACCTTATCGACCTTGACCTTGTTGATCCCGGTCGAGCGGTCGAGTTCGTTCTTGAAGGTAACGACCTTGCGGCGATAAGGCAGCCCCTCGGGCGATTGGGCGGTCGAATCCGCGTTCGCCATGTTCTCCGAGATCACGCGTAGCCGCTGCGACTGCACTTTCATGCCGGAGATGGCGATCTGGGTGCTTTTGCTCAGTTCGTCCATGGCGTTCAACTCGGGTTAGGGCCTAGCGCTGTCCCAGCGCGCTCAAGATCATTTTCTGGTACTTCTGGAACAACGAGGCGGCGGCGTTATAGGAACTGCCCGCTTCGCCGATCTTGGCCATCTGCTCTTCCAAGATCACGGCGTTGCCGTCGGGGGTCGATTCATAGGTCTTGCGCTGGGTCACCGACTTGAACGGATCAAGCCCCATTTCCGGCACGATATGGGCCGGGTTGGTGGCGATTGCGGTGACAGTCGGGGTCTGGCTGTCGGACAGAACCTCCTTGAACGACACCGGCTTCAGATCCTTGGGCAGATAGCGCGGCGTATTGGCGTTGGCGATATTTTCCGCCAACACTTCCTGACGCTGGGCCAGCCAGTCCATCTGGGCCTTGGTTACCTTGAAAATGTCGAGCTTATCGTACATCGTCCGACCTTTCGACCGTCGGTCAGGGGAGTCCGTTCCCCGGTCCGACCCGTGTCATGCACTTTCGCTCCGCTGCGTTTAAGATTCGGTAAAGCCCCACGGAGTTATCGTCGCGTCATGATCCGTCCCCTTATCGATATCATCGAGCGTCCGCCCCTGCCCGAGGGCGAGGCGATGTTCGAAATCGTTTCCGATTACCAGCCCGCTGGCGATCAGCCCCAGGCGATCGAGGCACTGAGTAAGGGGGTGATCGAGGGCGAGCGCGATCAGGTTCTGCTCGGCGTCACCGGCTCGGGCAAGACCTTCACGATGGCCCAGGTGATCGCGGCGACCCGTCGCCCGACCCTGGTGCTGGCCCCCAACAAGACGCTGGCCGCCCAGCTTTACGCCGAGATGAAGGGATTCTTTCCCAACAACGCGGTCGAGTATTTCGTCTCCTATTACGATTATTACCAGCCCGAAGCCTATATCCCCCGCACCGACACCTATATCGAGAAGGATTCGGCGATCAACGAAGAGATCGACCGGATGCGCCATTCCGCCACCCGCGCCTTGCTGGAGCGGCGCGACGTGATCCTGGTCGCCTCGGTGTCGTGCATCTATGGCATCGGCGCGGTCGAATCCTATGCGCGGATGACGATCGCGCTGAAAGCGGGCGAGTCGATCGACCGCACCGAATTGCTGCGCCGTCTGGTCGAACTGCAATACACCCGCAACGACGCCGCCTTCGAGCGCGGCACCTTCCGGGTGCGCGGCGACGCGGTCGAAATCTTCCCGGTCCATTACGAGGATCGCGCCTGGCGGCTGTCGATGTTCGGCGACGAGATCGAGACGATCCACGAATTCGATCCGCTGACCGGCGAACGGACCTGCGGCCTGTCCGAGGTGACGATCTACCCCTCCAGCCACTATGTCACGCCGCGTCCGACGATCACTCAGGCGATCAAGGGGATCAAGGTCGAACTGAAGCAGACGCTCGACCGCTTCAACGAAGAGGGCAAGCTGCTCGAGGCGCAGCGGCTGGAGCAGCGCACGACCTTCGACATCGAGATGATGGAAGCCACCGGACATTGCAAAAGCATCGAGAATTATTCCCGTTATCTGACTGGGCGCAATCCGGGCGAGCCGCCGCCGACCCTGTTCGAATATCTGCCGACCGACGCGCTGCTGATCGTCGATGAAAGTCACGTCACCGTGCCGCAGATCGGCGGCATGTACCGGGGCGACTTTCAGCGCAAGAGCGTGCTGGCCGAATTCGGCTTCCGCCTGCCGTCCTGCATCGACAACCGGCCGCTGAAATTCGAGGAATGGGAGGAGATGCGGCCGCAGACGGTCCATGTCTCGGCCACCCCCGGCCCGTGGGAGATGGCGCGGACCCAGGGCGTGTTCGTCGAACAGGTGATCCGTCCCACCGGCCTGATCGACCCGGTCTGCATCGTCCGTCCGGTCGAGCATCAGGTCGATGATCTGTTGGGCGAATGCCGCGAGGTCGCGGCCAAGGGCTTCCGCATCCTGGTTACCACCCTGACCAAGAAGATGTCCGAGGATCTGACCGAGTATCTCCACGATAACGGGGTGCGGGTGCGCTACCTCCATTCCGATATCGACACGCTGGAGCGGATCGAGATCATCCGCGATTTGCGGCTGGGGGCGTTCGACGTGCTGGTCGGGATCAATCTGCTGCGGGAAGGACTGGATATTCCCGAATGCGCCCTGGTCGCGATTCTCGACGCCGACAAGGAAGGGTTCCTCCGCTCGAAGACCTCGCTGGTCCAGACGATCGGCCGCGCCGCCCGCAATGTCGAAGGCCGGGTGATCCTCTATGCCGACAAGATCACCGCCAGCCTCGATTACGCGATCTCGGAAACCAACCGGCGGCGCGAGAAGCAGCAGGCCTATAACGTCGCCCACGGCATCACCCCGGAAAGCATCCGCAAGTCGATTTCCGACGTGATTCACAGTGTGCCGGAACAGGATTACGTCACCGTCTCGACCGGCGAATCCGGGCTGGGCCACGCCGTCGGCAAGTCGCTGGCGCAAATCCGCGCCGATCTGGAAAAGCGGATGAAGGCGGCGGCGGCCGATCTCGAATTCGAAACCGCCGCCCGGCTGCGCGACGAATTGCGCCGCCTTGCCGCCGCCGAACTGGAACTCCCCGTGCCGGGCGGAGGCCCCACCGCGCCGCGTGCCCCCCAGGCCCCGGGCCGGTCGCGGCGCAAGGGCAAGGGGCGGTAGGCCGGACTCTGTTCGTCCGCTCCTTCGCCCGCGTGCGAACGATCTTTCGGTACGGCGTGAGAGTGCGTATTATTTCGACGCGGGAAAATCCTGTCGGCTCGTCTACCTTTATTGTGCCGATCAGAAGGGGGGAAGCCATGCGAATCGCTGCGATCATCGGTCTGGGACTGGTTCTGTCCGGCTGTGTCGGGGCCATCCCCGAAGAGGATGCCGCCCTGACCTTTGATCGCGTCAAGGATAGCCCGCCCCGCCTGCGCGCCTTCCTGGCGATGATGCCGAAGGGCGCCGACCTGCACATCCATTTGTCGGGCGCGGCCTATGCCGAATCCAATCTTGCCGCCGGGGTGGCGGCGGGATACTGCCTTGATATCGCGACGATGCGGATCGTCGCGCCGCCCTGCGCCAAGATCCCCGATTCGCCGCCAAAGACGCCCTGTTCGCTTCAGAAGCTGGGCGACAAGCCGCCGCTTGAGGCGGTGATGGCGGAACAATGCCTGGTTGATCGCGCCATCGACGCCCAGTCGCTGCGGAACTTCGTCGCCGCGCCGGGGGTCAACGCCCACGACCAGTTCTTCAATTCTTTCGCCAAATTCGGCGATTCCCGCCAACCCGGCCTGATGCTGGCCGAGGAACTGAACCGCGCCGGTCGCCAGCAGGTTCGTCATATCGAGGTGATGGCGACGTTCGGCAGCCAGGAGATTGCCAAGGTGGCGGCGACGTTGCCCGCGACCGACGGCCCCGAGGCATTGCTGGCCCGGCTCGACCAGACCGACCCCGCCGCTTTCCTTGCCGCGGCCCAATCCGAACTCGACCAGACACTGGCCATGGCCCGGGCGCAGATGGGCTGCGACGGCTCGCAGCCCCAGCCCGGCTGCGCGGTGTCGCTGCGCTTCCTGCAACAGATCACCCGGACCAGCGCCCTCCCCACCGTGGCGGCGCAGACTTGGTTCGGTTTCCAACTGGCGGCGGCCGATCCCCGCGTCGGCGGGATCAACATCGTCTCGCCCGAGGACAATTTCGTCGCCCTGCGCGATTACGGCCAGCATATGAGCCTGATCGGGACGATGGCCGACCGCTTTCCCCAGGTCGGGGTGTCGCTCCATGCCGGTGAACTGGCCTTCGGTCTGGTGGCTCCCGAGCAATTGCGCTCGCACATCCGCGACGCCGTCCTGATCGGGCGGGCGCAGCGGATCGGCCATGGCGTCGATGTGATGTACGAAGACGATCCCTATGGCCTGCTCGACCTGCTGGCCCGGCAGGGGGTCGCGGTCGAGATCAACCTGACCAGCAACGATCTGATCTTAGGGGTGCGCGGGGCCGACCATCCCTTCGCGATCTATCTCGAAGAGGGGGTGCCGACCACCCTATCGACCGACGACGAAGGGGTGTCGCGGATCGACCTCACCCAGGAATATCTCCGTGCGGTGCTGGAACACGGGCTGGACTACGCCGACCTCAAGGCGCTGTCGCGGCGCGGGCTCGAATACGCCTTCCTGCCCGGTGCCAGCCTGTGGGCCGACCCGGTCGCGTGGGAACCCGTCGCTCCCTGCGCCGAGGCCGAGGCTCCGGCCTGTGGCTCCTTCCTGGCCGCCAACGAAAAAGCCCGCCGTCAGTGGGAGCTGGAACAGGCGTTCGACGCCTTCGAACAGGCGGTGTCGTCGCAGCGGCGGTAGCGGCCGAGGCGCTTTAGCGCACCAGCAGGGCCATCCGTCCCAGAATCCGCAAGCTTTCCTCGATTGCGGCGGTGGTGGGGAAGTCGGCGGCGTGGGGGCCTCCGTCCAGCGTCTCCAGCATGTCTTGCGCGGTGCGGCTGCCGTCCAGCAGCCCGAGCAAGGCGCGCAACGGCGGGGTCAGCGGGATTTTCTCGACATTGGCATTGGTGACGAAGGCCGAGCCGCGCGCCTGATAGCGGGCGAGGGGGAGGGCGACCGGGCGCTCGGATGGCTGGGGGGCGACGGCGGGCGGCTCGGCGCTGATCCACAAGGCGCCGGCCAGGAACAGCCGGATCGCATGCTCGGCCAGCAGGGCGCGGACAATGTCGGCGGGCAAAGCGTGGAGATGGACGGTCAGTTCGACCAGCCGCTCGAACGGCAGCAGGAATTGCGAGCATCCGCACAGCACGCTCATCACCGCGACCAGGGACTGGTCGTTGGTCTGGAGGGCGACGTCGCCGTTGGGGAAAGCGAAGCGGAACATGCCGTCTTCGTCTTCCTGCCGGGTCAGTCGCGATTGCAGGGAGCAGGCTTGCACCAGCGCGGCGAGATCCGGCTTGGGTGCGGCGACGACGTCGCGGCGGCGCAGCAGCGATTGGCGGAAGGTGCGGTTGGCCAGGAAGTCGAGATATTGCTCGGTCCGGATCTGGTCGCCATCCTGGCCGAGGCCGTCGCGGATCGCCGGGCCGTAATTGGCAACCAGCATGATCGAGATCGAGGAATCGCCCAGATAATCGAGGCCGGATTCGGCGCACATCGCGACGAAATCGACGAAATAGAAGGCGGTGTTGTCGCGCGCCAGCCATTCGTGAAAAATGTACCAATCTTCCTGGTCCCGGCTTTCCGCGACGACATCCTCCAGCACCGCGAGCAGGGCCGGGTTGGTCGCGTTGGCGCCGACGAATTCGAGCGCGGTGCGGGCGGCGCGGACCTTTTCGATCGGATCGTCGATCCCGGCGGTGTGAAAGCGCATCAGGTCGCGGATTGTGGTGCGGGCGTTCCAGCCGGGCAGGGTGTTGTAGCTGACATAGGCGATCCCGCGCGGCGACAGGTGGCGGGCGATCAGGTCGAGGATCGCCGATTGCACCTCGTCGGACACCCAGGAAAACAGGCCGTGGGCGATGATGTAATCGAACGGCCCGCCGGTGCCGTCGAACTCGGCCGCCGACTGACAGGACAGTTCGACGTTGGAGAGGCCGAGCGCGCGGACCATCGCCTGTCCCTGCTCGATCTCGACCGGGGAATAATCGATGCCGTAGAAGTGGGCGTCGGGCAAGGTGGCGGCCATCGCCGCCAGATTGTCGCCCCGGGCGCAGCCCAGTTCGAGCACGCGGGCGGTCCGGGGCGGGGGCGGCCCCGCGCCCAGGATCGTCGCGGTGATGAACAGATGCGAGATATGGGTCAGACGATGGGCTTCGCCCAGATAGGGAACGGCATCGTAATCGCTGGACGACATGTCTGGACCCCTGACAAAGCGCAATGCGGGCAATGCTATCGTGCGGGGGGCAAGACTTCCAGGAGCAAGTGGACCCGGCCTCCTACTCGACCGGAACGTCGAAGCGGCGGTCGGGATAGGGTTCGTCGCGCAAGGTGAAGTGCCAGTATTCCTCGGCGATGCCGACGAAGCGGCGCGCCTCCATCGCCTCGGCGAGAATGCGGCGGTTTTCCCGCGCCTCGGCCCCGACCTCGGTCGAGGCGGGATGCGAGCGGGAGTCGAAGCAATCATAGCCGGTGCCGAGATCGAGCCCGCCATCGGCAAAGCGCTCGCGATAGGGCGCGGTGCAGGCGGTCAGGGCCTGTCCCGCCCGATAGGGCTGCGCCGGGCGGGCTCCCGGTCCGGTCAGGCCGACATCGACGGTCGATCCGCGCGAATGGCCCGAGCGCTCGGCGATGTAGCCCAGGCGGAACAGGTCGCGCTTGTCGAGGTCGGGATAGAATTCGGCCCGGGTCAGCGTGTCGGCAGGGTCGGCGGCCCAGCGGACGAAATGATCGACCGCCCGTTGCGGGCGATAGCAATCGAACACGATCAGGCTGTGGCCCCCGCCTTGGGCGCGCAAATCGTCCTGCACTCCCTTCAATGCCAGCGCGGCGGGCCGGGTCAGCCAGCATTCGGCGCGGAGATAGCCATCGACCGGGACGCCGATGAAATTGTGCGGCCCGGCATAACGGATGTCCTGGGAGATGGTGGAATCGATGTCGCGCAGACGGACGAAATCCTCGGGCAAATCCCCGGCCCCGGCCGAAACCGGCGCGATCGACAGGAAAACGGCGAGACCGGCGGCGAACAGACGCATGCTTCCCCCCTTCCGGCCGCGTCGCGGCAAAGCAGCGGACAACAATAACCGAGCGAGACAGGGCGGGTCGATCCGGATTTCCCGGTATCGCGATGAGGTCGTCCATGCTTCAATAACGATGCATTCAGTCGGTCATCGTTTGCGGATGACGCATTCGAAAAGAGGATTAGTCGCTATGGGCCATGGTTTGCATGACGATATGAATTCGGATGGAAATGATTTTTTAGCCCCGCTAAGACAGGCTTTGCATATTGCTCATGGACCGGTCGCGATATCGCTATATAATATATTTATATTGTATATTGTCGCGTCATCTCTTGTTGCCTGTTATGGAATTCTTGTGGGTGGATTTGATATTATTTCTCATGAGATCGAGGCGGCGACCGGCGGCATATCGACGATTCTGGTCGGATATGGCGTCGTGCTCGAATCGCGCCGTGAGTTGATGGAGTTCTATCGGATTTACCCGAAGTATTATAACGAGTTCGAAGGCGAACTCGATGCCGCCTGCCATGGGCCGGGGTTGATCTATCTTGTTCTCGGCCTTCTCGTCGAGATCATCAAGGAAGTCATCACCGCTCCGAACAATATCATCAACACCGACGGAGCCGATTGGCCGCTGACGGTTGTTGCCGTGATATTTCTTTTGCTGTCGTCGTTCGTTCTGGTCAGCCAATCGTTCGGTCTGATCCGGATGCGCTTCTTCCCGGCGAGACAATCCGCCAAGCTCCAGCCCCGGCACTGACGGAGCGTCGACCTCAGCGGCTCCAGAGTCCGAACGGCACCACCTTGTTGTCGATGTCGTGGCCGATATCGGCGCGGCCGAGATAGGGAATGCCGGAGCGGTCGCACCAATAGCGGACGACGTCTTCCTCGCCCTGGCCGAACTCGGGGTCGTTGACCGGGATGTCGCCGCAGCGGCCCAACCGGATTCCCGCCACCCGGCGCAGCGCGGGGGTGCTGACGATCTGGCCCAGCGCCCGGTCGATCCGGTACATCGGTTCGGCCACCTCTTCCAGCATCAGGACGTGGCCGGTCAGGTCGGGCAGGAAGGGGGTGCCGATCAGGTGCGCCAGAATGGTGATGTTGAACGCCACCTGCGGCACGTCGGGACGGATCGAGGATTCCAGCGCGGAAGAATCCCGCCCGGTCAGGAAGGCAAGGGCGCGGCCGATCGCCGCCTCGCCGCCCTGGCGGTTGAGGTCGGCTGGCATCGGGCCATGGGCGACCTGTCCGATTCCGGCCCCGTACAGCGCGCCCAGCATCGCGCCCGCGTCGCTATAGCCGAGATAGAGCTTGCGCCCCGCCGCCGCGTTCAGGCGTGGCACCACCGATTCGATCAGCCGGAACGCGCCATAGCCGCCGCGCCCGAACCACAGCGCGTCGAAGCGGTCGTCATTGGCGATGTCGAGAAAAGCCTTGGCCCGGTCGGCATCGGTTCCGGCGAAATGGCCGCACGAGGCGAAGCAAAGCGGATGGAACCAGATATCGGGCGGCCGGTCCGGGCACAGACGGGCCGCCGCCGCCGCCAGATTTTCCGGCAAAGAGGGGGCGATACGGTTGCTGGGGGCAGCGATTCCGATTCTGATCCGTCCGAGCGCAGTCACCGAAGATGTCCTTGTTACGGCTTGCAAAAAGCGGCTTCCAGATTGTAGCTTCCGACGATGGACCGAGAAAGACGCTATTTTTTCTGCGGCATCGGCGGCAGCGGGATGCTGCCGCTGGCCCTGATCGTCTTGCAGCGGGGGGCGATCGTCGCCGGGTCGGACCGGTCGCTCGACCAGGGCCGCAGCCCCGCCAAGTTCGACTTTCTGCGCGCGCGCGGCATCGCTCTGTTTCCCCAGGACGGCAGCGGGATCGGTGATGCCGAAACTGTGCTGGTCACCTCGGCGGCGGTCGAGGAGACCGTTCCCGACGTCCAGGCCGCGCGAAGGGTGGGCGCGACCCTGACGACGCGGGCCGAACTGCTGTCCGATCTGTTCAACGCCGTTCCCCGCTCGGTCGGGATCGCCGGGACCAGCGGCAAATCGACCACCACCGGGATGGTCGGCTGGCTGTTGCGGCAGGCCGGGCTGGACCCCACCATCGTCAATGGCGCGGTGATGCGGAATTTCGTCGCGCCCGAGACTCCGTTCGCCAGTTCGCTGGTCGGCGGCGGCGATCTGTTCGTCGCCGAGATCGACGAAAGCGACGGCTCGATCGCCCGCTATACCCCCGACGTCGCGGTGCTGAACAATGTCGCGCTCGACCATAAATCAATCGAGGAGTTGCGCCGTCTGTTCGGCGATTTCGTCGCCAAGGCGCGGATCGCGGTGCTGAATCTCGACAATGACGAGACCGCTGCTCTGGCCGCGACGATTCCGCCCGCACGGCGTCTGACCTATTCGCTGTCCGATCCCGCCGCCGATCTGCTCGCCACCGATATCGTTCCCGCCCCCGACGGGATTGGCTTTCGCGTCCGCGACGCGGCCGGGGGGTCCTGGCCGGTCCGTCTGCTGGTGCCCGGACGCCACAATGTCGCCAATGCCCTGGCGGCGCTGGCGGCGGCGCGGGCCTGCGGCATCGCTCTTGACCGGGCGGCGGCGGCCCTGTCCGGCTTTGCCGGAATTCGCCGCAGGCTGGAGGTGGTGGGGAGCACGGGCGGCGTCACGGTCATCGACGATTTCGCCCACAATCCCGACAAGATCGCCGCCACCCTCGCCACCCTGCACGATTTCCCCGGACGGCTGCTGATCCTGTTCCAGCCCCATGGCTTTGGGCCGTTAAAGCTGATGCGAGAGGGCTTTGCCGCCTGCTTCGCCGATCATCTTCGCCCCGACGACGTGCTGACGATGCCTGATCCGGTCTATTTCGGCGGCACCGCCGACCGCGCCGTCACCAGCGCCGATATCGTTGCCGATATCGTGGCGCGGGGCCGCGACGCTCGCTTTTTCCCCGAACGGGCCGCCTGTGGCGAGGCGCTGCTGGCGCTGGCCCGTCCCGGCGACCGCATCGTCGTGATGGGAGCGCGCGACGATACCTTGTCGAGTTTTGCCGAGGATTTGCTGCGGCGGCTGGGGGCTTAGTCGCAGGCCCCGTCGCGGCCCAACCGGACTTGTGCGGCACGGGCGGCGATCAGTCCGGCCCGGCGGCTGACTGCGGCAGAAGGGCGGGCCGCTGAGCGGTCGAGCGGGGCGGGCAGCACGGCGGCGAGCAACGCCGCCTCGCGCGGGGACAGCACGGCGGCGGATTTGGCGAAATAGCGCATCGCCGCCGCCTCGGCTCCGTACAGACCCGGCCCGAACTCGGCGATGTTGAGATAAACCTCGAGAATTCGCCGCTTCGGCCACAGCCCTTCCAGATACAGCGTCAGATAGGCCTCGATCCCTTTGCGGACGAAGGTGCGGCCCGGCCACAAAAAGACGTTCTTCGCCGTCTGCATCGAGATCGTGCTGGCCCCCAGCACCTTGCCGCCGTCTTCGTAGCGGTCGATCGCATTGTCGATCGCGTCCCAGTCAAAGCCCCAATGGGTGCAGAATTTGGCGTCTTCCGAGGCGATCACGGCCCGGCGCAGATGGGGCGAAATCTGGTCGAGCGAGCGCCAGTCCTTGTCGAGGCCATAGCCCTCGGCAACGCGCAGCAGCATCAGCGGCGTTACCGGCGGTGGCACGATCCGGAACAGCAGGGTCAGGACGAGCGGCAGGCCGATCAGCAGGCCGAGACCGCCCACGACAAGGCGCAAGCGGTTGCGTCGCCACCATGGCCCGGGATGGAGCGTTAACGACATACCCCCATCCTTTGCACCCGCGAAGCCTCCCCCGATTGAGCGATATGTGCGACCATAGCATTGATGCCGAACCCGCCGCGACGTCCTGCCGCTTCCCCGCCGCCGCTTTCGCCGGACCGGCCGATTCCCCGCCCGCCCCGCGCCGGGGCGGCGGCCAAGCCCCGTCCGCGCCGCTCCCGCCGCAAGAAACGGCCCGGCCGCCTGACGATCTGGCGCGAGCGTGCCGCCTGGGCGTGGCACTGGGTCAATCGGGTGCCCCCGCTGATTCTGACCGCGATTCTGCTGACTCTGCTGACCGCCGCGATCATCGGGACCAACATCGTTCATTGGGTGATCCGCAAACCGACCGAGCTGTTGCTGCCGGTCAGCGATCATTTCGTCAAAAAACCCGAGGAGACGTGGGAAAGCTATGGCGCGCTGTTTCGCCGCTATTCCACCGCGATGGTCTCGCCCGAAGTGCTGGCGGCGCTGGCCCAGGTCGAAAGCGCGGGCAATCCGGCGGCGCATACCTATTGGCGCTGGAACCCCGAGGCCCCCGATCTGTTCGGCATCTACCGCCCCGCCTCCAGCTCGGTCGGGATGTACCAGATGACCGAACCGGCCTATGCCGAGGCCGAGCGGTTCTGTATCCGCGATCACCGCGTCGTCGCGGCAACCGGCGCGGACTCGCCCTGCGGCCCCGGCGGGAGCTATTCCCGCGTGCTGCCCGCCCATGCCGTCGAACTGACCGCGATCTATCTCGACCGCGCCGTTGCCCGTGTGCTGGGCGAGCGCCTGGGCCGCAGCGCCTCGCCCCAGCAGAAGCAGGAGACCGCCGCCCTGGTCCATCTGTGCGGCCCGACGGTGGCGAAACGCTTTGCCCAGGCGGGCTTTCGCCTCGCCCCAGGCGACCGCTGCGGCGATCACGACCCGGCCGCCTATCTCGCTCAGGTCAACGGCTTGACCCGGCGCTTTCGCGCCCTGGCGGCGGCGGAGTCTGCCTCGGGGAAGTAAAGCAACGACAACCTCTCGTCTGGCTTCGGGCGGGATGGGTCGTGTAGGGTCGAAGCAAGCCACCGTCTGCTCTCTTTTCCGTCGGAGTTGCCCCGATCGTGTTGTCCCGCTTCCGTCCCGATTCTTTCACCATCGCTTTGATCGGGACCGTCGTTCTGGCCGCCCTGCTGCCCGGCCGGGGGGCGTTCGCGGTTTATTTCCACGATTTCTCGAACGTCGCGATCGCGCTGCTGTTCTTTCTCCACGGGGCCCGCCTGTCGCGCGAGGCGGTGTTCGCCGGGGCGACCCACTGGCGGCTGCATCTGCTGGTGCTCACCTGCACCTTCGCGCTGTTCCCGCTGCTCGGGGTCGCGATCGTCCAGGTCGCGCCCGACTGGCTGTTGCCCGAGCAACTGGCGCTGGGCGTGCTGTATCTCGCCTGTCTGCCCTCGACGGTGCAATCCTCGATCGCCTTCACCTCGATCGCCGGGGGCAACGTCCCGGCGGCGATTTGCAGCGCCTCGGCTTCGAACCTGATCGGGGTGTTCCTCACCCCGTTGCTGGTCGCGCTGCTGCTGCGGACTCAGGGCGACGGAGCGATGTCATTCGACGCGGTCGAGGCGATCATGCTGCAATTGCTGGTGCCGTTCCTCGCCGGGCAAGTGCTGCGGCGCTGGATCGGCGGCTGGGTGGCGCGGCACAAGCTGCTGGTCGGGCTGGTCGATCGTGGCTCGATTCTGTCGGTGGTCTACATTGCCTTCAGCGAGGCGGTGGTCAACGGCCTGTGGCAGCAGATGCCGCTGAACGGGTTGGCCGGGATGATCGCGATCGCGTGTGTCCTGCTTGTCCTGGTGCTGGGGCTGACGACGCTGCTCAGTCGCTGGTTCGGGTTCAACAAGGCCGACGAGATCGCGATCGTGTTCTGCGGCTCGAAAAAGAGTCTGGCGAGCGGGGTGCCGATTGCCAATGTGCTGTTTCCGGCGGCGCAGGTGGGCGTGATCGTGTTGCCGATCATGCTGTTTCACCAGATTCAGCTGATGGCCTGCTCGGCCCTGGCCCGCCGCTACGCCCGCCGCTCCGAGTGCGGTACACGCTCCCTCGATTAAGCGAGGCCAGGATCGAGATGAAGGCCGAGACGCGATCGTACAAATATTACGACCTGATCATGGCCGCGTTCGTCTGCGTCCTGCTCTGTTCGAATCTGATCGGCGCATCCAAACAGGCGGTGGTCGAGCTTCCCCTGATCGGGACGGTGACGTTCAGCGCCGGGATCATGTTCTTCCCGATCTCCTATTTCTTCGGCGATATCCTGACCGAGGTCTATGGCTATGCCCGCGATCGCCGGGTGGTCTGGGCGGGTTTTGCCGCCCTGGCCTTCGCCTCGCTGATGGCGGCGGTGGTGATCGCGGTTCCCGCCGCCGACAGCGCCTATATGCGGGTTTTCCAGGGCCAGCTTGAAGGCGTGTTCGGCAATTCCTGGCGGATCGCGCTGGGCTCGATGATCGCGTTCTGGTGCGGCAGCTTCTCCAACAGCTATGTGCTGGCCCGGATGAAGGTGCTGACGCAGGGGCGCTGGCTGTGGGCGAGAACCATCGGCTCGACCGCGGTGGGGGAATTGGTCGATTCGTCGCTGTTCTATGCCATCGCGTTCTGGGGCATTTGGCAGAGCAGCGACGTCGTCAAGGTCGCGCTGACCCAATATGTTCTGAAAACCAGTTGGGAGGTGGTGGCGACCCCGTTGACCTATTGGGTCGTCGGACTCCTCAAGCGGGCGGAGCATGAGGATTGGTACGATCGCACCACCAATTTCAATCCTTTCCGGCTGCGGGCATAACGGGCTGGGGCGGCTCGGCGGCCATCAGGGTGAAGTGGAAAATCGTGCCGATGTCGGGCGTGGACTCGAGCCAGATTCTCCCGCCGTGCCGCTCGACGATTTTTTTGCAGACGGCAAGCCCAATCCCCGTGCCCTCGTATTTCTCCCGGCTATGCAGGCGCTGAAAGATGCCGAAGATCCGCTCGAAATACTGTTCCTCAATCCCGATGCCATTGTCGGAGACCCAAAACTCGATCTCCTCCCCGGCCGGTTTCCAACCGATCTCAACCCGCGGCGGCCGCTCGGGATCGTGGTATTTGACCGCGTTTCCGATCAGATTCTGGAACAGCCTTATGATCTGCGAGCGGTCGCCGAGGATCATAAGATCGGCGGGGATGTCGTCGATTGTGACCGTCGCGCCGCACGTCTCGATCGCGACCGACAGGTAGCGCAGGGCGGGCTCCAGCCCGTCGCGAAGGGCCATCGGCACAATCGGTTCGCCTTTACGGTCGATCCGGGAATAATCGAGCAGATCGACGATCAGCGTATCCATGCGCTGGGCGCCGTCGCGGGCAAAGCCCAGGAACTCAACAGCATCTTTGTCCAGACTGGCGCCATAGCGCCGCGACACCAGATCGACATAGCTTGAGATCATCCTGAGCGGTTCGCGCAGGTCATGGCTCGCGACATAGGCGAACTGTTCCAGTTCGGCGTTGGACCGGGCCAGTTCGGCGTTGGCGTTGACCAGTTCGGTCGATTGGAGCGACAGATCCTCGGTCTGGGTCCGCAATTCCTCGGCCTGGGTGGACAGGGTTTCATTGGCCGCGGACAGGCGAAGTTCGCTGGTGCGGCTTTCCGCCAGCGCCGCCTCGACCTCCGCCTCGTGTCGGTCGGAGCGGGCGGCGAAGATGAACAGAAGGATCGACAGACCCAGGGACGACCCGACAATCCAGATCGTGTCCTGCCAGAATTCGGCGAAGGCGGTGCGCTTGGTCATTCCGACCGTGGCGAACACCGGGAAATGTTCGAGACGGCCATAGTCGATGATTTTCTCGTTGCCATCGGCAATCGAGCGGACGTGGGCGACGCCGTGGTCCGAGCGGGAGAGGTGGTCGCGAAACAGCGCGCCCTTGGCCGCCGACTGCCCGATCATCCCGTCCGGATTGGGGAGCCTGACGAGAAAGACCCCCTCCGTACTCATCAGGGATATTCCGCCCGCGTCTTCAATCATCATGCTCGACAGCATTTTCAGCAGGTTTTCCGAATCGAGACCGATCGTCACCACGCCCTTCAGGCGACCGCTGCCGTCGAGGATCGGCATCGAAAACGGAACCAGCGGGCGCTTGGAAAACCGGCCGACCAGCGGCCGACCGATCACGATCACTCCCCGGCGGGGCGCGGCGAGATGTTTCTGGACGTAATCCAGCGCCGACGAATCAAAGGCGATCTCGATAAAGCCGGACGAGGTCACCACGCCATTGGCCAGCCTGCCGCGCCGGTCGAACACCAGCAGGCTGCTGGCTTCCGGGAAGCTCTTGAGCCGGTCGGCGTACCAATCGACCAGATCGCTTCGAGGCCATTCGTCGGGATCGATGCGCCGGGCCGCATCGGTGAGCAAACTTTCGATGGCCCGGAAGTTCGAGTCCATCTGAAATTCCATCGCTCGGGTCAGGGCCGAGACCAGACGTTCGGCATTATGTTCCGCCGTCTGCCACGAGACAAATCGTTGCCATCCGATCATTGCGGCGATGACCAGAATAACCAGAATCGCGGATTTGCGGGCGACCACCACCCGGACGCCACGATCGGTGGAGCCTTGAGCTTTCCACAGAGATGAGACGGGCCTGAAACGCGTCATGGACCGTGCTCCGAATCGACGGGATCCGTATCGGCAACGCCACCTCTTGTCCTAGCCCTTATCCGACCGGACGGGGAGACCCATTCTATTGGGCAGCCACCCTGGCGCTATTTTCTACATCTTTTGGAGTGGAAGATAGCCTGAATTGCCGGGGGCGGAAAAGAGGGTCAAGCCGGTCCCGGCGTGCCGCGGATCAATTGGGCCAGTCTGCTCCGCAAATCCTCGGCTCCGACCGGCTTGTGCAGCATGACGAAGCCGCTGGCATGGACCTCGGCGATGCGCTCCTTGGCGGTGTCGCCGGTCAGCACCAGGGTCGGGAAGGGCCGCCCGGCCCGGCGCCCGATTTCGGTGGCGGTGGCGGTGCCGGTGAGCCCGGCTCCCAGCCGATGATCGGCGATGACGGCATCGAATTGCCAGCCCTCTTGGCTGGCAAGGTCGAGGGCCTCTTCGCCGCTGGCGGCGGTTAGCGAGGCGTACCCCCAATCCTCGAGCAAGATTGCGATACTATCGCGCAAGGGGGTGTCATCCTCGATCAGGAGAACCCGCCCGCCAGAGCCGGTATCGGCGACGGTGGGGGCCGATTGGGTGGCGTGGTCGCGGTGGTCGAGCGGCAGCAGCAGCGAGAAGCGGGAGCCATGGCCGAGTCTCGATGTCACCCGGACCTCGGCCCCCAGCAGACCGACGAGGCGGGTGACGATGGCCAGCCCCAGGCCCAGCCCCTGGCCGCGATCGCGGCCGGGATTGTTGACCTGATAGAATTCCTCGAAAATCGCGGATTGCGTGTCCTCGGGGATGCCGATGCCGGTATCGACGACGTCGATGGAGACGCGCTCGCCGTGCCGACGCAGCCCGATCAAGATGCCGCCTGACGGGGTATAGCGCAGCGCGTTCTCGATCAGGTTGCGCAAGGCCCGCTCCAGCAGGGTCGCATCCGTCCGCGCCCGCAACGGTCGCGGCATCGCGCGCAGCCTAAGCCCTTTGTCCGCCGCCGCGACCGCGTACTCGTCGGCCAGCCGTCCAATCAGGATGCCGAGGTCGATGCTATCCATCGTCGGGGCCACCACCCCGGCATCCAGGCGGGAGATATCGAGGATACCGGTGAGCAGGCCGTTCAGCCCATCGACCGCCACCCTCATCATTTCCAGTGCCTTGCTCGCCTTTGGCCGGTCGTCGAACTGGTGGTGGAGAGAGGCGAGCAACAGCAGCAGGGTCTGGACCGGCTGGCGCAGATCGTGGCTGGCGGCGGCGA
This sequence comes from Magnetospirillum fulvum, assembly GCF_900108475.1. Taxonomy (GTDB): domain Bacteria; phylum Pseudomonadota; class Alphaproteobacteria; order Rhodospirillales; family Magnetospirillaceae; genus Phaeospirillum; species Phaeospirillum fulvum_A. The sequence continues at coordinate 34,565 of NZ_FNWO01000006.1, read as the reverse complement.
GGAACTTTGATTTGGCGAGATTGGCGCGGTCGGCTTCCAGCTTGGCCGCCCAGATCTTGCTCTCGCACAGGTCGAGGGCGCTCATGTCGGCGTCCATGCAGAACATCACCGGGAGTTGGCCGGGCAGATCGACGATGGTGTGGCTGGAATAGACCGGGACTCGGCGTCCGCTCTTGTGCCTGAGGTCGAGCCGTCCCGGCGGGATGGCTTGCCCGGTCTCGAACATCGAGCGCACCGCCGCCTCGACCTCCTGACGCATCGCCTCGGGGATGATCAGGTCGATCAAATTACCGCCCAAAGCCTCGTCCGCGCTGTAGCCGTAGAGCAATTCCGAGGCTCGGTTCCAATAGACCACGGTTCCATCGGGCAGATAGCCCTGGATCGCCATCGCGGTGGTCTCTTCGAACAGGGTTCTAAAGCGGGCCTCATCGACCGCCTGAGACGGCTCCTTGTGTCGAGACGATAAGGGGGCCGTTACCTTCGACACATCCACCTCCGATCTCCGGCTGTGGAAAACGGCCGGAGATATGGTCGGGGCGCGGCGGTCTCGCTGGTTTTGGTTGGGACGAGTATGCGGCTCCGCGCCCCCCCATTCGCAGCGCCTCTCGTCTGGATTGATTATAGCCTGAGGCCAAACGCCTTGTCATTCCCTGACCGAGCCGGGGGCCGCGATGGGGCGGAAACGTAAAAGCCCCGCACGAGGGTGTGGCGTGCGGGGCTTTGGACTTTGGATCGATCCGATCTTAAGGCGGGGAGTTCAAGTCCGCCGGTCGATCGGGTGGTCATACCTGTCTGGACAAGAGGATCATGCCCCAGACAGGGTTACGGCAGGATGGCGGGCGGATGATATTTCTGTAATAATTAAAAAGTGGGACGTCAGGCCGACGAGATGGGACTGGGCGGGCGATTTGTCTTCTCCAATCGGTTGGCGTCGGCATACGATACCTATGCCAAAGAGATAGTTTTGGCCTATCCGGCATGGCCCGCAATTGGGTTTATCGGTGATGGAGAGGAGAGGCACGCCGTGAATCTTCGCGACCTGTTGCCGCTCGACGATCTGCGCCGTCTTTGCGAGGATTTCACCGCGCTGACCGGTGCGGTGACGGCGGTGCTCGACCTTGAGGGCAATATCCTGATCGCCACCGGGTGGCAGGATATCTGCACCCGTTTCCATCGGGTCAATTCCGAGACCGCGATCCGCTGTCGCGAAAGCGACACCATCCTGGCCGCCCGGTTGCACAGCGGTGAATCCTACACCGTCTATAAATGCGGTAACGGTCTGGTCGATGTCGCCGTCCCGATCGTGGTGATGGGCGAGCATATCGGCAATTTCTTCACCGGCCAGTTCTTCTTCGAGGCACCGGACATCGGCTATTTCCAGGATCAGGCCCGCGCGTTCGGCTTCCCGAGCGACGCCTATCTCGACGCGCTGTCGCGGGTGCCGATCTTCAGCGAGGCCCAGGTGCGGGCGATGATGGGGTTCTTTACCAACCTTACCCATCTGATCTGCCAGATGGGACTGACGAAGGCCCGCCAGGAGATCACCAACCGCGATTTGCGCGAATCGCGCCATTTGCTCCAGACCATTATCGACAGCGTGCCGATCCGGGTTTTCTGGAAGGACACCGACTTGCGCTATCTCGGCTGCAATCCGCAATTTGCCCAAGATGCCGGTTTTGCCATGCCCGAAGAGATCATCGGCCGGGACGATTTCCAACTGGTCTGGGCCGACCGCGCCGAGCTGTATCGCGAGGACGACCGCGTGGTGATGGAATCGGGAATCCCCAAGCTGTTTTTCGACGAGCAGATTCGGACCCGCGACGGCGGGGTGATCTGGTGCCGGACCTCGAAGATTCCTCTGCGCGACGAGACGGGGGAGACCATCGGCGTTCTCGGCATCTTCGAGGATATCACCCAGCATAAGCTGGCCGAGCAGATGCTGATGGAGAAGAACACCGAATTGCAGCGGTCGAACTCGGACCTGGAACAGTTCGCCTATGTGTCGTCGCACGATCTGCAAACGCCGCTGCGCAACGTGATCCATTTTTCCCAATTGCTGAAACGTCGTTATGACGGGCGCCTCGATGCCGATGCCGACGAGTTCATCCGTTTCATTATCGACAGCGGCACCCAGATGAGCCGCCTGATCTCCGACATCCTGGAATATTCCCGCGTCGCCAGTCAGCCAAGGGTGCTGGGGCCGATCCCGGCGGGCGAGGCGGTCGCCAAGGCGCTGCAAAACCTTGGCACCGAGATCGCCGCCGCCGGAGCCGATGTCCGCGTCGCCGCGCTGCCCGACGTCATCGCCGAATTCTCGCTGCTGGTCAGCCTGTTCCAGAACCTGATCGGCAACGCCGTCAAATATCGCGATCCCGCCCGGCCCCTGGTCGTGTCGGTCGGGGCCGAGGCGGCCGAGCCGGGCCATGTCCGCATTTCGGTGGCCGACACCGGCATCGGGATCGACCCCGCTTATCACGAGAAGATATTCGAGATCTTCCAGCGTCTGGTCCCGGCGTCGGCTTTGGACGGCACCGGGATCGGTCTTGCTTTGTGTCGTCGGATCGTCCACCGCCTGGGTGGGACGATCGGGCTGGACTCCGTCGTGGGCGTCGGCACCACCTTCAACGTCACCCTGCGCACCGAGCCGTAGCCGAGGTTTTAGCCGGGGATGTGGCGGCGAATCGCGGCAAGCAGGGTGTCGAGCGCGACCGGCTTCATCACGCGCTCGACCATCCTGGCGGCGAGGCAGCGTTGGCGTTCTTCGTCCGAAGTGTAGGCGGTCAGCCCGATCACCGGCAGGTCGGGGGCAAGCTCGGCCACCGCCTGGGCGAGGTCATAGCCGTCCATCTCGGGCATCTGGACGTCGGTCAGCACCAGATCGACCGCCGCCGCCCCCACGCTGCGCAGGTGGTCCAACGCGAGTCTGCCGTTTTCAAAGCAGGTGACGCTTGCCCCTTCGCCGATCAGCATGTCTTCGAGCACCAGACGGTTGACCGGATTGTCCTCGGCGCAGAGAACCCGCAAACCGGCGAGGCGGGCTCCGGCCATTCCGACGGGCGGGGGCTGGACCGATCCGCTCATCAACCGCTTCAGATGGCGCGGGCGCAGCGGCCGCTGGACCAGACTGGCCGCCTCCAGCCCCGACGGCAGAGACTCGCCAAACCCGGCCGCGGTCAGGATGGCCATCCGCCCCCGCCGGGCAAGGTGGGTCCCTGCTGCGGCAAGCACGGACTCGTCGTGAAGAGCGGTTGCCTCGACCACCAGCAGAGAGCCGGGTGCGATTGCTTCCGCCGTCGTCACCCGGCGCGTTGCCGGGGCGGCGACGGACAGCTTTGCCGCCTCCTCCTCCGGCACGGCAAGCAGGGCGATCTCGATCGGCGGCCAGGACGGCGCCGCTTCGGCCTCGTGCAGCGGCAGGCTGACCGTGAAGGTGCAGCCCTCGCCTGGAACACTGGCCAGGGTGATGGTCCCGCCCATCAGGGTCACCAGATCGCGCGAGATCGACAGCCCCAATCCGGTTCCGCCGAACAGCCGGGTGATCGAACTGTCGCTCTGTTCAAAGGGATTGAACAGCGAGCGGGCCGCATCCGGGGTGATGCCGATTCCGGTGTCGGCAATGCGGAAAACCAGGGAATCGCGGCTGGTCGCGACACTTAGGGTCACTGTGCCGCCAGCCGGGGTGAATTTGACGGCGTTGCCGAGCAGGTTGACCAGAACCTGGCGCAGCCGGAGGGGATCGCCCAGGCAGCGCCCCGGAAGGTCGGGGGCTTCCGCGACCTCGAAATGCACGCCGCGGGTCTGGGCGCGCAGGGCCAGCATATCGACGGCCTGGTCGATGACGTCGCCCAGGTCCATCGCAATCGTCTCGATCGTCATCTTGCCCGCTTCGATCTTCGAGGCGTCGAGGATGTCGTCGATCACCTGCTGCAAGCCCTGTCCGGCCTCGACGATGCGGGCGAAACGCTCGTACTCGGCGCGTCGGGCGCTGTCGCGTTCGCCGATTTGGGCGAAGCCGAGGATGGCGTTGAGCGGGGTGCGGATTTCGTGGCTCATGTTGGCGAGGAAGATGCTTTTTGCCGCCGTCGCCCGCTCGGCCAGCTCTTTGGCCAGGGCCAGTTCGCGGGTCCGCTCCTGGACCACCTCTTCAAGGTGGTGGCGGTGGCGGTCGAGTTCCTCGAGCACTCGATTGCGCTCGGATATGTCGCGCAGGATGCCGATCCCCATCCACTGGCCGTTCTGGCGCACCGCCGACAGTGATAGTTCGACCGGGAATTCGGTTCCGTCCTTGCGCAGGGCGACGAGTTCGATGGTCTGGCCGACCATGGTTCCGTCGCCGGTCCGGCGGAAGGCGGCGAAGCCGGTGCGGAAACTGTCCTGGAAGCGGGGTGGGGCCAGGGTTTCATGCAGGTTGCGGCCGACGACCTCTGCGGCAGGGTGGCCGAAAGTCCGCTCGGCCGCAGCGTTCCAGAATTCGATCTCATCCTTTTCGTTGAGAATGATCACCGCGTCCTGGGCGGCGGAACTGATCGAGCGGAAGCGGGCCTCGCTTTCGCGCAGGGCGATTTCGGCCGCGACCCGCTCGCTGATATCGAGGAAGACGGCGAGATAGCCGTCGTCGAGGGTGATCCCCGAGCCCAGCATCGTTCGTACCGTGCCGTCCTGGCAGGTGGTGCGGTATTCGCGCGGCTCGATGTCTTCGCCGGTGCGGGCCGTCCGGGCGAGGGCAGACGTCCAGGTCTCGATCACCTGCCGACGCAACTCGGGGTCGGGATAGGCGCGCGGCCACCATTCCTCCAGAGTGCGGACCTCGTCCTCGCCATAGCCGAAGGTGGCGGTGAAGCGGGCGTTGCGGTCGCGGATCACCCCTTCGGCGGTGACGTAGGCGAGAGCCACCGGAGCCTGATCGAACAGGCGCAGATAGCGCCGCTCGCTGGCGCGGCGGCTTTCGTCAAGCCGGGCCCGCTCGGCAAAGGCGCGGGCATCGCGGCGGGCCAGCGATTGCACGATCGCGACGATCAGCCCGAGCGCCAGCAGCGACCCGGCAAGACTCCAGGCAAAGACCCGGTCGGCAGTGGTTCCCAGCACCTCGATATCGTGTTGCCCTTTTACATCGACCCGAGCCGCCCGACGCTCCAGATCGGCAAAGGCGACCCGAAGCGACACCACGTCGCGACCGCCGGTGGTTGGCCGTCGTCGCCAGATTTCCAGTTGCTCGCGAAAATCCTCGACGCTGGCGCGGAACGCCTCGACATCGGTCGGGTCGGCGTCTCCTTGGACCCGCAACGCCCGCTCGAACGAGGTCACCGCCTGGAGCAGCAGGGCAATTCCGGCTTCGCGGCTGTAGGGGGCGTCGCCGCCGGAATCGAGGGTGGCCTGGACGAAGCCGCGAGCGAGGTCGAGCCGGGCCTGACGCAACTCACCGACCCGCCGCGCCGCTTCGTTCCGCGAGCTGGTCTGCTCGAAATGCAGCCAGGACAACAGCCCGATCACCACCGCTCCCAGCAGCACCACCATCCCGATCCAACGATGGAATTGCGGCGGGGGAAACGGTGGTGGCGGCGGCGCGGGAGGCGAGGACTGGCTCATCGCGGCGAATCCGGATCTGGCGGACGCTCGTTGGACAATCCCAGCCCGGCGAGCAGGGCGCGGTGGTCCGGGCTGCCGAGATAAAGCCGCAGCGCCGCGTTCCACGCTTCCCGCACCGATCCGGCGTCAAGATGAAAAGCGAAGGCGGTGGCGCCGTAAATATCGGACGAATCGGTCAGGGCGACCAACATGTCGGTGTGGCCAAGCTGTTCGGTCCGCGCCATCCAGCGGACCGTCGGCTCGGACAGCAACAGCGCATCGGCCAAGCCGGTTTCGACCACCCGGCGTCCCGACAGGGCGTCGGGCACCCGCAGCAACCGGATTTCGGGCACGCCGAGGCGGCGCATGATCTGTTCCTCGACCGCATCCGACAGCACGGCGACCCGCAAATCGTTCCGCTCCGCCACTTGATGGTAGGAGGCGATGTCCTTCGGATTGCCGCGCGCCACCAGCAGGCCGGGACGGACATGAATGGTCGGCAGCGAGAACAAGGCGCGGCGCTGTCGTTCGGGGGTGACGAACATTCCGGCGGCGATCACGTCGATCTGCCGCGCTTCCAGGGCGTCGAGCAGTTCGCCGAACTCCATCTGACGCCATTCGATGGTCGGGATGCCGATCTGGCGGGCGATGCGAAGGGCGATTTCCGGGGCCTCGCCGGTGACCGTGCCGTCGGCCAGCAGGAAGGCATAGGGCGGCTCGACGGCGTAGCCGATGCGGAACGGCTCGCCCGCGCGGAAGCGGGAGAGGGGCGAGTCCGTGCGGACCAGGGCAAAGACCGCCGCCGCCCCGAGACAGAGCGCCGCCAGTCCCAACAGGGTCCGACGTGGCATCATCGCGCCGGGCCTTCGCTGTCGCCAATCAATCGCCAAGCTTCGTCGCGGGAATGGATCAGCAAGACACCCTCCGCCATCTGGGTAGAGCCGATGCATCCGGGCAGGGCCAAGGTATCCTTTCCATCTCATCCGATTGTTTTCACGATAGCGATATTGTCGCGTGGCGGGAAGGGACGGCGACCGCCCGGGATTGCGACGGCTGGGGTGCCCGATCCGAGGGGTGTCATGTCTGCCTTAAGGCAGGATACCCCGAGATCCATCATAACCAAAAGACTTATGGCTTTCGAAAAATTGTTTCATCCTATATCATTCGACCATTACGGTATGGGCGCACGTCGAGAGAGTTCGGTGTGTCTTGGTTAGGCCCGGAATGGTGGTGACGGGCCGACTCTTTTTGTCCGCAACCTCTCCGGCACAGACGACAGCAACGGTGCAACATTTTCTTCCTGCGCCACGGGGTGGAAAATTGGGGGAACTGGCGGTAATCATCTGACGAGGGATCCCCGCATGCCGGACTTTGCGGTCTTTCCGCCGCTCCCTCTCGTTTCGACGGTCGCCCCGACAGCGGGGCAGCGGCGCTTCGCCCACGTCGTGGCGGTCCTGGCCTTCGGGGTGTTCCTGCTGGCCGCGCCGTTCGCCCAGGTTCAACTCGCCGAGATGTGGGCGTTCCTGCCGATCTACGAATCGGCGTTCATCACCCTCAGTCTGATTATCGTTTTTCTTCTTCTGTTCCAATACCGGATGTTGCGGAGTTGGGGCCTGCTGGTTCTCGCTGGCGGCTTCCTGTTCAGCGCGGCGATGGCCTCGGTCCACGCCATCAGCTTTCCCGGCCTGTTCACCCCCACCGGTTTGTTGGGAGCCGGGCCGCAAACCACCGCCTGGGTCTACTTCCTGTGGCATGGCGGCTTCGCTTTGTTTGTCGTCGGCTATGCCCTGTCGCGGGACCGTCCCTGCCGGTGGCCGCTGGGGATGGCCTTGGCCTCGATGGTGGCCGTCATCCTGGCTCTGGTGGGGGTGCTGACCCTGCTGACCACGGCGGGCCACGAGCTTTTGCCAGGGATCATGACGGGACATCGCGACGCTCCGGCGAAACTCGTCGTCGCGGTGCTGAGTTGGGCGATAAGCCTGCTGGCCCTGGGCCTGCTGTGGTACCTGCGTCCGCACACCCATCTCGATCTGTGGCTGATGGTGCTGTTGTGCGTGTGGATTTTCGACAGCGCCCTGTCCGCCGTGCTCAACCACGCCCGCTTCGACCTGGGGTGGTATCTGGGCCGCCTGTTCGGGCTGTTGGGGGAAGGGTTCGCCCTGTTTGTCCTGCTGTTGGAGAACAACACTCTCTATCTCCGGTTGGCGCGGTTGCGGACACAGGAAAATCTCCGCAGCGCCGAACGATTGGAGGAAGGAGAAAAACGGTTCGAGGCGACCTTCGAGCAGGCGGCGATGGGGATCGCCCTGGTGTCACCGGACGGACGATGGCTGCGCGTCAATCGAAAGCTGTGCGAGATCGTCGGCTATGATGCCGACGAACTGATGCGACGCAGTTTCCAGGACATCACCCATCCCGACGACCTTGACGCCGATGTCGATGGTGTCCGTCGGATGCTGTCGGGGGAGATTCAGTCCTATTCGCTGGAGAAGCGCTACATCCACAAGCAGGGCCACACGATCTGGATCAACCTGACCGTGGCGTTGGTGTCGAAACCCGAGGGCGGACCCGATTATTTCGTTTCCGTCGTCGAGGATATCTCGCGGCGCAAGGCGGCCGAGGAACAGCGCCACCGGATGGCCGAGGCGCTGCGTCAGGCGGCGCAGGCGGTGGTGATGACCGACACCGAGGACCGCATCGTCTTTGCCAATCCCGCCTTCCTGAAGCTGACCGGATACGATCTGGCCGACGTCATCGGTCTGTCGGTTCGCCAGTTCGACCGTGACGACGAACAAAGCCTGTCTCGGCACCGCGCCATCGTCGGCACGGTTTTCGCCGAAGGGCAATGGTCGGGCGAAGGGCTTTGCGTCGCCCGGGGCGGGATCGAGATTCCGGTGTTCGTCACCGTGGCGGGGATTCACGACCTTGACGGTCGTCTGACCGGGTTCGTCGCCAGCTATCTCGATATCAGCGAGCAGAAGCGGGTCAGCGGCGAACTGGAGAGCGAGCGCGGGCTGCTGTTCACCCTGATCAATACGATTCCCGATCTGGTCTGGCTCAAGGACGTCAACGGCATCTATCTCAGTTGCAATCGGGCGTTCCAGCGCTTTACCGGCCGCCCCGAGGCCGAGATCGTCGGCCATGGCGACCACGATCTTGTCGCCGCCGACCGGGCCGATTTCTTCCGTGCCCACGACCGCATGGCGATCGAGGCGGGCGAGCCGACCGTCAACGAGGAATGGATCGCGATGGCCGATTCCGGCCGCTCCATCCTGCTGGAGACGATCAAGACCCCGATGTTCGGCTCCGACGGCATGGTGATCGGGGTGCTGGGGATCGGCCGCGACATCACCCAGCGCTACCGGACCGAGATCGCGCTGCGCAAAAGCGAGGAACATTTCCGCACCTATGTCGAGGAATCTCCCCTGGGGATTTTCGTCGCGGATTGCGACGGGCGCTTTATCGACGTCAATCCCGCCGCCGAGGCGATGTTGGGATGGAGCCGGGCTGAAATCTGCGCCCGCCATGTCTCGGCCGTCGTCTCGCCCGAGGACCGCGAGCGCTTAACCGACGATTTCGTGATCCTGTCCGGCGAGGCGGGGCGGATCAGTGGCGAGTACCGTCTTGTCGCCGCATCGGCGGCGGTGGTGTGGGTGTCGCTGTCGGCGGTGCGGATTGCCTCGAACCGCTTTGTCGCTTTCTGCCTGGACATCACGGCGCGGAGGGCGATCGAGGACGAGTTGGAGCGGTACCGCAAGGGGCTGGAGGCGCTGGTCGCCGAACGCACCGCCGATCTGGAAAGCGCCGAGGCGCGCTTGCGCCTGATTCTCGAATCGACCGCCGACGGGATTTACGGCGTCGATGTCGAGGGGCGGATCACCTTCGTCAATCCGGGGGTCGGCACCATCCTCGGCTGGCGCCCCGAGCAACTGATCGGCCGGACCAGCCTTGAGATGCTGCATCACAGTTATCCCGACGGGCGGCCCTTCCCTCGTGAGGCCTGCCCGCTGTTCGAGACCTTGCGCGCCGGAATCGTGCACCGTTTCGACGACGAATATTTCTGGGCCGCCAACGGGCAGCCGCTTCCGGTCAGCTTCTCGACCCATCCGATGGTGCGCGACGGCCGTATCGTCGGCGCGGTGGTCAGCTTCAACGACATATCCGTGCGCAAGGCGGCCGACGCGGCGCGCGAAAGGGCGTTGGCCGAGGCCGAGCGTCTGGCCAGCCTGCGCCGCGAGTTTCTCGCCAATATGAGCCACGAAATCCGCACTCCCTTAAGTGCCATTCTCGGCCTTGCCCAGATCGGCGCGCGCGATTGCGGCGAAGCGGGCGGGCGGGAGAAGTTCACCCGCATCATCGATGCCGGTCACGGCCTCCAGGAGGTGATCGACGACATCCTCGATTTCTCCAAGATCGAATCCGGCAAGATGGTGATCGAGACCATTCCGATGGAGATCGGCGAAATCGTCGATCGCGCTCTCGACATGCTGGCGTTGCGGGCATGGGACAAGGGGCTGCGGGTCGAGGTCCGCGAAGACCCGGACCTTCCCCTGCGCTGTCTGGGCGATCCCAACCGGTTGCGTCAGGTTCTGATCAACCTGCTCAGCAATGCGATCAAATTCACCCATGCCGGGGGGATGGTGACGGTGGGCGTCTCCCGCCAGTCAAACCGGCTGGTCCTCCGCGTCAGCGACACCGGGATCGGCATCGCTCCCGAGGTGGCGGAGCGTCTGTTCCAGCCGTTCGAACAGGCCGACGGCTCGACCACCCGCCGCTTTGGCGGTACCGGGCTCGGCCTGTCGATCTCGCGCAATCTTGCCGCCATGATGGGCGGCGAGATCGCCGTCGCGAGCACGTTGGGACGGGGCAGCACCTTCACCGTCTCCCTGCCGCTGGTCGGGGCCGAACCGGCCCCGCCCTGGCCGGTGGGCGAAATCGCCCTGATCGGCCTTGATATCGCCGAGGTGGCGTTGGCCCGGCGCGCCTTGCCGCGCTGCCGTCCGGTCGCGGTGGATCTGTCCTGGTCCGACCAAACCGCCGATCTGGTGCTGCTCGACCGGGCGGTGCTTGCCGATCCCGCTGTGGCCCGCGCGGTGGTGACCCGGATCGACCAGGGCGAGCGGGTGGCGGTGCTGGTCCAGCCCGGAGACAGCGAGGGCGTGGCGGCGATCCCGCCGGGGGCATCGGTGATCGAGCGGCCGTTCCGCCCGCGCCATCTGCGGCGGCTGTTGGCCGAACCGTCCCAGCGGTATCGCGCGGCGGCCGAGCCGCGGTCCCGCCTGTCCGGGCTGCGGGTGTTGGGGGCCGAGGATAACGAGGTCAACCGTCTTGTCCTCGACGACATGCTGCACACCGAGGGGGCGGAGCTGACCTGCTTCGAGAACGGCCGCCTTGCCCTCGACCATCTCCGCCAAGTGGGGGCCGGAGCGTTCGATCTGGTGCTGACCGACGTCCAGATGCCGGACCTCGACGGGTACGGTCTGGCCCGGGAAATCTCCCGCTTCGCGCCGGGTTTGCCGGTGATCGGGCTGACCGCCCATGCGATGGACGAGGAACGGGTCCGCTGCCTCGCCGCCGGGATGGTCGATCGGGTGGTCAAGCCGATCACGCCCGATGTCCTGGTGGCGGCGATCATCGCCCAATGCCCGCGCTGAGGTCGGATATCGGCTTGTCGCTTGACGGCGCGCGAGACTTCGTATGAAATTTCTAAAATTCGTATTACAGGCCTCGCCCTCCGATTGAAGGAGACGTCACCGATGTCTTGTTATTCACGATCCATCGCGGCTTCCGTCGCCCTTCTGGCGTCCCTGGTCGTCGCCCCCTCCCTGGCGCGGGCGCATTTTCAGGAAATCATTCCCTCGGTCGATATCGTGCCGGAGCAGGGCGACCGCACCGTGACGGTCGGACTGGTCTTCACCCACCCCTTCGAGGGCGGCCCGGTGATGGAGATGGGGCAGCCGGTTCAGTTCGGGGTGCTGGCGGACGGCAAGAAGACCGATCTGAAGGCGGCCCTGGTCAAGAAGCCGATCGAGGGTAAGACGGCGTTCGAAGCCTCCTACCAGATCAAGGCGCCGGGCGATTACATCTTCTATGTCGAGCCCGCTCCGTATTGGGAACCGGCGGAACAGAAATACATCGTCCACCTGTCCAAGGTGGTGGTCGATTTCGGGTCGGGCGAGGGATGGGACCGGCTGGTCGGCCTGCCGGTCGAAATCGAACCCCTGGTGCGGCCCTACGGTCTGTGGACCGGCAACCAGTTCCGCGGCATCGTGCGCAAGAACGGCAAGCCGGTTCCCTTCGCCGAAATCGAAGTGGAATGGGTCAATGACGGCTCGGTCAAGGCTCCGTCCGATCCTTTCGTCACTCAAATCGTCAAGGCCAACGCGCAGGGCGAGTTCAGCTATGCGATGCCGCGCGCCGGGTGGTGGGGCTTCGCCGCCCTGACCGAGGGCGACAAGCCGATCAAGGGACCGGACGGCAAACCGGCCAAGGTCGAGGTCGGCGGTCTGATCTGGGTGAAGGCTGTCGATATGAAGTAAGGGCCGTTCCCTTGCGGATTTCTGGAGGTGCGGTTCGATGGCCCATATTCCGGACGGTGTGCTTTCCGGTCCCGTTCTCGCCGTCGGCGCGGCGGTGACACTCGCGGGCTGCGCCTATGCGCTCAAACGTCTGGAGCCCGAGCGTATTCCCCAGGTGTCGATCCTGTCCGCCGTGTTTTTCGTCGCCTCGCTGGTTCATGTCCCGGTGGGGCCGTCCAGCGTCCATCTGATCCTGAACGGCTTGACCGGGGTGGCGCTGGGGTGGGCCGCGTTTCCGGCCATTCTCGTCGCCCTGCTGCTTCAGGCGGTCCTGTTCGGCTTTGGCGGGGTGGTGGTGCTGGGGGTCAACGTGATGACGATGGCGGTACCGGCGGTGCTGTGCGGTCTGCTGTTCGAGACGGTGCGGCGGCGCTGGGGCCACCATCCCCGCATTCCGGCGCTTGCCGCCGGGGTGTGCGGCGCGTTGGGGGTTCTGTTGACCGCGCTGGCGGTGGCGCTGTCGCTGGCCTTCAGCGGGGCGGAGTTCCGTCCCGCCGCGACGCTGATCGTCGTCAGCCACCTTCCGGTGATGATCGTCGAGGCGGTGTTCACCGCCGCCGCGATCGGTCTGGTCTTGCGGGTTAAACCGGGCATCCTTGACCGTTCCGACGGTCTTGTCGCGGCGGGAGCGGTGAAATGAGGCGACGGTTCGGGTCTATTCTCATCCTGGCCGCCCTGGCGTTGACGTTGGGGACGGTTCCGGCGCTGGCGCACAAGATGAAGGTGTTCGCCACGGCGGAGGGAACGACGATTTCCGGCTATGCCTATTTCAATGGCGGCAACCGGGCGGCGGGGGTTCGGGTCGCGGTCGCCGACCCGGCCGGAACCCCGGTATTTTCCGGGACGACCGACGAGGGCGGCGCGTTTCGGTTCGAGGCGACGCGGCGGACCGATCATGTGATCTCGGTTGCCGGAGACGACGGCCACGCCGCCACCTTTGTCGTCACCGCCGCCGAGTTGCCTGAACGCCTGCCCGGGGCGGAGGCCGGGTCTGCGGCCCTCCCGGCTTCTCCGCCGCCGGTCGGCTCGCTGTCGCGGCCCGCTGCCGTCGATCCCGACGATTTGCGCGCGATGATCGAGCAGGGCGTGGCCCGTCAGATCCGCCCCTTGCGTGAACAGATCGAGTCCTATCAGGACAAGATCTGGTGGCACGATGTCCTGGGCGGGATCGGCTATATCGTCGGATTGGGCGGACTGGCCTATGGCCTGACCCAGCGCCGGACCGGGGTGGCGCGGTGATCCCTGGCCGCTCTCCCGGTGGTGGTCTGCTCGCCACGCTCGATCCGCGCAGCCGGACGATTGCCGCCGCTCTGTTCGCCCTGGTGGTGGTGGGACAGGACAGCCTGCCCACCCTGGGGATGGCCGTGACGCTGGCGCTGCTGACCGCCGTGCTGGCCCGGCTTGACCCCATCGCCACCCTGCGCCGTTTGCTGGCGCTTGATGGGTTCATGGTGCTGGCGCTGGCCTCGTTGCCGTTCACCGTGCCGGGCGAGACCGCCTTCGCCCTGTTCGGGATCGAGGCCTCGCAGGCGGGCCTCCGGCTGTCGCTGGCGATCCTGCTCAAGGCCAACGCCGTGGTGCTGATGATGCTGGCGCTGCTCGGTTCGATGGACCCCGTCGCTTTCGGTCAGGCGCTGCGGCGATTGGGGGTGCCGGAGAAACTGGTGCAGATTTATCTGTTCACCCTGCGCTATCTCGACGTTCTCCACCACGAGTTCCGCCGCTTGCGCACGGCGATGCGGGCGCGCGCCTTTACCCTGCGCAGTGATCGCCACACCTGGCGCAGCCTCGGCTATCTGGTCGGGATGCTGATGGTCCGCAGCGTCGAACGGTCGGAACGAATCGTCGCCGCGATGCGCTGCCGGGGCTTCGACGGCTCTTTTCCCGTCCTGGATGAGCCCTCCCGGTTCCGGCGGCCCGACGGAGTGTTCGCCGGGCTGGCCCTGGTCGGGATGTCCCTGTTGGTGATGGTCGAGGTCAGTTGATGGGGCCGCTGTTTCGGCTGGAGGGCCTCAGCTTTTCCTATAATCCGGGCTGTCCGGTGCTGGACGAACTGTGCTTCCGGCTCGATCCCGGCGAGAAAGTCGCCCTGGCCGGGCCGAACGGGGCGGGCAAGACCACCTTGTTTCACCTGATGGTCGGGCTGTTGACGCCGACCGGCGGCACGATCGAAGCCTTTGGCGCGATCCGGCGCGGCGAAAAGGATTTCAAGGAGGTGCGGGCGCGGGCCGGGATTCTGTTCCAGGACAGCGACGACCAATTATTCTGCCCGACAGTGGCGGAGGATGTCGCTTTCGGCCCGCTCAATCTCGGCAAACGCCCGGCCGAAGCCCGCGCCATCGTTGCCGAAACGCTGGCGATGCTGGGGCTGACCGGCTTCGAGACGCGGATCACCCACACGCTGTCGGGAGGGCAAAAGCGTCTGGTGGCGCTGGCGACGGTGCTGGCGATGCGCCCCGACGTTCTGCTGCTGGACGAGCCGACCAACGCGCTCGACGAGGCGACCGAGAGTCTGCTGACCGACATCCTGGCGGGACTGCCGCAAGCGATGGTCGTCATTTCCCACGACACCGCGTTTCTGGACCGGATCGCCACCCGGCGGGTGCGGCTTGACCGGGGGCGGCTGGCCCCCTGACGGCGGGAGATTGTCCCGGCAAGCCTGTCCTATGTCGGTCCGTCGGCTTGAGCTACAATCCCCGGCCTTCGTGTGAATTTTCCGGGCTAGGGAGTGTTTCATGTCCGTCCGGGTTGTCAGTTCGACGCCTTCCGCGTACCAGTATCCGTTGTTGATCAAGCAACTTCTGCTCACCCCGCTGCTGACGGCACCGGAGCAGGAGATCACCTATCAGGGGCGGATTCGCTACACCTACCGAACCTTGAAGGACCGCATTGGCCAGTTGGCCAATCTGCTCGCGGGTCTTGATGTACAGGCGGGACAGACCGTGGCGATGATGGATTGGGACAGCCATCGCTATCTCGAAGCCTTCTTCGCGGTCCCGATGATGGGAGCCATTCTCCAGACCGTCAATGTCCGCCTCAGTCCGGATCAGATCCTCTATACCCTGAACCACGCCCGCGCCGATATTCTGATCGTCAACAGCGAGTTTTTCCCAATTCTGGCGGAAATCGGCTCTCGTCTTAAAACGGTTAAAGCGGTGGTGATGATCGCCGACGACGGTGCGTCTCCCGTCGCGCCGATTTCCACGGTCGGCGAGTACGAGGCGCTGATGGCGGCATCGTCGCCGGATTACAACTTTCCCGATTTCGACGAGAACGCCCAGGCGACGACCTTCTACACCACCGGAACGACGGGCGACCCCAAGGGGGTTTATTTCAGCCACCGTCAACTCGTCCTCCACACGCTGGGCTGTGCGGCGGCTTTGGGCGGGGCGACGCGGCAGGGACACGTCCACCGCGAAGATGTCTATATGCCGATCACCCCGATGTTCCATGTCCACGCCTGGGGATTTCCCTATCTGGCGACGATGATGGGGTTGAAGCAGGTGTATCCCGGCCGTTACCAGCCCGAGGTGATCTGTCGCCTGATCGCCGAGGAGAAGGTCAGCTTCTCCCATTGCGTGCCGACCATCCTGCACATGATCCTGACCCATCCGCTGGCCAGCCGGACCGACTTTTCCGGTTGGAAAGTGCTGATCGGCGGCTCGGCCCTGCCCGAGGCGATGGCGACCGCGGCGCAAAAGCGGGGGATCGATATCTTTACCGGTTACGGGATGTCGGAAACCTGTCCTGTCTTGTCCATTGCCCACCTTGAGAGCCCGATGCTCGAGCGGCCCCAGGAGGAACAGTCGGTGATCCGCGCCAAGACCGGGCGTCCGCTGCCGCTGGTCGATCTGCGGATCGTCGATGACGCAATGCGCGACGTCGAGCATAACGGGCGATCGACCGGGGAAATCGTGGTGCGCTCGCCGTGGCTGACCCAGGGATATGTCGGGTCGCAGAGTGCGTCCGAGGATCTGTGGGCCGGGGGCTATCTGCATACGGCCGATATCGGGAATATCAATCCCCAGGGCTATCTGAAGGTCACCGACCGGATCAAGGACGTCATCAAGACCGGGGGCGAGTGGACCTCGTCCTTGCAATTGGAAGACATCATCGCGAAACACGAAGCGGTGCACGAGGTGGCGGTGATCGGCGTTCCCGACGAGAAATGGGGCGAGCGCCCGGTCGCGCTGGTGATCTTGAAGCCCGAGCATGTCGGGAGGATCACCGAGCACGCCCTGCGCAATTTTTCGGCCCATGCCATCGAGGCGGCCGGGGTCTCGCGCTATGGCCTGCTGCTGCATGTCCGCTTCGTCAAGACCTTGGCCAAGACCAGCATCGGCAAGATGAACAAGCGGTTGATGCGGGCCGACCCGGACGCTTTGTGTCTTTAGGGGGCATGTCCGGGGGTGGGCCGCCAGAGGGGCGGGACAAGTAAAAGCCCCGCACGAGGGTGTGGCGTGCGGGGCTTGTGACTTCGATCGGTCCGATCTCGGGGCGGGGAGTTCAAGCTCGCCTTTTAATCGGTGGTCATACCTGTCTGGTCGAGAACAACCATGACAGCCGACGGATTACCGCAGGGTGGCGGGGGGATGATATTTTTGTAATGCGTCAAAAGTGCTGCGTCACCGCGCCGGGAGACGCCGGAGACAAACGAGGCCGCCGGGGCGAGGGCGTGTCTCGATTTTGACGGGACTCCCGCCCGCATTCAGTGTAACAATCGGAACAAAGCCGGTGCTTGGCCGCTTCGTTCTGCGAGGCGGTCGCCTCGGAACCGAGAGCGCCGTCGCGATGTCTGGGCCGCAAGGATGACCCCCACCGATGACCGGAGGAGCCTCCCCCTCGTTCCGTATCCTGGTCGTCGATGACGAACCCTTTTCGCGCAAGGTGATTGCCAGGCTGTTCGAATCGCTGGGCGCGCTTCATGTCGTCTTCGCCGGTTCGGGCGCCGAGGCGCGGGCGGCGATGGAGGCCGATCCCGCCCTCAGTCTGGTGATCTCCGATCATTACATGCCCGACGAAAACGGGCTCCGCCTGCTGGGGGATTTGCGCCAGGGACGGTTGCCGTTGCCGCACGACACCTATTTCGTCGTCGCCACCGTCTCGACCAGTTTCGCCCTGACGGCGGTGGCGCTGGCGTTGGATGCGGATTCCTTTATGTCCAAGCCGTTCGGCAAGGAAAAGCTGGCCACCCGTCTGTTCCAGTTCCTGTCGAAGGATGCCACCCGCGCGATCAAGCCGGTCGAGCATTACGCCGCGATTGACGTTGCCGGAATGCTGGCGGCGGCCGAACGGCTTGATCCGGCGGCTCCGGCCCATGCCCCGCCCGTCCGCCAGATCCCGATGACAAAGCTGCGCCGGGTTCTGCCCGGAACCGTCCTCGCCGCCGACCTGATCGCGGCGGACGGCGCGACATTGTTGCGGGAAGGCACTCAATTGACCCGGCATCTGATCGAGCGGCTGGAAGAACTCGGCGTCGAGATGGTTCCGGCCGCGCCGTCGATCGTCGGGGCGGACGAGCGGTCGCGGTCGCGCTGAGATCAGGCGGGGGAACGGACCGCCTTCAGCCCGTTGAGCTTTAGCCCGGCCGCCTCCAGCCCGTGGAGTAGACGCAGCAAGCGGGCCGTCACCCGGGTTCCGGCCGCGACCAGCAACCCGCCAAAGGGGTCGAGCAGGTCGCCCGCGATCACCATCCCCTCGGCCAGATCGTCGAGGGTGATTCCCTCTGCCCCAGTGAAATCGGTTTCGGCCATTCCCTTCGCCGACAGCCAGTTCATGTCGAGCGCGGCGTAATGCTCGGGCGCGGCGCAGTCGCGCTCACCGCCCAGCACGTCGATCAGATGGCCGCGCAGGGTGGCGAGCGAAGTCGGCTTGGTCAGGAACACATCGACGTCGAGCGCGACCGCCGCCGTCACCAGAACCAGATTCTCGATGCTGGTGATCATCATCACGATTGTGTCGTAAGGGACGGCCAGCCTGCCGCTGCGAATCTCCTTCAACACCTCGATGCCGTTGGCACCGGGCATGTTGAAATCGAGCACCACGATCCGGATCGCGGCGGCCCGCTCGCCGTTCAGCGCGGCCAGAGCCTCGGTTCCGTCGCGGGCGGTCATGATCTTGGGCTTTCCCAGCAGATCGAACAACTCGATCGTTATGAAGCGGGAAAACGCCTCGTCGTCGGCGATCAGAACCAGATCATTGGCGGATAGGGGGTGCTGCTGGGTCGTCTCGGTCATGGGGGAGTTCCTGCGCCAGAGAGGATTTGCTCATACGAAAGATATGAGACGACCGCGACAAAAAACAGAGGGAGATGTGTAAATCGGGGTAGTCGGTCGTGAAAAAGTCCTTCGGCCTTTGGCCTCAGTGTACTTTTCCCCGGTTCAAAACGAATCCCCGTGCTCAATCAAGCTTTCCGCGCGGGGATGGATTTGGTTCCCTCCGAGGCCGATGGGCGACGCCCACGGCTTCGGAGGCTGGTGAAACAGACAACACGAAAAATGGGCGCTGGGCCGCCCCTAGCCCATTTTTCTCCTTTTAATCCAACGGGAAAAAGTACACCGAGCGACAGCGAGGGACTTTTTCACGGGAGACGGGGTACGACAGCGAGAAACTATCGCTGACCGTCCGTGCCCGGCGGGAATTCCTGCCGGACGGAGTGCGGGTCGGAGCGTCGGTTCGATTGTTTCTCGACGTCACCGGGCCGGTCAGCCCGGTCTTCGTCCGTCCGGCCCCCTAAGCCCGGATGTCGCCGTGGTCGCGGCGACATTCGGACCCAGGGGCCGCAAAGGGCGGTGCTTAACCGGATTAGCGGAACGCCGAACCGGTCAGGAAGCCGGCACCCGCGCCGGTCGGAGCGGCTTTCCACTGCTCATCGACGAAGGCGTTGAACGCGTCGGCATAGGCGTTGTCGTCGCGGATCGGGGTGAACACGATCACGCCCAGGCCGATCGCGAACAGGCCAAGACCAAGCTTGGTCGCCAGCGCCGGTTCGAGCAGGCCGGAGAAGAACACCACCGCGCCCAGCGCATAGAGGATCAGACCGGCGACGTATTTCGACATCGCGGTTCCGGTCATCGCGCACTCGATCCGCAGGGTCTTGCGGGTGTTGCGGTTCAACACCAGGGCGGCGTTTTCCGAGCCCTTGTGGGAAATCACGCAAACCGACTGGCCCAGGCGCAGACGGTCGATATTCTTGCTGGCGTGATAGACGACCGAGCGGCCGTCGGCGGTCTTGATATGGAAGACGTCGGCATAGAGACGGTCGACGGTTCCATTGACCGCTTCGTAATCTTCACGCACCTGAGCCTTGTAGTCCGTCATGGTTCCTCTCCCTGATATTCCCGGCCCCTGCCGGGAACAGCGCATTAACGATCCTCGAATCCGCTGACCGCGCAGGACTGTCCCCTGGTCCTGAGGGTGCGGCACAAAGTTTCGGCCTCGGCGGGCGCAAGCGGCCCGGCCAGCAGCCGGTAGGTCGTTCCGAGATCGGGAATCACGGTCTTCACCGCCTTGAAGGACAGTGACGCCAGTTCCGGATTCTCTTTCTTCAGGGCCTCGACCGCCTTGTCGGTGGTGGTGGGCGAGGCCATTGACAAAAGGTGTACTCCGACCGGCCCTTTGCCGCTAGCGGGAATGGCGCCGCCGGGGATATCCCCTACCTTCTGGCCGGTTTCGACCGCAGCCGGTTTGGCCCGGGGCGACTTTTTCTTGCGGGTGGAGGCGGGCGGCGGCGGCGCGGGGGGCGGGGCCATCGCCAAGGCCTGATCGACTTGGTCGATCGCCTTGATTTCGCGCTCTTTTTCGTCAGGACTGACCAGTCCGGCCGCAGCCAGGGTCTCGATCCTGGCCCGGCCCAGTCGCGCCGCTTCGGCATCGCGGCGAGCGGGGGCGGCGCGCTGGCGGGGGGCAAGCGGCAACAGCCGGTCGAGCAGCAGATCGCGCTCCGCCGCCTGGTTCGGTGGGGCCGTCGGCCCGCTCAGTTGTGCCACCCGGTTGGTCAGGTCGGCCAGCGGCAACGGTTGGTCGAGCCCGGCGGCGGGAGGCGGCTGGTCGAACGGCAGCAGTGCGCCAAGATTGGCGGCGCGGCGGGGGTCGGCTTCGGCCGGGGCGACGATCCCGGCATCGACCAGTCCGCGCAGGGCCTGGAACCGCTCTGCCTCGGTATCGCCCGCGATCCCGACCGGAATGTCGAGGGTGAAGGCGGGCGGGGCGGGGGGCGGTGGCGTGACGGCGGCGGCGGCGGGCGGGGCGGGCCACGATCCGGGCGGCGGCGGCTGGTTGCGAAACGAATCGACGCAGGCGGACAAGGCCAGCAGCGCGGCCGCCGAGACGAGGACGCTTGTCCGAACGCATCGCATCGCCTCGCTGTCCTCCCCATCAGCCATATCCTGTTCCAGAGGTTAGGCGTTGGGACGGCAAAGTCAACGCGAACGAAGAGCCGCAGACGGCGGCGGCGATGCTGTGCGCCTCAGGCCGCCGGGCGATTGCCCTCGACCGGGACCGCTGATAGGCTGATCCGACAATCTGCGCAGCCGGAGAGTTGAGGAACATGTCCAGACAATCGACCGACCGTTACGATACGGTCACGACCCTGTTCCATTGGGGGATGGCCCTGGTCATCGTCGCGCTGTGGGGGGCCGGTCACGTCATCGCGGCGATGCTGGACGGACCGCCGCGCAGCGAACTGATCGGGCTGCACAAGGTTCTGGGCGTGCTGATTCTGGTGCTGGCGGTCGGCCGTCTCGCCTGGCGCTTCACCCACCAGCCGCCCCGGTCGCTGCCCGGCACGCGAGCGGCCGAGCGGCTGGTCTCGTCGCTGGTTCACGCCGCCCTGTACGCCCTGATCCTGGCGATTCCGCTGGGCGGGATCTTGATGTCGCAAAGCGGCGGCCATGCCGTCACCGTCCTCGGCTTCGAACTGCCCATGTTGATCGGGAAGGATCCGGCCCTGCATGAATTGTTCGAGTTCACCCACCAATCGTTCGGCTGGATTCTGGCGCTGGTGCTGCTGGCCCATGTCGGCGCGGCGTTGAAGCATCATTTCGTTCAGAAAGACGCCACCTTGCGGCGGATGCTGCCCGGTCGGAACTGACTCGACGCCCGCAGACGCTGCCCCGGTCGGCTTTGTCCGGCCGGGGTTTTGTGCTACCGTAAACCGTTAAGCGTCTTTCTAGAGTCGGGCGGTCAATGGTCGAGAAAACTCCGAGCGACATTTTTTCCGGCCTGGGCGGCTCGGTCGCAGGGGTGCGCGAGGTCGTCAACCGTCGCCCCCGCACCACGTCTCAGACATCTACTACGATGCTGGGCGGCAATCCGGGCGGTGCAACTCCCGACGGACCGCGCGGGCGACGGATGCTGTCGGCCGACACCCCGCTCGACAGCCTCGACAACAACGCCGCGCGCGGCACCTATCTCGACATCCTGGTGTGACCGCCGCCGTCGTGGACATGCCCGCCGTTGCGGCGGCGGCGCGGAGCGAGCGGCTGGCAATGTTGCGGGCCGAACTGGCTCGGCGCGGCCTGACCGGCTTTATCGTGCCGCGCGCCGACGAATATCTCGGCGAATATGTGCCGCCGTCGGCGCAGCGTCTGGCCTGGCTGACCGGCTTTACCGGCTCGGCCGGTCTGGCCGTGGTGCTGCGCGACAAGGCGGCGGTGTTTTGCGACGGGCGTTATACCCTCCAGGTCCGCGCCGAGATCGACCAGACCCTGTTCGAGCCGCTGCATCTGCTCGATATGCCGCCGCCGCGCTGGCTGGTCCGGGTGCTGGCCGAAGACGACCGGCTGGGCTTCGATCCCCGCCTTCACACCGCCGATCAGGTCGAGCCGTTGCGGCGCGCCTGCGCCCGTGTCGGCGCCGAACTGGTCGCCTGTGCCGACAATCCGCTCGACGCGGTGTGGGTGACGGACCGGCCCGCACCGCCTCGGGTGCCGGTCGAGACTCATCCGCTGGCGCTGGCCGGGCGCAGTTCCGAGGACAAGCGGGCCGAAATCGCCGCCACCCTGCGCGCCGAGGGCGGCGACGCCTTGGTTCTGACCGCGCCGGATTCGATCGCCTGGTTGCTCAATATCCGCGGCGGCGACGTCGCCTATTGTCCGGTGCCGCTGTCTTTCGCGATCCTGCATGCCGATGCGACGGTCGATCTGTTCATCGACCCGGCCAAGCTGACCATTCCCGGTCTGGCCGAGCATCTTGGTCCGGCGGTCAGACCCGCCCCGCCCGAGGCGCTGGACGCGGCGTTGCACCAATTGGGGGCCGAGGCGCGGCGGGTGCGGATCGATGCCGCCGCCGCGTCGTTTTATGTCGTCGAGCGGCTCAGTCTGGCCGGGGCGCAGATCGAGCGCGGCCCCGACCTCTGTCAATTGCCCAAAGCCTGTAAGAACGCGGCGGAAAGCGAGGGGGCGCGGGCGGCGCACCGCCGCGACGCGGTGGCGATGGTCCGCTTCCTCTGCTGGCTGGACGCGGAAGCGCCCTCTGGCCGCGTCGATGAACTGAGCGCCGCCGCGCAATTGGAGCGCTTCCGCGCCGAAGGAGCGCTTTATCGCGGATTGTCGTTCGATACCATCTCCGGCGCGGGGCCGAACGGGGCGATCGTCCATTACCGCTCGTCGCCTGCGACCAACCGGGTGCTGGCGGCGGGCGACCTCTATCTGGTCGATTCCGGCGGGCAATATCTCGACGGCACCACCGACATCACCCGCACCGTCGCGATCGGTCCGGTCGGGGCCGAGGAGCGGCGGCGCTTTACCCTGGTGCTGAAGGGCCATATCGCCATTGCCCGCGCCCGTTTTCCCGTCGGCACCTCTGGCAGCCAACTCGACGTGCTGGCGCGGCTGCCGCTGTGGAGCGAGGGGCTCGATTACGATCACGGCACCGGTCACGGCGTCGGCAGCTATCTGTCGGTGCATGAGGGGCCGCAGCGGATTTCCAAGGCTGGCAACAGCGTTGCCCTCCAGCCGGGAATGATCCTGTCGAACGAGCCGGGCTATTACAAGGCCGGGGCCTATGGTATCCGGATCGAGACTCTGCTTCAGGTCGTCGCCCTGCCGGTCGCGCCCGAGACCGAGCGTCCGCTGCTCGGCTTCGAGACGCTGACCCTGGTGCCGATCGACCGCGCCCTGATCGAGGCCGCTTTGCTCGATCCGGTCGAGACGGCGTGGCTTAACGCCTATCACGCCCGGGTCCAAGACGAGATCGGGCCGCTGCTTGACGGCCCCGCCGCCGCGTGGCTGGCGGCCGCGACTCGTCCGCTGGCGGGGTAGTTAGTCGGTCGTGAAAAAGTCCTTCGGCCTTTGGCCTCAGTGTACTTTTCCCCGGTTCAAAAAGAATCCCCGTGCTCAATCAAGCTTTCCGCGCGGGGATGGATTTGGTTCCCTCCGAGGCCGATGGGCGACGCCCACGGCTTCGGAGGCTGGTGAAACAGACAACACGAAAAATGGGCGCTGGGCCGCCCCTAGCCCATTTTTCTCCTTTTAATCCAACGGGAAAAAGTACACCGAGCGACAGCGAGGGACTTTTTCACGGGAGACTAGTTACGGCTCTCGCAAGGCGGCCTCGGCGCGGGCGCGGATTTCACCGAAGCGGGGGGTGGACAGAATCTCCCCGTCGCGGAACACCGGCCGCAGCAGATTGTCGGCCTCGGGGCAGGTTTCAACCGGGACGGTGCGCCAGACCCCGCTTGCGTCGCGGGTGAGGGCAAGGCGTCCGCGCTTCGATCCCTTGCTCTGGTCGGTGACCGGGTCTTTGTAGACGTCGCGCCAGAGTCCGCCGCCCTCGACCGCCGACGCCTTCATCGCCCAGGAAAAGGTGTCGCGATCGACCTTTTGCAGCAGGGCGCCGCCCATTCCGAACGCGATATTGTCGATGGCGAAGCGGTCGGCCTTCATCCGCTCCAGAATGGCGCGGATGGTGCGGGGGGTGATGCCGTCGCCCTGGATCACCCGCACCGCCGGGTTCAACACCTCATAGCCCTTGGCATTGCGTTCGGTGCCGAAGGCTTTGGCCGCCAGCTTCAGCACCAGCGCGACGACTTCGACCGGGTCGCCGGAATCCGGGCGGATCACCAGGGTTCCGCCCATGTCGAGCACCTGCTGGCGCAGCTTGCCGCCCCACAGGGCTTCGACCGCGTGGAAGACGTCATAGGAATCCGACACCACCGCGACAAGACGGCCCGGCCCGCCGAACTGGCGCAGCATGTTGGCATAGGCGTCGGCCTCGCCGTCGCGGCCCCAACAGGTGATGGTCGAGTGTTCGGCGGCGGGAATCGAGAACCCGGCCATCGGCTCGCCGTAATATTCGGCGGCGGCCAGCAGCGCCTCGACGGTGTCGGTGCCCTTGAAATTGACCAGATGGGCCATGCCCCCCAGCGCGGCGGATTCGGCCGACGACGCCCCGCGCGCGCCGAAATCGTGCAGCTTGAAATCAAGGCTTTCGACCGGCGCGTCCGAGGTGGTGCGCCAGAATTCGAGCAAGATCCGCTTGACCGCCCAAGAGACCGTCGCCACCGTCGAGGGATACCACAAGGCCCGTTGCAGCCCGGTTTCGAGATAGGATGTCAGCCAGAACGCTTCGGGGTCGGTGTTGACGACCTGGACCAGCGCATTCGAGAACGGCACCACACTGCCTTCGGCGACGGCGCGGATTTCAATCGGCAGGCGGCCGTGATGACGGTCGAGGATGCGCCGCCAGCCCTCTTCGAAGAACGGGACGCCATGGGCGGAGAACAGCGTCTTGGCCTGGGCGATCGCCGCCTCGGTGACCGGAGTGTCGGCCAGTCGCCGTAAATGGGGCAGCAACCCGAAGACCAGCGTTCCCGGAACCTCCAGCCCGCTTTTGTCGGTGCGGGCCTCGATATAGGAAGACACATGCGCGGTGCCGTCGGGATATTGCCATTTATGGCTGGCTTTATAGCTATCGACGGCCAAAATCGGGTTGTACTCGGCCCCCATGGCGTGCAGTTCCGATCATTGTTTGTGCAGGAGGGATGGATGCCTGAAATATGGACGATGCGGCGGGGGTGGGCAACTGCTTGCAATGCCGCCGGGCCGGGGGAGGGGCGATGCGGGCGTTGACCGCCGACCTGCTGCTGCACGCCTATGCCGCCGGTATCTTCCCGATGGCGCGCAGCCGCACCGACCCCCGGTTGTACTGGGTCGATCCCGAATTGCGCGGTATCTTGCCGTTGGACGGGTTTCGCGTCTCCCACCGCCTGCGCCGGACGCTGCGGCGCGGGGAGGTCGAGATCCGCTGCGACAGCGCGTTCGAGGCGGTGATGCGCGCGTGCGGCGAGGCCACTTCCGACCGGCCCGAAACCTGGATCAACGATT
This sequence comes from Magnetospirillum fulvum, assembly GCF_900108475.1. GTDB lineage: Bacteria > Pseudomonadota > Alphaproteobacteria > Rhodospirillales > Magnetospirillaceae > Phaeospirillum > Phaeospirillum fulvum_A. The sequence continues at coordinate 9,097 of NZ_FNWO01000006.1, read as the reverse complement.
CGATCATCCGCCTGTTCGTCGATCTGCACGAACGCGGGCTGGCCCATTCGGTCGAGGCGTGGCAGGGCGAGGCGCTGGTCGGCGGGCTGTACGGGCTGGCGTTGGGAGGGGCATTCTTTGGCGAAAGCATGTTCTCGCGCCGCACCGACGCTTCGAAAGTGGCTCTGGTTCATCTGGTGGCGCGGCTGAAAGCGGGCGGGTTCCGTCTGCTCGACACCCAGTTTGTCACCGCTCATCTGAGCCAGTTCGGTGCGATCGAGATTCCTCGCCAGGATTATCGTCGCCGCCTGTCCGACGCCTTGCACTGTCCGGCCCAGTTCGATCCCTCGCCCGGCCTGGGGTGGGAAGCCGCCCTGGCGGAATAGTGGCGAACCGTAGCGTTCCTTCAATAATGCGCGATCGGTGTGGCCAGGGCTCCGCCAATCCACCCTTAAAGATATTATTTCTATGGCGCGGCGCTGCTCTTGCGAATGCTAGTCTTTGTCGCAGATTAACTGGGCGAATTCTGTCTCTGGAGCAAAATTAAGACTGTATTCTTTAATATTAAATTATAATTCAGAGACGTGATTCGCGTCGTGTAAATGGATGTTAACACAAGATACAAAAAAACGATGACTAGTAGGGTGTTCGCCCTATGGCCGAAAGGCTGCGTTATGGTGCACTATCGGCTTGTGCCTTTGGTCTTGTCTCGCCGACGGTTTCGGGGGAAACGGGAATGTCGGTGGATGCCGGAGCGAACAGATACGTGGCAATCCGATCCCGCGACTGAGCAGCCGAGGAAGGATCTTCCCATGCCCAATACGATCCGCCTTACGGGAAAAGAGAATTTTTTTGACGAGGGGCAGGTGATCGTTACCAAGACGAACCCGCTTGGTGTGATCACTTATGCCAACAAGACATTCCTTGAAGTGAGCGAATTTCGGGAAAAGGACGTGTTGGGCAAGCCCCATAACATGATCCGCCATCCCGATATGCCCCACAGTATGTTCCGGAAGATGTGGAACAGGCTGACGTCCGGCAAAGAAATGTTTGCCTATGTCATCAACCGAACAAGATTAGGCAATCATTACTGGGTTTTTGCCCATGTCACGCCCAGCTTCGATACCGATCAGCGGATCGTCGGCTTCCACTCTAACCGCCGCGTTCCCGAGCGGAGTGTGCTGACCGGGGCGATCATGCCGCTTTACCAAACGCTGAACGAGTTGGAGCGGCAAGCTCCCGATCCCGAAAGCGGAATCAAAGCCGCCGAAGATTATCTCCGCGAGATGCTTCAGAAAAAGGGGGTCGGCTATGACCAGTTTATCTTCTCTCTCTAGTCGCCGGTCCTCTCTCTACAAGGCCCGCGCCGCCGCGATGGCGACAATGGCGGCTGCCTTCGCGATCGTGATCGAGGGATGGCTGATGGACGACTTGTCCGGGGTGACGCTGTCGATCTCGATTCTGACCTTCGGATTGTCGGTGGCGACCCTGTTGATGCTGCGGCGGGTCCGGCTGGTGCTGCTGGCCTCGGCGATGACGGTCAAGGCGGTTGCGCGGGGCGATTTCGAGGCCCGTCTGGTCGGAATCGACGAAGCCGGAATCGTCGGCGAGTTGAAGGATTCGATCAACGAACTGATCGACCGCACCGATTCCTTCGTCCGCGAGGCGACCGCGTCGATGGGATCGGTCAGCCGGGGCAGCTATTACCGCCGCATCATCGAACGCGGCATGCTGGGAAATTTTCTGGTGGGGGCGCGGATGATCAATTCCGCCACCGCCGCGATCGAGCAGAAAGTCCACAATTTCGGGGCGGTGACCCGCAAGTTCGAAGACACGGTGGGCGAGGTGGTGCGGTTGACCGCCGCCGCCGCCGCCGAACTGCACGCCACCGCCGAGGGGATGGAGCAGACCGCCGCCTCCACCTGTTCGACCGCCGCCGCTGTCGCCGCCGCCGCTGAAGAGGCGTCGAGCAACGTCCAGACCGTCGCCGCCGCCGCCGACGAACTGGCGACTGCGGTCCGGGAAATCAACACCCAGGTGACCCAATCCTCGACGATCTCGTCCGACGCCGTGGCTCAGGCCGGGCGGACCAACGATCTGGTGATGGGGCTGTCGGAGGCCTCGACCCGGATCGGCGAGGTGGTCAGTCTGATCACCGATATTGCGGCGCAGACCAACCTGCTGGCCCTGAACGCGACGATCGAGGCGGCCCGGGCGGGCGAGGCGGGCAAGGGCTTTGCCGTCGTCGCGGGCGAGGTCAAGGTACTGGCGACCCAAACTTCTCGCGCCACCAGCGAGATCGGCTCGCAAATCGCCGCGGTGCAGGCGGCGACGGTCAATTCCGCCGAAGCGATCCGCTCGATTGCCGCGACTATCGGCAAAGTCGGCGAATATGCCGCGATCATCGCCGCCGCCGTCGAGCAGCAGGGGGCCTCGACCCGCGAGATCGCGCTTAACGTCGAACGGGCCGCGCAGGGGACCACCGAGGTCAGCGCCAATGTCCACCGATTGTCGCAAGGAGCCGAGGAAACCGGTCATGCCGCCGCCAATGTCCTGGTCGCCGCCGGACAATTGTCGCGCCAGTCCGAGACGTTGGGCAGTGCCGTCGGCGCGTTTATGACCGAGTTGCGTCAGGTGATCTGAACCGTTTCGAGCGAGGTCCCCCCGACCGGCGGCCGGGCGTTCTGCCCGGCCGTTTTTTGTTCCGGCGCTCCCCGTCACGACGGGAAAAAGTCCCCCCCCACAGCCGACACTTGGCGAAGCCGACGGAATGGCTTATGTAGTCCACTTTGCCCGGTCGCGAGGACGCGCGCGGGGTAAGGAACGGTCGTGCCCGCGCGGCCGACGCTGTGGTGGATAACGCCGACGCACCCCTTAGGTTCGTGCGGTGGGGAATAAGGAAGTGAAGTAAAGATGAGCGGATTGCCTGAGGCCCAGGGGCTGTACGACCCGCGCCACGAACACGACGCCTGCGGCGTCGGCTTCATTGCCGACATCAAAAACCGCAAGTCGCACGATATTATCCGCGACGGGCTTGAGATTCTGGTGAATCTCACTCATCGCGGCGCGGTTGGCGCCGACCCCAAGGCCGGCGACGGTGCCGGCATCCTGATCCAGTTGCCCGACGCCTTTTTGCGCGCCGAGGCGGCCACGCTGGGAATCACTCTCCCGCCCGAAGGTGCCTATGGCGCCGGCTGCGTCTTCCTGCCCCAGGACGAAGCGCTGCGTCATGCCTGCGAAGCTCATTTCGAGAGCAAGATCAAGGAAGAGGGCCAGGTTCTGCTTGGCTGGCGCGACGTGCCGACCGATTCCTCGCTGCTGGGCGAATCCGTGCTGCCGACCGTTCCGGTGGTCCGGATGGTGTTCATCGGCATGGGTCCGGGCATCGCCGACCAGACCGCGCTGGAACGCAAGCTGTTCGTGATCCGCAAGCTGGTGTTCAACAACGCCCCCCACGGCTCCGAGCGCGACTTCTATATCCCGTCGCTATCGACCCGCACCCTGATCTATAAGGGAATGCTGCTGGCCGATCAGGTCGGCGCCTTCTACAAGGACCTGCTCGACGAGCGGATGGTCAGCGCCCTGGCGATGGTCCATCAGCGCTTCTCGACCAACACCTTCCCCAGCTGGCGTCTGGCCCATCCGTTCCGGATGATCAGCCATAACGGCGAAATCAACACCCTGCGCGGCAATCTCAACTGGATGAACGCGCGGCGTCAGACGATGTCGTCAACCATCCTGGGCGACGATCTGGCCAAGCTGTGGCCGCTGATCCCCGAGGGCCAGTCGGATTCCGCCTGCTTCGACAATGCGTTGGAATTGCTGGTGATGGGCGGCTATCCGCTCGCCCACGCGATGATGATGCTGGTTCCCGAGGCGTGGTCGGGCAACCCGCTGATGGACGAGAAGCGCCGCGCTTTCTACGAATACCATGCCGCGCTGATGGAGCCGTGGGACGGTCCGGCGGCGGTGTGCTTCACCGACGGACGCCAGATCGGCGCGACGCTCGACCGCAACGGCCTGCGTCCGGCCCGCTATATCGTGACCAAGGACGACAAGCTGCTGATGGCGTCGGAGATGGGCGTTCTGCCGATCCCCGAGGAATCGATCAGCCGCAAATGGCGTCTCCAGCCCGGCAAGATGCTGCTGATCGACCTCGAACAGGGCCGGATCATCGACGATTCCGAGATCAAGGCCCAGCTTGCTTCCGAGAAGCCCTATGCCGAGTGGCTGGAGCGGTCGCAGATCGTGCTGGAAGACCTCGACATTCCGGTCGAGCCGATCCCCGCGTCGCCCGAGACCCTGCTCGATCGCCAGCAGGCGTTCGGCTACACCCAGGAAGACACCAAGTTCCTGTTGCAGCCGATGGCCACCACCGGCCAGGAAGCGGTCGGCTCGATGGGCACCGACACCCCGATCGCGGTGCTGTCGTCGAAGTCGAAGCTGCTGTTCAACTACTTCAAGCAATGTTTCGCCCAGGTCACCAATCCGCCGATCGATTCGATCCGCGAGGAATCGGTGATGAGCCTGGTGTCGCTGATCGGCCCCCGTCCGAACCTGCTCGGTCTCGGCGATGCCGGCGCGCAGGGCAAGCGGCTTGAGGTGCGTCAGCCGATCCTCAGCAACGAGGACATGGACAAGATCCGCCGGATCGAGGCGTTGCCCGGTTCGGGCTTCCGCAGCGTGACCCTCGACACCACCTGGGCCGCCGAAACCGGTGCTGCCGGACTGGAGCCCGCGCTTGACGCGCTGTGCGCCAAGGCCAAGGCCCTGGTCGAGGAAGGCTATAACATCCTGGTGCTGTCCGACCGCGCCATCGGCCCCGACCGGGTGGCGATGCCGTCGCTGCTGTCGGTCTCGGCGGTGCACCACTTCCTGATCCGCGAGGGTCTGCGCACCCGCGCCGGTCTGGTGCTGGAAACCGGCGAAGCCCGCGAAATCCATCACATGTGCGTGCTGGCCGGGTATGGTGCCGAGGCGATCAATCCCTATCTGGCGTTCGAGACGCTGGAGGCGATGCGCCCGACCCTGGCCGAGCCGGTCAGCGCCTATGAGGTGCAGAAGCGCTATATCAAGGCGCTCGACAAGGCCATCCTCAAGGTGATGGCGAAGATGGGCATCTCGACCTATCAATCCTATTGCGGCGGTCAGATCTTCGACGCGATCGGCCTGTCCGATGAATTCGTCGCGAAGTACTTCGCCGGTACCGCCAGCCGCATCGGCGGCATCGGTCTGGCCGAGGTCGCCGAGGAGACGATCCATCGTCACCGCGAGGCCTATTCCGACGCGCCGATCTATCGCAACGCGCTTGATGTCGGCGGCGAATATGCCGTGCGCTTGCGCGGTGAAGACCACGTCTGGACCAGCGAGACGATCGGGGCGATGCAGCACGCGGTGCGGGCGAATTCGGCCGAGAGCTTCCGCCAGTTCAGCGATATCGTCAATGACCAGAGCCGTCGCCTGCTCCATCTGCGCGGCCTGTTCGACCTGAAGCCCGCGGGCGCTCCGGTGCCGCTCGACGAGGTCGAGTCCGCCAAGGAGATCGTCAAGCGCTTCGCCACCGGGGCGATGTCGTTCGGCTCGATCTCTTACGAGGCGCACACCACGCTGGCGATCGCGATGAACCGGATCGGCGGCAAGTCGAACACCGGCGAGGGCGGTGAGGAGCCGGAACGCTTCCTGCCGCTCGCCAACGGCGATTCGATGCGCTCGTCGATCAAGCAGGTCGCCTCGGGCCGGTTCGGCGTCTCCGCCGAATATCTCGCCAACGCCGACGACATCCAGATCAAGATGGCCCAGGGCGCCAAGCCCGGCGAGGGCGGGCAGTTGCCCGGCCACAAGGTCAACAAGATCATCGCCAAGGTGCGTCACTCGACTCCCGGCGTCGGCCTGATCAGCCCGCCGCCGCACCATGACATCTATTCGATCGAGGATCTGGCCCAGCTGATCTTCGACCTGAAGAACGTCAATCCCGGCGCGCGGATTTCGGTCAAGCTGGTTTCGGAAATCGGCGTCGGCACCGTCGCCGCCGGTGTGGCCAAGGCCAAGGCCGACCACATCACCATTTCCGGCTTCGACGGCGGCACCGGCGCGTCGCCGCTGACCTCGATCAAGCATGCGGGCAGCCCGTGGGAAATCGGTTTGGCCGAGACCCATCAGACCCTGGTGCTCAACCGCCTGCGCGGCCGCGTCTCGGTCCAGTGCGACGGCGGCCTGCGGACCGGTCGCGACGTCGTCATCGCCGCCCTGCTGGGCGCCGACGAATTCGGCTTCGCCACCGCCCCGCTGATCGCGGCGGGCTGCATCATGATGCGCAAGTGCCATCTCAACACCTGTCCGGTCGGCGTCGCCACCCAGGACCCCGAACTGCGCAAGCGGTTCGTTGGCCAGCCCGAGCACGTCATCAATTACTTCTTCTTCGTTGCCGAGGAAGTGCGCGAGTTGATGGCCAGCCTGGGCGTTCGCAAGCTGGAAGAGCTGACCGGTCGCTCCGATCTGCTCGACACCCGCGCCGCGATCGACCATTGGAAGGCCAAGGGCCTCGATTTCGCCAAGCTGTTCCATCAGGTTCAGGCTGGTCCCGGCATCGCCACCCGCCATGTCGAGACCCAGGAGCACGACATCGTCACCGTGCTCGACCGCGAGCTGATCGCGGCGGCCGAACCGGCTCTGGCGGGCCAGGGCCCGGTCACGATCGAAAAGCCGGTGCACAATTACAACCGCAGCGTCGGCGCGATGCTGTCGGGCGAGGTGGCCAAGCGCTTTGGCCATGCCGGTCTGCCCGCCGCCGCTCCGCTCAGCATCAACCTGTCCGGCACCGCCGGTCAGAGCTTCGGCGCGTTCCTGGCCAAGGGCGTGTCGCTGCGGCTGGAAGGCGAGGCCAACGATTACGTCGGCAAGGGCCTGTCGGGCGGCAAGATCGCGATCTTCCCGCCCAAGGTCTCGACGATCGTCGCCGAGGACAACATCATCGTCGGCAACACCGTCCTGTACGGTGCGATCGAGGGTGAGGCCTATCTGCGCGGCGTCGCGGGCGAACGCTTTGCCGTTCGCAATTCCGGCGCGATCGCGGTGGTCGAAGGCGTCGGCGACCATGGCTGCGAATACATGACCGGCGGCTGCGTCGTCGTGATCGGAGCCACCGGCCGCAACTTCGCCGCCGGCATGTCGGGCGGTGTCGCCTATGTGCTGGACGAGACCGGCGATTTCGCCAAGCGGTGCAATCTGGCGATGGTCGAGCTTGAGCCGGTCACCGCCGAGGAAGACGTCAATTGCCGGATCGAGGGCCAGTGCGGCGATCTCGAAGGCCATGGGCTGGTCGATCTGATGCGCGACATGACCCGTGACGATGCCGCCCGTATCCAGGCTTTGTTGCAGAACCATGTGACGGCGACCGGCAGCGCCCGCGCCCAGGACATTTTGCAGAATTGGGAGGCTTTCATGCCCAAGTTCGTCAAGGTGATGCCGGTCGATTACCGGAACGCCTTGCTCGAAATGCAAAAGGTCCAGGAGAAGAAATTGGCCGTGGCGGGGGGACGCTGAGATGGGAAAGCCGACGGGATTTAAGGAATTCGAGCGCAAGACCCCCAGCTATCAGCCGGTGGCCGAGCGCGTGCGGAACTACCACGAATTCACCGTGCCGCTGGATCAGGACGAACTGACCCGGCAGGGCGCCCGCTGCATGGATTGCGGCGTGCCGTTCTGCCATCAGGGCTGCCCGGTCAACAATATCATTCCGGACTGGAACGATCTGGTTTACCGCAACCGCTGGAAGGACGCGTTGGAGGTTCTCCACTCCACCAACAACTTCCCGGAATTCACCGGCCGGATCTGCCCGGCGCCGTGCGAGGCGTCGTGCACCTTGAACCTCACCGACGAGCCGGTGGCGATCAAGACGATCGAGCATGCGATCGTCGAGCGCGGCTGGGCCGAGGGCTGGATCGTTCCCGAGGTCGCGCAGAAGCGCTCGGGCAAGAAAGTCGCCGTGGTCGGTGCCGGTCCCGCCGGTCTGGCAGCGGCGCAGCAGTTGGCCCGGGCCGGTCACGACGTCGTTCTGTTTGAAAAGAACGCCAAGGTCGGCGGTCTGCTCCGTTATGGCATCCCCGACTTCAAGCTCGACAAGGCGGTGATCGACCGTCGCGTCCAGCAGATGCAGGCCGAGGGCGTCGAAATCCGCGCCAACACTCAGGTCGGCCGCGACGTCTCGCCCCAGGCCCTGCTCGATGGCTTCGACGCCGTCGTGCTGACCGGCGGCTCGGAAAGCCCGCGCAATCTGCCGGTGCCCGGCCGCGACCTGGGCGGGGTCCATTTCGCGATGGAATTCCTGACCCAGCAGAACCGCCGCAACAGCGGCGAACCGGTCGGTGTGGCCGATATCCTCGCCACCGGCAAGAAGGTGGTGGTGATCGGCGGCGGCGATACCGGTGCCGATTGCGTCGGCACCTCGAACCGCCAGGGCGCGGCCTCGGTCACCCAGATCGAGATCATGCCCCGTCCGCCCGAGAAGGAAAACAAGGCGGTGACCTGGCCGAAATGGCCGAACAAGCTGCGGACCTCGTCGTCGCATGACGAGGGCTGCGACCGTCGCTGGTCGGTTGCCACCGTCCGCTTCACCGGGACCGATGGCCGTCTCTCCGGGCTGGATTGCACCGAGGTCGATGCGAAGTTCCAGCCGATCCCCGGCACCGAGTTCCACCTCGAAGCCGATCTGGTCCTGCTGGCGATGGGTTTCGTCCATCCGATCCATCAAGGCCTGATCGACGGTCTGGGGCTGGACAAGGACCAGCGCGGCAACGTCAAGGCCGACACCGTCGCCTATCGCACCTCGAACCCCAAGGTGTTCGCCGCCGGTGACATCCGCCGCGGCCAGAGCCTGGTGGTGTGGGCGATCCGCGAAGGCCGTCAGGCGGCGCGTGCCGTCGACGCCTATCTGATGGGATCGAGCGAACTGCCTCAGGTCTGATCGACCGATCGTTACGAGACAAAAGCCCCGCTCTCTCCTCACGGGTGTTTAGACCGGAGAGATGGGTAACAGGTGTTCGGGGACATGGGTGACAGTTAGGGCATCCTAATCCACCGGGTCGCGCAAGTCGATTTGCGCGACCCGGTGTGCGCCGAA
>NZ_FNWO01000018.1 GCF_900108475.1 Magnetospirillum fulvum | reverse complement strand
GGTTGTAATGGGCGTTGATCGCGGCGACCCCCAGCGCCATTTCGAGCGGATCCCACGAGCCAGAAAACTCAGCCAGCTGCTTCAGGCTCATCTTGCGAAATTCGGGCAGACGGCCGATCAGATCGCGGGCATTGCGGGGCAGATAGGCCAGACCGGCCCCGGCCGGACCTTCGACCATCAACCAGCGCGGACCGATCACGATCTGGCGGACTTCGTCGGCGGCGACGCCCAGGGCCAGATCGCGATAGAGCCGCTCCGGTCCCCACCAGCGCCACAAGCCCCGCATCGCAGGCGGGATCAGCGCGCCGCCGGTGCCGACGAAATCGTGCCAGTGCTGGACGCTGCCATCGGGAATGGTGGTCAGGACCGGCATGCCCTGCGACGCCCCCTCGCCGACGGCGGCGGTCAGTTCGGTTGCGGCATGACGGAACGCCTCGAACCCGCCGACCACCGCGAGATCGGCATCGTCGCGCATCGCGGTGCGCAAAGAGCGGGCGGCGGCGTCTTCTCCGCTCATCGCCATCGGCTGTCCGCTGGCGAGATCGACCGTCTCGTCGCCCAGACGCAGGCAGCCGCCGACGGTAAAACCGCGATCGGCGATGGTGCGGGCAAATTTCGCGATCATCTCGTTGACCGGAGCTTCGGGTTCGTGGATGACGACGCCGGGGCTGATCCAGGGAGCCTTGGTCGGTGCGAACATCCTACGAAAATCCTTGAAAACCGGTCGGGATCGAGATCGAAAATTACAAAAGCAAGCGCCATGCCATTCTAAACGATCGCCTTAATCGACGAGAGAGAGCGGCACGGCTGTCCTTCCGGCGCCAGCGCGACGGTTTCGACGCTGTCGCAACCGTGACAGACCCTGTCTGAAACCGGACAGCGGGCTCGGACGGTCGCGGCGGATTGTCGGCAGTCGTTATGTAGCCTGCCTTTATCACGGATTATCGCGCCCCGCACCCGGTCGAACGGCATGGCACGAAAAAGAAAAGGGCGCAGACCGGTCTGCGCCCTTTCGTCTTCGACGCTGACGCTCCAGCGCTACGCCTTGCCGATCCGGCGGGCGGCGGCCAGCAGCAGCGAATCACCGCCGCGCGGCCCGATCAGCGACAGACCGACCGGACGACCGTTGACGTTACACAGTGGCAGGCTGATCTGGGGGCATCCCGCCATTCCGGCAATCGCGGTCAGGCTGATGATGCGCGAGCGGATATCCCACATCACCGAACGCGGGCTTTGCACCGGCGGCGCAGTGACCGGAGTGGTCGGCAGCACCAGCACCGCATGGCCTTCCAGCGCGTCGAGCACCCAACGCCGCGCCCGCAGCCGGAACCCCCGCGCCGCCGACAAGGTGCGGTTGGCGACCCGCGAGCCTCTCAGGAAATTGTCGGCGACCTCGAAGCCAAAGCGGGGGTTCGAGCGGTTGATCCAATCGCCGAACGTCTCCCACGCCTCGCGGCCCTGAATCGCGTTCTGGGGCTCGATCCAGTCGGACAACGGCACCGGCGAGATGCGGACACCGCGCGTCACCGGGGCCACCGCCTCGGCGATCCGGGGCAGCGCCGCCTCGATCACGGCAGCAACCTCGGGATCGGCGGCTTCCAGCGTATCTTCGAGCACGACGGCGCGGGCCGGGCGCTGGTCGGCCACCTTTTTACGCAGCAGAACCTCGCCCATCCGCGCCAGCACGTCGGGATCGGCGGCGAGCAGCCCGACCGTATCGAACGTGTTGGACTGGCCCAACACGCCGTCCATCGGGACCACCCCCAGCGTCGGCCGCAGCCCGAACACGCCGCAGAACGAGGCCGGAACACGGGTCGAACCCGCCGTGTCGGTGCCGAGCGCCATGTCGGCCAGGCCACCAGCGACGGCGACCGCCGAGCCGCTGGACGATCCGCCCGGAACATGGCCGGGAGCACGCGGATTTTCCGGGGTACCGTAATGGGAATTGTCGCCGAAGATGCCGCGGGTCAATTCGTCGGTGTGGGTCTTGCCGACCAGACGGGCGCCGGATTCCAGCAAGGCCGACACCGCCCAGGCGGTCTGTCGGGCCGGTTCGGCCAACCGCCGCCAATCGGGATTACCGGCACCGGTAACATAACCGGCGACGTCGAACACATCCTTAGCGGCAAAGGTCAGCCCGGCCAGCGGACCTTGGCGGGCGCCATCGATATAGACATCGCCGCCGAGAGTGAAAGCGTTATACGGATCATGCACGGCGGGCACCTCTCCAAGGAAAACCTGTCGGAACCAGCCTGAAAATTACCCGTAAAGACAGGGTGCGGTCCAGCGGAATGGCAGGGCGGAGGTTTAGGCTTGACCTCGCCGCCGCCGCCTCCCCATTTAAGAAATGTTCGCAAATCGACGAGGCCCGCAGCGATGACGTCGCACTCTTCCCCGGCGAAAGACTTGGCCGACCTGTCGCTTGGCATCAACGGCATGACCTGCGCCGCGTGTTCGACCCGGCTGGAGCGGGTGCTTGGCCGCGTCGAGGGGGTCGAGCGAGCCCTGGTCAGCCTCGCCGCCGAACGGGCCGACATCCGCTACGATCCCGCCCTGGTCTCGCCGCCGACGCTGGAAGCCGCCATCGTCAAGGCCGGATTCGCCCCCGACCCCGCCCGTTCGGGCGAGGACGAAGACCTTGACCGCGCCGAGGCCGACCGAATCCGGCGAGACAGACGCGATCTAGGGCTGCTGGCGCTGTCGGCGCTGCTGGCCCTGCCGCTGATGCTCGACATGGGGCTGGAGATGGCGGGCGGACACGCTTTGCTGCCGCCCTGGACCCAATTGATCTTGGCCGCCTTGGTCCAATTCGGCATCGGCGCGCGGTTCTATCGTGGAGCCTGGGCCTCGCTGCGCGGCGGGGCGGGCAACATGGACGTGCTGGTGGTGCTGGGAACCTCGGCGGCGTTCGGGCTGTCGGCCTATCGGGTGCTGAGTGGCGATGCCCACCACGGAACGCTGTATTTCGAGGGATCGGCGGTGGTCATCACCCTGGTCCTGCTCGGCAAGACATTGGAAAACCGCGCCCGCCATTCCGCCGCCGGAGCGATCCGGGCGTTGATGCGGCTGAAGCCCGCGACGGCGAGGGTCGAGCGTGACGGACTCGAGATCGAGGTTCCCGCCGCCCTGGTCGGGATCGGCGAAACCGTGCTGATCCGCCCCGGCGAGCGGGTGCCGGTCGATGGCACCATCAGCGCAGGCGACAGCACCTTGGACGAGTCGCTGGTGACGGGCGAAAGCCTGCCGGTCGGACGCGGCGCAGGCGACATGGTGGTAGCCGGATCGGTCAATGGCGAGGGATTGTTGCGGGTTGCCGCCACCCGTGTCGGCGCCGAATCGACGATCGGCCGGATCATCCGGCTGGTGCGCGGTGCCCAGGCCAGCAAAGCCCCGGTCCAGGCGCTGGTCGACCGGGTCTCGGCGATCTTCGTCCCGGTCGTGGTGGCGCTGGCGGCGGCGACCTTCCTGGGCTGGTGGGGATTGGCCGGTGACAGCACGACCGGCTTTGTCGCGGCGGTGTCGGTGCTGGTGGTCGCCTGCCCCTGCGCGCTGGGATTGGCGACCCCGGCCGGATTGATGGTCGGCACCGGTCTCGCCGCCCGTCACGGCATCCTGATCAAGGACGCCGAAGCGCTGGAGCGCGCCCACAAGGTCGCAGCGATTGCGTTCGACAAGACCGGCACCTTGACCGAGGGACGCCCGGCCCTGGCGGCCGTTTGCGCTCTGGACGGCGACCGGACGGCGCTGCTTCGCCTCGTCGCCTCGGCCCAGCAGGGCAGCGAACATCCGCTGGGGCGGGCCACCGTCGCGGCGGCAACAAGCGAAGGACTGGGTTTGGACCCGGTCAGCGAATTTCGTGCCCTGCCCGGTCGCGGCCTGACCGCGATTGTGGCAGAGAGGACAATCGTGATCGGCAGCCGCCGCCTGATGACGGAAAGCGGGATCGATCCCGCCCCGCTGGCCGAAGCGGCCGAGGCGGAAGAGGCTTTGGGCCACACCCTGATGTGGGTGGCGGCGGATAAGGCCCTGATCGGCTTCGTCTCCTTGGCCGACCCGGTCCGCCCGACGGCGGTGGCGGCGGTGGCGGCGTTGAAGCGGATGGGACTCGTCCCGGCGATGCTGACCGGCGACAGCCCCCGCGCCGCCCGGGCGGTGGCCGCGAAAGTCGGGATCGACCGGGTCAGCGCCGGAATCCTGCCCGAGGACAAGGTCGCCGAACTGGCCCGGCTCAAATCCGAATTCGGCGTGGTGGCGATGGTCGGCGACGGCATCAACGACGCTCCCGCCCTGGCCGCCGCCGATATCGGAATCGCGATGGGCGGCGGCAGCGACGCGGCGATGCAGGCCGCCGGGCTGACCTTGATGCGGAGCGATCCGGCCCTGGTGCCGCAAGCTCTGGCGATTTCGCGCGCCACCTCGCGGAAAATCAGCCAGAACTTGGTCTGGGCCTTCGCCTATAATCTGATCGCCCTGCCTGCGGCGGCGGCGGGGCTGCTCAGTCCGGCGCTGGCCGGGGCGGCGATGGCGCTGTCCTCGGTCTCGGTGGTGACCAACGCCCTGCTGCTGAAGCGGTGGCGCCCGTCGTGATCACCGCCTCTCTTGCCTTGGACCGTCCTCCCGCCCGGTCTATAACCGCCGATCAACCGAAATCGTAAAGGAGACCCGGGTGGGCCGACGTGAGGTCAGACGGATGCTGATGGGGTACAGACGCCCACTGTGGCAACGCCCCGGCGTGATCGTTGCGGCTTTGGCCGCCGTGCTGGTGCTCGGACTGCTGCTAGGGCTCGGTCTCGGCCGCTGGTCCGGTCCTCCCCCCGCCCCCGTCGCTCCTCCACCGGTCGCGACGATTCAGCCCGAGCCGCCCCAGACCGCCCCGGAAGCTCCGCCGCTGCCGCCGTTTTCGTCCGAGGAGGAATCTGCCCCCGCCGAATCCGGCCCGCCGCTGATCCAGCCGCCGCCGCCGCGCCCCGATCCCGGTTCGTCGGAATCGCTGGAAATCGGCCGTGCCTCGGACGTGGTGGCGATGCTGCCCGCCCCGCCGCCGTCGGTTCCCTCGGCCAAGCTTCCCCCCGCCGGAGCGGCGGTGTGGATGCGCCATGCCGCACCGTCGCCCCGGGTCGGCGGCCGCCCGATGATCGCGATCATCATCGACGATCTTGGCATCGACCGCCGCCGCGCCGAGCGGATCTCCGCCCTGCCCGGACCGCTGACCCTGTCCTTCATGACCTATGCCGAGGATTTGCCCCGGCTGACCGCCGAGGCGCGCCGTCGCGGCCACGAATTGATGGTCCATGTCCCGATGCAGCCGCGCGGAGCCAATTTCGAAGCCGGTCCCGAGGTACTGGAGGTCGGCCAGACGCCCGAGGAAATCCGCCGCCGCCTCGACTGGGATCTGTCGCGTTTTGACGGTTTCATCGGCATCAACAACCATATGGGCAGCCGTTTCACCGGAGATCCCGCCTCGATGCGGGTGGTGATGGCCGAATTGCGGCGGCGCGGTCTGATCTTTGTCGATTCCGTCACCACCGAGCGCAGCGCCGGAGCCGAAACCGCCCGCCAGTTCGGCGTGCCGTTCGCCTCGCGCCACGTCTTCCTTGATAACGACCAGGGCGTCGCCCATGTCCGCGCCCAGCTCGCCAAGGCCGAAGCCTATGCCCGCCGCCACGGCTTCGCCGTCGCGATCGGCCACCCCCACGACGGCACCATCGAGGCGCTGGCGGGATGGGTACCGGGGCTGGAGGCCAAAGGGTTGGTGCTGGTCCCGGTTTCGACCATCATTCGTACTGGAGCGGGGGGCTAGCAAAACCCCCGCCCGCCGCTTGTGTCGTTTCAGCAGAGGAGAGCAACCGATGTCCACCACCTATCGCGTTTCCGGCATGACCTGCGGCGGCTGCGCCCGCGCCGTCTCCCAGGCTATCGCCGAAGCCGCGCCTATGGCCACGGTCCAGGTCGATCTCGACCGCCAGGCGGTAACCGTCGATGGAGCCGACGAAGCCCAGGTCAAAGCCGCAATTGATGCCGCCGGATTCGGCTTCGAAGGCCGGGTCTAGACCGGAACGCCCCAACCGGCTTCATGGCGGGTATGTGCGGCGGCGCACAAAAAAAGCTTGCCGCAGCGGGGGCAATAGCTGGAATCATGGTCGGAGCCGGGGTTGACCTGCAACGCTGGCTCCCACCGGTCTGGTTCCGCCGCATGTCGGCGTCTGTCGGCCAGACGCCGGAGCCGCGCCTGACGTGGCGCTTCTCGCTGCCGATCCGTCTTGGTAGAAAGAAGGCCTTCCCCGGCCGAAGGATTCACCCATGACTGCCTACGATTTCGACTTGATCACGATTGGGGCCGGTTCCGGCGGCGTTCGGGCCAGTCGGCTAGCGGCCGAAGCCGGGCGTCGGGTCGCGGTGGTCGAGGGATCGCGAGTCGGCGGCACCTGCGTGATGCGCGGCTGCGTGCCCAAGAAGCTGCTGGTGATCGGGGCCGGGTTCGCCTCTGAACTGGCCGATGCCGAGGCGTTTGGCTGGCGAATTGAAGGGGCGGAGTTCGATTGGGCAAGGCTGGTCGCGGCGAAGAACGCCGAACTGAACCGGCTGGAGACGATCTATGCCCGCGTGCTGCGCGAGGCCGGGGTCACCCTGGTCGAAGGACGCGGCACCCTGGTCGATCCCC
This sequence comes from Magnetospirillum fulvum, assembly GCF_900108475.1. Taxonomy (GTDB): domain Bacteria; phylum Pseudomonadota; class Alphaproteobacteria; order Rhodospirillales; family Magnetospirillaceae; genus Phaeospirillum; species Phaeospirillum fulvum_A. The sequence goes on along the minus strand of NZ_FNWO01000018.1, from coordinate 46,719 downwards.
ATACAATCCAGGTGGGCGAGCGCCGCCTGACCGCCGCGACGATTCTGGTCGCGACCGGGGGCAAGCCCTTCCTTCCCACCCTGCCCGGGATCGAACACGCGATCACCTCGAACGAAGCGCTGGACCTGATGCAATTGCCGCGTCGGGCGGTGATCGTTGGCGGCGGCTATATCGCGGTCGAGTTCGCCGGAATCTTCAACGCGCTCGGAGTCGAGGTCACCCAGATTCTGCGCGGCGAGGCGATCCTGCGCGGCTTCGATCCCGATCTGCGCGCGGCCCAGACCGAGGAGATGCGGGCGCTGGGCGTCGATATCCGCCCGCGCACCCTGGTCCGCGCCATCGAGCGCGACCGCACCGGCACGCGGGTTCTCACCGCCGATCCCGAGGGCAATCCGGGCGAGACGATCGAGACCGATCTGATCCTCTATGCCACCGGTCGGCGGCCCAACAGCGCCGGGTTGGGGCTGGAGGCGGCGGGAGTGGAGATCGACGAGCGGGGCGCGATCATCGTCGATGCCTTCTCCCGAACCTCGGTCCGCCATATCTGGGCGGTCGGCGACGTCACCAACCGGCTGAATCTGACTCCTGCGGCGCTGGCCGAGGCCGGAGCCTTCGTCCGCACCGCCTTCCAGGGGTGCCCCACCGCGATCGACCATCAATTGGTGCCGACGGCGGTGTTCGGCGCGCCGCCGCTGGCGACGGTCGGGCTGGGCGAGGACGAGGCACGGCGGCTGTATGGCAGCGTCGATGTCTATCTCTCGCGCTTCCGTCCCCTGCGCCAAGGCCTGACCGGCCGCGAGGGGCGGGCTTTGGTCAAGCTGGTGGTCGAGCGCGACGACGATCATGTGCTGGGGGTCCATGTCATCGGCCCCGATGCGCCCGAAATCATTCAGGGCTTTGCGGTGGCGTTGCGCTGCCGCGCCACCAAAGCACAATTCGACGCGACCCTGGGGGTCCACCCCACCGCTGCCGAGGAATTGGTGACCCTGCGCCAGCGACGGCCCGAACCGGTCCCGCCGTCTGCGCCCGACGCGGACGCGACCGACTCCCCTTCCCTTTCCCCCGCGCCGGAGCCTGACGCCCAGCCCCAGCCGGACCCCGACACTGACCCCGAACAGACGGCCCCTGATCCATCATGACTGTTGTCTCCCTGAAAATCGCCGCAGCAACCCTGGCTGGCGGCGTGGTGGCGGTGCTGGCGGTTCCGGCCTTGATCGATTGGAGTTCGTTGCGTCCGGGGATCGAACGTAGCGCAACGGCGGCGCTGGGCTGGCCGGTGGTGGTGTCGGGACCGATCTCGGCCCGTCTGGTTCCCAGCCCGGTTGTCACCTTGAAGCGGGTCGCGATCGGCACCGCCGGATTCGAAACGGTTCGGCTGGAATTTGGCATCTGGCCGTTGTTGTCGGGGCGGATCGCCCTGGCCGAAATCGGCCTGATCGGCGGACGGTTGGGAGCCGGGGCGTCGCTCGACGGCACGGTGCGACTAGGCGAGATCTTCGCGTCCGGGGGACGGTTGGACGGCGGCTTCACTGCCAGTGGCACGTTGGGATTGGGCGGATTGTCCCTCCCGTTCGAAGCCGAGGGAGCCCGGCCCGGCGGCGGACCTGCGGTTCCGTTGCGCGCTCAATTGCGGCTACCCGATTCGACCGGGGGGACGATCCGGCTCGAATCAACGGTCACCGCAACCAGGGCCGATGGGCGGATGTCGCTCGACCTGCCCTCGCTGGCCCGAGCGGCGGGATCGGACGTGCTGCCCGACCTGCCGTTGACCGCCGAGGGACGGCTGTCGGTAACCCCGGACGAGGCGGCTTTGCAGGAAATCACCGTCGCATTGGGCGAATCGCGGGCGGGCGGCGAGATCGTCGCCATTCTAGGGGCCAGCCCGGTCGCGGTCGATGTCAGCCTGCGCGCCCAGACCCTCGACCTCGATCAGTCGAGTCCGGCTTTGGTCCGGGCCAAGGCCAAGGCCGAGGCTGAGGCAGCGGGAAGCGCAACGACCGCTCCGCCCCCCTCGGCCCCGACCAAGGTCACCAAGGCGACCAGCCCGGCGCTGCGTCTGCCGTTGCCCGCCAACGTCACGGTCAATTTCGACCTTGCCGCCGACACGGTGCGCTGGCGCGGCGGGGTGGTGCGCCGTCCCCGCCTCAGTGCGATGCTCGACGGCGGCATCCTGACCCTCAGCAACGTCTCGGCCCAGCTTCCCGGCGCCACCGCGCTGGGTCTCAGCGGGATAGTATCGACCGGAGAGCGCGGCCCGGCCTTCGAAGGCCGGATGCGGCTCGACAGCGCCGATCCGCCCCGGTTGCGCGCCTGGGTCTGGCCGGGCAGCGGCGGCGGGGCCTGGCCCAGCAATGCCCGGCTCGACGCCACCCTGTCCGGCCGGGACGGGCGTCTTGATCTGTCGCCGCTGGTGCTAGGGCTCGACGACATCCGCGCCACCGGCTCGGTCAGCCTGGGACAGAGCATCGCCGCGCACCTGTCGGTGCGGGGGATCGAGGCGGCGTTCGATGGCGGGCGCGGCGACGACGGCACGCTGGTCGGCGCGCTGGAACTGCACGGCCCCAGTTATGCCGAGGCGGTGCGGCTGCTGGTCTCCGATTATCGTCCCAGCCGCGACGGAGCCTTGAGGGCAAGCGCGACGCTGGGCAGCGACAAGGGCAGCTTGACCCTCGACGATTTACGCCTGACCGCCGGAGCCGCCCAGATCGGCGGCACGGTCCGGATCGAGCCGGACGGCCCGGTGCGGGCAGACCTGACTGCGGGCGAAGTGCGGCTTGACCCCTTCCTGCCGCCGGAAGGCAAAGGCACGGCGCTGGCAGCAGCCCGGGCTCCCCGCCCCGCCGCCGCCGGACACTCCACCCGGACGCGGGGCGAGGAAAGCGCCCCGCCGCCCCCGGTGCCGCGCGGGCGGGTCGAGGCGATGCCGCTGGGCGGGCTTCCCCGCGCCGAGATGACGGTCCGCATCGCCACCCTGATGGTCAAATCCTGGAGGCTGGATGGGGTTTCCGGCCATCTCGCTTTGACCGGAACGGGCAACGGAGCCACGATCGACGGGTTGCGCGCCCAGGCGCTGGGCGGACGTATCGAGGGAAGCGCGCGGCTGATGCCGGGCGGTCTTAGCGGCGATCTGACCCTGTCCGGACTCGATGCCGGCGGTCTCAAACTGTCGGCGGGTGGACTGACGCTGACCGGGGGCAAGCTCGACGGCCAGGCCCGTCTGTCTGCGAGCGGACTGGCTCCGGCGCACTTGGCTGCGACCCTCAGCGGCGAGGCCAAGATCACCATTGCCAACGGGTCGATACAGGGTTTCGATCTGGCCGAGGCCAATGCCAGATTGAGCCGACACGACCTTGCCGGGCTGTTGTCGGGCGGGCGGATCGGGGGCACCACCCGCTTTTCAGCCTTGTCCGGCAGTTTCCGCGCCGAAAGCGGCACCGTCTCCAGCCGCGATTTGACCCTGACCGCCGAGGGCGGCCGCCTGACCGGAACCGGCAGCGTCGATCTGGGCGGACAAGCGGTCGATGCCCGCCTCACGATCGCTCCGGCCAATGCCGGTCTGCCCCCGCTGGGGATTCGCCTGCACGGGCGGCTGGATGCCCCCGACGTCGTATTCGACGCCAACGACCTGATGCGGGCAATGATGAAAAAATAGAAGCACAGGGAAATCGGCGAGTTAATCGCACGAGCCCCTGAATTGCCCTGCTAAACAACACTCAAGCATAGATGAAAGCTAGATGATTGGCAGGGAATTAATGTTTAGTATAACAATTTACATTGAGTAAAATTTCTATTTCCTTTGTTCAAATTTTCCTAACCTGTCCGGTTCAGCCCAACCTCTGGATAGGCCATAGTTCAAAATCCATCGTCGCCGCGTTGGGAAGCACCCGCTGCGCCAGCATCGTCCGCGTCTTGGACGCGACCCATGCGCAGGGATGGCAGGATCACTGGCTCGGCAACGCGCGTCGGCTACCCCAGTGCCGGAACGCTCCAGCCGAATCGCTAGACCTTTCTTCTTCAATAGAAATTTCCGCCCGCCTGGGAAGAATCGGGACGAGGCATCGACCCGTCGCCAGGACGCCTCCGCCTCGTCCGGGTTCGTCGCATCGGGGAACCAACCGGAGGTATAGGTTGAATGTTGTGTAATTTTATTCTTCTTTTCAGGAAATGAGAGGGCAAAATCTGTCGTTTTAATCTTTAGTATGGGGTTGTTTTTCGTCTTAGATTTTTAAATTTATTGAGACATTCCGTGTATTGAAAAAAATATAAAACTATTTCTGGACGATCAACATGTCGGGATAACCCTTATATTCACAGGGTTCTTTTTTGTATGGTGAGGTATGCCAAAAAGTTTGCCTCGCCAGCATTGCGAGAGACTTTTTGACGGATGTAATATTCCTTTCGGATGTTAAACGGGGATTGGGGGAGCCGTGGACGCGATCATAGGGCATCGTCCCGCACGGATGGTCGTTATCGCCGTGGCGGTTCTCTCGATCCTGGTCGCCTGGGTCTCGGCCGTTCTGTGGCTGGCGGAAGATTATCGCAACACCGAGCGCGAGAGGCTGGACGGGCTGGACCGGATGAGTCAGATCGCCGCCGAGCATGTGCGACGTCTGGTTTCGCTGACCGACCTTTTCCTCGGAACGCTCGAACAATCCGTACTGCGCCCGACCGGGCCCGATCCGGTCGCGGCGGCCCGCTTCATGGCGATTATGGGTGATGACGATTGCATCATCCCCGTTGCCGTGATCGGCCATGACGGCGTGTTGCGGACGCTGAGCGACATGCAGGCGTTTTCCGTTGCCGACCGGCCTTACCTGAAAGACGTGCAGCCGGGACGGATCGTCGTTTCCGCTCCGATCGAAAGCCGTCTCAACGGAAAGACGGTCATTCCGCTGGTCCGCGGGGTCGCCGACCCGACCAGCCCGATCGCGACGATGCTCACCGCGATTGATATCGAGGCGCTGGAGCGTCTCTATAACGGTTTTCGGGTCACGAACGGCGGGGCGATCACCCTGTTGCGGAGTGATGGACTGGTCCTGGCCCGCGCGCCGCATGTGCCGGGCGCGGTCGGTCGGGTTCTCGACGCCGATCCGACCTTCCTGCGCTTTGCCGGAAAGGCCGAGCGGGGCACCTTCACCGAAACCTCGCCGCTTGACGGTCTGACCCGGACGGCGGCTTTCAGCGTGGTTAAACCCTATGGGTTGGCCGTGGTGGTTTCGATGTCGCGCCAGGAAATCCTGGCTCCCTGGTGGCGCAGGGTCGAAGTCGGCATCGTTACTCTGTTGGCGGTCAGCGGGGTCATTTGGGGCGGAACCCTGCTGGTGCTGCGCCTGCTCTCGCAGCTTGAGCGTGAAGCACAAAGCCTGGAATGCCGGGTCGAGGAACGGACCCGCGATCTGCGCCGGATGATGGAACGCCGCCGGGTCTTTCTGGCTTCGCTATCCCACGAATTGCGCTCGCCGCTCAACGTCATCTTGGGCTTTTCCGATGCGCTGATGGCGGGACTGCACGGCTCATTGACCCTGGGTCAGCGGGGCTATCTTACCGATATCCATCGCTCGGGCGGGCTGTTGCTCGATCTGGTCAACGATCTGCTCGACAGCGCCGCGATCGAAGCGGGCAGCCTGCGGCTCGAGCCCTCGACTCTCGATCTCGTCGATCTGCTGCACGAGGTCGAGGCGATGCTCTCGCACCAGGCCCGCTCTGCCGGGATCACCGTCAACGTCCGGGTCGATCCCCCCGGCCTCAAATTGTGGGCCGATCGCCGCCGCCTGTTGCAGGTGCTGCTCAACCTCGGCACCAATGCGGTCAAATATGGCGGGCATGGCTGCCGGATCGACATCGTTGCCGCCGCCGCTGCCAATCAGGACTGCAAGATCATCGTCAGCGATAACGGGCGGGGGATGAGCGAGGAAGAGGTGGCCCTGGCCCTCACTCCGTTCGGGCGGTCCAACAGCGTCGCCGCGATCGAGGGAACCGGGCTTGGCCTGCCGCTGTCGGCGGGCATCTGTGCCCTGCATGACGGTCGTCTGACCGTGACAAGCCGGGTCGGCCTTGGAACCCGGATCGAGATCACCCTGCCGCAATCGCGGGTGTGCCTGCCGGACCCGGACGTGGCCGCTGTCCGGCCTACGCCGGTCATGGTCGGCTAAGGACGCGTCCCCGCTCCGGCTATTGTCCCAGGATCGGGGCGGCGCAGGCCGGGATGGCAACCGCGAAATTAAGCATGGAAAAAGCAACACGGATGGCACGGTAAATCATGGGAGAGGCTCCGCTTCTCAATTCGTCTCGGCCGGGATGGCGACGAGCAGAGAGTGCACGCTTTCCCCTGAACCAGCCTTGAACGGCGCGTTCATTCATCCGTTTGCCGCGATGACAGGAAATGATTGACGCGGCGGCACGGCAACCGCAGAACGTGGTATACTACGCGCAGACGTGCGATCGCGAATCGGCGCATTATCTGGTTTCGACTGTCGGCGGGGGATATGGCCGACGGTGGTGCGGGGAGAAGAAGACCATGACGTTGGCAAGGATGGGGCGGATCATCATTGGTGCCGGAATCGGGGCACTGATTGGGGTGGCGTCGATTACCCCCCTTTATCTCTTCATCGCGTCGGTGGGGATGGTTCCGTCCAGCCCGTGGCGCAATGCGATGATCTTCGCGGTTCTGTGCTCGCCGCTCCTGTTCGTCGGGGCCGTTGCCGAACGCTATGAAGGCCCCAACCAGCAGCGCTGGCTGCGCCGGATTGTTCCGTATTGCTTGGCCACGGCCGCCATCGGTGCCGTGTTGTGCGCCGGTCCGGCCTTTGTCGCCAACGAGACCAAGACAGACGCCTCGGTCGTCTGCTTCCTGGCTTTCGGCTGGCTGTCGGGGATGCAGGGAGCGTTTTTCATCCTGCTCGCCCGCAGCACGCCCCGTCGCGCCGAACCGATCATCACCAACGCCTCGGATCGGATCACGCCCTATTGGTGACGTCCCGGCGGGACGTCACGCGACGCGGCAGCCCCCTCCTCAAATAGCCCGGCCGCCCGGCGCAGGACGTCCGCCCATCCCTCGGGCGGAACCGAAGGCCACGCGAACCCCAGTTGCGACAATCGGCTTTGCGTCCGGCTCGACACGATCTCTAACCGACGGGCGCGGGACTGGGGGGAGAGTCCACGGAACAGACCGAAAGTCTCCATCGTCTCGGCCAGCGCCGCCGCCAGGGCCGGATCGTCGATCGCCTGATCCAGCCGGTCGATAAACGCGCCAAAATCGCAGGCCGACAGGTTCGGCATCAGCTCGGCCAGGGTCAGCCGCTCGGCATTCTCGATATGGTGGGTCAGGTGGGGGCTACTGGATTGCTCGGCCAGCAGCACGATCGCGCGCGCCACGCAATCGACATGGCACAACCAGACGTGGGACTCGGCGGGCACCGCACCGAGGCGGAGGAAGGCGCCCACTTGGCGGAAGAAGGCGTTTTCGCCGATGTTGGCCTGGAGCGGCCCGCCCTCGGCGGCGAAGACGACATTGCCGACCCGATGGATTGCGACATTGGCGAGCCGCTCCCGCGCCGCGACGACCAGCCGCTCAGCCTCCTGCTTGCTGCGGGTATAGTAATTCTCGTCCAAAGACTCGGGAACCGGGTCGTCTTCGGTGAACAGCCGGAAGCCGTGATCGGGGGCCTTGCCGCAGACCGACAGGGTCGAGATGAAGTGAAGATCGGCCCCGGACGCCTCGGCCAGCGCGATCATCTTGGCGGTCGCGGCGACATTGTCGGCGGCGAAGGCGCTATACGGCCCGAAATGCTTCACATTGGCGGCGCAATGGAAGATCGCCCCCAGCCGCTTCGTCAGACGGGCGCGCGCCTCCGGCGACAGGCCGAGATCGCCTTGGCGCAGATCGCCCGCCAGGATGGTCAAACGGGGATCGTTGCCCAGCGCCGCCGCCGCCTCTGCCCCGAAATAGTGACGGAGCAGCCCGCCAAGACGGGTCCGGGCCGCGCTATCGCAGGCTCCCCGGACCACCACGGTAACCCGCCGCTCGGGCTCGGCCAGCAAGGCGCGCAGCAAATAGATCCCGAGATAGCCGGTCGCCCCGGTCAGCAGAACCTCGTCATAACTGCGCCGCGCGCCGGTCGCCCCGCTCAGGCAGGCTTGGGTGCGGGCGGCATAGGCCCGTTCCGCTTCGGCCAGCATCGCGGCGCGCCGGGCCTCGTAGGCGGCAAGAGTGTCTTGATAGGCCCGCCAATCCGCCGCCGCATCGCGCAGCAGGCCACGGAGATGCTCGGGCCTGGGACGGCAGCGTTTAGCGAAATCGGCCAGCCGGGGATGCTCGTACAGATCGTTGATCGCGCATTGAACGTTGCGCCGTAACTGGTTGACGACGGCAATCGCCCGCAAACTGTCGCCGCCCAAGTCAAAGAAATCGTCGTCGCGGCCGATGCTGGCGCGGCCCAGATGCTCGGCCCAGATGGCGGCGATCCGGCGTTCCATCTCGTCCTGCAACGGGCTGTCCTTGTCAGCGCCGCCTGCGTCGCTCACCTGCGCCAGCAGTGCGGCCCGGTCGATCTTGCCTGAAACCGTCAGCGGAATATCAGGCACGACAACGACCGCCGAGGGCAGCATGTAAGAGGGCAGCGTCAGCGACAGATACTCCTGCCAATCGGCGGCATTGGGCGGCACCGCGCCGTCTTCCAGCCGGACGAATGCCCACAGACTTTGCCCGCCCGGCTCGGTCGTTTCGACCAGGGCGACGCTGTGGCGCACCAAGGAGTGGGCGTCGAGCCGCCGCTCGATCTCGCCCAGTTCGACCCGCTGTCCGCGCAATTTGACTTGGCTATCGGCGCGGCCAAGGATCACCAACTCGCCCTCGCCGCTCCATTGGCCGAGATCGCCGCTGCGATAGAGACGTCCCTCGGGGCGCTCGACAAACACGGCTTCGGTCAGATCGGGCCGGTTGAGGTAGCCCGCCGCCAGCCCGGCCCCACCCAGCCAGACCTCTCCGATCGCGCCGGGGGGAACCGGCCGTCCGTCGGGATCAAGCAGATGGATGCTGGTGTTGGCAAGGGGACGCCCGGCGGTCAGCCGCCGTGCCTCGGGCGACACTTGGCCGATCGCGGCGGCGGCGGTGGTCTCGGTCGGGCCATAGCCGTTGATATAGCGCAGCCGGGCGGCGTAATGGCGGGCATCGGCCAGGATCGGCGGCTCGCCCACCGTCATCAGAACCCGCAGATTGGGGAAATCGGCTTGGCCGAACAGGCGCAGATAGGATGGCGGCATCGTCGCCACCGACAGGCCCAGCCGGGCCATCGTCGCCGCCATCCCGGCGATATCGTCGATCTCGTCACGCCGGACCGGAACCAGCGCCGCCCCCGCCGCCCAGGCCATCGCCAGATCGGAAATCCAGGCATCGAAGGCGGGCGAAGCCATCTGCAACACCCGGTCCTCAGCGGTTATCCCCAGCGCGGCGGCCAGCGCCTCGCCCAAATTGTTGAGCCCGCGATGGGTGAGGACGACTCCCTTGGGCTGGCCGGTCGAGCCCGAGGTGTAGATGATATAGGCGGGATCGTCCCCGCTTGGCCCCGCCGCCGCCCGACGCGGCACCGGCGCGATGGCGGGCAGGCATTCCGGACGCAACAGGGGCAGGCGGTCGAGACCAGCGGGCAGGTCCAGCCCGTCCAGCGCAACGATCAGCCCCAGCCCGGCATCCTGGGCGATAAAGGCCAGCCGCTCGGGCGGCAGATCGGCGGACAGTGGCAGATAGGCCGCGCCCGCATTCCAGATCGCCAGCACGATCTCGGGCAGAGCAGCGGAGCGATGGGTCAGCACCCCGACCGACCGCCCCCGCCTTGCCCCGTGACGGCGCAGGGCATCAGCCAGATGGAGGGCGCGGGCCTCAAGCGCGGCATAACCGACCTCCCCCGCTTTGGTGATCAGAGCGGGATGATCGGGCTGAGAGACGGCCCAATCGCGGACCCGCTCGGGCAGGCTGGGGGCTGGCAACGACAATACCGGGCCGGTCTGCCAGCGGGCCAGCACCGCCGCCTCGCCCGGCAGCAGAGCGGGCGGTGCGGCCTCGGCATCCAGGCTTCCCTCGCCCCAGACCCGCGCGGTTTCGGCCAGCGACTCGATCCACCGCCGCGCTGTGGCGGCTTCGTACAGGGCCGCATTGACGTACCAATGCAGGACCAGACTTCCGTCGGGCTGGGCCTCGTGAACCAGCACCATGTCCTGGGCGGGGGCATTGCGGCGCAGTTCGTAGCGCGGCTCCGGACCGCTCGGCAAGGTGACGGCGGCAAAGCGGACCGGACCGGGTGCGACCGCCTCGCCCGTGCCGGGATTTTCGGTTACCGCGACATCGAACAAGGGGAACCGGCCCGGATGCGGGGGATGGGACGGATCGCGCCGCGCCTCCTGAGACATCCGGGCGAAGGGATAACGGGCGTGGGGCAACGCCTCGGTCAGCGTCTGCTGCATCGCCCGCAAGGTCGGAGCGAGCGGCGCATCCGCCTCGATCCGGCAGGGCAACGGGATCATGTTGATGCCATAGCCGACCGTCTCCGCCTCGGCCGCACTCTCGCGGGTCGAGGCCGCCATTCCCAGCAGGAAGGCCGACCGTCCGGTGCGGCGTCGCACCTCGCGGGCCAGCAAAGTCAGCATCAGCGCGTGCAGGCTGGCCCCGTTGGTGCGGGAAAGCTCACGCAAACCGGCGGCGGTGGAGGGAGACAGGCGCAAGCTGTAGCAATGCGCGCCGGGCCCGGTTCGGGTCGGGGGACGGGGGAAATCGAGCGGCCAATCGTCGAACGGATGCCCCCCGTCCGGGGCACCATCGCCGAGCGATTCCAGCGCACGCCGCCAATAAGCCGCATCCTCCCGGCTGGCGGGTGATTCGAGGTAGCCCTCTTCCCGACCGACCGAAACGGCAAACGTGTCGGCCAGCGGAGTCAGCGCCTCTCCCCGCAGCAGAGCGGACAGATCCTCGACCAGCACCCCCAGCGAAACGCCGTCCCCGACCGCATGGTGCAGCGCCAGCCAGAACAGCGGCGGTTCCGATCCGGCCAGGGTGACCAGCCCGGCCCGCCACAGCGGCAGGCAATCCATCGCCAACGGTTCGCCTTGGCGGGCGCGGATCGCCGCCAGGGCGGCGGAAAGGTCGGGGGCTTCGCTGACCTCGAACCGGCCGTCGATGTCCTCGGCAACGATCCGGCATAGCACCCCCGATTCATCCTCGGCAAAGCGGGTCCGCAGCGCCGGATGACGGGCGACCAGCGCCGCCCAAGCCCGTTGCCAGAGACACGGCGGTGGCACCTCGCCCTCAACCCGCAGGATCAGCGGGAGGATGAAGCCGCGCGTGTCGAACCCGGCCTGCGCGGCAACCCAGAAATCGCGCTGGCCCAGGCTGGCGCGGTCGGAGTGGCGCGATGCCTCGGGCGGCTGGGTGGCTTGGGCCGCAACGCGGCGGGCGAACCCGGCCAGGGTCGGGTCGGCGAACAGATCGCGGGCCGAGACCGGATGGCCCAATTTGGTTTCGAGCCGGTGCGCCAGCGCGATGGCCAGCAGGCTGTGGCCGCCCAGGGCAAAGAAATTATCGTCGCGAGAAACCGGACCGTGGCCTAGCACTTCGCTCCACAGAACGGCGATCTCGTGCTCCAGCCCCTCTTGGGGCCGCTCGCGCTCAGGCCCCCCTTCCGTCCGGACGGCGAGCCGACGCGCCAACGCCACCTTATCGACCTTGCCCGAAACCGAGAGCGGGATCGCGGCGATCTCGATCAGCGCCGCCGGGATCATGTAAGCGGGCAACGATTCGGCCAGAAAAGCCCGCCATTCCGCATCGGCGGGCAGGGCGTGGCCGGGAGCAAGCCGGACGAACCCCCACAGACTTTGGCTTTGCCCCGCCGCGCCATCCAACACCACCGCCGCCTGGGCGATGGCGGGAAGACGGCCCAGCGCGTACTCGATTTCGCCCGGTTCGATCCGGATGCCGTTCAGTTTGACCTGATCGTCGGCGCGGCCGAGAATCTCCAGCTCGCCCGCCGCATTCCACCGCCCCAGATCGCCCGAGCGATAGCGCCGCCCCTCGGGCGTGTCGATGAAGGCGGCTGCGCTCGCCTCGGGCCGTGCGAGATAGCCCTTGGCCAGCCCAGCCCCGCCCAGCCAAATTTCGCCAATCGCGCCGGGCGGCATTCTGTGCCCTGTTGAGTCGCACAGATGGACGCTGGTATTGGGCAGCGGCCGCCCCGCAATCAGCACGGCCACCGGATCGGGCGACAAAATCCCCATCGTGCTGGTGATCGCGTTCTCGGTCGGGCCATAGGCGTTGAAGTAACGAAGCCGCCCGGCATAGGCCCGGACATCGGCGGCGAACGGAGCCTCGCCCCCCGTCACCAGCGCCCGCAGACTGGGCAGATCGGCCCCGTCGAACAGCCGCAGATAGGTCGGCGTGATGTCGGCGACGCTGATCTTCATCTCGGTCAGGAAGGCGCGGAAACGGCTGGGCGCACTTAAAACCGGATAGGGCACCGGGCACAAAGCCGCGCCAAAGGCCAGCGGCAGCCCGAAATCGGACAGCGAAACATCGAACGAGGGCGAGGCCATCGCCAGGGTCCGATCGTCGGGGCCAAGCCCCAGCGCCTCGCCCGCGCCCAAAATTGTATTGAGGTAGGCATCGTGGCCGATCAGCGTCCCCTTGGGCCGCCCGGTCGAGCCGGAGGTATAGAGGATATAGGCGATTGCGTCGGCCGCGCCCAACGGCTTCGGGCGGTGGAGATGAGTGACACGAAACGCCGGATCGATCGCCTCGGGTCGCAGCGGCGGCGGCAGGATCGCGGCTAGGTCGAGAGGCACCACAAGCCCGTCCAGCGCGATCAGATCGGCGATTCCGGCATCGGCGGCGATCAGCCCCAGCCGCTCGGGCGGGAGGTCGGCGGCAAGCGGCAGATAGACCGCTCCGGCTTTCCACAGACCGAGGAGGGCAGCGGGCAAAGCCGCCGAGCGTTCGGTCAGCACACCAACCACCGCCCCCGGCCCGACGCCCCGCTGCGCCAAGGCATGGGCGATGACGTTGGCATCCTGCTCCAGCGCGTCATAGCTGACAGTGCTGTCCGAGGTCAGGATCGCCGGGCGCCGCCCCTGCTCCACTCCACCCCGGTCGAGCATCTGTTCAAAAAACTGGTCGAAGCGAAGCGGCGGACGGGCCACCGCACCTCCCTGCTCGCAGTCTCTCAGCCACGCCGCCTCGGCGGGCAGCAGCGTCGGCAGCGGCGCTTCGGCCCGGCCGATCTCCTCGCCCAGCCAGCGCGCCCAGCCGGTCAGGGACTCGAACCAGCGCTCTGCATTGTCGCGGCGAAACAAAGCGGCGTTGACATGCCATTGCAGCGCCAGACCGCCATCCTCCGCCCCTTCGTGGGTCAGCACCATATCCTGGCCGGGCGAGGCGTCGGTCCGTTCATAAGGCGCAGATTCCAGCCGGACCAGACGGCACCGGTCAGGCACCGCTGAGACAGGCGGGAGCGGGTTTTCCGTCACCACCAGATCGAACAGGGGAAAACGGGCGGGATGGCGAACGCCGGTCCTGGTGCCGTGCCACTCCTGGTAGATCCGGGCAAAGGGGTAGCGGCCATGCTGCAAGCCCTCGGCCAGCGCCGCCTGCACCGCCCGCAACGCTGCCCCGAACGAGATCGGCCGGGGCAGATGGCACGGCACCGGCAGCATGTTGACATAGCAGCCGACGATCCCGCCCTCGGCCTCGGTTTCCCGGAGCGAGGCGGGCGAGCCGAGCACGATATCGGTCCGACCGTCGCGCCGCCCTGCCTCCAGCGCCAGCAGGGTCAGCATCAAAGCGTGCAAAGACGCGGCATGCGCCCGGGCCAGCGCCTTCAACCCATCGACAATGGCGGGTTCCAGCCGCGCCTCGAAACGATGATTGCCGGGCGGCACCGCCAGCGAACGGGGATGGTCGAGCCGCCCATCCTCGAACGCGGCATCGGGCAAGGCGGCCAGACGCGCCCGCCAGAAGGCGGCATCGGCCGCCGCCTCAGGCCCGGCCAGATAGGCGTCTTCGCGTGCGGCCGATTGGGCGAACAGGCCAGGGGGCGGGGCAAGCCGCTCGCCCCGCAGCCGGGCGGCGAATTCGTCCAGCAGCAGCCCGACCGACTGGCCGTCGCCGATCGCGTGATGAAGCGCGAGCCAGACCAGACTCTCACCGCTGGCCTCGACGCCTACCCGCCCCAGCCGCCACAAGGGCGGGCTCCCCATCGCGAAGGGAACGCCCTGGCGCTGGCGGATATGGCTGCGGGCGGTAACAAGATCAGGGCAAGCCGCATCCTCGATTGTGATCCCCCCCTCCAGCCGGGGGGCAATCACAATCCGCAGATCGCCCGCGTCGTCGGGGTGGAACGAGGCCCGCAACAAAGGATGACGCTCGACCAGATCGGCCCAGGCCCGGCTCCACGCCTCCAGCCCAGGCGGCACCCCCACCATTTGGCGCAGCACCGGAATGGTAAAGGGGCGGGTGTCGAGCCCGGCCTGTTCGGCGGTCCAGAACTCGATTTGGCCCAGGGTAGCGCGGTCGCTGGCATCCTCCCCTGCCCCGCTGTCGGCGGCATCGGCCGCCGCGACCCGCCCTGCGAACTCGGCCAGCACCGGCGCGGCGAACAGATCGCGCGCCGTCACCTTGCGGCCCAGCTCGGCCGACAGACGGTGGGCGATGGTGACAGCCAGCAGCGAATTGCCGCCAAGGGCGAAAAAATTATCCTCACGCCAGATGTCGGTCCCCAGCAACGAGCCCCACAGAGCGGCAATCGCCGCCTCGATCTCCCCTTGCGGCGGGGTGCGGTGGCTGTCGTCGGGGCGCGACCGGGGCAGGGCCAGCAGCGCCGCCCCGTCGATCTTCCCCGCCAGGGTCAGCGGAATCGCCTCGATTGCCAGGATCGCGGCGGGAATCATGTGGTAAGGCAGGCTTTGCCCCAGCTCTGCCCGCCATTCCTCTGGCGACGGCAGCGCCGCACCGGGGCGCAGCCGGACAAAGCCCCACAGCGCCTTGGTCCCGTTCGCCGCCGCCTCGACCAGCACGACGGCCTCTTCGATCGCAGGCAAGGCGCGCAGGGCCTGCTCGATCTCGCCCAGTTCGACCCGCTGGCCGTGCAACTTGATCTGAAAGTCGATCCGACCGACGATTTCCAGCCTGCCGTCGTCGCTCCACCGCCCCAGATCGCCGGTGCGATAGAACCGTCCGTCCGGGCCGGTGATGAAGCGCTGGGCATTCAGGTCGGGGGCGTTGGCATAGCCGCGCGCCAGCCCGGCCCCGCCCAGCCACACCTCGCCGGTAACCCCCGGCGGTACCGGGGTTCCGTCCTCGCGTCGGATCGAAATCCTGGTATTGGCCAGCGGCCGACCCACGGTCAAGGGCCGCGACCGGTCGAAATCGGCGGGGATCAGATCGGCGCTGACAAAGATGCAGGTCTCGGTCGGGCCATAGGCGTTCCAGAACGCGGCCTGACCGGCATGGCAGGCGACATCGTCGAGCGTCGGGGCCTCACCGCCGGTCAGCAGGACCCGCATCCCGCGAAACGGGGTCTGCCGACTGATCCGCAGATAAGACGGCGCATGAAACGCCGCCGTGACGCCATGGCGGGCGTAATAGGCCTTCAACGCCCACGGATCGTCACGCAAGCTCCGCGAGACCGGCACCAAGGCCAGACCGAGCAACAGCCCGATCCCTAATTCCCACAAGGACGCATCGAAACCCGGCGTCGCGACCAGGGCAAAGCGGTCGTTTGGCGTCAGGCCAAAGCTCTCCCCGCTCATCAAGATCGCGTTGATCAGGCTGTCATGCTGAAGCAGGACCCCTTTCGGCGTTCCCGTCGTGCCCGAGGTATAGATGATATAGGCGATGTCCTGCGGCGATCCGGCGATGCTCGGGCGGGGCGGGGCGACCTCATCCCCTGCTGCGTCGGATTGGGGGCGCAGGATCGTTGCGACCGCATCCTCCAGCGCCGGTGGCACCGCCAGACCTTCCGGCGCGATCAGAATCCGCGCCCCGGCATCGCGGGCCATCAACGCCAGCCGCTCGGGCGGCTGTTCGGCGGCCAGCGGCAGATAGGCCGCCCCCGCCTTCCAGATGCCCAGAAGTGCGGCGGGCAGGTCGGGACCGGTTTCGGCCAGCACCGCCACCGGCTCCTCGCGGGCGACGCCCAATCCGATCAGGCGGGCGGCGATTCGGTTGGCGCGGCGCTCCAGATCGCCAAAGCGGACAAGGCCGCCCTCGCCCGCCACCGCGATCCGCTCCGGCTCAAGATCGGCCCAGACCTCGAACACTTGATGCGCCCGCAGCGGCGGTCGGGGCCGGACCGGACCGGCTTCCCAGCCCGCCAGCAACGCCGCCTCGGATGGCAGCAGCGGCGGCAATGGTGCTTCGGCCCGGCTGATATCCTCGGCCAGCCAGCGCGCCCACCCGGCAAACCCGGCCAGCCAGTCCCGCGCCGTCGCCGCACTGAACAGATCGGGGTTCCACAGCAACATCAACTCGATACCGCCCTCCTCGGTCGGTTCGTGGCTGAAGACTAGATCGAGCCCACCGGCCGGGTGCGCCCGCCAGCCCGGAGGGGTTTGCGGCACCAGCGCGAACGGCGCCGCCGGATCGGCACTTCGCCGCGACGGATTGGCGGTCAAGGTGATGTCGAACAATTCGGTGCGCGATTGCGGCCGCGCCTCGGGATGGAGGCGACGGAAATCGCGGTAAATCTCGCCTGACGGGCTGGCGGCATGGTCGGCAGCCTCACTCAACACCGCCTGGGCCGCGACGATCCGCTCCGCCAGCGGCACGGGACCGCCGACCGGCAGGATCAGCGGCAGCAGATTGACGAAATAGCCGACCGAGCCCTCCGCCCCCGGCGGACGGGTCTCGATCGCAGTGCCGAGCAACAGGGAGCCGCGCCCGGTCCGCCGCCCCGCTTCCGCCGCCAGCAGCGCCAGCAGCAGCGCGTGCAGCCCGACCCGTTGCGCCTGGGCCAGCCGGGTCAGCGCGGCGGCAATTTCGGGACCAAGGTGCTCGACCAGCGGGGCCGCCCCGTCTCCGCTGGGGACCGGCGGACGACGGCGGTCGGTGGGAAGCTCGGCGAACAGCTCGCCCCCCCCTTGCACTGCCGCGTCCAGCCGGTCGCGCCAGTAGGCGGCATCACGCCCGGCCCGGCCCGAGGCGATGGCCCGGCGTTCGGCGCGAGCGGCCTGCACCGCCCCGTCGGCGGCGGGCGGCAGAGGGAGCCCTTGCGCCAGGGCATACAGATCGTCCTGGACGATCCGGGCCGACAGACCGTCGGCAACGGCATGATGCAGGGTGAACCAGACGAGTGTCTCGCCCCCCGCTTCGACCAATCCGGCCCGCGCCAAGGGCGGGCGGGACAGATCGAAGCTTTGATCGGCCCGCGCCGCGATCCGGGCGGCGACCTCCTCGGCGCGGTCGCAACGGTCCAGGCTGAACCCGGCTTCGGACGGCAAGTCTGCAACGGCAATGGTCCGGCACTGCACCGTCCCTGCGGCGGTTGAGGCAAAGGCCGAGCGCAAGGCGGGGTGACGGGCCAGAACCTCGGCCCAGGCCGCCCGCCAGCGTTCGGGCGGCGGCGCACTGCCCTGCACCGCCAAAATCCGGGTGATCTGCGCCCCAATCGTCGCCAGCCCGAGTTGGCGGGCGAGCCAGAAATCCTGCTGTCCGGCAACCGCCAGATCGTCGGGATTGAACGCCTCCTCCACCGCCTCGTCCTCGGCCAAACGCTCGATCCGTTCGGCCAGAGCGGCCAGGGTTCCCGCCGCCAGCACGATCCGCGCCGTCACCGGATATCCCGCCCTCTGCAAATGCTGGCTGACCGCGACCGCCAACAGGCTGGTGCCACCCAGAGCAAAAAAGCTGTCCTCGCGCCAGACCGCGCCGCAGCCCAGGCACTCGTCCCAAATCGCGGCAATCTCCTGCTCCAGCGACCCTTGCGGCGGCGTCCCACTCCGCGCCGATGCCGCCTCGTCGGCCAGCGCCTGCAACGCCTTGCGGTCGGCCTTGCCCGAAGGATTGAGCGGCATCCGGGCGATCATCCGCACCTCGGACGGCATCATATAGGCGGGAAGCGTCTGCCCCAGAACCGCATGCCATGCCGCGAGCGGACGCGCCATCGCCGGATCGCTTTCGACAAAGGCGATCAGCCGCCCCCGGTGCTGGATCAATGCGACATGGCCGATTCCGTCCTGGCGCAACAACGCGGTCTCGATCTCGCCCAGCGCCACCGCCTGCCCCGAGACCTTGACGACGTCATCGGCCCGCCCGAGCGAAACCAGTTCGCCGTTTTCGTTCCAGCGACCAAGATCGTTGCTGCGATAGGCCCGGCCGAACCGGGTCTCGACAAAGCGTTCGGCGGTCATCTCCGGCCGGTCGAGATAGCCGCGGGCGAGCCCCACCCCCACCACATGGATTTCGCCAATCCCTTCCGCCGGAACCTCGTTGCCGTCATCGTCCAGCAGCACGATTGCCATATTGACCATCGGCCGCCCGCTCGGCAGCGGATCGGGATCGTCGGGCGATACCTTGCGCATGCAGATGGTGCCGCAGACCTCGGTGGCACCGTGGATGTTCCAATAATCGAGCCGGGCGGCATAGGCCCGCGCGTCCTGGGCGTTGGGACGCTCCCCCGCCGTTATCACGCAGCGCAGACCGTCCGGCACCGCCCCCTGGAACAGCCGCAGATAAGACGGCGTGAACATCGCGACGCTGACCCTGTGGCGCGACATCAGAGCCAGCATCGCGGCGGGATCGTCGAGCAAAGCGCGCGAGGCCGGGACATAGGCAGCCCCGGCCAGCATCGGCAGGCACAATTCGCGCAGGCCCAGGATGAAGCCGGGGGTTGCCGACAGCAGGAAACGGTCGGCGGCGGTGATGCCCTGGGCCTCGATATGGCCCAGGCTCATATTGATGCAGGCATCGTGCTGAAGCAGCACGCCCTTCGGCTCGCCGGTCGAGCCAGAGGTGAACAGGATCACCGCCAGATCGGAGGGAGAGCCGGGCCGGTCGGGCCGGTGTCCGTCGCGGGCCAAGTGCTCTGGCGTCAGATCCTCGGGCCGCAGGATCGTTGGGGCCTTCATCACGTCGAGCAGGGCTGCGGGCGGCTCCACCCCGTCGAGCACGATCAAATGCCGCATCTTCGCCTGGGCGGCGATATTGGCCAGCCGCAGCGGCGGCAAATCCGCCCCCATCGGCACATAGACCCCGCCCGCCTTCAAGATCGACAGAAAGGCCAGCGGCAAATCGCCCGAGCGATTGGTCAGCACCCCCACTGCCTCTTCGCGGGTCACCCCCAGGGCGATCAAAGCATGAGCCAGGGCGTTGGCCCTTTGCTCCAGATCGCGATAGGTCAGCAGGCCATGGTCAGAGAGGATCGCCACTGCCTCGGGCTGGCTTTCGGCAACCTGTTCAAAGCATTGATGGAAGCGTCGGACCGGCCAAGCCCGCTCCGGACCGGCGTGGTGAGGCACGAGGCGCGGTGGCTCGACGGAAGATGACGTGTCTGCGTTCATATCTGGAGACAGAATATCCATTGATGGCCGTCCCTGCGCCCCCTCTGCGGCGATCAAAACCGGGGATCCGCCGAATCCATCGCGATTTTCGAACAAGAATATCACTAGAGTTTAAAAAAAATTCTTCATACCTAGGAGACAGTTTCAATCTATAATTGTGATAGATTTATTTCCTATTATCAATATAATTACAGTTTATTATTTATAATAAACCAGACCATAAATTGACTAAACAGGATACACTTGAGATCAAAATTTGTCGATACCAACCCAGGTTTGCATCGAAGCCGATTGATCGTGTATTTTCGACACATTGCCATCGTCAACGTACCTTACTTCAGACCGCTGCGGCACGGAACAGAGTCCCCGGTCCGCTCGGCGCGTCACTCAACCGAAGAGGCGGACAAATGCCAGAATTCATCAACCTTGAAGATCACGGCAGCGCCCACGATCTGGCCGATTTCTCGCCGATCATGATTGATGACGCCCTGATCGATTCCCTCGGCCTGCCCTATCCGGTCACGGCGGAGGTCCGCCAGGCGTTGCTGGCGGGGTCACAACGCTACCTGAGCCTGTTCGACAATCGCAGCCTGCAACCGGTAACGACCTATCTGGAGGCCGAGACTGACCCCAGCGAAGACCTCGAAATCCACAATTACACCAACATCTGCCCGACCAACGTCCTTGAGGTCACGCCCTCGGTGGGTTCGTGCTCGATCGCCTGCCAATATTGCCTTGTCACCGACGGCAACCAATGCACCCAGATCGCAATCTTCACCAACTACACCGACAAGCTCCGCCGCTCGCTTGAAGCGAATCGGGACAAGAACACGTTTTACTATTTCTCGCCCAAGACCGACGCGTTCAGCGAGCCGCATCTGGTGTCGGGGCTGGCCCACGACATCCTGCGCACCTTCATCGACCATTTCGAAGCCTATCCCGACTCGCGGGTGCGGGTGTTCATCTGCTCCAAGGCGGGGCTGAAACAGGTCGAATTCGCCCATCGCGGCGACACGATCCTGTCGCTGGCCGGGCGTCTGGCTGGCCGGGCGCAGTGGAATGGCAGCATCGGCATCATGCCGCGCTATCTCCGCAACATCCTGGAGCCGCACGCAGGCACGATCGAAGACCGGCTCGAGGTGATGGTGCGCGCCCGCGACCTTGGGCTGGTGTCGGATTCGGTGCTGTGCCAGCCGCTGATCCTGCCATTCCTGACCCCGGAAAATGTCGAGGATTACATGTCCTCGCTGGCGAAGGCAGGCGTCATCAACATCAAGCCGGAATTCCTCACCGCCGATCTGGCGAACCTGGCTCTGATCGCCCAATACATCAATTATTTCGACCCGACCCGCCTGCGCGAATTCTTCGTCTCCTACCTGATGGAGGAGAACCAGACCCACCTGAAGCAGCGCTCGCGCCTCGCCCCGGAAAAAGCGATCTGCGTCGAAAAGCTCGACCTGATCCGCGCCGCGACGCAGCGCCACGGCATCTCGATCAGCATCTGCAACTGGGTCAAAAAAGAACTGACCCCCGAGGCAAGCTGGGTCGGCAGCATCGCCCAGGATACAGGATCGATCGCCAACGGCTATGCCTGCCTGGGCTATTACACTCGGCTGTTCGGCGAACGGGCGGCGGCGCAGTAAGACCGACCGTCCTATGAAATGACTTCTTTGATACATGGGTAGAGGCAGAGGGTTTTGATGCGCTGAGCATCTGCGGCCAGGACATTCCAGGCATCACAGCATGCCTGGATGATGGCTTCCTAATCTGGGCAAACTTGGAGGGACAGGAACCGCTCTCGCAGGTAGAGCCAGATGCGTTCGACGGGGTTGGATTCTGGTGAGTAGGGCGGCAACGGGACCAGCGTGATGTTGTCCGGAACCGCAAGGGCTGCGCTGCCGTGCCACCCGGCACCGTCCAGAACCATCACAGCGTGGTCGTCGGGAGCGAGAGTGTTGGCGAACTCGGTCAGGAACAAGCTCATGGTGACAGTGGACACCGTTGGCAGGACGAGGGCGAACTCGGCTCCGGTGGCGGGTTCGACGGCAGCGAAAATGTAGGTCCAATCGAAACGCTGATCGCACAAGCCCGGGGGCCTTTGCCCCTTCACCCACCAAAGATGGCATGTGCGTCCCTTCTGGCCGACACGGGCTTCATCCTGAAAAAACAGCGGATGCGCTTGTCGGGATGGGACAGGGCGGCAGCGGTCAGGGCTTCGGGGAGCCCTATTTTTGGAAGCGCTCCTGCGCTTTCGGGTTCGCCTTGGGATGGACGGGCCGCGCCTTTTGCCGCGACATGCCGGTGCGGCGTAGGATGCGGCCGACGCTGTCGGGATAAATCGACTTGCCGAATTTTTCCGAGATCCAGATCGCCAGCGCCTCGCAGGTCCAGGTGCAAACACCATCCACCGGCGGATCCGGCCCCTTGAAGATGGCAGCCGCCAGTGTGGCCTGCTCGGCCTCCGTCAGCCATTCGGGCCGATGCCCTTTGGGCTGGTCGAACAGGCCATCAACGCCCTCGGCATTATAGCGAACAACCGCGTCCCGAAGCGCTTGGCGCTCCATGCCCGCCAGGCGGGCCGCCTCGGCCCGGCTCAGCCCATCCAACGCATTGGCAATCGCATAGAATAGACCCACGCCGCTGCCCGCCCATTGCCGCAATGCCCTCTGTGCCAATGATCCTTGCAACACACTCCCTGCGTGGGGTTGAGTAAGCAATGATCAGAGGAAAGCGACCATGGTGGGGAAAGTGTCTTCAAATGCAGTTGGTGGCGATCCGGTGGCGCAGTTTCACGGCGGCCTACAAGGCGGCGCTGCTGGCCGAACTGGATGGCTGCCTGCATCCCGGTGAAATCGGCGCCATTCTGCGGCGCGAAGGCGTCTATTCGTCTTCGGTGCCGAAACAGCGGTGGGACGGCGTGCTGGTGAGCGTCAAGCGCGGCCCCCCAGCCCGCATTGCTCCGGCCCAGTCCGCCGGTGACGACGACGACCGTGCCTTGCGGCGTGAGAACGCCAAGCTCCGGCGCGAGCTGGAGGCGGCCCGACTTGCCATCGACATCCAAAAAAGGTTGCGGCCCTGATGGAGATCAAACTGACCGGGAGCGACGGCGGGTCCTGACGGACACCATCGCCGCACAAGTCCCCTCCGGCTTGCGCCGTGCCGTTTGTGCGATCCTGGGTCTCGACCGGAGCGGCCTTTATCCCCGCCGGGCAAACCCGGCAACGGAGGCGCCGCCGCCCCGGAAGGCCCATCATCGGGCCTTGTCGGCGGCGGAACGCCAAGCCGTGATGGATGTCCTACACCAACCGCGCTTCGTCGATCTGGCCCCAGCCGAGGTTTACGCCACCTTGCTGGATGAAGGACACTGTCTGTGCTCGATCCGCACCATGTATCGCCTGCTGGCGGCCAACGCCGACGTGCGCGAGCGCCGCAACCAGGCCCGCCATCCTGCCTATGCCAAGCCTGAACTGCTGGCCACCGGCCCCAACTAGGTGTGGTCGTGGGACATCACCAAGCTGAAGGGGCCGAACAAGGGGCAGTTCTTCAATCTCTACGTCATCCTCGACATCTTCAGCCGCGCCGTCGTCGGTTGGCTGCTGGCCGAACACGAGAACGCCGCCCTGGCCGCCCGCCTGATCGCCGAGACCTGCAAGCGTCATGGCATCCGCTCGGGAACCCTGACCATCCACGCCGACCGGGGCGCTCTCATGACCGCAACATCGACGGCGCTGCTGCTGGCCAGCCTGGGCGTCGGTAAAAGCCATTCCCGGCCCCACCAATCCAATGACAATCCCTTCTCGGAAAGCCAGTTCAAGACCATGAAATATCATCCGACCTTCCCCGAGCGGTTCGGATCGATCCAGGACGCCCGCGCCGAGGCCGTGCGCCATACCCGTCAGGCCGTCCTCGATCAGGCCCTCCAACGCCATCCGCAGCGTTTTGTATGCAAGCCGCCACAGACGCCAGATCCGCCCAATGCGGTCTGGATCAATCCCCCAGCACAGAGAATTGCTGCCTAAATTGTCAGAGCCGGTGTCGCGGATTCATTGACAGGTTCCGTTATGAAATGTTAGTTGTCTCAAATTTCCCCTTCAGGTTGGGCGTGGAATCACGCTATTTGGTGCTGTTTGGGGGCCGGATAAGCCGTCAAAGGGAAATTTCAGCTTATTCCATTAAAAAGGAATGCTATGCCCATTTGCTTGAAACAAGGAATTGCAACTGCCGCAGCCTGCATAATGGTTTCATCTTGCATGAGTGGACCATATTTGGGCGTCGCTCAAGCAAAAAAATGGATGATACCTGTGAATCAATCGATGGCTTTTTTTGCTATGATAGGAATAGCTTTGAGTTAAAGTGCGTAAACGGAATGAATATTTACGAAGCATATAGTTACTCTGGGCGTGATATTTATGAAAATTACTGCAAAGAAAAAATTTCTCGAAGAAATTCAAATTTATTAAATTTGGAAATTGAGGAAAATAAGGCATATTTCATGACTTATCATTCAAAGATAAGTGTTGCTAATGCCTTTTTCGAAAAAGGGAAAAAACAAATAATGTAAATAACTTTTTATATTCTAAAAAATTACTGCAAATTGCTAGAAATCAGATTGATATCGAAGGGGTAAGTGAGAGCGCAAGAAAAAGATATTTATTTTCAGAAAAAAGTCATGCACTCAGCATGGCGGAATATGGGCATGATTTTTTTGGTGATGTTCAAAGCATAGATTTTTTTATAAATCTGGCAAAAGAAGATATTCTCGATATTGATAAAAAGATAAAAGAAATTGATTTTGATCTATACAAAAGAACTCCAGAATACGCTCTTGAGCAGAAAAAAATAAATGAAATTAAAAAATCAGAAAATGACAATATAATTAATTCTGAAAAATTAGAATTTAGCAAAAAAATATCTGACATTAACCACTCTTATGAGAGTTTGTATACTTCTATTTCTGATGCCATTAAGGATGACTCTAAAACATGGGTCTTTAATAAATATAAAATTAACAGCCTAAGCTCCCCCATAGATTTGAGTGTTTCTAAATTCGGTGGTGAAAATTTTCATTTTATAAAAGCATATTATACATACAATGGAAACCTGACCGGTTACGCTAGATTTGCATTCAGAATAAAATCGCGATTTTCTCCTTCTAATCAGGCGGCAGGACCTGCTTGCATAATTTATCATGACGCTGAGGACAATTGTCGATCGCCCGGAAGCCCTGATATCGTTGCAACCGAGAGAAGGTATATTAAAGAATATCCAAAGAGTGCTAAGGAAGCCGAAAAGGAAATTAAAAAAAGGTCTGCCGTAGAATGCAGGGTAATCCAGGGTGAAAACTTATTTGAAGCGGAATCGCCATTTCGTAGACCATTCAAGAATGCACTTTGCGGAGAATAATTTAGGATCAGGGCTCATAACTAGTAGCTGACAGTTGCCGCGATGCACACGGCAGCCATGAAGTTGACGTCACCCCCGAACGTGTCCAGTCTGGTCAGGAAAGACTCTGGATTGACTGGAGGACAGATTTGTCGCCCCCGGACTCCTGCGGCTTTCGCTGGCCCCGAGGCAACGGGCCAGACCGTCGGCGAAGCTGGCGGCAAGGCGGGGCCGGAAGTGGTGGGGGAGCACCCGTTCGGTGATCTCGATCGCCTGAGCGATCACCCAACCGATCCGGTTGCAGATCAGTCGGGTGCGGATGTAGCCGTGCTTCCGCAGTTCGGCGAGATAGCGCTGGATGGTGCGGACGCAGACTCCGAGTGCGACGGCGAGGCCGTTGCGGCTGATCCGGGAGCCCTTCGCGGTCAGCGCTCGGATGATCAGCAGCGCGGTGCGCGCCCCCATCGTCAGCCGCCGATCGCGGGCGGCATCGCACGACACCGCCTTCGCCCATAGCCGCGAGGGTGTCGGGCCGGGATTGTCGTCGCGGGTCCGCCGGTTCCGCCGCCCCTCATTTCGGGCTGCTTTGGCCCGCTCGGCACGCTCGGCCCGCGCTCGCCATGTTTGCTCAAACGCCTCGGCCTCGGCCGGGCTCAGTTCGGCCGCTCGGGCTGCGCACACGGCGCGCTTTTGCGCCATAGCAGCCGCCAAGGCCGCCCGCATTGGGGAATCGCTGGTCATCGCCCCTCCTGCGGAGGGCGTGGATCACGTAAGTCAAAAAAGGACGAGCCAACCAGTTCGGAAAACACATGGTTTTCCGTTGACACTACAACCCGCCTCGCGGTAAGAAAGGAGTTGCGACACACGCTTTCTAAGCACGACAACAGGCCGTTAATCCTCTGGATTGGCGGCCTTTTTGCTTATGTCATTGGTCTTCCACGCCTCTCCCGCACAAGAGCGTCCTTGCTGATGCCACTTTGGGTGTGCTATTAACATACCCAGGATTCGGCAGGTCCAATCCAAGTGGCATCACGTCAGTGACCGGTTGGTATCTCCGTGGGCTCAGCCTTCGGCGTACCAGCGGACGAAGAACGTCTCGTCGCCTTCTTCGCGGACGCCCATCGTCGGACGCCCATCGCCGTCGATCAGCCCCATTTCCGCCAGCCAGCGCACCACCTTGCGGAAATGGGCGACGTTGTGGAGGCTGGCACCGCCCTCCATCCAATTCTGTTCGAGAAACGCCAGCACGGCGGGATGGCCGAGTTCGGCTTCCCACAAGATACCGAGGAGCGAACAGAGTCCCTCTTCGACGTCGCGTTCAGGCAGGAACAGGCTTTGCACCGCGTCGGCCTCTTCCTTGCGGCCGGTCTCAGGCCCGGCGCCTAGGCCGAAATCATAGACCTTGCGCCGGGCCGGGGCGGCCAATTGATAATGGCCGACCTCGTGGACCAGCACGCTGGGCTCGATCCGGATCGCGACCGAATGGCCGTCCCAGGTGAAATGATCGGACGGGGCCAGGTCGAGAATGCCAAAGCCGAACCGACGGCACAGCTCGACCGCCTGGGTCAATTGGTCGGGATCGGTCGAGAGGGTGAGCAGGTCGCCCTGGGGCCGCAACGCGGTAACGCGGGCGAACACCGAACGGGACAGCGGGTCGTCGGCCAAGGCGCGATCGAAATCGGCGGCAAGACGGTCGAGGGTGGCGTGATCGAGCGGGGTGAGAATCATAGCGGGCTTTTACCCGAACCGCGCCCGCCGTTCCAGCCGGAACACCGAGGGCGGAATCCGCTCCACCCTGTCGCCACTCTTGACCGGAATCGGGGCGGGGTCTAAACGGGGCGTCTTGCTCACGCTCACCCCGCTTTCGCCAAGGAACAGACTCAGATCATGGACAGGATCCGCATTATCGGCGGCACGCCGCTTCGGGGAGCGATCACCATCGGCGGGGCGAAGAATGCCGCCTTGACGCTGATGCCAGCCTGTCTGTTGACCGACGAGACGCTGTCGCTATCGAACCTGCCCCATCTGGTCGATATCACCACGATGGCCAACCTGCTGGCCCAGCATGGGGTCGAGATGCTGCTGAACGGCGCCTCGGCCGATGGCGGCCATACCGGCCGGGTGCTCGACCTCACCGCCGCGACGATCAGCAACACCACCGCGCCCTATGATCTGGTGCGCAAGATGCGGGCCAGCGTGCTGGTGCTCGGTCCGCTGCTGGCGCGCGAAGGCCAGGCCCGTGTCTCGCTGCCGGGCGGCTGCGCCATCGGCACCCGTCCGGTCGATCTGCACCTCAAGGCGTTGGAGCAGATGGGGGCCAAGATCGCGCTGGAAGGCGGCTATATCGTCGCCAGCGTCGAGGGACGGCTGAAGGGGGCCAACATCGTGTTCCCCCAGGTGACCGTCGGCGGCACCGAGAACATCATGATGGCCGCGACCCTGGCGGTAGGCGAGACGGTGATCTCGAACGCCGCCCGCGAACCCGAAGTCGCCGATCTGGCTCATTGCCTCGTCGCGATGGGGGCGAAGATCGAGGGAATCGGCAGCGGAACCCTGCGGATCACCGGGGTCGACCGGCTGCACGGAGCCTGCTATTCGGTGGTGCCGGACCGGATCGAGACCGGCTCCTATGCCATCGCCGCCGCGATCACGCGGGGCGATATCGAACTGGTCGGCGCCCGGCCCGATCTGATGGACGCGGTGACCAAGGTGCTGATCGAAGCGGGCGTGCTGGTCGAGCCGACTGCGCGCGGGATGAGAGTCTGCGCCGAGGGACGCGAGATTCACGGCATCGACATCATGACCGAACCCTATCCCGGCTTCCCCACCGACATGCAGGCCCAGTTGATGGCGCTGATGGCCACCGCCTCGGGCGCGTCGATGATGACCGAGACGATTTTCGAAAACCGCTTCATGCACGTCCCCGAGATGAACCGGATGGGGGCGCGGATCAACGTCCACGGGGCGTCGGCGATCGTCCGCGGCGTTCCCCGCCTGTCGGGTGCCGAGGTGATGGCAACCGACCTGCGCGCCTCGGTCTCGCTGATCCTGGCCGCGCTGGCCGCCGAGGGCGAAACCATCGTCAACCGGGTCTATCACCTTGATCGCGGTTACGAGCGGGTCGAGGAGAAGCTGGCCGCCTGCGGCGCCCGGATCGAACGTCTGAAGGGAAGTGCCGCCGAGTAATATCAATCTGCACGGATCGGAGTCGATCCGTGCAGGCCCTCAAGCGGCGGGCGGGGCGCCTGCGCGCCCCTTGCCTTCCGCGCCACGAGGCGCGGCGGCCCCTCACCCTCCCTATCCTCCGAAACGCGCCGCCGCCATCAGATCGATGATGGCGTGATTCTCCTCCGCGAAGGGCTCGAGCGCGGCACGCCCCGCGTGCAGGCGGCGGTAATCGCGCCAGCCGAACAGCAGCGGCGTCCACTTGGCCGAACAATGCTGAATCAGCCAATCCTCGCGGCACAGCGCGTCGAGGTCGACCTTCGCCGCCTGCGAGGGGGAGGTTTCGGTCTGGGCGATCACGTCGAGCACCCGCTGGGCGACAATGCCGTACCCGACCGTGGTTGGGTGCATCCCGTCGAGCCCGAACAGACCGCCATGAGCAAAGCCGCCCAGCAGTCCGGACTGGAACGTGTTGTTGCTGATCCTGTGGTTGGCGGCCCAGGTGGCGCGCGAATCGCCCCAATGCTTGGCGTCTTTGTCGGTCAGCAGGCCAAAGAAATCGACGAAGGCCAGACGGTGGCGGGTGATCCCCTTGGTCAGGATCTCGGCGATCCGGGCGTTGGCCTGGGCGACCCGCTGGTCGAGCGCGCTCATCTGCTCGGCCGACAGGAGATTGTAAGCGGGCGACAGAGCAAAACGGTTCTCGTAGGATTCGAAATACGCCTCGCCGGGGTGGGTCGCCCACTCGACATTGTCGGGATTAGGCATCAGGTTGGCGACGCAACGCGGACGGCCCAGGCTGTTGAAATAGATCGTTTCAACCTCGGGCGGCAGGGAATCGAGCGCTTCGGCCAGAGCTTCGATCTGGCTGTAATCGTCGGGATCGCTGCCGCCGGGTTTGCCGAAATACAGACCGGCCTTGGGATCGCCCTTCAGACACATATCCCACAGACCGTTGTTGCTGCCGATATTGACCAGCAGGCGGCGGGGCTTCCTCTCGGCGACCCAGCCGATCTGAGTCTTTTCGGCATGGTCGGGCAGATTGCCCGGGTTGAGGACGAAGCGGGAATTGATGCCATAAATCATCCGGCTGAGATCGACCTTGCCGATCGTGGACAGCGACAGCGGCGCACCCCCCAGTTTGGCGAATTCCTCCCGCGCCTGGGCTTGGCCTTGCGTGGCGGTGAAGTCGTAGAGGTGCCAGACCTCCGACCCTGCCACAGAAACATTGTCGAAGCAGGCGAGCCCGTGCGGCGAGCCCGGCTCCTTTTGCCAATAGGCGGCGTATTCGGCCAGTTCCCGCCCAAGCTTATGCGGGTCTTTCAGCCATCTTTCCGGATCAATGATCATCGGATTGCCCGGATCGGGCGAGGCGAACTCGGTCTCGCCCAAGGCTGCGGCCACCTGGGCTGGCGTACTCGTTCGACACAGGTCGGTCTTGATCGTCATCGACCGCACCCCCTGATAGAGCGAGTCGCCGATCGCCATAAGCTCCAAGTTCGACATGATATCCCCCTTACCGAAACAAGGAAGGCCGCATTATATCCTAACGAGAGACTTGATCTCGACGATTTCTCCTTATCGCCACAGAGCAATGGCTCTTCTGTCCCTCGCACGGGCCGGGCTGATATGACCAAGGAGGGGTTGCGGCGGCGGCGACGGCTCGGGC
Organism: Magnetospirillum fulvum; assembly: GCF_900108475.1. Lineage (GTDB taxonomy): Bacteria > Pseudomonadota > Alphaproteobacteria > Rhodospirillales > Magnetospirillaceae > Phaeospirillum > Phaeospirillum fulvum_A. The sequence continues at coordinate 16,970 of NZ_FNWO01000018.1, read as the reverse complement.
ATCGTGCCAGGATGGTCCCCTCCCCTCCCCCCGATTCGTCCGCCCGCACCCGCGAAGGCGTCTTTTTCGCTCTGGCCTGCTATGGCGCGTGGGGGATGTTCCCCGCGTTCTGGAAACTGGTGGCGACGGTGCCGCCCGCCGAAGTTCTCGCCCATCGCATCTTGTGGTCGCTGCTGTTCGTCATCGTCCTGGTCTGGTACCAGCGCCGCTTCGACGAATTGCGGATGCTGGTCGGGTCCAGGCGCCGCCTGCTGGTGCTGACCGCCTCGACCCTGTGCATCAGCTTCAACTGGCTGGTGTTCATCGCCGCGGTTTCCGGCGGCAACATCTTGCAAGCCAGCATGGGCTATTTCCTCAACCCGCTGGTCAACGTCGCGCTCGGCGTGCTGGTGCTGAAGGAAAAGCTGCGGCCGCTGCAATGGCTGGCGGTCGCGCTGGCGGTCGGCGGCGTCGCCGAGCCGGTGCTGGCCGGGGATCAGCCGCCGTGGGTCGCGATCTCGCTGGCGGTTTCGTTCGGGGTTTATGGCCTGTTGCGCAAGCAATTACCGGCGGTGGCGCCCCTGACCGGTCTGGCGGTCGAGACCGGTCTGATGGCCCCGCTGGCGCTGGCCTATCTGGTCTGGCGGGCGGCGGCGGGAAACCCGCTGTTCGGCGGCTCTCCCGAATTGGCGCTCGCGCTGATCGCGGGCGGCCCGGTCACCGCGCTGCCTCTGCTGTGGTTCGCCGCCGCCGCGCTGCGGCTGCGCTATGCCACCCTGGGCTTCTTCCAGTATCTCGCCCCAACCGGGCATTTCCTGTTGGCCGTGCTGGCCTTCGGCGAGAGTCCAGGGCCGCACACGATGGTCACTTTTGCCTGCATCTGGGGCTCCATCACGCTGTATTCACTGGAAAGTTGGCGCTACCACACCCGCAAGCCCAGCACTGATTAACCCTATATTGTGTGCACATCACCACACATAAACCAGATATTGACGATTTAGGACGATCCGTCATAGGATCGCCTTCGCCGGGGCCAAGGCTCCGTCTCCCCCCACCACGCGAAGGAAAAGCCATGCGGGTCCAGCGACATTTCACCCGAGCCGGCCAATCGGCCTATGCAGGCATCGAGTTCCGCACGGCATCGAGCGAGATCCGCAACCCCGACGGATCGGTGGTGTTCTCCGCCGCCGACATCGAGATTCCGGCGGCGTGGTCGCAGGTGGCGAGCGACGTGCTGGCCCAAAAATATTTCCGCAAGGCCGGGGTTCCGGCGGCGACCCGCCCGGTCGCCGAGGACGGCGTACCGGGCTGGCTGTCGCGGTCCGAGCCCGATCCGGTCGCGCTGGCGGCGCTGCCCGAGGCCGAGCGCTTCGTCGGTGAGCGCACCGCCCGTCAGGTGTTCGACCGGCTGGCCGGAACCTGGACCTATTGGGGCTGGAAAGGCGGCTATTTCGACACCGAGGACGACGCGCTGGCCTTCCGCGACGAACTCGCCCACATGCTGGCCCGCCAGATGGCCGCGCCGAACTCGCCGCAATGGTTCAATACCGGGCTGCATTGGGCCTATGGCATCGACGGGCCGGGCCAGGGCCATTCCTATGTCGATTACCGCACCGGCAAGCTGGTCCAGTCAGACTCCGCCTACGAGCATCCCCAGCCCCACGCCTGCTTCATCCAGTCGATCGCCGACGATCTGGTCAATGAGGGCGGCATCATGGATCTGTGGGTGCGCGAAGCCCGGCTGTTCAAATACGGCTCGGGCACCGGCACCAACTTTTCCCGCCTGCGCGGCGAAGGGGAAAAGCTGTCGGGCGGCGGGCGCTCGTCCGGACTGATGAGCTTCTTAAAGATCGGCGACCGCGCCGCCGGAGCGATCAAATCGGGCGGCACCACCCGGCGCGCCGCCAAGATGGTGGTGGTCGATGTCGATCACCCCGACATCGAATCCTTCATCGCCTGGAAGGTGCGCGAGGAACAGAAAGTCGCGGCTTTGGTCGCCGGGTCGCGTCTGGCCGCCCGCCATCTGACCGAGGTGATGCAGGCCTGCCGCGCCGAGGGCGCGGTCAAGGACGATGCCCGCTTCGATCCCAAGCGTAACGCCAAGCTGAAAGCGGCGATTCTGGCCGCGCGGCGTTCGGAAATCCCCGAGAATTACATCCAGCGGGTGATCCAGTTCGCCCGGCAGGGCTATTCGAAGATGGATTTCCCGGTGATGGACACCGATTGGGATTCCGAAGCCTATCTGACCGTGTCGGGACAGAATTCGAACAATTCGGTGCGGGTCGATAACGCCTTCCTCACCGCCGTCACCGAGGATGCCGATTGGGCGCTGACCCATCGCACCACCGGCAAGGTGATCCGCTCGTTGAAGGCGCGCGATTTGTGGGAGCAGATCGGCGAAGCCGCCTGGGCCTGCGCCGATCCCGGCATCCAGTTCGACACCACCATCAACGAATGGCACACCTGCCCGGAGTCCGGCCGGATCAACGCGTCGAATCCGTGCTCGGAATACATGTTCCTCGACGACACCGCCTGCAACCTCGCCTCGCTGAACCTGCTGTGCTTCCGTGGTCCCGACGGCAAGTTCGACATCGAGGGCTTCCGTCACGCGGTGCGGCTGTGGACGATGGTGCTGGAAGTCTCGGTGCTGATGGCCCAGTTCCCCAGCGACCGCATCGCCGAACTGTCTTATCGCTTCCGCACCCTGGGGCTTGGCTATGCCAATGTCGGCGGCCTGCTGATGGCCGACGGCATCCCCTATGACAGCGAGCACGGCCGCGCCCTGATCGCCGCGATCACCGCGCTGATGACCGGCGAATCCTATGCCACCTCGGCAGACATGGCCGAAGCGTTGGGCGCGTTCGCCGACTTCCCGCAAAACCGCGAGTCGATGCTGCGGGTGATCCGCAACCACCGCCGCGCCGCCCACGGCCTGGGGACCGGCTATGAAGGGCTGTCGGTGCCGCCGGTGCCGCTCGACGCCGCCAATTGCCCCGACGCCACCCTGGTCGCCGCCGCCCGCCGCGCCTGGGATGTCGCGCTCGACAAAGGCCAGCGCTTCGGCTTCCGCAATGCCCAGGTCTCGGTGATCGCGCCGACCGGCACGATCGGTCTGGTGATGGATTGCGACACCACCGGGATCGAGCCCGATTTCGCCCTGGTCAAGTTCAAGAAGCTGGCCGGTGGCGGCTATTTCAAGATCATCAACCGGATGGTGCCCGAGGCGCTGCGCACCCTGGGCTATGGCGAGAGCGACATCGCCGAGATCGTCCGCCACGCCGTCGGCCATGCGACGCTGACCAACGCGCCGTTCATCAATCACGAGACCCTGACCGCGAAGGGCTTTGACGCCGCCACCCTGGCGACGCTCGAATCCAAGCTGGAATCCGCCTTCGACATCAAGTTCGTCTTCAACAAGTACGGACTGGGTGAAGAGTTTTGCACCAAGAGTCTCGGCATCCCTTCGGCGAAGCTGGACGATCCCGGCTTTGACCTGCTGGGCTGGCTGGGCTTCCCCCGCGAGCAGATCGAGGCCGCGAACCTTCACGTCACCGGAGCGATGACGCTGGAAGGCGCGCCGTTCCTGAAGCCCGAGCATCTGGCGGTGTTCGATTGCGCCAGCCCGTGCGGCCGCACCGGCACCCGCCTGCTGTCGGTCGAAGCCCATATCCGGATGATGGCCGCCGCCCAATCCTTCATCACCGGCGCGATCTCGAAGACGATCAACATGCCCAACTCGGCGACGGTCGAGGAATGCAAGGAGGCCTATCTGCTGTCGTGGCGGCTGGGGGTCAAGGCCAACGCGCTTTATCGCGACGGCTCGAAACTGAGCCAGCCGCTCCAGGCCGCCTTGCTCGACGATGGCGGCGATCTGGCCGAGGCGATTGCCGATGCCCCGGCGGCGGCGCGGGCCGGGATTGCCGCGGAAAAGCTGGTCGAACGGCTGGTCAGCCGCCGCTCCAAGCTGCCCGACCGCCGCAAGGGCTATACCCAGAAGGCAATCGTCGGCGGGCACAAGGTCTATCTGCGCACCGGCGAATACGAAGACGGCCGCTTGGGCGAGATCTTCATCGACATGCACAAGGAAGGGGCCGCCTTCCGCGCGATGATGAACAATTTCGCCATCGCGATTTCGGTCGGCTTGCAATACGGCGTGCCGCTGGAAGAATTCGTCGAAGCCTTCACCTTCACCCGGTTCGAACCGTCGGGGATGGTCGAAGGCAACGAGACGATCAAGATGTCGTCCTCGATCCTCGATTACATCTTCCGCGAACTGGCGATCTCGTATCTGGGCCGCAACGACCTCGCCCATGTCGAACCGGCCGACCTGACCCCCGACACGGTCGGACGCGGTGCCGCCGAAGGTCAGCTTGACCCCCGCGCCTCGGCCCGTCAGCTTGAGGTGGTCAAGCGGGTCGCCTCGACCGGCTATGTCCGTTCGATGTTCCCCAAGCGGGCAATTCAGACCGCGCTGACCGCCGACGCGACCGGGGAAATGCGGCTGGCCCCGCCCCCGCTGGCGCTGGCCTCCGACGAGATCGACGCCGACGCGATGCTGGAGGAGTTCGACGCCCGCGCCGAGCAAATCCGCACCGCCCGGATGAAGGGTTATGAAGGAGACGCCTGCCCCGAATGCGGCAATTTCACCCTGGTCCGCAACGGCACCTGCCTGAAATGCGACACCTGCGGCGGCACCACCGGATGCAGCTAACGCCGATGGCCCGTTATGCCGCGCACCATAGTTTGGCCGGTGCGCGGCATAACGTGGCCCAAACGAAGCAACAGCGTGCCGCAGTCCATTTTGAGGGATCGTTTTTTCTATCTTGGATCCCTCAATGCAACGAGCCGGCTCCCATACCAGAGCCGGCCCTTAGCTTATGGAATAATTGGAAGACGGTGGACGCGGCTGCTCGACATCTATCACCACAGCAGTGCTATCGAGGCCGGTGAGTAGGTTTATCGGAAGCGAACGAGCGCAGCTTAGTGTTTGAGGTCCGCTTTGCGCCTCATTCCGGCCATTCCACCGCATAGTGCCCGCATCCAAAAGCGGACGTTAAAAGTTGCGCTTAACACCATTGTTTTTCGCCAAAAAACTCGCAGATCATCGATTCGACGACAATAGCTTTCCTCGACGTTGTCCTGCCCTCTGAACACCCCATTTTCTGACCGTCAGAATGAGGCGAAGAAGGAAGTGCTGAGGCAGGAGATTTAGCCAGCGCCGTCGTTCGGCTCCTCTTCTGCGCTTTTCACGGCGGCGGCGATCTTGATGTCGAGTTCCTGGCGGATACTGCTCACGACTTCCAGCAATGCGTCGATTCGATTTTGTAGCTGCATCAGTTCGTTGCCACGCCGGTGAGGCGTATCTTCCTCGAAGAGAATGCTAATATCCGCATACAGAACCCTGGCCAGTCGCGCGTCCTCACCGTCATCAAGCTGTTGGGCGACGTCATCGTCAGCCCACGCGGCATCGTCGCCCGAAGTCTCCGCGACAGCATGATTCATGCACCAAGCGATGAGATCGCGGGCTGCGACGTCGAGTACCCGCGCCTTATCAATCCAGTCTTCGAGAAAGTGATTTGAAGCCCTGGCATTTTGCGCGAAATACCAGGGGCGCGAACGGTCGATGAAAGTCCTCAGCTTGTCGGCCAAGTCATCCGTTTCACGAAACGGGCGTTGATGTGTCGGCCAGTTTCCCCGGTGCTTCCAGAGTTGAAGAATCTGGTCGAAGATCTCTCGCTCCAGGCTAGCCTTCTCCGGGCCTGCCGCTCGTTCAGCATCCAACAGACGTTCCGCAAGATAATGAGCCATCCACCGGCCGAGTGTGTCTGTCGGTTCCAACTGTAGCGCATCAATCAGCTTCCGGCCAAAGTCGCACAGATCCGTGAAGGGTATGGAGGCATCCGGTTGCGCCTCGCAGGAGGTAGATTCGGTTGTAGGACCGATCGGCGATATGCTCGTGATCGTACCGTCCTGGTTGGTCTTCGTATTCACGTTCAATCTCCACCTCGACGATCAGATCGCAGCCGAAAACGGAAAGCATGTCTTTCAGGAATGGTGTCGTGACCGACACACGATGCCCGCTGTTGGACGAATCACCGCGCCGTTCATCCACACGGGCACCCCAAATTTCCGAGCGCATGGCGGGCTTGGTGCCCTGATACCAATTCCGGCAATCCTTGTCGGGTCGCAACTCGAAGAATTTCAGGATGTCGTGTGTCGGCTTCGGGGGTGGCCAGGAAACCTCTCCGGCGAACACGTCTAAGCCATCCAGCCCCCGATCACGTTCCGCGGAGGTGACAAGGTTTCTCAGCTTGAAGATGGCCGGAACCTCGTCTCTATCCTCGTCGATATTATTCAGATTGAAGGCGTAGGGATTCTCCGCCGTCTGTAAGGTCCGGAGAAGTGCCATGCTGGTCGCGGGCGACGCCATTGCCGAACTGACGTGGACGCGCTGGTTATTTTCGTATCGGCTTTGGAACAACGAGGCCTCCACTACCAGTTCATCCGTCGGCGTTTCGTTCAGTCCCAGGACGGCATCAAGGTCAGCGGCCCCGATGGAATATGCCCAAATCTCCCTCTTTTCCCGGTCGTAGCCCACCTCTCCCATTTCCGGGCCGAGGTTGAGCGGCACCGGATCCCGCCGGTCGGAAAGCCAGCGACCATCATCTCGCGTCAGGTCCACGCGGCGGATCCATTCCTTCCAGCCATTCTCCTCGTATCGGAGTGCGGGAGGGAGTTGCCGGACCAGTTCCCCCGCCGCGCAGAGCAGGGCGTGCCAGCACACATAGAAACGGTAGGAATCGAAAGTCGATAACTGCTCCCGCCCGATGCCATGGCGTCGTTCCTTGCCGCTTCGTGGCTCAAAATAGTGGTCTGGAAGTGAAATACCCCAGCGTTCGCAGATCCATTTCTCAACTCTCTCCGACACGTCATCGGGATGAATGCCGAAGGCATTTCCCAGTGGGGCAATCCAATTCCCGTCGAACTCATAGGGCATCAGACTCCGTCCTTGGCCTCGTCGGAGATCATATCCGGTGTAGTGCCTATGATCAGACGCCACCGGCTCCATGGCGCCAGAATTGATGGAGCTCAGTCGCTTGATGACGTCGTCGTCCAGTTCTGCCCCTTCCGGGACCGCAAAGGCCAAAACCGCTTGGGCGGCAAAATGGCGGATCAGGACATGAGGCTCATCGGCGTTCAAAGCCCAGTAAATGAGCGTTTCCCGATAGGGCATCACGGCTTGAGGAGTGTCCACCGCCAACCGTGCCAGGGCGATCAGGAGCCACAATCGGGCATGAAGCGCATAGAAGGGCAGCCCGGCACCGGTGAAGGCGGATAGTTCTGTCCGGGGCAAGAGGTTCACCACTGAACCCAGCAGCGAAGACTGGCCAAGGCGCCCTAATCGGACCACTGCATGGGCAGCCCGCCATCGGGTTTCCGCCTCTGGCGAGGCCAGCATTGCGTATAGGAATCCAGCAATGGCTTCCTCATCCGAAGCTGGAGGGGAAAGGTCCTCGCACCAGGGACCATCGCCATCCTGATCACGGAGAGCGCCTTCCAACCGGTCGAGGGCATAGGCCAGAACCTTCAGGGACTCATCTTTTGAGAGGGATTCTTTTGCGAGAAGATTCACGAATCGAAACAATTCGCGCGCAGAAATATCGCGCACCCGTTGGGAGATGGAATGTGTCATGAGCCGGATCAATTGGGGGCGACTTTGCCCACCCACGACGACACATCGCCCGATGTCATCCTGATCCCAGCCCGTGAACGGAAGCAAGTCCTCGGCTTTCTTATCCACAACGATTCTAACCGCCTTTTGAAGCGCGGCTAGCACACTCGGGACATACCTCCAATCCTTCCAGCACCCCTCCAGCGCCTCGATGAGCCAACGGCCATATTCAAGGTCGCTATTGGCCAAAGCCGCAATATGGTCGGTATGCTTGTTTCGGGGAACACGTTCCCTCATCGTCGCAAAGACGTCACCAATATCAATACCGCCTCGACCATCCCGCCAACGGGATATCGCTTGGTTGATGTCGGCGGCAACTCCCAGATCCAAGCCCTCCAGTAGCTTGTCCAAATCCGGTAGCTCTTTCTCTACGACCGAAAATGTTGCCGCTTTCTTATCTTCCCGGTCCGAGTCTTGCCCCAGGGTCGTAAGCGACTCCAGGTACGCATTTACCAAGCCGTAGCGGCGTGCTTCAGCCTGAAGCTCTTTGGAGGATATTCCCGCTGCCGTCCGGTCGAGTTCCTGGTCGGACACCAGGATGTCGAGAGCGGTCTGACGCCGCGCCTTGTTAGGCAAACCGGCAAACAACTGCTTGGCAAGGTCCTTGCTGCCCCAATATCCACCAAAGGCATGTAACGCAATCAGGGCTTCAGGGGAAAGGCGGCCAAACTGCATCGCCATCGGAGCAAGGCTCGATATCGTCCAGTGAACGGCCTCGACCCCCCGGTCATCCCAACGGGCGATTGCGGTAAAGGCGGAGGGCAAATCCAGTCGAGCAACGGATGTGGTGACCCTTTCCCAGGGGAATTTGTGATCGTTATAGGCATGCAGAAGTTCGGCAGCCCGAGCCAAACGATACGCCTCTGGTGCCGAAGATCTGCCGGTTCCAGCACATTCCGCCAGGGTAAGCAGAGTATCCAGGTGTGGGTGTATTTCGTCGCCCAACCGCCCCACATGGTCGAGGGCTTCTTGCAGGTAATAGCCGGCCTCGGTCGGCCCCAGGGGCAGGATTGCCCTGGCGATGGCCATAAAATCGTCTGCAGTTTGGTCGGCGTCCTGGCGTTCGCTTGCCGTCGCCTCGCGGGCACGGCCCGCACACATAAGGGCGAATTCGGTCAGAGCCGACCGTGACGAGGCGAGTCTCGCCAGACTCGTCCAGGTCGCGCATGGGAAGGCCAATTGTTCGGTCTTTGCCCAATCTTCCAAATCTGCAGCGCAGCCGTTGGTTCCATCGGCCCAAAGCAGGGCCTCCATGCGCAGAAGGGCAATGTCTCGATTATTCGAATAGCAAGCTGGACCAACACCCTTGTATTGCTCTTGGAACGCCTCAATAGGGATTTCGGTTGCACCGGACTTGCCCACGATTGCTCGGGCTCGGGTCATATGCCAGGGAATAAGCTTGCTATAATAATCTGAGAACTCGCGCTCATCTCGCCCATGCCCACTGTTTTTCTCCCAAGTGTCGCGCAAACGGCTGGGCACAACATCCTTTATGGTGAGCTCACGCCCTTCCATGATCGCCGCCATGGATGCCATCCGCAGAAGGGCGTTTCGCTTATCTCCGGGATCGTAATGGGTGTATGCCCGTTCATGCGGCACCGGGTAACGGGCCAATAGCTCCTGAATTCTGACACTCGGGCATTTGGCTCGCATCGCCGCTTCGGCAACAGACGCGATAGCAGGAAAAAAGGGGCTGTCATCGAGCTGCTCAGGCAGTTCGATGGGAGTGGGCTCGACGAGGAGCTCTTCCAGCAGACACAGCGTTGATGCAGTCGGCGGGACGATGCACCGCTCGACCAGTTCCTCGTTGACCGCCAGGCGGACCAGAAGCGCGGCTCTTTCGTCGGCAAGTATCTCCTCAAGAATATCTTGGCCACCTTTGTCCAGCATCCACCTTGCCACAACACGCCCCGCCAGGAACGGCATGCCCCCCGACCAGCAGCCAAGGAAACGCACCATTTCTTTAGGCCCTTCCAGTCTGGAAAAAACCTCCGCATAGAGAGCGACTGCCGCAGGCTTAGCCCTTCACGAGAATGATCGTCTGGGTGTGCCCGCCTCTCTGCGGCCCAATCTCTCAGCCATTGCATGGCGAGGCGGAAATATTGTCTGGCTTCTGGCAAACCCAATGGGTTGGCCGAGAGCATGGCTGCGCAGGCGATGAAGGCCTTTCCACTGTCTCGCCAAGGGCGACGTCGGAAAACATGCTCCGTGACAACCTCGGGAGCGGCCAAATGGCCGATCATATCCGCATGACGATTGAGAAACGCGACCTGCCGGACATCTGCGGCAACGTCCTCGGCTGCTCGAACCAGCAGTTTGGCGGTGTCCGTGGTTCGTCCGCGCGAAGCGGCAACCCTGAGCCCGTAGGTTACACGCTGCAGGACAATCGCCCGCCGCTCCACCGGGTCCGCCGCCTCGGGGGGTGCGTCACCAAGGGCCAACTCCATCAACCGATCATGACGACCGGCCTGATGCAGGACGATGGGCAGAATAGCAGCGACGTAGGCGTCTGTGTCGGCAGAGGACTCCAGCCGGTCGGCCATATTCTCCCAATGCGCTGTAGCATTAGCGAATTTGTCTTTGAACCAGGTTTCCGTCGGTTCGTCTTGGAATTGGACCGCGTCGTTGCGGATTAGAATGGGACGTCCATTGGCGAAGTCAGCGACGAAGCTACGGATTGCGTCTTCCGTAAGTCCTGATGCCTGCGCCAACGTCGTGAGCGGAACGGGCGGCGGTAACATGGCGAGGGCGGCACCCAGGCGATAGAGTTCGTCGCCCACCGCCTGTTCGCGCAGGACTTTGTAGAATGCGGAGTCGAGTTGTCCTTTGACCAGCGTCTCGGCGGTTTCTACCGTCGGCCCAAGGCTTTCGCACAAAGCGGCCAGATCGCTTGCCACACGCAGGGCGTTGGCTTGGACGCGCGGATTGCAGTCGGTGAAATGGTGGAAGGGGGTGACCTGCTCGTCCGATGCCTCGGGAAACTTTGTCCGAAGTAACTCCCCGCTCTCCGCGACGGTAAACGGCTGGAGGTGGATGTGGATGACCTCCGCCCTTGGGCGCAGGTATTTCTCGACCCGATGAGGGCGGGCAAGGGCGACGATGTGGCACCCAGGCGGTGGCACGTCCTGCAATAAGGCCTCGGCGAAGCTGCTCTCGCTCGCGTCTTCGGCCGCCATTCCCAAATTGTCGGCGGCATCAATGATCAGCAAAACCACGGCATCGGGGGACTGGGCTTGCACGGTTTCGGCGGCTTGCCCAAGCCTGCGCCATAATTCCTTGAGATAGGTCTGTGCCGTCAGCCCAATTTGCGGCAACAGAAGGTCGCACAGCCCTTTGGCAGCCAGTTGGTTGACAATCTGGGGCACTCCGCAGGCCGCACTGTGCCGGTAGCTTCGACGATTGCGGTAGTCTCCGGCGGCAAAACCATCAAACAGGATGGTTTCGGAGCCGGGCGGCATGTGGTGGCCCAGGCGCTGCGCCAGGATGGTCTTGCCGATACCCCCCGGGGCCTGAATGACGACCGGCCAACCCGCCCCAAGGATCGCGGCCGCGATATCCTTTTCTTGGGCACGCTGAAACGAGGACTCGGCGGGTTCAAGTTTGGCCGGGGCCGGGAAAAGATCATCGGATGTTACGCCGAAGGCGACCAGGACCTTTTCCCGGTCGATGACCTTGTCCCGAGTCTTGTCCGAGGTGGTGTGCGCCTGGACCAAGGCTTTCATCCGCAGGGTCGCGTCACTGTCGAGCGACACCCGCCTAGCGTCTAAAGCCAACAAGTTGGTGAGGTTTCGGCGATCAGGCTGCTCCGCCAGGAACTGAACGAGGCTTGCGAAATCCTGGAACTCGGCGACTGACAGGCCCGTTTCCCTAAGCAGCGCCTCCCTGGCTTTCTGCACCGCGTTGCCGAGGCCGTCAGGACGTGTTCCAAGCCTCAAAGCCTCGAACGCGGCAAGTACATTGGCGGAAATCGGGCGATTGGTCACGAACTGGAACCGGATTTTCCCCAGAACTTCCGGCGTGCCGAATTCGGACGCCTTCTCTTGAAAGCTCTCAGCAAAGCCCTTCAGCGTATCGGCCAGGCCGGAAACCGGCCAGGGCGTGGCAGAATCCTGGGTTGAGTATTTCAGCTGGCAGTAGACAACCAGCCGGGCCTGACGGATATCCTGCGAGCCATAATACTCGGCGGTATCGACGACCAGCAATCCGGCGGCAAGCTCCTTGCCATCGACTTCGCGCTCGGACACACCCTCGACCGATACCCCGATGAGATCCGAGGTCGGATCAAGCAGCCTCAATGCCCGGCGGGCCGTCCACAGGATGTGGAAGTCGTCACCGTCATTGCGATACCGGACGAGATTGCTCGTGTCTGCCATAAAATCGGTATATCAGGTGCACGGTCCGATGTCGCGCCTCTGAACTTTATACGGGATACAGATGTTATAACAGATATCTCAAAGGCGTCTCCCGCTATCGCGCAATCAGCCTTCCGCTGCTGTGCACATTCGCTTTCAGGAAAAACAGACGCGCCTCGCGCGCATTCAATTTGAGTCGACCCATAACCCTATTTCCAACGAATTGAACGTCCCTACTCACTTCGTTAAAGCATGTCAGTGTGCTATTGGCCCATCGCCATCAGCATAAACCAAAATTCGCCCTACCATTCCCCCTTGTCGCTGTTTGCCAGAGGGAGAATTGTTATGGGGCATTCAGAATATGATCTGGGCGTAAAAGATCGGAGGCCGTGGAACGCAGGCCGAATAATTGGTGCCAAGCGCCCACTGAAGCCGCAGCAGGTTTGGGCTATCCGGTTCTGGTTGGACCGAGAGGGTCGCCTGCGTGATCGTGCGATGTTTGATTTGGCGATTGACAGTAAACTTCGCGGATGCGACGTGGTCAAAATTAAAATCGGTGATCTTGTCAGCGGGGGACATATTCGCTCACGAGCGATCGTCGTTCAGCAGAAAACGGGGCGGCCCGTTCAGTTCGAACTCCTTGAACCCGCCCGCAGCAGTCTCTTGGCATGGCTGGAACGTCGAGGTGGCACACTTGACGATTTCGTCTTTCCGAGCCGCATTAATCATGCCGAACACATCAGTACCCGCCAGTATGCTCGTCTCGTTGACGAATGGGTCACTGGAATCGGGTTGCGCCCCGAGGAATATGGGGCGCATTCGTTACGTCGGACCAAGGCGTCTCTCATCTATAAGCAGACCGGCAATCTGCGGGCTGTTCAGATTTTACTTGGGCATACAAAGATCGAGAGCACTGTTCGGTACCTTGGGGTCGATGTGGAAGATGCTTTGGTTCTCTCTGAGCATACCGAAATATAAACAATCAAAGAACTCCTCGGCTGCCGCGCCGAGGAGTTCGATTTATCGTGCCCGTAGCGAATGTGGGCTAAATTTACCAAACCATACGTTACGCATTCATTGCACGCCCTACAGCGGCAGCCACAGACGAGGATCGAATTTGAAATCACGCATTCCGACCACCCGTGCCGCGCTGGCTTGGGGGTGGATTGGATTGAGCAGGAGATTGCTCGCCTCCGGGACGATGAACGAGGGCGCGCGCAACACCGGGGTTCGGGCCTCGACCAGCCATGTGTCACCGAATGCCATGGGGTCGGCCGGAAAAGAGTCGATCCCTTCGACAGGAAGACCGGTCAAATCGATCTCCATCAGCACGAAATCGTTTGGTATCAAATCCGGTGTCAAATCGAGGTGAACACGGACTTCAAGAACCGCCAGTTCAGCCGTCGCGGCGGTATAAACCAGCGCCCGTCCGGGGCTATTCCAACGGCCGCCATACAGGCGAGCGCCTGTACCACTGAGATCGGCATGGTTGCGTTTGCAGATGCGCCAAGCCATTCAGACCGCAATGCCGTGGGCGATCCGCCCGAGAATCGTTTCGACCTCGCGGGCGCCCTCTTCGGTGTCGAGGAGATCGAGCGGCCGTTCGCCGCCCAAGCTTGTTGTCGTCCGGCGGAGCCAGTCGTGACCCTTGGACCGATCGGCGAAGGTCTCTTCGGCCAAGGCCAGCACCCGGGCAACCCGGATCAGGCGGTCAGATTGTTCGGAGGTCAGGGTGCCGGCGCGCTTGCGGTTCGACCACGTTTTGCGCGGCATCACCACATGGTCGAGCTCGGCCAGGGTGAGCCGACCGTTATCGAGAAGATGTTGGACAGCCTGGGCGGGAAACCCTCGGCGCACCGCCCGGACCAGATCCATGCCGTGGGAAATCTCGATGCCAAGAACCTCGCACCCTCCCACCACCTGAAAGGCTTGCCCCGCCGTGTTCATGACAACCTCCTCGCCAAACGCACTTAAAGTATGGGCGTTTGGCGAGGAAATGCAAGCGCGGCACCGTGATCGCACGCTATTCAGTCTCAGCCGATCCGCTGAGACAGCTCGATATCGGCCCCGATCGGCGTGGACAGATAGCCATGGTCGGGCGCCCGCACCAGGGCGAGATAGTCTGGGCTGTGATCGGCGTTGTCGGCGACAATCATCGCCCCCGGGCGCAGGCGGCTTTCCACCAAGCGCAGAATGTCGGGATAGAGGGCTTTGGCACCATCCAGAAACAGCAGGTCGATGCGATCGGGCAGATCCTCGGCCAGGGTCCGCAGGGCGTCCCCTTCGCGGATCTCGACCAGATCGGCCACTCCGCCCGCGATCAGATGAGCCCGTGCCCGCGCCGCCTTGGAGGGTTCGAACTCGGTGGTGATCAAATGGCCGCCGCCATTGTCGCGCAGCGCTGCGGCCAGATGCAGGGTCGATAGGCCGAACGAGGTGCCGAACTCGACGATGCTGCGTGCCTCACAGCTTCGCGCCAGGATGTACAGCAACCGGCCGGTCTCTTTCGACACGGCGAGGGGGGCGTTCTTCAGCCGGGTGTAAAAGTCGGCATAGTCGGTCCTGCTCTGCATCAATCGCGCCAGTTCTTCGGCGGAAACATTTGCCAGAGCCGGATCGGCGAGCGGCGAAATCGCTGCCGCATCTTCGAACAGGCGCTCCAACAAAGCGGCAAGCGGGGGGGTGGTCAGGGTATTCTTCATGTCGGTCTCCGATCCAAGTTTGGCGCATCCTTGCGCTGGATCGAAAATACGACTAAAGCGTCATATTTCCGATTCGCATTGGCCAAGCCCCATGACCGATCATCGAAAACCTCTGATTACCCAGCGAAAACAGCCCCGTCAGGCCCGCTCAAACGACTTGGTCGCCGCCATCCTGGAGGCGGCGGTTCAGGTTTTGACCAGGGATGGCGCTCACCGTTTCACCACCGCCCGGGTGGCTGAGAAAGCGGGAGTCAGCGTCGGCTCGCTCTATCAATATTTCCCCAACAAGGCGGCGATCCTGTTTCGCCTTCAGAGCGACGAGTGGCGGCAGACATCCGAAATGTTGCAGACCATTTTGGGAGACGCGGAGAAACCGCCGCCCGAGCGGCTGCGCACCCTGGTTCACGCTTTCATCCGGTCTGAATGCGAGGAGGCCGCGACGCGCCAAGCCCTCAGCGATGCCGCTCCCCTTTATCGCGATGCGCCCGAAGCGCGGGAAACGCGGGAGGCGGCACAGCGGATGGTCCAGACGTTTCTTCGCGAGGCGTTGCCGGAGGTCGCCGAGTCCATGCGGGCTCTGGCTGGCGATCTGATCACCATGACGTTGGGTTCCGTGGGAAAGCAGTTTTCGAGCGTGCCCCGCACCCCCGCCGAAATCTCGGCTTACGCCGATGCGCTGGCTGACATGTTCTGCGCCTTCCTGGGGCTCCTGAATGGTCGCGACAATGGCTGATCCATCCCGCCGGTATGGACCGGCCCCTTCGCGCCTCATGGTGGTCAATGGATCAAAGGGAGGCGCCCTCTGAAGCCGACATTTCGCGCGTGTTGCGCCAATTCGCCCGAACCTGGGGGCTGACCGACCGAAATGGCGTACAAACGTGCCGAGAAAAGGCTTGTCCTTTCAGACTGAAATCCTCCCACGTGAGTCCTGCTCATCGGGCTTTGGTATCAGCCGTCTTCGGCTGTCGGTTCCTTGGCAAGCGCCCAAGGTCTCCTCTGCCCATCAGCCGCTTGGTGCTGCCGCTGGCGACTTCGAAAATAGCGCGTGGCGAAGTTCGATCTCCGATCCGGCTGAGCGATTGTGCCGTGTTCGGAAGCGTTCAATTGTTTCGATTGCGGCAAGCGGCGTGGGCCCGTCAGTGAGCGCGAGAGGGGCATGACTGCCGATGGCGTCGGCAAGCCGCACCTTGGCAAAGGGCACGTCCCCGTCCAGCACATAGCCCAGCATGCAGCCGACAGGCAGATTCTCCGCATATTGCTCAGTGAGAAAACGCATCATGCCTTGGGTGACGTACACGGTGGCCAAGGAACTGCGGCTTCCGCCGTTGATCACGTTGAGCCGCTTGCACTCATAGGCTAGATATCGCTCGCGTTCCCAGTCAAAGAGCACGGCGATGTCGATTATGCCTTTGCTGTATTTCGATCCATCCGCAGCGAGGCCAAACGGCTCGAATTGATACTCAACCCAATGACACAGCCGACGGATGACCTTGTCCTTGGCGAGATGATAGACGAGGTTGATAGTAATTTCATCTTCCCCGGGCTGTTCAGGAAGAACGGCCATGCACACTGGCCACGCCGCTGCGACCCTCTCTAGAAAACGATCGTCAAACGAAACGAAGCTATCGACCCAATCCTGCATATCACCGATCAGCATTAATCGGCACTCCGCAGTTGTGGCACGGCGGCGGCTTGCTGGAGGTCGAGCGCTATTCCATCGGCATCGGCGAGCGCGGTGGAGCGTAGCCAGAAGCGCATCTGCATCGGCTTGATGAGGTAAAGGCAGTCACCAACGAAAACACGGAGATTCGGCATCAACTGGAAATTGCCATCGAGGGGCCTGTTGATGTGAGCTGCGAGTTGCTCAAGAACGTCTCCTAGGGTCAGGACCCATAAAAATGTTTTCTTGGGAGAAGCTTTGTGATTCAAGGAATCCTAAAGGAGCCCTTGAATGGACGATCATCTTTTCTGGCTGACGGACGAGCAGTTTGTGCGGCTTGCCTCGCATCTTCCGACCGATACGCGGGGCAAGGCACGGGTAGATGACCGGCGTGTCATCAGCGGGATCATCCATGTCCTGAAATCAGGATGTCGCTGGGTCGATGCCCCTTCAGCTTATGGACCGCGCAAGACGCTCTATAACCGTTTCGTCCGCTGGGGCGACAAGGGCATCTGGCAGAACATATTTCATGCGCTGGCTTCGGC
>NZ_FNWO01000014.1:28953-108899 GCF_900108475.1 Magnetospirillum fulvum | reverse complement strand
GCCGAGCCCTTGACGATCGGAATATCGTCGCCAGGGAAATCGTAGGACGACAGCAGCTCGCGAACCTCGAGCTCGACGAGGTCGAGCAGCTCGGGATCATCGACCATGTCGACCTTGTTCATGAACACGACCAGCGCCGGAACGCCGACCTGACGCGCCAGCAGGATGTGCTCGCGGGTCTGCGGCATCGGGCCGTCAGCGGCCGACACCACCAGAATCGCGCCGTCCATCTGCGCCGCGCCGGTGATCATGTTCTTCACATAGTCGGCGTGGCCGGGGCAATCGACGTGGGCATAGTGACGGTTGGCCGTCTCGTATTCCACGTGAGCCGTCGAAATGGTGATACCACGGGCCTTCTCTTCCGGGGCCTTGTCGATCTGGTCGTAGGCCGTGAAGGTGGCTCCGCCGGTCTCGGCCAGAACCTTGGTGATCGCCGCAGTCAACGAGGTCTTGCCATGGTCAACGTGACCGATGGTGCCGATGTTGCAGTGCGGCTTGTTGCGCTCGAATTTCGCCTTAGCCATCGTCTCTTACTCCGTCCTCGAATACCGTGTTTTTAGCCAGCCAGCTTGGCGCGAATCTCGTCCGACACATTCTGCGGCACTTCGGAATAGTGATCGAAGTGCATCGAGTACTGCGCCCGACCCTGCGACATCGACCGCAGAGTGTTGACGTAGCCGAACATGTTGGCGAGAGGCACCATGGCGGTGATGACGCGGGCGTTGCCGCGCTGATCCATGCCGTTGACCTGACCGCGGCGGCTGTTCAGATCGCCGATGACGTCGCCCATGTAATCTTCGGGAGTGACGACCTCGACGCGCATCATCGGCTCGAGCAGCTTCGGACCCGCCTTGGCGATACCTTCACGGAAGGCGGCGCGAGACGCGATTTCGAAGGCCAGCACCGACGAGTCAACGTCGTGATAGGCACCGTCGATCAGGGTCGCCTTGAAGTCGATCAGCGGGAAGCCAGCGATCACGCCGTTATCCATCGCCGAGCGGATACCCTTTTCAACGCCGGGGACGTATTCCTTCGGCACCGAACCACCGACGACCTTGTTGGTGAAGACAAAGCCTTCGCCCTTCTCGGCCGGCTCGAAGCGGATCTTGACGCGGGCGAACTGGCCCGAACCGCCGGTCTGCTTCTTGTGGGTGTAGTCGCACTCGTAGGACTTCGAGATCGTCTCACGATACGCCACCTGCGGCGCACCGACGTTCGCTTCGACCTTGAACTCGCGCTTCATGCGATCGACGAGGATTTCGAGATGGAGTTCGCCCATCCCCTTAATCACCGTCTGACCGCTTTCGGGGTCCGAGGCAACGCGGAAGGACGGATCCTCGGCGGCGAGACGCGCCAGGGCAACGCCCATCTTTTCCTGGTCGGCCTTCGACTTCGGCTCGACCGCGACCTCGATCACCGGCTCGGGGAAGTCCATGCGTTCCAGAATCACCAGCGAGCTGGGGGTCGGATCGCACAGGGTATCGCCCGTGGTGGTGTCCTTGAGACCGGCGAACGCGACGATGTCGCCAGCGCGGGCTTCCTTGATTTCTTCACGCGAGTTGGCGTGCATCAGCAGCATACGGCCGACACGCTCGCGCTTTTCCTTGACGGTGTTCTGGATGTACGAACCCGACTCGACGACGCCCGAATAGACGCGGACGAAGGTCAGCGAACCGACGAAGGGGTCGTTCATGATCTTGAAGGCAAGACCGGAGAACGGCTCGTCATCGGTGGCGTGACGGAAGACTTCCTCTTCGGTGCCGACCTTGACGCCATTGATGGCGGGAATGTCGAGCGGCGACGGGAGGTAATCGACCACGGCGTCAAGCAGGGGCTGAACGCCCTTGTTCTTGAAGGCCGATCCGCACAGCACCGGCACGAAGGTCCGGGAGATGGTGCCCTTGCGGATGCAGGCGCGCAGAGTCTCGACCGAGGGCTCTTCGCCGCCGAGATACATCTCCATCGCCTCGTCGTCCATCTCGACCGCGGTCTCGATGAGCTGGGCGCGGTACTCGGCGGCCTTGTCGGCGAGGTCGGCGGGAATCGGGGCGTCTTCGAACTCGGCGCCCAGGCTCTCGTCCTTCCAGATCACCGCGCAATTGCGCAGCAGATCGACGATGCCGAGATAGTTGCTCTCCTCGCCGATCGGCAGGTGGAGCACCAGCGGACGGGCACCGAGGCGATCGACGATCATATCGACGCAACGGTAGAAGTTGGCGCCGATGCGATCCATCTTGTTGACGAAACAGATCCGCGGAACTTCGTACTTGTCCGCCTGACGCCACACCGTCTCGGACTGCGGCTCGACGCCGGCGACCGAGTCGAACACCGTCACCGCACCGTCGAGCACGCGCAGGGAACGCTCGACCTCGATGGTGAAGTCGACGTGGCCAGGGGTGTCGATGATGTTGACGCGGTGATCGCGCCAAAACGCGGTCGTCGCGGCAGAGGTGATGGTGATACCGCGTTCCTGTTCCTGCTCCATCCAGTCCATGGTGGCGGTGCCTTCGTGCACCTCACCGATCTTGTAGGACTTTCCGGTGTAGTAAAGGATACGCTCGGTCGTGGTGGTCTTGCCGGCATCGATGTGAGCCATGATGCCGATATTGCGGTACCGATCGAGGGGCGTCGTGCGGGCCATTTTTCTTCTCGCGTTTCCGGTTTACCAACGATAATGCGAGAAGGCCTTGTTGGCCTCTGCCATACGATGGGTGTCCTCACGCTTCTTGACGGCGGCGCCACGGTTGTTGGCGGCATCAAGCAGCTCGGCGGACAGGCGGTCGATCATCGTGGTTTCGGAACGCTTGCGCGAATACTCGATCAGCCAGCGGATGGCGAGCGCCTGACGGCGATCGGCGCGGACTTCGACCGGAACCTGATAGGTGGCACCGCCAACGCGACGCGAGCGGACTTCAAGAGCCGGCTTCACGTTGGTCAGGGCCTCGTGGAACACCTTCAACGGGTCCTGGCCGCTGCGGGCCTGGATCTTGTCGAGAGCGCCATAAACAATCGCTTCGGCGGCGGACTTCTTGCCATCGAACATGAGGCAATTCATGAACTTGGCAACGACGAAATCGCCGAACTTGGCGTCGGGAGTGATCTCGCGCTTTTCGGCGGCGTGACGACGGGACATCTGTGACGAACTCCTTACTTCGGACGCTTCGCGCCATACTTCGACCGGCGCTGACGGCGGTCCTTAACACCCTGCGTATCGAGGGTACCACGGATGATGTGGTAGCGAACGCCCGGCAAATCCTTCACACGGCCGCCGCGGATCATCACCACCGAGTGTTCCTGGAGGTTATGGCCCTCGCCGGGGATGTAGCTGGTGACTTCGAAGCCGTTGGTCAGGCGCACACGGGCGACCTTACGAAGCGCCGAGTTCGGCTTCTTCGGGGTCGTGGTGTAGACGCGGGTGCAAACGCCGCGCTTCTGCGGGCAGGCTTCAAGCGCCGGCACCTTGTTACGATCCTTCTCCGGGGTACGCGGCTGGCGGATCAGCTGGTTAATCGTAGGCATACGGTCTCTTTCCCCTCGCAGGAATGGCGCAACCAAGATGAAAGGTCACCGGCAGCCTGACTACCGGGCCTCTTCGGGTATCGGTCGCCGACCCGTCCGGCGTTGACATCGTTGTTTCGCTAATCGGCGGACGACGGTGTCATGGCCCGTCGCCAGCCACCGGTCCCCCGGGAGGCCCGCATCCTATTTATCCGTCCACCCCCCGTCAAGAGAAACTGAGTCCGGAACCGGCACACGCGGCTTCGGCCCCGAACTCTCCTGACGGCGTGGTGCGAATCCATAGAGATCAGCAATCGGCTCCGGGCTTGCGCGTCCGCAGGAACTGGAAGAACTCGACGCCTTCGCGCAGGCGGCGCTTCATCATGTCCCAGTCCTGAACCATCTCGAGGAGGATCTCGCCGATCTTCGACGGACGGAAGTAGAACGCCTTGTAGAATTCGGCGACGGCGGCAAAGATCTCGGCCGACGACAAATGCGGGTAATGCAGTGCGGCCATCTGCCAGCCATCCTGGCGCAACAGACCTTCGTCTTTCTGGAACCAGCCGTTCTCGATCGCCTGACGGAACAGTTCGGTCCCCGGATAAGGCGCGGCCATCGACACCTGAAGGGTGCGCGGATTGACCTCCTTGGCGAAGGCCAGGGTCTGCTGGATCGTCTCGCGGGTCTCGCCGGGCAGGCCGATGATGAAAGTACCGTGAACGATGATCCCCAATTCATGGCAATCCTTGGAGAACTGCCGCATGATGTCGAGGCGCAGGCCCTTGCGGACGTTGTTCAGGATCTCCTGAACGCCGGATTCATAGCCGACCAGCAGCACCCGCAGGCCGTTGGCCTTCAGCACTTCCAGCGTCTTGCGCGGAATGTTGGCCTTGGCGTTGCACGACCAGGCAATCCCCAGCTTGCCGATGCCGCGGGCGATTTCCTCGACCCGCTCCAGATCGTCGGTGAAGGTGTCGTCGTCGAAGAAGAATTCCTTGACCTCGGGGAACATCTCCCGCGCCTGGGTCAATTCCGCGATCACGCTGGCCGGCGAGCGGGCGCGGTAGGTGCGTCCGCCGATCGTCTGCGGCCACAGACAGAAGGTGCATTTCGACCGGCATCCCCGCCCGGTGTAAAACGACATGTAGGGATGCTTCAGATAGCCGATGAAATAATCGTCGATGTTGAGATCGCGGCGATAGATCGGCGACACGAACGGCAGCGCGTCCATGTCGGTGATCAGGGCGCGGTCCGGGGTCGCAACCACCGCCCCGTCGGGGCCGCGGAAGGTCAGCCCGTCGATCTCGGCAAACGGCTTGCCCTCGGCGATATCGACGATGGTGTAGTCGAATTCGTTGCGGGCAATGAAGTCGATCGCGGGCGACGCCTGCAACGACGGCTCGGGCACGGTGGCGACATGCGCGCCGACCATGCCGATCATCAGATTGGGGTTGGCGGCCTTGAACGCCTCGGCGACCTTGACCTCAGAGGCGAAGGTGGCGGCGCTGGCATAGATCACCAGCAGCTCGAAATCCTTCGCCAGCGGCAGGATATCGGCCAGGGTCTGACCATGGGCAGGGGCATCGACCAGCTTGGAGTCCGGCACCAGCGCGGCAAGCTGCCCCAGCCAGGTCGGATACCAAAACGAACGGACTTCGCGCTTGGCCTGATAGCGGGCGCCGGCACCGCCGTCGAACCCTTCGAGCGAGGGCGGATTGAGAAACAACGACTTCTTCATGAGGCAAACCCCTCGACAGGCTCTAGAGTACCGTCACGGCGGACGACAAAACGGCGGCCACGCCATAGCACAGTCCGCCCCGACGATGCGACAGCATAGACGACAATGGAGAGAATTTCGCGCAGGGCCAGGTCGATCAGACCGGCGCGCGGCAACTTAAAGGAGAATTCCTCGACCCGAACGGCCCACAGGCGACAAGCCACCGCTGCGGCCAGCACCAGCAATCCGGCACCGCCGCTGCCGGTCGCGGCCCCGACCCCGGCGGCCAGCAGAGCCAGCCCGACCGGTTGGGTGACGACCGAGGCGAGGTGACCGGCGCGGTCGATCGAGGCGACGGTGCGGCCCCAACGGATTTCGTGATCGAACAGGGCGCGCAGACTGGGTTCGGTCACAACGATCTCGACCGGACGAGCGGCCAGGGCGATCCGCAGCCCTTGCGCCCGCGCCATCGCCCCCAGCGCCCAATCGTCGGCGAGCAGATCGGCGATGGCGTGCAATCCGCCGCCCCGCTCCAGCACCGAACGCCGAATCGCGACCGTCGCCCCGAAACAGCCGTCGTGACGGCCAAGGGCGCGGGCGACCAGAGCCGAGGGCAGGAAGCCGTGATTGATCCCCAGCGCGCCGAGGCGGCTCCACCGCCCCTCGTCGGCATGACCGACATACAAGCAGGTCACCACCCCCACCGAAGGATCGGCGAACGGCGCGACCAGATCGTCGAGATAGCCGGACTCGACCCGAACGTCGCTGTCGGCGATCACGATCAGGTCGTGGCGGGCCTCGGGATAGATCGACAGCAGGTTGCCAACCTTGCGATTGCGCGCCGGACCGCCGGGACGAACCACCGTCGCGATTTCGGCACCGGGCGGCGGCTCGGGCAGCGCCCGCACCACCTCAAGCGCCGTGTCGGCGGGATCGCCCGCCCCGAACAGCACCTGAAACGCCGGGTAATCCTGGCGCAGGCACGATTCTAGCGCCGCCGCCAACCCCGGCTCGGCCCCGTGGAGGGGCTTCAGCACGCTGACCGGCGGGCGCTCGGCCGGAACCAAACGCGGCGCCGAGACGAACCTCCGCACCAGCACGGCCGCGGCGATCTGATATATACACCCAGCGCCGACCAGGGCGGTCAGCAGCCAGAACACCAAAGCCCCCATCCGTCAGTTCCCGCCCTGAGCGCGGGTCTGGGCGTCGAGCGTCTCGATCAGCCCCTCCAGCCCCTTGGCGCGATAGATCGACAGAAACTCGGAGCGGCGCACCGCGACCTGGCTGACGGTGCCCTGATAATAGACATCGACCACCTGCCAACGCCCCTGCTCCTCGCGCAGCAGGTAATCGATCGCGACCGGCTCGCCGGTCTTCGGAACGATCTTGGACGGCACGATCACCGCGCCCTGGGTCGAATCCCGCGCCGTGCCGACCTCGAACTGTTCGCCGTTCCATTCCTCGAACTGAGCGGCATAGGTCGCGACGGAGAAGCGGGTATAGGCTTCGGCCAGCCGCGCCGCCTCGTCAGGGCTCAGCTTGGCGGCGGCGGTGCCCAATGTCGCCCGCGTCATCGCCGCCATGTCATAGGCCGCCGTCACTGCCGGACGCAGCTTTTCGACCCGGCCCTTAAAGCCCAGTTTCGGCCCCGTCTTCATCACCTCAAGCAGGCGATCGTTGAAGGCGTGGATGACCGCCTCGGCCTCTCCCGCCCGTGCCGGAGCGGCCACGCCCGCGACCAGGACAAAGAGCACCAGCAGCGCGGCGACAAAACCCGGCTTCATGGGGAACCTCATTTTCATTCTCATGCCCGCAGGCCATAGCACATCCGGACCTCGCAGCGCCATCGGCGCGTTGCGGATTGCCCTGGCGGGCGGACGTTCCGTCGTTGAACTTGACGGCGACCGGCCTGTATGATCCGCCACCCGCCCGAAAAGACCGGCGGCCCCGCCAACAACCCGAGTCGAAATCCGTGGCAGTCCCCCTCAAACAGACCGTTCGTATCGGCGCCTATGTCCTGCGCCAGCACCTTTCCGGCGCCAAGCGCTATCCCCTGGTGCTGATGATGGAGCCTCTGTTCCGTTGCAATCTCACCTGCGCTGGCTGCGGAAAGATTGATTATCCCGACGACGTGCTCAATGCGCGGCTGTCGGTGGCCGACGCCCTGGCCTCGATCGACGAATGTCCGGCCCCGGTGGTGGTGATGGCGGGCGGCGAGCCGCTGCTCCACCGCGAGATCGACCGGATCGTCCGGGGTGCCCTGGCGCGGGGCAAGTTCGTCTATCTCTGCACCAACGCCCTGCTGCTCGAAAAAAAGCTCGATCAGTTCGAGCCGAACCCGGCGTTCACCTGGACGGTCCATCTCGACGGCAACCGCGAGGATCACGACCGCGCGGTGTCGCGCGACGGCACCTTCGATCAGGCGGTGTCGGCGATCAAGGCGGCGCGGGCCAAGGGCTTCCGCGTCAACATCAACTGCACCTTGTTCAACAACGCCGATCCGGCGCGGATGGCCGAGTTCTTCGACTTCGCCCATTCGATCGGGGTCGAGGGCATCACCCTGTCGCCCGGCTATGCCTATGAACGCGCCCCCGACGGCCAGCACTTCCTGACCCGGCGCACCACCAAGGATCTGTTCCGCACCCTGTTCCGGCTGGGCAAGGGACGCGGCTGGAAGTTCACCCAATCCTCGCTGTTCCTGAGCTTCCTGGCCGGCAACGAGACCTATGCCTGTACGCCGTGGGGCAACCCGACCCGCAACGTCTTCGGCTGGCAGCGCCCGTGCTACCTGCTGGGCGAGGGCTATGCCCGCACCTATCAGGAACTGATGGACGAGACCGATTGGGACTCCTACGGCACCGGCAAATACGAGAAGTGCGCCGATTGCATGGTCCACAGCGGCTATGAACCGACCGCCGTCACCGACACCTTGAACCATCCGCTGAAGGCGGCGCGGGTCGCTTTGTTCGGCCCCCGCACCGAGGGACCGATGGCTCCCGACCTGTCGCTCGACGGCCAGCGTCCGGCCATCGACCGCTATGCCGAGGTGTTGGAAGAAGGTCGGGCGTTGCTGAAGACCGATCCGAACTAAGGCTTTGGGGGCCATGTGCCCCCAAACGCCGGTGGGGGAGGCTTGCCTCCCCCACCCTTTCCGGTGAAGTTAAAGCCCGAAGGCGGTTCCCAGCCCGGCCAGAGCGGCGCGCAGGGACGAATGGGCGGCGTGAGAATCAATTCCGACCCGGATCAGGTCGGGCAGTTCCCACGGCTTTAACGCCAGACGCCCCAGCACCGCGAGCGGACGGGCCTTGCCGTCGGGACCGATCCCGACCAGGGCCGAAGAGGGCAGCGTCAGATCGGCCGAATCCGCCACGGCGCGGATCACCGCGAACGGACGTCCCGCCTGGGCCGCGACCCGGGCCACGCCGCCGCTTTCCATATCGACCACCCGCGCGCCCGAGGCGGCGAACAGCGCCTGCTTCGCGCCCCGCCCCACCACCGGACCGGCGGAGGCGTGAATCACCCCGCTGCGGGAATGCGGGATCGCGTTGAGCAGGCGGCACATCCAGACCTGATTGACCGCGAAGGTCTCGTCGCCATCTTGAACGGCGGTGCCGACGACGATCTCGCCCGGAGCCAGCGCCGGATCGAGTCCGCCACCGATGCCCAGACTGAGCAGCGCCTCGGCCCCCTCGTCGAGCAGACGGCGGGCTTCGGCGGCGGCGCGGGCACTGTCGGCCCCGGCGATGCCGAAGCGGGTTCCGGGCGGCAGCAACGCCGCCTCGGACTCCATCCCGACGATGACGCCGACGGGAACCCGGCCGGGCACTCCGTCGAGCCAGCAGGCGGCGGGGAAGCTGTCGGACGAGGCGGATTCGTCGGCGTCAGAGGGCATGCAGCACCGGACCGGCATTCCCGGCAGTAAGGTTGCGAAACCGCGCCAGCGCCCACACTGGGAAGAACTGGCGGTAACCGTGATAGCGCAGATAGAACACGCGGGGGAAGCCGACGGCGGTGTAATGCTCCTCGTCCCACAGCCCCTCTTCGGTGCGGGTGCGGATCAGATA
This sequence comes from Magnetospirillum fulvum, assembly GCF_900108475.1. GTDB lineage: Bacteria > Pseudomonadota > Alphaproteobacteria > Rhodospirillales > Magnetospirillaceae > Phaeospirillum > Phaeospirillum fulvum_A. Next base: position 99,620 of record NZ_FNWO01000014.1, on the reverse strand, counting down.
CTCGACACCGCGGGCGACCGCCGGATGGCGGGTTTCGCCCACCGCCATCAGACCGAGCACGGCCCAGGCGGTTTGCGACGGGGTGCTGGCGCTGCCCTCGCCCTGCGGCTCGCCCTCCCAATAGGACCGGCCGTCCTCGCCCCAGCCGCCGTCCTCGCGCTGCTTCGACAGCAGCCACTCGACCGCCTTGCGGATCGCGGGATGGTCGTGAGGCAGACCGGCGACGTTCAGCGCGCACAGCGCCGACCACGTCCCATAGATGTAATTGGTGCCCCAGCGGCCGAACCACGAGCCGTTCGGCTCCTGCTCCTTCAGCAGATAGGCAACACCCTCTTTCGCGACCGGATCGGTCTGACGCTCGCCCAGCACCGACAGCACCGAGACGCAGCGGGCCGAGACGTCGGCGGTCGGCGGATCGAGCAGCGCGCCATGATCGGAAAACGGAATGTGGTTGAGGTAATGCGCGGTGTTCTCGGCGTCGAACGCGCCCCAGCCGCCGCCCTTGCTCTGCATCCCGCGCAGCCACACCGCGCCCGTCTGGATCGACTCGGCATAGCGCTCGGGATCGAGCCGGTCGAGCGCCGCCATCACCACGGCGGTATCGTCAACGTCGGGATAATGCGGGTTGGCGTACTGGAACGCCCAGCCACCCGGGGCCAGACCGGGGCGGCGCACCGCCCAATCGCCGACGACATCGGTGATCTGGCGGTCTACCAGCCAGTCGGCGGCGCGGCGGGCCGCGTTCTCGGCCTCGGGTCCACCGACTTCCAGCAACGCGTGGGTCGCCAGCGCGGTGTCCCATACCGGCGACAGGCAGGGTTGAACCCAGGCGCGCTCGCCCTCTTCGACCACCAGATTGCGGATCGATTTCTTGGCGATCACGACGCGAGGATCGTCCTTGGGCACGCCGAGCAGATCGTACATCAGCACGGAATTGACCATCGCCGGGAAGATCGCGCCCAGCCCATCCTCGCCGTTGAGACGTTCATCGACGAAGGCCACCGCCCGCTCGATGGCGAGACGACGCAAACCTTGCGGGAAATAGGGCTGAACCCGATGCAGCACCCGGTCGAGCCCCCGGAACACGTAGGCCCAGCGCGAGCGCGGCGTGTCGAGATACCAGTTGGTCACCTGCTCGGGCGGGGTGACGAACAATTCGGAAATATTGATCTTCAGCGGGTTGCGCGCCTGGGGACGCAGGCTCATCAACACCACCAGCGGCGCGATCACCGCGCGCGACCAATAGCTGACCCGGTCGAGATGGAACGGGAACCAGCGCGGCAGCAGCATGATCTCGACCGGCATCACCGGCACGCCCCGCCACGGAATCTGGCCGAACAGGGCCAGCAGGGTGCGGGTGAAGACGTTGCTGGTGGCGGCGCCGCCATGGGCCAGGATCGCCTCGCGCGCCTGCTTCATGTGCGGCGCGTCGATATCGTCGCCGATCGCTTTTAGGGCGAAATAGGCTTTGACCGAGGCGCTGATATTGAACTCGCCGCCATGAAACAGCGGCCAGCCGCCGTGAGTCTTGTCCTGAATGTCGCGCAGATAGACGCCGATCCGCCGCTCGAGCGGCGGATCGCGCTCGTCGAGATAATGCAGATAGAGGACGAACTCGGCCGGAATGGTGGCATCGGCCTCCAGCTTGAACACCCAGTGGCCATCGTCCTTCTGGCTGGACATCAGGGCGGCGGCAGAGCCGCGCACGGCCTCCTCCAGCCGACCGGCGGCAAGGGTGGACTCGTCGGATGGCAGATTCACATTACTCGCAAACACGTCTGACCTCGCAAAACGGGAACAGGGCGCCGGGGGTCGCGGTCAGTCAGACCAGCCCGTGGCGCAGCACGCACCAGAGCTTGGCTCCGGCGGGCAGTCGAACCGGGGGAAGGCGCGGCTGGAAGCCCTCGGCCTCCAGACGATGGTAAATCCCCCGGTACATTTCCTTCATCAGCGTCGCCGGACGCATCGTCCGCCGCGCGCATTCGAGCATCGCCCGGTCGGACGCGGCGAAGTGCTGCGCCGCAATCTTGGCGATATCGCGGCAGACCGCGACCAGGGCCGGGTGGGTCAGAACCTCTTTGGGATCATGGCTGTCGATCCCGTGCGCGCTCAACACCTCGTCGGGCAGATACAGCCGCCCGATCTCGGCATCGACGGCGACGTCGCGCAGAATATTGGTCAGTTGCAGCGCCATCCCGGTCGCGTTGGCGACGGACTGACCCTGGGGGCGGTCCTCGCCGAACACCCGCACCGACAGCCGCCCCACCGCCGAGGCGACGCGGTCGCAATAAAGCTCCAGCGCCGCCATCGTCGGGCGGACCATCGCGGTGCCGATATCCATCTCGCACCCGTCGATCACCGCCAGGAAATCCTCTTGCGGCAGCTTGTATTCCGCCACCGGCCCGGCCAGCGCCACCAGCACCGGATGAGTCACCGGCTGACCGGCGTAAAGCCGACCGATCTCGACCCGCCACCATTCGAGCTGGCGGCGCTTTTCGACCGGATCGCCCGGTTCGTCGGCGATGTCGTCGACCTCGCGGCAAAAGGCGTAAACGGCAAACATGCCAAAGCGGCGCGGCAATTCCAGCAGCCGCATTCCCCAATAGAACGACGAGCCCGAGGCCTTGACCTTGGCCGCCATCTGCTCGTACAGGGCCGGATCGACCGCGATCATGACTTTGCTCCCCCCCGGTGGTCCTGAACCCGGCCTTTCCAGGCCCCGCCCCGTCCCCGCCAATATTGCACCGCCGAATCGATCGTCGCCCCCAGATAGAACAGCGCCACCAGCGGCAGCGCCACCGACCATCCGGGCGGCAGGCCATAGGCGCGCACCATCGGCGCATAAGCGAGGCTCATCGCCGCCCAGGCGATCAGGCCGAACAGAGCGGCAGGACCGCCGGTCAGCACCAGCAGAGGCGGCAGGACGAACACCAGCAGCATCGCCACAACCGTCCCCGCCAGCAGCAGCGGCGAGTGGTTCAACTGGGTATAGGCCGAGCGGGAAATCATCTTCCACAGCCCCGACGGGCCGCTATAGCGGCGCGAACTGGCCGTCTCGCGCGCCAGATCGAGCTGGATTCGCCACCCGGCGCGCTTGACCGCCGCCGCCAGGGTGCAATCGTCGATCAGGGCATCGCGGATCGCGGCGACGCCGCCGATATCGTCGAGCGCCTGGGGCCGGATCAGCACATAGCCGCCCGCCGCCGCCGCCGTCGTGCGCGACGCGTCCGACACCCAGGCGAAGGGGTACAGCATCCGGAAGAAGAACACGAAGGCCGGAACCACCGCCCGCTCCCACACGCCATCGGTGGGCAGCCGCACCATCAGCGAGGCCATGTCGAGCCGGGCGGCCAGCAGACGCGCCACCTGTCGGCGCAGTTCCGATGGCGCGTGGTCGATATCGGCGTCGGTCAGCAGCAGCAGATCGAGACCGGGACGAAGCGCCCGCGCCGTCGCGATGCCGTGATTTTGCGCCCACATCTTGCCCGCCCAGCCCGGCGGCAGATCGGGCGCGGCAACGACGGTCAGACGGTCGGAAGCACCGATGGCGGCGGCGGCGGCGCGGGCCTGATCGGCGGTGCCGTCGCTGCTGTGATCGTCAACCACCACCACCGACAGGGTACCGGGGTAATCCTGCGACAGCAAAGTGGTAACGGTGCCGCCGATGCACGCGGCCTCGTCGCGGGCGGGGATCACTGCCACCACTTCGGGCCAGCCCGCGGGCTCGGGAGCGGACGGGGGGGGCTCGACCCGCCAGAAATCGCCGCGCAGGGCCAGCAGCCAGCCCCAGGCTCCCAGCCCGGCCAGACCGGCAAGGGTAGAGAGACTCACGGGCGCACCTGACCGTTGGCACGGAACCATTCCACCGCGTCGGCCAAAGCCAGATCGGCCGGGCGATGGCAATAGCCCAACTCGGCTTCCGCCTTGGCCGAGGAAAAGAACATCCGCCAGCGCGCCATCCGCAGCCCATCGACGGTGACGAACGGCTCGGCCCCGGTCAGCCGCGACCACGCCTCGGCCGCGACGGCGAGCGGGAACAGCGGCAAGCGGGGCAGCCGCACCGATGGCGGCCGCCGTCCGGTCAGCCGGGCGATCCGGGCCAGAATCTCGGCCAGCGGCAGATCCTCGCCGCCCAGGATATAGCGCTCGCCGATCCGGCCTTTCTCCATCGCCAGCAGGTGACCCTGGGCGACGTCCTCGACATGGACGAGGTTCAGGCCGGTGTCGATATAAGCGGGCATCCGTCCCGACGCCGCCTCGACGATCATCCGCCCGGTCGGCGTCGGCTTGACGTCGCCCGGCCCGATCGGGGTCGAGGGATTGACGATCACCACCGGCAACGCCTCTTCGGCGGCCATCCGGCGGACCTCGGCCTCGGCCAGGAATTTCGAGCGCTTGTAGGGACCGACCATGTCGGCGACGGTGCTGGGAGTCGTCTCGTCCGACACCCCGCCGGGGGCATGGCCCAGCGTCGCAACCGAACTGGTATAGACGATCCGCCCCACCCCTTCGGCCAGCGCGGCCCGCATCAGCGACCGGGTGCCATCGACGTTGGCGCGCATCATCGCCGCCTCGTCGGGAACCCACAGACGATAATCGGCGGCGGCGTGATACAATCGGTCGCAGCCCGCGACGGCGCGCCGCAACGACGCTTCGTCCTCCAGGCTTCCCTCGGCCAGCTCGACCTCGAGACCGGCAAGATTGCGGCGGTCCGAGCCGGGACGGGCCAGAACCCGCACCGCCTGGCCGCGCGCGCGCAAGGCCCGCACGATCGCCGAGCCGACAAAACCGGTTGCCCCGGTGACAAGACAGATACTATTCATGCGCAGACAATCCATCGCGCCCGAGCGATGTTCCGCCCGACCGTTCGGGAGGTTAGTTACATCTTTTGTGTTGGCATCCGCCACAGTTTCTTTGATGCTGTCGTGGAAATTGCCTGCGCGCAATAAGGGAATTTAGAGATAAATGCTGGCATCTAGTCTGATCGGCGGCGCGTTGGCCGCTGGAGGGTTTGCCTATCTTGGCCTCGCGTTCCGCCATGTGGGACGTGCCTTGCCTCCGGCCCCCGCCTCCGATTGGAGACCGCCCGTCACGCTGATGGTTCCGGCCCACGGCCAGACTCCGCATTTGGAAGAGTGTCTGCGGTCGATCTGTGGGCAGGATTATCCGGCGCTTCAGGTCGTGTTCGGCCTGCACAGCCCCGACGATCCCGCCCGCAGCGTGATCGAGCGGATTCAGGCCGAATTCCCGACCCTCGACACCACCTTGGTCATCGACGGCCGCCGCGCCGGGTCCAACCCGAAAAACGCCAATCTGGCCAACATGTATCCGGCGGCGAAGCACGACATCCTGGCGATGATCGACAGCGACGTGATGATCCCGCCCGACTTCCTGGCCCGGTTCATCCAACCGCTGTCCGATCCGGCCACCGGCGGGGTCACCTCGCTTTATTCCGGCAAGCCCGAATCCAATCTGGCCTCGCGGGTCGGCGCGCTGTTCCACAACGACTGGTTCATTCCCTCGGTGCTGGTCGATCTCGCCCGCCGCGACATGGACATCTGTTATGGCGCCGCGATCGCCGTCACCCGTAAGGCGCTGACCGCGATCGGCGGGTTCGAAGCGATGGCCGACGCGGTGGCCCAGGATTTCGTGTTCGGACACGAACTGTACCGCAACGGCTTCAAGGTCCGGCTGTCCTCGGAACTGGTGGCGACCGTGGTCGCCGAGCCGACCTTCTCCGCCCTGATCTCGCATGAATTGCGCTGGAACCGGGCGATTCGCGCCATCCGGCCGTTCGAGCATTTCCTGTCGATCTTCATGAGCCCGCTCGGGCCGATGCTGCTGCTGGCCCTGTTCGGCTGGCCGTTGTGGATCGCGCTGCCGATAATCGCGCTGCACGTCTGGCTGCGGATCCGGCTGCATCGCCTGTTGCGGGAACGCTTTGATCTGCCCCCGGTTGAACCGTGGCTGGTTCCGCTGCGCGAACTAGTCAATTTCGCGATCTGGCTGCGGACCCCGCTCGGGCGCACGGTGCGATGGGACAATCAGGTCCTCGTCACCGGCGACGGATTGCGGATGAAGTCGGCCGACAAATAGTCGGTCGTGAAAAAGTCCTTCGGCCTTTGGCCTCAGTGTACTTTTCCCCGGTTCAAAAAGAATCCCCGTGCTCAATCAAGCTTTCCGCGCGGGGATGGATTTGGTTCCCTCCGAGGCCGATGGGCGACGCCCACGGCTTCGGAGGCTGGTGAAACAGACAACACGAAAAATGGGCGCTGGGCCGCCCCTAGCCCATTTTTCTCCTTTTAATCCAACGGGAAAAAGTACACCGAGCGACAGCGAGGGACTTTTTCACGGGAGACCAAATAAGGCCGCTCAGCCGAACCCGCACTCGACCAACAGGCGGTGGAAGTCGCGCAGCGCCTTCTCCGCCTGAGCCGGGTCGGGAACGCTGGCCAGGAACTTTTCCTCGAACTGTTTCTGGCGCAGATGCTCGATCACCCGGGCCTTGGCCATGTCGAGCGACTGTCCCTCGATCAGCACCCCGGAGCCGCAGAACTTGACCAGCCGGATCGCCCGCATCGCCAGCGGATCGTCGGTCTTGTCGATTTTCTCGATCACGCCTTCGGACTGAAGATAGCGGGCCATCACCGCATCGACGCGGGCGGCCAGCCCGGCGCGGAACTTTTCGTCGAGCGCCTCGCAGGTCAGCAAAGCCCGATTGGCCCCTTTCAGCGCCGCCATGCGGTCGCGCGGCGGGTGGCGCACCGGACACCAATGGTCGATATGATCCGCGCGGGTGACGTGGCCGCGCAACAATTCGGTCAGCCCGGCCCCGATTGCGCGGCCCAGCGGAGCAGCGCACAAGGTCAGCAGGAATTGCAGCCGGATGCAGCCGTCGGCCAACGCCCCCAACAGCATCCGCACCGATTCGACGACAACCAGCGAGGCCCCGCCGGCATTTTGCACCCGGGTGGCGCGCTGCAACAAAGCTTCGGCCATCAACGGACCGCCCGCGACGCGGTCGCGCTCGACCAGCCGGTGCAGCAAGCGGTGGAACATCTCGAATTCCTGGGCGGGATCGTTGCGCGACAGCGGATTGGCCCCGCCGATTTCGCGGATGGTGCGCGCCATCAGCGCCTGCTGGGCCTGCGGCAGCCTTCCTGCCGCGAACATCTGGTTGAGATCGGCAAACAGCTCGGGAGCGAACTTCGCCGGTTCGGCCCGCCCCTCGGCCAGATCGACGATCTGCCCCAGCGCCGCGGCCAGATTGGGCTGAAACCCCAACAGATCCTGCACCATCTGGGCCGGAACGACCAGATCGGCCAACAGCCCGTCGATCACCTCGGGCCGCACCTCGGGCTCAAGCGCCCAGGCCAGCACCAGTTCCAGCTTTCCCTGCCAACTGCGCCGCTCCAGCAAGGCCAGGGTCAACCGCGCCATCAGCCCGAAGGCAGGATCGGGATCGGCGGCGGATTGGGTCAGCGCCTCGGCGAAGCTGGCGGGCGGTTTGGGTTTGGGCTTGGCGGCGGCAAAGTCGCGGGCGCGCTTTTGCAGCGTCTCCCACGCGGATTCGAGGAAAGCCCGCCGCTCGCGCGGGTCGGCCTCTCCCGCCTCGCGCGACTGCAACCCCGCCACCCGGTCGATCGCCGAAAAAAGCAAGGTGCCGCGATCGCCGAACCGCTTCATCTCCTTGGCGTCGTGGAGAAATTCGGTTGGCGTCACCACCACTTCGTCGAGATATTTGCGCAACAGCCGCCCAATCGCGGTCCGCGAAGGCAGGGCATAGACATCCTCGATCGTGGTACAGAGCGGCGCCTCGGCGATCGGGGCCAGCGTCAGATCGCCCGGAGCCTTTTCCGGCGCCTTCTTCTCCAGCACCACCGTCTCGGCATGGGTGCCGTCCAGCCGCTCGAAATCGCGCACCACCCGCACCGCTTCATGGTTGCCGGTGTGAAGCAAATTGTCGGCAAAGGCCTTGGCCGCCGCCTCGTCGGCGGCCATCTCGGTGATCACCCAGCGTTTGTCGGCAAAGACATGAATCTCGAACGACGTCTTGGACGGCGTCATGATCCCGCTCCGGCGCGGGCGGCCAGGGCCTCGGCGGCGCGGCGGGCATCGTCGGCCAAAGCGGGCACGGCCGAACCGGAAGCCTGACGCAGCCATCGTTCGGCGGACTCCAGATCGACCTGCCCCGCCTCACCGGTGGCCAGCAACAGGCCGAGATGATAGCAGGCGACCGGGTCGCCCGCTTCGGCGGCGCGGCGATACCAGCCCAGCGCGGCGGGGGCGTCGCTGGGCGCGCCCAGCCCCCGTTCCAGTCGGATCGCCAGCGGCAACCAGGCGCGCGGCTCCCCGGCCTCGGCGGCGCGGCGCAGCCAGTGCGTCGCCGCCGTCTCGTTGGTCTCGACCCCCACCCCCGAGGCCAGCATCAGCCCGTAATTGACCTGGGCCGCCGCCAGCCCCTGTTCGGCGGCGCGCTGACACATCATCGCCGCCTCGACCGGATCGGCCTCGGCGCCCCGGCCCTGGCGCAGCATGTTGGCAAGGTTGAACTGCGCCTCGGCCCCGCCGCGCTCGGCGGCGGCGCGGTACAGGGCGACGGCGCGGGCCTCGTCGCGTTCGACCCCACACCCGCTTTCGTACAGCGCCCCCAATGCGAACAAAGCGGCGGCGTCGCCCTGATCGGCGGCCAGAGCGAACCATTTCGCCGCGACCTCGGGATTGGCTTCGGCCCCCCGCCCCTGCCGGATCATGTTGCCGATATTGAACTGAGCGGCGACGTCACCCTGCCGCGCCGCGTCGAGATAGCGTCTCAGCGCCTGGATATCGTTCTGAGTCACCCCTTCGCCCAGATCGTACATCACCGCCAGCGAATATTGCCCGGCGGCGTCGCCCTGCTCGGCGGCCAACGCATAGAGCCGGACCGCCTCGACCGGATCGGCGGCGATGCCGCGTCCCTCGCGATAGACGTTGCCCAGCGCCACCAGCGCGGCAAGGTCGCCCGCATCGGCGCGGCGGCGCAGGCGGACAAGGTCGGGCAGCGGTTCCGGCCCGCCGATCGACAACGGATCGGTCTCGGCCTCGATCGCGGGCAGAACCAGCGGCTCGGACCCGGCGGCGGGCCGGACCGACGCGGAACGCTGACGGGACGACGGCCGAGGCGGCGGCGGCGCGCGGCGGGGTGCTGCGACCGGCGGCGGCAGATCGGCGACGGGGCGGGAGATATCGACGCCGTCGGCTTCCATCCGCCGCAACAAAGCGCTGGCGTCCTGGTTGCCCTGTCGGGCCGAGCGGACCAGCCACGTCACCGCCTCGTCAACGTCGCGGCGGACCTGATAGCCCAGACGATAAATCTCGCCCAGCTTGAACTGGGCGACGGGATCGTTCTCCTGCGCCAGCAGCCGATAACGGGTGACGATTTCCGGTTCGCGCGACATCGTGCTCCTCCCCGACGGGAACAGCTTTTAAAGATGACGCAACCGCCGCCGCCTGTCGAGGCGAGGGGAGAGAGCGGGACCGGTCAGGGAGCGTATTCGGCCATGCAATTGGGGGTTTCCCATACCCTGAGCGCGACCAGCCGGGCCGCCCCGCCCGAGCGTTCCGCCACCGGAGCGGCCAGCACCGCGTACCAGTGACGAGCCAGCGCCTCGGCGGTGGGGTGGAACGGCACGACATACATCTTCGAGCCGAGCTTGGTCTCCGAGGTCAGCGCCGCGCCGTCACGGGCGACCCGTTCGGCCAGGTCGGCCCGCCACTCCGCCGGATCGCGTCCGTCCGGGGCGAACAGGTCGAGCAGGGCGACGTCGCTCAAGGCGACGATCAGGCCGTGATCGCAGGTCGCGTCGATCCGGGCCATCATCTCTTCTTTCAGGAAGGCGAAATCAATCGCCATGTCGGTCTGCTCGCCGCCAGCGTGGAGCGCGTCGGCGGCGCACTCGGCCTCGATCCCATAGCGATGACCGTGCAGATTGCGGCATTTCGAGCCATGGGTGGCGATACGGTGGCCCGCATCAATTTCGATACGGCGGCGGATATGAAACACGGACATCAGCGAAGCCCCAGGCTCTTGTGAAGTTGCAGCCCCAACCGCCAGCGCGGATGGGACAGGCAGTAATCCAGCGCGGCGGCGGTATTGGCCTCCCGCTCTGCCCCGTCCATCGGTTGCAGCAGGAAGTGGGCGAACGCCAGCGACTCGAACTCCGCCGGGTCGGCTCCGTCCTGAGGAAAGACCAGCTTGAGTTCGTCACCCCGGACCACGACCAGACGGTTGCCCGCCTTGGGGCTGACGCAAATCCAATCGAGACCGGGCGGCAGCGGCAGCGTTCCGTTGGTCTCGACCGCAATCGCAAAGCCGCGCCGGTGGAGCGCCGCGATCAGCGCCTCGTCCAGTTGCAGCCCCGGCTCGCCGCCGGTAACGACCGCCAGTCGGTTCTCGGAATCCGCGACCGGCCACGCCGCAGCGACGGCGTCGGCCAGCGTTTCGGCATCGGCAAAGCGCTCGCCGCCGACGAAATCGGTATCGCAGAAGCGGCAGCGGGCGGTGGCACGATCGGCCTCGCGTCCGCTCCACAGATTGCATTCGGCAAAGCGCAGGAACACCGCGACCCGCCCCGACTGGACGCCCTCGCCCTGAAGCGAGGCGAAGATTTCGCGAACAAGATAGCTCATGATCCGCCCTTAGCCGCGCGGCGGCCGGTCTCCGTCGCCGGCCAAAGCCTGCCACAGAGCCAGCGCGGCAATCGTCGCGGTCTCGGCCCGCAGGATGCGCGGCCCCAGACCGACCGGACGGACGAACGGACGCGACACCAGCAAGGCCCGCTCCTCGGGGGCGAAGCCGCCTTCCGGTCCGACCAACAGCGCCACCGGCCCCGCGCTCCACCCCGCCGCGACCTCGGCCAGCGGTTCGCCGCCGCCGGTTTCGTCGAGAAACAGCAAGGTGCGGCCCTCGGGCCAGTTGGCCAGAACCCGCTCCAGCGGAACCGCCTCGTTCAACAACGGCAGGGTCAGCCGCTCGCATTGCTCGGCCGCTTCGATCATCCGGGCGCGCAGCCGCTCGCCATTGACCCGGTTGGCGACGGTGCGGCGGGTAAACACCGGCCAGAACAGCGACGCCCCCAACTCCGCGACCTTTTCCGCCACCAGATCGGTGCGGTCTCGCTTCAACGGCGCGGCCAACAGCCACGGATCGAACCTCGGCTCGGGCTCGGCCGATTGCGGCCGGACCTGAAGCTCGGGGATCAAAATCCCGCCGGGGCGGCCCAGCCGGTCGATCCGGGCCAGCCATTCACCGTCGGCTCCGTTGAACAGCAACACGTTTTCGCCCGGCTCGGCACGCATCACGGAAGAAAGATAATGTGTCTGCTCGCGCTCCAACGCCACCGCGTTTCCGGCGGATAACGGGACTTCGACGAACAGGCGCAGGCGGGGGCGGGGGATGATGTCGCTCATGGACGCCCTTCTACGACGAAGCACCCACGCGCGGCAACTTAATGTCCTTATAAACGCCCTCAAGCGCCGGGCGCCGCCTCCGGCGGCTGGGCTTTCGCTCGCATGGGCTCGCGGGCGCTGTTCGCGCCATGGGACGACGGCGAACGACCATGCTTGACGCTGGGGCCGGGCGGGCTTATGTCCGAAGCTGGCATGCTTCTCTCGAAAGACTTCACCTCCATGGCCATTCTGCCCATCTTCACCGCCCCCGATCCGGTCCTGAAACAAAAGGCCCGGCGGGTCGAATCGGTCGACGAACGGGTCATCACTCTGATGAACGACATGCTCGAAACGATGTACAAAGCGCCGGGAATCGGTCTCGCCGCGCCCCAGGTCGGGGTGTCGGACCGCATCATCGTGATGGATATCGGCAAGACCGAGGCGGAGCGCCAGCCGATCCGGATGATCAATCCCGAGATCGTCTGGGCCTCGGACGAAGAGAATATCTACGAGGAAGGATGCCTGTCGGTGCCCGAGCATTATGCGAAGGTGGTCCGCCCGCGTCAGGTCCGCGTCCGTTATCACGACGAGACCTTCGCCAAGATCGAACTCGACGCCGACGGCCTGCTCGCCACCGTGATTCAGCACGAGATCGACCATCTCGACGGCGTTCTGTTCATCGACCACCTGTCCTCGCTGAAGCGCCACATGATCTTGCGCAAGATGATCAAGCTGCGCAAAGAGGCGGAAGTCTGATGAAACTGGTCTTCATGGGGACGCCCGATTTCGCGGTGGCGATCCTCGATTCGCTGCTGTCGGCCGGACACGAGATCGTCGCGGTCTATTCCCAGCCGCCCCGCCCCGCCGGGCGCGGCCACAAGGAACAGCTCTCGCCGGTCCATGCTTTCGCCGCCCAACGGGGGCTGCCGGTTCGGACCCCGCTGACGCTGCGCTCGCCCGAGGAACAGGCCGCCTTCGCCGCGCTGAAGGCCGATGCCGCGATTGTCGCCGCCTATGGGCTGATTCTGCCCCAGGCGGTGCTCGACGCGCCGCGCCACGGCTGCCTCAACGTCCATGCCTCGCTGTTGCCGCGCTGGCGGGGAGCCGCGCCGATCCAGCGCGCGATCCTGGCCGGCGATACCGAAAGCGGTGTCACCATCATGCAGATGGAGGCCGGGCTCGATACCGGCCCGATCCTGCTGTTGCGCTCGCTGCCGCTGCCGCCCGACGTCACCGCGCCCTGGCTGCACGACCGTCTGGCCGAACAAGGCGCGAAGATGATCGTCGAGGCGCTGGAGAAACTGAGCGACGGCACCCTGATCGCCCAAACCCAGCCCGACGAAGGCGCGGTCTATGCCGCCAAGCTGACCCGCGACGAGGCCCGGATCGACTGGCGTCTGCCCGCCCGACAGATCGAGCGGCAGGTTCGCGCCCTCAATCCCTGGCCCGGCGTGTGGTTCGACCTTGGCGGCGAGCGGGTCAAGGTGTTGACCGCCACCATCGCGACCGGCCAGGGCCAGCCCGGCACCGTGCTCGACGACGGCCTCGCCATCGCCTGCGGCGAGGGCAGCCTGCGCCCGGTCAAGGTGCAGCGGGCGGGCAAGGCCCCGATGGAGGCCACCGAAATGCTGCGCGGTCATCCCGTCGCGGTCGGGACCGTGCTGGACTGATGCCGCGCTATCGTTTGCTGGTCGAGTATGACGGCTCGCCCTTCAATGGCTGGCAGCGCCAGGATCATGGCGCGTCGGTCCAAGGCGCGATCGAAGCCGCCGCCGCCAAGCTGTGCGGCGAGGCGGTCACCCTTTATGCCGCCGGACGGACCGATGCCGGTGTCCATGCCACCGGGCAGGTGGCCCATCTCGACCTTCCCCGAGCCTATTCCGGTGACACCGTCCGCGATGCGATCAATTTCCATTTGAAGCCGCATCCGGTGGCGATCCTTGCCGCCGAAGAGGCCGAAGAGGGCTTCCACGCCCGCTTCTCGGCGATCGGGCGGTCTTATCTCTACCGCATCCTCAACCGGCGTTCGGCCCCGGCGCTCGACCGCAACCGGGTGTGGTGGGTCACCGCCGCGCTGGACGAGGAGCGGATGGCCGAGGCGGCAACCCGCCTGCTCGGCCATCACGATTTCACCAGCTTCCGCGCCGGGTGCTGTCAGGCGCGCAGCCCGAACAAGACGCTCGACCGGCTCGAAATCACCCGGATCGGCGACGAGATTCAGATCGTCGCCGAGGCCCGCTCGTTCCTCCACCATCAGGTCCGCAACATGGTCGGCACCTTGAAGCTGGTCGGCGACGGCAAATGGAGCGCGGACGATGTCAGCCGCATCCTGGAAGCCCGCGACCGCGCCCAAGCCGGGCCGACCTGCCCCGCCACCGGGCTGATCTTGACCGGAGTGGTCTATCCCCAGCCGCCCGGATGGGTGAAACATCGGGACGACGGCACCGCCTGACGAAAGGCGACTTAATCTTCCTCGTCTTCCTCATCCTCGCTGTCGGGAGGCGTGCCCAACCCGGCCAGCGTGACCCGGGCGCGCTCGATCTCACGCAGCAATTCGCGAAAATCGGCGGCAAACATCGTGGCATGGCTGCGCTGAAGTCTGGTCAGCGACAAAATGACGATCGTCAGGCGATCGACCGACTCCCGCGCGCCGACCAAAGCCGCCCCATAGGGGGTTTCGGCATAGCCCTCGGGCTTACCCTCGTTCCGGCGGATAAAGACGTTGTCGGCCTTTTCCGCCGCCTGCATGAACGACAGCGTGTCCTGCTTGATCCGAGTCGCCTCGGCCAGGGCGGACTCGATCTCTCCCCGTTCGGGAGCGTGCTGCGACGCGTTGGTATCCCCCATGTCCCCGTCCTCCCGTTACAGCAATCCCATTGCCTTGAAGCTGGCGTGGCCCTTGCGCCCGACCACAAGGTGATCGTGCAGGGCGATGCCAACCGCCCCCAAAGCTTCGCGCACGGCGCGGGTCATGTCGATATCGGCTTTCGAGGGCTTGGGGTCGCCGCTGGGATGGTTGTGAACCATGATCAGGGCGCTGGCATGAAGCGCCAGGGCGCGGCGGACCACCTCGCGCGGGTAAAGCGGGGTGTGATCGACGGTGCCGGTCTGCTGCAACTCGTCGGCGATCAGCACGTTCTTGCGGTCGAGGAACAACAGACGGAACTGTTCCATCGGCAGTGTCGCCATCGCGGTATGGCAGTAATCGAGCAGCGAATCCCAGTTCGAGATCACAACGCTGTTGATAACCGGGGCGCGGGCAAGCCGAATGGCGGCTTCGCGCACCACTTTCAGGGCGGTGGCGGCGACGTCGCCAATCCCATCGACCGTCTTCAGATCGTCGGCCGAGGCGGTCAGCACATCGGCGAAGCTGCCGAAGCGCTTGATCAGCGCCTTGGCCAGCGGCTTGACGTCTCTTTGGGGAATGGCGATGCCCAGCAGCATCTCCAGCAACTCGTAATCGGGCAGAGCCTCGGGCGCTTCGTGAAAGCGCCACCGCAACCGTTCCCGGTGCCCCTTGCGATCATAACCGTCGTCATCCATCCGTCTGCTCATCCTTTGCTGGAAAGCAGGATGCCAAACGGACCGGGCCAAGGGAAGCGCCGGAACCAGGGACCAACGGATAGGGGTACGATGACCGCCGCCACCGGGACCGCAACGCCCCGGTGGCGAAAGGGTTACAGCTTGGCGAGGAAGGCTTCGAGCCAGTCCTGACGCTCTTCGAGCTGGGCGATGTCGTGGTCGAGCCACGCGACCAAAGCGCTGTCTTCGCCGCATTCATCGACGCTGCTGCCGCGCAGATCGATCAGACGGGTCAGTTCGGTCTCGACCGCTTCGATCAGCAGATCAATCTGGGCGCGGCGTTCGGCCGGTTCGAGCAGGTCGAGGAAGCGAATCTTCAGCGCGACGACCAGCTTCGACAGATCGCTGCCCAGCCGCAGACGGGCGGTTAGCAGGGAATGGAGTTCGCGGCGGCCGCCTCGGGTGATTTCAAGCGGCGAATCGTCTTCCATCCCGGCGCCGTCGCGGGCTTCGACCAGACCTTCATAGCGAAGCAGTTCGATCGAGGTTCCCATCAGCTCAAGCGAGGGGCCCATCATTCGGCTGGTGAAATGGCGCACGGTGCCTGCCAGTTCGCTATAGCGCATTGGCCGGGACGCGAGGGTACCGAGGGCACAGAGCCGAACGGCTTCCTTGGGGGTCAGTGTGTTGTCGGCGAACATGGCGGGGGGCTCCATGCGAAATTGAACGAATCAAATATAGCAACCTTTACCCGACCAGTCGAGTCATTCATTACCCCCCATCCGGCTAATCGGGCAGGAAGCGCTTGCATTGCGCGGCCGATCCGTCAAAGTAACTGCCCTCCCACGATGGGGCGGAGCTATAGACGATGGGAGATCAGTCGGTTCCAGTCTGGGTTCTGGCCGACGACCGCGCCGGAAACGTCAGTCAGGCGCTGGGCGTCGCCGAGGCGCTGGACCTGCCCTTCGCGATCAAGACAATCCGCTATGACCGCTGGGCCAAGCTGCCCAACCTGCTGCGCGGGGCCGGGCTGATCGGCATTGAAGCGGAATCCCGCGCCGCGCTGGCTCCCCCCTGGCCCCGGTTGGTGATCGCCGCCGGACGCCGCACCGCCCCGGTGGCGCGCTGGATCAAACGGCAATCAGGCGCCCATCTGGCCCAGATCATGGACCCCGGCGGTCCCGGCCGCGACGATTTCGACCTGATCGCGATCCCCGCCCACGACCGCCCCCACCCCGCCGCCAATGTGATCGAGATCGTCGGCGCGCCGCACCGGGTCGGCCCGGCCCGGCTGGCGGAAGAAGCGAAGCGGTGGGAATCCGCCTTTGCCGCCCTGCCCCATCCCCGGATCGCGGTGATCGTCGGCGGCGCGACCAGACAGCGGCCCTTTCCGGTCGCAATGGCCGAAGAATTGGGCCGCCGCGTCGCCGACCTGGCCGCCGCCGCGCAGGGATCGGTGCTGCTGACCACCAGCCGCCGCACCGGCGAGCCGCAATCCCAGGCGCTGGCGGCACGGCTGCCCGAACCGCGCTGGCTGCATCTTTATGGCCAACCCGGCGACAATCCCTATTTCGGCTTCCTGGCCCTGGCCGATGCCATCGTCGTCACCGGCGATTCGGTCAGCATGTGCTGCGAGGCCTGCGCCGCCCCGGCCCCGGTGTTCATCTGGTCGCCGCCGGGCTGGGTCGCACCCAAGCACGAGCGGTTGCACCGCCTGCTGTACGAGCGGGGATTGGCGCGGCCGCTGGAGTCCGTCGCCGATCTGTCGCCCTGGCCGCGGCCGCGGCTCGACGCCGCATTCGATATTGCCGCCGCTCTGCGCCAGCGGATTGGCCCCCTGACCTAGGTCTAAAGCCTGATATACCCTTGGATTGGCACCGACTAAGGTCATATACTAGAGAATGCCGATGTTCAGGCAAGGGGAAGGTCATGCCGCGTTTAACCATATCTCTGCGGGTAGGGCTGGTGATCCTACTCAACACCATCCTGATCGGGGTTTCGGTCGGCGTGGCGACTCTCGGGGTACTCAACCGCAATGCCGAGCAGGACGCTTATCTCGCCATCGAGCGCAACATGCGGGTGGCGTGGAACGAATTGAAGGCGCAAGGCGGCGATTTCCGCCTTGTCGAGGGACGGATCGTCGCCGGAACCGTTCCCCTCAACGACAATTTCACTCCGGTCGATTCGGTGGTGGCCCAGGTCGGCGGCACCGCGACGATTTTCATGGGCGATACCCGCGTCTCGACCAATGTCCGCAAGGATGACGGCAGCCGCGCCGTTGGCACCAAACTGGCGCGCAACGCCGCCTATGAGGCGGTTCTGGTCCGCAACGAGCCCTATCGCGGCTTCGTCGATATCCTGGGCATTCCCTATGTCACCGGCTACGACCCGATCCGCGACTCGTCCGGCGCGGTGATCGGGATTTTGTATGTCGGCATCCCGGTGGCGCAGTTCTTCGCCTCGGCCGAGGCGGTCAAGACCTGGACTCTGCTGATCCTGCTCGGATGCGGAATCGTCGGTCTGGGGCTGGGGCTGGGGCTGGCCCACCGGACGATTGTGCGTCCGCTGCGCGCGATCACCGCCGCGATGAGCGACATCGCCCAGGGACGACTCGACCGCTCGCTGCCGCTGACCGACCGCAGAGACGATATCGGCGACATGGCCCGCACCCTGGAGGTGTTTCGCGCCCACGCCGCCGAGAATGAACGGCTAACCCGCGCGCAAAACGCCCAGGAAGAACGGGTCAGGGCGCAGCGTCACGTCGAGATGGCGGCATTGGCCAACGAGATGGAAACGCGGGTCCACGGCGTCGTCGCCGAGATCGGCTCGCTGACCGACCATCTCCACCGCGCCGCCGACGATCTGGCGGCGAACGCCGACCGCACCGGCAGACAAGGGGCGGCGCTGGCCTCGGCCAGCGACACCGCCTCGGCCAATGTCGAATCGGTGTCGGCGGCGGGACAGGAATTGTCGGCCTCGATCCGCGAGATTGCCCGTCAGGTCGAACAATCGACCGCGATCGCCCGGGCCGCGGTGGCCGAAGCCGCCGAGACCAACCGCAAGGTCGAGGGCCTGTCATCGTCCACCAGCCGGATCGGCGAGGTCATTAGCCTGATCAACGGTATTGCCAGCCAGACCAACATGCTGGCGCTGAATGCGACGATCGAGAGCGCCCGCGCCGGAGAGGCGGGCAAGGGCTTTGCCGTCGTCGCCCATGAGGTCAAGACCCTGGCCGGTCAGACCGCCCAGGCGACCGAGGACATCGCCCAGCAGATTTCGGCGGTTCAGGACGGAACCCGCGCCACCGTCGAAGCCATCCATGCCATTGCCAACACCATTACCCGGATCGATTCCTTCTCGACATCGATTGCCGGGGCGGTCGAGGAACAGGGCACGGTGACCAACGAGATCGCCCGCAATGTCGAGGCGGCCAGCCAGGGTGTCCGCGACGTTTCGACCAGCGTCACCGAAGTTGCCCAAGCTGCCGCCGAAACCGGCCGAATGGCCAAAGACGTCTTTTCGATCGCGGACAGTCTAAAAACTCATAGCCGTTCCCTCGAAGGTGAGCTGGTTCGCTTTCTGGCGGATATCAGAAGCAAAGAGTAAAAAAGGGTAATATAGAAGCGAAGTCTTCACAGGAGACCCCCCCCCATGCTGCCACGCCGAATGGACCCATCCCAATCCCTGGCCGCCCGGGTCTCCACCCTGGCCGTAATCGGGCTTTCCGCCCTTTTTCTCCTGCTCTTGACCCAGACATGGTCGGAAGCGATCGTTTCCTCCGAACAGGAGGAAGCCGAGGCCCACAACATTCTGTTCAGCCAAAGCCGTGATTTGCGCATCCTGGCGCTGGAAATGCGACGGGCGGAAAAGGATTTCCTGATCCGCAAGGAGCCGAAATACGCCGAAACCGCGCTGGCGACAGCGACCCAGGCATCCGAGCTCGCCAAGCGGATGGCGGGCGAACCCCATGCCGACGCCTTCCGCCCCGATCTCGACGCGATTGGCAGCGGGATCGTGCGCTATCGTCAGGCGCTTGGCACCGTCTCCGACAACCTGATCAAGGTCGGCCTCAACGAGACTCTGGGGCTGGAGAAGCAACTTCGCGACGCCGCCCACGCGATCGAGGCCAACCTGACCTCGGCTGGCACCGACCCGACACTGATGATGCACCTGCTGTCGATGCGCCGCTCGGAAAAGGATTACCTGCTGCGTCATCGTCCCGACTATCTGGCTAAGGTCGCGGCGGCACAGCGCGCCTTCCTCGCCACGCTCGACCGCAGCGGCCTGCCGGAAAGCCAGCGCGCCAGCCTGCGTCAGGATGCCGAGAGCTATCTACGCACGGTCACCGCCTATGTCGAACTCGATCAGGACGCCGAGGCGGCCCGCAAGGCTCTCAGCGAGAGCTATGCCAGTTTCGGCGACCGCTTCGACCAACTGGCCGACGCCGCGGGCAAGGAACGCGACGAAGCCCTGGCCAATGTCGCCACCACCGTCGAGCGGACCCACATGATTTCCTGGGGCTTCACCCTGGCCCTGGCGGTGATCTTCCTGCTGGCGACGCGCTCGATCGGACGCTCGATCACCCTGCCGCTGCTCGCCACCACCGCCGCGATGCAGCGAATGGCCGACGGAGCCCGCGACCTTGACATCGCGCATCAATCCCGCCGCGACGAAATCGGCGAGATGGCCCGCTCGCTTGAGGTGTTCCGCCGCGAACTGGCCGAGACCGAGCGGCTTCAACGCGAAGCCGAGCAGGCTCGCCAGCGCGAACTCGACCGCGCCCTGCGCCGCGATCAATTGACCAGCCGGTTCGATCAGGCGGTAAGCCAGGTGATGATCGGGGTTTCGACCGTGGTCGATCAGGTCGCCAGCGCCTCGACCGAACTGAACGCCGCCGCCACCCTGACCGGCGATCAGAGCGCCACGGTTGCCCATGCCGCCGAGGAATCCACCACCAACGTCCAGACCGTGGCCTCGGCGACCGAGGAATTGGGGGCCTCCACCTCGGAAATCAGCCGCCGGGTCCAAGACACCACCCGCATCTCGCAATTGGCGGTCGAGCACACCGCCGAGGCGACCCGCCGGGTCGGCGACCTGCAACAGGCGGCCGACCGGATCGGCGAAATCGTCCGGATGATCGAGGACATTGCCGGTCAGACCAACCTGTTGGCGCTGAACGCCACGATCGAGGCGGCCCGCGCGGGCGACGCGGGCAAGGGCTTTGCCGTCGTCGCGGGCGAGGTCAAGGCGCTATCGACCCAGACCGCCCGGGCCACCGCCGAGATTCAAAGCCAGATCGCCGGGGTTCAGAGCAACACCCATGAAGCCGCAGGCTCGATCCTGCGCGTCCGCGACGTGGTGGGACAGGTTGACGGCGTCGTCACCTCGATCGCCTCGGCCGTCGAGGAACAGACCGCCGCAACCCAGGAAATCGCCCGCAACGTCCAGGAAGCCGCGATAGGCAACGCCGCAGTCAGCCGCGGCATCGTCGAAGTGTCGCGCGCGGCGGGGCAGACTGGCGACCTCGCCAACCGGATGCACAGCGTCGCCAAGGAATTAGGGGCGGTCTCGTCCCAATTGCGCCACGAAGTCGATAGCTTCCTCGGCGGAATCCGGGCGATCTGAGGCCGTCATTGGGCCGGACGGCCGACCCCGTCGAGAAAAATCCCCACCGCGATGCGGACATGGGAATCGATTTGTTCGTCGCTCCAATGCGGCACCAGGCCAAGAACCTGGCGGACATGCAGGTCGCCCAGCATCGCCCCCAGATAGATCTGGGCGATTTCGTCGGGCGACCCGGCGTCTTCGCGCACCGACAGCGCGGCGCGGAACCGTTCGGCCAGACGGCGTTCCAGCGTGCGCGGCCCGGTATTGAAAAACAATTCGGCGATTTCGGGGACCCGGTGCCCTTCGGCGACCAGAATCCGATAAACCGCGATGTTGTCGGGAGCCAGGGCGGCGCGGACGAAGCGCCCGCCCAGTTCGATCAACCCAGCCTCGCAAAAGGTGCAGGGACCGGTTTCGTCCCCCAGCAATTCCCACACCGTCGAGGTGATACCTTCGACCAGGGCACGCAAAAGACCATCTTTACTTCCAAACTGATCGTATAAGGTGCTGCGCGACCCCTTGGAGCGCTCGACGATATCGGACAGGCTGGTACACTCAAATCCTTTTTCGAGAAACAGCTCCCGGGCGGCATCCAGCATGGCTTGGCGACGTGCCATCCCCCGCCCCTGCGGCTTTGCCTTTGTCATGGTCGGCCTGTCTCTCCTGTCCCTACGTATATCCCGACGAAAGCGTCTTGATCCAAACTAAACTGTACGGTACGGTACACTGCATGAGCAGCGCCGTCCACCCCTTCTCCGACTGGCGCCGCCGAAGTCAAGGATCCCGACAATGTCCCTCCCCCCCAGAATTTCGTCCCTGGCCATCCTCGCCCTTGCCGCTTTGGTGGCAACCGGTTGCGACGATAAAAAGCAGTCCGCCGGTGCCCCCCCGGGCGCTCCGGTCGAGGTGACCGCCCTCGCGGTCGAACCCGGGCGGGTGGCGCTGACCACCGAATTGCCCGGCCGCACCACCGCCTTTCGCGTCGCCGAGGTCCGTCCCCAGGTCAACGGCATCATCTTGAAGCGATTGTTCCAGGAAGGCAGCGAGGTCAAGGCGGGGCAACAGCTTTACCTGATCGACCCCGCGACCTATCAGGCCAGCGTCAACAGCGCCCAGGCCGATCTGGTCAAGGCCCGCGCCTCGTTGAAATCGGTCGAGGCCAAGGCGTCCCGCTACGAGGATCTGGTGCGGATCAACGCGGTGTCGCGCCAGGATTACGACGACGCCATCGCCAGCCTCGATCAGGCCAAGGCGCAGATTCTGGTCGCCGAAGCGGCGGTACAGACGGCGCGGATCAGCCTGGGCTACACCAAGGTGTTCGCCCCGATCAGCGGCCGGATCGGTAAATCCAGCGTCACCGAAGGTGCGCTGGTTACCGCCAACCAGAACACCAGCCTTGCCACCATCACCCAGTTGGACCCGATCTTCGTCGATGTCAGCCAGTCGAGTTCCGAACTGATCCGTCTGCGCCGGACGCTCACCCCCGATGGCAGCGCCGCCGCCGCCGCCGCGCCGGTGACGTTGACGCTCGACGGTACCGCCCAATCCTACGACCTGCCCGGACGGTTGGAATTCTCCGACGTCACCGTCGATCAGACCACCGGAGCGGTCCAGCTTCGCGCCGTGTTCCCCAATCCGCGCCACGACCTTTTTCCCGGCCTGTTCGTCCGCGCCCGGATCGAGCAGGGCGTCAAGGATCAGGCCATCCTGATCCCGCAGAAGGCGCTGGTGCGCGGTGCCGACGGCAAGGCCTCGGTCTGGGTGGTCGGCCCCGACAACAAGGTCGCCCCGCGTCCGGTCAAGGTCGGTCAGGCGGTCGGCGATTCCTGGCTGATCGAAGAGGGGCTGGCCGCGGGCGATCTGGTGGTGACCGAAGGGTTACAGAAAATCCGTCCCGGTGCCGAAGTCCGCGTCGCTCCCGCCAAAGCGGCCCCGGCGGCCCCGGCGGCCCCGGCCGCCGCCCGCTGATCGGAGAGTCCCCCCATGCCCCGTTTCTTTATCGACCGGCCCGTATTCGCCTGGGTCATCGCCATCATCATCATGCTGGCGGGCGGTTTGTCGATCCTGTCGCTCCCGATCGAACAATATCCGCGCATCGCCCCCCCGGCGGTGCAGATCTCCGCGACCTATCCCGGCGCCTCGGCGCAGACGGTTGAAAACACCGTCACCCAGGTGATCGAGCAGAAGATGAACGGTCTCGATCATCTTCGCTATATGTCCTCGACCAGCGATTCCGCCGGTAATGTTTCGATTACGCTCACCTTCGACCCCGAAGCCAACCCCGACATCGCCCAGGTGCAGGTGCAGAACAAGCTGCAATTGGCGATGCCGCTGTTGCCGCAGGAGGTGCAGAGCCAGGGCGTCAAGGTCGCCAAGGCCGCCAAGAACTTCCTGCTGGTCGCGGGCTTCTACTCGAAGGACGACCGCTATTCCCAGGTCGATCTGACCGACATGCTGACCTCGCGCGTCCAAGATCCGATCAGCCGGGTCAACGGCGTTGGCGAAGTCACCGTGTTCGGGGCCCAGCATGCGATGCGGGTCTGGCTGAACCCGGACAAGCTGGTCAGCTATGCCCTGTCCACCGCCGACGTCGTCAACGCGATCACCGCCGAAAACGCCGAGGTCTCGGTCGGCCAGCTTGGCGGCAATCCCGCCGTGCCGGGCCAGCAGATCAACGCGACCATTCTGGCGCAAAGCCGGTTGGAGACGGTCGAGCAGTTCGGCGCGATCCTGCTTCGGGTCAATCAGGACGGCTCGCTGGTGCGGCTGAAGGACGTCGCCCGGATCGAGATCGGCTCGGAAAACTACGAAATCCAGGCCAAATATAACGGCCACCCCGCCGCCGCAATGGGCATCAAGCTCGCGACCGGCGCCAACGCGCTCGATACCGTCACCGCGGTCCGCAAGCAGTTCGAGGAATTGAAGAAGGTTCTGCCCGAGGGGCTGGAAGTCACCTATCCCTACGACACCACGCCGTTCGTCCGCATCTCGATCGAAGAGGTGATCAAGACCCTGATCGAAGCGATCGTGCTGGTCTTCGTCGTGATGTTCGTCTTCCTTCAGAACTTCCGGGCCACCCTGATCCCCACCATCGCGGTTCCGGTGGTTCTGCTTGGTACCTTCGGCATCCTCGCCGCCAGCGGCTTTACCATCAACACGCTGACGATGTTTGCGATGGTGCTGGCAATCGGCCTGCTGGTCGATGACGCCATCGTCGTCGTCGAGAATGTCGAGCGCGTGATGAGCGAGGAGGGGCTGTCGCCCAAGGAAGCAACCCGCAAATCAATGGATCAGATCACCGGGGCGCTGATCGGCATCGCCTTGGTGCTCTCGGCGGTTCTGGTGCCGATGGCGTTCTTCTCCGGCTCGACCGGCGCGATCTATCGCCAGTTCTCGCTGACCCTGGTGTCGGCGATGGGGCTGTCGGTGTTGGTGGCGCTGATCCTGACCCCGGCGTTGTGCGCGACGATCCTAAAGCCGGTCGAACGCGGCCACGGCCTGTCGTCGCACGGCTTCTTCGGCTGGTTCAACCGCAATTTCGACCGCAGCCGCTCGATGTACATCACCGGCGTCCGCGGCGTGCTGCGCCGCGTGGTGCCGTCGCTGGCGGTCTATGCCGTGTTGCTGGCCGGTCTGGTCGTGATGTTCATCAATCTGCCCTCCGCCTTCCTTCCCGAGGAAGACCAGGGACTGATGTTCGTCCAGGTTCAGACTCCGGCCGGAGCCACCCGCGAACGCACCGCCGAAACGATGTCGAAGGTCGAGGCCTATTTCCGCGAACAGGAAAAGGACACGGTCGACAGCATCTTTACCCTGGCCGGTTTCAACTTCGCCGGTCGCGGCCAGAATGCCGGTATGGCCTTCATCCGCCTGAAGGATTGGAGCGAACGCACCAGCCCCAACCTCAAGGCCAAGGCCATCGCCGGACGCGCCATGGCCAACCTGTCCAAGATCAAGGACGCGATGGTGTTCGCCTTCATCCCGCCTGCGGTGATCGAGCTTGGCAACGCCAACGGCTTTGACTTCCAGTTGCAAGATCAGGCCGGCGTGGGCCACGAGGCGTTGATGCAGGCCCGCAACCAAATTCTGGGCATGGCCGCTCAGAATCCGGCCCTGGTGGGCGTGCGGCCCAACGGGCTGGAGGACACCCCGCAATACCAAGTGTCGGTCGATCGGGAAAAGGCGTCGGCGTTGGGGCTGTCGCTCTCGACGATCAATTCCACCCTGTCGGCGGCGTGGGGCTCGGCCTACGTCAACGATTTCATCGAAAAAGGCCGGGTCAAGAAGGTCTATATCCAGGCCGACGCCCCGTTCCGGATGCAGCCCGAGGACGTCAATCGCTGGGAAGTCCGCAACAGCACCGGAGAAATGGTGCCGTTCTCGACCTTCGCCACCGCCCATTGGTCGTTCGGCTCGCCCCAGCTCGAACGCTATAACGGCGTTCCCTCGCGCGAGATCATGGGAGCCCCCGCCCCCGGCCATTCTTCGGGCGAAGCGATGGCGATCATGGAGGATCTGGCAACCAAGCTGCCGCCCGGCATCGGCTATCAATGGACCGGCCTGTCCTATGAGGAACGGCAGGCCGGATCGCAGGCTCCGGCGCTCTACAGCATCTCGGTGCTGGTGGTGTTCCTCTGCCTCGCCGCGCTGTACGAAAGCTGGTCGATCCCGTTTGCGGTGATGCTGGTGGTGCCGCTCGGCGTGCTGGGCGCGGTCGGCGCGGTGACGGCGGTCCGCCTGCCCGACGACGTCTATTTCCAGGTCGGGCTGCTCACCACCATCGGTCTTGCCGCCAAGAACGCGATCCTGATCGTCGAATTTGCCAAGGATCTCTATGAGAAAGGGATGACGCTGACCGACGCGGCAGTCACGGCGGCCCAACAGCGCCTACGCCCGATCCTGATGACCTCGCTGGCCTTCATCCTGGGCGTTCTGCCCTTGGCGATCGCCAACGGAGCCGGGTCCGGTGCCCAGAACGCAATCGGTATCGGCGTGATGGGCGGTATGATCAGCGCAACCTTCCTCGCGATCTATTTCGTACCGCTGTTCTTCGTGATCGTCCTCGGTCGTTTTGGCAAAAAGCGGGAAACGCCCGCCGCCCCGGAAGGGTCCGCCGATGTCTGATTCTGTCTTCTCCTCCATTCGGAACACCGCCATGACCACCAGACCGCTTTTCGCGGCTCTTGCCGCCGCCACCCTGCTGTCGGGCTGCTCGCTGGTCCCCGATTACCTGCGGCCCGAAGCCCCGGTCCCCGCCGCCTGGCCCGCCGGGGCGGGTCCGGCCGCCCCGACCAAGCCCGAGGCTCCGCTGCTGGGCAACATGGCGTGGAAGGAGTTCTTCACCGCCCCGTCGCTTCAGTATCTGATCGGGCAGGCGCTGGAGAACAACCGCGACCTTCGGGTCGCGGCGCTCAACATTGATGTGGCGCGCTCGACCTATCGGGTTTCCGAATCCGACCTGTTCCCGCATTTGACCGCCGGAGCGTCGGCAACCGCCGACCACAGCCCGAAATCGGTCAGCTCGGCGAACCCGCCCAAGGCGTCCGACACCCGCCGCTTCAACGCTAACCTGGGGATCACCTCGTTCGAGGTTGATCTGTTCGGACGGCTGTCCAGCCTGGAAGAGGAATCGCTCGAAAAGTATCTGGCGACTGAGGAAGCGCGGGACTCGACCCGGATCTCCCTGATTGCCGAGGTCGCCAACGCTGCACTGACTTTGTTCGGCGACCGCGCCCTGCTCAAGCTCACCAACGAGACCCTCGACAGCCGTCAGGCCTCGCTGGAGTTGATCTTGCGCAGCTTCGAACGTGGCGCTGCCTCGCAACTCGACGTCGCCCAGGCCCGGACCGCGGTCGAAACCGCCCGGGTCAACCGCTCGCGCTATCTGCGTCAGGTCGAGCAGGACAAGAACGCGCTGGTCCTGCTGGTCGGCGCGCCGATCGACGAATCCCGGCTGGACGCGGCGGCCGACGATCTCGGCGGGCTGCATTTCGTCGAGGATCTGCCGACCGGCCTGCCCTCCGAGGTTCTGCTGCGCCGCCCCGATATCGTCCAGGCCGAACACACCTTAAAGGCCGCCAACGCCAATATCGGTGCCGCACGGGCCGCCTTCTTCCCCACTTTGTCGCTGACCGGCACGTTCGGGAGTTCCAGCACGACGCTGGACACCCTGTTCGCCGCCGGTACCGGGGCATGGTCGTTCGTGCCGCAGATCACGACGCCGATCTTCGACGCCGGGAAGAACTTCGCCAACCTCGACAGCGCCAAGGCCAACCGCGATATCGCGATCGCTCAGTACGAAAAGTCGATCCAGACCGCGTTCAGCGAGGTCGCGAATGCCCTGACCGCCAAGACCACCCTGTCCGAGCAGATGAAGTCGCAATCCGATCTGGTCGCCGCGACCCGCGACAGCTATCGCCTGTCGCGCGCCCGCTACGACAGCGGCATCGACAACTATCTGACCGTGCTGGATTCGCAGCGCTCGCTCTACAGCGCCGAACAGGATTTGATCTCGGTCCAGATCTCGCGCCTGTCGAACCTCGTCACCCTCTACAAGGTTCTCGGCGGCGGCGTGTCGTAGCAAGACAGCGCCCGCCCCGAAAGAGGCATCGCCCGACCGGGCGGACGGAAAAGACCAAGCCGCGGTGAGGCCCCCTCATCGCGGCATTGCTCTGTCTGCGATCCGAAGAAGCAGGCTGTCGTGGCGAGGGGGGCTGCGGCCTTAGAGCCGATTCTATTTGAATGGAAAAGGCTCTAGAAACGGCAACGGACGGACCCGAGCGTTAGCTCAGATCCGTCCGTCTCACCAAAGTAAAGTCACTCGTGAAGAGTGATTACTTCACGGCGCTCTTGGCGGCACCCAGGGCGATCCAGTTGAAGCCCGGAACGGCCAGGACGGCGGCGTGCACCGAAATCGCCACAACCACGGCCACAACCCAAATCACGGGCAGCCAGGTCGACGGATTGATGACCAGCCAAATCTTGTAGTCGTCTTTCGGATTGCTCATAGAAAAAAACCCCTTAAGAAAAGGCTAGATCAGAACCAGGGCTTCCAGGCCCAAACCAGCACGTGCGCCGCAACGGCGAACACGAGGAAGGTCAGGAAAGTGGTCTGGAACTGGCCGTGGAATTCAGCGGCTTCCTGTTCGGTCAAACCCGACAAGCTTCTCTCAGCCATGTATGTCACTCCATCACGATGGGGGCAACGAGCGGGGTCCGCCGCTGCCGGGCCGTATTAACGGAATGTAATGTTGCATTGAAGATTGCCGAAGTCAAACCGAATTTCGGGCCAGATCGTTTTTCCCGACCACCCGCATCGGTAGCGGCGGCGATCAGCCCGCCGCCCGCTCCAGCACCGAGGCAAAAAAGCCGTCGGTGTGGTGGCGCAGCGGGGTCAGCCGCAGATGCGGTCCCGCCACCGGACAGGGGGTGCCCAGCGTTTCGGCCCACACTTCGTCGATCGGAACCTGCCGATACTCGGGATGGGCGGCCAGGAACGCCTCGACCTGGGCCTCGTTCTCCTCCGTCATCAGCGAACAGGTGGCGTGGATCAGCCGCCCGCCGGGACGGACCAGCCGCGCCGCGCTGGTCAGGATGTCGCGTTGACGTCCGATCAGTTCAAGCAGATCGGACTCGCCCAACTGCCATTTCGCATCCGGATTGCGCCGCCACGTCCCGGTCCCGGTACAGGGCGCATCGACCAGGACGCGGTCGAAGCTTCCGGCCGAGCGCTTGATCCATTTGTCGGACTCGCCCTCGATCACCCGCCGGGTGACGTTGTGGACTCCGGCGCGACGCAGGCGGTCCCCGGCGCGATCAACCCGCCAACTGGCGACGTCGCAGGCGACCAGACGGCCTTTGTTGGCCATCGCGGCCGCAATCGCCAGGGTCTTGCCCCCGGCCCCGGCGCAATAATCGACCACCGCCATCCCGGGCTTGGCGCCCACGATCAGCGCGACCAGTTGCGAGCCCTCGTCCTGGACCTCGATCAGCCCGTCGCGCCACGCCTGGATCTGCACCAGCGGCAGCCGCGACGCCAGCCGCAGCCCCAACGGCGACAGCGCGGTCGGCTCGGCCCGGATCTTTTCCGCAGCCAGGGCGGCAATCGCCTGCTCGCGCGTTGCCTTCAACGCGTTGACGCGCAGGTCAAGCGGCGCTTCGTCGCGCATTGCCCCCATTTCGTCGCCGAGCGTGTCGCCGAACAGAGCGACCAGACGCGGTTCGATCCATTCCGGATATTCCGAGCGGACATGCGGCGGCATATCGCGGTGGAACGGCGATTTCAGTTCCAGCATCCGCTCGATAAAGCGGCGCTCTTCCGGCTCGGGAGCCCAGGCCGAATGCGGACCGCGAAACAGATCGGGGTCGGGCTGGATGCCTTCCAGCGCCATGTCGGCCAGCACCCGACTGCGCGAATCGATCTCCTCGACCTCGAAGAACCGCAGCCACCAATCAATCCGGGCGCGGCGGCGCAGCACCCGCCACACCACCTCGGCGACGGCGCGGCGATCCTTGGCCCCGATATAGCGGCGGTCGCGGTAATACGAGGCGGCGACGGAATCGGCGGGCTTGGCCGATTTCTCGATCGCGGACAGAACGTCGATGGCAGCCTGAAGTCTGGCGGCGGGAGTCATGGCAAAGCACCTGAAAAAGAAGTGAACGCGGGCCAGGATGCGCCCATCGGCGCGGCCCGACGAGGCCGCCGGCCGCTCCCGTGCGCGGCGGGAACGGGAGCCGACTCATAGTGCAGCCGGGGCGGCAAAAGCAACAAAAGCTCGTGCCGCGCCCGGTATCGACGTCGCTACATCGCCTCGGCCTTGGGGCGCGCCGCCCGCGTCTGGCGATCTTCGTACATCCCGTCCAGGATCTCGGCGTGGCTTTCACGGATCAGGTGGCGACGGATTTTCATCGTCGGCGTCAACAATCCGTTCTCGACCGAGAACGGCTCGGCCAGCACGGCGAAGCGGCGGATGCGCTCGACCGGGGCCAGCCGGGCATTGACCTGCTCGACCGCCTGGGCGATCTCGGCCTTGAGGCGGGGATGTTCGATCACCACCCGCTCGGGAGTGCGCGGCGGCGAGCCCAACGCCTGGACCCGCTCGGGATCGGGCACGATCAGGGCGACCAGATGCGGCCGACGATCGCCATGCACCATCGCCTGGGCGATGCCGGGCTGGAGGGTCAGCAGACACTCGATCCGCTGCGGCGAGACGTTGTCGCCGCCGGAATTGACGATGATATCCTTCTTGCGGTCGGTGATCCGCAGATTGCCGTCGGGGTCGATCACCCCGATATCGCCGGTATGCAGCCAGCCATCGGGATCGATCGCGGCGGCGGTCGAGGCCGAGTCTTGCCAATAGCCCTGCATCACCAATTCGCCGCGGACCAGGATTTCGCCGTCCTCGGCGATGCGCAGTTCGACACCCTCGATCGCCGAGCCGACGGATTCGACCCGGACCCGGCCGGGGCGATTGACGCTGATCACCGGGGCGGCTTCGGTCTGGCCATAGCCTTGCAGGATGGTGACGCCGAGTGCCAGGAAGAAGCGGCCGACCTCGGGCGGCAGCGGCGCGCCGCCAGAGACGAACGCCTTCAACCGGCCGCCGAAGCGGTCGCGGATTTTGTCGCGCACCACCCGTTCCAGCACCCGGTCGGCCACGGTATCGAGCGGCCCCAACCGCCCGTCCTGGTCGATCCGGCGGGTACCAAGCGTCAAAGCGGCGTGGAACAGGCTCTGGCGCACCCGCCCGGCCTTGCTCAACCCCTTCAGGATGCGGATGCGGATGCTGTCATACAGACGCGGCACCGCCGTCATGATGGTGGGGCGGACCTCGAGCATGTTGGCGGAGAGATGCTCGATGCTGTCGGCGTAATAGATCGACGCCCCGATCGAAATCGGCAGGAACAGCCCGGCAGTATGCTCGTAGGCATGCGACAGCGGCAGGAACGACAGGAACACTTCGTCGTAATGAACCCCGCCATTCAGATCATCGACCAAAAGCGCGGCGCCATGACAATTGTGCAAGATCGCGCCATGCGACAGCATCACCCCCTTGGGCACCCCCCCGGTCCCCGACGTGTGGATGATACAGGCGGTATTGTCGCGGCGCAGACCGGCGACGCGGGCGCGCACCCGCGCCTCGCTTCCGCTTGCCCGACCCAACGCCAGCACGTCGTCCCAGGTATGGCGGACAATTCCCTCGGGCGGGTCGGCGAAGGGCGGGTCGATCACGATCACCCCCGGCCGGGCACGGGCCTCGGCGGCGGCGGCAAGCACCCGCCGCGCCAGCGCCGGAGTCGAAACGATCGCCAGCTTGGCCCCGGAATTATCCAGGATGTGACAATGGTCGGCGACGGTATTGGTGGTGTAGGCGGGAACGGAAATCGCCCCGGCCGCCATGATCGCCAGATCGGCAATCGCCCATTCCGGTCGGTTCTCGCCAACCAGCACCACCCGGTCGCCGGCAACGATGCCCAGCCGCTCCAGACCGGCGGCAAGCGCAATCACCTCGTCGGCAACGGCGCGCCATGATTGCGTCCGCCATTCCCCGTCACGCCGCGCCGCCAGAAACGGCTTGTCCCCCAACCGGGCCGCCCAGTCGAAAAACATGCCCGGCAGGCTTTTGCAGGCGCGAATATCCTCCATGCGACGATCTCCCTGTTCCCCTGATACAGTGATACCTATATTTGCGACTGGCACAAGGAGACAGCGCATGACTCATCAGGCTTCCGCAGTTGCGAACGTCCAACTTCCCGAATGGGACCTCTCGGATCTGTATCCGGGACCGGATTCGTCACGCCTAAAGGACGATCTCGCCACTGCTTATGAAGCTGCAAAGACATTCGACAAACACCATTCTGGCCGGCTGCACGAACTGAACGGTCCCGATTTCGGTGCCGCTCTGATCGAATACGAACGTATCGGCGACATTTTGGGACGGATTATGTCGTATGCGCAACTGTTGTATGCGGCAGACGTGTCCGACCCCGAGCGCGGACGCTTCTATCAGAGCATGCAGGAGCGGGTCACCGATATTTCCAGTCACACCCTGTTTTTTACGCTGGAGATCAACCGGCTGGACGAAGCGGTGCTGGAGCGGCTGCTGGACGCGCCCGAAGCGCGCCGCTATGCCCCCTGGCTGCGCGACATCCGGGTCTTCCGCGATCACCAATTGTCCGACGAATTGGAAAAGATGCTGCACGACCTTCACGTCGTCGGCACCGCCGCCTGGCACCGCCTGTTCGACGAGACGATGGCGCGGCTGCGCTTTCCGATTGGCGGCCGCGACCTGACCTCGGCCGAGGCGCTGAACCTTCTCTCCGACACCGACGGGGCCAAGCGCAAGGAAGCGGCGAAATCGTTGGGGCAGGTGCTGGGGGAGAACGCGCCGCTGTTCGCGCTGATCACCAACACCCTGACCAAGGAAAAGGAGATCGACGACCGCTGGCGGCGCTATGCCCGGCCGCAATCCTTTCGCAACCTGTCCAATCAGGTCGAAGACCATGTCGTCGATGCCCTGGCCGCCTCGGTCAAGGAATGCTACGGCGAGTTGGCCCACCGCTATTACGCCCTGAAGGCGAAGTGGTTCGGGGTCGAGACGCTCGATTACTGGGACCGCAACGCCCCCCTGCCCGACGATGACGACCGCCTCTATAGCTGGACCGAGGCGCGCGACCTCGTGCTTGGGGCCTATGGCGCCTTCTCGCCCGAGATGGAAGCGCTGGGCCGCCGCTTCTTCGACAACAAGTGGATCGACGCCCCCACCCGTCCCGGCAAGTCGCCCGGCGCCTTTGCCCATCCCACCGTGCCGTCGGCCCACCCCTATCTGCTCGTCAATTTCATGGGCCGCACCCGCGACGTGATGACGCTGGCCCACGAACTGGGCCACGGCGTGCACCAGATCCTGGCTGGCGGCCAGGGCGGGCTGATGTCCGATACCCCGCTGACCCTGGCCGAGACCGCCTCGGTGTTCGGCGAGATGCTGACCTTCCGCGCCCTGCTCGGCCGCGAGACCGACCCCAAGCGGCGGCGGATCATGCTGGCGGGCAAGGTCGAGGACATGCTGAATACCGTCGTCCGCCAGATCGCCTTTTACGATTTCGAATCGCTGGTGCACGAAGAGCGCCGCCAGGGCGAACTGTCGCCCGAGCGGATCGGCGAATTGTGGATGCAGGTCCAGACCGACAGCCTGGGGCCGACCTTCCGCTTCGACGAGGAATACAAGAATTACTGGGCCTATATCCCCCACTTCGTCCATTCGCCCTTCTACGTCTATGCCTATGCGTTCGGCGATTGCCTGGTCAATTCGCTCTATTCGGCCTATGCCGCCGGGAGCATCCCCAACTTCCCCGATCGCTATCTCGACATGCTGCGGGCGGGCGGCACGCTCCGCCACGGCGACCTGCTGGCCCCGTTCGGGCTGGATGCCGCCAATCCCGATTTCTGGCGTCAGGGGCTGGACGTCGTGATCGGCTTCATCGACGAGTTGGAGCGGATGTAGGAGGCCGTGACCGATCTGTCTTCGCTTCCCGCTCTGTTCTCACGGTCCCAACCGCGGCAGACCGCCCCCCACCTGCCGATGACCCGTGCCGAGATGGACCGGCTGGGCTGGGAATGCTGCGACGTCGTGCTGGTCACCGGCGACGCCTATGTCGATCATCCCAGTTTCGGGATGGCGGTGATCGGCCGCGTCCTCGAGGCCGAGGGCTTTCGGGTCGGCATCATCGCCCAACCCGATTGGAGCAGCCCCGACGCCTTCGCGGCGTTGGGGCGGCCCCGGCTGTTCTTCGGCGTCACCGGCGGCAACATGGATTCGATGGTCAACCGCTATACCGCCGACCGCCGCATCCGCAGCGACGACGCCTATACCCCCGGCGGCGAAGGGGGCAAGCGGCCCGACCGCGCCGTGATCGTCTATGCCCAACGCTGCCGCGAGGCGTTCCGCGACGTTCCCATCGTGCTGGGCGGGATCGAGGCCAGCTTGCGCCGGGTCGCTCATTTCGACATCTGGTCGGAAAAGCTGCGCCGCTCGATCCTGCTCGATGCCAAGGCCGACCTGCTGGTGTTCGGCAATGGCGAGCGGGCGGTGATCGACATCGCCCACCGCGCCGCCCGGGGTGAATCCCTCCGGGCGATGGGCGACATTCGCGGCACCGCGACGGTGCGGGATTGCGTCCCCGAGGGCTGGACCGTGATCGACGAAAGCGGGCTGGACGGCATTCACCCGCCCGCCCCCGCCGCCGCCGATCCCGACCGGGTGGTGGTGCGGCTGCCCGCCTTCGAGCAAGTGCGCGACGATCCGGTGCTGTACGCCCACGCGACCCGCATCCTGCACGCCGAGACCAACCCGCTCAACGCCCGCCCGCTGGTCCAGCGTCACGGCGACAAAGAGGTCTGGCTGTCCCCGCCGCCTTTGCCGCTCGCCACTCCCGATCTCGACGCCGTCCACGAACTGCCCTATGCCCGCGCCCCCCATCCCGGCCACGGGAGCGGCCGCATTCCGGCGTGGGAGATGATCCGTTTCTCGGTCGCAATCGTGCGGGGCTGTTTCGGCGGCTGTACCTTCTGTTCGATCACCACCCATGAAGGCCGCATCGTCCAGAACCGTTCGCCCGACTCCGTGCTGCGCGAGATCGCGACGATCCGCGATTGCACCGCCGGTTTCACCGGGGCGATTTCCGATCTCGGCGGCCCGACCGCCAATATGTGGCGGCTGGGTTGCGGCAAGCCCCGCGCCCAGGCCAAATGTCGGCGGCTGTCCTGTCTGTTCCCCGCCCCCTGCCCCTCGCTGGTCACCGACCACGCCCCCTTGGTCGCGCTCTATCGCGCCGCCCGCGCCGTGCCGGGGGTGCATACCGTCTCGGTCGCCTCGGGCGTCCGCTACGATATCGCGCTCAACAGCCCGGCCTATGTCGATGAACTGGTCCGCCACCATGTCGGCGGTACCCTCAAAATCGCCCCCGAACACACCGAATCGGGGCCGCTGTCGCTGATGATGAAGCCGGGAGTCGAGGTGTTCGAACGCTTCCGCACCCTGTTCGAGGCCTCGGCGCGCCGCTCGGGCAAGCGGCTGCGGCTGATCCCCTATTTCATCGCCGCCCATCCCGGTACCACCGACGAGGACATGCTGAACCTCGCTTTGTGGCTGAAGCGCAACGATTACCGGCTCGATCAGGTCCAGACCTTCCTGCCCACGCCGATGACGCTGGCGACCGCGATGTATCACAGCGACCGCAACCCGCTCCGTCCAATCGAGCGCGACAGCCCGACCGTCTTTACCGCCAAGGGCCTGCGCCAGCGTCGCCTCCACAAGGCGTTCCTGCGCTGGCACGATCCCGAGAACGCTCCGATCCTGCGCGAGGCGTTGATGAAGATGGGACGCGCCGATTTGATCGGCTCTGGCCCACACCACCTTGTCCCCCGTGGCGGCAAACGACCTGGCCCCGCCGCACCGACCCGTCGGCCAGCGGCTCCGCCGATGACGGGCAAGGCCCCGCCGCCACGTCGATCGCGCTGAGACGGGCCATAGGCGGGCTCCCGCCCGCACCCGGTCGGGGCAAGCCCCGAACCCCCTTTGTTTTAAAAAAGCTGGAGATTGGGGGCAGCAGCCGAGCGCGATCCGGCCCCGGTGACGGAGCGGATTGATCGGGCGGCGATAAGACGGGAAAGGCCGCTATGCGGCAAAGGAGCGGGCAAAACCCGCGTGTCGTCGCTGCGACGACGGGAGGAGACGAAATGCACCCCCCCAAAAAGCTACGGACGGAACCGAGCGCTACGCTCAAGTCCCGTCCGCAACCCGTTCAATAAAACACTCTGTTAAGAGTGAATTACTTCACGGCGCTCTTAGCAGCACCCAGGGCGATCCAGTTGAAGCCCGGAGCGGCCAGAACGGCGGCGTGAACGGAGATCGCCACGACAACGGCGACAACCCAAATCACGGGCAGCCAGGTCGACGGATTGATGACCAGCCAAATCTTGTAGTCGTCTTTCGGATTGCTCATAGGATTATCCCCCTAAGAAAAGTCGAAAATCAGAACCAGGGCTTCCAAACCCACACCAGCACGTGCGCGACGGCGGCGAGGATCAGGAACGCGGAGAAGGTGGTCTTGAACTGGTCATTGACCTCGACCGCTTCTTCTTCGGTCAAACCCGACAAGCTTCTTTCAGCCATGTTTTGAACTCCAAGATAATGGGGGGCAACGGCGGAACTCGTCGCTGCAAGGCCTCATTAACGGACTGTAATCTTGCACTGACGCCCTCCCCTGTCAATTCGATTTTAGCCTGACGCAAAACTTTGATCTTCGCTCGCGAAGACAGGCCGAGGGGGAGCCTGGAGTCTGTGATTTATGGTGGATTAACTATCAAAACTCAGCGCCCGCTGCGCGTATCCTGGACAAGACGGACGGCCCCGCACCGAACTGCGTTTCCACCATCGCGCTCATGGGGGATCGAACGACGGAAACCGGGACCAGAAACGGATCGCCTCCGATCGAGCCCAGGCGGGCGGCCGGGCCAGGAAACGGCAGACAACAGGAAATCGACGACACCTCCGCGCGCCCTGGTCACCGGGAGCGGACGTCGTCGTCACAGGGGAAATGGGAAGCGGGCCATCAGGCGGCGGATCAATCGCGCTGGCGCTGACGACGGGCGGGACCGGACGGAAGCCGACCCTAGAGCGCATTCCACTCAAACAGAAGTCAGGGTGAAATGCGCGACAAGCCCGAGCGGCGCTTGAGCCACGCCAGCCTCGGAGGGGCTGCGGCCTTAGGCAAAATCCTAGAGCCGATTCCATTCGAATGGAAAAGGCTCTAGAAAAAGCTACGGACGGAACCGAGCGTACCGCTCAAGTCCCGTCCGTATCCATTCAGTAAAGCACTCAGGAAGAGTGAATTACTTCACGGCGCTCTTAGCGGCACCCAGGGCGATCCAGTTGAAGCCCGGAGCGGCCAGAACGGCGGCGTGAACGGAGATCGCCACGACGACGGCGACAACCCAAATCACGGGCAGCCAGGTCGACGGATTGATGACCAGCCAAATCTTGTAATCGTCTTTCGGATTGCTCATAGGAAAATCCCCCTAAGGAATTGGTCTAAATCAGAACCAGGGCTTCCAAACCCACACCAGAACGTGCGCGACGGCGGCGACGATCAGGAACGCGCTGAAGGTGGTCTTGAACTGATCATGAACCTCAACCGCTTCCTCTTCGGTCAGGCCCGACAAGCTTCTCTTCTCAGCCATGAGTCTACACTCCAAAGGTGGTTGCCGCGCACGTCCCGCGCGGCGGGGCCTATCGTGGCGATACCCTGCCACGACAAACTCTTCCGTTGACCAAGCCTCGAACCGTGCCCGTCAACGTCTACCCTTCGCTGGAGCGCTGCCTCTCACTTTGGGTGGAGCGGACAAGGCCGCATCGGGACCCATCGCTGGCGCGCATCACCGCTTCGCCGCTATCATGCCCTACTCTGGGCACGTCGCGGCTAAAATTCCGCAACGATTCGAAGGTACACAACCAAATTATGGGGATAAAGAGACCCAGACACGATGACAGATCGGAAGATACGGAATAAACCTTAACGCATCGCCGATTCGTCGTTTGTCCGGGCGTTCCCCTTGGGCCACCCTCGATAACGGAACGTACTCTTGCATCGACGTCTGATGGTGTCAATTCGATTTTGACAGCCTCCCCCACAAAGGCTGGACCTGCGGCACCTGCTGCCGCGTTCGCACATTATGAGGGAGAATACCCTTGCGGCGCCCCCCCAGGTCTATCATAGACTCCGAGACACGCCCCCGCGCCCATCGCGCCGCGGGGGGGGGGGTCGTGGAGTGATCATGGAATGACCGAGAAGACGATTCTGCTGGTCGACGACAGCCGGGTCGCGCGGATGATGACCGGAGCCGCGATCGTGCGGTTGCGCCCAAGCTGGCGGGTTGTCGAAGCAGGCAACGGTGAGGACGCCCTGATCGCCGCCGCCGCCGCCCGACCCGATTATGTTCTGATGGATGTCAACATGCCCGGAATCGGCGGCATGGCGGCGGCAGAGCATTTGCGCCGCGACTTCCCCGACGCCGCCATCAGCCTGCTGACCGCGAACATCCAAGACCCAATCCGCTATCATGCCGAACGGATCGGCGTGGGCTTCCTGATCAAGCCATTGCGCGAGGACGATCTGGCCCGCTTCCTCGACAGTCGGCAAGGTGAGTCATGACGACGATCATTGGCGAGATCGAGCACGACGCCGTTACCGAAATCTTGAACATCGCCGTCGGTCAGGCCGCCGCCTCGTTGTCGCGGCTGGTCGAGGACGAGGTAACCCTGTCGGTACCGTTCGTTGAATTCCTCACCCCCGAGCAGAGCGCAGCCCGGCTGGACGAAGCGACCGGTGGCGGCCTGTCGGTGGCGGTCCGCCAGGAATTCCACAGCAGCTTTTCCGGCGACATTTTGCTGATCTTCCCCGAGCGCAAAAGCCTCGATCTGGTCCGCTCGATGCTGGCCGACACCGTTCCGCTCGACCAATTGACCGAACTGGAGCAAGACGCGCTGATCGAGGTCGGCAACATCATTCTCAACGCCTGCCTGGGCAGTCTGGCCAACCAATTGGGACTGATGATCGAAAGCTCGCTGCCGACCTATGTCTGCGGGCGCGGGGCCAGCATCCTCGACAGCAAACACGTCGATTCGGAACTGGTGATGTTCCTCCAGGTCGATTTCTCGGTCGCGGCGAAGGGAGTCCGCGGCTATCTTGCCTTCGTGATGGATATCGTTTCGGCACAGAGCTTCGCATCGACGGTTTCCGCCTATGTCGCGCGGGTCGTGGCGGGATAGACCGGCCGATGTCCGTCAGCCCCCTGTTACAAATCCTAACCGATGCGGGCGAAATCGGTCTGGTTCTCCTGGCCCCCGACCGCTCCGTTCTGCTGTGG
The DNA here is from genome assembly GCF_900108475.1 of Magnetospirillum fulvum. Lineage (GTDB taxonomy): Bacteria > Pseudomonadota > Alphaproteobacteria > Rhodospirillales > Magnetospirillaceae > Phaeospirillum > Phaeospirillum fulvum_A. Next base: position 61,141 of record NZ_FNWO01000014.1, on the reverse strand, counting down.
AACGCCTGGATGGTGCGCGCCTCGGGCGTTTCGGCCCGCACCGCGATCGGCTCGGATCTGGCCGATCTGTTCCCCACCGTCGCCACCTCGCGGATCGGACCGGCGGTCGATCAGGCCCTGAACGAAGGGCTGTCGGCGCTGCTGTCCTCGTCGCTGAACAAGACCCTGTTCCCGCTGACCCGCCAGTCCGGCGACCCCGACCGCCCCGAGCCGATGCACCAGATCGTGGTGATCCGCCCGATCGACGACGATGGCCATCGCTGTTGCCTGATCCAGGTGTTCGACATCACCCCGATGGCGGCGCGCGAAACGGTGTTGCGCCGCCAAGCCCGGACGATGGAGGCCCTGGCCGACAATTACCGGCTATCCGAGCTGCACAACCGCGCCATCGTCAACAACACCGCCGACGCCATCATCACCTTTGGCGAGGATGGCGGTATCGGCACCTACAATCCGGCGGCGGAGCAGATTTTCGGGTACACCCCGCCCGAGATCGTCGGGCGCAATGTCACCACCTTGATCCCCGAACTGGCCGGAGCCGACGGAACGATCCTCACCGCTCCCTATCTCGACCGCCGCACCGAAGTCACCGGTGTCCTCAAAGGCGGTGCCCGGCTGTTCCTCGAACTGTCGCTATCGTCGATGCAACTGGGTGGCCAAGACCTGTTCATCGCGATCGGTCACGACATCACCGCCCGCAAGGTCAGCGAAGAGGAATTGCGCCAGCAGAAGGAATGGCTGACCACCCTGATCAACGCCCTGCCCGATCTGGTCTGCTTCAAGGATGGCACCGGGCGCTGGCTGGTCGCCAACCGGGTCTGTCTGGAAATGGTCGGTTTGCGCGGCCAGGATTACGTCGGCCGCACTGCCCGCGAATTATCGCGGCTGGCCTCCGATCATCACGACTTCCTGCTGACAACCCGCGAGACCGACGACAAAGCATGGCGCGAGGGCCGCACCGTAACCTTCGAACTGACGATGGCCTCGCCCGGCGGGCCGCGCATCTTCGACATGTCCAAGGTGCCGCTGTTCACCGCCGACGGCGACCGCCGCGGGCTGGTGGTGGTGGGCCGCGATATCACCGAACGCAAGCTGAGCGCCGCCCGCATCCAGCATCTCGCCCACCACGATTCGCTGACCGAACTGCCCAACCGCGCCCTGTTCCAGGAACGGCTGCGTCAGGCGCTGGCCAACGCACGGCGAACCGGGTCGCGGCTGGCGCTGCTGTTCCTCGACCTCGACAAGTTCAAGGACGTCAACGACACGCTGGGCCACCATGTCGGCGACCTTTTGCTGACGGCGGTGGCGCGGCGGCTGACCCGCTGCCTGCGCGAGACCGACACCGTCGCCCGGTTGGGCGGCGACGAATTCGCGGTGATTTTGACCAATCTGAGCGACGCCGAGGGAGCCAGCCACGTCGCCGACACCATCATCGCCAGCCTGTCCGAGCCGTTCGGGCTGGAGGATCACGAGGTGCTGACCAGCACCTCGATCGGCATCACCCTCTATCCCGACGACGCCGAGTCCGCCGACCAATTGCTGAAAAACGCCGATCTGGCGATGTTTCATTCGAAGGCGCAGGGCCGCAACGCCTATCACTTCTACGTCGCCGAGATGGACGCCGAGGTCCAGGCGCGCAAGGCGATCGAGCGCGATATGCGCCTGGCGCTTGGCACCGATCAGCTTGACCTGCATTACCAGCCGCTGCTCGACCTCAAGACCGGGCGGATCGTCGGCTGCGAGGCGCTGCTGCGCTGGAACCACCCGACCCTGGGCTGGGTGCCGCCCGCTCACTTTATCCCGGTGATCGAACGGACCGACCTCATCGCCCCGCTGGGACGCTGGATTTTGCATCGCGCCTGTCTCCAGGGCCGCGCCTGGCTGCGCCAGGGGCTGGGGCCGATGCAGGTCGCGGTCAATTTGTCGCCGGTCCAGTTCAAGCACAGCCAGTCGTTGCTGGCGATGATCGACGACATCCTGGATCAGACCGGCTTCGCCCCCGACTGCCTCCAGCTCGAAATTACCGAAGGCATCGCGATGCAGAATGTCGAGACCACCATCCAGGTGCTGCAATCGCTGCGCAATCGCGGGATTCTGGTCTCGATCGACGATTTCGGCACCGGCTATTCGTCGCTCAATTATCTAAAGCGCTTCCCGGTCGATAAGCTGAAGATCGACCGCTCCTTCGTCGTCGATATCGGCCTGCATCCCGACAATGCGGCAGTGGTCAAGGCGATTGTCGATCTCGGCCATTCCCTCGGTACCCGGGTCAATGTCGAAGGCGTCGAAAGCCGCAACCAGCTCGACTTCCTGCTGACCCAGGGCGTCGATGAAGCCCAGGGCTTCTATTTCAGCCGCGCCGTCCCCGCCGAGGACTTTGCCGAACTGGTCCGCCAGCAGCGCGACTGGCTGGCTTGACCTCGCCCCCTTTCGCACCTGCAAAAAACATGTCATCCTGACGGATCGACATCCTTAGAGGACATCATGACCCTGTCGGTCCAGGACATCACGCTTGCCGCCATCCTCTTCATGGCCCTGGCCGCGGCAGTCATTCTGTTCAGCGCATGGCGCCACGCCGTTCGCATCGAGCGCGCCGCCCAAAAGAACGACGACAGCCACCTCTCCCCCGCCACCTGACCGCCCGCCCCCTTCTCCCGTCGCATTGTCAGCGCCGCCGCCTTCGCCGTATCCTCGGCAAAACGGCAGGGGGAAACCGATGAGCCGGTCACGCATCCGAATTCTGATCTTGCTGGGGGTCGGGCTGGCCGTGATGGTCTGGGCGACATGGCCGCCGTCGCAGGTTGCCCTCACCGACCGGTGCGCGCCCGAAAAGGGGCCACCCGTCCTTGCCGCCCTGCTCTATCCCGGTCCGTTCTGGCGCGGTCAGCTTGACGCGATTGGTGCCGAACGCGACGATTTGCTGGGCAAACCCGCCCGCCGCGCCCGGCAAGACGCCGAGTCCGCCCAGCAGACCGGCGGCATCGAAAGCCGGATGAGCCGCTTGTCTCGCGACGAAGCCGACGATCCCGCCGAAAAAGAACGGCGCGCGCTTGCCCAGCAATCGGCCCGGATGCGTCGGCTGGTCTGGCTGCTCCAATGCGAGACCGAGATCCGTCAGCGGCTGGAACGGTAGGGCGGCGCTAATGCGTCGGTCGTGAAAAAGTCCTTCGGCCTTTGGCCTCAGTGTACTTTTCCCCGGTTCAAAAAGAATCCCCGTGCTCAATCAAGCTTTCCGCGCGGGGATGGATTTGGACAACACGAAAAATGGGCGCTGGGCCGCCCCTAGCCCATTTTTCTCCTTTTAATCCAACGGGAAAAAGTGTGTTGTTTTTGCGCCATCAGCACCGGTACCGTCATGTGGGACAGAACGTAATGCGTCCCGCTGCCGCGCATCATCGACAGGAGTCCGGGGCCTTGCGCCCCCATCACCACCAGATCGGCCCCCAGATCGCATAGCCGCGACAGCAGCATGTCCATCTTGCCGATCTGCTCGCCGGTCAGATGCTCGGATTCGGCCCGAATTCCCTGGGCGGCGAGATGGTCGAGGATATCGACGGCGGGGACATCGGGCAGAGCGCGGGATTCGGCATCGTGCCCGCCGCGCAGCGACAGCACCGTCACCGACGCCGCCCCGGCCAGCAGCGGCAGCGAATCGGCCAGGGCGCGGGCGGCCTCGCGGCTGGCGTTCCAGGCGATGGCGACCCGCTCGCCCAGGGTGGCGAAGGTTCCGCTATACGGCACCACCAGCACCGGGCGGCCGGAATTCAAGATCACATGCTCGACCATATCGTCGGGGACCAGCGGCGATTTCGGCTCGGCCTGCCCCATCACCACCAGATCGGCGAACCGGGCGCAAAAGGTGGTTTCGCCCAGGACATGACCGGGTTCGCCGTGCGACAAGTGCCACCAGCGGCCCTTGATTCCGGCGGCGGTGACCGCCGTCTCGAAGCCGGTGCGGACGGTTTCGCGGGCGGCGACCAGGAAATCGCTGGCCTGATGGGCCACCGTTCCGGGGGCAAAGCTGTCGATCCGGGCGAATAATCCGGTCAATCGGGCCTCGAACCGCCGCGCCAGACCGACCGCCAGACCGAGACGCACGGCACAGCGTTCGCTGTCGTCGAGATGAACCAGGATGTCCTTCATCGTCGCCCTCTCCCTCTCTTCCGCCATTCGGGCGGCTCTCCGCCATCCACAGTGAAAGCCATCGCCGCCGCCGTCAATCGGGGCGGCGTCAAACCGCAGCGACCGCCACCTCGGTTTCGGCGAAGACGGCCACCGCCTGCGGCAGCACGGCGGCGGCGGCGGCGGCATCCTCTTCGGCGCAGGCGGTTTCGAGCCCGGCACACAAGCGGGCGAAACGGATCGCCCCGGCACTGAACGCCGCCCCCTTGGCGGCATGGGCGGCCTCGCGCACCGTCGTCAGGTCGGCGGCGGCGATGGCGGTTTGCATCTCGGCCACCAGCGGACGGGTGGAGTCGAGAAACAGGCCGAACATCTCGCGGGCGTCCGGCCCGATCGTGCCGAACAGACCGCGCATCGGCTCGAGGTCGAGCAGCGGCGGTTCGCTCGGGGCGGGCGACGGCGCGACGGCGGCGAGGGCGGGGGCGGCGGCGACGGCGGGGCGGCGGCGGCGCAGCGTCTGGGCGGCGGGCAGCAATCGACGCAAGGTCTCGTCAAGCTGGGCAAGGTCAATCGGCTTGGCCAGAAAGCCGTCCATCCCGCTGTCCTGGCACCGTCGCGCCGTCCCGGACAGGGCGTCGGCGGTCAGGGCAACGATCGGCAGCCGCCGCCCGGTCTCGATCTCGGCCTCGCGCACCCGGTGGGTCAGTTCATACCCGTCCATCTCCGGCATGTGGCAATCGGTCAGCAGCAGGCCGAAATCGCGGATCCGCATCTGCTCCCACGCCTCGGCCCCGTTGGCGACGATCTCGCAGGCATAGCCCAGCCGCTCCATCAGATGGCGGATCACCACGGTGTTGGTCGGATTGTCCTCGGCAATCAGGATCAGCGCCCCGGCGGCGGCGGCCTCGGCGACGGCGGGGGCTTCGAACAGCCCCTCGCCCCCGCCCAGGCTGTCCGCCGCCCCGGTCTCGTCGTCAAGGCGGCCCCGGCCGGCGGCAGCGGCGACGGTTCGCCACAAGGCGCGGCGGCGCACCGGCTTTTGCAGCAACGCGAACAGCCCGGCGGCGCGGGCTTCGGCTTCGGCCTCGGCGGCAAGGCCCCCGCCGGGAGCAACCATCGTCACCACCCGCATACCCCCCTCGGTGGCGGCGATCTGCATCAGCGCCCCGGCCAGCCCGAGACGCTGGCGGTGATCCTGACTACCGTCGAGCAGCATCACGTCGTAGCTCCACCCCGCCAGCGCCGCCGCCCGCACCGCCGCCTGGGCGCCATCGGGGGTGACCACCACCGCGACCTGGGCACCGAGATGGCCGAGATAGCGGCGCAATCCCTCGGCCGCCACCGGCCCTTCGGCCAGCACCAGCACGGCGATCCCGGCCAGATCGGGTCCGGGTTCGGGCGCGGAATCGGCAACGTCGAGCGGCACGGTGACGCGGAAGGTCGAACCGCGCCCTGGCATCGTCTCGACCGCGATCTCGCCCGCCATCAATTCGACCAGACGGCGACAGATCGACAGGCCAAGACCGGTCCCACCATAGCGGCGCGAGATGGTGGCGTCGGCCTGCATGAACGGCTCGAACAAGCGCGCCTTTTGCTCCTCGTCCAGACCGATCCCGGTATCGGCGACCGACAGGGTCAGCGCCAGCGGGCGGGCGTGGGGGTCGGCGGTCTCGACCGAAAGGCGGACATAGCCGCTATCGGTGAATTTGATCGCATTGCCGGCCAGATTGGTGACGATCTGGCGCAGCCGCACCGGATCGCCCAGCACCCGCGCGGGCAGGGCCGGATCAATGTGGGTGATCAGGCTGATCCCCTTCTCGCGGGCGCGGGGGGCGAGCAGTTCAGCGACGCCCTCGACCAGATCGACCGGCGACGCCTCCATCACCTCGAGCGGCAACCGCCCGGCCTCGATCTTCGAGAAATCGAGAATGTCGTTGATGATCGTCAGCAGCGAAGTCGCGGAATCCCGGATCACCCGCGACATCTCGTGCTGTTCGGGCGGCAAGGGCATGTCTTCGAGCAGATGGGCCATCGTCAACACCCCGTTCATCGGGGTGCGGATTTCGTGGCTCATCGTGGCGAGGAACAGCGACTTGGCCTGATTGGCCTCTTCGGCCATCCGCTTGGCCTCGGCCAGGGCGGCTTCCTCTTCCTTGTGGCGCGAGATGTCGATCGACGAGACGATCACCGCCGTCTCGCCGTCCATCTCGATCTCGGCCGCCGACAGCATCGCCCAGAAATCGCGGCCGTCGCGGGTCCGCATCCGGCATTCAAAGCCGGTGACAAAGCCGTTCTGTTCGACCAGATCGACCAGACGGCGCAAATTGACGGGATCGGCATAGACGGTCGAGGCATCCAGCCCGACGGCTTGGCTGTCGGGCAGCCGGTACAATTCGGTCCAGCGCGGATTGACCAGCAGCACCCGGTGATCGGCCACCGATGAAATCGCCAGCGCCAGCGGCGAGGTGTCGAGGATGCGGCGCAGACGGTTCTCGCTTTCGATCAGCGCCTTGGACGAATCGTTGACCTTGGCCATCGCGTCGCGGAACACCACCAGTTCGGCGGCCATGTCGGCGATTTCGTCCTTGCCGCCGCCGGGAATCGGGGTGTGGAAGTCGCCCAGCACGATCCGATGCATCGCCTCGGCCAGCCCGGTCAGCCGCCCGACCAGATTGCGGCCGAGATACAGCCAGACGAACAGCAGCGGGCCGATAAAGGTCAGCATCGCCACCGCCAGCAGGGTATAGCGGCCGTTTTGCACCGCCGTCTCGGCGCGGAGTTCGTTGTCGGCGGCGTCGGTTTCGGCGGCGGAGACCACCCGCCCCACCGCCGACGAGGTCCGCGCCACCAGATCGCGGCCTTCGTCGTTGGCGGCGGCCAGCCGGGCGATCGTCAGCATCTGGAGGGTGCGGAGTTCGAACACGTTTTCCGCCCCGGTCCCCAGCACCAGCACCCGGCGGGTCAGGGCACGGGCGCGGTCCGCCGCCGGTCCGGTGTCGATTTCGTCGGACAAAAGGGCGATCCGGCGTACCTGCTCGTCATAGGATTGGCGCAGGTCGCCGATCTTCTCGATATCGGGCGCGGTCACCGTCTCGCGCAGGATCGTCGAGGCCAGCACCACCGCCGCCAGCAATTGGTCGTTGTTGAGCCATTCGACCGAGCCGCGCACCTCGATGTCCAACTGGGAAATCGCTTCGGCGCGGGTCCGGGCGCGCTCGGACAATTGCAGGCGACGATCGACCAGGATGTTGCGATCGACGACATTGTCGGCGAAAGCGGCAATCATCGAACGCAATTCCTCGACCCGGTTCTGGTCGGTCGCCGCCCCGGCCAGCCCGTCGAGCAGGCCGAGCAACCCCTCGGTCTGCTGTTGCAACGCGACGAAATTGCTCTGGCGCTGGAATTGCGACATCGACCCGTCCAGCGCCGGAGCCGCCGCCGCCAGCCGCGCCGTCGCCTCGGACAGTTTCAGCGCGTTCGAGACGCTGGGCAGGTTGGTGCGGGTCATCGCCGCCAGCAACCGCTCGATCTCGGTATAGCTGAACCAAGTCAGGCTGGCCCCGAACAGGATCATCGCCCCGACCGCGCCGATCGCCACCACCAGCTTGGCGCGGATGCCGAATCGCCATCCCCCCGCCGCCCGTCCCGGCGGGGGCGGCGCACCGTCCGGCCCGTTCTGCGTCATCGCGCCCGGCACCCGATCCCGTCCTCCGCTGATCGCCCCATCCCCATCATGCCCGAGGCCACGCCCGGGGCAAAGCCCGGCGCAAGGCTTTGCCGAAGCCCCCCGCCGCGTGCTACCAGTTCGCTAGTGTGGAGGATTCGAAGTTCCTATCATTCGTGCCGCGAACGATTTTAGGAGCTTCGAATCCGAAAACCACACTAGAAAACATAGAGTTATTCGTGTCCTGATCGATTCCGAAGTTCGAAAGATGCCGGATTTCGACGATACGAACTTCGGAATCGGGACACGAACGGCGGACCGGGTCGGGTTCGCCCCGATCGCAAGGGGGAAGGAATGGGGACAGCCTACGTCGCCAAAAGCAAAATCCTGCAAGCCTGGGGCGGAGATGTCGGGCTGGGCAAGCACCTTTATAAACTTGGCTATCTCGCCGAGGGGACGCCCGCCGAGCATCTGGCCCAGGGGCTGGCCGGAGCCGCCGATTGGGTGGTGGTCACCGCCCGTCCCGCCGACGCCGAATCCGAAGCGGCGATCCTGGAGCGGATGGGACGCAAGGAAAAGATGGTCGATCCCGCTTATTATCCCCGCCTGAAAGGCGAGGCCGGAATCGTCAAGATCAATCCCGGCACGGTCGAGAACTCGATGCGGATTCGCTTCGCGCTCGAAAACGGCCGCGAGGTCAACGAGATCAAGGTCAAGCCGACCGACATCGCCCGCTATCTGCTCGACAACGCTCTCGGCTGAGACCGCAGGTTTTAGAGTTTGTCCGGGTCAAGGGAAAACACCCGACCCGTCATGGTCGGCCCCCGGGTCAAGCCCGGGGGTGACGGCCCCAAAAGGCGAGACCGTTAAACTCAGACAAACTCTAGCCAAAAAACAGGGGCGCCCCGATAGCGGAGCGCCCCTTTTTCGTCTGACACGTCGCGACCGGATTTACTCGGCGGCGGCGGCGGTCGGAGCCTGAACCAGCATGCTGCCGGTCCGCTGGGCATTGAGATGCCAGGAGAAGGCTTCGTCCATCAGATGCGGAGTGTGACCGCCACGGGCCAGCGCCCGCTTGTAGTAATCGCGCGCCATGTCGCGATAGGTCGGATGCATACAATTCTCGATGATCAGCGAGGCCCGCTCACGCGGGGCCAGCCCGCGCAGATCGGCCAGGCCCTGCTCGGTCACGATCAGATCGACATCGTGTTCGCAATGATCGACATGGGTAACCATCGGCACGATCGAGGACAGCTTGCCGCCCTTGGCGATCGACTTGGTGACGAACACCGACAGATAACAGTTGCGGGCAAAGTCGCCCGAACCGCCGATGCCGTTCATCATCTGGGTGCCGTTGACGTGGGTCGAGTTGACGTTTCCGTAGATGTCGGCCTCGAGCGCGGTGTTGATGCCGATCAGGCCGAGACGACGGATCACCTCGGGATGGTTCGACACTTCCTGCGGCCGCAGCACCAGCCGGTCCTTGTAGCGCTTGACGTCGCCAAAGAACTTGCGGGCGCAATCGCCCGACAGCGACAGGGCCGAACCCGAGGCGAAGGTCATCTTGCCGGCGTCGAGCAGTTCGAAGGTCGAATCCTGCAACACCTCGGAATACATCGTCAGATTATGGAACGGGCTGTCGATGAAGCCGTGCAGCACCGCGTTGGCGATCGAGCCAATCCCGGCCTGGAGCGGCTGGAGCGAGGTCGACAGACGGCCCTTGCGCACTTCGTCGCGGAAGAACTCGATCAGATGACCGGCGATGGCGTTGGTTTCCTCGTCCGGCGGGGTGATCGTCGCAAACGAGTCCATCTTCTCGGTGATGACGATCGCAGCGATGCGCGAGGGATCGACCGGAATATAAGGCAGGCCGATGCGGTCGCTGGGAGTCATCAGCGGAATCGGCTCGCGGTGCGGACGCCGGGTCGGGATATAGACGTCGTGGAGACCGACCAGATCCATGCTCTGATGGATGTTGATCTCGACGATGATCTTCTCGGCCAGGATCGCGAAGGTCGCGGAATTGCCGATCGAGCTGGTCGGGATGATCCCGCCGTCTTCGGTGATCGCCACCGCTTCGATCACGGCGACGTCGATCTTCGGCAACTGGCGCGAGCGCAGCATCTCGACGGTTTCCGACAGATGCTGATCGACGAACATCACCTCGCCGGCATTGATCGCCTTGCGCAGCACCGGGTCGGCCTGGAACGGCAGACGGCGCGACAGCACATGAGCTTCGGCCAGGGTTTTGTCGATGTCGCTGCCAAGGCTGGCGCCCGTCATCAGGCTGATCTTCAGCGGCTGCTCGGTGGCGCGTTCGGCCAAAGCCATGGGGACGACCTTGGCGTCGCCGGAACGGGTGAAGCCGCTCATCCCGACGGTCATTCCGTCCTGGATGTGCAGGGCGGCTTCTTCCGCACCAACCACCTTGCCCCACAGCGACTTGAGCAGGATACGATCTCTATACATGCACGGCGGCTCCACACAGATGTCCATTGGGGTTCTTTACCCCCCCGCCCCCGCTACCACCAATGTCGAATGGGCAGGCTGCACATTCGCACGAGGGGCTTGCATCCGCACCGAAATTCGATATTTTATTTCGCCGCTCAGGCCGGGAAGAAATTATGTTGCGCTGCGCCATAAATCAGCGCCCTGGCGCCCCTTTGCAATCGAGCACCCAGATATCGTAAACCGGGTGCTCCATCGCCGACAGCGCCGGGCTGGAGGCGAACATCCAGCCGCGGAACAGTTCCGCCGTCGGCTCGCCCGGCCGCAATTCCCAGATATCGAGAAAAGCCGCGCTTTCGGGCAGGTCTTCGGGCGGCCGCTTCTTGCAGGCCCGGGCGATGATCTCGAGCGAGCCGAAGCGGACCGGCGTGCCGACCGGAGCCTCGATCGTCAGCACCCGGGCGCTGACTTTGTCGAGCCCTTGCAACACCGCGACCGGAAACGACAGGTCGGCTCCCAGATGCAGCGGCGGCGGCGGTAACACAGGAACCGGCGCGGCGACCGGCGCGGGCGGCTGGAGCGGCGGACGCAGCACCGGGGCCGACGTCATCGGGTCCGGATAAGCACCCGGTGGCGCGGATTGAGCCAGCCCACTCAGCGGCGCTGCCAAAAGCGCGAGGGCGAAGACGGCCATGTTCGGACGCATGCGAGGATCTCCCCTGAAACCAACCGGCAGCGATCGGAACCTTCAGTCGTGCCGGGGCGGAACGGATGGCGCAAGGTAACCGCGACGGCAGGCAACGGGAAGCCCGTTCCACGCCTCACGCTCTCAGATAAGACAGGGCGCAACTGCGGGGGATTGTCAAATCAAGCAAATCACCCTGAGAGATACGCGCCCTCCCGCGACAAAATGGCACGGCGTAATTCGTTGCAATATGCGTCAATTTGCTCTTATTTCACCGCCTACGATCGGTCTATCGTTAGCCTTGGTGACTGGCGTCAATCTATCACTGTCGTCTCAGGCTACCACTCATATTCGGCTTATGCACATTCCGATGCACGTCCCTCTGATCTCCGTCATCGACAGCAACGCCACCAACCGAGCCAAGGTTGCCGAGGTGTTGATGTCGATGTATCGGGTCAACCAATATCCCGACGCCGAACGGGGATGGCATGGGCTGCGCATCGCGCCGCCCCGGGTGGTGCTGATCGACGACGAAATCCCGCCCCATGGCGGCTTCGCCCTGATCCACCAGATGCGGCAGGAGCCGGTCCTGGCCGAGGTGGCGGTGGTGTTGGTGTCGCGCCACGACAAGGCCGAGATTGCCTCGGCCCTCAGCCAATGCGGGGCCAATGCCTGTCTGCCCAAACCCTATGGCCGCAACCATCTGATCCGGACGATCTCGGCCCTGATCAACCACGATGTCGAGTCGCGGTGGAACGAACTGACCGACCCCTCGCGTCAGGCCTTGAAGGGCACGGTCGAGATTTTCAACGACATATCGGACTCGATCGCGGCGGGCGAGCCGGTGCGCTTCACCTCGGTCAAGGACGCCTGCGCCCCCCTGGTCGATGCGATCGGCACCAACGATGTCCGGGGCATTCTCGACGGGGTCAAAGAGCACGACAATTATTCCTATGCCCACAGCCTGCGGGTGGCGACGCTGTTGTCGCTGTTCGGCCACACGCTGGGGCTGCCGCGCGAGGATTTGATGATGCTGGCCAGCGGCGGCCTGCTCCACGATGTCGGCAAGGTGGCGATTCCCCATGAAATCCTCAACAAGCCGGGCCGCCTGACCGAGGCGGAATTCGCGGTGATGAAGGGCCACGTCACCGAGACGATCCGCTATCTCGACGCCGGGGCCGCGATCCCCAGGCCGGTGGTGATCATCGCCGCCCAACATCACGAAAAACTAGACGGCACCGGCTATCCGCTCGGATTGCCCAAAGGCGAACTGAACGAACTGGCCCGGATGGCCTCGATCGCCGACGTGTTCAGCGCCCTGACCGACCGCCGGGTCTATAAACCGGCGATGGAGGCGGAAAAGGCCCTGACCCTGATGACCGAGCAGATGAGCCACCATCTCGACCAGCATCTGCTCCGCCTGTTCCGCACCATGCTGCTGGACGCGGTCCGGGATTAAATCTTACCATCGGGCATGCGACCGCCGCACGTCATCAGCCTGGGCGACACCGCCTTCGCCATCGAGTATGGCGACGGACTCGATCCCGAACCGGGTGCCCGCGTCGCCGAGCTCGCCGCCGCCGCCCGTAAGGCCCGCCAAAGCGGCGGATTGATCGGACTCGTCGATCTGGTCCCCACCCTTCGCTCGCTGTTGGTCGTCTATGACCCGTTGACCGCCAGCCGGGCAGAGCTGGAAGCGGCGCTGCGGACACTTGATGACGCAACCGCCCAGGCCGCGCCGCCCCCGCCCCGGCGCTGGGTTCTCCCGGTCTGCTGCGACGAAGCCTTCGCCCCCGATCTGGCGGCGGTGGCCGCCGCGACCGGCCTTGGCCCCGACGCGGTGATCGCCCGCCTGTGCGCCCCCGCTTATGTTGTCGGCATGATCGGCTTCCTCCCCGGCTTCGCCTATCTGACCGGGCTCGACCCGGCCTTGCGGCTGCCGCGCCGCGCCGATCCCCGCCCCCGCGTCCCCGCCGGGTCGGTCGCGATCGCCGACACGATGGCGGCAATCTATCCCAGCGACAGCCCCGGCGGCTGGCACCTGCTCGGGCGCTGCCCGCTGACGCTGTTCGATCCGGCATGGTCGCCGCCGGTGCCGCTGGCCGCCGGGGATCGGGTCCGCTTCGAACCGGTCGATCCCGGCCGCTTCGCCGCCTTGGCCGCCACCCGCCCCCGTCTCGAACCGGACCCGCAGCGATGACCCCGACGCTCGACCTGCTGCGACCCGGCCCGCGCACTTCGCTCCAGGATCTGGGGCGGATCGGGTGGCGGGCGATGGGCATCCCGGTCGCCGGAGCGATGGACCGGATCGGGCTCGGCCTCGCCAACGCCCTGGTCGGCAATCCCCCCGGCACGGGATGTCTGGAACTGACCTTGTCCGGTCCGCTGCTGCGGGTCGCGGCGGAGTCGGTGCGGATCGCGCTGGCCGGTCCGGCCCGGATCAGCCTGACCAAAACCACCGGAGAGCGGCGGACGCTGGCCCCCGACCGCTCGTGGCGGCTGGAACGGGGCGATCTGCTCGAGATCGGTCCGATCAATGGCAGTCTGGTCGCCTATCTGGCGGTCGAGGGGGGCTTCGCCATCGCCCCGCTGCTGGGCAGCCTGTCGACCCACCTCGCCGCCGGTCTGGGGCCGCTGGGCGGGCGGACGCTGGAAGCGGGACCGCTGCCGCTCTGCCGCGACAATGCCGAACCGGGGCCGGAGCGGAGGCTGACCCGCCCCCTGCCCTATGGCGACGGCCCGATCCGGCTGGTTCCCGGACCGCAGGCCGACGCCTTTACCCCGGACGCGCTCGCCACCCTGCTGTCGTCTTGCTATCAGGTCGGGACGCGCTCGGACCGGATGGGGATGCGGCTGGAGGGACCAAAGCTGCGCCATCGTGGTCAAGCCGACATCGTTTCCGACGGGATCGTCGCCGGATGCCTTCAGGTGCCGGGCGACGGCAGCCCGATCCTGCTGCTGGCCGACCACCAGACCACCGGCGGCTATGCCAAGATCGCCACCGCGATCTCGGCCGACCTGCCCCGTCTGGGCCGCGCCCTCCCGGGCGATCGGCTCGAATTTCGCGCCGTGACGGTCGCCGAGGCCGAAGCGGTGCGGCGCGCCCAGGAACGGGCGATGCAGGACTGCCTCGACTCCCTTGCTCCGGTTGAGGAAAACGGCCGGATCGACCTTGCCGCGCTCTATCGGGCCGAGTTGATCTCGGGCGCGGTGACCGGCGATGAAGAGCCGGTTGCACCGCCCTCGGCCGGAACGATATAACGGGGCGGCTCCCAGCAAAGGAATGGCCCCCGATGATTCTCTACCGCCTGCGTTGTGCCCACGGCCACGAATTCGAGGAATGGTTCGCCAACGGTGCCGAGTATGACAGCCGCGCCGCCGCCGGAACGCTGGCCTGCCCCGAATGCGGCGCCACCGACGTCGCCAAGGCGATCATGGCCCCCAATCTCGGCCGGGCCAAGGCCGCCGCTCCCGCCCCGGCCTGCCCGCCCCAGGGCTGCGGCGGCTGCGCCTTCGCCAACCAGCACTGACGGCGCGCCGGGGAGGGGGACTTAATCCCCCCTTAACCCGGCCCTGTCAGACTGATCCGTCCCGGCCCATCCTCTGTCCAGTCAGTTCGATGACAATGTTCCTGTCCGATCCTTATGTCGAAATCCAGCGGCGGCGTCGAACCGGCGATTGGTTTGTTACGCTCGGCTGCGTGATCTGGCTGGCGGTGTCGGGCTGGATGTTCTTCGGCACGGTGCCGCCCGAAATCGTCGATAACCACACTTCGAAGACGATGCAGCAGCGGATGCGGACCTGCGAAGGCACCTTCCAGCAGCGTTTCGAGTGCAAACAGGCTTTCCTGCTGTCGGGCGAACGCTGGGGCTTTGCCGTCGCGGTCAACCGGCTGATGCTGATGTGCGCCCCGGCGGTCACCGCCTGGATCGTCTGGTCGGTGCTGCGCCGCCGGATGGCCTGACCTTCCTTCGTTGCCCCAAGGCGGGGGATGGGGCACAGTCAGGGTTCCCAATCCGTTACGGAGAACCGAATCCCATGGCGACCATCACCCTTCAGGGCACCCCCGTTAACACTGTCGGCGAACTGCCCGCGCCCGGAACGCCCGCCCCGGACTTCTCCCTGACCGGAACCGACCTCGCCGATGTCGGCCTGGCCGCCTTCGCCGGTCAGACGGTGGTGCTGAACATCTTCCCCAGCGTTGATACGCCGACCTGCGCCGCGTCGGTGCGTCGCTTCAATGCCGAGTTGAATGCGCTGGGCAATGTCGCGGTGCTGTGCATTTCCGCCGATCTGCCCTTCGCCCAGGCCCGGTTCTGCGGTGCCGAGGGGCTGGAGCGGGTCAAGCCGCTATCCGATCTGCGCGACAAGGGCTTTGGCGACCGCTATGGCCTGCGGATCGTCGATAGCCCGCTGGCCGGTCTGCTGGCCCGCGCCGTCGTCGTGATCAAGGATGGCACGATCGTCCACACCCAGTTGGTCGCCGAAATCGCCGACGAACCCGATTACGCCGCCGCCCTGGCGGCGGTACGCGGCTAAAGCGTGATGCATTAATCTGCACCACGCTTTAGCCGATTCATATATCCCCCTCGCCGGGCGTGCCCTCCGGGCACTTGGCCGCGGCCTCAATGGCCGCAAGCGCATCGTGCGTCATGTTTGGCGCACGATGCTCTAAAAACAACAGCGGAGAAGAGCCCGTGGAACCCAAGGACAGCACCGCCAACGACGCCTTCAAGGGCTTCACCAACAGCGAATGTCCGTTCTATCCCTGTCACCAGGGGGTGAAGCGGGACTTCAACTGTCTGTTCTGTTATTGCCCACTCAACGCCTATGACTGTCCGGGTCCGTTCAAGGCGTTCACCAGCAAGAACGGGGTGCGGCGGAAGGATTGCTCCGCCTGCACCCTGCCCCATGACGGCTATACCCAATCCTGGGCCTTCATCCAGAAATGGCTGGCCCAGCCGGTGCTGTGGGATGGCGGCGAGCAGACCCGCCCCTGGCCGCGCGATAACGAAGACCCGAAGGAGTAATCTCGGCGACCCGGCCGGGATAATCCGGCGGCTCCGATCCGGGAGCCGTCGGCCTTATTGCGGGGCGAGACCCAGCTTTTCAACCTCGGCAATCGCCACGGAATCGTCCTGCCCGGTCATCGACGCCAGGAACATCGCCGCCGCCGTCACCCCCTCGCGGTGGGCGACATCGGGCGGACGCCCCTGCGCCAGCGATTCGGAAAAGGTCTCGTCATAGGCCTCGGCGACCATTTTCGCAGTGCTGTCGTCCATCGACCCGGCAATCCCTTGTACGGCAAAGACCGGAGAATATCGTCGTTGCGGCGATGTTTCCACTGCTGTTTCTCTACCGCATCCCTGGGCGGTGGCGCGGTATCTCCCCCCCAGATTTCGTGGTATAGAAACCGTCTTTTCGGGTTTGGCGCGGTGATGATGTCAATGGTGAAGCGGTGGCTGCCCTGGGTGCTGAAGGGAGCTCTCTCCCTCGGATTGATCTGGTTCGTCTTCAGCAAGATCGATCTGACCTCGGCCTGGGCCCAGGCTCGGACCCTCGACCCGACGATGCTGATCGTCGCCGTGCTGCTCGGGCTGTTTCAGGTGTGGCTGGGCGCCGTCCGCTGGTGGCTGGTGCTGCGGGCGCTAAAGGCCACCTTCACCACGATGCAGACCTTCATCGTCTTTTATATCGGGGTGTTCTTCGCGATCATTCTGCCCGGTGCCGTCGGCGGCGACGCGGTGCGAATGTGGACGGCAAGACGGTCGGGCCTGTCGCTGACCGCCAGCATCAATTCGGTGATGCTGGAACGCGCCGCCACCGTGCTCGCCCTGGTCCTGCTGGTCGCGATGACCCAGCCGCTATTGCTGGCGCGCGTCCCCACCATCCCCGGAAGCTGGGTCTTTCCGGTGCTGTCGGTGCTGGGCCTGTTCGGCATCCTGGTGCTGTCGGTGCTGGACCGGCTGCCCGCCTCGCTGCACCATTGGCGGGTCGTGCGCGGCCTGATCCATCTGGCGGGCGACACCCGCCAATTGTTCTTCCGCCCGGTCTGGGGCGGGGCCACCTTGATCGTCGCGATGCTGGGCCACGCCAATCTGTCGCTTCAGGTCTATGTGCTGGCGCTGGGACTGGGGCTCGACGTCTCGGCGATTGATTGTCTGGTGCTGGTGCCGCCGGTGATCCTGATCATGACCCTGCCGATCTCGATCGCCGGATGGGGCGTGCGCGAAACCGCGATGGTCGCCGCCTTCGGCTATGTCGGGGTCGAAACCCATTCCGCCCTGGTGCTGTCGGTGCTGTTCGGGCTGGTCAGCACTGCCACCGCGCTGCCCGGTGGGGTGGTGTGGCTGCTGTCCGATATCCGTCGGCAGAAAAATTCCGAACCGGTCGAGGCGAAATAACGGCGGGGGATGCTCTCCCGGAGCGTCCTAGAGCCTTTTCCATTCAAATGGAATCGGCTCTAGGATTTTGCCTAAGGCCGCAGCCCCTCCGGGGCTGGCGTGGCTCAAGCGCCGCTCGGGCTTGTCGCGCATTCCACGCTGACTTCGTTTGAGTGGAATGCGCTCTAGAAATCCAGGTCGGCGTAATGGCGCGGCGGGGGCAAGCCGGGCAGATGGTCGGCCAGCAGCGGGCGGAAGCTGGGGCGCGACTTGACGCGGGCGTACCAGTCCTTGGCGGCGGGATGTTCGTCCCACGGTACGTCGCCGATGAAATCCAGACAGGACAATTGAACGGCGGCGGAGATATCGGCCAGCGAGAAGGCGGCCCCGGCCAGCCAGGAGCGGCGCTCGGTCAACCAGCCGATATAATCGAGATGAGCCCGGATCAGCGAGAAGGCCAGCCGGATGCGGGTTGAGTCCGGCTCGGAATGATGGCTGCCGAGACGACGGAACACCTTCTGGCCGACCAGATTGTCGGTCACCTCGTTATAGAACTTGTGACAGAACCAGCCGACCAGACGACGGGCCTCGGCCCGCAAGGCGGGATCGGCGGGCAGCAGAGGCAGTTCGCGGTGAATCTCGTTCAGATATTCGGCGATGGCGATGGCGTCGGCCAGAACCACGCCATTGTCCTCGACCAGAACCGGAACCTCGCTGGAGGGATTGAGGGCGACGAATTCGGGGCGTGCTTCCCAGAATTTTTCGATCCGCGCCTCGAACTCCAGTTTCTTCTCGCCAAGAACAACGCGAACCAGACGCGAAAACGGGCACAGAGGGTGGTGGTAGAGGGTTCTCATGCCGTCTTCTTAGCGCTTTTTTCTCCGTCCCACCAGAGGAGGCGACGTCTCGCCGCGGCATGACCTCGCCTCTTCCGGCCCGGTTGGAACCGGATCGAAAAAACTCGGCGAGACTGCGTTTTTTCGCTTGCGCCGACTCGAGGACTTCCCTATAAACCGGGCCTCCGGTGATCGCCGCTCACGTTGAACGGCACTACGGGCGCGTAGCTCAGTTGGTAGAGCAGCTGACTCTTAATCAGCGGGTCCACGGTTCGAGTCCGTGCGCGCCCACCAAGTTTTAAAGACGCACCGGCGTCTTAGGCCAAGGCCCGATCGCAAGATCGGGCCTTTCGCTTTTCCGGTCCCCCACAGATCCCCTTCCTCCTTGTTGACATGGCCTACGCCGACAGGACGTCGAGGCGGGCTTCGACCCGGTCGAGACGATGGTTGAGCCAGCGGCGTTCCAGGCCGATCGACGTGACGACCGGACGACCGTGCGGGTCGCGGTGACCAGGAACGCGTCGACATTCCCGACGACTTCCTCGACGGCTTCTGAGCGCCTATTACCGACGTGCCGTAGGTCAACGTGGATTGCCGATAGCGGACGTCGGAAGGGGCGGGGAATCAAGTGAAGTGTCACCGGAACCCCAGGGCATCGATGCCCTTGGCAGTCTCGACTTCCTCAAAGTACCGTTCGATGGTGAAGCCGTGGGTCGGCGAATTGCTGGCGGGCGGCCCCTGGGCTTCGATGCCGAGACCGGAGCGCCCCTGGGTGGCCGCACTGACACGGAGGTAGCAAACGACGGATTTCATGAAAGGCTCCTTGCTCCCTATACGGGCAATTCAGCTATCAATCGGCCTTCCGTGCAAGCCATGCAGGTGATATCAATTATATTGCACATCCATTTATTTGCATGCAGCATCGTGCCGCTATATTGCGTTCCAAGCTGGCGGAGAGGAACATGCCCCGTTTTGCACAGTATTTCCGCATAAATAAAGGGCAAAATGAACTCGACTTTGTTAATGTCGACACCGACAGAGATACACCACTTTATATAGACCCCTATGTTTTTAACGTCAGGAACGACGCATGGTCGGTGTATTGCAGAGAAGCTGTAATATCTTTCTTTGATGCGGTAATTCAGGCCATTCGTAATGGTGACGCACAACGTGGCCGCGCTCTGATGAATCACTTGGGAGAGCCAAATGAGACATGCCTAGGCGTTTCTACCGGCAAACCAGCAGGAAGAGGAATTGGCGGCAGCCAGGCAGATGACTTATTTGATCGGTTGGCGCGAAGCCGGGCAGCCCAAACAGGGCTGCTTTCCGATCTCTCGGAGTGCGAACTCTTTGTTGAACGGATCGGCCCGGACAAAATTTCGGACATGACCACCAACATAATTCGGCGAAACCTTATCGAATACACCCAGGCACAATGCGCACTTCATAGTATTGAGATGAGGCGAGACGTCCCATCTGGGAAACTATGGAATAGTGCAGACTGCAAATGGGAGGAAATATACGTTAGCCTGCCCATAGTAGACAACAAAAAGGTTATTTTGGTTCCGAAATCAACGGCACGATGGAGCATGGCATTCTCGCACCAAGCTTATTATAATGAATTTGTATTAACATACTTACAGAGTGAACACCTTCGCCAGCACTCAGGACTTGTTGAGGTTCTGAAAAATGGCCGTGAGCGCGTGACCAAAAAGAGACTTATTGAAATTCATCCGCTTTCAAAGAATTTTCTCGCCGACTTCTCCTCTGAACATCCAGAGATACTAGAAAGATACAGGACGCTTATGGGCGTGCCTCGCGAAGTAACAGATAAGGAGCTCGATGAAAAATTTGATGAACCCGCATTTTGCAACGCATCTATTCACGTGCTTCAAAAAATACCGCCTGGAAATGATAACGCATCGAAGTACCACAGCCTAATGGTTGGCTTGGTTAGCTTTATATTTTACCCAAATATAATTTACCCAAAGAAGGAGCACGAGATTCATGACGGCAGAAAGAGAATAGATATTGTTTATACAAACGGGTCAACTGGAGGTTTCTTCTTCCGCAGAAGGAGTGAGCATAATATAGCTGCATCACTGATTATGGTGGAGTGCAAGAACTATTCTAATGACATCGCCAACGCAGAGCTCGACCAGATGGCTGGACGGTTTTCACCTGCTCGCGGGCGCCTGGGACTTATTTTGGGGAGAAGCTTCACTGACAGAGATCGCTTTGTTGCACGGTGCAGGGATACCCTCAGAGATGGGCGGGGAGCAATTATCGCCTTAGAGGATAAGGACATTATTGAAATGTTGATGGCAATCGCCGCCAACAATAGGCCACTCATAGATCGGATAATGGAAGACCGATTTCGTGAGATAGCAACTTGATATAACAACCGTAAACGAACGTTTATCGATGTAAATTACAATGACACGCATTAAGCACATTGCGCGGATCACCAGCCATGATTACGGTGACAGTGCACTCAATATGAAGGTCCACTTTCCGTCTTCGACCTCCCCCAAGCCCGCCATTCTCCTTCCGGCCCCATCCCGCCGTATTCTCCCCACCCTCCACCGTCAGCCCCTCTCCTGACCGGTTCGGCCACACGTCATCGTGACAGTGAGGATGCCTCAGCACCGTCACGGCGCTGAGGCATCCTCCGTGACGTCCAGCGGCCGGCTGCGTATGGCGCGACAATCTGGATGGGGATTGTCAGTCGCGGCGAAGAGGTGATTGACGCTCCACGACATCAAGGCGAGTGGCATTTTTTGTCCGCTTTGCCGAGCACACCAAGAGCAATACGCGGCCCGACGGCATGATCGAAAAGCCAGACTCGGAATTTATCGTTCCTGAAGAATTCGACGCCTGGGATGAGGAAAAGCGGATAGCCCATATCAACGAATTGCTGGAGGTGATCGTCACCCCCTATAGCGGCACAACCCTACGAACCTTGAGGTCGGAGGTTATCGAAACCTACCTTTGGGAAAGGACGAGAGAGCCTTGATGCCGCTGGCCTAGGGTACCTTAAACATCAGCACCGCATCCCGCATCGAGCCAGGCCCGTCAATCCGCTCAAAAATTTTCCAGCCCTGTGCGGCATAGACCGCATCTGAGTGCTGGGTCATCAGATGGAGTCGGGTAATGCCCAGCCGCCTTGCTTCCTCCTGTATCCGTTCGAACAGGTAGGTACCGATGCCCTGGCCTCTACCGTTCGGCGCTACATACAGGGAAGCCACCCACGGCGTGATGTCAGGGCGCAATGGGCAATCGCTGGCCCATAGGCTCACCATCCCCAGTAGGTCATCATTTGCTCCGCAGGCCAGGAGCGTGAGCGGCAGCCTGTCTCTCCGGCTGCCGGTGTAGCTGGCCAGGGCATCATCCATCGTCCTGCCGCCGCCCATCCCCCATTCCTGATGTTCCCAGGTGGCACAGGTGTGGACGTGGTGGGGGTGGTTGGCGAGGTAGTGGATCAGGATACCGGCAGGGAGCGAGTTCAATGATTGGTCACCTCAAGCTTACCGTAAGCGTCCCCTGACGGCTGCGGTTTCCCCGGTTGACGACGTTTATTAGGCGGCGATGCGGCCGATTATGGGCTTGTGCCGTTTGACCCGCCAGAGGGAAGCGGCTGAGGCGATGGCGACGTCCATCCCGCCGTCGGGGTTCGTCGGGACATTTCGACAGCGGCCATCTCGGTCACCTGTCGCGACCCCGCCCAGATCGGCAGCCAAGGCACGCATCGGGTTGAGGCGAACCCCCGATCGGGCGGAAAGACGGAGCCCGGACGCGATCACGACCAGATGCAGGCGCATTTCGAACGGCACGGAATGGCCGTCGTCGGTATCGACCGCAAGGGCGAGAACGAGATCCGGGCCATCTTGACGGCCAGAGCAGCCGTCGCCACCTGTTGTATTCGCCACGGCGGTAACGCTGTGCTTTGCGTCACCCCCAACCATTTATAACATCAAGGCTCTTGACCTCAACTAATGTTGAGGTTGTAAGGATGGAGTCGGCCTGCGCGCCCAAGCCCCCCACGGCTGCGCCATGAGTCACTCTCATGGGCTGGGAATGCCCGCAAATCCGATCTGGAGCCGACATGCCCGACACCTTGGAACGGTTGCCTAAGCCTCGGCGGTACCGTGTGCCGTTGGTTTTCGCGACTTTCATCCTTCTCGCGATCTTTACGGGGATTTACCTTTGGCGTGGTGCCCGGCTTTCAACGAATGCGGGCGGCCATGCCCCCCCGCCGGTGGAAGTCTCAGCCCAGACGGTTCAGCCGGAAACGCTGCCTCAATCGCTCGAAGCGACCGGCTCGCTACAGGCGGTACGCGAAGTAACCCTGGCCCCCGAAGTCGCGGGTCGCGTGGTTGCGATCCATTTCGAAGCAGGGTCATCGGTTACGGCCGGGACTCCGCTCGTACAGCTCTATGACGCACCGGACCGGGCGGATCGGGCGCAAGCCGTAGCACGCGCTCAATTCGCGCGGTTGCAGCATGAGCGTTCGGTTGGGCTTGTCCCGATTGGCGCCGAACCGAAGCAGCTTTTACAACAGCGCGAAGCCGAACTGACACAGGCCAACGCCGCCATTCAGGGAATCGATGCACGCATTGCCCAGAAAGCGATCCGGGCACCGTTCGCGGGTCTGATCGGGATCAGACGGGTCAATCTGGGCCAATATGTCAATGCGGGCGATCCTTTGGCGACATTGACAGCGCTCGATCCGCTCTATGTAAACTTTACCGTGCCGCAACAGGATCTGTCGAAGCTGCGCCTTGGCGGCGACGTCACGGTTCGCACCGACGCGTACCCGGATCGGCTCTTTCCAGCCCGGATCAATGCGATTGAACCCAAGGTCGGACAGGACACGCGCAATATCAGCGTTCAGGCGACGCTCGCCAATCCCCATCAAATCCTGCGCCCCGGCCTTTATGTAACCGCAGGGATCATGCAGCCGATGCGCCCGGAGACGATTCTGGTCCCGACGACCGCCGTCCAGACCAGCGCATCGGGTGATAGCGTCTTTGTCGTCCGAAATGGCAAGGCCGAGCTTCTGCCGGTGATTACCGGGCAGCGTCTCGGCGACCGTATCGTCATCGAAACAGGTCTTACCCCTGGCGACAGCGTTATCACCAGCGGCCAGCTCCGCGTCCAGCCGGGCGCGGCGGTCCGCATCGCCCAGCCGACGGTCGTATCAAGTCCGTCGCCCTGAGAGGATCATCATGCGGTTCACCGATCTATTCATCCGCCGACCGATCCTGTCTGTCGTCGTCAGCCTGCTGATTTTGCTGGCGGGCCTGAGTGCGCTTTTCTCATTGCCGGTGCGGCAATATCCGAATCTGCAAAGTGCGACGATCACGGTCAACACCAGCTTTCCTGGTGCAACCCAAGACGTCATGCAGGGCTTTGTCACCACGCCCATCGCTCAGTCGGTCGCGACGGCGAGCGGAATCGAATATCTGACCTCGATATCGACGATGGGCCGAAGCCAGATCAAGGCGAAGCTGGTGATCAACGCCGATGCCGACCGCACGATGACCGAGATTCTGGCCAAGGTACAACAGGTCAAATACCGCCTTCCCCAAGGGGCTTACGATCCGGTCATCGAAAAGGTGACCGACGGCGCTTCGGCGGTTCAGTACATCTCGTTCACCAGCGATACGCTGGCGGTTCCCCAGATCACCGACTTCGCCACCCGTGTTGCGCAGCCATTGTTCACCTCGATCAAGGGGGTGGCTGCGGCCGATATTCTGGGCGGGCAGACCCTTTCGATGCGGGTGTGGATCGATCCCGTGCGACTCGCCGCACGCAGCCTCACCGCTGGCGACATTGCCGCCGCTCTCAAAGCCAATAATGTCCAGGCGGCCCCCGGTCAGTTGAAGGATAGCGCGACCGTTACCAACATCACCGCATCGACCGATATCGCGAACATCGACGATTTCCGCAACATGGTGATCAAGACCGGTTCGGACGGATTGGTCCGGTTGAGCGATGTCGCGACACTGGAATTGGGGGGGCAGAATTACAACAGCGGTGCGCGTGCCTCGGGCCACAAGGGCGTCTTCATCGCCCTTACTCCGACACCGGACGGCAACCCGCTGGATATCGTCGATGCGGCCATGGAGCTGATTCCACAGATTCAGAAGTCGGCACCGCCAGGGCTGATCGTGAAGAGCACGTTCGACGTCGCGCATTTCGTCAATGCCTCGATTGCGGAGGTCAAGCAGACGCTGATCGAAGCGGTTGTGATCGTCGTGATCATCATCTTCCTGTTCCTTGGCTCGCCGCGCGCGGTTGTGATCCCGGTTGTCACCATTCCGCTGTCGCTGATCGGCTCGGCGGCGCTGATGCTGATGTGCGGCTTCTCCTTGAACCTGCTGACGCTCCTGGCAATGGTGCTGGCGATTGGATTGGTGGTCGATGATGCGATCGTCGTGGTCGAGAACATCCACCGCCATATCGAAGATGGGTTATCCCCGATCGAAGCGTCCCTGGTCGGCGCACGCGAAATTATCGGTGCGGTGATCGCGATGACGATCACGCTGGCCGCCGTCTATGCGCCGATCGGAATGATGGGCGGCCTGACGGGCAGTCTGTTCCGCGAGTTCGCGTTCACGCTGGCCGGTTCGGTGGTGGTGTCGGGGATCATCGCACTCACTCTGTCGCCAATGATGAGTTCGCTGCTTCTCAGCCGCAAAGTCACCGAAGGCCGTTTCGCCAAAGCGGTCGAGCATCGTTTCGAAAGACTGTCTTCCGGCTATGGTCATGCGCTCGACTGGACGTTGTCGATACGCCCCGTCGTCCTGCTCGTCGCCACGGCCATGTTGGTGGCAATCGTGGTGTTGTTCATGGGATCGCGGCGCGAACTGGCCCCTCAGGAGGACCAGGGCTATGTCTACACGGCAGTCCGCGCACCTCAATATGCCAGTATCGACTACACTTCCGCCGCGACCCGCGAAGTGGACCGCATCTTCACGGAGATCCCCGAATTTTCCAGCAGTTGGTTTGTTGACGGAACCGACGGCCAGAACAGAGCCTTTGGCGGCATCGTCCTCAAGGAATGGCACGAGCGCACCCGCAGCGCCACCGATATCCAGAAACTGCTTTATGGGAAGGCCAATGGCGTGCACGGCGCCTCGGTGACGCCGTTCCAGCCCACGGCACTGCCCGCATCCAGCGGAGGATTGCCCTTTCAGATGGTGCTGCGTTCCCCCGCCGACTTCAGCGTTATCTATCAGGACATGGCCGTCCTGAAAGCGGCGGCATGGCGAAGCGGCTTGTTTGTCTTTGTCGATAGCGACCTCGCTTTCGATAGCCCGTCCGCCCGGATCACCATCGACACCGCCAAGGCGGGGATGGTGGGCATCACCATGCAGGAAATCGCCGATACCCTCGCCACGCTGGTCGGAGAGAATTACGTCAATCGTTTCAACTATCACGACAGATCCTATGACGTGATCCCGCAGGTTCTCCAGCAGGATCGCCTGACGCCGGAAACACTGGGCCGCTTCTACGTCCGGGCGCAATCGGGCGCGATGATGCCGCTGTCCAGTATCATCAAGATCGATGTCGTGCCGCAGGCGAATCGATTGCCGCAATTCAATCAGATGAATGCAGCGACCCTCTCAGGCGTGCTGAAACCCGGCGTGACGATGGGGCAAGCCGTGGCGTTCATGGAAGCCCAGCCAAGCGGCCCCGGCGTGACCATCGACTGGCTGGCCGACAGTCGGCAGTACGTGCAGGAAGGCAATCGCCTGACCGTCTCGTTCGGCTTCGCGCTGATCGTCATTTTCCTGGTTCTCGCGGCACAGTACGAAAGCTTTCGCGATCCGCTGGTGATCCTGGTGACGGTGCCGCTGGCCGTCTGCGGTGCGTTGCTGCCGCTCTATCTCGGCTTCACAACGCTCAACATCTACACCCAGATCGGACTCGTCACCCTGATCGGGCTGATTTCCAAACACGGCATCCTGATGGTGGCCTTCGCCAACGAAATCCAGCACAGCGAGGGACTCGACCGGCACGCCGCGATTCGGAAATCGGCGAAAGTCCGAATGCGGCCCGTGCTGATGACCACGGCGGCGATGGTCGCCGGTCTGGTGCCGCTGCTGTTTGCGGGAGGCGCCGGTGCCGCCAGCCGCTTTGCCATCGGTATCGTCGTGGTGATGGGAATGCTGATCGGTACGCTGTTCACCCTGTTCGTACTGCCCACCTTCTACACGCTGATCGCCAAGGACCACCGCCCAAGCAAGACGAGCGAGCGAGAGCAAGCATTCGCCAACGTCAGACCCACCAATCCGCCCGAAGCCTCCGTTGATTGATCGTGTCGCTCTGGCGCTCACGATCTTCACGGTTGGAGGACATGCGAATAGCTGGTCTCCCGTGAAAAAGTCCCTCGCTGTCGCTCGGTGTACTTTTTCCCGTTAGATTAAAAGGAGAAAAATGGGCTCGGGGCGGCCCAGCGCCCATTTTTCGTGTTGTCTGTTTCACCAGCCTTGCGCCGCTTAAGTGCGCAAAACTGATGAAATCCCGCCTCCGAAGCCGTGGGCGTCGCCCATCGGCCTCGGAGGGAACCAAATCCATCCCCGCGCGGAAAGCTTGATTGAGCACGGGGATTCTTTTTGAACCGGGGAAAAGTACACTGAGGCCAAAGGCCGAAGGACTTTTTCACGACCGACTAGCTGAGGTTTTAAGAATGGACGACAGCACGATCAAAACAAACCTTACGGTCGGCGAAGTCGCGAAGAGAAGCGGTGTCGCGGTCTCAACGGTCCACTTTTACGAAGCCAAGGGACTGATCCAAGGCTGGCGCACGGAGGGCAATCAACGACGGTATCACCGCTCGGTTCTCCGCCGTATCGCCATCATCCGTGTTGCACAGCTTACCGGCATTACCCTGTCCACGATACGCGAGGCCGTGGCCGATCTGCCCCATTATCACGAAGCGACGGCAGAGGATTGGGCTCGGTTTGCCAATTCATGGAGAGACATGCTCGAAAAACGAATAGTCAGCCTGACCGAATTGCGCGATCAAATCACCAGCTGTATTGGATGCGGCTGCCTCTCGCTTGAAGACTGCCCGTTAAGAAATCCCGGCGATGAACTCGGGCGAAATGGACCGGGGCCAAGGTGCCTGGGGAAAGGGCAGTTCAACGCTGAACTCATAGCCTCGGAACGTCATGATGTCGTTTGAGATAGACGATTCCCAAAGCGCGTTTTGTCTGAATCTATAGAGGGCAGCCGTCCGGGATCGAACCTTCTCCGCTTTTATTTCAATAGCTTACCTCATGGCGAACAGTTCCTGGTGGAACCGTTGCGTCACCGACAGTCCCTGAGCGGCGAAATCGGTCCTCAACGCCTGACCGAAAGCGGCGGGGCCGCAGAACCAGATGCTGGCATCGCGCCATTCCGGCACCATGGCACGGATGCGCTCTCCAGTCAGGCGGCCGTCGCGGGGGACATGCAGGCGCACCTTCGCCTCCTCGGCATCGGCCGTCAGCCTAGCGAGCGCCTCCTCGTCATAATCGGCTGTTGTGTGGAACAGGTCGATGCTCTGCCCCGGCCTTTCCCCCTGGAGCAGGGCAAGGTGCTGCATGCGGGCGACGAAGGGGGTAATGCCGATACCACCGCCGATCCAGATCTGGCGCGGGCAGGAATCATCGAAGGTGAAGCAGCCATAGGGGCCTTCCACGGTGACGCTCTGCCCAACGCGCAGTTTCTCGCGCAGACGGCGGGTATGGTCGCCCAATTCCTTGACGATGAAGGTGATGCGGCGGTTGGAGTCGGTCCAGCCCGACGCGATGGTATAGGGATGGGCGCCCTCCGACACATCGGAGGTGACAAAGGCGAACTGCCCCCCCTTGTGGCCGGGCCAGCCCTCGGGCAGGGCGACCTGCGTTTCCAGCACCCGTAAGGCCGGGTAATAATGGATGGCGGCGATTTCCCCCGCCACCTTGCGATCGGCGGCGACGCGGCGCAGCAGAACGATCACGGCGGCAAACGTGCCCAGGCCGAGCAGCGGTGCCATCACCCAGCCGAGCGGCGACATCCAATAGCTGAACTTGGTCAGCACCACGGTGTGAAACACCAGCACCAGATAAGCCACCGCTATCAGGCGGTGGGTCTTGAAGAACAGCCGGTAGGGAAAGCGTTTAACGAGCGCCAGGACGATCAGCAGCGCGGCGGCATAAAACGCCCACTCGCCCACGCTTTCCGCCAGACCACGCCAATCACGGAAAAGCTGCTCGACCGGATTTTCCAGAACCGGCCTGGGTCCGCGCTGCGGCTTGACCAGCCAGCCCCAGCCCACAGCCCATTTGGTCCCCTGCGCCCACAGCCAATGAATCACAGAAATCACCAGAGCGCCGATGCCAAGCCATTTGTGCAGGCGGTACATCTTGTCCAGCCCGCCGAACCACGTCTCCGGCCAGCGCGGGCGTAGCGCCAGGATCATGGCGACGCTCATGCAGCCAATGGCGAGGACACCGCTGTATTGCATCATCAGGGCGCGGATGGCAAAAAAGGTGTTTGTTTGCAACACGGTCAGTTCTGCTGCCAGCCAAAGGGCAGTCAACAGCGCCAGAATGCCCCACAACGACGCCCGGATCTTCTGCACACTCTTCTCCTCGATTGCCGAAGGTGACGATGGTCGCGGCAGCGTTTTCCTGTTTGTCCCACAGGGATCTTGCCGATGCGAGCGGCGAGAGAGCCGGCCCCGGAAATTCGGACAGGACGATAAGTGGATTTCCTACCGAATGGGGGGGGCGTAATACCGGCGTCAGTCAGTACGCGCTCTCACCCCTCAGTGGCACCATCCTTGTGGTCCTGGCGCAGATCACGCAAGGCATCCATGATTGCCGCCGGGTTGCGTTCGATGACGGTCAAAAGCACTCGTGCCGCGCCCTTGGGCTGGCGGCGCTGCTGTTCCCAGTTTCTGATCGTAGCAACGCTGACTCCGAAGGCGCTGGCGAAGTCCGGCTGCGACAGGCCCAGCCGCTGGCGGGCGGCGCGGACATCGACAGTCGGGATGTCGACGACGGTTTCCTGGCCCCGGCTGCGATCACCCTTGGCATAGGCCAAGGCATCCTCCAGACCGGCCATGATGTCGTTGAAGGCCTGCTCTCCCATGGTCATTCTCTCCCTACGCGGTGGCGATGGCTTTGGCCTTGGCGATGAAGGCAGAGGTTTCGACGACGGTTATACGCTCCCGGCCCATCTCGTGACTATGCGCCAATGGCGCATGAGACGCCATCGCTTTCGGTCGCGGGTTCGAGGCGGTTTATGGATGTGGCCACGTTCCAGGGAGTGGATCGTCCCCCATCAGTCCCCCGGGGATAGCGGGGGGCCACGGGAAAATCACGGGAGATTCGGGGGAATCGGCAGCGGGCGCGACGGTATCATTCCCCTTCCCTGCCCTTGGCTCCCAGGCCGTGTACGGTGCGCGTTCCCGCCTCGTTCCGCGACCTCTTAATCAGCGGGTCCACGGTTCGAGTCCGTGCGCGCCCAACAAGTTTAAGCCCCTGAAAAGCCTCGCTTTTCGCGGGCTTCCCTTATGGGAACAAAGGAAGAGCATCGGCCATCTTCCAACTTCTTCAGAGTTGGAATTCCAACTCAGTCGTTCTTATCGTGTTCCGTAGAACGGTTCGAAGGCACCAACAAGCAACGATTGTGGCGCCTCGACACGGCAATAGTCAAGACAACTGTCGCAGTTCGCGATTGCGCTGTGATGGAATGCGCCGCGTGGCTTGATGTCGAACAGCAGATCCACGTTTACTTGCGCCGACACAAGGGTAGCGTTCATATTAGGTTAAGATAAGAACAACGCATCAGATTGCGTGTGGTTTCGTTCGTGCTCGACGACAATATAAGGGGGCAGCATGGGGGCCGGGCGAGCGTTCCCGCAAGGTTTCTCCCTGAAAGCGATGGAGGGGAGACGAAGCGCAGATTTCGCGGACAAGAAGCCGGAGGATGGGTTCCAGTCCCTGGTCGGCGACTGGTTCCTGAACGTCGATCCGCATGCGAGCGCGCCTCCGACCGTCGGGGCGGACGGCCGTATCGACGTCTTCCTCAAGTCCCTCCCGCCGCAGCGCCCTCCTTTACTATTGAATGCACACGCACCCCTTATCATCGAATGCAAATGGCACGACTCCACCGCTAGCGATTGCTGGGCCAACGTCAAGCAAGGCTGGCACAAGGTTGCGCAGGCCCTTCGCAAGGCGGCCGAGGGCGGTTGGATCGGCCGATATGAACCATGGAGAAGCGCCAGGGGCTACCTCTATTGCCTGTCCGTCACTTGTCCCGACGCCCAGTCGCGCCTGGACCTTGAAAAGAAGATCAAGGGCTTCTTCGATGGGCTCCCCGCCGCCCAGCGGCCGCCGATCGAGCAGGTGCAGGTTGCCGATTGGCAGAACCTGCGCGCGGAATTCGATCGGGATACGCTTCTTGCCGACAAGTGGTTAGGGGTGGGGTTCGACTCCATTCTTGACCATGAGACCTACGTCAGCCGCCTCCACGGGTTTCGCTTGTATCTCAAGGAGGACAACCTCGCTTTCGTTGCCCCGGACCAGACGTCTGACACTCACCCGGACCGTTTGTTTGAGGCTGTCGAGCGACGCGCCAATAACCGCGGAATGCTGGTGGTCGGGCCGGGAGGCATCGGCAAGACGCGGATCGCCCTGGAGATCGCTACGCGTGCCAGCCGTGCCGGTTGGCGTGTGCTGCACGTTGTCGCCGGCCGATCCGAGGTCACTGCCGCCACCCTGGCCGAGAGCGTGCCGTCGGGAAAACAAACGCGCCCAATCCTGCTCGTCCTGGACTATCTGGAGCAGATGGCCGCCCTGAACCTGGACGACCTGCGGTTGTCGGTGATCGACCCGGTTGTCGGGAAGGGCGGACGGGTCTGCTTTCTCGCCCTGTCCCGGCCCGGAATGGCCAGGGTCAACGAACGGAACTGGAAGGTACTTTTCGACCGCGTAGACTTTGTCCCGCAGCCGGAACAACGCGACAGGATCGTGCGGGCCATGGTGCGATCGGTGGCGCCCCGTTCCTGCGACAGGCTCGGCGAAGACACCATGCTGACGTCCGTCGGCAACCGCCCCATCATCGCCCTGTTGATCGCGCGGGAGATCGAACGTCGGCAGTCCTTGGCCGGTGGCGGGGCGGAACTCGGCGCTCTTCTTGCCGGGATGCGGCAGGGGGACCTCTCTGCTTGGTTGGAAAGGCGGTTACAGGAAGACAATCTGATTCCGCCCCCACCCGCCCGGCCCACTGGCCTCCTCCCCACCAGGGAACCGCCCCAACCGTCCGTGATCGCGGCCGCCGCCGTTATGGCCGCGGCCCCCCTCGTCGAATGGAAGATGGAGGATATAGCCAGGGCGGTGCTGGCCGAGGCCGCTCCCAATTTGGTCGAGCGCGCTGAGGAATTGATCGCCCATCTGCGGGACCTGGGGTGGCTGGAAAGCGATGGAGATTTCGTTCACGTCGCGCACGACGTGGTGACCGACGAGATATTGACCCAATGCCTGGTGGATCCCTTAAGCGGGAATCTGCGCCCCCGGAGCCTGGACCTTATTCTTTCGGCAGGGCTGGTATATTTGAGGGTGTTGGGCCGCCATGCTGACGCCCTGTCGCGAACGTTCAGTGCCGGGGAGCCGGAGCTGGTCACGTCCCTCTCTGCCGCCATCGGCCGGTGGTTGGACACCCACTCCCCGTTGATCGCGGAGTCCTTCACGGCCGAGCCACTGGATACCGTCTCCTACGCCCTCGGATCTATGATTTCCGCGCCACTGTTCCAGGACGGGTTGGTCGTATTATGGGATCGGTTGATCACCCCGTGGCTGGAAAGAAACGGTTCTCATAGGGAGGCGCGCCATCTTATCGGCCGAGCCCTAAAGTCAACCCGAACCATCACGGCTTCCCTAAGCGAATCGGCTTTCGTTTGGCTGACCAATCATGGTGCAACGGCGGAAGCCTCGCATGTCATAGCCCCACTGCTGGCCCAGGGGAACATGGGGAAAGAGGCGCCTAGCGCAATCGCCGCCGCCTTCGC
>NZ_FNWO01000014.1:0-28211 GCF_900108475.1 Magnetospirillum fulvum | reverse complement strand
GACCTGGGGGAAGAGGTGCCTCGCGCCATTGCCGCCGCCTTCGCCTGGCTGGAGCAGGCTGACAACGCTATATCCGCGGACGCATCCCACGTCCTGAAGCCTCTAATGCTGCGTCTGAAGAGCGTCGATGACGGAGGTCGAATGACGGTAACGGCTCACCGCCTCGCCTTCCTGTGGATCGAATCGAATTGGCAGGCGGCGGGGGCCGATTTTCTTCTCAACCGCGTGCTACGGCAACCCATCCTGCCGGATCCCGCTTGGTGCAGGGTCGCCGCCCGCACCCTCGTCCGCCTGCGCAAGGGAATGCGGGAGGATGAAGCCTATACGCTGGCGGCGCTGCTAACCCGCCCAAATCGGTTGCGAGCGCGTACCATTTACGCCCTGCTGGACCGCTTCCTTGAACTTAATGCCTTGGGGGCAGCGCAAGGAGTGTATTTTAGCCCTCCAGCCATGCGCGTTCTCAGCGACCGTTTGGGCAAGATGGCGATGGCCGCCTCCGCCTCTCCCGGCCAGTTGCCGAGTCTGGTTCTCGACTTCCTCGATCAGACCTGGAACGATTCCCATGCTGGTGGGTACGGGTATCTGCTGGCGCCCCTGTTGCCTCTGGCGCAGCGCACCGCCGATATGAGGACGGCCAGCCGCGCTGAGAACGCCATATGCCGCTGGCTCGACGTCATGCGCGGCAATGAATCTGCGCGGAACGGTCTGGCCCGCGCGTGCATAAAACTCCTGGAGGCAGGGAGCTGGCCTGATCGCGAGTTGGGCCGACAGGTGCTGGAACGCTTGGGCATCCTTCGATCCAACGGCTTGGCCGAGGCGACCGCGCACCTGTGAGGCCCGATGGGAATCGAAAATCGCCAGCCGTCCTGGCCCGCGACCGCGGCCCGGAGGGGAGCGAAATGGATACCCGTACAGCGGATTTCGAAGACATATCTCGTGACAGTGGCCTACGCCGACAGGACGTCGAGGCGGGATTCGACCCGGTCGAGACGATGGTTGAGCCAGCGGGGCGCCAAGCCGAGGCGCCGCCCCAGCTTGCTGACGGCCAAACGGCCGAGCGCGTCGGCACCGATGCGGGCGAGGCCCGATCCCCGCAGCGGCCGGAACCGGAGGGTGCGCGCCGTCATGATCCGCTCCGGTCGGACAGGTAGGCGGCAATGGCGAACTCCTGCTGGCTCTAATCAACATAGGCCAAAGCCATGCCCGGCTCAGGACGGATCATCCCGCGCAGCCAGCGGGACTGTCCGAAGATGAACCGCTGTGTGCTGAGGGTGTTACGCCCGGTCGACGCTCCAAATGGCGACACCAAGGCAGAGGTCAGCCCTTCGCGGCCAGCGCGCATCCTCGTCGTGGATGACGATCCTGATTTCTGCCTCATGCTCGAAACCTCTCTGTCGTGAAGCGACCATGAGGTCGTCTCGACACATGACCCTCTCGACGCCATCAAGGCGATAGAAGAAAATCCAGATCAGTGGGATATCCTCGTCACGGATCAGACCATGCCGACTATTAAAGGAACCGATCTTGTTAATAGAATAAAATCTCCAAGACCTGAAATTTTTTGTATAATTTTCTCCGGATACAGCACCAAAATGGATGAGCGTGAAGCTGAAAATTCTGGGGCCGACGCCTTCATCACAAAACCATCAGACCTTAATTATTCCACGCGTTGATTCCGGCCCGCATCAAAGCCGACGTTGGGAGCGCCAGGACCGGCAGTTCCTCGTCAGCCCGACCGATCGTCCTCTAGGCATCACCTCGTCCAGGGCAGTGACCGACGTGATCGTCTTCAAAATCTCACCCAACGATGCCAGCCGCTCCCTCATCGCGACAAATTGACTCCCCAGGCCAATAGGCATATGCTTATAAGTATAATGCAAAAGGGGTGCGCGATGAAACTCCGCTCCATTTCAGCTCGTTTGGTTCTGGCGATCTCCCTCATCACCACCGCCACGGGCGTGGTTATCGGGGCCTTTTCTGTCTCGCAGCAGCGCGGCATGACCCAGTTGGCACTCGATCAAATGATGGAGCAACAATATAACAGCATCATTGCCGCCCTGGATTATGAAGGCCGCTCCGTCATGGCGGCCAGCAGTACCGTTGCCGCTTTGCCGCCGGTTGGGGAGGCCGTCGTCAAAGGTGACCGCGAGGCTTTGCTGGCTCTACTGGGGGGGGCCCAAAAGGCGCTGAAAGCGCAGGGGATTTCCTTTCTCAATCTGACCCTGCCGCCGGCGACCCTCTTTTTGCGCACTCACGATCCCAAGGCTTTCGGCGACGACGTGTCCGCTCGCCGCACGACAATCGTCACCGCCAACAAGACGGGCACCCAGATTGTCGGTGTTGAGCCAGCGCGTGAGGGGCTCGCCATTTACGCCATTACCCCCATCATCCGGGACGGCAAAAGCATCGCCGTGGTCGATGTGGGCATGAGCTTCAACAAGGAGTTCGCCGACCGGGCCAAGCAGCGCCTGGGCACGGACCTTTCCGTGCATCAATATGATGGCAAGGTCTTCACCACCGTGGCCTCCACCTTTGGCACCGAAGTGGTGGCCACTGCCGACGAGATGGCGGAGGTGCTCAAGGGCGGAACCGTGCGTCGCGCCGCAACCCTAGGGGGGCATCCCGCCGCCCTTTACATGGCCCAGATTAAGAATTACGCCGGTCAGCCCATTGCCGTGATCCAGTTGGTCAAGGACACCACCGCCTATGAAGCGGCTGCGTGGGAGGCTCAGCGCAACCTGACCATCGGCACCATCCTGATCCTGATTATCGGGGTTTTCCTGGCTTTGATTCTGGGGCGCAGCTTGTCGCGGCCCATCGCGGCCATCACCACCACCATGAACCATCTGTCCAGCGGCAACATGCAGGTGGTTATCCCCGGTGGCGACCGGTCGGACGAGTTGGGAGCCATGGCCAAGGCCGTGGATGTGTTCCGACTCGCCATGAGCGAAGCCGCCGCCATGCGGGAAACCCAGGAGGCGTTGATGCATAGGGCGGAACAGGAAAAGAAAGACGCTCTCCGCGCCCTGGCCTCAACCTTCGAAGAAACCATCGGTCGGATAATCGAGACCGTCACCTCCGCCGCCACCGAACTTCAGGCCTCGTCCGGGCAGATGGCCTTGACCGCGGCCCTTACCAGCAGCCAAGCCACCTCGGTGGCTCATTCGGCCCAGTTGGCCTCGGGGAATGTGCAGACCGTCGCCTCCGCCACCGAACAGCTGGCCGCGTCCATCCGGGAAATCGCCCAGCAGGTCGATCGCTCGCAATCGGTTTCCAACCGCGCCGGGGACGAAGCCGCCAAGACCACAGCCCATATCCAGGGCTTATCCCAGAACGTGTGTAAAATCGGAGAGATCGTCAATCTCATCAATGATATCGCCAGCCAGACCAATCTTCTGGCGCTGAACGCCACCATCGAAGCCGCCAGGGCCGGTGATGCTGGCAAGGGCTTTGCCGTCGTGGCCGGCGAGGTCAAGAACCTCGCCAACCAGACGGCCAGAGCTACCACCGAGATCGCCAATCAAATCAAGGCCGTCCAGGACGGCACCGATACCGCCGTCCACGCCATCGACAGTATTTCCTCGGTGATCGGGGAAATGGCTGCCATCAGCTCGGCCGTGGCGGCCGCAGTGGAAGAGCAATCCAGCGCCACCAACGAGATCGCCCGCAACGTGGAGCAGGCCGCCGTGGGAACCGAAGACGTCTCCACCAACATCGTCCAGGTGGAACAGGCAGCGCGGGAAACCGGGACCGCCTCCGGGCAGATCAAGGATTCCGCCGCCGACCTCTCGCGGCAGGCTGAGTTCCTTCGCCACGGGGTCAACGAGTTCTTGGATCAAGTTCGCGGCAATTAGATTTCAATAAAATACAAAATGATAACGCTAGACTTGTGTTCATTAGAATGAATCATCATTAAAGGCGAATAAATATATAGAAATCAGGAGTCTATTGTAAAAACTCGGCGAAAGATTAAGCGATACGACTGCCGGTTTCCGCCTTGTTTCGCATAAGGGGCCGCATGCGGGGAGGACTTAGCCCGACCGAAACATGCCCCCCTTATTATCCCCGCCCGTGCACGGAATTCCTGACAATCCCGTTGTCGCCAGAGAGCATCCACCCGTTTGACGGCGGCTATACGGAATACGTGGCCCGCACCGGGCAAGAAGCCCCCGGTCTCCACAGTTGATCCGGCATCGACACTCCCGCCGCCCGATGTCGATGTCGAAAGTCACGGCCCCCTTCGGCTTGTTGCGGAGGATGGCCACACGACGACAACGGCAACGACGGCGAGCAGCACGCACAGCGACAGCCCCGCGCCGGCAAAGGCCGTCGCATAGCCTGTTGGCAGCAATCCGGCATAAACCGCTCCAGCAAAGGCCGTGCCGAGCGCGAAACAACCTTGCTGTATGGTGGTGAGCGCGACGCTGGCCTCGCCGGCGTGGTGCTTTTCCACATGCGAGAGCGCGATGCGGTAGGCAGAGGTCAGCATGAAGGCGTTGCCGAGCCCCACCAAGCTCGAGGCCGCGATGATGTGGACGACGCCGAGCAACGGACCGAAGGCGCCGATCAGCCACGCGGTGGCGAGAGTGCCCACCGCCGTCAGGCCGGCGCCGAGCGCGAAGGCGCGGTGGTTGCCGAGCCGCTTGCCCAACGGCTTGCTCACAAGCGAGCCGAGGAAGAACAGGGCGCCGAGCCCGCAGAAGCTCTCGCCCGAGCGCAAGGGTGAAAAGTCGATCTCGCTTTGCAGGCAGAGCGCGGTGACGAAGAGATAGCTCGCGTAGCAGAAGGTCACCGCCGCCTCGGCGAGAAAGCCGGTCATGGCCATGGGCGCCCGCATAAGCGAGGGTGGCAGCAGCGGCGTGCCGCCTTCGGCCTCGCGCCGGGACTCCACTCGCCAGAGGGCGATGCCCACCGGCGCTAGGCCGACAATGAGCCAGCGCATCATCGGCCAGTCGGAGCCGAGGGAGACGGGCAGCAGCAGGCAGAGCAGGAACAGGGCGAAAAGCACCATGCCGGCGGCATCCATGCTCGGTGCGCCAGCACCCTGTGTTTCCGGGATGAGCGCGAGGCCGAACCCCACCACCAGAATGCAGACCGGCAGGTTGACGAAGAAACCAAGTCGCCAGCCCAGCCCGAACAGGTCGGCAGAGACCAGCCAGCCGCCGACCACCTGACCGATGACGACGGAGAGCCCGGCCACGGCGGTGTAAATTCCGACGGCACGGCTGTGGCGCGAACCATGCATCGTGGCGTGAATCGTCGCCAGGATCTGCGGCATCAACAGCGCTCCGAAGGCCCCTTGGAGGAGCCGCCCGGCCAACATCGGGACAAGACTGGTCGCTAGACCGCAGAGCATTGAGGCGACACAGAAACCGGTCGCGCCGATCAGGAACAGCCGCTTGCGGCCATAACGGTCGCCAAGGCGGCCGCCGGTGCCAAGCAGCGTGGCAAAGCTCAGACCGTAGCTGGCGACCACCAGCACCAGTCCGGTGGCGTCGGTGCCGAGGCTGTCGCCGATCCGGTCGAGCGCGACGTTGACGATGGAGAAGTCGAGTTGGGTCAAGAGCTGCCCGGTTACCAGAACGACGAGCCCGAATGAAGACAGCGTGGCAGGAGATGTCTGCATCACCCGGGGTATCGGTTGCGTGTTGTCATGTCCATGCGATGTCATGTCCGGTTCCCGAGGCTGTCCTGGAGAGGAGGACGTGCTATACGAAGAAGGAAAGACGCGTACAAGAAACACGTCAGACACGTATAATTGGTATCAGGATCGGGACCGGACATGCCGGAGGACGCGCAAAGACAAATCGGGATGTTCCTGCGCCGCAAGCGGGAAAACCTGGCCCCAGAGATCGCTGGCTTTTCCCGGACAGCGCGGGCGCGCACGCCGGGGCTGCGGCGCGAGGACGTGGCGGCGATGGCCGGCATCAGCACCGTCTGGTACAGCAAGATCGAGCGGGGCAAGGCGGACGGCATCTCCCGCGAGGCGCTGCTCTCGCTGGCGCGGGCCCTGCGGCTCGACGAGACGGAACGGCAGTATCTGATGACCCTGGCACGGATGGAGATGATACCCGTCCGCGACCCTTGCATGCATGTGAACCGAGACACGCTGCGACTTCTCGGTCGGCTCGATCCGCTGCCGGCGATTCTCATCAACGACTATTTCGACATCCTCGCCGCCAACAGGGCCTATGAGGCCATGTGTGGGCTGAGATTCGAGGCCCTGCCGGAAGCGGATCGCAACTATGTCGGGCTGATCCTGACCAATCCGGTGTGGCGGCGTTTCCTTGAGGTGGAAGACGAGGCGGTGCAGGAAAGCCGACTCGCGCGCATCGTCGGCATGCTGCGCGGGGTGAATGCGGCGCGGCCCGGCGACCGGGTGCTGACGGCGCGGATCGAACGCTTTCGCACCATGTCGCCAGCCTTTGCCCGCTGCTGGGACAGCGAGGCGGTGGCACGGCCGGAAGAATTACATTTCTCCTTCACCCATGCCGTGCTGGGGCGGATCGTCCTCAGAAAGCAGATCTGGCAGAACTTCAACGGCGAGACCTCGGGCCGCCTCAACGTCTATCATCCACTGGATGAAGACGGCTTTGCGCGCCTTGCCAGCGTCACCGGTGTGCCGACGACGACATAGGATGGGCAACTGGTCCGGCACTCGCCTGAAGGCGGTGCGGCGAATACGCGGATCGAACGGGTCGGAAGTGTTGGCACTGTTCTCGTTGGCCGCGAGAGGGAGGCGGTTTGAAGCTCGTCCCGCCAGAGGCCGTCTCCGCCACCCGAACCTCCTCACCTCCAGACTATAGCCATCGTGTCGATCTCAATTCCCGACCCGCTGAATCAGGGCCACAATCGTCCGATACAGTTCGTCCTTGGCGTCTTCGATCGAAACGTCGCCTGTCGCCGCGGCCTTGGACAACGCCTCTGCGGCGCCGAGCATCGCCCAAAGGCTGGCGGCACCGATCTCCAGGCCCTCAGCGAAAGGCGCGAGCGCCGTCCTGCATTTTTCCATGAAGGCGGCGAGATAGGCGCGTTTAGTCGCCTCCAGTTCCGGCGAACCGGCGAGCGCTGCAAGCACATCGGGTATCTCGCGCCCTTGAGCCAGCACACAATCCACATAGCACGAGGCGATCACGCCCGCCGTCTCCGCTAGCGTCGCCCCGCTCCCGGCCAGCGCCGCGTCCATCGCGGCCGTCTGTCGCCGGTCGAACTCCTCGTAGAGCGCGATCAGCAGACCGTTCCGCGTGCCGAAATGGTCATAGACCACCGGCTTGGTGACACCGGCGCGCTCGGCGAGGTGCCCAAGCGTCAAAGTGTCGGTGCCTTCGTCGCGAATGATCCGCCATGCCACGTCGAGAAGCTGGCGCAGACGATTCTCGCGCGTGAGGCGAAGGCGGCGGGTTGGGGACTGGGTGGTTGACATCTCTATATACCAAGAGTAACTTACTACAAGTATATAACAGCACGAGCCGATATTCAATCCGCCGGGGCCTTTCCGCGCGGCAGGGGCGGTTCCGTGCTCCGAGGCTAAGGATTTCCGCTGATGGCGAACACTCTTGCCCAGCCGTCCCGCCGCCAATCGTGGTTCGGCCTCTTCACGGTTCTCTGTCTCGTTCTGCTCGTCGCGATGGACGGCTCGGTGCTCTATCTCGCCATGCCGCACATTACCGAGGCGATTACGCCGACGGCGGACCAAGCACTCTGGATTCTCGACATCTATGGCTTCGTTGTCGGTTCTTTGCTCATCACCTTCGGCAATATCGGCGATCGTTACGGGCGACTGAAGCTCATCACGGCGGGCGCGAGTGTCTTCGGTCTCGGTTCGCTCGGCGCAGCCTTCGCCAATACACCTGAAATACTCATCGCCTGCCGAGCGCTGATGGGTCTCGGCGGGGCCACGCTTCTCCCGTCCGGTCTCGCCATTGTCAGCGCACTGTTTCCCGACCCGCGTGAACGCGCGCTAGCCATTGGCATTTTCGCCGCCACCTTCGCGGCTGGCTTCGCTATTGGGCCGCTGCTGGGTGGGACTCTGCTGGTGTCCTTCGATTGGGGCGTGGTGTTCCTCATCAATGTGCCCGTGGTGGTTATCTTCCTGATCGCCGCTCCGTTCTTTTTGCGGGATGTGCGATCGACACGCTACGGCCGCGTCGATCTGCCGAGTCTTATCCTGTCCTTCGTCGGTATCCTGCTTTTCACCTGGTCGGTGAAGACGGCGGCCGCATATGGGTTTGGCATCCATCAGATGTTGGTCGGAGGGATCAGCGTCGCCGCACTGGCGCTCTTCATCCGGCGGCAGACGTGGATCAATGATCCGTTGCTCGATCTCAGTCTGTTTCATGATCGCGTGTTCACTCTCGCCATTCTCACTGGCCTCTTGTCGCTCGTTGTGTGGTCTGCCACGGGCTATCTGTCGGGCATCTATTTGCAATCGGTGCTCGGGTATCCCGTCTTCACGGCGGCTCTGCTGACGCTGCCGGGCGCACTCGTTCTCACCGCAACCTGCGTCGGGACCAGTCGGATCGTCGAGCGGATCGGCCGGAAGGTAGCGCTGGTGGCGACGCACCTCCTGATCGGCGGCGGTGTTCTCTTGCTTCTTCTCACTAGCACCGAGGCAGGTACGGCCGTACTTGTCACCTCGACCGTAATCGCCAGCATCGGATACGGGCTTTCGTTCAGCCTCGTGGCGGAGATCGCCGTATCCGCCGTTCCGGCGGAACGAGCTGGCGCAGCGGGTTCGATTGCCGAGACGAGCAACGAACTGGGCAATGCGCTCGGCATCTCACTGCTCGGCTCGGTCGCCGCCGTTTGCTTCCGGCTTTTCGGTCCGGGTGTGGCGGGCACATTAAATGAAACCCTGGCACAGCCCAACCTGCCGCCGGAACTGGCCCTTCAGGCCAAGCAGGGATTTCTATGCGGTCTGCATGTCGCCGCGGGCATCGGCGGGGTGATCGCACTCGCCGTCGGCATCATCGCATGGCTCTGGCTGCCGAAGAAACTTCCGGAATGACTGAAGAGGAACTTCGGCAATGAAGGACAAGCGTGTTACTGGTGGGAGGAGACAATGCTCTCTGTTCGTGCGAATAATACAACATCGACATCAATGTTATATTGTGACTGCACGGACCCGTACAACTCAGGGGTTGCAAGCGGACAGATACCGCTTCTCTCGCTCGTCCAGACGCTCGCGGTCGCAGAGCATTTAAACTTCCATTGGACCGTCGGGGTCGATTTGTGGCAACCGACGAAAGTGTTGTCGGCCATGTAGGCCGCATCGCCGGTCAATTTGGCGAACATTACCGGACGCCGATCGTCAGGACGTGGCCCGGCTCACCACCGGTGTGACCGCGTGCGGGATCGTCATTCCCCCTGTGCTGGCGGGACCTTGGCAAGCTCGCCAGCGATCTCCAGCAGCCTGTCCGGCGTGAGGGTGTCGAAGGGGACGGACGCCCCATCTGGACCGGCCAGGAAAACGACCACCTTGGTCTCGACCTGGACCCGCTGCACCACCTCGACGATCTCGGCGGCACGCTTGCGCTTGGCGATGCGATCGACCAGATCGCACACGGCGACCACAGCCGATGGAATAGAAAGGATCAGGGCCGCCAGTGCCACCGGGTCGATCACCCGCTGGGTTTCAGGTCTGCCCGCCTCGACCGACTCGCTGGTCACCTCGACGCCTGGAATGAGGCCGGACAGGGCGGCGGTGATCTGGTCGGCGGCTGTCGCGCTCGCGGCACCAACCACCTGGAACTGTAACGCCTGCATGGGGTGGGATCCTTCTTGATGTGGAGTGACGGGGGATCTCGCCGTATCGCTCAGGCCCCTGGGGCTTGATGCGGAGATGGCGTGTCTTCGCTACCCACCCCGTCAGCCTTTCTCTGGCGGATCTGATCTTGCAAGGCGCGAATTTGGGCAACCTGCTTGGCCCGACCCAGTTTGTCCGCAGCCGCCACCGCGACGTCGAGGACGGCAATGGCCTCGTCGAACTGACCAACAGCCGCCAGCACCTGACCGAACAGGCCGCCAACCGCGACCAACGCGTCGGCCCGACCCGACTTCTGCAGACGGGAAAAGCTCTCGGCCAAGTCGTCGATGATCGCCTGTGCGTTTCCTTCGGTCAGACCTTCCTTCGCCAAGAGGATCTGGGCACAGTTGAACCGGACGGCGGCGATACCGTCGCTGTCGTCCAGCCGCTCATAGACCGGCAGTTCTTCCTCCTGAAGGATCTTGAGGGCGCCATCCAGATCGCCGCGGGCCTTCAGAATGTCGGCGATCTTCCCCATCGTCACCGCGCGAGCACGCACGTCGCCCAGATGCTCATAAACCGGCAGTTGTTCCTCTTGCCGGATCTTGAGGGCGCCATCCAGATCGCCCCGGGCCTGAAGGATGTCGGCGATATCCCCCATCGTCACCGCGCGCAAGCGCTCGTCGCCCAGCCGCTCATACACCGGTAGTTCTTCCTCCTGACGGATCTTGAGGGCCGCATCCAGATCGCCCCGGGCCTTAAGGATGTCGGCGATCCGGCCTCGGGCAATTGCCCAGTTCGTCTCCTCCCCAAGCCTCTTGGCCAGCGCGCACCCCCGCTCGAAGGTGGCCCGGGCCCCGTCCAGATCACCTTTGGTCATCTGAAGGTCACCAAGCTGAATCAGGTAATGCCCGAAATCGCTGGTCTCGTCTTCCGGGCCGATCTCGGCCAGACGGCTGCCACCCCGTGCCAGCACCTCGGCAGCCGCCGCCCCATTCCCGGAGGTTTGCAGGGCTGCGGCGGTCCAGGCCAGCAGCCGGAA
The DNA here is from genome assembly GCF_900108475.1 of Magnetospirillum fulvum. Classification (GTDB taxonomy): domain Bacteria; phylum Pseudomonadota; class Alphaproteobacteria; order Rhodospirillales; family Magnetospirillaceae; genus Phaeospirillum; species Phaeospirillum fulvum_A. The sequence continues at coordinate 17,424 of NZ_FNWO01000014.1, read as the reverse complement.
CGGCACCGTCCGCCCCTCTCGCTCCAGGAGTACGATCGCCGCATCCCCCAGTTCCCCCGCGGCCCGAGGTTCACTGCTCTTCAGACCCCACACCGCATTAAGGACGCACGCGTCAACCACGGCCCCGTCTTCCGCCAGGAGTCCCAACCGGGTCAGCTCGATGTTGACGGCATAGGGCCGCGACAATCTGCCGTCCGCCCCGCCCCAGGCCGCGAACAGGTCCTCCACCACCAGCTTCGCCAGCCCGGCCTGCTCGGCGGCACTCGGCGGCGTCAGGCGATCGGCGACGAGGCGGTTGGCCGCCAGCGCCGGAACCTGCGGATCGACCAGATCCTCGAAGCGGTCGAGCAGTCCGAGATCGCGCAGGCGGGCAGTGCTGCCGCCGATCTGATCCGCCAAATGCCTGATCCCCGTCTCCGGAACCGGGAGCTGGAACAGCAGCATTGCCCGCAGCAGAGCCCGCTCCGCCCCACCAGCCAGGTCGAGCAGCGCCTCGACCGCCATGTTCTCCAGGGTGGCCCGCACCGTCTCGTCCTGCGGCCGGGTGCCGCCCCACAGCCACACCTCCATCTCCGCCAGCACGGCCTCGACCCGCTCGACCGGCACCGACGGGCGCAGCACCAGCCGTGCCCCCAGCAGGTCCTGCAACCCGGGATTGCCCCGCGCCACCGCCTGCGCCCGCCAGAGCAACTCCCGCCGCCCCGCCAGGACCGCATCGGTGAGGTCAGGCACCTCTCGCCGGGCCACCGCCACCTGACGCCGCCTCAGCTTGTCGCCTGCCCCGTCCGAAAAGGGTGGCACCTGGATCTCCGCCAGCGTCGCCGTCAACTCGACGTCGCCATCGACCAGGGTGAAGGGGAAGCGGCTGGTGAGCACCAGTCGGCTGCGGGTGCCGCTCCGCGCGAAGGCCCGCAGCACCGCGCGCAGCGTTGGCCGCTCTGCCGCCCGCACCCGATGCCGTCCGCCCTGCGGATCGGCTTCCAGAATCCGTTCCAGATCGTCGATTAGCAGCAGCACCGGCTGTTGCTCCACATCGGATTGGGCGCACGGGCCGGACAGCAATTTGATCAGGGTAGTTTCCAGCGCCTCGGCGTTGTTGCGGACCGCATCCCGGTTCGTGTCCAGCAGAGAGCGGGCCTGTTCACACGTCGCCAGGGCCTCGGCCAGCGCGGCCAGGATATCTTGTGGTAGGTAGCGCCCATACACCACCGCCAGCTTCAGATCGGGGCGGCGGCTGGCAAGACGCGCGGCAAGGCTGGTTTTACCCAGCCGCCCCATCCCGTGCAGCAACACCCCGACATGGTCGTCGCCGACCAGCACCTTGAGCGACGCCTGGATCTCGCGTCGCCGCCCGACGAACAGCGCCGGGTCGGGCACCACCAGCTGGTCGTCGCCCTTGCTGACGAGGATCTGCTTGAACACATGGCTCGGCGGCAACAGCGAGCGCCGCGCCGTCCCCCCCACCACCGGCCCACCGCCCTCGGGACCCAGCCAGACCCGCGCCAGATGCCAGTTGGCCTTCTGGATCCCCGGCGCGTTGAGCAGGACGGCGATCGGATCCACCGTCGTCGCGTCGCGCGTTCCCGCGCCGCCCTCCCAGGCGGGGGCGATACCGTTCAACAGAGCTTGGCGAGCCGCAGCAACGGCCTCCGCAACCGTCATCTTCCGGGCGAGACCGCCATAGAGGACCTGGGCGAAGGCGGTGGCGGCGACGTCGGCGACGCTGCCGTCCCAACCCAGCACCGCCGGCACATGCCGCACCAGCATCTCCACCATTGATTGCGCAGATCCCTCGGAACCGGGAGCCGCGCTCGCGGTCAGGCAGGCCGACACGAACAGCAGATGCGGCCGATAGGGTTTGATCGCCGCGATCAAATCCTGGGCATTGGTGGGCCTCTCGTTACCGGTCGCGTCCTCCATCATCAGGACCGGGCGGCGCGGGGCCTCCTTGCTGGGTCGCCAGTCGTCGTCGCCGTGACACGACAAATGCAGCACCGTGGGGTGATGCTTCGCATTGATCTGGCTCAGGCGCTCGCCGAGTTGGGCGGGGTCGCCGCTCTCCTCCACCACCAGATCGACGCCACTGCCCGCAGCGTTCTGGATGGCGCTTTCCTCGGCCTCGTAATCGAGCTCCCGCTGCCCGCGCGGGGCCGAGGCCATTGCCGCGATCCCCAGGCGAAAGGCGGGCAATTGCGGCCGCTTGGCGGGAGCAACCGGTTCCCCCAACCGGCGGAACGGTGCGTAGCCGAGATCAGAATCGGCGGCGAGAAAGCCCCGGTCGTTGGCCAGCACTTCCCAGGGAGCGCGCAGCACCGCCAGCACCGCCCGGTCCGGCACCAGCGGCGCCCGGATCTCGAACAGAAATGGCGGCAACAGAACACGCCGCAGGTCCCCCAGCCAGCCTTGCCGACCGTCGAGCCATCCGTATAGCTCACGGCCGATCTCCAGCAACTGGACATTGGCGATGGACGCCTGGGCCGCCCCCAGTTCGCGCACCGTCGCGTAGCGGGCCGACAGCCCCTCCAGCAAGGTGACGTCGGCCTCGCCAAGATCGCGGTCGGCACCCACCGCAGTCCCGTCCTTCAGCAACGCGACCGACGACGAGCTCACCGACAGAACGACGTCCATGCCCACCCCCAACATGACGATCCTCGTCAAAAAGGGGAACACGCGAACACGCCGCCGTCAAATGTAAAGGTTGTGGCGTTGCCTGCGTTGCGTCGCTTCAGAAATTGACCATCGGCCGTCAGTCCACTATTCGCGGACGATGGCCTGAGACCGTGACCGAGGCCAACATGTGCGACATCGCCGCCAGTCGTTCACTGGGTTACGGGGCTTACGCTTCCGATGCCGATTGACAGGCGACGGCAGCCCCAGGACATTACGGCCCGACCAGAACGCGAGCAGGATAGGATTCGATACGGTCCCAATCCGGAAGCGTCCCACAAGGCCTTCCGTCTACCCGCCAGCCCGTCTCGCCAGCCGACTCGATCAGCAGCACCCCAAGCGGCGCAGGCCGCTGTGCGTGGCGAGGTGCTGGTGATCGGGGAAGGAAATGAGGCCGGATGAACGTGTTCACCCCGTCCAAAATCATCCGCCGCGCGACAGGAAGGCAGGCGCCGAGCCGAGCTTATGCCTCGGCGACGACCGGATTGCACAAGATGCCGATCCCCTCGATCTCGATTTCGCTGACGTCGCCCGGCCGCAGGAACAAAGGCGGCGTCCGGGCGATGCCGACCCCGGACGGCGTGCCCGACACGATGATGTCGCCGGGCTCCAGACTCATCACCTCGCTTAAGAACACGATCAGGGTCGCGATATCGAAGATCATGTCGTCGGTGGTCGAATCCTGCACCGTCACCCCGTTCAGCCGGGACTGAATCCGCAGCCCCGCCCCGCCCGGCGGCAATTCGTCGGCGGTGACAAACACCGGCCCGAACGCCCCGGTGGCGTCGAAATTCTTCCCCATCGTCCATTGGGTCGATTTGGCCTGATAATCGCGCACCGAGCCGTCATTGAAGGCCGAATAGCCCGCGACGTGGCTAAGCGCGTCGGCTTTGGCGATATGACGACCGCCAGTGCCGATCACCGCGACCAGTTCGGCTTCGTAATCGAGCTGCTCGGACACACGCGGGCAGACCAAGGCGGCACCGTCCCCGATCAGGGTGGTGGGAAAGCGGACGAAGATCGTCGGATAGGTCGGCGGCTCGCGCCCGGTCTCGCGGGCATGGGCGGCGTAATTGAGGCCGACGCAGAGAATCTTGCCCGGCCGCGCCAGCGGCGGCGCCAGCGTCACCGCCTTGAGATCGACCACGGGAGCCGATTCCAGCAGCGCCGCCCCGATTGTCGCCAGATCGGCCCCGGTCTTGATCAGGCTGTCCAGGCTGCCGGGATAGCCGGGCGCGCCCTCGCTCAGGCCATGAAACACCCCGTCCGCCGCCGCGACGGCCAGTCCCGCCCGGCCGTCCGTGCTGTAAACCGCAAAGCGCATTGCCGTGGTCTCCCTCTATCAGCCTGGCCCAGCATAACACTTGGGCCGTTTCCAGATCAGCCGATCCGGTGCAAAGCGGGTCCGTGGCGTTTCAGCCAGTCCCGCGCCGGGCGGTGATCGCCGTTCAGCCGCTCGACCAAGGCCCAGAAGGCCGGGCCGTGATTCATCTCGACCAGATGGGCGACTTCGTGGGCGGCGACATAGGTCAGCACCCAATCGGGCGCCAGCACCAACCGCCAGGAAAAGGACAGCGCCCCCGCCGCCGAGCAACTGCCCCAGCGGGACCGGGTGTCGCGCACCGTGACCCGTCCAACCGTCCGACCGATTTGGGCGGCCAGGGTCCGGGCACGATGGGCCAGCAGCAGCGCCGCCTCGGCGCGCAGAAAGTGCTCGACCCGGTGGGGCACCATGTCGATCGGACCGCCGACGCGGATTTCTCCGGCTTGGGCCGCCACCTTGCGCGGCGCGGCCGGGTCGTGGCGGATCAGATGCGGCACCCCCAGCAGCGGCACGATGGCACCGGGCACCAGGGCCAGACTCGGCGGCGCGGCGACAAGCCGGGCGGCCAGCCAATCGTGTTGCAGCCGGGCGAAGCGTTCGGCCTCGCGGGCGGGCATCCCCACCGGCAGCACCAGCACCGCCGCCCCGGCGGGATCGAGCCGCAGGCTGAGCCGCTTCGCCCGCGCCGAACGCCGCAGCAAGATGGTGACGGGGCGACCGGCGATGTCGATCACCAGCGGCGGATCGTTGGGCGGACTCACTCGACCGCGACGCCTGCGGGCGCCACCTCCAGATTGAGGGCGGCGGCCATCAGCGCGCGGGTATAAGCGGTGGCGGGGGCCGAGAACAGCTGCTCCGCCGGGCCGGATTCGACCACCCTACCCTCCTTCATCACCACCAGATGGTCGGCCAGGGCGCGGACCACCCGCAAATCGTGGCTGATGAACAGATAGGCGATGGCGTGGCGGGCCTGAAGCTCGCGCAGCAAGGTGACGATCTGCGACTGGACCGAGACATCGAGCGCGCTGGTCGGCTCGTCCAGCACGATGAACGCGGGCTTCAGCACGATCGCCCGCGCAATCGCGATCCGCTGGCGCTGACCGCCGGAAAATTCGTGGGGATAGCGATCGGCAAAGGCGGGATCGAGCCCGACCTCGTCCAGCGCTTCGTCGATCAGGCGGCGGCGCTCGGCCCGGGTGGCGGCGAGGCGGTGAACCTCCAGCCCCTCGCCGACAATCTCCTCGACCGACAGACGGGGCGACAGCGAGCCATAGGGATCTTGGAACACCATCTGCATTCCACGCCGCAAGGGACGCAAATCGGCGGCGCTCATCCGCTCGATCGGGCGGCCCTCGAAGCGGATCGCGCCTTCGGATTTCAGCAGCCGCAGCAAGGCGAGCCCCAGCGTGGTCTTGCCCGAGCCGGATTCGCCGACGATGCCGACGGTCTGGCCGCGCCGGACCCGCACCGACACCCCGTCCACCGCTTTCAGATAGCCGGTGGTGCGGCCGAACAGCCCACCCTTGCGCGGGAACCATACCTTGATGTCGTCGGCGGCAATCACGTCGGGCGCGTCGGCGGCAGGGGTCAGCGGATGGCCGCCCGGCTCGGCCGCCAGCAGCTTGCGGGTATAGGGATGGACCGGCGCGGTAAAGACCGGCTCGACCGGGCCGGTCTCGACGATCTCACCCCCGGTCATCACGCAGACGCGGTCGGCGATTTTCCGCACGATGCCAAGATCGTGGGTGATGAACAGCATCGCCATCCCGAACCGGGCCTGAAGCTCCTTCAGCAGCGTCAGAATCTGGGCCTGGATGGTGACGTCGAGCGCGGTGGTCGGCTCGTCGGCGATCAACAGATCGGGCTGGTTGGCCAGCGCCATCGCGATCATCACCCGCTGGCGCTGCCCACCCGACAATTCATGCGGCAACGCCCCCAGACGGCTTTCGGCGTCGGGAATGCCGACCAGCGCCAGCATCTCCAGCACTCGGGCGCGCAACACCTCGCCGCGCAGCCCCTGATGCAGTTCCAGCACCTCGGCGACCTGCTTGCCGATCGAATGGAGCGGGTTCAGCGAGGTCATCGGCTCCTGGAACACCATCGACACTTTGGCCCCGCGCACGGCCCGCAACACCGGCTCGGGCGCGCCGACCAGTTCGGTCCCGTCCAGGCGGATGCTGCCGCTGGGATGGTGGGCGCGGGGATAGGGCAGCAATTGCAGGATCGACAGCGCCGTCACCGACTTGCCCGAACCGGACTCGCCGACCAGGGCCAGGGTCTCGCCCTTGGCCAGGGTGAAGGAGACGCCGCGCACCGCTTCGACCGCCTCGGCACCATGGCCAAAGGTCACCGACAGGTTATCGACGGCAAGAATCGGGGCAGAAGCACTCATCAGCGGGTCTTCCTCGGATCAAAGGCATCGCGCACCGCTTCGCCGACGAACACCAGCAGCGACAGCAACGCCGCCACCACCACGAATCCGGTCAGGCCGAGCCACGGCGCCTGAAGGTTCTCCTTGCCCTGACGCAGCAGATCGCCCAGCGAGGCCGAGCCGGGCGGCAGCCCCAGTCCGAGGAAATCGAGCGCGGTCAGCGACACGATCGACGAACTGAGGATGAAGGGCAGAAAGGTCAGGGTCGCCACCATCGCGTTGGGCAGAACGTGGCGGATCATGATCCGCCGGTCCGACACACCCAACGAGCGGGCGGCACGGACATAATCGAAATTGCGGGCACGCAGGAACTCGGCGCGGACCACCCCGACCAGACTGGTCCAGGAGAACAGCACCAGCACCAGCAGCAAGGTCCAGAAGCCCGGAGTGATGATCGAGGCGACGATGATCAGCACCAGCAATTCGGGCAACCCGCCCCAGATTTCGAGAAAGCGCTGGAACAGCAGATCGGTCCAGCCGCCAAAATAGCCCTGCACCGCCCCGGCGGCGACGCCGATCGCGGCACTGACCCCCGTCAGCGCCAGACCGAACAGGATCGACAGGCGCAGGCCATAGATCAGCCGGGCCAGCACGTCGCGGCCCTGATCGTCGGTGCCGAGCCAATTGCCCTGGCCGGGCGGGGCCGGATGGGTGCCACCCCGGTCGAAATTGATCGAGCCGTTGTTGAAGCGGATCGGCGGCCACACCGCCCAGCCATGCTCGGCGATGTTGGCGGCGATCATCGGGTCGCGGTAATCGGCGAAGGTGGCGAAATCGCCGCCGAAGGTCGTTTCCGGGTAATCGACGGCGACCGGGGCATAAACCGCGCCATCATAGACCACCAGGATCGGGCGGTCGTTGGCGACCAGTTCGGCGGCCAGGGTAAGGCCGAACACGGCGAGGAAAATCCACAAGGACCAGAAGCCGCGCCGGTTGCGGCGAAACGCGGCGAGGCGACGGCGGTCGAGCGGCGACAGTCTCATCTGGCGTCAGCCCTCCCTGGTTTCGAAATCAATGCGGGGATCGACCCAATGCAGGGTCAGATCGCCGATGAGATTGAGCAGCAGCCCGAGCAGGCTGAAGGCGTACAAGGTGCCGAACATCACCGGATAATCGCGGTTGCTGACCGCCTCGAACCCCAACAGGCCGATTCCGTCGAGCGAGAAGATGATCTCGACCAGCAGCGAGCCGGTAAAGAGGATCGCGACCAGGGCGCGGGGAAAGCCCGCGACGATCAGCAGCATCGCGTTGCGGAAGACGTGGCCGTACAGCACGCCCCGCTCGGTCAGGCCCTTGGCCCGGGCAGTAATGACATATTGCTTCCCGATCTCTTCCAGAAAGGCGTTCTTGGTCAGCATCGTCAGACCGGCAAAGCCGCCGACGACCAGCGCCGTCACCGGCAAAGCGAGGTGGTGGAGATAATCGAGCAGACGGGCGACGAATCCGGCCCCCTCCATCCCTGGCGAGGTCAGTCCGCGCAGCGGGAACCACGACAGATAGCTGCCGCCCGCGAACAGCACGATCAGCAGGATCGCGAACAGAAAGCCCGGCACGGCATAGCCGATGATCACCGCCCACGAGGTGGCGATATCAAAACGCGAGCCGTCGCGGGTGGCCTTGGCGATCCCCAGCGGGATCGACACCAGATAGATAATCAGGGTGCTCCACAGGCCGAGCGAGACCGATACCGGCATCTTCTCGATCACCAATTGGGTGACCGGCACGTCGCGATAGAAGCTGTTGCCGAAATCGAACCGGGCGAAATTGCCGACCATCAGCCAGAAGCGTTCGATCGGCGGCTTATCAAAACCGAATTGGCGCTCGATTTCCTTGACGAAGGCGGGGTCGAGCCCCTGGGCGCCGCGATAGGCTCCCGAGCCGCCCTCCTGCCCGGCCCAGGCCTGTGGCCGACTGCCCCCGCTTTCAGCCCCGCCTGCCCCCGAGACGCGGGCGGCGGCATCGACCGCCGTCCCCTGGATCTTCGACAGCATCAATTCGACCGGACCGCCGGGGGCGAATTGCGCCACCGCGAAATTGACCAGAATGATGCCGAACAGGGTCAGCGGGATCAGCAGCAGACGGCGCAGCGTATAGGCGATCATTTCTTCGCCGAATCCTTGGCCCACCACGCCATCGGGCGCACCCCGGCGGCGGGCGTGACCGTGGGGCGGCCGAACTTGTCCCACCACGCCACCCGGTCAACCCCCAGATGCCATTGCGGGATCACGTAATGGTTCCACAGAAGAACGCGGTCGAGCGCCCTGGACCGCGCCACCAGGGTCTCGCGGTCGGGGGCGGCGATCAGAGCGGCGACCAGGGCATCAATGGCCGGATTCTTGATCCCGGCCAGATTCTGCCCGCCCACCGCGTCGGCGGCGGCACTGCCCCAAAAGCTCGCCTGCTCGTTGCCGGGCGATTGTGACTGGCCCCAGACGTGAACCACCATGTCGAAATCGTACCGGTCGAGCCGGTTCTTGTACTGAGCGGTATCGACGACGCGGACGTTGGCCTCGATCCCCAGGCGTTCGAGATTGCGGGCGAACGGAAGCGCGATCCGCTCCCACACCGGCTGGACCAGCAGGATTTCGAACACGAAGGGCTGGCCATCCTTGACCAGCTTGCCGTTCTGGACCGTCCAGCCCGCCGCCTCCAACAACCGCATCGCCGCGCGCAGATTGGCGCGGATGTTGCCGTCGCCCTCGGTCTCGGGCGGCTTGTAGACGCTGGTGAAGACCTGGGGCGGCACCTTGTCGCGCCAGGGCTCCAGCACCTCTAATTCCTTCGGCCCCGGCAGGCCGAATGCTGCCATGTCGGAATTGGCGAAGAAGCTGGCGGTGCGCTTGTACTGGCCATAGAACAGGGTCTTGTTGGTCCATTCGAAATCGAAGGCGTAGGCCAGCGCCTCGCGGACCCGGGCGTCTTGGAACAGCGGACGGCGCAAATTATAGACATAGCCCTGCATCCCGGCCGGACGCTGGTTGGGGAAAGCTTCCTTTAAGCCCCGCCCGTCCTTCAGCCCCGACCAATCCTGATAGCCGGTGGCCCATTTCTTGGCCTCCATCTCCAGCCGCCAGTCGTACTCGCCCGCCTTGAACGCTTCGAGCGCCACCGTGGTATCGCGGTAGCTGTCATAGCGGATGCGGTCGAAATTGTACTGGCCCCGGCGCACCGGCAAATCGGCCCCCCAATAATCCTTGACCCGGACCCAGGTGACGGTCCGCCCGGTCTCGAACGGCCCAGCCTTATAAGGACCGCTGCCCAGCGGCGGCTCCAGGGTGGTGGCGGCGAAGTCGCGGCCCTTCCAGTAATGCTTGGGCAGCACCGGCAACTGGCCCAGGATCAGCGGCAATTCGCGATTGTCGCCCGGCTTGAAGGTAAAGCGGACCTTGCGCTCGGCCACCTTCTCGACCTTATCGACGGCGGCGTAATAGAAGCGATAGCGGGGATGGCCCTTGGTCTTCAGGATGTCGAACGAGAAGACGACGTCGTCGGCGGTAATCGGCTTGCCGTCGTGCCAGCGCGCCTTGGGCCGCAGGGTGAACGCCACCCACGAGCGGTCGGCGGGGAACTCGATCGTTTCGGCCAGCAGACCGTATTCGGAAAACGGCTCGTCGGCGGATTCGATCATCAACGTCTCGAACGGCAGATCGGCCCCGCTTGGTGCCTCGCCCTTGACGGTGAAGGGGTTGAAGCTGTCCCATCCCCCCGTTTCGGCCAGCCGGATTTCGCCGCCCTTGGGGGCATTGGGATTGACATAGTCGAAATGGGTGAAGTCGGCCGGATATTTCGGCGCGCCATGCATTGCCGCGCCGTGCACCGGGACCGGAGCCTCGGCGGCGCGGGAAGCGGCGGACACGAACAGGCCGAGGCAGACGGCAAGGCAAAGGGCGACTACGACACGCATGCGATCACCGGACCGATCAGGGAGGGGGTGGCCCGAGTGTGGCCGGATTAATCGTCGAGGGCAAGCAGAGGTGATAGAGCAGCGTTGACGCAACGCCATTCGGCTGCGACGATATATATCGGGAGGAAGAGACGTACAGCCCAATGACCGCCGAAGCCGAGAAGCCCCCCCCACCACCGTCCGAATCGAACGTCTTCGCCACCTTGCGCGGAGGCGGACGGATTTGGGCGATCGGAGCCATTCGCGGCGAGGTTACCCGTCTCCACGCACTGCACACCCGTCTCGCCGCCGAATGCAAGCCGGGCGATCAGTTGGTCTATCTGGGCGATTATCTCGGCCACAGCGCCTCGGTGCTGCAAACCGTCGATGAAATCCTGCTGTTCCGCCGCGCCTATATCGCCCGGCCCGGCGTCGGGCTCGACGACGTCGCCTATCTGCGCGGCACCCAGGAAGAGATGTGGCAGAAGCTGCTGCAATTGCAGTTCGCCCCCAATCCGGGCGAGGTGCTGCGCTGGATGCTTGACCACGGCGTCGGTCCGACCGTCGCCGCCTATGGCGGCAATCTGGACGAGGGGTTGCTGTGCGTGCGCGAGGGTATCTTGGCCATGACCCGCTGGACCGGCCAGTTGCGCCAGGCGATGCGAGCCTATGACGGCCATACCGCGCTGATGAGCGTGTTGAAGCACGCCGCCTTCACCGACGACACCACCTTGCTGTTCACCCATGCCGGGCTCGATCCGGCGCGGCCGCCCTCGGCCCAGGGGGATTCGTTCTGGTGGGGCTCGACCGCGTTCTCGACCCTGGCCGAGCCCTATTACGGCTTCAAGCTGGTGGTGCGCGGCGCCGACCATCGCGGCGGCGGCATCGTGCTCGGCCCCCATATCGCGACGCTGGATTCCGGCTCGGGCCGGGGCGGGCCACTGACCGCCGCCTGCTTCGGTTCGGACGGCAACATTCTTCAATTGATCGAGGCCTGACGCCCGTGCGCCCTCTCCGTCTTCCCCTCTGCGCCGCCGCTCTCCTGCTGGCGGCCCCCGTGTCGGTGTCGGCGCAAAGCTGGTCCGACCTGGGCAAGGATCTGCTGAAGCAGCAATTGGAGCGCCAGCAGTCGGCCGGGTCGGCCGCCGCGCCCACCGCGACCTCCAGCGCGGCCTCTCCGGCCGCCATCACCACCACCGCCTCGACCGCCGAAATCGGCTCGGGCCTGACCGCGGCGCTGAAGCAGGCGGTGACCCAGGTCACCGGGCGACTGGGCCGCAGCGACGGGTTCAACGCCGATCCGCTGGTCCACATCCCGTTGCCCGCCAAGCTGTCCACGCTCCGCTCCGGTCTGGCCCTGGCCGGTCAGTCCGGCCTGCTCGACGATCTCGAAGTGCGGCTGAACCGCGCCGCCGAGGCGGCGACGCCCGAGGCGCAGAAAATCTTCCTCGCCTCGCTCGACAAGATGAGCCTGGACGACGCCCGCGCCATCCTGAGCGGCCCCAAGGATTCCGCCACCCAATATTTCAAGCGGACGATGACCCCCGATCTATCCGCCGCGATGCGGCCGGTGATCGAGTCCGAACTGGCCCAGACCGGGGCGATGACCTCGTATCAGGCGCTGACCGCCGCCGCCGGAAGCTTGCCGGTGGTCGGTCAGGCCCTGTCGGGCGGACCGGGGCTGCTGACCGACCACGTCCTCACCCGCGCGCTGGGGGCGATCTTCACCGGCATCGGCCAGGAAGAGGCGGCGATCCGCACCGACCCGGCCAAGCGCTCGACCGAGTTGCTGAAAAAGGTCTTCGGGGGCTGAGAGGCAAATGCCTCATATATCTTTGTTTTTAGCTATCGGCCAACAAGAGTAGTTGACGGCGGGGCCGCATCGGACTATTCGTTCCGGTTCGGCAAGGATTTCCCGCCGCCCACTGCGACGATTGCGCCATGCGAGATACCGTAGACAGCCCCGCCCCAGTCAAGCATTCCTATACCGTCCCTTGCCCCAGCGCGTTCCGCGACCGGGTCGAGGCGCTGGCGGCGAGGCGGCGGGTCAATGTCGCCGACATCGCCCGTTCGGTCCTGCTGGTCCTGCCGGTCGAAACCATCGCCACCTTCCCCGATCCGGGCGAGCCGCCGATCCACGACCGCGAAACGGTGGTGCTGAAATCCGGCCCGGCCGAAGGGCGGCCGTGGCGGCGCAAACCGCGTCTGCAAATCCGGATGGCTCCCGGTTTCGATGTCGAAACGATTCGCCGCGCCCTGGGGCTGGCCCTGGCGCTGGACGAGGGCGGGCTGGCCTTGCGGCTCGACGATCCCGCCGCCCCCCCGCCGCCGCCGCCCCCTCCTCCCGAGCCGGAAGAAGAGACCTTCCCCAAGGTCGAACGCCGCCGCGGCGTCAGCGAGCAAAGCAAGGCGCTGGCCGCCGCGACCGAGGAGATCGAACGGTTAAAGGCGATCATCAACGTCTTGTCGTTCGAAGTGCTTCCGGGCGGGGTGCAGACCCGCGAAGAGGCGCTGCACATCCTGGGCTTCCCCCCCGGCCTCAACCCCGACCGCCGGATGGTCAAGGCGAAGTTCCGGATGCTCGCCACCATCCACCACCCCGACAGCAGCCACGGCAACCATCTGCGGATGAGCCAGTTGAACGCCGCGATCGACCTGCTCCGCACCCTCTGACCGCAGCCGGAACGGACGGAGACGGCGGTCTATTGGCAGGCCTTATAGGCCTGCACCACTTCGTTCTTGATGATCTTGGTCTGGGCGGAAAAGCCGCCATAGCCCCGCTTGGTAATCATCGTCAGCAACTCGCCGATATTCTCGCAGAACCCTTCGGTCAGCGGGTGATTGCGGGCATAGGTGACGATGCTGCCGTCGGCGTGGTTCTGCTTGGCCTGCCAGTCGGCGGGAAATTCGCGTTGCCACGCCTTGAGGCGACGGGCGACGGCGGCACGGAACTTCGCCCCGTTGGCCTCTTCGAACGTGTCCCAGGTCTTGACCGAATCCGGCAGAAAGCGCCCTTGGCAGCGCCGGGACGCCTCGCGCAGATAGATGCCGTGACGGACTTCGCGCTCTGCGGTCAGCTCGGGCAGGGTAAAGCATTTCTTCGGCTTGGGCGCCGCCGCGACCGGCGCGGACAGCACCGCCAGACTGAGCAGGACAAGGACAAGAACGCGGGCCATGACCGCTCCGGATCGAGGGACGGGTCCGTCACTATGCCACAGCCCGGCGCGGCCGACACTCTCTGGGGTGTGGCCGGGACGCCGTGATAGAGTGACCGTATCCGATGTCCCCAGGGAGATTTCGATGAGTGCGTTCCCCGCTTTGCTGCTGACCGAGGAAGACGGTTCGGTGCGCGCCTCGATCCGCGCTCTGACCGAAGCCGACCTCCCCCCCGGCGAAGTCACCGTCCGCGTCGCCTATTCCACCTTGAACTACAAGGACGGGATGATCCTGAACGGCCTGGGTCGGCTGGTGAAATCCTATCCCCATATCCCCGGCGTCGATTTCGCAGGCACGGTCGAATCGTCGGACTCCCCGGCCTTTCGCCCCGGCGACGCGGTAATCTGCGGCGGCTGGCGGGTCGGCGAACTCCATTGGGGCGGCTATGCCGGCAAGGCGCGGGTCAAGGCCGACTGGCTGGTGCCGCTGCCCCTGGGGCTGACGCCCCGCCGGGCGATGGCGATCGGCACCGCCGGGCTGACCGCGATGCTGGCGGTGATGGCGCTGGAAGAAACCGGGCTGTCGCCCGCCACTGATGGCGAGGTGCTGGTCACCGGTGCGGTGGGCGGATTGGGCAGCATCGCGGTGCTGCTGCTGTCGCGGTTGGGCTATCGCGTCGTCGCCTCGACCGGGCGGGCCAACCAGCGCGATTACCTGCTGTCGCTGGGGGCCAGCGCGATCATCGACCGCGCCGAACTTGCCGTCCTTCCGACCAAGCCGCTGCTGTCCGAACGCTGGGTGGGCGTGATCGACGGAGTCGGCGGCTCGACCCTGTCGCACGTCCTCTCCACCCTCAAGGCACGGGGAGCGGTCGCCGCCTGCGGCAATGTCGGCGGCGTGCACTTCGACGGCAACGTCCTGCCCTTCCTGCTGCGCGGAATCTCGCTGCTGGGGATCGACGCGGTGATGTGTCCGACCCCGCGCCGGATCGAGGCGTGGCGGCGGCTGGCCGAGGTGTTGCCGCTCGACCGGCTCGACGCGCTGACCTCCGAAGCCCATCTCGCCGACCTGCCCAGCCTGGGCGCGGGCATCCTGAAGGGACAGGTTCGCGGCCGCGTCGTGATCGACCCCCATGCCGTCTGATCGCCAGATCCTGACCCGCCGGGCGGTGCTGGGTGGCCTCCTGCTCGCCGCCGCCCTCGCCGCTTCGTCCCGGACGGCAGCGGCGGCCCCCGCCACGGCCGGTCTCTACCTTCACCCCAGCCCGATCCCACTGCCGCCGCTCGACATGCGGGACGGCGACGGCAAACCGGTCGGGTTGGAGCCCCTGCACGGTCAGGCGATCCTGCTCAACCTGTGGGCAAGCTGGTGCGCGCCCTGCGTCGCCGAACTGCCCGCGCTCGACCGGATGAAGCCGCTGCTGGCCCGCAACCGCCTCGCCGTGGTGGCGCTGGCGCTCGATCGCGGCGGTGCGGCGACCGCGCGCGCCACCTTCGCCCGCCTCGGCATCCAGTCGCTCGACATCCGCACCGGCGATCCCCGCAGCCTGACCGAGATGCTGGGTGCCCGCGTGCTGCCGATCACCTTGCTGATCGACCGCCGGGGCGACGAAATCGGCCGGGTCATCGGTGCCGTCGATTGGGAGGGGCCGGGGGCGGCCCGCCTGCTCGCCGCCCTGGCCGAGGGCCGTCCCCTCACCGCCGACATGGCCCCCACCATCGCGGGAGCAAGACGGTAACGGCGGATCACACCGCCAGCGTCACCGAGGTTCCCTCGCGCACGACGAAGGCACCGGGCCACCGCGCGGCGGCGGCGGCGGCGATTGCATCCAGGCAATCGTCGTCATGGCCGGGGTCGTGGTGAAACAACCCCAGCCGCTTGACCTTGGCGGCGCGGGCCAGCCGGATCCCCTCCTGCCAGGTCGAATGGCCCCAGCCCCGGCGGGCGGAAAAGATCTCGTCGGTGTAGGTGCTGTCATAAAGCGCCAGATCGGCCCCGGCGAACAGCCCCACCACCGCCGGATCGAGATGGCCGGGGCGATGCTCGGTATCGGTGACGATGGCGACGCTCCACCCTTCCCCTTCGATCCGATAACCGCAGGCCCCGCCGGGATGGTTCAGCGACGCGGTGCGCAGACTGACCCCCGCGACCGGGGACAATGTCTCCCCGATCGAAAAGCCGCTGATCGAATCGATTCCGCGCATCAAGGAGAGCGGCACAGGAAAGCTGGGTGGCTGCATCTGCCGGTCCAGCGCCAAAGCGGGGCCGATTCCGTCGTCGAGGCGGGGGCCGAAAATCCGCAGACGAAAGGACGGATCGAAGCCGGGGGCAAAGAACGGCACCCCGCCGATATGATCCCAATGATAATGGGTCAGGAACAGATCGGCTTCGCTCCAGCCGTCGCGGCGCATCTGCGCGCCTAACCGGCGCAGCCCGGTTCCGGCGTCGAAAATCAGCATCCGCCCGTCGATCTCAACGGCGACGCAGGTGGTGTTGCCGCCGTACTGACTGGTCTCCGGTGACGGGCTGGCGATGCAGCCGCGTACCCCCCAGAACGTCACTCGCACGTCCATCGCGCTCTTCTCCGCCCGGGTCGATCGTCCCAGGTTAGCGCGCTTTGCCCCCGGCGCGAATGGAATGGATCACATCAGCACCCGTAATACGAAAAAAACCCCGCCATCTCCTGTGGGGTGTACGGACCGGGGACAGAGGTAACACCCGTTCGGGGACATGGGTGACACTTCAAGGCATGAGCACTCGCAGGAGGGAGCCATGCCGTTCCATGAGGTGTCAGTCATGTCGCAACGGGAAGAGTTCGCCCGCCTGGCGAGCCAGGCGGGCGCCAACGTCGCCGATCTGTGTCGGCGATACGGCATCAGCCGTAAGACCGGATACAAATGGCTCGGACGTTTTACCGAGCATGAGGAGCATTGGTCAGCAGACCAGTCGCGGCGCCCCCAGCACAGTCCCGGTCAGACCCCGGTCGAGGTCGAAGCTTCGGTTCTGGCGGTGCGGGCGGAGCATCCAGTATGGGGCGGACGCAAGATTCGTCGCGTTCTGGAGCGGGCCGGAAAAGTAACGCCGGCTGCCTCGACGATCACGGCGATCCTGGCTCGCCATGGCCTGATCGATCCTCGGGCCTCACAGGCGGCCACCGCCTTCACCCGCTTTGAGCATGACGCCCCCAACCGGCTCTGGCAGATGGATTTCAAAGGACATTTTGCCATCGATTCTGGACGGTGCCATCCCCTGACGGTGCTCGACGACCATTCTCGATTTTCTCTCTGCTTGGCAGCTTGCCCAAACGAGACCGGCAATACGGTTAAGGATCGGCTGACCATCACCTTCCGGCGCTATGGCCTCCCCGAAGCCATGGTGATGGATAACGGCTCTCCCTGGGGTGATGGACCAGGTTCGCCCTGGACACCGCTGACCGTATGGCTGATGCAACTCGGCATCCGTGTCGCCCATGGGCGGCCCTACCATCCGCAGACGCAGGGCAAGGATGAACGATTCCATCGCACCCTGAAGGCCGAAGTTCTGGCCTGTCGGCGCTTCCGCGACTTGGTCGAGTGTCAGCAGCGCTTCGACAATTGGCGATCCATTTACAACAATGATCGCCCGCACGAGGCCCTCGACATGGCGGTGCCGATGGATCGCTACAGGGCGAGCCGACGGGCCTTTCCCGAGATACTTTCTTCGCCCGATTACGCCCCAGGCGAAACCCTGCGCAAGGTCCAGGACGGCGGGTTTATAAGCTTCAAAGGCCGCCAGATCCGCCTGTGCAAGGCATTCAAGGGCCACAGCCTTGCCCTCAGGCCAACATCCTGCGATGGGATTTGGGAGGCATGCTTCGGCGCACACCGGGTCGCGCAAATCGACTTGCGCGACCCGGTGGATTAGGATGCCCTAACTGTCACCCATGTCCCCGAACACCTGTTACCCATCTCTCCGGTCTAAACA
>NZ_FNWO01000025.1 GCF_900108475.1 Magnetospirillum fulvum | reverse complement strand
GATCAGCACCTGGGCCGGAGGGCCTCCCGCCGAAGCCAGCGCATGAAATATGTTCTGCCAGATGCCCTTGTCGCCCCAGCGGACGAAACGGTTATAGAGCGTCTTGCGCGGTCCATAAGCTGAAGGGGCATCGACCCAGCGACATCCTGATTTCAGGACATGGATGATCCCGCTGATGACACGCCGGTCATCTACCCGTGCCTTGCCCCGCGTATCGGTCGGAAGATGCGAGGCAAGCCGCACAAACTGCTCGTCCGTCAGCCAGAAAAGATGATCGTCCATTCAAGGGCTCCTTTAGGATTCCTTGAATCACAAAGCTTCTCCCAAGAAAACATTTTTATGGGTCCTGACCCTAACTGTCTGCCCGTACACCAGTGATGGGGGGAGCACTTGCACTATTTCTTTTGCTTTTTCGGCGAGTGGAGACGGTGGGCGACGAGTGCCCTCTCGCTCCTCCCATGCAATAAAGTCCGCCAGACGGGCGGTCAGGTTCACGCGGTGTATCTGCATCGCTTGCGCCAACAACGGAGCTTCCACTCCGTTGTCCAGGATCATCGCTAAGCACCAGACCAGTAGTTCGTCATCTCCGCCAAGCCGGCTTAACTGCGCCGCCATCTCCTCAAAATCGTCCACTCGCCGAATATGAGGGAGACGTGCAAACGCCTTGGCCAAAAGATGGCGCCAACGGTCATGCCTGACCCAGTTTAGCTGAAGGGCTGCGGAGAAAACGCAATCGAACAAGGAAAGCCAGCACTCCCATGCTTCTTTAGGCCGAGCTGTTGCGCCAAACGCCAGATAATCGACCAGCGAAAGGCCTACGCAGGCATGAAAGAAGCTCGGGTCATCGGCTTGGGTATCGTCGTGGGTCATAAAGGCCCGACGGCGTTGTTCCGCCAAAGATCGCCAGCCGCTCTCCCATTCTGCCACGGGGGCATCCATAGAGAGATAAAGCTGTGCGGGTTGCCAATGCCGCCATGTGGGGAATGGATCCTGCTGGAACACATAGAGCCCCTGATCCCGGCGGATCAGCACAGAGTGGTATAGCTCGATGAGGGAAGTGGCTGCCGATGCTCTTGTTTGGCTTCGGGCATCCGCCTGCTCGGTCAGTGTGGTTGTCAGAAAGGCATCGGTGGCTGAAGTTACCCAGCCCCTTTCCTGGTCGCCAATGCCCGATTTACGCATTTCCTCCAACCGCGATGGGGCTGGAAGGATGAGGTGAAACGCCCGCAAACCCTGATCAAGGCCAATATCAAGGCTGGCCATTGCCTCTGCCAGCGCGCTCATTGCTGCCCGGATGGGATGCCAGATTTCAGATCTCCGGTTGGATTGCCTGTGATCTTCTCCGATGAGGTGGCCAAGCCATTGGAATGACAGAAATGTTCCATCGTGTCGCTTCAATATCGTCTCGGCGACGGCTGCGAATATTGGAGCAGCCTGGGCGTCAAGGCTTTCGATAGTGCGTATGTCACTCCTGGGATCGAGCGCTTCCTTTGCATGCTTCAAAGTGGCCGCCAGTAACTTCGGTGCAGTTAAATTGCGATTCCATGACCAGCCGTTCCCGCTGTCGTCCTCGGAGGTATCGGGCGCCAAGATCAGCAATTCCAAAAGCAGGTCTAGTCTTTCAAAGATTTCCGGAGAATCGAGTGCCTGTGAGACGGCGAGGGGAAAGCGAGTCTTTTCAAGGAGCGTGAGAAAACATGCCTTTTCCGTCGGCAAAAGGGCCGTCAATAAGCTCATCGGCGGATAAAGCCATGGCACATGGTCCAACGGGTCGTGCCAAACCGTCTCGATCAATTCTTTGCGACGCCATTCCTCCAGCCGTTTCGTCAGGCCATGGCGTTCTGGGGCGTAGACCCCAATGCCTGGATGCGCACCGATGAAGCTGGCAAGTTCCGTTAATGCCTCCAAAACGACATTTCGCGAGGCTCCGGCCAAGCTGTCGGCGAAAATCTGGATGACGGCTTCCTGAGAGATGTGGCGGTTTTCTAACAGGCTCCACGCGGCATCCGCGCCGTATTGGGGATATTCTATAATGGCGTTTGCGATGGCTACTCCCCAGATCCACTCGACGGCAGGGTCGTTCACCCCATGCATGGATATTTCCGTAAGGCCGGAAATCCACTTTTCGGGCAGCGGGTGTGGCTGGGACACCAGCGCTGCTTTAATCTGCTCACATTCCAGATCAATGGGTGAATATCGCCCTTCCGTTCGAGTGGCCGGATCAAACTTGGCAAAGGCTTCGGACAGGATCGGACGGAGAATCGATAAGCTCACGCCGAAGCTTGGGTGACTCGTTACCGCTCGGCCTGCGGTCACCTCTCGTCGATGGAGTTCCCGCCAGTCCATGGGGCTATCCGTGTCGATCATTTACTGCCGCCTTTAGCTTTGATCGCAAGATCGTTCCAGGTGTGATCGAAGAACGTAATGAAGTTCCGGGTTTCGGCGTTCCAGCCTCGGCTGACAGCGGTCATCTTTTTTCCAGACCGCCAACGGTGCCGCCGAAATGCCAGAGTTCATTGTCAGTGACCGCGAAGCGGTCATGCAGAAACTCGGCCATGCGGTCAGCCAATACGATGTCATAGAGCCTTCCGGGTGTTTTTCGATTTAAATATTCCAGAATATTCTGCAGGTCGAGGAAAGGTGGTTTTGCGTCCTTTTCCCCGGTGATCAAGCGCAACTCGGTAAGACTCATGCGCCGATCCAGGCGGTCCTGCAGCATCCGTCCACGGCATCGCAATCATCGGAAATCGACGCCCATATCAGTTCCGGAGACAAGGAAGGTGTGGCGGTGGCTTTTGTCTCGGGCAGCTTGGTCTCCCGCCCCTTGAATGGCGGCTCTCTCATGGGCGTTCAGACGCTTTTCGCGCTGCCAGGCGCTCTTCAACCCACAGCTTAAGAGGCTTGGTCGCGGTATCTGCGAGGATGATTTCGATCAAGTCCGTTATTTGGCCGGGGGCCGGGACCTTCATCAGCAGTCCTGCACGCTCGCCAATGGCGTTCAAGGAGTTCCCGGATAGCCACACGGTGTCGTCGATGACGAGGAAGCGATCATGGATGGGAGCCGAGTCGCCTCCCATGACCATGATTTTCAGCTGCTCGCCTTGTTTCCCTAGGTGTTCTGCTTGGTGCAGCAACACCTCCCCGGCCTCCCTGTCGGGGATGGTTTGATCCTTCGATCGCATGCAGCCGGAGGAGGTCAGGATAGTGACGTCGGTGGCGTGGTCGGTAATGGCCAGCGCGAAAGCGAACAACTCTGTTGTAGCGAAGTATGGATCGACGATGATAACCTGGCACCGTGCTCGCCCGATCAGTTGTCGGACAAAGTCCCGCGCCTCGTCAGGGGAGCCGTTGAAAAGTTTTTGACCCGATCTCTCTGCTTCAGCGTTCTGTCGTCTTTTTGCCTCCTGGCTGTAAAGAAATGTCGAAATATGTGTGGATGCGCTTTCCTCACCCATGACGCTGGTTTGTTCTAAGCTACGGACGGTAGCGCGATATGTCTCTCCTTTGCGTCGCAGCGTATCCGGAACATGCACTTCTTTTTCCGTTCCCAGCATGCTCCCCGAAATGCTGATGGTCCGCAGGAAAGGCAGTGGCTCCATCCACTCCAGGATGCCGCGCTGCGGGCAGACCACAGCCAAGCTGACCCGTTCGGTGCGCCCAACATGGGCGATGCGTTGGTAGGCCTTTAGCAAAGGAATGGATTGAAGGTTTGCGACACCTTGGTGTCGGTGCTCGGCCGCGTAAAGAACGAGCCCGCTGATGTTGTGCCCCTGGCGGACGATGGCGTGAAAGTCACTGCCTTCCCCCTGGTGATCCACCGACAGCGTGTGATGAATGGCGCGTAGCACAGGGTTGGGAGCGACCAGATTGATCGATCCCAACCACTCCCCATACTGCAGCAGGCTGAAATAAAGGCGATCCTGCAACCAGGCGAGCGCCTTCCGGTCAACGAGTGGGCGCTGGGCGGCATCTGGAGTCCTGGCTTGGAGTAAATGGTGAGAGCGTACGGTTCCCCACGAGTGGAACGGCAGGTTGTTTGTGCTGGTAAGAAACGGCCAGCATGGCTCTTGAGCCAGCGTGGCGGTGGACAGGACAACATCGCTGCCGGGCAGGCGTACGTGGCCATCTCGGCAGTGCTCGTACCACGTCAGTGCCTCTGTCGCCGGCAAGACGTCGCGGCGGACATAAACGGCCGTTCTTCTTCCCAGGGAACGTGTTCGCAGGCATTGCTCCTCCGTCGAGTCGGGCGGCGGAAATTCGCTGGGAAGCAACTCGACCATGGCGAACAGCAAGTACCGTTCCTGGTCTTCGCGATACCAAGCCAGGTGGAGGCATGCATGGCCATAATCACCAGGAATGCTCAAGTCCGGGACTGTCGGCAACTTTATGGGATGCGTATCGGCCATGGGGGCTTCCTCAGTCTATGCCTGGCTTTGCAGAAGCGGCCTGGAGTCGCTCCCTTGGCATCACGGTCGGATGGCCTAATTCGCGCGCGTGGCCCATACCCGACCAAGCCCCATATGAGCCGATCACGTAAAAATTCTTTTTGGCTCTCGATACCGCGACATTCAGGATGTTGGGTGTGCCTGTAGCCCAAGCGCGGGCCCCGTTCTGAGCCGCCATGGGAGCGCCCAGGACCAGCATCACGGCATCGGCCTCGCGCCCCTGGACGGTGTGTATTGTGCCGACGTGATTGGCAGTCCAATCGCCTGGGGTAATCCTCAGATGGGCGAAGAGCGAACGCTCTCGGTCCAGCCGGCGGCGCATCTCCTGAGCGACGCTGCGGAAGGGCGTTATGATGAACAGCTCGGGGTCAACGACCCCGCCATCGGCGAGACGGCGCAGTAAGTCGACGACGACCTCGCCTTCGGCCGCGCACCATTTGGAATCTGCGGTGCCATCCAAGTCGAACCAGCGGCTTGGTCCCAAGATATTGCCGATGGAATTCCCGTCGTCGGGTTTGGCTGCATGGACCATTTGCCCGTCATAGGCAATCCGGTTGGCGATACCGAACATGGGTTCCTGGCAGCGTCGATGCACCAACAAAGGCATGCCGACCTGACGCGGCCCCTGATCGGAACGGAAAGAACCCTGGAAGCGCGAGGTACGATCAGCGAGGGTCTGACATGATGCGTCGGGGGCGGCCCAAAGTTTCCGGGTGACATTGAAATAGCTGCAGATTTGGGCGTTCAACCGATCGGGTAGAGTGACCACCGGGGGGATTTGCAAAGGATCGCCGACGACGATAGTCCGCTTGGCTCGCAGGATTGCGCCTGTGGCAGCTTGTGGCAGGGCCTGACCAGCCTCATCGACCAACAGCCAGCCGAGGCTTTGGGGCGGAAGAGCGCCCAGCATGCGTTCCACCGAGGCGAACGTGGTCGATAGCACCGGCACCACCAGGAACAAAGTGGACCAGAGTTCGCCCAGCAATCCCTTCTTGACCAACTCCGGCGGAGGGCCGACCGCGAATGTGTCCATCAGGATGCTGAGATTGTGAAGAACTTTTTGTGCCGCAACGTCGATAAAGGCACGGTGGACATCGAGGGCGGCCAGGAACAAATCCTCCCGTTTCCGGTGCAGATCGTCCGGCAGCCAAGGAGAGGCTAGATTCCAGTCCGTATGCGATTGCGCGAAAAAGTCGGCGTCCACCAGCCGATTTCCCAGACGGCCGCGGTCCTCATCGACGGCGCGGGATAAGGTGTCGGCCTGTTCCTGCTGGGCGGTCAGTTGATCCTCCAGCGTCCGAACCCGGGAATTCCAGTCGGCCAGAGACCGCTGTGCATCCGTCACCGGACCTTCGCAACGCTTCAAGCGGTCGCTGGCGGTTTTCTCGGCCTGGGCAATCGGGGCGAGGCGTGCCATCCACTCGCGCCAAGACTTCGTCCGGAACAGTCGCGCGAGCAAGCCGGGGCGGCAGGCTCTTAGCTGAAATAACTGGTTGGATAGTGGTCCCCAGGCGTCACGGGCGGCCTGCAGTTCGACCTGTACCCGTTCTAAATAAGTTTCATGCCGGTCGGCTTGCTCCCGCATCAGATCGAGCTGGCTGCGGCCCTCCGCCAAGGCGCGGCGCAGTTTGTCCAGTGTCAGGCAGCGGCGACGGACCTCCTCCAGGCTCGTCAGTTCCGCCTGGATTTCTTGGTGCAAGCGGGCCATGCGGTCACGCGCCCTGCGCCAATTGGCCTTGGCCTGCCCGGCGGTCGGCGGAGCCTCGGTCTCGACCACGGCTGGCGGCCGCCGTTCGAGGATCTCGCCGCTGGCCGGGTCCTTGATCTCTCGCACCACTGGATCGCCCTTGGCGGCCTTCAGGTATAGGCGAAAGGCAAAGTCCTCATGCCACCAGAACGCCTTCTGGAAGGCCGCGCGGTTGCGGGCATTGCCAAGTACGGCAGCGATCAGGCCCCAAGTGTCCGTGGGATCGACGGGGGTTCCGTCTTCATCGGCCCGGTCGGTGTTGAGCACGACATCGCTGATCAATTTGAAATAGCCGGAATAGTCCACACGCCCCATGGCTTTCGTGGCCGGCAGTTCCTTGCTGACGTTCTCCACGGCCTTGTTGTTGCTGGATGCCACAAGGATCTCATGTCCCTTGAGCCGTTCGTCCAGGCGATAGAGGTGAAAGAATGCCTTGTCGCCGACCGCGACCTTCTCGCCGGATGGAGTGAAAGCGGCTTCAGGATCCTCAAAGGTTGCCATGGCCAGGGCACGATCCAGCACGCACCCCGCCACGAGGTCGCGCAGCAAGGTGGTCTTGCCGGTACCCGGGGGGCCGTTGACGGCGACGATGCCGCCCTGTCGCAACTCCGTCCGTGCTAGGTTGACGGCCGCTTGCTGCAGCAGCACCAGGGGAAAGCCGCCAGGTACCGGCCACCGTGCCGCGGGTGTTAGCGCAGGAGAAACCGCCTGCTCCAGTGCCGCCGTGTTTTCCAGCAGATCGAAGGTCGATGCGGGCGCAGCCATGCCCAGATATGCCCGCAGGCCCGCAGGCAAGGTTCCTGCGGCGAGACCAGCGGAAACCCGGGACAGGTCGTTCAGAAAAAACGAATTGAGCAACGCTGGTTCAGGGGGCGTCTTGGCCTTGAAATAGTGGTAGACCCGGATGGCGAAGCTGGGCTTTTCGATGAGGTGGTGCGGGAGGCCGAAGCGAGTCGCCAGCCAATTGTGTGCAGCAAGGATGTTGGCCCAATCCAGTGACAGCCTCTTTCCCTTGTCATCTACCCGGTCCACCAGTTTGGTCAACTCTTCGACGGCGCGGCCTTCAATGGAGGGCCATTGCCCCAGTTCACCGAGTTTGCCTTGCAAGGCCAAGGGGAGAGCCCAGGCAAAGCTGGAAACCGCCACGGCCTTGTCTTCGACCACAACGCCATTCTGATCGATCATAACGGCGGCGATGGCCGACTTCTCTTGGATTCGGCTGGGCCTTTCCTCATCTTCGCCGAAGGCGCGGATGAGGTCCTCCGTTGCCCGCCCCATGTGAATGCACCCCAGCACCACATGGTAGAACAACCGGCGTTTCGGGTGCGATCGTTCGCCCCGGCGCCAGGGGAGGTCTGTACTCGGCAAATCAGCAACGCAGGCTCGATCTCCGGAGGCAAAATCTTCCGGCCGGCGATAGGTCTGTGGTGTCAACGCTTCGAGTGCGGTCCAAGCGGCGAGGATACTGGAAGGCTCGTCCAGTCCCCAATCCTTCGCGGGGGGTGTGGCTTGGGAAGGTGCGGCCGGATGAGGGGTAATAATGGGGGGCGGTGAGAATTTGGGATTTTTCATCGTGTTCAGCGCGGCGGCAACCTCCTCGCGCAGTTTTGTCGCGCGCAGGGTATCGCGGTGCTGAAGCTCGTCAGCCAACTGTTTCAGAAGCTGCGAGCAGTTTTGGCTGCTCTGAAAGAGGGCTTCAAGCTGGGTGATGCTGTGGTGGAAGAAGGGTCGCTTGGAATGATTACGCACGGTGTTGAAGCTGTTTCTCAGCAGATGTCGCGTGTCTCCATATTATAGAGCCGATTTGGCGTAACCTCAATTATAGAGTGTTGATGCGGTATGTTTCTCCCTCCGATATCGGCGTCTTGGCGGAGCATTTCTGGCTAATCGAGAAATTTGGCAAACTCTCCTTGCAGTTCGTGGCGCGCCAGCGTTTTGGCGATGAATGCCGCCGTGAGGACAACAGAAGTGAGCGCAACATCAACATATTGCATCCGTTCTGCTCTAAGAGATGGTGATGGCACTCCGGCTAAATTGAAATCGTCCTTACCGCCGTTATAGACCTCCATCACATGCGCATAATTTGCGTGGATGTATCCGCTGAAAGTCTTGTGGATGCCCTCCATCACCTTCTGCGTTGCGTCGTCGTGGTGTCCCTTTAAAACTCGAACGACTGCAGCGCGGACCTTTTTGACCTGAACGGCGGGTGTGGGTTCGTCCATGTCACTGTCTATAGTCGCTTCAAAGAATGCTTTTACGAATTTTTGGGCGTGCCCTGAAGCTGCCGGGTGTTCCTCAAGCAGGAAGTGGATTTCATCGCAGCAATCTAAAATGCAGCGCATGATCGCTCCGGCATCGACAAACAAGCCTGAGGCACAGAGTTTCTCAACTGCCGAGACGCCGTGTGCGGCTCGGACGAGCTTGAGAACCGCGACAACGATCGGCGAATGTCCGCGGTACTCGAATGCCTGTTTCGCCGGCACCCATTCGGGCGCGCCGATAGTTTCGCGGCGAAGCTGCTCGATAAGTGCATTAATAGTCTTCAAGTCCATGGGTTCGTATTTCCCAGTCCGCCTCAGATGGCCCAGCCAACCCTTTGCCTGATCCAATCACGTGGCAGACAGCCAGGGTTCATGCGGCTAGCACGTTGGAGTGTATCACCTGCTAACGCGTCGGTGGGGATACGGCCCTCACACGCACATCTCTTCGCGGCACGCAAATTCCTCTAGGGCCTGGACTCATTAAGTGCGACACCAGAGTCGGCAGGCGATGAGTTTGACGGCGGCGATGAAGTTGCGCTGGTCTTTGTCATACCGGGTGGCGATTCCCTTGAACTGCTTGATCCTGTTGAAGAAACGCTCAACGAGGTTGCGCTGTCGGTAGACCCAGGACGAAAAGACAAAGGAGCCCTTGCGGTTGGACCGGGGCGGAATGTTGGCCCAGGCGTTCCTGTCGGCGGCCAAGGCGCGAATGGCGTTGCTGTCGTAGCCCTTGTCGGCGAGGAGGATCGCGCCGTCGTCCAGCCCTTCCAGCAGGCTTTCGGCTTCGACGCTGTCGTGGACCTGACCGCCGGTCAGCCGGACATCGATCAGACGGCCGTCTGCATCGACGAGCGCGTGGATCTTGCTGGTGAGGCCCCCACGGGAACGTCCCATGCCACCATCGTCGAGATCCCCCTTTTTCCCGTGGCTCCGTGCTGGTGAACGCGGACACAGGTCGAGTCGATCATCACGATGTCGCCGTCATAGGCTTTTGAAACGTCTTCCAAAAGCCGGTCCCACACCCCTGCCTTCCGCCAGCGGACGAAGCGGTTGTAGCAGGTCGTCGCTGGTCCGTACCGTTCGGGGATTTCCGCCCATGGCGATCCGGTTCGGAACCGCCACAGGATACCGTTCAGAACCTTCCGGTCATCCACACGCGGCACACCCCGCGGCTTGTTCGGTAACAGGGGCTGGATGATCGACCATTCGCAATCAGTCAACTCGTAGCGACGCCGGGTCATCAAAGGCTCCAGAAAATTCGAAGCCTTTGAATCATAAAAAGGAATCCATGGGAATCCCCTTTATGAGTTTACGCCCTAAAACAACCTGACGCTGGCGGAAATGAATAATGACCTGAAGGCCTTCCATCTGCGCTCATTCGGCGGGTAGTCCCCCACACACTGGCTAGCCCCTGGCCTGAGCTGCGCCATTTGAATCAATGGCGGCTTTTCGCTGTGATCACGCCTTTGGGTGGCCGGGTTGGACGAGCAGCGCTTGCCATCAGAGTTTCGCGGACCGGGAAGACGATGTCCGGTTCGGAGGCGGTGAACTTGCACTGAATGACTGAGATGGGCGCCAAAGGGCCGTGAAGGGAAGGACGGGTTTTGGAGACGGGATCGGTAAAGCAGACATTAGGAATAAGTGCATTGTCACCGTAACCGAGGCGGAATTGTCAGACATCCAAAAGGATGGCTCCTCTTGTGTGGCTCGACAGGATATCCCCACCAAAGCCGCCCAATTCTAAGAAGAGCTAATCTTTTCTCGCAGCGCCATTAGAGCGGTACAGACGTTTTTCACATTGGAAATGGCCAAATCTACATCAATAGTGGCGAATATGCGCGCAGAATAACTTGCGTATTCTGTTCGTTCTTCGTTTATTTTCCAGCCCGCGGAGGAAAGTGTGCGTTTTATTTCGGACAACTTGTTTGGCCCGTATTTTGTGATCTTGCGGAATTGGCTAACACCTACATCTGCGTAATCTACACTTAGAAAAATATGAGCACCTCTGGCTACTTCACGCCCCTGCAGGCTGATAGACCAATTCGGAAGCGGGCTAAGTTTGGCAACTATATTATCATCATCCCATGATATATTATCAACACCAAAAGAGCGGGCGGCTATTTCTTCAATCCAGAAGCCGACATCAACTACGTTGCATTCCGGCCACTTTGAAGCCATCTCAATAAGCTTCAGTCTGTCCTGAAATGATGCGATATCGAGCCGTTTTTTCTGGTCGGGCAAGGTTGCGTCGCTGATCAGCTTTGACAAACGGCTTCCGAGGGAATGCCAATTTGTTTGGAAGCGGTTCCTTGAAATGGAGGCCAACGCGGTATTCCAAGTGGCTGCGGTGCGTTCGTTTGCCTGCGGGTGGCGTCCGGAGATGATGTAAAAGAGTGTCATGCCGAGGCCATAAACATCTACTTCAGCGGCCTTTCGGTTGGCCGACGGCGAGTCAGTAAATTGCTCCGGCGCAAGATAGCCAAGCATGGTTGTCATGTTTTCGCTAATCTTGTAATCCTTACCCCGGTTGTGCCAGGAAAGGTCAAAATCGAGAACGACAACGTTGCGTTCTGCGTAAATTTCACCATGAATATCGGCTACCATTATATTCGAAGGTCGAATATCTCTATGAAGAACATCAATTTTATGTGCCTGTCGAATTGTGTCTGTTACCTTAATCATCAGCGGAAAGCCGTGATAAATTTGGTGCAATGACTTACCCTTCACAAGCTGCTCGACATTCTATCCTTCAATATATTCCATTATGGTTGTTGGCGGAATTTCGTATGGATCAATTATTTCAACAACGCCTGGTATCTGAGCGTCCCGTATCATTCCAAGGGATTCAACTCCCTGTCTGAAGCTGTTAAGCATGATTCTGTCGGATCGGACGTTATTGTTTATGATTTTGACCGCCAATTTGTTTCCGCCCTTTTGCGCGAGATAGACTCGCCCGAACGCTCCGCCACCAATAGTGGGTGGCATGAGTTGACATCCAAATACGACATTGTATGGTGGAAAGTCTTCGATCAAAGCGGCATGATTGACGGCTTCGGTATATGCCCTTAAAAAATTCTCGTAATTATTTTCAGCATCAACCTTATTTTTTGTTGCCAATACTTTAGCCGCATACGATGAGAGAATCGCGCGAGCTTCTTCTGGAGATTTCTCTTTTATTTCCTGAGGTGTCAGCGCAACATTTGAGGGTGGAGTTGAGGGCGTGACCGGCGCGGCAGCCTTGTATCTCTCGATATGGCCGTCCAGAGCATCAAAAATGCGGAGAAGGGGCGTCTGGTGATCGCTTCCGGCTGGAGGGTAAAAAATAGTCTTGATGTTGTGACCAGCGGCCCACTGGGCGGTCTTTATGTCGGCCCGATCAGTTATCCAGTAGTGCACATCGAGCGGGATGCCCGATGTCTTTAGCTCATCAAGGTGCCTCTTAATGGCAAGATCGTCTGCGCCGATGCCAAGAAAAATAACTCTATTGGAGAGAAATAGCGTTTTCATGAATAATTTATAGGCATAATCGGCAAACAGATTTGCAAGGTCTTCTCTTGTGAAGACCCAGGTTTCCTCATCATCAACAATTCCGTGCAGATTGATTATCCACTGCTTATCTGATTGCATTAGTCTGATCTTTTTTTGCAATGCATATCCGACGCCATGCTGCGGTAAAAGGCCTCTCACCTCAGCAAAGGCCCGACTAAGTAAAGTGTCTATATTTAGGGTAACAACGCCGTATGTTCTTAGTCTCCATATTTTCTTTATTACTTCTGGAAGTGGAGCGTCGTCTGAGTAGCTAAGCTCAGATTTTATTACGCTGTGGTATGAACTGGGGGCCATTGCCCCCTTTAGGGTGCTAAATGCGTCCCATGGGTCGGGAAGTGATCTTATTGCCCTGACGTGTCCTCGCCTCAGCTTCCTTGCTTCCACGTCAGCAAGTAGCATGGCGTCATCCTCGTGTCGCTTTTCCAGCTTTGAACGGAGTCCGCCCCAGCCGGGCAATTTGGCATTGGCGCTAACAGGCTGTTGAAAAACCCCATAGCCTGCTGAGCGGCGGCATGATTCAATCTCGGCCAAGGGATTGCGTCCGAGGGGATGATGCGCGGGACAGACAAGCGGTCGGGGGAATTATTCTCCTACGTTGACCTGGAGAGGCGGGTTCGCAAGGACCATCCCCTCCGGCCGATCAGGGAGATGGCGAACGCGGCGCTGGCGGTGCTGTCAGGTGAGTTTGCGGCGCTCTATTCCGGAATGGGACGGCCGTCGATTGCACCGGAGATGCTGCTGCGGGCCATGCTGTTGCAGGCGTTCTATTCGATCCGCTCCGAGCGCCAGTTGATGGAGCGGCTGGAGTTCGACCTGCTGTTCCGCTGGTTCGTTGGCCTCGGCGTCGATAATCCGGCGTGGGACCACTCGACCTTCTCCAAAAACCGGGACCGCCTGCTGGAAGGCGACATCGCCGCCAAATTTCTGGCCGCCGTGCTGTCCCAGCCCCGGATCAAGCGGCTGCTGTCGAACGAACATTTCAGCGTGGACGGCACCTTGATCGAGGCTTGGGCGTCGATGAAGAGCTTCAAGCCGAAGGGCTCGGGCAAGGATGACGGCGAAGGTGGCGGCGGGCGCAACGCCTCGGCCGATTTCCGGGGCGAGAAGCGGTCCAATGACACCCACGAGAGCACCACCGATCCCGATGCCATGCTCTACCGCAAGGGGCCGGGCATGGAGGCCAAGCTGTGCTTCATCGGGCACGGCCTGATGGAGAATTGTTCGGGCCTGATCGTCGATACCCGCCTCACCCGCGTTTCGGGCCATGCCGAGCGCCTGGCGGCTCTGGACATGATCGAGCCACGGGCCGACCGGCCTCGCGCCATCACGCTCGGGGCCGACCGGGGCTACGACGCCGCCGACTTTGTCGAGGAACTGCGCACGTTGAACGTTCGTCCCCATGTGGCGCAGAACAGCAACCGGCGGCGCTCGGCCATCGACAAGCGTACCACCCGGCATCCCGGCTATGCCGCGTCCATCCGTATCCGCAAGCGCATCGAAGAGGCCTTCGGCTGGATCAAGACGGTGGCCGGGATGCGCAAGACCAAACTGCGCGGGCTGGACAAGGTGGATTGGGCCTTCGCCTTCACGGCGGCGGCATACAATCTGGTACGGCTGCCGAAACTGCTGGCCGCCCAACAAGGAGGCGCTCTATGCCTGTAATCACGATCCGAATCGGAAAAGGCCGCCCGATTGACAAGAAGCGGGCCGTGGTCGAGGCCGTAACCAAGGCCGTGGCCGAAACGCTCGACGTGAAGCCCGAATGGGTCACCATCCTCATCGAAGAATATGACCGAGAAAACTGGGCGACAGGTGGCCAACTGCACGCCGACAAATTTGGACCCGGCTACGGCAAGGCGGGGGTCGATGACTGAGCCTTTTTCAACAGCCTGCTAGGCCTTACCTATCGGCATTCGCCAGAACTCTACGAATCCGCGGACGCGGTCAGCGATGTGCCGCATGCCCCGGCCATCCGCGCGGCACTCAATGAAATGGGCCTGTCAGCTATCTTCTGTGTCCAGGGAGTACCGACGGTAGCGATCCTGCAGGCCGATCATTACGATCGTGACGCGGTTGTCGATCTTCACGGCGCGTTGTGGAACCAAGGCTTAGCGAGCCTGCTGTTGGTGATCGCCGAGGATACGCTTAGAGCGTTTTCTCTGGCCCGTACTCCGCTTCGCGATCCCGGCGACGCCTTCGAGACCCGCTGTCTCATTGATAGCCTCATCCTAGGGTCAGGACTCATAACCAGTAACTGACGGTTGCGGCAATGCAGACCGCCGCCATGAAGTTTTTGGCGAGTCGGTCGTATCTGGTGGCGATGCGGCGGAAGTCCTTGAGTCGGCAAAACATTCTCTCGATGGCGTTACGGTCTCGGTAGAGAACGGGCGAGAAGCAGTTTTTCCAGCGTCGATTGACCTTGGGGGGGATGTTTGGCGCGGCGCCCTTACTCTCGATCTTGCGGCGGACGGCGTTGCTATCGTAACCCTTGTCGCCGTGCAGAATGTGGGTTTCGGGCATCTGGTCGAGCAGAGCGTCGGCAGCGGT
>NZ_FNWO01000005.1 GCF_900108475.1 Magnetospirillum fulvum | reverse complement strand
CCCGCACGAGGCCCTCGACATGGCGGTGCCGATGGATCGCTACAGGGCGAGCCGACGGGCCTTTCCCGAGATACTTTCTTCGCCCGATTACGCCCCAGGCGAAACCCTGCGCAAGGTCCAGGACGGCGGGTTTATAAGCTTCAAAGGCCGCCAGATCCGCCTGTGCAAGGCATTCAAGGGCCACAGCCTTGCCCTCAGGCCAACATCCTGCGATGGGATTTGGGAGGCATGCTTCGGCGCACACCGGGTCGCGCAAATCGACTTGCGCGACCCGGTGGATTAGGATGCCCTAACTGTCACCCATGTCCCCGAACACCTGTTACCCATCTCTCCGGTCTAAACAGCTGGCCGGGGGAGGGTTTCGCTTTGAGCCGTCGCCGGTCCTATTTCACGAACAGGATTTCGACCCGACGGTTGCGCAGTTCCGTTACGCCGTCGCCGGTGGCGACCGCCGGTTGAGTCTTGCCCAACGCCTTCTGATCGGCCTGGACGCCAAGACGGGCCAGGGCCTCGGCGACGGTGCTGGCCCGCTGGGCCGACAGGCGGTCGTTGAGGGCGGCCTTGCCCGACGTGTCGGTGTGGCCGATGACGTGGATTGCGGTGGGGGCAAGCTCGGCCCGCGCCGCGGCGGCTTCGGCCAGGGTCTTCTGCCCCTTCGGACCCAGGGTCGCCTTGTTGAGGTCGAAATAGACGACAAAGGTGCGGATGACCTTGGGCTCGACCGCGCTGGGCGGATTCACCGCCGGGGGCTCGGGCTCCAATTGCGCGACGGTCTTGACGAAGGTCGAGCGGCATTCCGACAGGCTGTCGCCCTCGGATTCCTCTTCGACCCAGCAATCGAACGACGCCTGGGCCTTGGCGGCGAGCGCGGGCACCCGGTCGGCCGCGCCGGTCGACAGATAGCCGACCAGCTTGGTCCGGGCGGCGGTCAGTTCGGCGACGCGGTCGGCGGGAATGTCCCACGCGGCGATGTCTTCGGGGGCGACCACCTCGCCATCGGCGGCCCGCAGGCCCTTGCGGGCGAACACAGCGGCATTGATCCAATCGTATTGCACCAGCGCCTCGGACTTGGCGATGCCGCGATATTCGTCAAATAATGCCCGGGTGAAGGCCGGTCCGGTCGAGGCGGGCGGAGCTTCGATTGCCGTTTGGACATCGGCCACTTCCCAAGGTGTGGCGCAGGCAGCGGCCAAGGCCGCCGTGCCGATGGCGCAAACGATACGTAGCCTTCTCATTAAGCCTGTCTCCTCGTCAGGAACCCTGGTCCGCACAGGGGCGGCGGTTCGGTGTTTTGTCGAAACAGCATATAACGAGGGAACCGTGCGGTCGAGTCGCCGCATGTCCTGTAAGTTGATGGCTATAATCCCCACCGTTCCGCCTGTTCTTGGGCCGTCAGGGCGAATGTCGCGTCGATATAGTGCAACAGGTCGGAGACGCTTTCCTCGACCGAGCGACCTTCGGTGACCAGGGCCAGTTCGGGCGTTTCCGGCGGCTCGTAGGGGGCGGTCAGGCCGGTGAAGTGGGGGATCGCCCCGGCGCGGGCCTGGCCGTACAGCCCCTTGGGATCGCGCCGTTCGCATTCGTCGAGGCTGGTGGCGACGTGAATCTCGTGGAACGCTTCCGGGTTGATCGACCGCACCCGGTCGCGGTCGGCGCGATAGGGCGAGATGAAGGCGGCCAGCACGATCAATCCGGACTCGGCCAGCAGATGGGCGACTTCGCCCGAACGGCGGATGTTCTCGGCCCGGTCCTCGGGCGAAAAACCAAGATCGGAATTGAGGCCGAGGCGCAGCGCGTCGCCGTCCAAAATCGTCACCTGCCAACCGCGCAGGAACAGGCGGCGTTCGACTTCGGCGGCGATCGTCGATTTGCCCGCGCCGGACAGGCCGGTCAGCCAGAGCACACCGCCGCGATGGCCGTTGGCAAGACTGCGGGCGTGCAGATCGACCGGGTGGATGCCGTGGTTGAGAACGGCGCCGATCCGCTCGCCCTCGGTGCGGGCGATGACGCCGCCGCCGACGATGTCGTGCCCCTCGACCAGGACGAAGCGGCCCAGCCGGGGATTGTCGGCAAAGGCATCGTGGGCGACCGGGGTGCGGGTCCGCAACTCGATTTCGGCCACCGCGTTGCGGCCGACCTCGATCCCGTCATGATGGCCAAGATCGACGACGTCGATCACCCGGCGGATCGCCGAGACTTCGACGGTGTGTTCGGCGGTGGCCAGCTTCAGCCGATAGCGCGCGCCCACCGTCAGCGGATTGTGGCCCAGCCAGAACAGCCGCGCCGCGATCGAATGCGACAGGGTCGGGGGCGTGTCGGCATGGCTGGCGATCTGGCCGCGCTCGACGAAGATCTGTTCGTCCAAGGTGATCGCGACCGAGCGCCCGGCTCCGGCCTGGTCCAACACCTCGCCCGCGCCCCAATGTTCCAGGCTGGCGACCCGCGCCGTCTTGCCCGAAGGGGCGAAGGTCAGGCTGTCGCCGACGGCCAGCCGACCGGATTCGATCCGCCCGGCGATCAAGCGGCGGTGGTCGAACTTGTAGACGTCCTGAATCGGAAAGCGCAGCGGCAAATCGGTGTCGGGAACCGCCGGGGTAAAGCCGTCCAGCGCGGCCAGAACGGTCGGGCCGGTGTACCACGGGGTCTCGGTGGCGGGGGCCGAGATGTTGGCCCCGCTGCGCGCCGCGACCGGGATGACATGGGTGGGGGAAAGCCCGATCGAGCCGAGATAGGCGACGATCTCGGCCTTGACCTCGTCGAAGCGGGATTGATCGAACCCGACCAGATCCATCTTGTTGACGGCGACGGCGACCTGACGCAGCCCCAGCAAATGGAGCAGATAACCGTGGCGGCGCGATTGCTCGCGCACCCCTTCGGCGGCGTCGATCACCAGCAGGGCCGCCTCGGCCGAGGCCGCGCCGGTGATCATGTTCTTCAGGAATTCCTTGTGGCCGGGCGCGTCGATGATGACATAGGGCCGGGCCTGGGTGCGAAAGCGGATACGGGCGGTGTCGATGGTGATGCCCTGGTCGCGCTCGGCCTGGAGCGCGTCCATCACAAAGGCCCATTCGAACGGCATGCCGCGCCGGTCGCACACTTCGCGCAGGGTCTCGACCTTGCCGTCGGGCAGGGCGCCGGTTTCATGGAGCAGGCGGCCGACCAGGGTGGATTTGCCGTGATCGACGTGGCCGACGACGACGATGTTCATCGGAGAAGTGGTGGAGGTCATTGCACTGAGCTTCCTGAACTACATGTAGCCGCCGGTCCGCAGACGCTCGAACGCGTCCTCGGACTCGCGATCCTGGGCGCGTCCCGACCGTTCGGAAATCCGCGTTGTCTCCAGTTCCTCGATGATCTCGTCAACCGAGGAGGCGGTGGACTCGATCGGGCTGGTGCAGGGCGCGCAGCCCAGCGAGCGGTAACGCTTGCCGTCCTTCGAGAAATACAGGCTGACCACCGGGATCGATTCGCGGCGGATGTAGCGCCAGACATCCAGCTCGGTCCAGGCCAGCAGCGGATGAATGCGGATGTGGGTGCCGACCGGGAAGTCGGTCTTGAACTGGCCCCAGAATTCCGGCGGCTGGTCCTTGACGTCCCATTCCGCCGTTTCCGAGCGGGGGCTGAACACCCGTTCCTTGGCGCGGGTGCCTTCCTCGTCGCGGCGAATCCCGGCGATGACGCCGGTCAGCTTGTTGTCGGCGATCACCTGCTTCAACCCCTCGGTCTTCAGCGCGGTGCAGCATTCGACCCGGCCCAGATGCGGCCCCATCCCCGCCGCCAGCGCGGCATCGTTCTGGCCGATCAGCAGCGGCAGGTTCCATTCGCGGGCGACCCGGTCGCGGAACTCGATCATTTCGGGGATCTTGTGATGGGTATCGACATGGATCACCGGGAAGGGAACGTGGCCGAGGAAGGCCTTGCGCACCAGCCACAGCAATACGTTGGAATCCTTGCCGATCGACCATAACAGGGCGATCTTGTCCAGGCGGTTGAACGCCTCACGCAGGATATAGATCGACTGACTTTCCAGGGCGTCGAGATCGTTCATGACAATCCGTTCGGGTTTCCGGGTTCAAGGGGAGCCGCCGCCGCGTCGGGCGCGTGCAAGCGGGTATGGATGCCGCATTCGGTTTTGGCCGCTCCGGCCCAACGACCGGCGCGGGCCGGTTCGCCGGGCTGGACCGGACGGGTACAGGGCCAGCAGCCGATCGAGCGATAGCCTTGCTCTTCCAGCGGATGGCGGGGCAGGCCGCGTTCGACGAAGGCGGTTTCGATATCGGTATCGCTCCACCCGGCCAGCGGGCTGAGCTTCAGCACGGGACCGCTGACCTCGACGGTGGGCATCTGGGTCCGCTCGAAGCCGTGGGCGCGGCGGCGGCCGTCGATCAGGGCGTCGAACGGCGCGGCGGCGCGGAGCAGCGGGGCCACCTTGCGCAGGCCGCAGCAGCGGTCGGGGTCGGTCTCCCACAGCGCGTCGGCCTCGCGCCGCTCGGCCTCGGTCGGTCCGCTGACCGTCACCCGGCGCAGGCCGAGATGGGCCGACAGGGTGCGGATATAGTCGGTGGTCTCGTCGAACAATTCGCCGGTATCCAGCACGATCACCGGCAGGTCGGGATCGACCCGAGCGACCAGATCGAGCAGAACGGCGGATTCGGTACCGAACGAGGTCAGCGCCGCGATCGTGACCGCCTCAGGCCCGCGAATCGCCGCCTCCAGCAAGGCCAGCCCGTCCAAAGCGGACCAGCGTTGGGCCAGCCGTGTTGCTGTCTCGATGTCAATTCGACTCATACCGTCCGTCCGCTCGGGTTAAGGGTGGACTCCAGCAGCCAGGATAGCGCATCCCGATAGAATTGGGCGCTGCCGGTGACCAGGGCCGAGGTCCGCTCGGCCAGCACGGAATCGAACGCTTCGATAAAACGAGGGGTGGCGGCGGGGCTGGCGCGGAACCGGGCGAACACCGTTTCGGCCTCGTCGGTGTCGGCGACGGCGATGCCATGGGCGACCAACAGGCGGCGAATCGCCAGAACCGAGGCTTCCTCGCCCGCTTTCAACGCCTCGGGCCAGCGTCCCGCCGCCAGGAAGCGGTCGAAATTGGCCAGCGCGTCCAAGGCGAGATCGCCGAGATGAGCGGTCGGAGCCTGGGGCGCGGCGCATTCGCCGGTGGCGCGTGGCGGCCCGGTAAAGGGCCGGGTCTCGCCCCAATCGACGAACCAATCTTCGGCGGGGGCGGTGGCGGCCAGCGGTTCGAGCAGGCGGGCGATCCCGTCTGGCCCCAGCCGGACGGCCCAGTCGCGGACGCTTTCACCGGGGGTGCGGTCGTCTTTGAGCGCGCGGCGCAGCAGGGTGACGGCGCGGTCGGCCAGCTTGGCGGGCACGATCGGGCCTTCGACGGCAAAGGCACCGTTGCGGACGTCGCCGCCCAGATGCAGCCGGTAATGCGGCGCGGGGCGGCCGTTGACGGTTTTGGTCAGACCGTGCAGGCCGATCTCGGCGGCATGATGCAGGCTGCACGAATTATGGCAGCCCGAGACGCGGATCAGCACCGGGGCATGGTCTTCGTCGGGCTCGGCGGCGATATCCTCGACCAGTTTGTGGCCGAAGGCGCGGGAATTGTTGATGCCGATCCGGCAGGTGGTGATGCCGGGGCAGGTCACCACCGAGGCCTTGGCCGCGCCCGCTTCGGGGCTGTCCAGCCCGATCGCCGCCAGCGCCTCGGCCAGCCCGGCCAGGGCGTCGGGCGCAAGCCCGAGCAGGACAAGGTTCTGCTCGCGGGTCAGTCGGGCCTGGGCGGCGCCAAAGCGCTCGGCGATCGCGGCCAGCCCGTCCAGTTGATCGGCGCTCAATTGTCCGAGCGGGACCGGGACGATCGCGGCGACGGTTCCGTCCGGCGCGGTGACCCGCCCGTCCGGGGCCAGCGGGCCGCTATCGGTCTCGGTGGGGCGACGCCAGTCGAGCGGCGGCCAAGCTCGTTGGGTCAGACCGCGCAGGCGGTCGAATTCGGTGCGGAACTGGGCCAGGAACGCTTCGGCTCCCAGACGTTTGATGGTGAAGCGCAGCCGCGCCCGCGCCCGCTCGGTCCGGGTCGAATGGCGGATGTGGAGACGGATCACCGCTTCGAACAGCGCGGGCACGTCTTCCTCGACGACAAAATCGGCCAGTTCGATCGCGATGCCGGGCACCGCGCCCAAGCCCCCGCCGACCAGGGCGCGAAAGCCGGGACGGCCGTTCTTTTCCACCGCGATCAGGCCAAGATCGTTGATCGTCGCCCCGCCGCAATCGGTGGCGCAGCCCGATACCGTCATCTTCATCTTGCGCGGCATCGCCTGGACCAGCGGATGGCGCAGCCACAGCCGCGACAGGCGGCTGGCGACCTCGCCCGCATCGACCCGTTCGCGCGGGCAGGCTCCGGCCAGGGCGCAGGCATTGATGTTGCGGACGGTATTGCCGCCCGCCTCGCGCGAGGTCATTCCGCCCGCGTTCAGCCGGTCGAGCGCATCGGCGGTCCGCTCCAGCGGGATATGGTAGAGCTGGATGTCCTGGCGGGTGGTGATGTGGGCCGGGCCTTGGGCGAAATCGCGGGTCAGACCGGCCAGGACCGACAGCCACGACAGCGGCACCACCCCGCCCGGGATCTTGATCCGGATCATTTGCACCCCGGCCTGGCGCTGGCCATAGATTCCGTGGCGCAGGCGGAAGGACGACCAGCGCTCTTCGTCCCACCCGCCGCCGCGATAGCGACGCAGGCCGTCGCGGTACTCGCTGGCATCCGAGACGCGCGCCAATGGTTCACCGGATTCGATAAGTGCGTGGTTCGCGTCGCTCATCCCTAGGCCCTTTCTCGTCGACCCGAATCGCTCTCGGGTCCTGCAACAGACCCAAGGCAATAGCGTCTCCGCTATTCGGGTGTCAACACGGATTGTGTAAATTAAGTCGATACGACAAAATATTAATGTGATTTATGGGCCTAAATCAAACCTCGCAGGTGAGAGGTGTTAAAAGGGACGAGGGAGACCGCCACAGGCATATATGGGTGGTCTATCTCGATTAATCTTCCGCATATAGATGTGCGGACCTGTCAGGCCCCGGCGAAAACGCGGGCTCGGCGCAGCGAAAGTCCGACCGACGAGCCCTTCGCCAGCGAAAGATGGGTGTGTTGCTCGCGGGTCAACTCGACTTCAAGCGAGATGTTGCCGGGCAACAGCAGGTCGGCGCGGACCACCGGCCCCAGGATCGCCAATTGCTCGACCACGGCGCGGGGCAGCCCGTCGGCGGGGGGGCGCAGCTCGACATCGTGGGGACGGACAAAGGCGATCCCGTCGCCTTCGCCGCCGGAATTGGGGGCCTCGATCGCGAGGCTGAGACCGGCGATTTCGGCCCGTCCGTCATGGATCGCGCAGGGCAGCGAGTTGACGTTGCCGAGGAAGCGATAGACGAACGGAGTCGCGGGCTGATCGTAGATTTCGGCGGGGGTGCCGATCTGCTCGATCCGGCCTTTGTTCATCACCACCACCTCGTCGGCGACCTCCAACGCTTCTTCCTGATCGTGGGTGACGAACACCCCGGTCAGCCCCAGTTCGTCATGGAGGCGGCGCAGCCAGCGGCGCAGTTCCTTGCGCACCTGGGCGTCGAGCGCGCCGAACGGCTCGTCCAGCAACAGCAGACGGGGTTCGACCGCCAGAGCGCGGGCCAGGGCGACGCGCTGGCGCTGTCCGCCTGACAATTGGGTGGGATAGCGCCCGGCCAGCCCGCTGAGTTGGACCAGATCGAGCAAGGCGGCGACGCGGCGGTCGATCTCGGCGCGCGGCGGCCGGTCCTTGCCTTTGCGCACCGTCAGGCCAAAGGCGATGTTGTCGGCGACGGTCATATGGCGGAACAGGGCGTAATGCTGGAAGACGAAGCCGATACCGCGGTCGCGCGCTTTCTGTTCGGTCGCCTCGATCCCGTCCAGGATCACCCGTCCGTGATCGGGGGCGTCCAGCCCGGCGAGAATCCGCAACAACGTGGTCTTGCCCGATCCCGATGGCCCCAGCAGCGCCACCAGCTTGCCCTTCGGCACCTGGAGCGAGACGTTGTCGAGCGCCCGGAACGCGCCGAAATGCTTGGTGATGTTCTGAACTTCGATCATTGCGGCCTCTATGACTGGCGAAGGGCGGCGATTTCGTCCCGCAACCGCCATTCCAGAGCCGATTTGGCCACCAGGGTCAGCAAAGCGAGCAGGGCAAGCAGCGACGCGACGGCGAACGCGCCGACAAAATCGTATTCGTTGTAGAGAATCTCGACATGGAGCGGCATCGTGTTGGTCAGGCCGCGAATATGGCCCGACACCACCGACACCGCGCCGAATTCGCCCATGGCGCGGGCGTTGCACAGCAGCACGCCGTGCAGTAGGCCCCATTTGACGTTGGGCAGGGTCACGGTCAGAAAGGTCTTGAACCCGCCAGCCCCCAGCACGATGGCGGCCTCTTCCTCCTCGCGGCCCTGCTCCTCCATCAGCGGGATCAATTCGCGGGCGACGAAGGGGAAGGTGACGAACATCGTCGCCAGCACGATCCCCGGCACCGCGAACAGCACCCGGATGTTGTGGTCGCGCAGTGTCTCGCCGAACCAGCCCTGAAGCCCGAACAGCAGGACGAAGACCAGACCGGAAATCACCGGCGAGACCGAGAAGGGCAGGTCGATCAGGCTGATCAGCAGGCTTTTGCCGCGAAAGTCGAACTTGGCGATCGCCCACGACGCCGCCAGCCCGAAGCCGATATTGACCGGCACCGCAATGGCTGCAACCAGCAGGGTGAGGCGGATCGAAGCCCAGGCGTCGGGTTGGGTCAGGGCGGCGAAATAGGCTCCGGTTCCCTTGCCCAGGGCCTGGGCCAGCACGGCGGCCAGCGGCAGCACCAGGAACAGGCCGAGAAAGCCGAGCGCCAGCGCGATCAGCAGCCAGCGGATCAGGGGGGATTCGTCACGGCGCATCAGGCGGCTCCACGGGACAGGCGGTCACGGTTCCAGCGTTGCAGGCCGTTGATCGCCAGCAGCAGCACGAACGACGCCACCAGCATGATCGCGGCGATCGCGGTGGCGCCGACATAATCGTATTGCTCGAGCCGGACCACGATCAGCAGCGGCACGATCTCGGACAAACCGGGGAAGTTGCCGGCGATGAAGATCACCGAGCCGTATTCGCCGACGGCGCGGGCGAAGGCCAGGGCGAACCCGGTCAGCAGCGCCGGGGCCAGGGTCGGCAGGATGACGCGGGAAAAGGTCTGCCAGCGCCCGGCGCCCAGTGACGCCGCCGCTTCCTCGACCTCGGAATCGATGTCTTCCAGCACCGGCTGGACGGTACGGACGACGAAGGGCAATCCGACGAACACCATCGCGACGATCGCGCCAAGGGGGGTAAAGGCGACCTTGATCCCCAGCGGCTCGATCAGTTGGCCGATCCAGCCCTGGGGGGCATACAGCGCGGCCAGGGCGATACCGGCCACTGCGGTGGGCAGGGCGAAGGGCAGATCGACCATCGCGTCAATCAGACGCCGTCCGGGGAAGTCGAAGCGGACCAGCACCCAGGCGACCAGCAAACCGGCGGCGGCATTAATCAACGCCGCTACCAAAGCGCCGCCAAAGCTGAGACGGAAGGCGGCCTGAACCCGACTGTCGGCAAAGATCGCTAGCCATTGGTCGAGGGTCAGGCCCGAGGCCATTACGAACAGGCTGGTCAGCGGAATGAGCACCAGAACCGAGAGCCACCCCAGGGTCAGGCCCAGCGTCAGGCCGAACCCCGGGATCACCCGCCAAGGTTTGGCGGGATTATTTTTTGGCATTGACGATGACCCTGTCGAAAATCCCGCCATCGGCGAAGTGCGCCGTCTGCGCCTTGCCCCAGCCGCCGAACACGTCGTCGATGGTGAACAGACGGACCGGCGGGAACTCGGTCACGTGCTTCTTGGCGATATCGGGATCGCGCGGGCGGTAATGGTTGCGGGCGATGATCTCCTGCGCCTCGGGGGTATAGAGGAAGGAGAGATAGGCTTCGGCCAGGGCGCGGGTACCGTGGCGATCGACCACCTTATCGACCACCGTGACCGACGGTTCGGCCAGGATCGACAGCGGGGGGGCGACGATCTCGAACTGGCCGGGGACTTCCTTCAGGGCCAGGATCGCTTCATTCTCCCAGGCGATCAGGACGTCGCCGATGCCGCGCTGGGTAAAGGTGGTGGTCGAGCCGCGCGCGCCGGTGTCGAGCACCGGGACGTTGTGGAACAAGGCGGTGACGAAGGCTTCGGCCTTGGCCGCGTCGTTGTTGGTGCGGTTCAGTTCGTAGCCCCACGCCGCCAGATAGTTCCAGCGCGCCCCGCCCGAAGTCTTGGGGTTGGGGGTGATCACCGCGATGCCGGGACGGACCAGATCGTCCCAATCCTTGATGGCCTTGGGGTTGCCCTTGCGGACCAGGAACACGATGGTCGAGGTGTAGGGCGCGCTGTTGGCCGACAATCGGGTCTGCCATTTGGGGTCGATCTGGCCGCGCTGGGCAATGGCGTCGATATCGTAGGCCAAAGCCAGGGTGACGACGTCGGCTTCAAGACCGTCGATCACCGCGCGGGCCTGCTTGCCCGAACCGCCATGCGACTGGTTGATACGGAGATCCTCGCCGGTCTTGGCTTTCCAGGTCTTGATGAAGGCGGCGTTGATCTGCTGGTACAGCTCGCGGGTGGGGTCGTAGGACACATTGAGGAGGGTTCGGCTTTCCGCCGCGCCCGCGCCGGGGATCGCCGCAGCGAGGGCCATCGCCGCCCCAACCACTAGCGCTGTGGCCAGAACCA
This sequence comes from Magnetospirillum fulvum, assembly GCF_900108475.1. GTDB lineage: Bacteria > Pseudomonadota > Alphaproteobacteria > Rhodospirillales > Magnetospirillaceae > Phaeospirillum > Phaeospirillum fulvum_A. The sequence continues at coordinate 285,872 of NZ_FNWO01000005.1, read as the reverse complement.
GCCGCACCGCGTCTCTGCTCCATTCACCTGACATCGTGTTCTCCCCCTCGGTCTCGAAGCGATATTCATCACCCCTATAGGTTACTAGATTAAAGGTGTCAAGCTGAGTTCTCCACAAGCGGCTGTCAAAATCTACTAAATCTATAGATAATCATTGACGTGGTCCGGGGCGATCGGTACGGTGACGCTCATCTGAAGCGCGCGCCAGTGGTCGCGCGCACCCGGTTTTGACGAGAAGGAAACGGCAATGACGATCACGACCCTTCCTTCCTCTGCCCGTTACCATGCCGCCCCGGTGGCGGTATCGACCCGGCGCGCCGATGACCCTTGGCGCAGCGGCGAACCCGCCTTGGCCGATGTGATGGCCGATCCCATCGTCCATCTGGTGATGGCCCGCGACGGGTTGACCGCCGCCGAGGTCTGGCCGCTGCTGACCGAGGCTGGCCGTATCCTCGGGAGGCGGCTTTGCCCAATGACGGCGGCGGCGGCCTGACGGCCTCTAGAAAGGGGGCGGCGGTCTTGATCGCCGCTTTTCCCCCGCCCTGGCTTGGCGCTATTGTTTCCTTACGTTGATCCGCCAGACTGATCGTGAGGAATCATGCCTATTTTTTCATTTCGATGCACTAAATGCGGCGAGGAATTCGAGACCCTGGTGATGGGGTCCGACAAGCCCGCCTGTCCGGCCTGTTCCGGTGCCGAGTTGGAACGGCTGGTGTCTGCGCCGTCGGTCGGCGGCAAGACCGAGGCGGCGCTGGGCCGCGTCCGCCAGCAGGCCGCCCGCGAAGGGCATTTCAGCAATTACAGCCGGTCGGAATTGAAGGGTCGCCTGTAGGCTGGCTGGCCTATAAGCCCACAAACCGACAAAAATAGTAGATAAATGATGTTGACAGGCCGGGTCGCCCGCCTCTAGCCTGAAATCTGTCTATTCGGCAGATTTCTGGAGGCTCGGGGTGATCGTCATCGACGACCTGGAGAAGGACTTCGGTGTCCCGTCCGGCCCGAACCCGGTGCTCCGCGGCATTTCGCTCACCATCGAAAAGGGCGAGGTGTTCGGCATCATCGGCCGGTCCGGTGCAGGCAAAAGCACCCTGGTCCGTTGCATCAATCTGTTGGAACGCCCGACCCGGGGACGGATCACCGTCGCCGGGCGCGATCTGTCAGGTCTTGCTGGCCCGGCCTTGCGGGCGGCGCGCCACGACATCGGGATGGTGTTCCAGCATTTCAACCTGCTGTCGTCGCGGACGGTGCAGGGCAATGTCTCCCTGCCGCTTGAACTGGTCGACATGCCGCGCGGCGAGCGTCTGCGCCGCGTCGATGAAATGCTGGATCTGGTCGGGCTGACCGACAAACGGGATGCCTATCCGGCGCAATTGTCGGGCGGGCAGAAACAGCGCGTCGGCATTGCCCGCGCCCTGGCGTCGCGCCCCTCGGTGCTGCTGTGCGACGAGGCGACCTCGGCGCTGGACCCCGAGACGACCAAATCGATCCTGGCCCTGCTGGCCGAGATCAACCGCACCCTTAATCTGACCATCGTTCTGATCACCCACGAAATGCAGGTGGTGCGGGAAATCGCCGACCGGGTCGCGGTGCTCGATCAGGGGCTGGTGGTCGAGCAGGGGCGGGTGTTCGACGTCTTCACCCAGCCGACCCATCCGGTCACCCGGTCGCTGGTGCGCGAGGTGCTCAATCTCGAACTGCCGGAACGGGTCAGGTCGCGGCTGCGCCACTCGCCGCAGACCTCGCCGGGTCTGGTGATGCGGATCACCTTTACCGGCCCGTCCGCCAACGAGCCGATCGTGTCCGAGATCGTCCGCCGCTTCGGCGTCTCGTTCAACATCCTGCACGGCCATATCGACTACATCCAGAACGCCCCCTATGGGACGCTGACGGTCGAAGCCGGTGGTAGCGAAGCCGGATTGCAGGCGGCGCTCGATTTCCTGCGCGTCAAATCGCTCAAAGTGGAGATTCTCGGCCGTGTCGCAGCGCCTGATCGAGCTGTTGCTTGAAGCCTTGTGGGAAACCCTGGCGATGGTCGGCGTTTCCGCCGTCCTGGCCGCGCTGATCGGCGTGCCGCTTGGGATTTTGCTGCTGGTGACCCAGCCCGGCCACATCCTGGCCCGGCCGACCTTCAATCGCGTTGTCGGGACGTTGGTTAACGCCACCCGCTCGACTCCGTTCATTATCTTGATGGTCGCGATCATTCCGCTGACGCGGGCGCTGGTCGGAACCTCGATCGGGACGGCGGCGGCGACGGTGCCGCTGGTGATCGCCGCCGCGCCGTTCATCGCCCGGCTGGTCGAAGCCTCGTTGCGCGAGGTCGATCCCGGGCTGATCGAAGCGGCGCAGGCGATGGGAGCCTCACCCCTTCAGATCGTCACCAAGGTGCTGGTGCCCGAGGCGCTGCCCGGCATCGCCGCCGGTCTCACCATCACCGTCGTCAGCCTGATCGGCTATTCGGCGATGGCGGGGGCGGTCGGCGGGGGCGGGTTGGGCGATCTCGGCATCCGCTATGGCTATCAGCGCTTCCAGGGCGAGGTGATGGTCGCCGTCGTCGTGGTGCTGATCGTGCTGGTTCAACTGATTCAAAGTCTGGGCGACGCCGCCGCCCGCCGTCTCAACAAGCGCGACCGTTCCCAGGCCAACGGGTAAGGGAGATTGCTCCGATGACGATTGATATCGCCGCCGAACGCCGATTTTGGGCGCCCGCGCTGGAAACGCAATCCCGCGCCGAGTGGGACGCGTTGAAGCTGTCGCTGCTGCGGACCCATCTGGCCCATGCCCAGGCCGGTTTGCCCTATTACCGCGCCAGCTTCGCCGCGGCCGGAGTGGGGCCGGACAGCCTGAAAAGCCTGGACGATCTGCGCCGCTTTCCCTTCATCAACAAGCAAATCCTGCGCGAACGGCAGGAAGCGGTGCCGCTGCTGGGCGATATCGCCGCCGTGCCGGAAAGCGAGGTCGTTTACGTCTCGGCCTCGTCCGGCTCGACCGGGGTGCCGACCCTGTCGCCGTTCACGGCGGGCGATTTCGATGCCTGGATGGATTACGAAGCGCGGCAATTCTGGTCGTCGGGACTGCGTCCAACCGACCGCTATTGCCACTCGCTCAATTTCTCGCTGTTCGTCGGCGGGCCGTGCGTGTTGGGGGCGCAGAAGCTGGGGGCGCTGTCGATCCATGCCGGAACGGTGCCGTCGGAACGGCTGCTGACGATCCTGAAGCAGTTCCAGGCGACGGCGATCTGGACCACGCCGTCTTATGCCTGGTACCTGGGCGAGACGGCGCAGAAGCAGGGGATCGACCCCGCCCGCGATCTGGCGGTGCGGCGGATCTTTGTCGCGGGCGAGCCGGGGGGCTCGATCCCCGAGACGCGGGGGCGGATCGAGTCGCTGTGGGGGGCGTCGGTCTATGATTATTACGGCCTGTCCGACATTTTCGGCTCGTGCGCCGGGATGTGCGAGGAAAAGGACGGGCTGCACTGGGCCGAGGACCATATCCTGGCCGAGGTGCTCGACCCCGTTACCGGCGAGCCGGTCCGCGAGGGCGAGCGCGGCGAACTGGTGCTGACCACCCTGCAAAAGCGCGCCCGGCCGCTGATCCGGTTCCGCACCGGCGATATCGTCTCGTTCACCTCCGAGCCGTGCCGCTGCGGCCGGACCTCGCAACGCCTGCTCGGCGTGCACGGGCGGCTTGACGACATGCTGATCGTCCGCGGCGTCAATTTGTTCCCCAGCGATATCGAGGCGGTGGTGCGTCAGGACGGCGACTTCACCGGCGAATATCGGCTGGTGCTCGATCGCGAGAACCACCTGGACATCGTGACGGTCGAGGTCGAACGCCGCTGGGGCTGTGCCGTGCCCCCTGGCGACCTCGCCGCCCGTCTGACCCGCCGGATCAAGGCGGTCACCGGGGTTGGTCCCAAGGTGGCGGTGCTGGAGGCCGACAGCCTGCCGCGCGCCACCCACAAGGCCAAACGGGTCGAGGATCGGCGCGGGGCGGTCTGGGCCTGATCCCACCTCTTTTCGCGACAAGGAACCAAAACGACATGATTCGATTACGCACTCTGCTCGGAGCGGCCCTGATTCTGGCCCAAGCCGGCATTGCCCAAGCCGCCGAGCCCTTGAAGATCGGCGTCTCCACCGGGCCTTACACCGAGATTCTTGAGTTCGCCGCCAAGCTGCACAAGGAGAAGACCGGCACCGACATCAAGGTGGTCGAGTTTTCCGACTATACCCAGCCTAACGCGGCGCTGGCTCAGGGCGATATCGACTTCAACAACTTTCAGCACAAGCCCTATCTCGACAACCAGATCAAGACGCGGGGCTATGATCTGGTCGCGGTCGAACGCAGCATCATCGTGCCGCTCGGACTTTATTCCAGGAAGGTGACGGCGCAGGCTGATCTCAAGGACGGAGCCAGCGTCGCGATCCCCAACGATCCCGCCAACGGGGCACGAGCTCTGCTGCTGCTGCAACAGGCCGGGCTGATCAAGCTCGATCCCAAGGTTGGGATCGGCGCGACGCCGCTCGACATCGTCGATAACCCGAAAAAGCTGAAGATCCGGGAAATCGATGCCGCCCAATTGCCGCGCTCGCTCGACGACGTCGATATCGCCGCCGTGCCGCTCAATTACGCCGTCGCTGCCGAGCTAAACCCCAAGACCGCGTTGTTCCTCGAAGGCGTTGATACTCCGTGGGGGTTGTGGTTCGTCACCCAGACCAAGCGCAAGGATGATCCGGCGATCCAAGCCTTCATCGCCACCTATCGCTCGCCCGAGGTCAAGTCCTTCATCGCAAAGCGTTTCGACGGCACCATTATCCCGACGTGGTAGGACTTTTCCTCATCCCGGTCGGGCGGAAGTTCGCTTCCGCCCGATTGGAAAGGGGACTATAGTCCGAGGGATGAGCCGATTTCCCCGTCAGCCCTTCCCTGCGTTCACGGCCGTTTTTCTGCTTGTGGCCTGTCTGGCGGCCCTGGCCTCGGCCTTGTATGCCCAGTACGGACTGGGGATGCGTCCCTGCGTTCTGTGCGTCGCCGAACGCTTTCCCTTTGCCGTCGCCGCTCTGCTGGCCGCGTTGGCGCTGGGGACGGCACGGATGGTCGCCACCCGCCGCGCCTTGATGTGGCTGGCGGCGGTGACGTTGGGTCTCAACGCTCTGATCGCGTTCTACCATGTCGGGGTCGAGCAATTCTGGTGGGAATCGGCGGTCTGTGCCGCCAGCGCCCCGCCGCAGACCGTGGCCGATCAGACCTTCGATCTTGCCGACGCGATGAGCCGCCCGATCGAGGATGCTCCTTGCGACCAGCCCGCCTGGTCCTTTCACGGCATGACGATGGCCAGCCTCAACATCGCCTATTCCAGCCTGTTGGCGTTGCTGGTGGTTCTGTCGCTCCGTCGTCGCCGCTAGAGCCTTTTCCATTCAAATGGAATCGGCTCTAGGATTTTGCCTAAGGCCGCAGCCCCTCCGGGGCTGGCGTGGCTCAAGCGCCGCTCGGGCTTGTCGCGCATTCCACGCTGACTTCGTTTGAGTGGAATGCGCTCTAGGCTCCCTCCCTTTTTAGAATCCGCGCAGCCAGCGCGGCCTGACCCTGGCGCGTCCGTCGAGGGCGGCGTCGATTTCGCCCAGCAGGCGGTCGCGGTCGCGCGGCAGGGTTCCGGCCAGGGCCAGCGCGTTGCTGGCATGGTTGGAGCGGAAGATCACCGGGGCGGGAGGGGCGAGGCGTTCGACCAGACGGCGCAGTTCGGCCAGCACGCCGCGATCGTCCTGGGGCACGAAGCCGGGGCCGATCCGATCGAGAAAGCGGGGGGCGACGCTCTCCTCTAGCCCGAGTTGGAGGGTGGAGAGATAGACCGGGGGGGCGCGGTTGATCAGATCGGCGCTGGAATCGATATGCTCCTGCCAGCCCCCTTGTCCGCCGAGACCGAGGATCAGCGTCGCCGAGACTTTCAGCCCGCTGGCGCGCGCCAGGGCCAGCGCCGCCTCCATCTGCGCCGCCGAGCCTTTGGCCACCCGCTTCAACAGATCGTCCCAGCCGGTTTCGATGCCGAGATAGACCAGCCCCAGCCGCCGCGCCTTGAGGCGGGCGATGTCGTCGGCCCCTTTGCGCAGGATGTCGAATGGGGTGGCGTAGGCCGAAATCCGTTGCAGATCGGGCAGACGGGCGGCGAGATGGTCGCACAATTGGGTCAGATCGTCGGTCGGCAGGCAATAGGCGTCGCCGTCGGCAAGAAAGACCCGACGGGCGTCGGGCCACAGGGCGGCGGCGCGGTCGATGTCGGCGATCACCTCGGCCGATGGCCGGGCGCGGAAGGTTTTCGCCTTGTACATCGAACAGAAGGTGCAGGCGTTAAAGCGGCATCCCAGCGTCGCCTGAATGATCAGGTTGTCGCCTTCCGACGGCGGCCGCCACAACGGAAAATCATACTCGATCATCCGAACCTCTCCCGCCTTGCCGATTCTCGTTGCGCCAAGATAGCACGGACGGCGGGGCGGAGGCCGGGTTCAACCCCTTCGCCGCCGAGGAGCGGCGACGAAGGGGTGGGAGACCGGAGGACGGGACTATTCCTCCTCGGACGCCTTCGCCAGCGACTTCGCCAGGGAATAGACCTGCGCCCGCACCTTGGGATCGGCGATCTTGTAGAAAGCACGGACCAGTTCCAGGGTCTCGCGCCGGGCCAATACGTCTTTTTCCTGATGCGCGGCCGCCGAATGCGACGCCTCGCCCTTGACGATCGAGACCGGCGACAGCGCCTTCACTTCCTCGGGCATGTCGTCATAGAAGAACGAGATCGGCACGTCGAGAATGCGGGCGAGATCGAACAGGCGGCTGGAACCGATGCGGTTGGCCCCGCGTTCGTACTTCTGGACCTGTTGGAAGGTCAGGCCAATCGCCTCGCCCAGCTTTTCCTGGCTCATTCCCAGCAGCGTGCGGCGCAGGCGGACGCGGGATCCGACATGGATGTCAACGGGATTGGCGCTGCCGTCGTCGAGGCGGCCGCGGGTCGATTTCCGGCGCGAGGGAGCGGGCGCCACGTCTCCCGTCGTCGAAGCAACTTTTTCTTTTGCGATCATGATGGGTCCTACCCGAACAGGGTTGCATACTATTAGCATAGTGCGAATTAACTACGTGTGGCGCGGATATCAAGGGCTCATCGGTGAAATGATCCCTCGAAGGCTGTTTTTTTAGATAGCCGGAATGATCTTAGGGTTGTGGCTGGGCCGGGCCGACCCGCGCTAAGATGATGACGAGCGCGGGGAAGTGCCGTGAAATGCGAGCAATGTCAAGCGACTCTGTTGACGTGGACGCAACGGAACGCTCTGCCCGCTCAGCCGCTTCCGTCCGCTCGGCTTTTGACTCATTACAGAAAGATCATCTGAGCGAAATGTCCCGGTAACCTCGGCGGAGGCATACTCTCACCATAAGGTTTCGGTCAAACGGTCACCCCGATCCGGAACAAGCGTCTCGATCCTCGGCGGATTTGAACTCCCCGCCTTGTCCATGGTGCGGCCTTCCCCCTCCCGGGCCGCGACCCTCCGCTCTTCGGATGCCCCCCCGTCCGGAGAGAGATCAAAAGGCCCCCGCACATCCCCCCTGTGCGGGGGTTTTTGTTTGGCCGCCGCGCCGACCCGATCACTTCAGGAAATCGGCGACCTTGTCCACCAGCCGGTCGAACAGCGGATTATAGCCTAACCGCGCGGTCAACGGGCCGTTTGTCGCGATGTCGTCCTTGGTCGGCTCGCCCAGCCGCACCGGACCGGATGCGGGCAGGACGCCCCGGCACAGCGCCGACCCGGCGCGCTGCTCCGCCGTCACGCAGCCGCAGAAGCGGGGCCAGTCCTTCCGGCTCGAATAAGCCAGACAATTGCGGTAATCGCCCGTCGCCCCGTAATGCGGATTGGTCGGGGAAATCGGGATGCCGATATGGCTCAGCGCGGTGATGCAGGTGCCCGCCTGGTCGCCAAAGGGGCATGTCACGGCGGCGGGGCTGCGGGCGGGGGCACAGCCGACATCGTCTCCGCCCAAGCCATGAAGACAGACGATCCGGTGATCCCGCCTCTCCCGCGCCGCGTAAAGATCGGGCTGGGCCGCCAGGGTGGCGGGGGCGACATAAAGCAGGACGCGGCTGTCGGGATTGCTGACGCGAGCGTGGAAGAAATCGAGCGAGGCCAGCGAATCGACGGTGACATCCTCGGCGGCGAAGGCCATCAGCACCGGCAGGGTCAGCGGACGAGTCGAGGTCTCGACCTCGGTCATCACCTCCATCAGCGGGCGCGGCGCCATCACCGGAAAAGATTCGGCCTTGGCGAAATCCTGGTCCTCGTCGATCCGCAGCCAATGGCCTTCGGGGCCAAAGCCCGAGGCGGCGGTCATGATCGCCTGGAACAACTCGAACCCGAACGGAATGCGGTGGAGCGGAAAGCGGTTGGTCAGCCCGATCGACGGTGACAGCAAGATCAGCGAGGCGACCGGCGGCGCGGTCGGTGCGCCGTTGAGGACAAGGTCGAGCGCCAGCGTCGCCCCGGTCGAAAAGCCGACGAGATGGACCCGCCCGACCTGACCGGCAAAGCTGTCGGTGCCATAGCGGACGGCGGCCTTCCATTGTGCGGCGGTGGGGCGGACCAGATCGCCCGGCAGGGTGCCGTGTCCCGGCAGCAGGATCGAGCGCACCAGCAGACACTTACCCGGCAGCCGGGCCAGGGCGTCGCCGAGATCCTTCATCAGGAACGGCGAATCGCTAAGACCGTGGATCAGCAGAACTCCGTCTTTCGCGGTGCCGCCGCATTCCTCGGCCAACGGCCATTGCCGGGGCGCGACCAGTTCGACCTGGGCGGCGCGTTTCGCGGCGTCGGGCTCGACCGCCGTGCGGGCGGCATCCAGCCCGGCCCGGGTATCGGCGACATAGGCGGCGAACGATTTGTCGCTGGTGCCGTCCCGCCACGGTTCGAGCGGCATCGCCGAGAGTCCGTGCCGCACCGCCGACCAGGCCGCGCCGCTCTCGGCCGCGCGGCCCGAAACGGGGGCCAGCAACACCAGAACCATCATCATCGCGAAGACGAAGCGCATGATTTTTCTCCCCCCGATTCCGGCCTGTTCAGCCGAAGGCGTCGTCGCATTTGCCGCACAAAGCCACCCCCGACAGGTCGCCCGAGCGAAAGGCGTCGAGGATCGCGGTAAAGCGCGCTCCGCTCCGGATGTCCTTCAGACTGTCCTGCATCAGATCGCCGATCGCCAGGGCGGCGTTGGCGTCATAACAGCCGCAGGCGGTCACCGTCCCATCGACATAGACCCCCACCGCTCGCATCAGCAGGCGGCAAACGGTGCGGCGGTGGCGGTCGAGATTGCGATAGGACCACAGCCCGGACGCTTCCCAATACCGCCCGGTCTCGACGGTCCCGGCGAAATTGTTGGGGGCGACGGTGGTGATCGCGGCGATCCCCAGTCCGGCCAGAAAGGCGCGGGTGCGGCCGACATAATCGGGCGAATTATCGGGCGCGACCGCCTTGACCATCAGCCGGGTCGGGGTCGGGGCCAATGCCCGGTTGAGCGCGGTCAGGGTGCCGACGGTGCGGTCGAACTTGGCTCCGACATAAACGGATTCGTAGCTGGCCGCGTCCCAGCCGGCGAAAGACACCTGGACACTCTCCAGCCCCAGCCGGGCCAGCCGGGCGATCCGCTCGGGGGTAAACGGAGTGGCGTTGGTGACCACCGAGACGGCAAAGCCGCGTACCACCGCGCTTTCCAGCAGGTCGAACACCTGGGGATGCAGGAACGGCTCGCCCTGAGCGGCGAGGACGGTCAGGCGGCGGATACCGGCCTCGTCGCAGCGATCGAGCACGCGGGCGAACACCGCCTCGGACATGAAGCCGTCGTTTTCTTTCCACACCCCATGGCCGCACATCGCGCAGCGCAGGTTACAGCGTCGGCTGAGTTGGACGTAGACCTCGGTCGGCAACCCGCCGCGCCGGGCCAGCCCGTCCAGCATCATCGCGCGCAGCTTGGCGATATCGGCCTCGGATTCGGCCGCGCGCCCCAGCATTCCCAGGGCAATTCCGTGCAGATACAGCGGGCGTGGCGGCGGCGGATCGGATGCGGCCAACAGCGGTTCGATCAGCTCCAGCGCCGGTTCGGCCCGCCCCGCTTCGATATGCAGCGCGGCCAGATCGGCCGCGATGTCGGCGTGCGCGGGGGAGATCGCGTGGGCGCGTTCGAACGCCGTCCGCGCTTCGTCCTGTCGCCCCAGCACCGACAGGGTGCGGCCGCGCAGGGCATGGGCCTCGGCATGAACCGGCGCAGGTCCGTCGAGCCGCTCCAGACGCTCCAGCAGGGCTTCGTAGCGTTCGGCCTGGAACAACAATCGGGCCAGATCAAGCCGGGCGTCGGCCCATTCCGGCGCCAGCGCCAGCGCTTGCTCGAATGCGGCGATCGCCTCGTCCGGATGGCCGAGATTGGCCAGGGCCACGCCGCGCAGATGGTGCAGTTCGGGAGAGTGAGGGGCGCGAACCAGCCCTCGACCGGCCAGGGTCAACGCATCGTCGTGATGGCCAAAGCGCAAGCCCAGCCGCGCCAGCGCGAACAGCGCGCCGGGATGATCGGGCACGGTGCGGAGCGCGGTCCGCAGACAGCCCTCCATCTCGGCGAAGCGGCCCGCTTGTTCGTGGGCCAGGGCTTCGGACAAGAGCGGGGCGAGGGGATCGGGGTGTGGCGGCTGTGGCATCGTAGCCGCTATCCTAAAACAGCCTCGTCCGCGACACAAACGGCGCGCACCCCTTGAAGCCCTGGCCGCTTCGGGGCTATATTAATTAGGAATAATTCTAAAAAGGCATAGGCCCATGATTTCCCCGGTCGCGTCCACCAGCCTTGTCAGCGGCCTTACCGCCCAGTCTCGAATCGTCGAAACGGCGGCGACGAATATCGTCAATGTCGCCAGCGACGATTATCAGGCGGAACGGGGAGCGCTGGTGTCGCGTCCGTTGCAAGGCGCGGCCTATGTCCCGCTCCCGTCCGAGGGCGCGGTCGATCCGGCGCAGGAAATGGTGACGATGATGGTGGCCAAGACCAGCTTCGAGACGATGGCGCGGGCCTATTCCACTCTGGCCGAGACCGAGAAGACCGCGCTCGACTCGCTGACCTGAGCATTTATTCCGCTTGGGCGCGGGGGTTGAGCGACGCCGCCTTGGCCACGAACTCTGCACCCAGGAATTCCGGCCGCTTGTAGAGCCCATGCAGCCATGCCGCCAGCATGCACACTTCCTCGAACTTGACCACTTCATCCAGGGTGCCGGGCGGGAAGCGGATCGAGAACGCGGTCGAGATGATCTCCAGAACTTCTTCGACCTGTTCGACGTCAAGGCCGATATCGGTTTCGATATGGGCGTGTCGGGTCAGTTTTTCTTCTGCGACACCGTAATCATCCCGGATCAGCTTGACCACCCACCGGAACATATTCATCCAGTTCTTGACGTCTGACGTGTCTCGGTCAAAGGACATGATCGCTCCGCCGGGGAAATCGACGCAACGATACTACCTGCTTCGTGGCGATCGGCAAGTCTTTCAGGTCCAGAGCCGCTTTTATTTAGGTTTGTTTACATTTTGTTGGTGTGGCGCCGTGATCCTCCTGATTTGGCGAAATTAAGAAAGTCGCGACCGGATCGGCCCGCTTCGACCGTATCAAGGAGAGCGGACATCGTGCAGGTGCGCCGCGCTAACAGGAGATCCGGTCATGAGCATCACATCCATCAGCGGAGGTGCAACGAACCTGCAAGCGCTGTTCGGCAAGCTGGACACGAACAGCGACGGTTCGGTCACCAAATCCGAATTCGTCAGTGGTCGTCCGTCCGACGTTTCGTCCGATCAGGCTACGAGCTTGTTCGATGCCCTGACGGAAACGCTTTCCTCGTCTTCCTCAACCTCGGATTCCTCGTCCTCATCGACGACCACGTCGGATTCGACCTCGGCTCTCAGCGAAAGCGATCTGGCCAGCGCGTTCCAGTTGATGAGCCAGCAGATGCAGTCGGCGCTGATCGACGCTCAGAGCGACGAATATTCGACCACCAGCGAAGACGACGACGACGACACCAGTTCGGTGACCGCCAGCGCTCCGCCGCCACCCCCGTCGTCAGCGGCCGCGTCGAGCGACACCGACACCGATAGCTCGACCACCATCTCGGACGATATCGCGACTCTGACCGCCGATCTGGAAAAGATCCTGGCCGATCTGACCGCATCGACCGCGTCCACCTCGTCCAGCACGTCCAGCACGTCCAGCACGTCGGACAGTTCGTCGTCGGAGACCGATACCACGACGACGGCCACCGCGACCTCCCAGACCTTCGCCAGCCAATTGGCTCAGGAGATGGTGCGGGCGATCGAATCCTACGCCAGAAGCGGCGCGGGCGGAGCCGGCGGTGCCAATTCGGTCGCGGTGTAACTTTTTTAGGCCCGTGCCGACCGGCAGAGACGCATCGTTTCCCCGGATGTTGGGGGTGTGTGGCCCATTCACCGCGTCGCGATTATGTGGTGAATGACCACACGCCCCAGGTCCGGGGGAGATTTTGTAACGAAATCTCCCCGAGGCTCAGAACGCTGACACGCCCGCGCGCCATTGCGATATGATCCTGTTCCGTGCGTGCGGCTGGAACAGGGAATGCCTTCGAGATGGATGAGACCGAAAATCGACGCGGCCCGATCCGCAAGATCGGCCAGGGTTTGGTCGTGGTGATCGAACGCCGGATTTTCCCCCTTGTCAGCATCACGACGGCCGGGCTGGTCTTCCAGGCCACCGGCTACAAGGTCGGCGATCACGTCACGCTGAGAATCGCCAAGATGCTCGATCTCAACGCCAGTGTCGAGGCGACGATCACGGTCATTTCGGCCGAGGAAACCATCACGCGCGGCGAGTTCCAGCCGACGATGGCGCTGTTGCACTACATCATCGACCATATCGGCGAGGTCACCGGGGTCGAACCCGCTTATTTCCGCAAATAGCGCCGCCTTAGTCGGTCGTGAAAAAGTCCTTCGGCCTTTGGCCTCAGTGTACTTTTCCCCGGTTCAAAACGAATCCCCGTGCTCAATCAAGCTTTCCGCGCGGGGATGGATTTGGTTCCCTCCGAGGCCGATGGGCGACGCCCACGGCTTCGGAGGCTGGTGAAACAGACAACACGAAAAATGGGCGCTGGGCCGCCCCTAGCCCATTTTTCTCCTTTTAATCCAACGGGAAAAAGTACACCGAGCGACAGCGAGGGACTTTTTCACGGGAGACGCCTTATAGCGGCGGGATATCGCCCAGGGCTTCCCGCGCCGCCGCCTCGGCGGCAAACGCGGCGACCCGGCCTTCGCCGATCGCGGCGCGCAGGTCGCGCATCAGATCCTGATAGGCCTGAATGTTGTGCCAGGTCAGCAGCATCGGCCCCAAAATCTCTTCCGAGCGGATCAGATGGTGAAGATAGGCCCGCGAATAGGAGCGGCAGGCCGGGCAGCCGCAGCCTTCTTCCAGCGGACGCGGGTCGTCCTGGTGGCGGGCGTTGCGCAGATTGACGGTGCCGCGCCGGGTAAAGGCCTGGGCGGTGCGGCCCGAGCGGGTCGGCATCACGCAATCGAACATGTCGATGCCGCGCAGCACCGCGCCGACGATGTCGGAGGGACGGCCGACTCCCATCAGATAACGGGGGCGGTCTTCGGGCAGCAGCGGCACGGTGGAATCCAGCGTCGCGAACATCGCCTCCTGTCCTTCGCCGACCGCCAGCCCACCGACGGCATAGCCGTCAAAGCCGATCTCGATCAGGGCCTGGGCGGATTCGGCGCGCAAATCGGGATAGATGCCGCCCTGGACGATCCCGAACAGGCCGTGGCCGGGCCGTTCGACAAAGGCCGTCTTCGACCGCACCGCCCAGCGCATCGACAGCCGCATGCTCTCGGCGGCCTGGGCGGGCGTGGCGGGAAAGGGGGTGCATTCGTCGAACGCCATCGTGATGTCGGCGCCCAGCAGACGCTGGATCTCCATCGAGCGTTCCGGGCTGAGATGATGGCTCGACCCGTCATGGTGCGACTGGAAGGTGACGCCGTTCTCGTCGAGCTTCCTGAGCTTGGCGAGGCTCATCACCTGGAACCCGCCGGAATCGGTCAGGATCGGCCCCGACCAGTTCATGAAGCGGTGCAGCCCGCCCAGCCGGTCGATCCGCTCTGCCCCCGGCCGCAGCATCAGATGATAGGTATTGCCCAGAACGATCTGCGCTCCCGTAGCGGCAACCGATTCCGGCTGCATCGCCTTGACGGTGGCGGCGGTGCCCACCGGCATGAAGGCGGGGGTGTCGATCGCCCCGTGCGCGGTGTGGAGGCGGCCGAGGCGGGCGGCGCCGTCGCTGGCGAAACGCTCGTATCTAAAGCTGGTCATCGTCATTCCGATCGAGCAGGCAGGAATCGCCATAGGAATAGAAGCGATAGCCCGACGCCATCGCATGGGCATAGGCCGCCCGCATTCGCTCCAGCCCGGCAAAGGCCGAGACCAGCATGAACAGGGTCGAGCGGGGCAGGTGGAAATTGGTCATCAGCCGATCGACGGCGCGGAAGCGATAGCCCGGCACGATGAAGATGTCGGTCGCGGCGGCAAAGGGGCGGACCTGTCCGTCTTCGCCCGCAGCGCTTTCGAGCAGGCGCAGCGCGGTGGTGCCGACCGCGATCACCCGCCCCCCGGCGGCGCGGGCGGCGTTGATGGTGCGGGCACTGTCCTCTGTCACGATCCCGATTTCGGCATGCATCTTGTGATCGTCGGTATCGTCAACCTTGACCGGCAGGAAGGTTCCGGCCCCGACATGGAGCGTCACCGTCGTCCGCACCACGCCGCGCTGGTCCAGCGCCGCCAACAGTTCGGGGGTGAAGTGCAACCCGGCGGTGGGGGCGGCGACGGCTCCGTCGGCGCGGGCGAAGGTGGTCTGGTAATCGGCGCGGTCGGTCGCGTCGGCCTCGCCGTGGCGGATATAGGGCGGCAGCGGCAGACGGCCGTGCGCTTCCAGCGCCGCCATCAGCGCAGGCCCGCCGCGGTCAAAGCGCAGGGTGACCTCGCCCGCTTCGCCTTTCGTCTCGACGGTGGCGGAGAAGTCGGCGGCAAAGTCGATCCGGTCGCCGGGGCGCAGCTTCTTGGCCGGGCGGGCAAAGGCGCGCCAGCAAGACTCGTCCTTGCGCAGATGCAGGGTCAGCTCGACCGAGGCGGTGCCGCGCTTGCCATCCAGCCGCGCCGGAATCACCCTTGTGTCGTTGAACACCATCACGTCGCCGGGACAAAGCAGCGCGGGAAGATCGCGCACGCCACCATCGGCGATCCCGTCGGCGCCAACCCGCAACATCCGGGCGGAATCGCGCGGCCGGGCGGGCCGTTCGGCGATCAGCTCACGCGGAAGATCGAAATCGAATATATCCACTTTCATCGTCGGGGATGTAGGCTGCCGGACCGCGCGGCGTCAAGCCCCGTACCCACCGCATATTGCACCCGAAATGATTTCACGACATGATCGGTCTGGTTGCAATGGGAGTAAACGATGAACAAAACCGTTCTGTCGACCGTTCTGGCCGTGCTTGCCCTGGCCTCGACCGACGGCTTCGCCAAGGATTTGCTGAACACTGCGCCGTCGGCCGGCCGCCCGCACGGACCGTGGTATGGCTCGATCAGCGGCGGCTATGCGATGGCCGATGACATCCACTACAAAAACCTGGATGGCGACAAAGGTCGGATCAGCGTCGAAGGTGGCTATGTCTTTGCCGCTGCGCTCGGCTACAAATGGCCGAAATACCTGCGCACCGAATTCGAGGTGTCGTATCAGGCCAACAATCTGAACAAAGTTAGTCTCGGCGGCGAACGGGGAAGCATGTCGAGCGACATGCAGTATCTGTTCTATTCGATCAATGCCTATCACGACATCAGCACCGGCACCCGTTTCCTGCCC
The DNA here is from genome assembly GCF_900108475.1 of Magnetospirillum fulvum. Lineage (GTDB taxonomy): Bacteria > Pseudomonadota > Alphaproteobacteria > Rhodospirillales > Magnetospirillaceae > Phaeospirillum > Phaeospirillum fulvum_A. Next base: position 269,940 of record NZ_FNWO01000005.1, on the reverse strand, counting down.
TATTTCGGTGGCGGACTCGGCGGCGTCCACGAAACCCTGAACGATGCGGACGGAACCGAAGGTACCCTCGGCAAGGGCAGCAGCGACGCCTTCGAAATGCATGGCGAAGTCGGGCTGCATTACGACCTTGGCCGCGAGGTCAGCGTCGGGCCGTCCTATCGCTTCGTCCATCTCTTCGACAGCGTGGGCGAGCGTGACGACACCAACCTGCATCAGGTCAAGGTCGGGCTGCGCTTCCCCTTCCGCTGATCGGCGATGACCTCCGATCCTGTCGAGTGGCGGATGTCCGACCGCCCGGTCAGCTATCCCGACGCGGTCGCGGCGATGGAGGAGCGCGTCGCCGCGATCCGCGCCGGGACCGCGCCGGAACTGGTGTGGCTGCTGGAACATCCGCCGCTTTACACCGCCGGAACCAGCGCCAACCCGGCCGATCTGCTCGATCCCGACCGCTTTCCGGTGTTTCCCAGCGGACGCGGCGGCCAGTTCACCTATCACGGCCCCGGCCAGCGGGTGGTCTATGTGATGCTGGACCTGTCGCGGCGCGGACCCGATTTGCGCCGCTTTGTCGTCGCGCTGGAAGAATGGCTGATCCGCACCCTCGACCATTTCGCGGTCAAAGGCGAAGTGCGCGAGGGACGGGTGGGCGTGTGGGTCGATCGCGGCGCGGGCCGGGAAGACAAGATCGCGGCGATCGGCATTCGCGTCCGCCACTGGGTCACCTTCCATGGCGTGGCGCTCAACGTCGATCCCGACCTCGATCATTTTCGCGGCATCGTGCCCTGCGGTCTGGCCGGGCACGGGGTCACCTCGCTGTGGGACCTCGGCCTGACCCCGACGATGGAGGAGGTCGATTCCGCCCTGATCGCCAGCTTTGCCGAAATATTCACCCCTCCGCCGCCTTGAGCCGCGCCCGCGCCTCGGTCAGCCGGGCATAGGCCTCGTGGCATTTCTGCGCCACCGCCGGGATCGTCTCCCACTGGGCGGGCAGTTCCTCGGACAGGTCGTGCAGGTCCATCTTGGCCTGCACCGCCTGGGTGGACAGCTTCTTGATCTCGGCCTTCAGGGTTTCGACATCGCTCATGGTTCGCCCTTTGTCGGGGGTGGCGGCAGGATGGAATGAGTCTAACTTCAGCCCATCAATTAGGCAACATCCCCTTTTGCTTGTATTTAAGACAAATTGGTTGGATGCGCCGGAATTAAGCGTTTCTTAAAAGGGCCGGAGCCACTGTTGACCCTTGGCCGAACCGCCGGGGGAAGGCATGAGCGGCACCGATCTTTTCGACGAGCAGAACGAACATCCCGAACCGGCCCCGCCCGCGCGGCGTCAGGTCGCGGTGGCGTTGCGTTACGATCCCGACCAGGAGGGCGCGCCGACAGTGGTCGCCTCGGGCCAGGGCTCGGTCGCCGAACAGATTCTCAATCTGGCCTTCGCCAACGGGGTCAAGGTCCGCACCGATCCCGATCTGGCCGAAGTGCTGGCTGCCGTCGATGTCGATAGCGTGATCCCGGTCGAGGCTTTTGTCGCCGTCGCCGAGATTTTGGCCTATGTCTACCGCGCCAACGGGCGCGAGATGCCGTCATGACCGCCGATTGCCCAGAATCCGCCCGCCTTAGCGCCGAGCTTGAAAAAGCGCGGTCGCTGGTCGGCGCGGCGCGGCGTCTGCTCGGCACCGGGACGATGGTCGATCTGGCCGCGCTGGAGGGACGGGTGCGGCTGATCTGCGACGGTGTCGCCGGACTGACCCCCGAGGACGGACGCCAGTTCCGCCCCGGGATCGAGGCGCTGATCGCCGAAATCGACCGGCTCGACCTCGCTTTGCGCGATGCCGGACCCTATGCCGACGGCCGTTGGAGCCGGGAAAGCGAAGAAAAGGCCGGGGGCTGATGGACACCGTTTCCTATCTGCGGTTCGTGATGTCGTTGCTGGCGGTGCTGGCGATGATCTTCGGCCTGTTATGGGCGGCGCGGCGCTGGGGCCTGGGGCTGATGTCGCCGCGAGCAAGCGGACGGCAGCGCCGCCGTCTCGCCGTGCAGGAGGTGCTGCAACTCGACGCCCGTCACCGGCTGCTGCTGATCCGCCGCGACGATCGCGAGCACCTGCTGCTGCTGGGCCATGGCGACAGCCTGGTGGTCGAGCGCGATTGCCCGGCCCCCGAATTCGTGCCCATCGTTCCGAAGCCGGAGAGTCCCCGATGAGAGTCCCGACCCTGTCGCGTCCGCGCCTGATCCTCGCCCTGCTGGCGGGGGTGACGACGGCGCTGGTGGCCGGGCCGGTGCTGGCTCAATCGCTGAACATCGATCTCGGCGGCTCGGGCGGCAGCGCCACCAGCCGGATCATTCAGCTGATCGGGCTGACCACGATCTTGTCGCTGGCGCCCTCGATCGTGGTGATGGTGACCTCGTTCACCCGCTTCGTCGTGGTGTTGAGCTTCCTGCGTCAGGCGCTGGGGACCCAGCAGAGCCCGCCCAACATGGTGATGGTCAGTCTGGCGCTGTTCCTGACCGCCTTCGTGATGGCACCGACCTTCGACAAGGCGTGGGATACCGGCATTCAGCCGATGATGGACGGCCATATCGACGAGATCGAGGGGTTCGAGCGCACCGTCAAGCCGTTCCACGCCTTCATGAGCCAGCATGTCCGCCCCCAGGATCTCAAGCTGTTCATGGATCTGTCGCGGGCAAAGGAAGTGGTCAATCCCGAGGACGTGCCGTTGAAGGCGCTGATCCCCGCCTTCATGATCAGCGAATTGCGCCGCGCCTTTGAAATCGGCTTCCTGGTGTTCCTGCCCTTCCTGATCATCGACATGGTGATCGCCTCGGTGCTGATGAGCATGGGCATGATGATGATCCCGCCCGCGATGATCTCGCTGCCGTTCAAGCTGATCTTTTTCGTGATGGTCGATGGCTGGTATCTGGTGGTGGGCTCGCTGGTGCAGAGCTACGGGTAGAGCAAGGGCGAACCGTTGAAATGAGCGGTTCACTAGCATTCAGCCGCCATTGCGGCGGCGGCCAAGCGGGCGGATGCCCGCGGCTCCGGCAGAGGGGCAACAGGTGGGCCAAGTTTTTGGCCCACCTGATTAAGGCGTCGCGAACTGCCAGCCGAACCAGCGCCAGCGCCCGTCCAGGGTCGGCACGGTACAGTTCAGCCGGGCGCGGCCCGGCGGGATCGGGCGGGACATCCGCACCTCGATCCGGGGGCCAAGCTGTTCGACCCGGACCTGCCCCTCATGCGAGGCGAAACAGGACAACGCGGCGATTCCCGCGACGTCCTCCGCCAACGTAAAGCCGAATGACGGCGGATTGGTGCGGATCACCGGATCGTCGGGGGTGATGTCGATCGCGGGCAGCGGCAGCGAACGGACAGCCAGCCGGAAGCGATCGGGGTCGCCATGCGGGCCGGTCAGGGCGAAGCGGGGCAGGAAGAACGGTTCGGACCTCGTCCACAACGCCCCGGAATGCTGGCCGAACGCGGCGACGAAGCCCGCTTGGCGCAGCAGGGGGATCGAGGCGGAATCCGCCTCGCCGCCCGGCCAGGCGAACAAATCGGGGATCTGACCCAACTCGCGCTCGAAGCGGGCGCGGGCGCGGGCGAGATCGGCAAGGGCAACCTCGGCGCCCACGCGGGGAAAGCGCAGCCGTGCCGCTCCCTGGCTGGCGATGGTGACCCCGGCGGCGCGCAACTCGCGCAATTGCTCCCAATTCATCGATTCGCCGCCGCGGTCGATTTCGTCGGTGGCGACAAACAGGGTGACCGGGAACCCGGCCCGGCGCAGGAGCGGCCACGCCCGTGTGTAAAATCCGGTCGAGGAATCATCGACGGTGATTGCCACCGCCTTGTCGGGCAGGGCCGCGCCGCTCCGCATCGCCCGGGCGATCTCGGGCAGCGGCAAAACGGAGAACCCTCCACTTTTCAACGCGTCGATATGTGTGGTCAACTGGTCCGAGGTGGTGTTGAGCGCCGCGACGCGGTCGTCGTCGAAACGGTGATACATCAGCACCACGGCAGACTCGGCCGCCTGCGCCGGTTCCGGGGCGGCCGAGAGCAAGGCCATAACCCACATCATCGCTGCCGAGGCAACCTTACCCGTCGTCATCGCCCCCTGGTCTCCTCGGCGTCGCGCCCCAATATAGGGGGATGTTTGCCGCATCCGGGCGGCAGAGTACAAGAAAAAGCGGGAAAGGGCACTTGATCATGAGCCATGAAATCGACCAAGTGGGACAGGATGTGCTGTTCTATCAAGGCCGTACCTATAGCCGCTTCCTCGACAAACCGGTTACCGAGGAAACCTTGCGCAAGGCCTGGGATCTGGCCCGGATGGGGCCGACGGCCGCCAACAGTCAGCCGACGCGGGTGGTTTTTCTCCGGTCGGCGAAGGCACGCGAACGTCTGTTGACCGCGCTGGCTCCCAACAATGTCGAAAAAAGCATTGCCGCTCCGGTCACCGCGATCCTGGCTTACGATCTCGATTTCTTCGAGCGCCTGCCGGTGCTGTATCCCCATGCCGACGCCCGCTCCTGGTATGCCGGGAACGCCCCCCTGGCCGACGAAACCGCCTTTCGCAACGGCAGCCTTCAGGCCGGATATTTCATCCTGGCGCTCCGGGCGGTCGGGCTCGATGTCGGACCGATGAGCGGGTTCGACAATGCCAAGGTCGATGGGGAATTCTTCGCCGGAACCCGGCTGCGCTCGAACCTGCTGATCAATATCGGCTATGGCGACGTCGCCTCGCTGTACCCGCGCGGCCCGCGCCTGTCGTTCGAAGACGGCTGCACGCTGCTGTAAGGGGACGAGAGCAGCCCGGCGCTCATCCCGCTCCGGTCGGCGGCGCGGCGCGGCGGGAGAGGTCGGCCAGGGCGACGATCTCCTCGATTTCGGCCGTGCCGGGGTCGGTGTCGCGCCGCTCCAAGGTGAGCAGGCGGCGCGACAGCCGGACCAGCCCCAGATTGCCCGCCGCTCCGGCCTGGGCGTGGGCGATGGCTTTCAGCGCGGCGGTGTCGCCGCTTTCTGCCGCCCGGCGCATTTCGGCCAAGGCGGCGGGCAGAGTGGCCCAGAAGCGGTCGAGCAGGGTCTGGAACGCTTCGGCGCCGAGCGCGTTGCGCAATTCGTCGATGGCGCGATGATCGACCGGCGAATCCGCGTTCTTGTCCCGCGCCGCCCGCAGCCAATCCCCCCACTTGGCCAGCATGTCGGTGAGACGGTTGAGGTCGATCGGCTTCGAGATGTAATCGTCCATCCCGGCGGCGAGACAGGCGTCGCGGTCGCCTTCCATCGCGTTGGCGGTCATCGCGATGATCGTCACCTTGCCCTTGGCGAAAGGCAGCGCGCGGATCATCCGGGTGGCCTCCAGCCCATCGACCAGGGGCATTTGCATATCCATCATCACCAGATCGTATTCGCCCGCCGCCACCCGCTCGATCGCCTCGGCACCGTCGTCGGCGATGTCGGCGCGGTGGCCCAACTTGGTCAGCAGACCAACCGCGACCTGCTGGTTGATCGCATTGTCCTCGGCGACCAGAATCCGCAGCGGATTGGTCGCGACGGGGCAATCCTCGGCGGGGACGATTGTCTGGGCCGTGTCGGGGGGAAGCCGTCCCAGGCTGCGCCGTATTGCGTTGAGCAGGGCGCTTTGCCGCACCGGCTTGACCAGGATCTCATTGATCCGCAACTGGTCGAGCCGGGGCCGCAGCGCGGTCAGATCGGCCGAGGTCGCCATCACCAATGGCAAAGCGGCGGTGGCGGGATCGCGGCGCAGCAGCACGGCGAGATCAAGGCCGCTCATCTCGGGCATCAGATGGTCAAGGATCACCGCGTCGAACGGCTGACCGGCGGCCTTGGCGCGGCGGACCGTCTCGATCGCGGCGGGGGCGGAATCCAGCGCGACGACGGCCGCGCCCCATCCTTCCAATTGCTGGCGCAGGATGTCGCGGTTGGTGGACGTGTCATCGACGACCAGGATCGTCGCCCCGTCCAGTTCGGCCCCGCTTTCGGTTTCCGACGGCACCTCGTCCGAGCGCAGCAGCGGCACCTTGAACCAGAAGGTGCTGCCTTCGCCCTCGCGGCTGTCGAAGCCGATCTCGCCCCCCAGCCAATCGACGATCCGCTTGCAGATCGCCAGCCCCAGCCCGCTGCCGCCATAGCGCCGCGCCATCGAAGCGTCGGCCTGGGTGAAGGTGCCGAACAGCCGTGCCTTCGCCGCCTCGGGAATGCCGATCCCGGTGTCGGCGACGGTCGCGGTCAGCATCGCCCGTCCGTCCGGAGCATCGGCAATCGCCACCAGGATCGAGATCGTGCCGCGTTCGGTGAATTTGACCGCGTTGCCGACCAGATTGAGCAGGATTTGACGCAGCCGTCCGGGGTCGCCCCGGAACACCCCGCAGGCTCCGGCGGGGATCAGGCAAGTCAGGTCGATGTCGCGACCGCGGACGCGGGGCGACAGGATGTCGATGACGCCTTCGACCAGCGGGCGGATCTCGAACGAGGTTTCCTCGAAATCAAGCTTGCCCGCCTCCATTTTCGAGAAATCGAGGATGTCGTTGATCACCGACAGCAGGGATTCGCTCGATTCGCGGATTGTCTGGGCGAAAATCCGCTGCTCTTCGCTCAGTCGGGTGTCGAGCAACAGACCGGTCATCCCGATCACCCCGTTCATCGGGGTGCGGATTTCGTGACTCATCGTTGCCAGGAATTCCGATTTGGCCAGATTGCCTGCCTCGGCCTGCTGGCGGGCCTGCTGCAACTCGGTGATATCGCTGGAGACGCCGATATAATTGGTGACGACGCCATTTCGGTTGCGTATCGCGCTGATCGACAGCAATTGCGGGTAGATTTCGCCCGACTTGCGGCGGTTCCAGATCTCGCCGCGCCAGGTGCCATCGCGCCGCAGCTTGTCCCACAGCGCTTCGTAGAAGTCCGTCCCATGCCGTCCCGAGCGCAGGATCGCGGTGCTTTGTCCGATCGCCTCCTGCCGGGAATAGCCGGAAATCGCGGTGAATCCGGCATTGGCGGCGACGATCTTGCCCGATATGTCGGTGACGACGATTCCTTCGCGCGTGGCATCGAACACCTGATTAATCAGGCGGCGGTTTTCCTCGGTGTGGCGCTGGAGCAGATAGAGGAACGACAGCAGGGCCAGCCCCAGCCCGACAAAGGCGACAGTGTAGAAGATCGCTTTGCGCCGCCAGCCTTCGATGATTTCTGAGTGCGCCCGCCCGATCACGACGACATAGGGAAGCTGGTCGAGCTTGCGATAGGTGAACAGGCGCAGGACGTCGTCGATCGGCGAGTTGACCTCAAGGCTACCGGTGATTTCTCCCTTGGCCAGACTGGGGGGGATCGGCCCACCCTCGAGGGTGGTGCCGGTCAACTGGGGCTGGGCCGGGTAGCGGGCGAGCAGGTGCATATCGGTGTCGATCAGGGTGACGGAACCGCTCTTGCCGATGTCGAGACCGGCGAACAGGCTCTGGAAATAGTCCGTCGGCAAGGCGGCCTGGACCAGCCCGAGAAAACGTCCGTCCGGAGCGTTCACCCGCAGGCTGAGGGTGACCAGCCAGACGCCGGTCAGGTGTGACCGCAACGGTTCGGATAATACCAGACCGGCGCGGGGATCGGATTTCTGTCGTTGGAAATAGGCCCGATCACTGACGTCGAGGTCGGGCAGAGACGCCGAATGACCGGCATTGAACGCGACCCGGCCCTGGGCGTCGATCACCCGCAGGCTGTCGGTCATTGCCTCGGGGGCAAAGGCCAGCAGACGGTTAAGGTCGAGATTGGCCTGGAGACGGTCGCGATGTTGGGTTCCATTCAGAACCGGGGCGAAATGAAAGGCCGTTTCTCCCAGCAAGATGCCGATCTTCTCGACCGCAGTCAGAATCTGGCGTTCCAGCACGCGGGACAGATTGTCGGAATCCCGCTGCACGGTCTTGTATTCGTTCTGGCGCGATTCGATCAGATCGACCGACAGTAGAGACCCGAACCCGGCCAGCATCAGAAGCGCGGCAGCATAGGTCGCGTAACGGAGCCAGTGGCGGTTTTCGATCGGCTGGTGCGGCTTGAGGAACCGGGTCACGCGAGTACCTACGGGATGATGTGGATAATACGGACGATATGGGCATCCTTCGACGAACGTCGAGTCCTGGCCGGGATCTCCCAATAAGAAAAACCCCCGCACCGGGGGGGTGTGCGGGGGCATTTTTGGAGCCGGAACCGAAGGGGGGGACGGGTCCGGACCAGAGAGTCGCGCCGGAAGCCGGGGGGAGGCAGGGCGCGACAGGGGCGGGAGCAAATCCGCCATGAACCGAAACAGACGACGACCTTTCGTGGGTTGGCTGATTGATCCAAATTCGATGATCACACTGTGCCACAGGACGGATTACCGCAGTATTTCGGCCGGGTGATTATTTTGTAATGATTCAAAAGAAAGCGCACTCCTCCGCCCGAACGGAGCGTCGGGGGTGACGGCGGCGGGAGGGATCGGCTATAACCCGGACGGTCCGCCGCGTCCTTGCGGCGTCACCGGGAGCCCGCCGATGACCGATGCCCTGTTGCCTGCCGTTCCGCTGCCCGAAGCCGAGCGCGACGGCGTTTATCGCGCCATTCTGACCCGGCGTGACACGCGGGGCGAGTTCCTCCCCGATCCGGTTGCCGACGAGGTGTTGAGCCGTCTGCTGATCGCCGCCCACCATGCCCCTTCGGTCGGCTATATGCAGCCGTGGAGCTTTGTCGTGGTGCGCGATGTCGCGGTGCGGACCAAGGTGCACGACGCCTTCGTCAAGGCCCACGCCGAAGCGGCGATGATGTTTTCCGAGGACAAGCGCGACATCTATCGCTCGCTGAAGCTGGAAGGCATTTTGGACTCCCCGGTCAATATCTGCGTCACCTGCGACCGTGATCGCGCCGGTCCGGTGGTGATCGGGCGGACCCATATCCCGACGATGGATCTGTTCAGCTCGGTCTGTGCCGTCGAGAATCTGTGGCTGGCGGCGCGCGCCGAAGGGCTGGGCGTCGGCTGGGTCAGCATCTTCGACAACGACACCGTCCGCGAGGCGCTGGGGATTCCCCCCAACATCCTGCCGATCGCCTATCTGTGCGTCGGCAAGGTGCGGGGCTATCATTCCACCCCCGAGCTTCAGGCCGCCGGGTGGCGCCCGCGCCTGCCGCTCGACGAACTGGTCCATTACGATCATTGGGGCGAAGCCCGTCCTGACAGTGCCCTGTCCGCGCTGTTGCGCGAGGATCAGCGCGCGGTGGCCGAGGGCCGCTTCATCGACGAGCGCTTGCCTTAGGGCGGCGCTCTCTCCATCTGATTTTTCGTCATAGCTATCTAGTCCGAGGTTCTTCGAGATGATTCCCCGCTACAGCCGCCCCGAGATGACCCGCATCTGGGAGCCCGCGAACCGCTTCCGCATCTGGTTCGAAATCGAGGCCCACGCCTGCGACGCCCTGGCCGAGATCGGGGTGATTCCGGCCGACGCCGCCCGCGCGGTGTGGGCGCGGGGCAATCTGCCCTACACGCCCGAGCGGATCGAGCGGATCGACGCGATCGAGCGCGAGACCAAGCACGACGTCATCGCCTTCCTGACCGAGCTGGCCGAGCATGTCGGGGCCGACTCCCGCTTCGTCCACCAGGGGATGACCTCGTCGGACGTGCTCGACACCTGTCTCGCGGTGCAGATGACCCAGGCCGCCGACCTGTTGCTGGCCGACATCGACCGGGTGCTGGCGGCGCTGGAAAAGCGCGCCTTCGAGTTCAAGGATCTGGCCTGCATGGGCCGCTCTCACGGCATCCATGCCGAGCCGGTGACGATCGGCCTTAAGTTCGCCAGCTTCCACGCCGCCTTCCAGCGCGCCCGCGTCCGGCTGCTGGCGGCGCGGGCCGACATCGCCACCTGCGCCATTTCCGGCGCGGTCGGCACCTTCGCCAACATCGACCCCCGCGTCGAGGTTCATGTCGCGGCGAAGCTGGGCCTGACGCCCGAGCCGGTCTCGACCCAGGTGATCCCGCGCGACCGTCACGCTCTGTTCTTCGCCACCCTGGGCGTCATCGCCGGGTCGGTCGAGCATCTCGCCACCGAAATCCGCCATCTTCAGCGCACCGAAGTGCGCGAGGCCGAGGAATATTTCTCGCCGGGTCAGAAGGGCAGCTCGGCGATGCCGCACAAGCGCAACCCGGTGCTGACCGAGAATCTGACCGGCCTGTCGCGGCTGGTGCGCGGGATGGTCACCCCGGCGTTGGAGAATGTCGCCCTGTGGCACGAGCGCGACATCTCGCATTCCTCGGTCGAGCGGATGATCGGTCCCGACGCCACGATCACCCTCGATTTCGCCCTCAACCGGCTGGCCGGAGTGGTCGAGACGCTGGTGATCTATCCCGACGCCGTCGCCCGCAATCTGAACCAACTGGGCGGGCTGGTGTTCTCGCAGCGGGTGCTGCTGGCGCTGACCCAGGCCGGGATGAGCCGCGAGGACAGCTATAAGGCGGTGCAGCGCAACGCGATGCGGGTGTGGCAGGAAGGGGCGAACTTCCTCGACCTGCTGAAGGCCGACGATCAGGTTACCGCCCTTCTGTCCGCTCCGGTATTGGACTCGCTGTTCGACCTCGGCTACCACACCAAGCATGTCGATACCATCTTCGGCCGGGTGTTCGGCCGGGCCTGACCGGTTCTCCCCCGACCGGATGCGGGCGGCCGCGATGCCCCGTCCGGTCGGGGGGCTGTTCTGAAATTGCCCTAGGAACCCCGCCAAGGCCGATGGTATCTCTATGGATCGGCCTGGGAACGATCCGGCCGGCGCGCAACTGAGGCTCCCGCCATCGGAGCCGGAGCAAAGAGGGCTGGATGAACGCCGGGGCGTTCGGAGGCAAACCACAGGAAGTCGTGACGCCGGAAAGCCTGCTCTTCGACGCCGCCGAACGTATCGGCCGGTTGCGCGAAGGGCGGATGGCCCTGCATCTGCACCTGTCCCGCCTGCTGCCCGCCAACCGCGAGGAAGGCCGGATCCGCATTGCCTTCCGTATGTTCGAATCGATGGTCAGCGTCTATCGCGGCCAGATCTTCCTGCTGTCCAATTCCGACATCATGCTGATCTGCAAGGACGCCCAACTGTCCGATCTCGATGCGATCGTCTACAAACTGCGCGCGCTGTTCTCGACCGATCCGTTGACCTATGCCGAAGCCGCCGACGGGGCCGACCGCTTCGTGTCGCTCTACGATCTCGAATGCGATTTCGACGCCTTCTTCGACTTGTGCGGCGAGATGCGGGACGCGGTCCGCAAGATCAAGGCCGATCCGGCCCCCCCGGCGAAGCGACTGCCGCTCGAAGCGACCACTCTGGTCCAGGTGCTCGACGGGATCGGCAGTACCGATATCGCCGGAGTGGTCCGTCGTCAGGCCTGCATCCGCATCCTCGATCACGATTCCGCCGAGGTCGAGTTCCAGGAATTCTATATGTCGATCGCCGACCTGCAAAAGGTACTGGCGCCCGATATCGACATTCTGTCGAACCGCTGGCTGTTCCAGCATTTATCGCAGGAACTGGACAAGCAGGTGCTGGCCGCGCTGGGCGAGTCCGGTCTGCGCGCCCCGCCCAAGGCGTTCTCGCTCAACCTCAATATGAGCACGATCGAGACCCCGGCCTTTCAGACCTTTGAGGCGCAGGTGCGCGGCCGCGCCGGGCTGGTGGTCGAGTTCCAACTCCTCGACATTTTCAATAATCTCGAAGGCTTTTTCCGCGCCCGCGACCGGCTGCGAGCGCATGGGCACAAATCGGTCCTGGACGGGATGACCTCGGTCGGCCTTCAATTCATGGATTGCGAACTGTTCGACACCGATTACGTCAAGCTGAGCTGGAGTTCGGACATGCAGGACGATATCCGCACCGCCGAAATCCAGCACGCTTTGGCCCCGGTCGGATTCGACCGGGTGATCCTGGCCCGTTGCGAGACCGAACTGGCGATCTCGTGGGGGCTGTCGCTCGGTATCCGGATGTTCCAGGGCCGCTTCCTCGATTCGATGGTCGCCGCCACCACGATGGCCGTCTGCGAGCAATCCGCCGCCTGCTCGCAAGCGCAATGCACCGCCCGCCACGGACTCCTCACCGGCCCGATGCGCAGCGAATGCGGCAATAACGACATGCTCGACCTGTTCCCGCCGCTGCGGGTCCTGCGGTAAGAGGAAGGGTCAAACCGATGCGATCCCCCCCGCCTCCCGCCTCTGCCGACGGGGCCCGTTCCGCCAGCCAGGAAACTCTGATGCTGGATTACGTGCGGCGGCTGGAGCGCCACCGCCAGGACCGCAAGGCGGTGCACATCCATCTCTCGGGTCTGTTGGCCCAGAACCGGCGCGACCACCATCTGCGGATCGCCACCACCACCTTCGATCCGCTGGTCAAGCTGATGCAGGCCCAGGTGTTCGTGCTGGCCAATGCCGATCTGATGGTGATCTACAAGGCCCAGGCCCAGGACGAGATCGAAGCTTCGGTGTCGAAGCTGCGCTTTTTGTTCTCGGACGATCCGCTGATCAGCGAGGAGCACCTGTCCCCCCAGGCGGTGTTCAACACTTGGTACAGCCTCGACCGCGAGTACGATCTGCTGCTGACCCTGGCCCAGAAGATGGTGCAGGCGGAATCGGCACGGCGCAGCGTCTCGGTCGAAGCGGCCGCCACCGAGCGCGCCCGGATGCAGAAATCGCACGGCACGCCGTTCACCCCGGAATTGTTGATCCGGGTCGAGGCGGCGCTGGGACAGGCCGACCTTGCCAATCTGCTGCGCCGTCAGGCGGTGTGCGCGATGGTCGGCAAAACGGCGCCGCAGCCGGTATTCCACGAATTGTTCGTCTCGATCGCCGATCTGCGCCAGACCCTGTTCCCCTCGGTCAATCTCAATTCCAGCCCCTGGCTGTTCCAGCAACTGACCGAGACGCTCGACCGCCGGGTTCTCAGCATGCTGAACAAGCATGACGACCGCACCCTCGAAGGCGATATCAGCATCAATCTCAACGTCTCGACGATCCTTGGGCCGGAATTCCTGGTGTTTGACGACAACATCAAGGCCGGGATGCGCGGCACCATCGTGCTTGAACTGCAAAAGGTCGATATCTTCGCCGATCTCGGCGCCTATCTGTTCGCCCGCGATTTCGCCCACGACCGCGGTTATCGCATCTGTGTCGATGGGTTGAGCTACGCCCAATTGTCTGTCGTCGATCGCGAACGGCTGGGGGCCGATCTGATCAAGCTGGTGTGGGATCCGGCTTTGACCGAGGAGAAGGACAACCGCACCGACGCGCTGCGCCGGATCGGGGTCACCCGCATCATTTTGTGCCGCTGCGATAATCCGGCCTCGGTCGAGTTCGGTCACTCGGTCGGCATCACGTTGTTCCAGGGCCACCATATCGAGTCCCTGCTCCAGGGCGACCCGCGCAAGCGGCTCCGCTCGCGGCCGCGGCCGTGAACGCGATCGAGGTTATAGACGTCACCAAATCGTTCGGTTCGGTGGTGGCAGTCGATAAGATCAGCTTTACCGTCGAACCCGGCACGGTCACCGCGCTGTTGGGCGGCAACGGCGCGGGCAAGACCACCACCTTGTCGATGCTGCTCGGTCTGCTGCTGCCGAGTTCGGGCGCGATCTCGCTGCTGGGCCAGGACATGATCCGCCACCGTTATCGGGTGCTGCCACGGGTCAATTTCTCCAGCCCCTATGTCGATCTGCCCCACCGGCTGACGGTGCGGGAGAACCTGACCGTCTATGGCCATCTTTACGGGGTGAAGGGGCTGAAGACGCGGATGGCTGATTTGTGCCGCGACCTCGATCTGGTCACCCTGCTCGACCGCCCGGTGGGGAAGCTGTCGGCCGGGCAGAAGACCCGGGTGTCGGTGGCGCGCGCGCTGCTCAACCAGCCCGAATTGCTGCTGCTGGACGAGCCGACCGCTTCGCTCGATCCCGACACCGCCGACTGGCTGCGCGGCTATTTCCAGGAATACCGCGGCCGCACCGGGGCGACCGTGCTGCTGGCCTCCCACAACATGACCGAGGTCGAACGGATGTGCGACCGGGTGCTGATCATGAAAAGCGGGCGGATCGTCGATCGCGGCACGCCTGCCGATCTGTTCGCCCGTTATGGCCGCGACACGATGGAGGAGGTGTTCCTCGACATCGCCCGCGACCGCCGCCGACCCGACGAACCCGAGCGGGGAGAGCCATGATTCTGTCGATCCGGCGCGTGGCCGGGCTGTGCCTGCGCCACCTTTACATCCTGCGCGGGTCGTGGCTGCGGATGCTCGAAATGGCCTATTGGCCGCTGATCAACGTCGTGATGTGGGGCTTTACCAGCCAGTTCCTGTCGCACAATTCGTCCTGGTTCGCCCAGGCCGGCGGCGTGCTGATCGCGGGCGCGCTGCTGTGGGACGTGATGTTCCGCGGCAATCTGGGGGTGGCGCTGTCCTTCCTCGAAGAGATGTGGTCGCGCAATCTCGGCTATCTTTCGGTCAGTCCGCTCCGCCCCGGCGAGATGGTGGCGACGATCCTGGTGATGAGCTTCATCCGCACCATGATCGGGGTGATGCCCGCCGTCCTGCTGGCGATTCCGCTCTACCATTTCTCGCTGTTCTCGCTCGGCTTGCCGTTGCTGGTGTTCTGGACCCTGCTGACGATGATGGGCTGGGCCACCGGTCTGGCGGTGTCGGCGATGGTGCTGCGCTTTGGGCTGGGGGCGGAAAGCCTCGCCTGGGTGATGATCTTCGCCATCGGCCCGCTGGCCGGGGTCTATTATCCGATCTCGGTCCTGCCCGACTGGTTGCAGGCCGTGGCCTGGGCGCTGCCGCCTGCCCATGTGTTCGAGGGAATGCGAGCGGTGATGACCGAGGGGGTGGTCCGCACCGATCTGATGCTGTCGGCGCTGGCGCTCGATCTGGTCTATCTCGCCCTGGGGATCGGGCTGTTCCTCTATGCCTGGCATACCGCGCGGGTGCGGGGCGCTCTGCTCAACGTCGGGGAATAGGGGGAGGGACGGCCTCCCCCCGCTCGCCGCATGAGGGCCGACACGGATATTACAGCCAGCGGTTGACCTTGGCCTTGTAGGCGAGATAGGCCTCGCCGAACTTGTCTTCGAGATAGCGTTCCTCGGCCAGGATCACCATCTTATGGAGGGTGACGGCCAGCGCGATCCCGAACAGGATCATCCAGAACGAATTCAGCAGCAGCGCCAGCCCGAAATAGATCGTCACCAGCGACAGATACAGCGGATTGCGGGTGAAACGGTACGGCCCCTCGCCGACCAGGGCGGTGGTGCCGTGGCGGGGATGGATCGGGGTTCCCTGACGGTTCATCGCCAGAATCGCGGTGGCGGCGACCGCTCCCGCCGCCAGCAGCAGCGAAATCCCCAGCCCGCGCGCCAGTACGCCGGGCAGAACGTGGAGCGACGAGCCCCAGGCGAACAGGAACCCAATGGCAAGGTAGAAAGAAAAGATGACCGGCGGAGTCACCTTGATATCAGCCCGATCCGGAATATCGTCCATAATGCCATCCTTTCGGTGCAAGATCGCGGGCGACGCAATCTCAGAGAAGACACAAAGCGGGGCCATCCCTCGCGCCCGTTACGGGGAACGCGGACGGAACCGGCAGCTTGGGATAGAATAAACCGGAATGGCGAGGAACGGGACATCCTCTTGGCATCGGCAAGAGGAGCTCGAACGCGAAGGATAAGGACATGGATCTCAATCCCCGTCTTGCCCCGGGGCGCCAACTGATCCAGGCCTATGGCGATGGCGGGTTCGTCATCGCCGGACAACGCTGGCTGGGTTCGGTTCTGGTGTTTCCCGAAACCACCCAGGCGTGGGGCTGCGCCGACATCGATTCGCTGGGGCTCGATTCGCTGGCCCCGATCATTGCCGCCGCGCCGATTCCCGAATTGCTGCTGGTGGGGTGTGGGTCGCTGTTGCGGCCGCTGCCGCCGACCTTGCGGGCGACCCTGGCCGCCGCCGGGATCCGGGTTGAAACGATGGATACCGGTGCGGCCTGTCGGACCTTTAACGTGCTGCTGACCGAGGAGCGCCGCGTCGCGGCGGCGCTCCTCGCCGTCTAGAGTTGCTTTAGATGAAATAGGCCTTCAGCGGGTCGAAGCCGTTGAAATTGACCGCCGAGTACGAGGTGGTGTAGGCCCCGGTCGAGAGGATGCGGACCTTGTCGCCGACCTTGAGGCTGACCGGCATTTCGTAGTTCGACTTTTCATAGAGGATGTCGGCGGAATCGCAGGTCGGACCGGCCAGCACGACCGGGGCGGTATCGTCGCCGTCGCGGCTGGTCTGGATACGGTACTTGATCGCCTCGTCCATCGTCTCGGCCAGACCGCCGAACTTGCCGACGTCGAGATAGACCCAGCGGGTGTCGTCGTCATAGCCCTTGCGGCTGATCAGCACGACTTCGGTTTCGAGGATACCGGCATCGCCGACCAGCGAGCGGCCCGGCTCGATGATCATCGCCGGGATGTTGTTGCCGAAATGGTTGGTCATCGCGCTCATCACCGCGTCGGCATAGCGCTCGACCGCCGGGATGTCGCTGCGATAGCGGGCGGGGAAGCCGCCGCCGAGATTGACCATCCGCAGGTCGATTCCAGCCGAATCCAGCGCGGTGAACAGCATCGCCGCCTTGCCGACCGCGATGTCCCACTGGTTGAGGTCGGTCTGCTGGCTGCCGACATGGAACGACACGCCATAGGGGTCGAGGCCGAGATCGCGGGCGCGCACCAACAGGTCGCGGGCCATGTCGATTTCGCAGCCGAACTTGCGCGACAGCGGCCATTCCGCGCCGTCGCAGGTCATCAGGATGCGGCAGAACACCCGAGCGCCGGGGGCGGATTCGGCCAGCTTCTCCAACTCGGCCTCGCAATCGAAGGCATAGAGGCGGACACCCTTTTCGTAGGCGTAGGCGATGTCGCGCTGCTTCTTGATGGTGTTGCCGAACGAGATGTTCTCGGCGAAGACGCCGTTGGCGAGGCACAGATCAATCTCGCCGCGCGAGGCGACGTCGAAATTCGATCCCAGCGCGGCCAGCATCCGCACGATCTCGGGAGCCGGGTTGGCCTTGACAGCGTAATAGACGTCCGCGAGCGGGAGCCAGCGGCGCAGCCCCAGGTAATTGTCTCGGACAACATCGAGATCAACCACGACGCAGGGAGTGACGGGGCGAACTTCTTCGAGGAAGCGGGTGATCTTGGCGGTCATGGCAAAGCTCCAAACGGACCCATCGGGTCCTTGAACAGGACAGATGGCGACGAAACCCCATCCTCCGCCACGCAGGCAGAGTCGGAGACGACGGTTTGACGGCACGGAAAAAGGGGTGCCGTCAGTCCCGCTTGGACGTACTTCGGACATCAACCCAGAGCAGAGCCCAGGCCTGCCGAGGCTTGAATTCCTGTGATTTGGGAATAGTGGTCACGGACGACGCCAAAGCGTGCCGGGCAATCGCGATCATAAGATTTCCTCCAAGCACCCGGGGGTTTAGCCCGCTTGCACCCAGAAGACGCCTTTGACGTCGTTGCCTGGCCATACCGCAGCCAGAGGCACGTGCGCTGTACGTCTCACCTGAAGCCGCTATATACGCTGTTTTTGCCCCAGGAAAAGACTAAAAAATACCGCTGCGTCAAAATTTCACAAAAGTCGGCGGGGAAGGGTTTGTTTTCAATGGCTTGGCTCAAGCCCCCCGAATCACGCCACCCCATCAATGGTGGGGGCGGGGCGGGACAACCGCCCATTCCTGGGGGGTTGTCCCGCCGATCGCCGATCAGGGCAGCAGCGGCGGCATCAGGGCGGCCAAGGCGCGGGCCTCACCCGCCCGCTTGCCGCACAGCGCAAAGCCGAGTGGACCGCCGTCGGGGGCAACGAACAGTGCCTTCAGGTCGCCGCCCTCGCCCTCGACCCGCCAATGCCCTTCGGCGCCGGGGGGCGGCGGGCAGACCGTCGTCGGCAGGGCCGGGGTCTTGACCACGATCGGCAGTGCGGGCAGGACCAGGGGCGTTTCGGTCCCGGTCAGGGTCGCGGCCAGGGCCTTGGCCTCGGCCAGCAGCGGGGCGATATAGGGCAGGGGACCGGACGCGGTCTCGACGCAATCGCCCAAGGCGAAGATCGCCGGGTCCGACGAGCGCAGCAGACGATCGACGACGATCCCCCGCGCCACCGCCAATCCCGCCGCTGCCGCCATCGCGGTGCGCGGCACCAGCCCGATCGCGGTCAGCGCCCGGTCGAACCGGATCTGGCTGCCATCGTCGAGCGTCGCCAGACCGGGGGCGAAGGCGGTGACCGAGCGGCCGAGATGGAGGGTGGCTCCGGCCCCGCCGAGCGCCGTACTCATCGCCGTGCCCAATTCTTCCGGCAGCAAGCGCCCCAGCGGCCAGGGGGCGGGATCGACCAGGGTGACGCCATGACCGCCGGTGAGCAGGTCGTTGGCGAACTCGCAGCCGATCAGCCCGGCCCCGATCAGCAGAACCCGGCTGGCCGGGGCCAGCGCTTCGCGCCAGACGATGTAATCGTCGAGATCGTTGACGGTGAACAGACCGGCGGCAGCGCTGCCCTCGACCCGATAGGGACGGGGATCGGCCCCGATCGCCAGCACCAGTCGTCCATAGCCGATTTCGGTGCCGGTCCCGTCGGGACGGCGCAGGGCCAGGCGCTGGCGGTCACGATGGATCGCTTCGACCTGATGGCGGGTCATCACCCGGATCGACAGGTCCGAGGCAATCAGGGCGGCGGTTTTCTGGACCAGATCGGCCGGGCTCTTGCCCTGGGCAAAGGCAGCCGACAGCATTGGCTTGCTGTAGGATTCGCCGCCATCGGCGGTGATCAGGGTGATCGGAACCGCGTCGTCACGCCGCCGCACCTCGCGGGCGAGGGTATAGCCCCCCAACCCGCTGCCGACGATCACGATTCCGTCCGGAGGGGAGGAGGGCTCGGCCATCGCCTCAATCCTCCAATTCAGAGAAATCGGCCTTGGTCACCCCGCATTCGGGGCAAATCCAGTCGTCGGGCAAAGAGTCGAACGGCGTGCCGGGGGGGATGTCTTCGTCGGGCAAACCAAGCGCCGGGTCGTAAACAAAACCGCAGACGGAACAGATATATCGCTTCATCCCGCACTCTCCTCCCCTGGCGCCATCGTAGCGACGGCGCGGTTTCCCTTGATTGAAAGTCGGTGTTCCCCCCTGTTTCTTCAAGATACAGGATGCAACCGGGCGTGGCGATGGCGATCAATTTCGGGGCCGGAAACGAAACAAGCCCGCGTCCAAGGGACGCGGGCTTGTCCGGCAAAGACAGCCGATCGCGGCGAAGGATCAGTCCAGCGCCTTGACCACCTGCTCGGTGACCTTCTTGGCGTCGCCGAACAGCATCATCGTGTTGGGACGGAAGAACAGGTCGTTATCGACACCGGCATAGCCCGACGCCATCGAGCGCTTGATGAACAGCACCGTCTTGGCCTTCTCGACGTCGAGGATCGGCATCCCGAAAATCGGGCTTTTCGGATCTGTCTTCGCCGCCGGATTGGTGACGTCGTTGGCCCCGATCACGAAGGCGACGTCGGCGGTGCCGAATTCGTGGTTGATCTCTTCCAGCTCGAACACTTCGTCATAGGGGACGTTGGCTTCGGCGAGCAGGACGTTCATATGGCCGGGCATGCGGCCCGCCACCGGATGGATCGCGTAGCGGACGTCGACGCCTTCCTTTTTCAGCAGGTCGGCCATTTCGCGCAAAGCGTGCTGGGCCTGCGCCACCGCCATCCCGTAGCCGGGGACGATGATGACCTTCGAGGCGTTCTTCATGATGAAAGCGGCATCGTCGGCCGAGCCGGACTTGACCGCGCGGTCGGCACCGCCGCCGCCCGCCGCCGCCCCGCCCGGACCCGCCACCTCGCCGCCAAAGCCGCCCAGAATGACGTTGATGATCGAGCGGTTCATCCCCTTGCACATGATGTAGGAGAGGATCGCGCCGCTGGAACCGACCAACGCGCCGGTGACGATCAGCAGCGGGTTGCCCAGCGTGAAGCCGATACCGGCCGCCGCCCAGCCCGAATAGGAATTGAGCATCGAGACGACCACCGGCATATCGGCGCCGCCGATCGGCAGGATCAGCAGGAAGCCCAGCGCCAGCGCCACCACGGTGATCGCGACGAACAGGGTGATCGAGCCGCCCGAGAAGGCGAACAGCACCACCAGCGCCAGCAGCAGGATGCCGAGCCCGGCATTCAGCGGATGTTGGCCCTTGAACACCAGCGGCCGACCGCTGACCAGACCCTGAAGCTTGGCGAAGGCGACCAGCGAGCCGGTGAAGGTGACGGCACCGATCGCGGTGCCGAGGCTCATCTCGATCAGCGAGGCGGCCTTGATCCCGCCGCTCTCGGCCAGGATCGAGAAGGCGGCCGGGGCCGACAGCGCCGCGCCAGCGACGAACACCGCGGCCAGACCGACCAGGGAGTGGAACGCCGCCACCAATTGGGGCAGGGCGGTCATCTCGATCTTCTTGGCGACGATGGTGCCGATGCCGCCGCCGATCAGGATGCCGAGCGGCACCAGAACCCAGGCGAAATCGGGGGTGATGATGGTGGTGACGATGGCGATGGCCATACCGGCCATGCCCCACCGATTGCCGTTCTGCGACGTTTCGGGGCTGGACAGCCCGCGCAGCGCCATGATGAAGCAGACTGCGGCGACGAGATAGGCGAATTGAGTAAGATTGCTTGCCACGATCGCGTCCTCCCTATTTCTGCTTCTTCTTGAACATGCCGAGCATGCGTTGCGTGACCAGGAACCCGCCGAAGATGTTGACGGAGGCCAGGATCACGGCGAGGAAGCCCAACAGGCGCGACGCGGGCGTGTCGGTCGCGGTGGCGACCAGCGCGCCGACGATGATCACCGACGACACGGCATTGGTCACCGCCATCAGCGGCGAGTGCAGTGCCGGGGTGACCCGCCAGACCACGTAATAGCCGACGAAGCAGGCCAGAACGAACACGGTCAGCAGCGAGACGAAGCCGATGCCGTGCTCGCTTAAGGCCTGAAGATGCGCCGACTGGGCCAGGACTTCGTTGGCCTTCAGCGAGAGCGCTTCGGAGTCCTGGGCGAGCTTGGCGGCGGCACGGACGATTTCTGCGGTATCCATGGCTGCTTGCCTCCTTAGCCGGCCAACGCGGGATGGACGACGCGTCCGTCGCGGGTCACGCAGGTGCCCGTCAGGATCTCGTCGTCCCAGTTGAATTTCAGCGTGCTGCTGTCCTTCTCGACCAGCGGGGTCAGGAAGTTCAGCAGGTTGCGGGAATAGAGCGCCGAGGCATCGACCGCGATCCGGGCCGGGATATTGCCGTGGCCGACCAGGGTGACGCCGTGCTTGACCACCACCTTGTCGAACTCGGACAGCGGGCAATTGCCCCCGGCCTCGACCGCCATATCGACGATCACCGAGCCTTCGCGCATGTCCTTGACCATCTCTTCGGTGATCAGCACCGGAGCGGGCTTGCCCGGGATCAGGGCGGTGGAAATCGCGATGTCGGTCTTTTTCAGCACCTCGGCGATCTTCGCCGCCTGCTTTTTCTTATACTCGTCGTCCATTTCCTTGGCATAGCCGCCCTTGGTCTCGGCGTTCTTGCCCGCGTCGGGATCGACTTCGACGAACTTGCCGCCCAGGCTCTCGACCTGTTCCTTGACCGCGGGGCGGACGTCGAAGGCATAGACCACGCCGCCCAGCCGCTTGGCGGTGGCGATGGCCTGAAGCCCGGCGACACCGGCGCCCAGGATCAGGAAGCGGGCCGGGGCGACGGTTCCGGCGGCGGTCATCATCATCGGGATGGCGCGGCCGAAATGCTCGGTGGCGTCCAGCACCGCCTTGTAGCCGGCCAGGCTGGCCTGCGACGACAAGATGTCCATGCTTTGGGCGCGGGTGATGCGCGGCAGCAATTCCATCGCAAAGGCGGTGATCTTGCGCGCGGCCAAGGCCTTGACCAGATCGCGGTTGGCCAGCGCGGCCAGACCGGCGATCAGCACCGCGCCTTCGGGAATCAGGGCGACTTCGTCGTCTTCGGGGCGTTGCACCTTCAAGACGATGTCGGCCCCGGCCAGGGCGGCGGCCTCATCGGCGGCGATGGTGGCCCCGGCGTCGCGGAAATGGTCGTCAAGGATCGAGGCCCCGGCACCGGCGCCGGTCTCGACCACCACGTCGAATCCCATCCCCTTGAACTTCTTGACCGTATCGGGAGACGCTGCGACCCGCGCTTCTCCAGCGCGCCGCTCTTTCGGTATGGCGATCTTCATGTAAACCTCATCCCTAGGTGCTGCGGGCGTTTCCCCCGCTTTACGCAGCAGACAATGCCTTTCCGGGAAGGCTTTGCCAAGCGGGTTCGCGTATGTGGTTTTCTGCGAGGGGGCGGCTCAACCCCGATCTCTCCGCGAGCTTGTGCCCGCTTTGGGCAGCAATTAGGATACTATTCATTCGGCAATGACGAGCTAGGGGTAATCCGATGGGGTTCTCAAGCGTTTTTACCCGTATGCGGATTACCGCTCGTCTGTGGCTTTTGGTGTTTCTCCCTCTTTGCGGATTAGCGCTTGTCTTCGTCGCCGACACCGTCAAAACCCGCTCCGACATGATCGAAGCGCGCGAAACCAGCCTGCGCCGGGTGGTCGAGACCGCGACCGGCGTGCTGACCCACTATGCCGCCGAGGCGAGCCAGGGCCGTATGACCGAGGCCGAGGCCAAGGCCCGGGTGATCGCCGTGCTGAAGGCGATGCGCTATGACGGCACCGAATATCTGTGGATCAACGATATGGGCAAGCCGTTGCCGCGGATGGTGATGCACCCGGTCTCTCCCGCACTCGACGGCACCACCCTTCAGGGGGCGAAGTTCGACAAGGCCACCTGGCTGCGTCCCGATGGCGTCGGCGGCGTGCGTGAGGCTTTGGACCATGTCAATCTGTTCGCCGCCTTTGTGATGGTGGCCGAACGCGGCGGCCAGGGCTATGTCGGCTATGAATGGCCCAAGCCGAAGCCGGGCGGTGGGGCCACCGCCGAAAATTATGCCAAAACCTCCTATCTGAAGGCCTTCGCGCCGTGGGGCTGGATCGTCGGCTCGGGCGCCTATGTCGATGATATCGAGGCCGAGTTCCGGGCCGCCTTGTTCCAGCGCGGGCTGGTGCTGGCTGGGGTACTGCTGGTGTTCGGCGGCTTTGGCATCGCCATCATCCGCACGGTTTCCTCGGGCTTCACCGCCCTGCGCCACGACATCGACGTCGTTCATGACAGCGTGAACGGCAGCGCTCTGCTGCTGTCGCCCGATCGCGGCGACGAATTCGGCCCGGTCGCAGGTGTTCTGGGCGAAATCGCCGAGAACCGCCGCAAGCTGATCGAGATGGAGGCCGACCGCGCCGTCGCCCTGCGGCAAGCCGAGATCGAGCGCCACCAGACTCAGCGCACCGTGCTGCGCTCGCTGGTGCAGGCGGCGGGCCTCGGCAACGAGGCGATGATGACGCTGGCGCGGATGAAGCACGAAATCGACCTGTCGACCCGCGAGGTCGATCGGATGGCCAACTCAATCGAACAGATGCGCGATTCGATCGCGGCGATCTCGACCGACAGCGCCGGGGCGGCCCAAGGCGCGGGCAGCGCGGGCGAGGCGGCCAGCGGCGGATTGGGGGCCAGCCGCGAGGCGGCCTCGGCGTTCGGCCGGATCGTCGCCGCCGTCGGCGGGGCGGGGGCCAAGGTCGAAGGGCTGGTCGAGGCGTCCAATCAGATCGGCCAGATCGTCACCGCGATCGAGGCGGTGGCCGGTCAGACCAACCTGTTGGCGCTGAACGCCACCATCGAGGCGGCGCGAGCGGGCGAGGCGGGCAAGGGCTTTGCCGTCGTCGCCAACGAGGTCAAGAACCTCGCCAACCAGACCGCCAAGGCCACCGTCGATATCCGCTCGCGGATCGAGGCGCTGCAAACCGAGATGTCGATGATCGTGGGCGCAATTGACGAAAGCACCCAGGCGGTCGATCAGGGCCGCACCCTGGTCGATGCCCTGGGGGAGCGGTTGCATCTGATCGCCACCGAAGTCGAGACGGTTCGATCCAGCATGATGGCGATCTCCGACGTCCTCGACGGTCAGTCGCGCACCGCGACCCATCTTGCCGACGGCACCGCCAATATCGTCACCCTGGCCCGCACCAACGACCAGCGGCTGGCTCAGGTGCTCGATTCAATGGGGCGGATGAGCCGCCATCTCGATTCGCAGGTCGATTCCTATGCCGGGATCGGCTCGGCCTCGCTGCTGGTCGAGATTGCCAAGAACGACCACCTCGCCTTCAAACGCTCGGTGCTCGACGGCGTGCTGGGGCGGTCCCAATTGCGGGTCGGGGACATCGCCGATCATCACGGGTGTCGCCTGGGCAAATGGTACGATGGCGTTTCCGACGTCGCGCTGCGCGGTTCCCCCGCTTATATCGCGCTCGTCGAGCCCCACGCCCAGGTCCACGCCGCCGCCAAGGCCGCGCTGGCTTTCGTCGCCGAGGGTCGGTTCGACGATGCCCTTAGCGAGGTCGAGAAGATGGATGCCGCCTCCGAGGCGGTGGTGTCCCGGCTAAACACTCTGGCCGATGCCCTCTCCGCCGCCGAGGAGGCCAAGTTGCACTGATCCGTCTCCCGTGAAAAAGTCCCTCGCTGTCGCTCGGTGTACTTTTTCCCGTTGGATTAAAAGGAGAAAAATGGGCTCGGGGCGGCCCATCGCCCATTTTTCGTGTTGTATGTTTCACCAGCTTTGCGCCGCTTAAGTGCGCAAAGCTGGTGAAATCCCGCCTCCGAAGCCGTGGGCGTCGCCCATCGGCCTCGGAGGGAACCAAATCCATCCCCGCGCGGAAAGCTTGATTGAGCACGGGGATTCTTTTTGAACCGGGGAAAAGTACACTGAGGCCAAAGGCCGAAGGACTTTTTCACGACTGACTGATCCGTTCCGACTGGCGGGCTTGGGCTGGCTCAGGCCTCGAAATGGGGGCGGCGGATCATCCGGGGCAGCACGCCCTCGACCCGGCCCAGCAGCAGCGACAGCAGATAGACTGCTCCGGCAACCAATACGATCGCCGGGCCGGAAGGGAGGTCGAAGCGGAACGACAGCACCAGCCCGGCATAGCCCGAGGCAAACGCGATCAGCGCCGCCACCGCGACCAATGCCCACAGGCGGCGCACCCACATCCGCGCCGCCGCTGCCGGGAGCATCATCAGCCCGACCGCCATCAGGGTTCCCAGCGCCTGGAATCCGGCGACGAGGTTCAGCACCACCAGCACCAGAAAGGCAAGATGGACCCAGCCGCCGCCGCCGCCAACGGCGCGGAGGAAGCCGGGATCGAAACATTCGGCGACCAGCGGGCGATAGAGCAGGGCGAATCCGCAGAGGGTGACCGAGGCGATCGACGCCACCAGCAGCAGCGACAGATCATCGACCGCCAGCACCGAGCCGAACAGCACATGCATCAGATCGACGTTGCTGCCGTGGGCTGAAACGATCATCACCCCCGATGCCAGCGAGATCAGGTAGAAGGCGGCGAAGTTGGCGTCTTCGCGCAGGGCGGTGAAGCGGGTCGCCAGCCCCGACAGCAGCGCCACCGTCAATCCGGCGACGAAACCGCCCAGCCCCATCGCGGGCAGCGACAGGCCGCCCAGTAGAAAGCCGATGGCGGCACCGGGCAGAACGGAATGGCTGAGCGCGTCGCCTAACAGGCTCATCCGCCGCAACAGCAGGAACATGCCGACCGGGGCGCAGCCGAGCGACAGCGCCAGACAGGCGATCAGGGCGCGGCGCATGAAGGCGAAATCGGCGAAGGGCGCCACCAGCAGATCATAAAGCATCGGACTGCCCCCGGTGACACAGGTCCGCGTTGTCGTCCCAGGCCGCGCTGCTTTGGCGCATCCGGTCCAACGTCGCAGGCGTCAGCACCGTTTCGGTTGGTCCCCACGCCACCGCTTCCCGCGCCAGGGCCAGGGTGAAGGGAAAAGCGCGGCGGACCAGATCGAGATCGTGCAGCACCGCGATCACCGTCCGCCCTTCGTCGCCCCAACGCTGGATCACCGCCATCAGATCATCGACGGTGCGGGAATCGATCGCGGCGAACGGCTCGTCGAGCAGGATCGCCGCGCCGTCTTCCAGCATCAGGCGGGCGAACAGCACCCGCTGGCGCTGGCCCAGGCTGAGCGAGCCAATCGTCCGCGCCTCTAAACCGGGCAGTCCCACCGCCGCCAGGGCCGCCGCCGCCGCCGCGCGGCCGTCGCGGCCGATCGCGCCGAAGGCGCCGCTTTGCCGCCAGTGGCCGAGCAGGACGACATCAAGAACCGAGATCGGAAAACCGGGTTCCAGGTCGGCTTGCTGCGGCAGATAGGCGATGCGACCGCGCTCGGCCTTGGACAAGGCGACCCGGCCGCTCAACGTCGGCAACAGCCCCTTGATCCCTTTCAGCAGCGTGCTCTTGCCCGCACCGTTGGGGCCGATCACCGCGGTCAGCCGACCGGGGGCGAAGGTGCCGCTCAGGTGATGCACGGCCGGATGACGCTGGTAGCCGAGGGTCAGATCGTCGAGGCGAAGAATCACGGCGTGTCTCCCCACCAGCCCAGCGCCCAGCCGACCGCCGCCCACAGCGGGACAAGGCACAGGATCGCTGAGGCCAGACGGGCCGGGGCGCTCCAGGCCAGCAGCGAGGGGAGGGGGCGGGTGGGGGATGACATGGGGGGTCCGGGACAATTGCGATTGTTATAACATATCAATTCCGCCACTCCCGCAAGTCCCGTCTCGTCGGTGAATGGGGCCGGGGCGGCGAGGCTTGACAAAGGCCGGTCCGCCATCGCTACACTTCAAATCATACGTTTGGATAAGGGAGCCCCCGGCCATGGATCGCCGTCATTTTCTTCGGGTCTCCGCCTTGGCCGGTCTGGGCATCGCCGTCGGCGGGCGTGAGGCGGCGGCATTGAAGCGGATCGAGTGCGGCGACGACAGCACCGAGTCCGCCTGCAAACGGCTCGCCGAGCATGAAGGCTTTTTGCGCGATATGGATCGGATGTTGGCCGAAAAGGGCGTCACCGATCCGGCCCAGCGTCAGGCGCTGCTGGCCGCCGCCACCTGTCCGGTCTGCGGGTTGCCGCTGACGCCGTCGGCGACCGGGGCGTTCTGAGCGGCGAGGCTCTCCTGCGGCGTTCGGCCTCCGCCTGTCGCCACCGCTTGGCGGCGGCGGGGCTGGCCGCTTTGGCCGCGATCCTGCCGCTTCCCCTGGCGGCGCAATCCTGGACCGCCTCGCATCAATTCCCGGTGGGCGACCCGCGCGATCAGGCGCTGCGCCGTCTCGCCGACGATCTGGCCGGTCTGGGCATCGCCATCCGCATCTTTCCTCAGGCGACGCTGCTGTCGCCGCGCGACCAGTTGAGCGGGCTGAACAATGGCACTCTCGACCTCGCCTTGATCCCCGCCGATTACATGATCGACCGCATTCCGCAGATCGCGGTGCTGTCGCTGCCCGGTGTCGTGCGGGGTCTGGATCATGCCCGCCGCCTCAACGCCTCGGGGCCGATGCGCGATCTGCATCGCCGGATCGAAGCGGCGGGCGCGGTGGTGATCGGGCAAAGCTGGGCCGCAGGCACGATCGCCGGGCGGCGACATTGCATCGTCGCTCCCACCGACGCCGCCGGTCTGCGCGCCCGCATCATCGGGCCGTATTACGCTGAATTGTGGGGGGCAACCGGAGCGGTGCCGGTGCCGGTGCCGACCTCGGAAATGCTGGCCACCTTGCTCGATCACGGCCTGATCGACATCGCCAGCACCAGCGTCACCACCCTGTTGAGCGCCCGGCTGCGGACCCGCTTCGCCTGCCTGACCCTGCCGGGGGCCGCAGGCGCGATCTGGTATTTCTACGAACCGATCTTGCTGTCGCGGCGGGCATGGGAGGAATTGGATACGGAACGCCGTCAGGCGGTGCTGGATGCGGGCAGCCGGGCCGGGAGCGCGTTGACCGCCAACGCGTCACGCTTCGAACGGCAATTGGCCGGGGATTATCTCGCCGCCGGGATCGAGGTTCGGACACTCGATCCGGAAGCGCTGACGGCATGGCAGCGGCTGGCGCGGCGGACGTCGTGGAAGATGTTCCGCGAGCAGGTGGCGGGCGGGGCCGAGATGATCGACCGCGTCCTGGCGGTGGAGTGACGCTCCGCCCCATCCTCTCTTTCGTCCGAGAGGATGGGGGGGAGGTCAGGCTGTTACCGCCGCTGAAGCTGATCGCGCCGTTCCAGTTGCTCGAACAGATCGAGCACCCAGATGGCGCGGTCGGTGAAGCTCCACCAGCGGATCGGCGGGCGGATCTTGCCGCGCGACGCTTCGGGCCAGTCGGGGATCGCGGCGACGGCATCGACCAGGAAGCGGGCTTCCTCGACCGGCGGCGCGACAATCCGGTGGGTGGGAATGAAGTCGCTCAGAACGATCTTGGTCACCAGCAGCCACAGCTTGTGGTACAGCGGCACCACGGCGCGGCCGGTGACGGAATCGTAGCCGCGCCGCCGGACCTTGTGACCGATTTCGGCATAGAGGAAGCGGGCGGCGTGGATGGCACCCCGGCAGGCGGGGGGCAGGGCGGCGACGCCCGCTTCCGAGCGGAGATACAGTTCGTCGGCGGCCTTCAGCAGCCGCTTGACCACCCGGCCCAGCGCCTTGTCGAACTTGGGGTCTTTTAACCAGGCGTCGGGGTCGATCCCTTCCTCGCGCATCCAGGTCAGCGGCAGATAGATGCGGCCCCTGCGGGCGTCCTCGCCGACATCGCGGGCGATGTTGGTGAATTGCATCGCGATGCCCAGATCGCAGGCCCGCGCCACCGCGTCGGGATCGCGCACCCCCATCAGCATCGTCATCATCGCCCCGACCGTGCCCGCGACGCGGGTGGCATAGGCGTTGAGGTCGGACAGGGTTTCATAACGACGGCCCAGCCCGTCCCACTCGAACCCCTCGATCAGGGCGGCGGGCAGGGTCTTGGGGATGCCGTAAAAGGCGACGACCTGAGCGAATTCGCGGTCGGCGGCGATCGGTGCCGGATTGCCCGCATAGATTCCGTCGAGCCGGTCGAGCAATCCTTCGAGCGCGTCGATCCCGCCGCCTTCATCGACGGCGTCGTCGGCCAATCGGCAAAAGGCATACAGCGCGGTCGCGGGCTTGCAGACCGAACTGGGCAGCAGCAGCGAGGCGGCGAAGAACGATTTCGACCCGCCTTTCATCAGAGCGCGGCATTCGGCGAAATCGGCCGCCGACGAGGCGGGGCGGTTAGATGAGGGCGTTGGCATCGGGCACCAGCCTGTCAATGACCTGCGCGGAGGACAGCACGCCCGGAAGTCCGGCGCCGGGATGGGTTCCGGCACCGACCAGATACAGGCGGTCGAGTTCCTCGCTGCGGTTGTTGGGACGGAACCACGCGCTTTGAAGCAGGATCGGCTGCATGCCGAACGCGGCGCCACGGAACGATTGCAGCCGGTTCTGGAAGTCGAGCGGCGTCGTCATCCGCGAGGAGACGACGTTGGCTTCCAGATCGGGCAGCACGGTACGGCTGAGATAGGCGGCGATCCGCTTGCGGTAGATTTCTGCCTCGGTCGTCCAGTCGGTATCGCCTTCCAGATTGGGAACCGGCGACAGCACATAGAACGAGTCGCAGCCCTTGGGGGCCATCGACGGGTCCGTCGCGGTGGGGCGATAGAGATACAGGCTGAAATCCTCGGCCAGGGTTTTCTTGTCGAAGATGTCGTGCAGCAGACCACGGTAGCGCGGGCCGAGGAGGATGGTGTGGTGAGGGACATCCTCATAACGCTTCCGGGTGCCAAAGTACCACACGAAGGCGCTCATCGAACTGACACTTTTCTCGATCCGCGAATCCGACCAGCGGAAGCGCGGTTCGTCGGCGAGCAGGGTGTTATAGGTGGTGGCGGCATCGGCGTTGGAGACGACGATGTCGGCGTCGATCACCTCGCCCGATTCAAGACGGACGCCGACGGCGCGGCCCTGCTCGGCCAGGATGCGGGCAACCGGAGACTTGTAACGGATCTTGTTGCCCTGGCCCTCGATCAGCCCGACCAGCCCCTGGACCAGCGCGCCGGTGCCGCCCATCGCGAAATGGACGCCCCAGCGCTGTTCCAGATACGAGATCAGGCTGTAGACCGACGTCACCGAATAGGGATTGCCGCCGATCAACAGCGGATGGAAGCTAAAGACGATCCGCAGCGCGTCGTCGGACAGATATTCGGCGGCGAACTGGTACACGCTGCGGTACGAGCGATGGATCGCCATCGCCGGAGCCACCTTCAGCATGTCGGTGATCGACGAGAACGGCATCGAGGACAGCTTCTCGAAGCCGACCCGGAACACCCCCTCGCTCGCCTTCATGAAGCGGTCATAGCCGGGCAGGTCGCCCGGGCAGAACTTCGCCACCTCGGCCCGCAGCCGGTCGCGATCGCCGCAATAATCGAAGGTGCGGCCATCGTCGAACCGGATGCGGTAGAACGGGTCCATCAGGCGGAGGTCGATGTCGTCCGACATCGTCTTGCCGCACAATTTCCACAGCTCTTCGAACAGGAACGGCGCGGTGATGATGGTCGGACCGGCATCGAAGGTGAACCCGTCCTGACGGAAGACGTAACCGCGTCCCCCTGCCGCGTCGAGACGCTCCAGAACGGTGACGCGATAGCCGCGGGCTCCCAGGCGGATGGCGGCGGCAAGGCCGCCGTAGCCGCTGCCGATGACGACGGCATGGGGGCGGGTGGCTCCGTCCCGGATCGTATTCTGACTGTGCGCAAGGGTCACTGACGGGTCTCCGATCTGGTTTAGGCTTTGATCAGGCCGGTAAGGTGGGCGATGTTCTTCAGGAAAATGCGGACATGGGCCAGCGGCTTGGCCTTGACCAGTTCCTTGTTCATGTAGGCGTCGAAGGTCAGCTGCTGAACGTCCTTGTCGCGGCAGATGCTGACGAAGCGTTCGCGGCGGTTGTCGTTGCTGTACCAGAAGCTCTGCATCACGCCGAGGACGCGGAACACGTTGCCGTGCGCCTTCATGAAGCGGCGACGGGCACTGGCCAGGGCCTTGGGCTTGCCGCTGATCAGGAAGTCGGCGACCGCTTCGCCGGCGAGACGGCCGCCGACCATCGCGTAATAGATGCCTTCGCCCGAGGCCGGGGCGACGACGCCAGCGGCGTCACCGGCCAGCAGCACGTCGCGGCCGTTATCCCACACCTTGAGCGGCTCCATCGGGATCGGCGCGCCTTCCTGGCGCAGGGTCTCGGCGCTGTCCAACCCGATCGTCTTGCGCAGGTCGGTGACCGCCTGACGCATCGAGAAGCCCTTCAGCGCGGTGCCGGTGCCGATGCTGACGGTGTCGCCGTGCGGGAACACCCAGGCATAAAAGTCCGGCGACAGCGGGCCTTGGTAATAGACGTCGCAGCGGTCGGCCTCATAGCCCGCCGGGGGCTGGTCGGGGGTGCGGACGAATTCATGATAGGCGAAGACGTATTTCAGCTTGTCGGCACCGGGCACCGCCTGACGGCCGATCGCGGACTGGGCACCGTCGGCGCCGATCACGGCGCGGGCCTTGACCGCCGCCGGATTGCCGTCGGAATCCTTGTAGTGGATCACCGCGACGCCGTTCTCGTCGCGCTCGAAGGTCTCGAAGGTGCCGGTGCGACGTTCGGCTCCGGCGGCACGGGCCCGCTCGCGCAGCCATTCGTCGAAGGTCGAGCGGTTGACCATGCCGACATAGCCGCCCTCGATCGGAATATCGACATACTGGTTCGAGGGAGCGATCATCCGCGCCTTGGTGATCCGCGCCACCAGCAGGCTGTCGGGAATCTCGAACTCGGCCATCAACCGGGGCGGCACCGCGCCACCACAGGGCTTGATTCGACCGGCGCGGTCGAGCAGCAGAACCGAGAAGCCACGCCGGGCCAGATGGGTCGCCGCTGTCGCTCCGGCCGGACCGCCGCCAACCACGACGGCGTCGAAAGTGTTAAGTTCGGTCATCGTCTTTCCCCCCGATTGGTGTTTCGGCTCAACCGCCGACCGGCCCCTCTGCCTCGCTCTGGCGAGACCCGGACCCACTTGACTGGAACACACTCACCGCCAACCAGGCGGCGACAACGAACAACAGGGCTTCCATCGCGAACACGGCGGCATAGGCGGCGGCGGGCGAGCCCAGCAGCCAGCGGGCCAGATCGCTCGACGCGGTCGCAACCAGACCGCCCACGGCAAAGGCGACCGCCTGGGCCGCGCCCCAAATTCCCATCCGGGTTCCCTCGCGCGATTTGGTGCCGTGGCCGACCATCGTCATCATCGAACTGATCGCCGACACCGCGAAGGCACCGTTGGCGATCCCCAAGATGAACACGGTGAGGTCGAGCGGCCAGTCGGGCGCGACAAAGCCCGATCCGGCCAGGACCAGCAGGATCAAACCCGACCCGACGCAGCCGATCATCGTCGAGGCGCGCATCGTCCCGGCCCAGCGGCGGGACAAAATGGTGCACAGCGTCCCGGCCAGGATCATTCCCAGCAGGGCACCGCCATGTTGCATCCCGGTGATCCGCGCCGTCTCGCCGACGGTGCGGCCATAGACGTGACCGGCGAACGGCTCCAGGATCAGTTCCTGGGCGTTATAGGCCAGCATCGAGACGAAGATGAACAGGGTCAGGCTGCGGGCCTGCGGCTCGGACCACACTTCGGCCAGCGCCTGCATGAACGGCTGCTGCCGTTTCTCGGGCGGCGGCGCGGATTCGTGCGAAAGCGGGCCTTCGACCCCCCACAGCGCGCCGCCGGTCAACACCAGGGCAAACACGGCGACACCGACGGTAACCTCGATCAAACGCTCGGCCGAGAACGGAGCGAGCAGCTTGCTGACGGTTCCGGCGGTGACCGCCATTCCGGCGATCATCATCACCCAGACGATCGTCGCGGCGGCGGGACGCAGCGCGGGGGCGACCCGTTTCGCCATCAGCACCAACAGGGTGGTGCCCGAAGTGCCCGCGCCGATGCCGACCAGGGTGAAGCCGATGAAGGAAACCGCCAGACCCAGCGGCAGCGAGGTCTCGATCAGCGGGATCGCCAGCGCGGCGGAGATCCCGCCGGTGGCGAGGATCACTTGGCCGCCCATGATCCAGGGGGCTCGCCGCCCGCCCTGATCGGAGCCATAGCCCATCCGGGGACGCAGGATCTGGACGGCGTAATGCCACGCCACCAGAACGCCGGGAACCAAGGCGGGCAGGGCCAGTTCGACCGCCATCACGCGGTTGACGGTCGAGGTGGCGAGAACGACGATGGCCCCCAGGGAGGCCTGGATCAGCCCGAGCCGGACAATACCAAGCCAGCCGAGAGGGGCGCCGGAACTCACTGGGTCACCCCGGCATTCAACGCGACCGCGCTGACCATCATGCCGAGGACATAAAGAGTGATGCCGGTGGCATTATACCAGGGCGCCAGTTCGGCCGGACGCTTCAGCAGCTTGACCATCAGCACGCCCTGAATCGCCAGCAGCAGGGTGACGATCGCGGCTCCGGTGGTGTGGCCCCACAGCAGCAGCAGCAAGATCACCACTGCCTGCGGGATGGCCATCACCTTGCAGGCCAGCACCCCGGCCTTCTCCGGCCCGAGCAGCACCGGCAGCGAGTTGACGCCCATCTGACGGTCGCCCTCGACCGACTTGAAATCGTTCAGGGTCATGATGCCGTGCGCCCCGGCGCTATAGAGCGCGGCCAGGGCGAACACCTTCCAGTCGGGCAGGCCGCCGGTCATCACGGCGGCACCGGTGATCCAGGGCAGACCCTCGTAACAGGCGGCGCAGGCGAGGTTGCCGTGCCAGCCGTTTTCCTTCAGCCGCCACGGCGGCGCACTGTAGGCCCAGGCCAGCGCGAGGCCGAGCAGGGCGGCGACGAACACCACCGCGCCGAGATAGAACGCGACCCAGGCCGACAAAGCGGTCCATCCGATCGCTATATAAAGTCCGGTCTGGCCGGGCAGGCGGCCCGACGGGATCGGGCGGTTGGGCTCGTTGATGGCATCGACATGGCGGTCGAACCAGTCGTTGACAGCCTGGCTGGTGCCGCAGACCAGCGGACCGGCCAGGGCAACCCCAGCGACGACGAAGCCGAAATGGTCGATCACCGACTGACCCGACGAGACCACGCCACACGCGAACGCCCACATCGGCGGGAACCACGTGATGGGCTTGAGCAGTTCCACCGAGGGCGCGATGATCGCGCGAGCTTTCACCAAATCCATGACCCTTTGTCTCCCTCGACACCGGCAAAGCGCCGCCATTAGACGCGGGCCAGACCGCCCGTTCCTTGGAATTTACTCTCCGATCCGGACAGCACCTCCCCCGGCGCCGTCTGGGCGGCCAATTTAAGGGGGGAGATCGCTCGCTGGCAAGGCGAATTGCAACGGTTCGAAAGGGCCGCGCATAGCCCGACTCTGGCGGAAATGGCCGACAGGAACGCTAGGTTGACACCCCCAGACCGACCGTATAGCATCCCGGGTCATGCTTCCGGCTGGGGGGAACGTCGGTAAGATGTCAGGACTTAATTTCGTCTACAACCTGGTCGATTCAATGGACAGATGCCCTTGGGGAACTGTGGCAGGGCGGAGCAACGTCCACCACGAGTCACCGCCACCCGCACCGCCCGCGCCCTTGTACACGCCCGAAGAGCGTCTTCGGCGCGATCAGACTCCCTGGACCCTGGTTCAAGGGATTCTGGCTCCCATTCAATTCGTCGTCTTTCTGGTCAGCCTCGGGCTGGTGATCCACTATCTGGTCACCGGATCGGGCGAGACCGCCGCGACCGTGTCGATCGTCGCTAAGACCTTGATTCTCTACACCATCATGATTACCGGAGCGATCTGGGAAAAGGTGGTGTTCGGCTGCTATCTGTTCGCCCGTCCGTTCTTCTGGGAGGATGTGTTCAGCTTCCTGGTCCTGGCCCTGCATACAATCTATCTGTGGGGGCTGCTGACCGGATCGCTCAGCATCCAGCAGCAGATGTACGTGGCGCTTGCCGCCTATGCCACCTACGTCGTCAATGCGGGCCAGTTCCTGCTGAAGCTTC
Source organism: Magnetospirillum fulvum (assembly GCF_900108475.1). Lineage (GTDB taxonomy): Bacteria > Pseudomonadota > Alphaproteobacteria > Rhodospirillales > Magnetospirillaceae > Phaeospirillum > Phaeospirillum fulvum_A. The sequence goes on along the minus strand of NZ_FNWO01000005.1, from coordinate 234,855 downwards.
GCGCTGCCCGGCTCCAGGCCGCGGCCGAAGCTGTCGGCACGGGCGGGTCCGCGCAATGACCGTTCCACCAGAAGCGACGTCCGTGGAGATCAAATCTATGGGGTGTGACGACAGCACCGTGCTGCGCGAACGCGGTCAGCGCGAGGTCTTCTGTGGCCTCGCGCCGATCGTCTGGCTGCATCGCAAGATTCAGGACGCCTTTTTTCTGGTCGTCGGATCGCGCACCTGTGCTCACCTGATTCAATCGGCGGCCGGCGTGATGATCTTCGCCGAGCCCCGCTTCGCCACCGCGATCATCGAGGAACGCGATCTGGCCGGTCGTGCCGACGTCAATGCCGAACTCGACCGGATCGTGACCCGTCTGCTCGAACGCCGTCCCGACATCAAGATGCTGTTCCTGGTCGGCTCGTGCCCGTCCGAGGTGATCAAGCTCGATCTTGATCTCGCCGCCGACCGCCTGATGCGGACCGTCGGCACCGGGGTGCGGATCGTTCATTTCTCCGGCAGCGGTCTGGAAACCACCTTCTCGCAGGGCGAAGATGCCTGTCTGACCGCCCTGGTGCCGCACCTCCCCGCCGCCGAGGCGGGGGCAGGGCGCTCGCTGCTGGTGGTCGGGTCGCTGGCCGAAGTGGTCGAAGGACAGCTTCAGCGTCTGCTCGAAGGTCTGGGGATCGAGCGGGTCCGCTTCTTCCCGCCGCGCAGTTCGGACGACCTTCCCCCGGTCGGTCCCGACACCGTGGTTCTGCTGGCCCATCCGTTCCTCGCAACCACCGCCCGCGCGCTCGAAGCCCGCGGCGCAACCCGGGTGTCGGCCCCGTTCCCGCTGGGAGCGGAGGGGACCACCCTGTGGCTGAAGGCGGCGGCCGATGCGTTCGGCGTCGCGCCCGAGCGGTTCGAGGCGGTCACCGCCCCGGCGGCGGCGCGGGCCAAGATGGCGCTCGACCGCTATCGCGAGGAGCTGAGCGGCAAGAAGATCTTCTTCTTCCCGGATTCGCAGATCGAGATTCCGCTGGCCCGCTTCCTGTCGCGGGAACTGGGGATGGAGTTGGCCGAGGTCGGTACGCCCTACCTCAACCGCCAGATGATCGCCCCGGAACTGGCCCTGCTGCCGAGTGGAACCCGGTTGTCGGAAGGCCAGGATCTCGAACGTCAGCTTGACCGCTGTCGCGCCGATCGTCCCGATCTGGTGGTGTGCGGACTGGGCCTCGCCAACCCGTTCGAGGCCGAGGGCATCGCCACCAAATGGTCGATCGAGCTTCTTTTTACGCCAATCCAAGGCTATGATCAGGCAGGCGATCTGGCGGAATTGTTCGCCAGGCCGTTGTTGCGTCGGTCACGGCTGGTGGAGCTTGCGCCATGCAATTGACCCTCTGGACCTATGAGGGGCCGTCCCACATCGGCGCGATTCGTGTCGCCGCCGCGATGACCGGCGTCCATTTCGTCCTGCACGCGCCGCAGGGCGATTCCTATGCCGACCTGCTGTTCACGATGATCGAGCGCGGCCAGAAGCGCCCGCCGGTCACCTATACCAGCTTCCAGGGTCGTGAACTCGCCTCCAACACCAGCGAACTGTTCAAGACCGCCGCCCGCGACGCGATCGAACGCTATAAGCCGCAGGCGCTGTTGGTCGGCTCCAGTTGCACCGCCGAACTGATCCAGGACGATACCGGCGGTCTGGCCCGGGCGATGAACCTGCCGATCCCGGTGGTGCCGGTCGAATTGTCGGCCTTCATGCGCAAGGAAAACTGGGGTGCGAACGAGACCTTCTACCAGTTGGTCCGTGCCCTGGCCGGGCCGCATGTTCCCCCGCCCGGTACGCCGCGTCCGCCCCGCGCGCCGGGACAGCGGCCGCGCTGCAATCTGCTGGGGGCGACCTCGCTGGGCTTCCGCCATCGCGACGACGTCACCGAGATTGCCCGTCTGCTCGACCGGATCGGGATCGACGTCAACGTCGCCGCGCCCTTAGGCGCCAGCCCGGCCGATCTCGCCCGTCTGGGCGATGCCGAGTTCAACGTCGTGCTCTATCCCGAAGTCGCCGGAGCGGCGGCGGAATGGTTGAAGCGCTCGTTCGGACAGCCCGCCGTCACCACCGTTCCGCTCGGGATCGGGGCCACGCTCGACTTCATCCGCGAGGTCGCGACCCTGGCCGGGATTGATCCGGCCCAGGCTTTGGCCCATGTGCCGTCGCGGCTGCCGTGGTACTCGCGCTCGGTCGATTCGAACTATCTGACCGGCAAGCGGGTGTTCGTGTTCGGCGACGCCACCCACGCGATCGGTGCGGCCCGCGTCGCGGTCAAGGAACTGGGCTTTACCGTGGTCGGGCTCGGCACCTATTCGCGCGAACAGGCCCGCGACGTCCGCGAGGCGGCGAAGCTGTACGGGATCGAGGCGCTGATCACCGACGATTATCTGGAGGTCGAGGCCAAGGTGGCCGAGGCTCAGCCCGATCTGGTGTTGGGCACCCAGATGGAACGTCACGTCGCCAAGCGGCTGGGGGTTCCCTGCGCGGTGATCTCGGCCCCGGTCCATGTCCAGGATTTCCCGGCGCGCTATGCCCCCCAGCTTGGGTTCGAAGGCGCCAACGTGCTGTTCGACACCTGGATTCATCCGCTGATGATGGGGCTGGAGGAACATCTGCTGACGATGTTCCGGCACGATTTCGAATTCCACGAGGAGGCGGCGCCGTCGCATCTCGGACGGGGAGCCGCCCAGGCGGCCGAGCGTCCCGCCGATGTCGTCGCCGTCGCGGCCGCTCCGGCGGTCGCCACCGACTCGTCCGGTCCCGTCGCCGCCCCCGTTGCTACCGGAGACGTCGTCCCGGTGTGGACGGCGGACGCGGAAAAAGAGTTGCTCAAGGTGCCGTTCTTTGTCCGCGGCAAGGCTCGCCGCAACACCGAACGGTTCGCTCGCGAGCGTGGTTTGGCCCAAATTACCGTTGAGGCGCTTTATGATGCAAAAGCGAATGTCGGGCGCTGAGTCGACGCCGATCCGCGTCGTCATCGTGACGATGGACAGCCATCTTGCGGCTGCCGTGGATCGGGCTGGTGCGGTGTTGCGGCAGGAAGTGCCCACCCTTGAGTTGGTGATGCACTCGGCCGACGAATATTGCAACGATGCCGGGGCCCTCGCGAGCTGCATCGCCGATATCGAGACCGCTGATATCGTCATTTCCTGCATGCTGTTCCTGGACGAGCACATCCGTGCCGTTCTGCCGGCGCTGACGGCGCGACGCGACGGCTGCGACGCAATGCTGTGCTGCCTGTCGGCCAGCGAAGTGATGAAGCTGACCAAGCTTGGCAAGTTCACCATGAGCGGTGAAGCCAAGGGCATGATGGCGCTGCTGAAGAAGCTGAAGGGCGACAGCGGCAACAAGGGCACCAGCGGCCAGGGCCAGATGAAGATGCTGCGCCAGCTGCCCAAGCTGATGCGCTTCATTCCCGGCACCGCCCAGGACGTCCGCGCCTATTTCCTCTGCCTGCAATATTGGCTGGCCGGGTCGGACGAAAACGTCGCCAACATGGTCCGCCTGCTGATCGAGCGCTATGCCGCCGGTCCGCGCAAGGGCCTCGCCCATTCGGTCAAGGTCTCCGACCCGATCGAATATCCCGATGTCGGCCTCTATCACCCCAAGGCCAAGAACCGGATCGTCGAGCATCTGAGCGACCTGCCCAAGGTTGGTGGCGAGACCGGAACCGTTGGCGTTCTGGTGCTGCGCTCCTATGTCCTGGCCGGGAATTCCGCCCATTATGACGGGGTGATCGCCGCGCTCGAAGCCAAGGGGCTGCGGGTGATCGTCGCCTTCGCCAGCGGGCTCGACCCGCGCGAGGCGATCGACCAATACTTCTTCAAGGACGGCGTCCCGACCATCGACCTGATGCTGTCCTTGACTGGCTTCTCGCTGGTCGGCGGCCCGGCTTATAACGACGCCCATTCGGCCGAGACGGTGCTGTCGAAGCTCGACGTGCCCTACATCGCCGCCCATGCGGTCGAGTTCCAGACGCTGGACCAGTGGCGGGCGGATTCGCGCGGCCTGATGCCGATCGAAGCGACGATGATGGTCGCGCTGCCGGAATTGGACGGCGCGATCTGCCCGATGACCTTCGGCGGCCGACCCGCTTCCAGCGACGGCCACAAGCGTCGCGAGATGGTGGTCGATGAGGAGCGGGCCGAGACCCTGGCCGCCCGCGTCGCCAAGCTGGTGATGCTGCGCCGGACCGAGCGGGCCAACCGCAAGGTCGCGGTAATCCTGTTCAACTTCCCGCCCAACGCGGGCAAGGTCGGCACCGCCGCGTTCCTTGCGGTGTTCCCATCGATCTTCAACACGCTGACGGCGATGAAGGCGGCGGGCTATCAGGTCGAGGTACCCGAATCTGCCGACGCGCTGCGGGACTCGCTGCTGCAAGGCAATTCCTCGCTGTACGGGACTCCCGCCAATGTCGCGGCGAAGATTTCGGCCGAGGATCATGTCCGCCACGAACGCTATCTGCCCGAGATTGAGGGGCAGTGGGGTCCGGCTCCCGGTCGTCAGCAGAGCGACGGGGCCAGCATCTTCGTGTTGGGCCAGCAATTCGGTAACGTCTTCGTCGGTGTCCAGCCCGCCTTCGGTTACGAGGGCGATCCGATGCGCCTGCTGTTCGAAAAGGGCTTCTCGCCGACGCACGCCTTCTCGGCGTTCTATCGCTGGATTCGCGATTCCTTTGGGGCGCATGCCGTGCTGCATTTTGGCACCCATGGCGCGCTCGAATTCATGCCGGGCAAGCAATCGGGTCTGTCCGGAGCCTGCTGGCCGGACCGGCTGATTTCCGATCTGCCCAACTTCTATCTCTATGCCTCGAACAACCCGTCGGAAGGCACCATCGCCAAGCGTCGGGCGGCGGCGCAGTTGATCAGCTATCTGACCCCGCCGATCACCCATTCCGGCCTCTATCGTGGCTTGCAGGATCTGAAGACCTCGATTGATCGCTGGCGTCAGCTTGAGCCGGACTCCGATCCCGAACAGCGGGCCTCGCTGGCCGATCTGATCCAGGCCCAGGCAGCGGCGGTTGATCTGGCCCAGCTCGAACCGGCCTGGGGGCCGGACGAGCGGCAGAAGGCGATCGAGACGCTCAACAACGAGTTGCTCGAACTCGAACTGACCCTGATTCCGAACGGCCTGCATGTCGTCGGCGAGCCGGAAACCCCGGAAGAGCGCTCCGACATGCTCGATGCCGCCGGGATCACCGATCCGGAAAACCGGGCGCGGGTCGATGATCTGTTGTCGCGCGATTACGAAATCCCGGCGATCCTCAACGCGCTCGACGGCCGCTATATCCGTCCCGCGCCGGGCGGCGATCTGCTGCGGACCACCGACGTTCTGCCGACCGGCCGCAATCTGCACGGCTTCGATCCGTTCCGTATCCCGAGCGCGTTCGCGGTCAAGGACGGGGCGCGTCAGGCCGGGCGCATTCTCGAGCGGCATCAGGCCGACGGGCATGGCGTGCCTGAGACGGTGGCGATCGTGCTGTGGGGCACCGACAACCTGAAGACCGAGGGCGGCCCGATCGCTCAGGCGCTGTGGTTGATGGGAGCCGAACCGCGCCACGATTCCTATGGCCGTCTGTGCGGCGCGCAATTGATCCCGCTGGAAACGCTGGGTCGTCCCCGCATCGACGTCGTGCTGACCCTGTCGGGCATCTTCCGCGATCTGCTGCCGTTGCAGACCCGGATGCTGGCCGAGGCGGCGTTGCTCGCCGCCAGTGCCGACGAGACGCCCGAGCAGAATTTCGTCCGTAAGCACGCTCTGTCGATCATCGAATCGACCGGCTGCGAGATGGCCGAGGCGGCGCTCCGGGTGTTCGGCAACGAAGACGGGGCCTATGGCGCCAACGTCAACCAGTTGGTCGAAGCCGGGGCCTGGGACGACGAGGACGAACTGGCCGACGCCTACCAGAAGCGCAAGGGCTTTGCCTTTGGCGTCAATGGCAAGCCCGCCCGCAACGATGCGGTGCTGAACAAGCTGCTGGCCAGCGTCGATGTCACCTATCAGAACGTCGATTCGGTCGAAGTCGGCGTCACCACCGTCGATCACTATTTCGACTCGCTGGGCGGCATCACCCGCGCGGTGAAGCGGGCGCGTGGCGGCACCTCGGCGGCGACCTATATCGGCGATCAGACCCACGGCGAAGGCACCGTGCGGACCCTGGCCGAACAGGTCTCGCTCGAAACCCGCACCCGCACCCTCAATCCGAAATGGTACGAGGCGCTGCTGGCCCACGGCTATGAAGGCGTGCGCGAGATCGAGGCTCAGGTCACCAATACCCTGGGCTGGTCGGCGACCACCGGCGAAGTGGCTCCCTGGGTCTATCGCCAGCTGACCGAAACCTACATGCTCGATCCCGAGATGCGCGAGCGTCTGGCCAAGCTCAATCCGACCGCGTCGGCCAAGATCGCCAACCGTCTGATCGAAGCGCACGAACGCAATTACTGGTCACCGGATGAGGACATGTTGAAGGTGTTGCAGGAAGCTGGTCGCGAGTTGGAAGACCGTCTTGAGGGCGTTAACGTCGGGGTCGCCGCATGAGAAACGATATCGGTGCCGATTGCGACAGCCCGAGCCACTGTCCCGACGATGACGGCAGCGTCCAGGTGAAGCCCGATCCCCGTGTCAAGATCGGCTCGGCCAAGGTCTTCACGATCTATGGCAAGGGCGGCATCGGCAAGTCGACCACCTCGTCCAATCTGGCGGTCGCCTTCTCGAAGCTGGGCAAGCGGGTTCTGCTGATCGGCTGTGATCCCAAGCACGATTCGACCTTCACCCTGACCAAGCGTCTGACCACCACGGTGATCGACGTGCTGGAAGAGGTCGATTACCACCCGGAAGAGTTGCGGACCGAAGATTTCGTGTTCGAGGGCTATAACGGCGTGATGTGCGTCGAGGCGGGCGGGCCGCCCGCCGGGACCGGCTGCGGCGGCTATGTCGTCGGTCAGACCGTCAAGCTGCTGAAGGAACATCACCTGCTCGACGAGACCGACGTCGTCGTGTTTGACGTTCTGGGCGACGTCGTCTGCGGCGGCTTTGCCGCGCCGCTCCATTACGCCGACCGCGCCTTGATCGTCGCCGCCAACGATTTCGATTCGATCTTCGCGATGAACCGGATCATCGCGGCGATCCAGGCCAAGGCGCGCGATTATCCGGTGCGGGTGGGCGGCATGATCGCCAACCGCAGCGCCGCCACCGACCAGATCGACAAATTCAACGATCTGGCCGGGATGAAGCGTCTGGCCCACATGCCCGAACTCGACGTGATCCGCAAAAGCCGTCTGCAAAAGGCGACTTTGTTCGAGTTGGATCCGTCCAACCCCGACGTCGCGACGGCGCAGACCGAGTATCTGCGTTTGGCCACGCAATTGTGGGCCGGGGTCGAGCCGTTGGAGGCCGCACGGTCTCTGAAGGATCGTGAAATCTTCGATTTGTTGGGATTTAATTGATGCCCACCGCCAATTACCAACACCGTAAGGGCTGGCTCGCCACTTACTTTGACCGGACCGCCGCCGACGCCTGGGCCAAATTGACGTCGGACAGCCCGGTCAGCCGGATTCGCGAGACCGTCCGGGCCGGGCGCGAGGAAATGCGCGGCACCCTGATGAGCTGGCTGCCCGCCGATATGACCGGGATGCGGCTGCTCGATGCCGGGTGCGGCACCGGCCTGCTCGCCGTCGAGGCGGCGCGGCGCGGGGCCGAGGTGGTGGCGATCGACCTGTCGCCGACCCTGATCGGCGTGGCCAAGGAACGGATGCCCGACGACCTCGCCCCCGGCAGCATTGATTTCCGCTCGGGTGATATGCTCGATCCCGCGCTCGGCACTTTCGACTATGCCGTGGCGATGGACTCGATCATCCATTACGATACACCGGACAAGGTCAAGGTTGTCGCCGCGCTGGCGGCGATGACCCGTCGTGCCGTGCTGTTCACCTTTGCTCCGCGCACGCCGATGCTGATGCTGATGCATCACGCCGGCAAGTTCTTCCCGCGCGGAGATCGCGGCCCGTCGATCGTTCCGGTCGAGGAGAGTGCTCTGTTGGCGAAGATTGCCACCACATCCGAATTGGCAGGCTGGAGTCCGGGGCGGACCCGGCGTATTCTGACCGGGTTTTATAAATCCCAGGCGCTGGAGCTGCGGCGGTCATGAAGAGGCTTACCAACAGCATTGCGCGCTCGTTGGTGGGAATCGACACGCGATTCCTGCCCTTCGCCGATATTGCCACGCCCGATCTTCCGCTGGGCCGTCTGTTCCGTCTGTCGCTGTTCCAGCTGACCGTCGGCATGGCGGTGGTGTTGGTCATCGGCACCCTGAACCGGGTGATGATCGTCGAACTCGGCGTTCCGGCCTGGCTGGTGGCGCTGATGGTGGCGTTGCCGCTGATCCTGGCTCCGTTCCGCACCTTCATCGGCTTCAAGTCGGACCATCACCGCTCCGCCCTTGGCTGGCGCCGCGTTCCCTATATCTGGATGGGAACGATGCTCCAGTTCGGCGGGTTGTCGATCATGCCGTTCGCCCTGCTGCTGCTGTCCGAGCCCTCGGTGGGGCCGAACATCGTCGGTCAGATCGGGGCCGCCGCCGCCTTCCTGCTGGTCGGGGCTGGGATGCACACCGCCCAGACCGTCGGGCTGGCGCTTGCCGCCGACATGGCGCCCGAGGAAAGCCGTCCCCGCGTCGTCGCGATGATGTGCTCGATGCTGCTGGTCGGCATGGTGCTGAGCGCGGTGGTGTTCGGCATTCTGTTGTCCGATTTCTCGCCGCAGCGTCTGATCGAGGTGGTCCAGGGGGCCGCTTTCGTCACGATGCTGTTGAATTCCATCGCTCTGTGGAAGCAGGAGCCGCGCGACCCCAATCGCGCCAAGACCGCCGCGGCGAAGGTCGCGACGCCCGAGCCCCGCTTCCGCGACGCGTGGAACGATTTCATGCAGGACCCCAACGCTACCCGTCGGCTGGTTGCCATCGGGGTTGGGACCGTCGGTTTCAGCATGCAGGACGTCCTGCTGGAACCGTTCGGCGGTCAGGTTCTGCATCTTCCGGTGGCCGCCACGACGGCGTTGACCGCCCTGCTCGCCATCGGCGGGTTGTGTGGGTATCTCGCCGTGGCGCGAGGGCTTGCCGCCGGTTTGAACGTCCACCGCCTGGCCCAGTTCGGGGTGTTCTCGGGCCTGGCGGCATTGATCAGCCTGATCGTTTCCGCTCCGACTCATTCGGTGGCGCTGTTCGCTCTCGGAACAGTGCTGATCGGGTTCGGAACCGGTCAGTTTGTCGCCTCGACCCTGTCGGCTTCGATGGGGCTGGCAAAGAAGGGCGACAGTGGGCTGGCACTGGGCGCCTGGGGAGCGGTTCAGGCTTCTGCGGCCGGGATCGCGATTGCTCTGGGGGGGGTGACCCGGGATGGGGTGTCCAGTCTGGCGGCCTCTGGCACGCTGGGCGCGGCCCTCAATGACCCGGCCACCGGCTACGCTGTAGTTTATATTATCGAAATCCTGATGCTGCTCGCCGCGCTGATCGCCCTTGGGCCCCTGTTGCGGGCCGAGGGCAACAAAGCTGGTCAGCGTTAGTCAATGTCCGGCCTCGCCGGGCTTCCTAGTTAATCTCTACGATTGAGGTCATACCATGGACATCGGCGCTTTCACTCCTTACGTAGACGCGGCTCAGCTTACGCTGTATGCGTTCTGGGCGTTCTTCGCCGTACTGGTCTACTATCTCCGCTCGGAAGACAAGCGCGAGGGCTATCCGCTGGTGACGGATGGACCGAACCCCGAGCGACTGATCGGCTTCCCGCCGCTGCCCGAGCCCAAGACCTTCGTGCTGCGTGACGGTTCGACCCGTACCGCTCCGCGGGCCGAGGCTCTGGTTCCGGTGACCAACGCGGTTCCGGCGTACAAGTTCGACGGCGCCCCGCTGATCCCGACCGGCAATGCTCTGCTGTCCGGCGTCGGCCCGGCCTCGTGGGCCGAGCGTTCCGACCTGCCCGACATCGATGCCGAGGGTCACAACCGTCTCGTCCCGCTGCGGGTCGCGACCGATCTGTCGATCGCTTCCGAAGATCCCGATCCGCGCGGCTTCAAGGCCATCGGTGCCGACGGCAAGGTTGCCGGTACCGTCAGCGACGTCTGGGTCGATCGTGGCGATCTGCTGATCCGCTACTACGAAATCGCCACCTCGGCGAGCCGCACCGTCCTGATTCCGGCTCCGCTGGTCAAGGTCAACGGTGACGATCAGCAGGTCTCCACCGGTGCGGTTCCGGCCGCTCTGTTCGCCGGTGCTCCGACCCTGGCGAACCCCGACCGTATCACCTTCCGTGAAGAAGACCGCGTCAGCGCCTATTTCGGCGGCGGCTATCTGTATGCGACGGCTGATCGGTCGGAATCCTGGCTGTGAGTGATCACGACCATCATTTTGAAATGGTCCCGGGCTTGCCCGGGCCTCTTCCTCAGGGGGAGCGCCTGCTTTGGCAGGGCTCCCCGTCCTGGTGGCAGCTAACCTCCCGTGCGTTCCATTTCGGGTGGTTGGCCGCTTACTTCGGTGTCCTCGCCGCGTGGCGGGTCGCCAGCACCATCGCCGACGGGGGGGGCGCCCTTGACGCCACCTTCGCCGGTGGTCTGATGGTGGTGGGTGGTTTGGCTGCGGCCTGGGTTCTGATCATGATTGGATGGTCCAGCGCTCGGGCAACGACCTATTCCATTACCAATCGCCGCGTGGTCATTTCCCACGGCGTCGCTCTTCCGCTGTCGGTCAACCTGCCGTTCGGGATGATCGAGTCCGCCGAGCTTAAAACCTATTCCGATGGGACCGGGGATATTTCCCTCTCATTGAACGGGGATCAGCATCTGGCCTATCTGGTATTGTGGCCACATGCCCGTCCCTGGCGGTTTTCCAAGGTCGAGCCGACGCTGCGTGCCGTTCCTGGTGCGGTAGCGATCGCCCGTATCCTGGGGGCCGCCCTGGTCGAAGCCGCTCCGGCGCACCCCGCCGCTGCCGATCCGGTTGCGCGCGAAAACGCCGAAGCCTGAATCGGGAGTTATCATGAGCGGTCCGTTCGGCGACAAACCCATTCCTCGCCCCCTGTTGATCAGCGTCGGCGTCATGCTGGCTCTGGTGATCGGTCTGGTCGGGGTTGCCAAGGTGAGCGGCTACAAGCTGGGGCTTCCCCCGGCCGACGCCGTCGCGATTGACAGCCGCGATGTCATTTTTATCGACCAGCCCGATGGCGGCGTTCTGGTTCTCGAAGCCGGGAGTCGCGAGAAGATCGACGTTCTGGCCCCCGGTGCCTACGGCTTTGTCCGGGGAGCGATGCGGGCGCTGGCCCGCGAACATCGCGGCCTGGAACGGGGCGAAGACGCGCCGTTCCGTCTGACCGCCTGGAACGATGGGCGGGTTACCCTCGACGATCTCACCACCCAGGCCCGGATCGAGCTGAAAGCCTATGGCCCGACCAATGCCGACGCCTTTGCCCGGTTGCTGACCATCGGAAAACCGGCGTCATGACGGGCCGGGCGTTCCCGGATTTGCCCCGCTTCCCCCGAGACCACCGGCCGCAGGAGTAGCGGGGCATGCTCGATTATGTCCTCCCCGCCGCCTACGCTCTGTTCCTGTGGTGGTTCGGAACCGGGGCCGTGTTGTTTCTCGATGGCCTGCCCTCAATAACCTTCCGCAAGACGATGGTGGTGGCGACGGCGGTGTTTGCCGCCTCGATGCTGGGGCTGGCCGCGACAGCGGGCGAGGCCAGCGTCGCCGGGGCCTATGCCGCCTTCACCTTCGCCTTCTTCGCCTGGGCGTGGCAGGAAATCAGCTTCTATCTCGGCTATGTCACCGGGCCGCGCCGTCATGCCTGCCCCGAGGGGTGCCGAGGCTGGGTCCATCTGGGCCACGGCATTCAGGTGACGCTGTATCACGAGATCAAGATCGTCGTGACCGGGGCGGTGATGTGGTGGTTGACCTGGGACTCGCCCAACCAACTGGCTTTCTGGTGCTTCGTGATCCTGTGGAGCATGCATCAGAGCGCCAAGCTCAACGTCTTCCTCGGCGTGCCCAATCTCAGCGAAGATTTCCTTCCCGACCATCTGAGCTTTTTGCGCAGCTTCCTGACCCGGCGGCCGATGAACATGCTGTTCCCGCTGTCGGTCACCGTCACCACCGTCGCCGCCGCCTGGGTGATCGGGCTGGCCGCCGACGCCGAACCGGGCAGCTATAACCTAGCCGCCTACACCTTCCTCTCGACCCTGTTGGTTGTCGGCGTGTTGGAACATTGGTTCCTGGTGCTGCCGCTGCCGACCTCGGCTCTGTGGGAGTGGGGGCTGAAGACCCATGCCTCCCATCACGACAAGGGTGCGGGCAGCGACACCACGCTTCAGTCGGTGGTCGCTCCGGTGACGCCGATCGTTCCGGTTTCTCCCCCCGCCGCCAAGCCCTGATCTCAGCAGGCTTCGTGGGCGCTGCCCACACCCGCCAGGGGGCCGCGCCCCCTGGACCGGCATCATTCTCTTCATGGATTGGGTTCGCAGGGCCTTTGGCCCTGTGCGGGGAGTACGGGGCAGAGCCCCGTTTATTGTCCACAGAGGCCCCACAAAGAAACACCCCCCTCTCCGGCTGTTTAGACCGGAGAGGGGGGTGCCACGGGCCGAAAAGAACCTAGAGCCTTTTCCATTCAAATGGAATCGGCTCTAGGATTTTGCCTAAGGCCGCAGCCCCTCCGGGGCTGGCGTGGCTCAAGCGCCGCTCGGGCTTGTCGCGCATTTCACTCTGACTTCGTTTGAGTGGAATGCGCTCTAAGCGGTACCGGACGAGTTGCCTTCGCCCAGAGCGGCCTGCGCCGCCGCGAGGCGGGCAATCGGCACCCGGAAGGGCGAGCACGACACGTAATCGAGACCGGCACTCTGGCAGAACGAGATCGAGGCGGGATCGCCGCCATGCTCGCCGCAAATGCCGAGCTTGAGGCCGGGCCGGGTGGCGCGGCCGCGTTCGGCGGCGATGCGGATCAGTTCGCCGACACCGGCCTGATCGAGGCTGGCGAAGGGATCGCGTTCATAGATGCCCCGCGCCCGATAGACTTCGAGGAACGGGCCGGAATCGTCGCGGCTCATCCCAAAGGTGGTCTGGGTCAGGTCGTTGGTGCCAAACGAGAAGAACGCCGCGGTTTCGGCGATCTCGCCCGCCATCAGGGCGGCGCGCGGCAGTTCGATCATGGTGCCGACGAGGTACTTCACCGCGTAATTCTGCTCGGCGAAAACCGCCTGGGCTTCCTTGTCGATCGCGTCCTTCAACAGGTCGAGTTCCTTGCGGGCGCCGACCAGCGGGATCATCACCTCGGGCACAACGCTGCGGCCGGTCTCGCGCGAGACATGGACCGCCGCCTCGAAGATCGCCCGGGCCTGCATCTCGTAGATTTCGGGATAGGTGATGCCAAGACGGCACCCGCGATGGCCCAGCATCGGATTGGATTCGTGCAGGGTGATATTGCGGGCGCGGATCAAGGCGGGATCAACCCCGGCTTCCTTGGCCACCTCGGCGATTTCGGCGTCGGTGTGGGGCAGGAATTCGTGCAGCGGCGGATCGAGCAGACGGATCGTCACCGGCAGGCCGCGCATGATCTCGAACAGCTCGATGAAATCCTGGCGCTGATAGGGCAGCAGCTTGGCCAAAGCGGCGCGGCGGCCCTCTTCGGTTTCGGCCAGGATCATTTCGCGCATCGCGATGATGCGGCGCGGATCAAAGAACATGTGCTCGGTCCGGCACAGGCCGATACCCTCGGCCCCGAACTTGCGGGCGGTGGCGGCGTCCTGCGGCGTTTCCGCGTTGGCGCGGATTTTCAGGGTGCGGATGGTATCGACCCACTCCATCAGCGTCGCGAAATCGCCGGTCATCTCGGGCTGAATCGTCGGCACCGCGCCCAGGAAGACTTCGCCGGTCGAACCGTCGAGGGTGATGACGTCGCCCTCGGACAGCACCTGGCCGGCAACCTTCATCTGGCGGGCGGCGTGATCGACCCGGATTTCACCGGCACCGGCGACGCAGGGAGTCCCCATGCCACGGGCGACGACGGCGGCGTGGCTGGTCATGCCGCCACGGGTGGTCAGGATGCCTTCCGAGACATGCATGCCGCCGATATCCTCGGGGCTGGTCTCGACCCGGACCAGGATCACCTTTTCCTTGCGGATGTTGACCCAGTTTTCGGCGTCCTCGGCCGAGAACACCACCCGGCCCGACGCCGCACCCGGCGAGGCGGGCAGGCCGCGAGCCAGCACGGTGCGGGGCGCCTTGGGATCAAGGGTCGGGTGCAGCAACTGGTCAAGCGAGGCGGGGTCGATGCGGCGGATCGCTTCCTTGCGGGTGATCAGCCCCTCGCGCGCCATATCGACGGCGATCTTCAGCGCCGCCTTGGTGGTGCGCTTGCCGGTGCGGGTCTGGAGCATCCACAGCCGCCCCTGCTGCACCGTGAATTCCATGTCCTGCATATCGCGGTAATGGGCTTCGAGCTTGTGGCGGATTGCGTTCAGCTCCTTGAACACCTCCTGCTGGCATTCTTCCATCGCGGGCAGGGTCGAGTTCTGTGCGTCCTTGCCCTCGATGGTGATCTGCTGCGGGGTGCGGATCCCGGCAACGACGTCCTCGCCCTGGGCGTTGACGAGGAATTCGCCATAGAATTCGTTGTCGCCGGTCGAGGGATTGCGGGTGAAGCAGACGCCGGTCGAGCAATCGTCGCCCATGTTGCCGAACACCATCGCCTGGACATTGACGGCGGTGCCCCAGCTTCCGGGGATGTCGTGGAGGCGGCGATAGGTAATGGCGCGCTGGTTCATCCACGAGCCGAACACGGCACCGATGGCGCCCCACAACTGCTCGTGGACATCCTGCGGGAAGGGACGGCCGAGAACGTCCTGCACCTTGCTCTTATAGCGGACGATGACCTTCTTCCAATCCTCGGCGGCGAGGTCGGTGTCGAGATGAACGCCCTTGTCGTCCTTCGCCTCTTCCAGAATTTCCTCGAAATTGTGGTGGTCGATCCCCAGCACCACGTTCGAGTACATCTGGATGAAGCGGCGATAGCTGTCATAGGCAAAGCGCGGATCGTTCGAACATTTGGCCAGCCCCTCGACCGACAGGTCGTTGAGGCCGAGATTGAGGATGGTGTCCATCATCCCCGGCATCGAGGCGCGCGCGCCCGAGCGGACCGAGACCAGCAGCGGGTCGTCGATCGAGCCGAAGGTGCGGCCCAGGGTTTCCTCGACCTTGGCCAGGGCCTCGATCACGTCGGTCTTCAGGGTATCGGGGTAGACTTCACCATTATCGTAATAATAGGTGCAGACCTCGGTGCTGATGGTGAAGCCGGGGGGGACTGGAATGCCGAGATTGCTCATTTCGGCCAGATTGGCCCCCTTGCCGCCGAGCAGATTCTTCATATCCGCTCGTCCTTCGGCTCTACCACCGCCAAAGCTATAGACCCATTTCGTCATGGTCAATCTCGCGCCCTTCAGTGTCTGAACGAAAATTGCGTCCACGCCCGCCCCGGACGGAACTTTGCGCCACGATCATGCTCTTTCGCGGAACGAATGACCAGTCGGGAGTGTGACGCAAAGGTGTCGTTTGGGGGAGTTTCCTATCCTTCGATCTTGCCGAAATCGGCGACCCGGCCCATCGCCGTTCCGATCGCGGCCAGCAGACCCAGCCGGGCGAGTCGCAGATCGGGCTGGTCGGCGTTGACCGTCACCTGTTCGAAGAAGGAATCGAGCGGGCGGCGCAGGGTGGCCAGCGCCGCCATCGCGGCGGCGAAATCCTCGGCCTGCAACGCCGCCTCGACCATCGGTCCGACGCGATCGAGCGCCGCAGCCAGGGCCTGCTCCTCGGCCTGAACCAGCCGGGCCGGATCGACTGGGGCGGCGAAGCTGGTGCCGTCCTTCTTTTCCTCGATCCGGACGATGTTGGCGGCGCGGCGATAGGCCACCAGCAGGTTGGAGCCGTCATCGGAGGCGACGAACGAGGCCAGCGCCTCGACCCGCTTGCGCAGCAGGACCAGATCGTCCTGACCACCCAGCGCGAACACTGCGCTGATCAGATCGTGGCGGATGCCCTGTTCCTTCCAGGCGACGGCCAGCCGGTCGGCAAAGAAGGAGAGCAGGTCATTCGCTGTTTTCTCTCCAGATGGAATGTTCATATATTGGGAGAGAATGACATTCTCTAGAATTTCTTCTTCTGAGCAGTGTTCTCCGCCGCTAATTACGATGTAATCAGTGTCGTAGTTTACGTCGGTCACGCCGACACGCAAGGCAGAAGACCCGTCTTTCTTGAAAAGAAAGCGTTCTCCCGCAAAATGGGAAGTGTATTCCCTCCAGGATTCTTTGAGCAAATCGCCCAATTTTACCCGAAGATCATTCTCGACGATCAGGCGGATCACGCCGAGCGCGGCGCGGCGCAGCGCGAACGGGTCTTTCGAACCGGTCGGCTTTTCATCGATGGCAAAGAAGCCGACCAGCGTGTCAATCTTGTCGGCCAGCGCGACGGCCACCGCGACCGGCGCGGTCGGGCAGGAATCCGACGGTCCCGCCGGCGAGTAATGGGCGGCGATGGCTTCGGCGACCTCGGCCGCCTCGCCGTCATTGCGGGCGTAATAGCGCCCCATCACGCCCTGAAGTTCGGGGAACTCGCCGACCATTTCCGACGACAGATCGGCCTTGGCAAGCCGACCTGCGCGTTTAGCTTGGGTGACGTCGGCACCGGTGCGGGAGGCTATCTTGCCCGCTAGCCTGTCGATGCGACTAGCCTTGTCAAACATCGAGCCGAGACCGGCATAGAAGGTCCGTTCCATCAGCTTGGGCAGGCGCGAGTCGAGGCGGCGGCGGCGGTCGGTGTCCCAGAAGAATTTCGCATCGGACAGACGGGCGCGCAGCACCCGCTGATTGCCCGAGACGATGGCCGCGCCGCCATCGGTCGCCGCCATGTTCGAGACGACGATGAAGCGAGGGGCCAGGCTGCCATCGGCCTTCAACAAGCTGAAATATTTCTGGTGGGCGCGCATCGAGGTAATCAGCACCTCGGCGGGGACGTCCATGAAGGCATCGTCGATGCTGCCGATCAGCGGCACCGGCCATTCGACCAGCCCGGCGACCTCGGCGAGCAGGCCCTCATCGTCCTTCAGCGTCAGCCCCTCGGCCCGCGCCAGCGCCAGCGCGCCGGTCAGGATCGTGTCGCGCCGTTCGGCGGGATCGAGGATCACCTTGGCGGCGCGCAGACGCTCGGCATAATCGGCAAAGCCGGTGACGGCGAAAGTCGCGGGCGCGAGGAAGCGGTGGCCCCGGGTGACGTTACCGGCCGTAACCGGGCCGAACTGGACCGGGATCACCGCACCGTCGAACAGGGCCAGGATCGACTGGACCGGACGGACCCAGCGCACGGAATGGGTGCCCCAGCGCTGCGATTTCGGCCAGGGGAAGGCGGCCATCGTCGCCTCGACCACCTCTTTCAGCAGATCGACGGTGGCGCGGCCCTTGCGCTCGATCACCGCGAACCAGAACACGCCCTTGCCGGTGTCGCGCTGTTCCAACTGCTCGACGGCAAGCCCGGTCGATTTCAGGAACCCGTCCATCGCCTGGGCCGGGGCACCGACGCGGGGGCCGCGCTTTTCCTCGGACAGATCGGGACCGGCCAGCGGCAGCCCGTCGAGCGCCAGCACCAGACGGCGCGGCGTCACCAACGCGCGGGCAGACTCGAACGCGATGCCCCCGGCGGTCAGGCCGTCGGTGACGAGGCGGCGCAGATCGTCGGCGGCGCGGGCCTGCATCCGGGCGGGGATCTCTTCGGAGAGGATTTCCAGCAGAAACTCGGCCATGATCCTCACGCCTCCTGGGTGCTGGCGGGGCGGCTGGCCAGCCAGCCTTCGCAACATGCCTTGGCCAGGGCACGGACCCGGCCGATATACGCCTGACGTTCCGCCACCGAGATCACGCCGCGCGCGTCGAGTAGGTTGAAGCGGTGGCTGGCCTTGATGCATTGGTCATAGGCGGGCAGGGCGATTCCCTTCGCCAGCAGGGCGCGGCATTCGGTCTCCGCATCCTCGAAATGACGCAGCAGCATGTCCGTGTCGGCGTGTTCGAAATTGTGGGCGGAATATTCCTGCTCCGCCTGAAGGAAAATATCGCCGTATTTGACGCCGTCATCGTTGTAGCGAAGGTCGTAGACGTTCTCGACCCCCTGGATGTACATCGCCAGACGTTCCAGACCATAGGTCAGCTCGACCGCGACCGGGTCGCATTCGATGCCGCCGACCTGCTGGAAATAGGTGAACTGGGTCACCTCCATCCCGTCGCACCACACTTCCCAGCCCAGGCCCCAGGCCCCGAGCGTCGGGCTTTCCCAATCGTCTTCGACAAAGCGGATGTCGTGTTCCATCGGGACGATCCCGAGCCTCCGCAAGCTGTCGAGATACAGCGCCTGCGGGTCTTCGGGACTGGGCTTCAACAGCACCTGGAACTGGTAATAATGCTGGAGGCGGTTGGGGTTCTCGCCATAGCGGCCGTCCTTGGGCCGCCGCGACGGCTGGACATAGGCGCACTTCCACCGGTCCGGCCCCAGCGCGCGCAGCGTGGTGGCGGGGTGAAAGGTGCCCGCGCCCACTTCCATGTCGTAGGGCTGGAGGATGACGCAGCCCCGCTCGGCCCAAAAGGCTTGCAGGGTCAGGATCAGACTTTGGAAACTGGGCGCTTGGGTGCCGGTGCTGGCCATGGGGAACCGCCGTGGCAAAGGGGGGGACGATCAGACGGCCGCAACCCTAACCACGGGGCCTGGACGGGTCAAGCGTAGGAGCCCGCGAAATCAGGACGTTCGCGAGCGCCGCGCCTCCTGCCGCTCTTCGTTGATGCGGCGCAGGATCGGAGTCAGCACCAGTTCCATCGCCAGACCCATCTTGCCGCCGGGGACGACGATGGTGTTGCGGCGGCTCATCCACGAATCCTTCAGCATTTGGAGTAGATAGGGAAAATCGACCTCGAAGCGGTCGGGCTTGCGGAAGCGGATCACCACCAGGCTTTCGTCGGCGGTGGGGATGTCGCGGGCGATGAACGGGTTCGAGGTATCGACCACCGGCACCCGCTGGAAGTTGATATCGGTCAGCTTGAATTGCGGCAGGATATAATGGATGTAATCGTGCATCCGCCGCAGGATCGTTTCGGTCACCGCTTCCTCGGAATAGCCGCGATGGCGGGTGTCGCGGTGGATCTTCTGAATCCATTCCAGGTTGATCACCGGCACCACCCCGATCTTCAGATCGACATGGCGGGCGCAATTGCTGTCTTGGGTGACGATGCAGCCGTGCAGCCCTTCATAGAACAGACAATCGGTGTCCTGCGGAATCTCGTCCCAGGGAGTGAACTGGCCGGGGCCGATGCCCTGATCGACGAACGGTGCCGCTTCGTCCTCGTTGTGGATATAGAGCCGCCGCCGCCCGCCGCCGGTCGCGCCATAGGTGGCGAACAATTGTTCCATCTCGGCGAACAGATTCGCCTCGGGGCCGAAATGGCTGAAGGTGCGGTGGTTGCTTTTCTCGGCCTCGATCATCGCCCGCTTCATATCGGCGCGGTTATAGCGATGAAAGCTGTCGCCCTCGACGATCGCCGCCTTGATCCCTTCGCGGCGGAACATGTGCTCGAAGGATTCCTTGACGGTGCTGGTCCCCGCCCCGGATGACCCGGTGACGGCGATGATCGGATGCTGCTTGGACATTCTCTACGCCCCTTCGAAACGGAATGGGTTCCCCCCAGGTGGCACGAACCGGACCCGATCCGTGCCACCCCCCAAGGTTCAGCCGAGTCCCAGCCGGGCACGCCAGCCGGGATAGAACCGGTCGGCATCGTCGGGGAAGGATTCGAAGGCTCCCTTCAATTCAGGATGGGCCTTGGCGTAATCGACCAGATCGACGCCTTCGACCCAGGCTTGATGGGCCTGACGCAGCGACAGCGCGCCTGCCACCGCGCCGGCCTTGTGGCCGAACGCGCCGCCGCCCGAGGTCTGGATCACGTTCGAGTGACCCAGATTGGCGAAGAAGCCCGGCAGCCGAAGCGCGTTCATTCCCCCGGAAATGATCGGGGTGCACGCCTTCATCCCGTACCAGAACTGACGGTAGAACGGCCCGTCGGCTACTTCGCGCTCCAGCATGTAGGCGACCGCCTTCTCGGTGGAATCGCCCTCCATCTTGCCAAAGCCCATCGTGCCGGTGTGAATGCCGCTGGCCCCGATCAGCCGGGCCATCTTCATATGGACCAGCACGGAATAGCCGCGCATCGACTGGCTGCTGGTCACCGCGCCGTGTCCGGCACGATGGTAATGGAGGAACTGGCCGGGGAAGTTGCGGCGGCAGGTCGTCACTGCGGTCGGCCCGGCGACATAGCCATCGACCAGGAAGGCGACGTGGTTGGCGTTCTCGGCAAAGGTCTCCAGGATGTAATGGCCGCGCGCGATCATCTCGGCCGGATCGTCGGCGGTGATGTTGGCCGAGAACAGCTTGGCCTGACCGGTGGTGTCCTGCGCCCGCTTCATCGCGTCGGCGACCAGCCGGATCGTCTCCTTCAACGGAGCGAACACCTGATTGCCCTGCGGCTCGTCGTTCTTGATGAAATCGCCGCCCAGCCAGAATTGGTGGCAGGCGTCGGCGAACGGCTGGGGACGCAGGCCCAGCTTCGGCTTGATGATGGTGCCGACCACCATCCCGCCATTGACCTGGGGCCGCCCCAGCACCCGCCACATGTCGGCGATGTTGCAGGCGGGACCATCGAACAATTGCAGATAAGCGGGCGGCACGTAGAAATCGTGCATCTTGGCGTATTCGACGTCCGACATGCCCTGATTGTTGCCGATGGTCAGGGTCAGGAACGAGGCGATCATCGCCCGCCCGTCGATGATGTTGCGGTCGAACAACTCGACCGGATAGGCGATCTTCATCACCTCGCGGGTTTCGTCGATCTCATAGACCAGCGCATCGACGCCGCGGGTGAAATCGTCGGTGGTACAGACCTCGACATTGGTCCCGGTCGAGGATTCGGCGGCGAAATGGGCGGCGGTGGCCAGATAGCCGTGGCCCGATCTCGGCTTCATCCGGTAGGCGCACAAGACGTGGCGGCCCCCCGCGATCAGGCCTTCCTCGGTCAGGGAAAGATTGGCATAGCGGCTGGACTGGTCCATCGGCGTCGGTCTCCAAGAGGGCGTCGGGTCCATCCCCACCTTAAAGGCGGGGCGATCGGGCTGGACGCTACTGTGACCGCTTCGAGCCGGGGCGAGAACACCCGGAGGGGGAGTAGGGGCAATTAGATGGGCAGGGATTTTTCCACCCGAACGGAGGGGAAACGGGCGGTTTCGGGCGGTGGGGCGGTGCGCCCATCCCGACACAGGAGAAGGGGCGCCCCCAAGGGGGCGCCCCTCCGTCGATCTACGTGCTTCCGCGATTTAACGCCGCAGATCGATCTCGACGCCCGCCTCGCCCGAGAATTCGACCAGGATATCCTCGTCGCGGACGATATACTGACAGGCAAGACGATAGCTCGGCGGAGAGTCCTTCGTCTCAATCTTTTCCAGCAGAGCCTTGTTGAGCTTGCCGTTGACAGACAAGGTCAGCTTTTCTTTTTCGGTCAGGTGGCTCGCCAGCGGCGGATTATCACCCAAAACCGATACTTTGATAAGACAGGAACCGCATTCTCCATCCTGGCACTGGCAGGGAATCGGAATGTCGTTCTTCTTGGCCAGGGCCAGAAGGGTCTTGGTATCGCCCGCCACCGCGTAAACGGTGACATCCTTATCCAGGATGGGCGAGCTGAAGGTCACGTTCGCCATGCTTTTCCCTCTCTGCATGAATCGGGGAGATCGGGCCGCCGCCCCCTTCCGGCGGACGTCATCACGGTTCCGTTTTGATGATGATCCCGACAGCTTCGGCCAGTGACAGTGTCAGCGGCGTGATGCCCTCGACTTCCAGGAACCGGATTTCGTTGCGGGTCAGATCCTCGGGCACCACGGCATAGCGCGGACCGCCGGAATGTTTGGCGATCTGGCGGGCGAAGGTGCGGAGGATCTGGTCGTAGAAACGGCATCCCAGAAAGACGAATCCACGCCCGGCGCGTCGCTGTTTGACCGCGTCGGGAATGGGGGTCTGGATATCGATCTCGGTCAATACCTCGACGTAATCGGAATCCGAGACCAGGACGTCCCCGGTGGGCTGGGCGGCGCCGTGTGGTTTGTAGAGAAGGGTGGTCCAGGCGGTGGCGGCATCATCGGGCAGAATCGCGCCGTCGTGATCGACGGTGCGTGACCATACCCCGCCGTCAAGCCGACGTGCCTTCGATGCGCCCTGGATCTGGCCCCAATCGGTGCGGCCCCGGGCGGCGAAGGCTGCCCGCATCGCGCCATCATACCAAGTGTCGACAATCATCGGCAGCGCGTCTTGCCCGGCCAGCCACAGATGCAGGGCGTTGGGCGGCGGGATCGGCTGGAAGATTTCCGCCATCAGCCGGTCGAGGGTGACGCGGTGACGGCTGGTCTCGATATATTGGCTGGCGTGCCACAGATTGTTGCGAAAGCGCCCCGGCACCGCGACGCGCGAGCCGAGCAGATGGGCCAGCGGCCGGGCTCCGATCGGCACCGGCGGTTCGGCATCCAGGGCCAGAACCTCCGGTCCCAGAAAGGGAATCAGCCGTCCGGCGGCGATTCCGGCCCCGATTTCGGCGGCCAGCGCGGCGGGAGAGGAGGAGGGGGCGGGGGGGTGTGTCATGACGCGAGGCTCCGGGGCGGCCGCGTCAATCCTCGTCGCCGATTTTGCGGGCTTCGACGGTGATCGGCAGCTTGGTGTCGGCGGGCATGTCGGGCATGGCGAAGCTCCAGCCGTTGGCCAGCTTGACCTTGCCGCCCCACGGCGTGCCGTTTTCCATCTCGACGATTTTTTCCTCCAGATCCTTCTTCGGAACGTAGATTTCGTACTTCTCGCCGATCTTGCGCAGCATGACCTTCATGACGGGTTCCTTGGCAGGGAAGAGGATGGAGGCGGGATCAGGACGGCGGTGCGTCCGGAGCCTTTTCGAGCAGCTTCAACTCGGCGGCGCGCATCCCGACCAGACGCGCGGTTTCGATGAAGTCGATCGCATAGATGTAATAACGGTTGAGATAGGATCCGACCGAATGGACGTACCCGATCTCATCCTTGCGGATCAGCACTTCGCCCATCTTGGCGCCGGGAAAGGTGCCGTCATTGCGGACGTCGCGGAGCGCAACCACCTTGTCGCCTTTTTCGAAGACGGGCGGTCCCCACACTTCGACGGGGGCTTGCTCGACCATGACGGTTCTCCTTTTCCCGGCGCGCCTAGACGGTCGGTCAGGCTTTGACGATGGCGTCGGCCGGGCACACCGCCTGGCACTTCGGCGCTTCGCCATCACATTCGGTGCAGGCCGACGCCTTGATCACATAGACGTCGCTCTTCAGGCTGATCGCGCCGTTCGGGCACTCGAATTCGCAGGCGCCGCAGGACGTGCACTCGTCAGCATTAATCGTAAGGGCCATGACACTCTCCTTATTTTAGTCAGGCTATGGTTCAGGCGATGCTGGCGGCCTCGATTTGGACGCCGAACCGTTCGGCGTACCAGGCCGCCACAGCGCTCTCTATATACTCGAACGGATGGGTATCGACCGCTTCGATTCCGGCTTTGGCGAGATCGTCGCGCGGACAGCGCCCGATCTTGGACACGAAGACGGTCTCAATCCCTTCCAGGGCGGCCAGGATCGTCGGCATCCGCTCGTCGTCCCCCTCTCCGCCCAGGCAATAATTATCAGCCTTGCGCAGCCCGGAAAAGCGTACACCCGAGGAATCGACCTCAAAGACGTGGAATTCGCGGGCATGGCCGAAATGCTGGTTGATCCGCCCGCCGCCCTTGGTGCAGACCGCGACCAGTCGGGCCGGAGCCGCCGTGGGGGCGGTCTGGGCCAGACCGGCGGTTGCGGCGGCGACGGCGCGGGCGCGGTCGGCCCGTTCGCGCGCCACCACTTCGCGGTAAACCCGGCGGGGTTCGGGATCGACCACCGGGGCCTCGGGAATCTTGTCCAAGGTGAAGTCGCGCGACAAATCCTCGCCCAGCATGCCGACGGCATCGGCGCGACACTGGCGGCAATGGCGCATCAGATGGGCTCCGCCGCCCAGACTGTCCTGGACCGCCTTGACTTCGGCGGCGGTCGGGCCGCGCTGGCCGTCGAGGCCGAAGCGGGTGCCGTGCGACGGATCGGAAATCAGCGGCATCACATTGTGCAGAAACGCGCCACGCGCCTTGATCGCCTTATTGACCTCGATCAGATGGCGGTCGTTGATGCCGGGGATCAAGACCGAATTGATCTTGACCAGCACGCCCTTGGCGGTCAGGCGCTCCAGCCCTTCCATCTGGCGGTCGAGCAGGATCCGCGCCGCCTCGATCCCGGTGTAGCGGCGACCGTTGAAGTAGATCCAGGGATAGATCTTGGTCGCGATCTCGGGATCGACCGCGTTGATGGTGATGGTGACGTGGTCGATATTGTACTGGGCCAGTTCATCGACGTGGTCGGGCAGGGCCAGACCGTTGGTCGAGATACAGAATTTGAGGTCGGGCATCTGCGCGGCGACAAGACGGAAGGTCTCGAAGGTCCGTCGCCAGTCGAACAGCGAATCGCCCGGTCCGGCGATGCCCAGCACGCTCAGTTGCGGCACCTTGGCCGCCACGGCCATCACCTTGCGCGCCGCCTGTTCGGGGGTCAGTCGTTCGCTGGTGACGCCGGGGCGGGACTCGTTGGCGCAATCGTACTTACGGTTGCAGTAATTGCACTGGATGTTGCAGGCGGGAGCAACCGCGACATGCATCCGGGCGAAGTAATGGTGGGCTTCTTCGCTGAAGCAGGGATGGTCCTTGATCCGCTCCCAGACCTGTTCGGGGACGTCGCCACGATCGGACGGCGCGCCGCAGGAGGACGAGGCGCATCCGCCAGCCGGGGGAACCGGCATGGACCGGGTGATGCTGCTTAGGGGAACGACATTGCCAGACACCGGCGGCCTCCTCGTCAGGGCTCGAATAAGCCTATCTAAGCAAGGAGGATGCCAACTGCAAAAATGGCGGAAATGCTATGGTTTTAGCGGGATTGTCGGCTGTCGTATCCGCGACACAGGGTGACAAACCGTCGCGGATACGACAAAGCCGAAGCTCAGGAGGCGGCGGTGTCCGACGTCGGGCGCCGCGCCTGCCAGCTTCGCTTGAGCAGGGTATAGAGTCGGATTTCGGTCTGCTGGCGGGAATCGAGCCGGGTGGAAAGCTCGCTTCGGGCCAACTGGATCAATTCGGGCACGACCCGGGGCGAAGCCAACAAGGTGGTGACCAGTTCGCGCCGGATCAGCGGCGGGTAGCCCAGCACCTCGCGCAGCAGCGCCGCCTTGACCCCCAGCGGAATCCGTTCGCTGACGAACAGCCGATCGACGCACATCGCATAGATGCCGAAATCGAGCTTGCCCGCGACCTGACGGGTGAAGTCGAGGAACTCGTCCAGGAACGCGCCATCGGAAATCCGCCCCTCGGTCAACAGCCGGATCACGTCGAGAAAGGCGCGATAGCGTTCGCGGGCCGGGCCGACCGTGCCGCCCAGTTCGGCGGCCAGATCGCGAATCCGCGCCTCGCGGAACCCGGCGCGGATCAGCGCCTCGGCCGAATCCCGCACCTGGGGAGCAAAAGCGGATTCCTCGATCAGCGCGAAAAGCTGTTCGTAGCGGTCGCGGTCGCGGCCCGACATCTTGCTGGCGGCAACCCCCAGCGGGATCAGCGCGGCGCGGGCGACCTGCCCATCGCGGGCGACGATCGCCGCCATCGACAAGGCGGCGGCGTCGATCACGGTGCCGTCCAGCAGATCGTCGGTAATCACCAGACGGGAGCCGGGGGCGAGGCTGAGATTGGTGTCGAGCGCGCCACATTCCATGAAGTGCGCCGCCATGTCGGCAGGCGCGCCAGGGGTGGCGCGGACAAAGGGGGTCGGTTCGGGTGCCATCGGTGGCATTGAGCCACAGGACCTAGCCATCGGCAAGGAGAATGCCCCGCCACCGACGGCGGTGGCCTCTTCGCCGGTCAGAGCTGGCGGACCTCGATATTATGCTTCTTCAGGGCATAGCCGATCTGGCGGGGGGTCAGTCCCAGCATTCGCGCCGCCTTGGCCTGGACCCAGCCGCACTTCTCCATCGCCTGGACCAGCCGTTCGCGCTCGGACAGGTCGGATTCGTCGTCCACGCCCGCCTCGCCCAACGGGGCGGCGGGACAGGGCGGGGCGGTAAGCGGTCCGGTCGGCACCGGAATCGGGGCGGAGACCCGACCGGTTCCCGGAGTCGGGCCGGGTGACGGGATCGCGGCCTGCGGTCCCTCGGCTCCCGGACGCTTGTGGTGCCACAGGGTCGAGGACAGACAGATATCGTGCTGACAGAGCAGGTTCAGTTCGTCGATCTGATCGCCCTTGGTCATCGTCGCGGTGCGATAGACGCAATTTTCCAGTTCGCGGACATTGCCGGGGAAATAACAGCGCTTCAGCACGTCAAGCGCCTCGCCCGAGAAGGACAGGCTGCGCCCGTTCTCGCGGTTGAACTGGTCGAGGAAGAACGAGGCCAGCAGGGGGATATCGCCGGTCCGCTCGCGCAGTGGCGGCAGGAAGATCGGCACGACGTTAAGACGGTAATACAAATCGGCGCGGAAGCTGCCGTCGGCGACCCCGGCTTCCAGGTCGCGGTTGGTCGCGGCGATCAGGCGGACATCGACCTTGATGGTGCGTGCCCCGCCGACCCGCTCGAACTCGCCTTCCTGCAACACGCGGAGCAGCTTGGCCTGGAAGCCTGCGGAAATCTCGCCGATTTCGTCGAGGAACAGCGAGCCGCCATTGGCCAGTTCGAACCGGCCCTTGCGTTCCGCCACCGCGCCGGTGAACGCGCCCTTTTCATGGCCGAACAATTCGGATTCCAGCACGGTTTCCGACAGGGCAGCGCAATTGACCTTGATGAAGGGCTTGCGCGCCCGCTGCGACAGGCCGTGGACGGCGCGGGCGACCAGTTCCTTGCCGGTGCCGGATTCGCCGCGCAGCAGGATCGTCGCCTTGGTCGGCGCCGCCTGCTGGACCTGGGCGAAGACGTTGGCCATCGCCTCGGAGGTGCCGACAACGTCGTCGAGTCCGCGCACCGGCTGGGCCTGGGCGACCTCGGTAATCTTTTTTTGCAGCCGCTTGGCGTCGTCCATCAGCATTTCGCGGTCGGCCAGAACCTTGCGGTGCAGCCGGACGGTCTGGGCGATCAGGGTCGCGACCATGGTGAGGAAGCGCAAATCGTGTTCGTAGACGACGAAGGATTGTCCGTCCTGGGCGCGCTCGACCGACAGCGCACCGATGGTTTTTTCGGTGGTCTTGATCGGGACGCAATAGAAAGCGATCCGCTCGTCCTCCAGCGCCTCGTTGTTGCCGGCACAGGATTCCAGCAAGGGCTCGTCGGCGATGTCGGGCACCACCATCGGGATGCTGGTCGAAATCACCTGAGCGGCGGCGGCATAGGGATATTTCAGCGCCCCCGCCCGGGCCGCCTGAAGCGACATCCCGGTGACGGCGGCCAGGACCGGCTTGTTTTGCTCATCGCTCAGCACCACCGCGCCGTGCCTCATGTTGAGGTACGACGACAGCACGTTCAGCACTTCGCGCAGGGCCTGATCGAGATCAAGCGTCGCGCCCAGAATCTTGCTGATCTCATAAATGCCGATCAGCGGCAGGGCGCTGTCATCAATCCGTTCCCGCGTCGAGCGCATATCCGAAGTCCTGTCTGCCATCACGATAAACCACCTCTCCGGACAAAGTGTTATCCGGACCGCCGCATTTGTCCCCCCTCGTATGATGTGGGGCACATTGTTAAGCAAATCCAGTCGATGCGTCCACCCTCAACTCTCCGTGACCGCCGTGCTCCGATCTGGCATAGTCGATGCATATCCATTTCGCAGGCGATACCGGAAACGGAGCAGAGCGATGCGCTGGGGCTTATCGAAATGGGGAGGGGGCGGGCTGGCGCTGTTGGGCGTCCTGGTGGCCGTGTCCCCCGCCCGCGCCGTGCCCCCGCTGCCGCTTGACGCTCTTTGCTCCGCCGAAGTGACCACGGCGGAGCGCAGCTACGGCATCCCGTCGGGTCTGCTCCAATCAATCTCGATCCTCGAATCCGGCCGGTACGATTCCGGCCGCCGGGCAACAATTGCCTGGCCGTGGACGGTGATGGCCGAGGGGCAGGGGCGATATCTTCCCACCAAGGCCGAGGCGATCGCCGAAGTCCGCCGACTGAAAGCCCGCGGCGTGCAAAATATCGACGTCGGCTGCATGCAGGTCAATCTGCGCTACCATCCCACCGCCTTTGCCGATCTGGACGAAGCGTTCGATCCCGCCGCCAACGTCGCCTATGCCGCCCGCTTCCTCACCGGCCTGCACGACGCGACCGGCCACTGGCCGACGGCGGCGTCCTATTACCATTCCCAGACGCCCAGCCTGGCCGCTGCCTATCGCGAGAAGCTGATGCGAATCTGGGATCGGATCGGCGGCGAGGACGATACCCCCCGTCTGGCCTCGGTGCGGCGGATCACGCCGCCGCAATCGCGGCCCGTCCCGGCTCCGACCGCGTTGGCTCGCGCCGAACAGGACCGCCGGGCCGCCCGCGCCAAGGTCGATGCCGGTCGGGCCGAGGAGGTCCAGATCGCCGAGGCCTATCGGATGGCCCGTGTCGCCGAGTACCAATTGCGCCGGGCCCGCTATCAGGAAGTCCGCGCCGCGATGTTGCTGGCCCGGCGCTGATTGTCCCGGTCGGGATCGGCCGCAGGCGCGGGGGCGTGTCGCCCCCGGACCCCGCTCACTCTTTCGGGGCTGCCGCGTCGTCTTCGGCGCGGGCCGCCGTCGCTTTGCGGTGGCCGTTATAGGCGCTGTAGATGGCGAAGCCGAACAGGCACAAGATGAAGCCGAACAGCACGTACCATTTGCTGTCGCCCAGCCATTCCTCCAGCTTGCGCCCCATGAAATAGCCGCCCCAGGCGAAACAGTGCGCCCACAGACCGGCGGCGATCAGGTTCAGAACCAGATACTTGACCCGGGCGACCCCGGCGATGCCGACGATGAAGGGGGCGATGTTGCGGACGCCGTAAATCCAGCGGAAGGAGAGGATGAACAGCGCGGGCGAGCGTTTCAGCGCCTGGAAGGCCCAATCGATCCGCCCGGTCAGACGGGGCCATCGATGCAGCAGCGGCGCTCCATAGCGTCTGCCAATATAAAAATAGAGCTGATCGCCGAGAAAGCTACCGCACCAAGCGGCGGCGGCAAGCAACTCGACATTGATCGGAAACCGGCCCTCGGAAGCAAGAATACCGGTCACGAGGACGACGGTTTCACCTTCCACAAAAGTCCACGCAGCGATGAACAGGTAAAGAAGGAAGCCGTATTCCTTGAGGATATGGATGATAAGATCTTCCAAAGCGGCTCCCGGGTAAAGGGCCAGACCGAACACGCGTTTGCAAAAATCCGGCAACAAAGCCGGGGCGTCAACGCCCAATTTCAGACGTTACGAAATCGTCACTGCACCGGAGCAGCCGAACCGAGCGGGCGCAACCGGTTGACATGGCCCATCTTGCGGCCGGGACGGGCCTCGGCCTTGCCATAGAGATGGAGGCGGGCGTCGGGGTCCGCCAGTATTTCTTGCCAGCGATCAACGTCGGCCCCGATCAGATTGGTCATTTCGGCGTCGGAATGTCGCGCCGCCGAGCCCAGCGGCAGACCGCAGACCGCGCGGATGAATTGCTCGAACTGGTCGGTCAGGCAGGCATCCATCGTCCAATGCCCGGAATTGTGCGGGCGGGGCGCCATTTCGTTGACCAGCAGGCCGGTGGGGGTGACGAACATCTCGACCGCCAGCAGCCCGACCACGTCCAGCGCCAGGGCGGCGCGCCGCGCGATGTCGATCGCCTGGGCGGCGGTGGCGGGCGAAATCGGGGCGGGAACGGTCGAGGTGTCGAGGATATGGTGGCGGTGGACGTTCCAGGCCGGGTCGAACGCAGCCCAGGCCCCGTCGGCCCCGCGGGCGACGATCACCGAAATCTCGCCTTGGAAGTCGATGAAGCCTTCGAGGATGCCTTGGCCGCTGCCGTCCAGCCCGGTTCCCAGCGCGGCCCAGGCTTCGGCCGGGTCGGTGCTCTCGTCGATCCGCACCTGTCCCTTGCCGTCATAGCCCATTCGCGCGGTCTTCAGCACCGCCGGGCGGCCGATCTCGTCCAACGCGGCGGCAAGCTCGGCGGCGGAGGTGACGGCCCGCCACGGCGCGGTGGCGATGCCCAGACCGTTGAAGAAGCGCTTCTCGTCGATCCGGTCCTGGGCGGTCTCCAGCACGTTCCAGCCCGGCCGTACCGGCACCAGCGAGGCCATCAGCCGGACGCTGTCGGCGGGGATGTTCTCGAACTCGAAGGTGACGACATCGACGGCGCGGGCAAAGGCGGCGATCGCCGTCTCGTCGCCGTATGCCGCGACGGTGGCGGCGGCCGAGACCTGGGCGGCGGGACTGTCTTGCTCGGGGGTGAAGATGTGGACGCGATAGCCCAGCCGGGCGGCCGCCAGCGCAGCCATCCGGCCCAACTGGCCGCCGCCGATGATGCCGACGGTGCTGCCCGGCGGCAGCGGAAAGCGCGGGTCGACGGTACTCACGGCCGGATCAGATGCGGAGACTCGAGATCGACCGGGGCGATTGCGACGGCCTCGGTCTGGCGGGCGCGCCACGCATCCAGCGCCGTCGCGACGGCGGGATCGAGCAGGGCCAGGACCGACGCGGACAGCAGCGCGGCGTTGATCGCCCCAGCCTTGCCGATCGCGACGGTGCCGACCGGAATGCCGCCCGGCATCTGGACAATCGACAGCAGGGAATCGAGGCCCTTGAAGGCGCGGCTTTCGACCGGCACGCCGAACACCGGCAGCGGGGTCATCGACGCGGTCATGCCGGGCAGATGGGCGGCGCCGCCCGCTCCGGCGATAACGACTTTCAGCCCGCGCGAGCGTGCGGTGGTGGCGTACTCGACCAACCGGGCCGGAGTCCGGTGCGCGGAAACCACCCGGGTCTCGAAAGAGATTCCCAGGTCGGCCAGCGTTGCGGCGGCGTGCCGCATGGTCTCCCAGTCGGACTGGCTGCCCATGATGATGCCGACCACGGGCCTCGAAGCGTCGTCCATTGCGGCTGCCTCGCCGAAAGGGGAAGGAAAGGCCGGGATTATAGGGATCGGAGGGCGCGGCGCAAGCCCGTATTGCCGGGCGGGCTTTCCGGAGGCGATGACGCAACGCTTGACAGAGGGTATCGGTCAAAGTTATATCGTCCGCCTTCCCGTTGGGGCGGAGTAGCTCAGCTGGTTAGAGCAGCGGAATCATAATCCGCGTGTCGGGGGTTCGAGTCCCTCCTCCGCTACCATTAGAAAAGCCCGTCAAGTCAAGCACTTGGCGGGCTTTTTGTTGGCTGACGGCGATCGGGGGGCTCCCGCGCTATCCCCAGATCAGCGCGGTACTTTTCAGCCACAGCGCCAGCACCACCAACCCGGCATCAAGCACGCAGGCGACGGAAAAAAGGTGGAGGGCGCGGTGGATGTCGGCGAGATCGGCCTTGGTGCGGCCCCGTCCCATCCATTTTTCCTCGACGACGAGGCCGGGATAGCGGCGCGGACCGCCCAGGGCGAGGTCGAGCGCCCCGGCGCAGGCGGATTCGGGCCAGCCCGAATTGGGCGAGCGGTGGTGGCGGGCGTCGCGGACCATCGTGACCAGGGCATTGATCGGGCGGCCCTTTGGCACGAATGGCGCAGCCAGGACCAGCAACAGACCGGCCAGCCGGGCCGGGATCAGGTTCATCGCGTCGTCGAGACGGGCCGAGACCATCCCGAAGGCGCGATAGCGCTCGGTACGGTAGCCCACCATCGAATCCAGCGTGTTGACGGTCTTGTAGGCGATCAGGCCGGGCAGGCCCAGCACCAGATACCAGAACACCGGGGCGACGACGGCATCGGAGAAATTCTCGGCCAGGGATTCAATCGCGGCGCGGGCGATTCCATGGCCATCGAGCGCGTTGGGGTCGCGTCCGACCAGCCGAGACACGGCATAGCGCCCGGCCTCAAGCCCGTTCTTCTGGAGGGCGACGGCGACATCGTGGACGTGCTCGAACAGCGAGCGCTGGGCCAGCAGGGTCGCGACCAGGAACAGTTCGGCCAGCCAGACGTATGGCAGCGTATGGGCGAGGGCCGAAATTAAGCCCCCCGCCGCCGCGCCGAGGGCGATCAGCCCGACCGCCATCAGTCCGCCGCGCCAGCGCCGCGCCCGGTCCGAGCGTTCGGGACGGTTCAGTCTGCGTTCGAGGATTTCGATCGCCTGACCGATCAGCGCAACCGGATGGGGAACCCGCCGGAACAGCCAGGGCATGTCGCCCAGCAAGGCGTCGAGACCGATGGCCAGGAACAAAATCAGCAGTGGATCGGGGGCGAGGGCGGTGGGCGTCACGGAACCGGCCAAACGGCGTTGTGAAGGAGGGGAGGGGGCACACCAAACCCCGGCCCCGATGCCGGAACGGCTCGAGGTCCGGGGTGGCGGAACCGAACTGTCTTAATTGTTTTTGGCGCCTTGCTTGATCCAGAGCCGGAAGGTGTCGCGGTCGCATTGCGACAATTTCTTTTTCCCGTGCGGCATCCGGATCGAGGGATCGACCTTGTGGTCGATCAGACGCATCAGGCTGCTGGTCTCGGGTTCGCCGGGGGTGATCATCGGGCCGAACTTGGTGCCCTTCATCAGCCCTTCGTAGGAACTGAGGTCGAGGCCGCTGGCTTCGGTTCCCAGTCCCCCCTTCTGATGACACTCGATGCATCGGCCGACGATGATGGGGCGGATATCCTCGGAATAACTGACGGCGTCTTCCTTGGCGGACGCTGATCCTGCGGCTCCAAGAACGATCGCGATAGCAACTAAGGCAAGAGATCGTTTCATTCTGCCCTCCCTCCCTGGGAGAATTATGAACCTCATACCCAGTTTGTCATAAGTCGGGCCGAATGCAATGGCGATGCGGACGGGGCGGATATCTCCGCCCCGTATGCCTTATAGGCTTCCCTCAACCCATTCGACCAGTTTGCTCTTGGGCATCGCGCCGACTTTGGTTGAGGCGACGGCACCACCCTTGAAGATCATCAGGGTGGGAATGCCACGGACGCCGAACTTGCCGGGGGTCGCCGGATTCTCGTCGATGTTGATCTTGGCTACAGTGATCTTGCCTTCGAGTTGGGTCGATAATTCTTCCAGGGCCGGGGCGATCTGGCGGCAGGGACCACACCATTCGGCCCAGAAATCAACCAGAACCGGGCCGGAGGCTTGCAGAACCTCGGCCTCGAATGAGGCATCCGTCACGATCTTCATAGGCACGTTCCTTGTAACTGTCGAACCGCCGGGCGGTTCCTGGGGAAACGCGGGAAAAGACCCTCGGGCGACCGGGCAACGCCGGGCGGAGAGGAACTCTAGCCGCAATGAGCGGGTCTGTCACGACGGGCTGAGGCGGAACTCACCCCTGCGATCCCGACCCCGAGGACAGGTTCAACACAATCGTCCCGGCCAGGATCAGTCCGATTCCAACCAGGGCGAGGGGCGGCAGGGACTGGCCGTACCACAGCCACCCGATCAGCGATACCAGGACGAGTCCCAGACCCGACCACACCGCATAGGTGATGCCGACGGGAAGGACCTGCAACACGAGGGAAAGGAAATAAAACGCCAGACCATAGCCGAAGACGACAATGACCGACGGCCCCAAGCGGGTGAAGCCGTCGGTTGCCGTCAGCGCCGAGGTCGCGACGACCTCGGCCAGGATGGCGAGCCCCAACCAGAGCCAGGCCATCGGCAGGGGGTCAGACCGCCCCGCCGTGGCAATGCTTGAACTTGCGCCCCGACCCGCACGGGCACGGCGCATTGCGCGAAACAGCGTTCCAACTGGCCGGGTTGTTGGAATCGAAGCCGACGGCGCCCGGCGAGGCTCCGGCCAGGATTTCGGCGGGATCCTGGCGGCTTTCCTGGGCCTTGGCGGAGCCGCGCGGCTCGAGCGCCTGATCGAGATCGGGATCGCCGACCCGCAATTCGACATGGGCCAGCACCGACGTCACCTTCTCGCGCAAATCGTCGAGAGCCGCTTCGAACAGGTTGAACGCCTCGCGCTTGTACTCGTTCAAGGGGTCGCGCTGGGCATAGGCGCGCAAGCTGATGCCCTGGCGCAAATGGTCGAGCTGGAGCAGGTGATCCTTCCACACCTGATCGAGCAATTGGAGCAGCAGGCTCTTTTCGACCATCCGCATCGTTTCGGCGCCACAGGATTCGGCCTTCTGAGCCATCTTGGCGTCGGAGGCCTCGGTGATGCGGTGGCGGATTTCCTGGTCGGCGATCCCCTCTTCCTTGGCCCAATCGACGATCGGCAGGTCGAGGTTGAGAATGCGGCGGACCTCTTCGTGCAGGGCGGCGACGTCCCACTGATCGGCATAAGCGCGCTCGGGGATGCAGCGCGAGACCATTTCCGAGATGACGTCGGCGCGGAAGGATTCGATTTCCTCGGCGACGCTGTCGGCGGCCATCAGCTCCTTGCGCTGCTCATAGATCACCTTGCGCTGATCGTTCATTACGTCGTCGAACTTCAGCAGGTTTTTGCGGACGTCGAAGTTGCGGGCCTCGACCTTCTGCTGGGCCTTTTCCAGCGCCTTGTTGATCCAGGGGTGAACGATCGCCTCGCCGCCCTTCATGCCGAGCTTTTGCAGCATTCCGTCCATCCGGTCGGAGCCGAAGATCCGCATCAGATCGTCTTCGAGCGACAGGAAGAACTTCGACGCGCCGGGATCGCCCTGACGGCCGGAGCGGCCGCGCAACTGGTTGTCGATGCGGCGCGATTCGTGGCGTTCGGTGCCGACGACGTACAGTCCGCCCGCCGCCAGCGCGGTCTGCTTCTTGGTTTCGACCTCGGCGCGGATCTGGGCGATCCGGCGCTGCCGTTCCGCCTCGTCGGTGATCTCGGACAGTTCGAGCCGGATCCGCATGTCGATATTGCCGCCCAACTGGATGTCGGTGCCGCGACCGGCCATGTTGGTGGCGATGGTGACGGCGCCGGGCACGCCGGCCTGGGCGATGATATAGGCTTCCTGCTCGTGATAGCGGGCGTTCAGCACCTGATGCTTGATCTCGCGTTCACGCAGCAAGGTGGCGAGCTGTTCGGACTTCTCGATCGAGGTGGTCCCGACCAGGGCGGGCTGGCCGCGCTTGCGGCAATCCTCGATCAGGGTGACGATCGCTTCCAGCTTTTCGTTCTGGGTGCGATAGACCTCGTCGTCGTGATCCTCGCGCGATACCGGAACATTGGTGGGGATATCGACGACTTCCAGCCCGTAGATTTCGGCGAACTCACCCGCTTCGGTCAGCGCGGTTCCGGTCATGCCGCCCATCTTGGGATAGAGGCGGAACAGGTTCTGGAAGGTGATCGAGGCCAGCGTCTGATATTCGTTCTGGATGGTGACGGATTCCTTCGCCTCCAACGCCTGATGCAGGCCCTCGGAGAAGCGGCGTCCGTCCATCATGCGGCCGGTGAACTCGTCGATCAGGATGATCTTGTCGTCCTTGACGATGTAATCGACGTCGCGCGAGAACAGGAAATGGGCGCGCAGGGCCTGATTGACGTGGTGGACCAGGCTGACATTGCCGACATCGTACAAGCCACCCTTCAGCAGCCCGTCGCCGCGCAGCAATTCCTCGACCCGCTCGGTGCCGCGCTCGGTCAGCGTCACCGCCTTGATCTTCTCGTCTTTTTCGTAATCAAGCTCGACCAGCCGCGGCATCACCTTATCGACCAGCCGGTACAATTCGGAATTGTCCTCGGTCGGGCCGGAGATCACCAGCGGCGTCCGCGCCTCGTCGATCAGGATCGAATCGACCTCGTCGATGATCGCGTAATGGAAGGGCCGGTGGACCATCTCTTCCAGCCGGAACTTCATGTTGTCGCGCAGGTAATCGAAGCCGATTTCGTTGTTGGTGCCGTAGGTGACGTCGCAGGCATAGGCCTGCTGCCGCTCCAGATCGTCCAGCCCGTGCACGATCACCCCGACGCTGAGGCCAAGGAACTTATAGACCTGACCCATCCATTCGGAATCGCGCGCGGCCAGATAATCGTTGACGGTGACGACGTGGACGCCCTTGCCCGCCAGCGCGTTGAGATAGACCGGCAGCGTTGCCACCAGGGTCTTGCCTTCGCCGGTCCGCATCTCGGCGATGCGGCCCTGGTGGAGAACCATGCCGCCCAGCAGCTGCACATCGAAATGGCGCTGGCCCAGGGTGCGTTTGGCCGCTTCGCGGACGGTGGCAAAGGCTTCGACCATCAGATCGTCGACGGTCTCGCCCGCCGCCAGACGCTGGCGGAACAGATCGGTCCGGCCACGCAATTCATCGTCGGAGAGCCGAGTCATTTCCGGCTCAAGGGCATTGACGGCGGCGACCTCTTTGTAGAGGGGCTTCAGAATACGGTCGTTGGCGGAGCCGAAAATCCGCCGGGCAATGGCGCCGAACATAGTGATTCCCCGAAACCAGTGGCCCCTGCCCCCAACATCTGAAGGCCGGTCGCGACCGGCAAGAGATAGAGGCCGACCCGGCGTCTGTCAACGCCGACGCCCGGTCGCAAAGGGGTAATCGGCCCGTGGAAAAGCGGGCGTCGCTTGACTTCCGCCGATCAGGGGGAATATGACCCGCACTATAGCGTCGCTGTCGCTTACAGTCGGGAGAGGTCAAAACCATGAGGCCAGGGCAAGTCCGCGCCAACGTCAAACCGGTCCAGCCGCCGTTTTCTCCGGTGTTGCTGCTGGGGATGGCGCTGAAGCCGGTTCGTCCCGCGCTGTTGCAGCCGGTGTTCGACGGGGTGTTGAAGATGCTGCGGCGTCGCCATCCCGACATCCTCGACCGCATGGCCGATTATGCGTCGAAGCCGGTCTGCATCAACCCGGTCGATCTGCCGTTCGTGATCCTGCTCGATCCCAATCCCGACGATCCCCGGCTGACGGTGCGGCGCGAGATCGACCCGCAGGAAGTTGCCGCCACCATCCATGGCCCGCTCGAAGTGCTGCTGGCGCTGGCCGAGGGCAAGGTCGATGGCGACGCGCTGTTCTTTACACGGCGGCTGGTGATCGAGGGCGATACCGAAGTGGTGGTCGCGCTTCGCAACGCCATCGACGGGGCCGGGATCGACCTGATCAACGACATCAGCGCCGAACTGGGCCCGCTGGCCCGCCCGTTCCGGTCCTGCGCTTCGGCCGCGGTCGATCTGCTGGGCCGGATTCAAGACGATATCGAAACCCTGCGGACCGCTTTGATCGCCCCCGCGGTCAAGGATTCCAATGCGCAGAACGCTCGGATCACCCAGCTGGAAGCCGAGTTGAAGACCCTGCGCAAGGCCGCCCGTCGTGGAGGAGTTGCCTAAGCATGACAACCGCACAGCCCGCTCCCGCGCCGCTGACGCGCCCCGAACTGGTCTGTCCCGCCGGAACCCCGGCGGCGCTGAAAAGCGCGATCGACGCCGGTGCCGATTGCGTCTATGTCGGATTTCGCGACGAGACCAACGCGCGTAATTTCCCCGGCCTCAACTTCAATCGCCGCGAACTGGCCGAGGGGATCGAGTATGCCCACGGCAAGGGCGCCAAGGTTCTGGTCGCGGTCAACACCTTCCCCCGCGCCGGTCAGCCTGAAATCTGGCACCGTGCCGTGGCCGATTGCGACGAGTTGAAGGCCGACGCGGTGATCCTGGCCGATATCGGTCTGATCGACCATGCCGCCCGCCATCACCCCAATCTGCGGCTGCATCTGTCGGTGCAGGCGGCGGCGTCGAATCCCGACGCGATCCGCTTCTATGCCGACCGCTATGGCATCAAGCGGGTGGTGCTGCCGCGCGTGCTGACGGTGCAGGAAATCGCCGAGGTCAACGCCCGGATCGCCCCGATCGAAACCGAAGTGTTCGTGTTCGGCGGCCTGTGCGTGATGGCCGAAGGCCGCTGCGCCCTGTCATCCTATGCCACCGGCCAGTCGCCCAACATCAACGGTGCCTGCTCTCCGGCCAGCGACGTCCGCTATACCGAGACCAACGAGGGAATCACCTCGGAACTGGGCGGCTTTACCATCAACAAGTTCGCTCACACCGAACCGGCGGGCTATCCGACCCTGTGCAAGGGGCGTTTCATCGCCAACGACAAAGCGAGCTACCTGTTCGAGGAACCGACCTCGCTTAATACCCTGGCGATCCTGCCCGACCTGATCCGCGCCGGTGTCACTGCCTTCAAGATCGAAGGCCGTCAGCGCGGCCGCGCCTATGTCGCGGCGGTGGTGGGAGCGTTCCGTCAGGGCGTCGATGCGGTGCTGGCGGGCAAAAGCCTGCCCGACATCGACCTTGACCGTATCACCGAAGGTGGCAAACAGACCACCGGAGCGTATGAAAAGGCGTGGCGCTGATTATGACGGCAAAGCTGACCCTGGGGCCAGTCCTGTTCAACTGGAAGCCCGAGACCCTGCGCGACTTCTACTTTCGGATTGCTGACGAAGCCCCGGTCGATACGGTGCATGTCGGCGAGGTCGTTTGTTCCAAGCGCACTCCGTTCTTCGAGCCTTATATCGCCTCCGTTGTCGAGCGGCTGCATGCCGCGGGCAAGGAAGTGGTGCTGTCCTCGCTGGCTCTGATCATGAGCGAGCGCGAGATGGCTGCCGCGCGCGATCTCGCCTCCGATGCCGACCTGCTGGTCGAGGCCAACGATATCTCGGTCGCGGCGATCACCGCCGGGCGGCCGTTCGTCGCCGGTGCCCTGCTCAACGTCTATAACGAAGGCACCCTGGCCACCCTCGAATCGATGGGCGCGATCCGGGTCTGTCTGCCCGCCGAACTGTCGGGTGACGCGATCGCCGCCTTGGCCACCGCTGCCAAGTCCGAGATCGAAATTCAGGCGTTCGGCCGTCTGCCGCTGGCGATTTCGGCGCGGTGTTATGCCGCCCGTGCCCGTCAGTTGACGAAGGACGCCTGTCAGTATGTCTGCGCCGACGATCCCGACGGGATGGAGGTCGAGACCCTCGACGAAATCCCGTTCCTGGCCGTCAACGGCACCCAGACGATGTCGTCGCACTATATGGACCTGCTGCCCGATCTGGTGTCGCTGCGGGCGCGCGGCGTGTCGCGCTTCCGCCTGTGGCCCCAGAACGTCGATATGGTCGCGGTCTCCGCTCTGTTCCGCGCCGTGCTGGACGGGCGGATGGCGGTCGCCGAGGCCGAGGACCGGCTGGCCGGTCTCTGTCCCGGCGTCCAGTTCGCTAACGGCTATGTTCACGGTCGCGCCGGTCACCTGTTCGTCGAGGACGACGAATAGACTGTGATCCGGCCAGGGATCGGATGAAGAGACGGGGAGGCGGTTTCGCCTCCCTTTTTCTTTGCCCGCGTCGCGGTGCCCGCTGCGGTTCGGCCAAACAAAAACCGGGGAGGCGATTGCCTCCCCGGCTTGCGTTGGGGTTCCTGGTGATCGCTCCGATCACCGGGATAAGATGTTAGCCGAGGGTGGCTCTCATCTGCTTTTCGTCCAGTTCCTTTTCCCACTTCGACACGACGACGGTGGCGACGCCGTTGCCGATGAAGTTGGTCAGGGCACGGGCCTCGGACATGAAGCGGTCGATGCCGAGGATCAGGGCCAGACCGGCGACCGGCACCGAGGGTACCACCGCCAGCGTCGCGGCCAGGGTGATGAAGCCCGCCCCAGTGACGCCGGAAGCGCCCTTGGAGGTCAGGATGGCGACACCCAGCAGGGTCAGCTCCTGTCCCAGCGTCAGCTCGATGTCGAGCGCCTGGGCGACGAACAAAGCGGCCATGGTCAGGTAGATGTTGGTGCCGTCGAGATTGAACGAATAGCCCGAGGGCACGACCAGACCGACCACCGACTTCGAACAGCCCAGCTTTTCCAGCTTGGCCATCAGCGGAACCAGCGCGGATTCCGACGACGAGGTGCCGAGAACGGTCAGCAGCTCTTCCTTGATGTAGGCGATGAACTTGAAGATGCTGAACCCGGTAAACTTCGCGATCAGCCCCAGCACGATCACCACGAACAGGAAGCAGGTCAGGTAGAAGCTGCCCATCAGCGCCGCCAGCGGCTTCAGCGCGGCGATGCCGTACTTGCCGATGGTGAAGGCCATCGCGCCACCGGCACCGATCGGAGCCAGCTTCATGATGCTGTTCATCATCGCGAAGAAGATGTGCGAGCATTCTTCGATGAAGCGGTGCACGCCCTGGCCCGCCGCGCCCATCTTGCTCATCGCATAGCCGAACAGAATCGCCACCAGCAGGACCTGCAACAGATCGCCCCCGGCGGTGAAGGCGTCGAACATCGTTTTCGGGATGATGTGCAAGATGAAATCGACGGTGGATTGTTCGCCGGCCAGCTTGGCGTATTTCGCCACCGCCTTGGCGTCGAGCTGGCTGGGATCGGCGTGGAAGCCGTCGCCGGGACGAATGAAGTTCATCACCACCAGGCCGATGATCAGGGCCAGGGTGGAGACCACTTCGAAATAGATCAGAGCCTTGCCGCCGACTCGACCGACCTTCTTCATGTCGCCCGCCCCGGCGATGCCGAGAACAACCGTACAGAAGATAACCGGGCTAATCAGCATCTTAATAAGCGCGATAAAACCGTCACCAAGCGGCTTTAAACTGACACCTATTTCCGGTTCAAAATAGCCAAGGGTGCCGCCACATATAATAGCAACGAGAACCCAGAAATAAAGATAACTCATCATCCGTTTCATTCGAATGCCCTTCCTGCCCGATGGCATTTTGAACCCAACCGAGGATGCAATACGGAATTGTCGTATTCGCTGTCGATTGCGGTTTTCCGACATGATTCCGCCACAATTGAGCGTCCATGAGAAGGCAGGATTTTAGATGGCTGAGTATATACCGATTAGACCAATAAAATCATCGTGTTGTAATGACATATAGAATTAATTGGAATGAATTCCCAACCGAGAGGGTAGGTTTCGGGTAGGAAAAAAACTTATCCGGGACGGCAAAAAATAATGGGCCGGACATTCTGGTCCGGCCCATCCTTGTAATAATATTTCGTGACGGCTGAAGGCAACCGGTGGCGGTTTCCCCCTGCGGACCAGGGTCAGGGCGCGGGGCGAGGCGGGGTCCACACCCCCTTTTCAAAGGCGGTATAGGTCTCGATCATCCCGCGATAGAGCCGCTCGATCAGGTCCGGGTCGGCTCCGTTCTCTTCGGCCATCGCGCGGACGCGGGCGATGATGCGTTCGACCCGCGAGACATCGACCACCGTGCTCTGGCTCGACTTGAACTTCGCCGCCTCGGCGACATAGGCGGCCCGTTCGGCCAGCAGCGGGACGATCGTCTTGTCGATGCGGTCGATGTTGCTGCGGACCTCGTCCAACGAGGCACAGGAAACCGCCGGGGGCTTGCCGCCGTCCGGCCGGGCATCGGCTTGCGCCGCAAGGCTGCCGGTGCCCAGGAGAATCCCGCTCAGGACGAGAGCAAGACAGTATCTGCGGCCGTGTCGGATCATCGGATTACTCCTTGGGACCGTCACCCCCGGGCTTGACCCGGGGGGCCATGGGGATGGATGGCCGGGTCAAGCCCGGCCAAGACGGGGCGGGTGTTTCCCCTTAACCCGGTCAAACTCTAGGGCGTCGGGTGGGTGCTGGCCCAGACCCCGTCCTCGAAGGCGATGTAGGACTCGATCATCGCCCGGTAGATCCGCTCGATCAGGTCCGGGGCGGTGCCGTTCTCCGTGGCCAGGGCGCGGACCTTGATGATGATATCCTCGATGCGGGGGACATCGACCACCGCGTCGCGGTCGGGCTTGAACCCGGCAGCCTGCGAGACATAGCGCGCCCGTTCGGCCAGCAGCGGCACGATCAGGCGGTCGAGACGGTCGATATTGGCGCGCACCTCGGCGAGCGAGCCGCAGGAAACGGTCATGACGCGGTCCTTATTAGTAGGCGTATTCGGAAAAGAGCGGATCGACGCTGCCGCCCCACCGGTCGGCGAAGGCTTCCAACATTTCCTCGGCGGCAGTACAGCCGGTCCGGGCGATGGTTTCAAGCGGCGCGAGATAAATGCTTTCGTCCCGACCGGATTCGGTGCGGCGGTCGCGGCGATGCAACCCGTCCGCAGCCAGAACCAGCATGTCGATGGCGACGTCGCGGACGGTGCGTCCGGCAATCGGGGTGTCGAGGCCCTGGCGGGCGACGGCCAGACGCAGGCCCTCGCGGTCCTGGGCGGTCCAGTCCTTGACCAACTCCCACGCCCCGTCCAGCGCGACCTGATCGTACAACAGGCCGGTCCACAGCGCGGGCAGCGCGACCAGACGCCGCCACGGCCCGCCGTCGGCACCGCGCATCTCGAGGAACTTCTTGAGCCGGACATCGGGGAAGGCGGTGGTGAGATGGTCGGCCCAATCGCCCTGGGTCGGCCGTTCGCCCGGTAGAGCGGGGAGCTTGCCCGCCATGAAGTCGCGGAAGCTCTGCCCGGCGGCGTCGATGTAGCGGCCGTTGCGATAGACGAAGTACATCGGCACGTCGAGCATCCAATCGACGTAGCGTTCGAACCCCATCCCCGCCTCGAACGCGAAGGGCAGCCCGCCGGTGCGGGCCGGATCGGTGTCGGTCCAGACGTCGGCCCGGGCCGACAGCAGGCCGCAGGGCTGGCCTTCGATAAAGGGCGAACTGGAGAACAACGCGGTGGCGACCGGCTGCAACGCCAGCGAAACCCGAAGCTTGTGCACCATGTCGGCTTCGGAGGAGAAGTCGAGATTGACCTGGACGGTGCAGGTCCGCAGCATCATGTCGAGCCCCTTCGAGCCGACCCGGGGCATGTGGCGTCCCATGATGTCGTAGCGGCCCTTGGGCATCCACGGGATCTCGTCTTGTCGCCATTTGGGCTGGAAGCCGACGCCGAGGAAGCCGATTCCCAGCGGCTCGGCCACTGACTTGACCTGCTCCAGATGGGTGGTGACCTCCGCTGCGGTCTGGTGCAGCGTTTCCATCAGCCCGCCCGACAGTTCCAACTGCCCGCCCGGTTCCAGCGTCACCGACGCGCCCTGCGTATCGGTGAGTGCGATGACGTTGCCGTCCTCGATGATCGGTTGCCAGCCCAAAGCGGCCAGTCCGTTCAGCATCGTCTTGATGCCGCGCGGTCCGTCGTAGGACAACGGTTTGAGGTCTTCGAGGGTGAATCCAAACTTTTCATGCTCTGTGCCGATGCGCCAAGCATCCTTAGGCTTGCATCCAGCTTCCAGGGCCTCTACCAATTGGCGCGTTCCGGTCACCGGCTCCGCGCTGGGCACGGCTGGGGCGGACATAAGGCGGGCTCCTGCCAGGAAATGATGTGGGTAGCAAACGACAGCGGTGGCGGGGGCGTCAAGCGGCGAATCGATCCGCCCCCGAGCGTAATTAAGATGTTGCGAAACCCGAGCGTGTGCGTTTACGTCTGCGCTTTGTCATTCCCCGTTATCCATGGTGTCCCATGATGAAGGTCATCCGCGCGAAGCTGCACGGCATTCGCGTCACCAATGCCGATTTGAACTACCATGGTTCAATCACCCTGGACCCCGAACAGTGCGAACTGGCCGGCCTTTATCCGATGGAATTCGTCGAGATCTGGAACAAGAACTCGGCCGCCCGGATTTCGACCTACGTCATTTATGGCGAGCCGGGGTCGCGCTGCTGCGTGCTGAACGGCGCTGCCGCCCGCACCTGCCAGAAGGGCGATGAACTGATCATCGCCGGGGCCGAACTGATCGACCGCCCCGAGCGGCTGTACGAGATCAAGCCGCGCATCCTCACCTTCCTGCCCGACAATCAGATCGATCAGGTGCTGGCCTACGACGTGTTCCAGAGCGAGCAGCGGCCCTATGATTTCCGCATCGTCGATGCCGGGCGTCAGACCGTTGAAAGCTGCCACACCTGGCCCAATGTCGATATCTCCGGGGTGCGTCAGGCGCTCGCGGGCAAAGGCTGGCCCGAGGACGAGATCGAGACCTTCCTCTCCCAGCATTTCATTTTGTAAGGAGACCGCGCTTGAGCGAGCGTCCCGCCATCGTCCTGCTGTCCGGCGGGCTCGATTCCTCCACGGTGCTTGCCATCGCCCGCGCCCAGGGCTTTCGTCCGGCGGCGCTGACCTTCCGCTATGGTCAGCGCCACGCCGTCGAGATCGAGGCCGCCCGCCGCGTCGCCGCCGCCCAGGGGGTTGCCGACCACCGCATCGCCGATATTGATCTGCGGGTGTTCGGCGGCTCGGCCCTGACCGCCGATATTGCCGTGCCCAAGGGCCGGGCCGAGGCCGAGATGGCCGACGGCCATATCCCGGTCACCTATGTCCCGGCCCGCAACACCATCATGCTGTCGTTCGCCCTGGCCTTTGCCGAGGTGATTGACGCCGCCGACATCTTCGTCGGTGTCAATGCCGTCGATTATTCCGGCTATCCCGAT
This sequence comes from Magnetospirillum fulvum, assembly GCF_900108475.1. Taxonomy (GTDB): domain Bacteria; phylum Pseudomonadota; class Alphaproteobacteria; order Rhodospirillales; family Magnetospirillaceae; genus Phaeospirillum; species Phaeospirillum fulvum_A. The sequence continues at coordinate 190,275 of NZ_FNWO01000005.1, read as the reverse complement.
TGCCGTCCGGATTACATCCAGGCGTTCGAGACGATGGCCAATCTGGCGACCAAGGCGGCGGTCGAGGGGCGGCGGCTGACCCTGCACACCCCGCTGATCGACCTGACCAAGGCCGACATCATCCGCCGGGGGCTCGAATTGGGGGTCGATTACGCGATCACCTCGACCTGCTACGACCCCGATCCCCAGGGCCGCGCCTGCGGTCAGTGCGATTCCTGTCGGCTGCGGCTGAAGGGCTTCGCCGATGCCGGTCTGTCCGACCCGGCCCCTTACGTGTAGGTGGCCTTTCCCCTCTGACGAGGTCAGAGGGGAAAGGGTGACAAACCCGAGCAGATATCAGGCTGGACTTTAGAATTTCTGATGGCCTTCGCTGGCCGTGTAATCGGTCAGAATTCCCTCCTTCGAGAATTCAAGTTCGACCGAATTAGAATGCGTTTCTCCGCCAGCCATCAGCGTTCCGACGATCGGGATAAAAGCCTTCGGATCGACATTTGTCTTACTGTAAAAGTAACTAATAGTTTTCTTTCCGTCGCTTGAAATCATCGTGTTGGATGGCGGCCCAAGTCGGGAAATGACTTCCTGGTATGTCGTCTTCCCCTTCTGAAAATCAGACAGTTGTTCTGCTCTGATCTGAACGCCGGTGCTGGGAGGAGAGCACCCAGCCAATGCCAATCCTATGGTGAGCGCAGCAGCAGCTATTAGCTTCATTAAATACCCCTCCCAAATTAACCCTGCCAGGCTTTTTCGATTCCGGCTATTACCCCAGAGCCTTGCACGACCGTGATTTTATCACGATAAATCAAACCCTTTCGCAGGGGTAGCGCGATGTTGTGTCGCTCTGGTGGGCAGGGGGAGGCGATCTAAAAGGAGAAAGGGCGGAGTTTCCTCCGCCCCTTTTTTATGGTCAGGCACCCAGGCCCTTTTCCATCACCGCGACGAGACGGCGGGCAAAGGCGGCGGGGTCGGCCGGGGGCTCGCCCTCGACGATGCGGGCCTGATCGAACAGCAGAGCGGCGATATCCTCGACCAAAGGCCCGGTGCCGCCGGTCTTGACCCGGTGGGCCAGCCCCTTGATCAGGGCATGGCGGGGGTTGAGTTCGAGGATGCGGGGCCGCTCGGCCTCGACCTGACGGTGCGCCCGCAGCAGCTTTTCGAGATGCATGCTCATCTCGCCCTCGGCGGCGACGAGGCAGACGGCGGATTCGGTCAGACGTTCCGAGGCGCGGACGTCCTTGACCTTATCGCCCAGCGCCAGCTTGACCGCTTCGATCAGGGTGGCGATTTCGTCGCTGGGAGCCTCGTCTTCCTTGGGGGTCTCGGCGTTTTCGTCGGCCTTGACCTTCGACAGATCGCCCCCGGCGGCGGCGACCGAGCGGAATTGCTTGTCCTTATACTCGCCGACCGAGGAGACCCAGAATTCGTCGATCGGGTCGGTCAGCAGCAGCACCTCGACGCCCTTGGCGGCGAAGCCTTCCAATTGCGGGCTTTTCTTGAGGGCGGCGAGGTCGTCACCGGCGATGGTGTAGATCGCCTCCTGCCCCTCTTTCATCCGGCCGAGATAGTCGGCCAGCGACACCCAGCCGTCAGAGGCGGTGGAGCGGAAGCGGCAGAGGTCGAGGATGTCGTCGCGGCGCTCGAAATCCTCGTACAGACCTTCCTTCAGCACCGCGCCGAAGGTGTCCCAGAAGGTGAGGTAATCGCCGTCTTCGGCTTCGGCCTTGCGCTTCAGTTCGCCCAGGATGCGCTTGACCAGACCGGTGCGGATCTTGGCCAGGATCGGGTTGTGCTGGAGCATCTCGCGGCTGACGTTCAGCGGCAGATCCTGGCTATCGACGATGCCACGGACGAAACGCAAGTAAGGCGGCAGCAGCTCTTCGCAATCGTCGGTGATGAACACCCGGCGGACATAGAGCTTCACATGCTGCTTGCGCTCGGGGTTGAAGATGTCGAACGGCTTGGTCGAAGGCAGGAACAAAAGACCGGTATATTCGATCGCGCCTTCCGCCTTGTAATGCAGCGTCGCCCACGGCTCGTCGAAGGCGTGCGCGACGTGGTGATAGAATTCCTTGTACTGCTCGGGCGTGATCTCGGATTTCGGCCGGGTCCACAGGGCGCTGGCCGAGTTGATCGGCTCCTCGTCCTTGTCGGCCTCTTTCAGCAGAACCGGGATCGCGATGTGGTCGGAATAGCGCTTTACCACCGCTTTCAGCCGGAACGCTTCGAGGAATTCGCGGGAATCCTCGCGCAGATGCAAGGTGATCGCGGCGCCGCGCTCGGCCTCGGGCGCGGGGGCGACGGTGAACTCGCCCTTGCCGTCCGAACTCCAGCACCAGCCGCTGGCGTCGCCCGCCTTGCGCGAGGTGACGGTGACGCGGTCGGCGACCATGAAGGCGGAATAGAAGCCGACGCCGAACTGGCCGATCAGGCTGACATCGTTGCGGGCGTCGCCGGTCAGGCGGTTGAGGAATTCCGAGGTGCCCGACTTGGCGATGGTGCCCAGATTGGCGATCAGCTCGTCATGATCCATGCCCAGGCCGTTATCGGCGATGGTCAGGGTGCCCGCCTCGGTATCGGGGATCAGACGGATGCGAAAGCCGGTTCCGTCGTCGCCCAGCAGCTCGGGGCGCGTCAGCGCGGCATAGCGCAGCCGGTCGCAGGAATCCGAAGCGTTTGAGATTAATTCGCGCAGGAAAATCTCTTTGTTCGAATAAAGCGAGTGAACGACGATGTCGAGCAGCTTGCCGACTTCCGCCTGAAATTGCCGCGTCTCTTCGGCCATGGGGGAACGTCTCCGTAAAAGTGATGAAACTCGAGGCGACCTGATATGCGGCGAGCGGGCGAAGGTTGCAAGTGTATCGATTCTCCGAAACAATGGTTCCACCCGAGAGGACGTTCCGACGTTCCGTACCGGGGGGCTCCCGTTCCCGCTCACGGGTCCGCGAGCCGATTGCGGTAAGACGGGTATGTTACCGATTAGAATGGAGACGTTGATGCAGATTCCCCTCCAGATCACCTTCCACGGTATTGATCATTCCGACGCCGTCGAGACCCGTATCCGCGAGAAGATAAGCAAGTTGCAGGTCATTTTTGACCGGATCACCTCGTGTCGGGTGGTGATTGAGGTTCACCATCGCAATACGTCGAATCTCCACCGCAAGGGAGAGCCCTTCCATATTCGCGTCAGTCTGGCGGTGCCCGGTGCCGATCTGGTGGTCAAGCGCGACCCCAAGGACATTCACGAGAACGAGGACATCTTCGTCGCCCTGCGCGAGGCGTTCGATTCGATCGAACGTCAGCTGAAGGATTACGCCGCTCGCCAGCGTGGCGACGTCAAGACGCGCGCCAACTCTGGCGCTATCGCCGAAGTCTGACCAATCCAGCCGATGCTCCGCCCCCCTGTCCGCCCCGGCGGGGAGGAGGGCGGATGGGAGTTCGGCCCATCCATCAAGAAAATTGATGTGACACGGTAGGGCGGTTGATGCCGCCCGCCGCTTCAGGTAGAACACAGGCGATTTTGCAGCGCGGCATCCGCCGTCGCCGAACGGAACCGCCATGAATATCGATCTCGCCCGCACCTTTCTTGAAATCGTCGATACCGGGAATTTCAACCGGGCGGCCGAGCGTCTGTCGGTGACTCAATCGACCGTCAGCATGCGGATCAAGGCGCTGGAGGATGAGTTGGGGCGTCCGCTGTTCGTCCGCTCGAAATCGGGAACCCAGCTCACCGCCGCCGGAATGCAGTTCCGCCGCTATGCCACCACTATGGTCCGGGTGTGGGAGCAGGCGCGCCAGGAATTGGCGCTGCCGCCCGGCTTCCGCACCGTGCTGACGGTGGGAGGCGAGGTGTCGCTGTGGGACCGGCTGCTGGTGCAGTGGATTCCCTGGATGCGGACCGCGATGCCCGATGTCGCGCTCCGGGTCGAGGTCGGGCTGTCCGACGGGCTGATGCGCAAGCTGATCGAAGGCCTGCTCGACGTCTGCGTGATGTATTCGCCGACCAGCCGCCCCGGTCTGCATATCGAAAAACTGGTCGATGAGCGGCTAGTGCTGGTCTCGACCCGGCGGCGCACCGCCCAGGAATGGGATGACGATTACGTCCTGGTCGATTGGGGGCCGGATTTCCGCGCCGCCCACAGTCAGGCCTTCCCCGATCTCAAGACTCCCGCCGTTTCGGTCGGGCTGGGGGCGATGGGGTTGCAGCACATCCTGGCCCATGGCGGCACCGGCTATTTCCCGATGCGGGTGGCCCGGCCCCATCTCGCTGCCGGTCGGCTGTTCGAAGTCGGCGGCGTGCCGGAATTCCGCCGCCCGGCCTATCTGGTCTGCGCCGAGGACGAAACCCGCGAAGATTGGTTTTCGACCGCGTTGGACGGGCTGCGCTACGTCACCTCGCTTGAACAGGAAGATTGATCCCGGCTGGGATGGACGGACCCGCGTCCGCCATGCCGCCCGCGCGGGACGGCCCCGTCCGCACTCGGTTCGGCGGGAGACGGATCGTGGCGCGGGTGCCGCGACCCGGTTCGCTGTGCAGGGTCAGCGCGCCGCCATGCAATTCGACAATGCCGATCGAGAGGGGCAGGCCAAGCCCGGTCCCTTCGTTTGGGTATCCGGCCCCACTTGCGCCGTGGGGGGCGACCCGGCCATAAGGGGCGAGGGCAAGGCGCAAATTCTCGGCACTGATCCCGGCCCCGTCATCGGCGATACCGATCAGACACCCTCCCGTCGGGTCGAGGGCGACGCTGATCTCGACCTTTCCCCCCTCGCGGCCGTATTTGACCGCGTTGACCGATAGATTGAGCACGGCCTGAAGCAGGCGTCGGCGGTCGCCAAACAGCGTCAGATCGGGCGGTTCGATCCGAGTGGCGATGTCGATGCCGCGCTGGGTGGCCGCGTGCGCGATCAGCCGCGTCGTCTCGCCGACGATCTCGGTGGCGGGGAAGGTGGTTTGGTCCAGTTGCAGACTGCCCGCATCAATCGCGGCGCTGTCGAGCAGATCGTTGACCAGCGACAGCAGATGCTGGCCCGAGCGGTGGATGTCCTTCAGATACTCGGTCTGTTCGGGCGGGACCGGACCGCGTATCCCCAGCAGCAGGGCGTCGGAAAAACCCAGGATCGCGTTTAAGGGCGAGCGCAGTTCATGCGACACCCCGGCCAGGAACTGTTGGCGCCGGTCGAGCAATTGTTTGAGGGCGCGGGTGCGGTCCTCGACCCGGTTCTCCAGGGTGACCGCTTCGGCCCGGAGCGAGGCCAGATGGCGCAGGATCAGAGTGGCGGCGATGGCGATCGCCAGCGAGATCAGGACCGCTCCGGTCAGCACCAGCCAGACCCGTCGCCACCACGGTTCCAGCACCGCATCGCGGGTGAGCGAGACCGAGACGCCGATATTGAAGGAGCGGATCCGTTTGAAAGAGCCCAGGCGGTCGATTCCGTCGAAGGGAGAAAGCCCGTCGAACTGACCCTCGTCCACGCCTTGAGCGTTGGCGTTGCTGAAGAGAGGGGCGTCGGTCAGAGTGCGAACCCGCTCGCTGTCCGGAGGGGAGGGCGAACGGATCAGCACGGTCCCGTCGTCGCGCATCAAGGTGATCGCGCCGCCGACGCTGTGGCGGATGGTGTCGTAATGGCGTTCGAGCGCGGCGACGTCGATGGCGGCCATCAGGACGGCGACCGGGCTTTGGCTGTCGGCGACCTGGCGGACCAGGGGCAGCACCCAGCGGCCGGAAATTCGGCTTTTGACCGGGGGGGCGACGATGATCCGGCCGACCCGCGCCTCGGTCACGAAGGCCCGGTCGCCGACAAAGACCGGTTTGTTGGAGCGGCTGGGGTCGATGTTGTTCAACATCCCCTGGTGATCGACCATCGCGAGGCCGAGCAGCGCGGTATCCTGGCCGACCAGAGTGTTGAGCCGGGCGATCAAATCGAGATCGCCCGGTTCGGGTTCGGTCCGGGTGGCGATCGGCTCGATCGAGGCGAGGAACAGATCGCACAGGGAGAGCAGGCGATGGGCGTGTTCGGCGGCGCTGAGGCTCATCCGGGCGAGTTCTTCGTGGGCCACCCGCACCGTTGCGGCGCGGTCGTTCCAAAGCCAGAGCGCACCGCCAAGCCAAACCAGGGTCACTGCGGCCAAGGAGGTTGCAACGACCACATGCCATGACGACCTATGTGTCGGCAAGAAAGTCCGCCCCCAATTCCGTTAAGTCTCGGAAAGGGTACCACTTTCCTCTGAGGGGGTTCAATCGGCTCGGTTCCGGGGTGTGTCGTTCGGACAGCAAAAAGGGCGCTTACGCAGCGCCCTTCTGAAAGCGTCCCAATTCGACGGAAGCTACTTAATCTTGGCTTCCTTGAACTGGACATGCTTGCGCACGACGGGGTCGTACTTGCGGAATTCAAGCTTTTCGGTCGTCTTACGCGGGTTCTTCTTCGCCACATAGAAGAAGCCCGTCCCGGCGGTGCTCAACAGCTTGATGAGGATGGTGGCAGGCTTAGCCATGGCGATAATCCCGAACGAAGTTACCGATTTGGACGTCAGGGGGCGCACAATACTGATGATCGGCGGGGAGTCAAGGATAAACCGCCCTGACCGGCGCATCCGCCCCCTGTCGGCGTGCGCCCCCTCGCCTTTTTCGGTCCCGTCGCCTCCGTCGATAAGGCGGTGCGGCGGGACCGCGGGCCGATCAGCCCCGTTTCACCTCGGCGACGAACTCGCCGACATTGCTGCGCAACCGGCTGCTTTCACCGTTCAGCCGGTCAGCCAGGGTCGATAATTGCCCGGCGGCGTTGACGGTGGCCCGCTCGGCCTCCAGCACCCGGGCGATCGAGTTCGACACCTCGGCGGTGCCCTGGGCGGCCTGCTGGACGTTGCGGGCGATTTCCTGGGTCGCCGCGCCCTGCTCCTCGACCGCCGAGGCAATGCTGATGGTGTATTGGTTGACGGTGGCGATCGTGCTGCTGATGCCCACGATTGCGGTCACCGCCCGGTCGGTTTCCGCCTGAATCGCGGCGACCTGGGCCTGGATGTCGTCGGTGGCCCGCGCGGTCTGGTTGGCCAGGGTCTTGACCTCGCCCGCGACGACGGCGAACCCCTTGCCCGCATCGCCGGCACGGGCCGCCTCGATGGTGGCGTTGAGCGCCAGCAGGTTGGTCTGGGCGGCAATGTCGGTGATCAGGCTGACGACGTCGCCGATCCGACGCGCCGCCTCGGCCAGACCGCGGACGGTGGCGCTGGTGCTTTCGGCCTCGTTGACCGCGCCGCTCATCGCCGAGGCGGTTTCGCTGACCCGGCGCGAGATTTCCTGGATGCTGTTCGACAATTCCTCGGCGGCGGCGGCGACGGTCTGGACGTTGGCGCTGGCATTGTCGGCAGCGGCGGCGACGACGCTCGATTGTTCGGTGGTGGTGGCCGAGGTCGCCGACAGCGTCTCGGTCGCGGTACGAAGTCCGTCGATCGCGGTCGAGACCCCGCCGACCACGGTGTCGATCGATTCGACAAAGCCGTTGGTGACGGTTTCGACCCGCAAGCGGCGTTCGTCGCGGGCACGGGCGGCGGCGGCTTCGGCCTTGGCCCGGTCGTCGGCTTCCAACGCTTTGTCGCGCAGGATCTCGATCGCCTTGGCCATCCGGCCGGTTTCGTCGTTGCGGTCGGTATAGGGGACGGTGAAACTGCGCGAGCCCGAGGCGAATTCGTCGATGATCCCGGTCAGGCGGGCCAGCGGAAGGACGACACGGCGGTTGATGCCGATGATCGCCGCCACCAGTGTCGCCGTCGCCGCCGCCAGCAGCAGCCCGATCAGCAGCAGGTTGCGGCCAGCATGGGCGTGGTTCTCGGCCGCGACTCGCGAGGCTTCTTCGATCGCGGCGTCGCGCATCAGCATGATTGATTGCAGCATCGGTCCGCTCAGACGCCGCCATTCGACCTGATCGAGGTCATAGACCCCGTCGCTCATCCCCGCCTTGGCGACCCGCTCGCGCAACGGCTTGAACGGGGTGAAGAACCCGTCTTCGACCTTGGCGATGCCATTGCGCAGGATCGCCGGACTGTCGTCCCCGTCGGCCTGTTCGCGGAGGCGATCCCACAATTGGCGGATGCGGCCCAGGGTGGTGTCGATCTCGCGCAGGTTCTCCGGAGTGAACGGCTTGCCCGAAGTGATGGCGCTGATATGCATCGTCGAAAGCCGTCCGGCCTGATCGCGCAGGGTCCAGGTGGCGGTGGCCAGCGCGGCCGGATAGGCGACTTCGGCGTCGAGACTGCTCAGGCGCCGCTCGATCCTGGCGTTGATCCGCCCGACCGTGTTCAGCATCCCGAACATCGCGGTGAAGAATTCCTTGCGGAACGCCTCGGTCTTCTGGCGGTCGCCGCCCATTTCGGCATCGGCCTTGGTCCGCCACGCGGCCAGATCGGTGCGGATCGCCTTCAGCTTGGCGATGGCATCGCGATAGTCTGCGGACGACGAGGTGTCGGCGATTTGAGTGATGCGATCGAAGGCCTTGTCGACCCGGGCGCGGCTGTCGGACAGGGTCTTGCGGGTGGCCTCGTCTCCGTCCAGGGCGACGCTGGTCGCGCCGCGCTCGGGCGCGAGGGCTTCGGAAACCTGGGTCGTCGCGTGCAGCAGATTGACCAGATCGGCCGCATCGTCCGAGGAGCGCAAGTCGCGCCAATTGTCGATGAACAACAGGACGGCCATGATAATCAGAAAGGCGCTGATCGCCGTCAGACACGCAGAGACAAAACCCTTGATCGACATTCGAAACCCCCAGATCCCAGATTGCGTCCAAATGCGGCAGATCTTCCCGGGTTATCAGGAGGCCTGCTCCCCATACATCGGGCATGGTACCGCTCTATGTCCGAGCCCGAAAATGCGCATACAGATAATGCCCATTCAGGCACGGGGCCGGCTGTGGCGTGGGTCTCACTCCGATGAGCCCTGTCACGCCAAATCCCTGCGCGACCGTCGCCGAAACACGTCCGCGCCCGATGAATTTATTACTTGTGGCTAGGTTTTGTCCATATCTAAAGTGATGGACGGGGCTCGGCCTATCGGGGTGGCGGGGCATGATCACCGGCACCCTCCCGATTTGAAACTGGGGCACTCCCGGGGCGGCGAGCGAGTTCTGGCAAGCGACCGGGCGGTCGGGGGCTACTGTTCCTCTTTTCGATCCGATTGGATGTCGGTATAAAACTCGGGGTGTATGGGAGCCGCACATTACCCTTTTGTGTCGCGGTGCTGTTTTCGTCGGGCGGAGTGGCATGTTGGAAGCGAAATAATTGATTTAAGGTCAATCGTTTCTTCTAATTGTCTGTGGTACTGACGATATCAGGTGTTCGATGTCTGGCTGGGGCAGGGGGCTCTTAAGGTGATAGCGCGCAGCGTGATGTTGGCCGTGCCGGTGGCGGTGACGGCCCTGGTTTCCTCTTCGGCCTGGGCACAGCCGGCCAGTTCGGAACATGCCCTGGACGACCAGCGTCGGCTGTCCGAGAGCGTGCGCGGAACCGACGCGGCCGCCCGTGCCGCGATGGAGCAGGGCCTGACCGCCGGTCCCGAAGTCACCTGGGACCAGGTGCGGCGCAATCCCGACGATCCCGGATTGAACGCCGCCTGGGCACGGACCCAGATCAAGCGGGGCGATCTGTTGGGGGCCTCGGCGACGCTGGAACGGATCTTGATGCGCTATCCCGACGCGGCCGAGGCGCGGCTGGTGCTGGGTCTGGTGCTGTTCCGGCTTGACGACACCACGACGGCGAAACGGGAACTGGACGCGACCGACCCGGCCCAATTGACGGCATCCCAGCGGGCCGAGCGCGATCAGGTGCTGGCCCTGATCGAGCAACGGACCAAGCGGCTGCGTCAGTCGATTTCCGTCGCGTTGGGCAGCCATTTCGATTCCAACCGCAATTCCTCGACCAGTTCGGGAATGATCCTGATCAACGATCTGCCCTTCACCCTGGAGGGGAGCGCCGAGAAGCGGGCCGATTGGGGCCGGGTCGGGGTATTGGGCTATGACTTCGATTACGATCTCGGTACCGATCCGCGCCTGTCGCTGTTCGGCGGGCTGAACCTGCTGGGCGACCGCCAATCGACCCTGAAGACCTACGACACCGTCGCCGGTGGGGCGAATGCCGGGATGCGCTATGCCGACGGGCCGGTCGGGGCTCAGATCGGCGCGTTCTGGAACAGCATGGCGATGACCGACGATTATTATCTCAGCGATTACGGGCTGGATGGGCGGTTCACCTACCGGCTCGCCCCGGCGTGGGAAGCGTTCACCACGCTGCGGCTCGACCGCCAGGTCTTCCACAACATTTCGTCCGACCGGGTCGCGACCGACAGCAGCGGCGTTCTCTTCACCTCGTGGGTGGGCGGGGTGTGGCGTCCTCACGAAGCCCACAACGTGACGATGTCGCTGGGCTATGGCCATCGCAACGCCGCCGCCAATTATATGTCGAACGACCGCTGGGCGGCGCGGCTGGGCGATACGTGGCTGCTGGGCCGGGGGCAGTTCGTTTCCGCAATCGGCGAAGTCGGCGTCGCGGTCTATGACCAGAACAATCCGACCTTCAGCGCGCAGACGAGGCGCGACCGCGACGGGCGCGTCACTCTGACCTATGGCATCCCGGCGGGGACGGTGACTGAGTTGGTCGGCTTCGACGCCCCCGAAGAGATGCGCGACGTCGTCTTCTCGGTAACCGGCGAGTATTATCGCGCGCTGTCGAACCTGCCCAACTATACCTATGCCAATCTGCGGAGCCAGATGCTGGTGTCCAAGCGGTGGGAGTTCTGAGCATGCGCCAAGCCTCTTACAGTGTCACGGCGGCGCTGGCGTCGGTGCTGGCCCTGTCCGGCCCGGTCGCGGCGGCGGAGCCCGAGAGCGAGGGGGCCCTGATCGGCAACGCGGGCGGGCTGACCGGCTCGGTGCTGCTGGCCTCCGCCGCGGTCGCCCCCGATCGCCGGGCTGTCGGCCGCCAGATCGGCAGCGGCGATCCGATCTATCAGGGCGACCAGATCGTGACCGGCCCGGGCGGGCGGGTCCAATTGATGCTGCTCGACCAGACCATCATCACCCTGGGCGAAAACGCCCGGATGACGGTGGACGAAATTTCGTTTGGCCCTACCGCCGCGGATGGAAAAATTTCGGTTGGCGTCGAGCAGGGCGCGTTCCGCTTCATCAGCGGGCAGGTTGCCCAGGCTAGGCCTGAAAACGTCAATATCCGCGTTCCGATGGGCAATATCGGCATTCGCGGCACCATCGTCGGCGGAATCGTCAGCCCGGGGGCGATCCTGGTCGCCCTGCTCGGGCCGGGCAGTCAGACCAACAGCGCCTCCGCCCACGGCGCGATCGCCGTCAGCACGCCGCTCGGGACGGTCGATATCACCCGGACCGGCTATGGGACGACTCTGCTTCTCGGTCAGCCGCCGTCGCCGCCGACGGTGCTGACGCCCGCGCAGATTCAGCTGCTGACCGCGCCGCCCGCGCTCAGTACGGCGCTGCCCCCCACTCCCGCGCCCCCGTCGTCCGGCGGTGGTTCGGTGGTCTGGGGCACGCCTGAGACCCCGCTGACGACCGGAGGGGGGGAGTTTTCGGCCGGGGAACTCAGCGGGCAGGCGGGGGCGGTGGGCTTGCTGTTCGCCAACGTCGTTTCCAGCAGCGAGAATTCCCTGGCCCCGTTTATGACGATGAATCTGGTCGGAACCTCGGCGGTCGCCCAGGTCAACCAGGTCGCGGCCCGGACTCTGGACGACTCGGTTGGGACGGCGTTGCCCTATACGTTCGGGACCAATTACCAGACCCTGCGGGACGTCGCCTACGCAACGGGGACGGATACGGCTCATAGCTATAGCCTGCTCACGTCGGATCCCGGAGCCAAGTCGTTCGCCTACACGAGCTCGGGCGTCCGTTTGACCAGCTTCGATTCAAATCCGGTTTCTCTATCGTCGGTCTTTCACGATTTCGGGACGAATATCAGAACGTATTATGGCAGCGGAGATCGCAGATTTTACGATTATCGCAGCGTCGCCGGTCTGATCTATTCCGCTTATGGGTATTTCGTCGATTCGCACAGCTCTGACTTCAATACGACCTACGCCTATACCGCGATCGGAACGGGCATCCCGACACCGTCGGTGCAGATGCCGAGTTCGGGATCGGCGACCTATTCCGGCGGCACCGTCGGCTATGTCGCGATCGGGACTGGAACGAGTGCGGTGGCGGGGAGCTTCGCAGGCAGCGCCAGCCTGACCGCCAATTTCTCCGCGGGCTCGATCAGCGGTACCTTGAGCGGGCTGACCACCTCGCTTTCGGGCGTCACGATGGGCAATATCAGCCTGAGTAACGGCAGCATCAGTGGCACCGCGTTCAGCGGTGGCACCGCGACCGGGTCGATCACCCGGTCGGCGGTCACCACCACCTCGACCGGCAGCTTTGCCGGCGGCTTCAACGGGGCCAATGCCGCCGAAGTGGCCGGAACTTACGCGATGAACAATTCAGCCGATTCGTACCATGGCAGTATGCCGGTCAGTCTGGTCGGATCGTTCGGGGCGAAGAAATAGGCCGCACTCAGACCGCTTTCGCGTTGCCGCTCCACCGGGCCAGGGTGGCGGCCAGCACCGGGCGGCGGATCGGCTTGGACAGGTAATCGTCCATCCCGGCGGCAAGGCAGCGCTCGCGGTCGCCCTCCATCGCGTTGGCGGTCATCGCGATCACCGGCACCCGCGCCTGCGGGCCGTCGAGCGAGCGAATCAGTTTCGTCGCCTGATAGCCGTCCATGTCGGGCAATTGGACATCCATCAGCACCAGATCGAAGCCGCCGCGGACCACCATCGCGACTCCCTCGACCGCGTCCGCGGCGATCTCGACGCGGTGACCGAGCGAGGTGAGAAAGCCGCGCGCCACCTCCTGATTGATCCGGTTGTCCTCGATCAGCAGAATCCGCAAGGACGGCCCCGCCGCCGGGCGTGCCGCCGCTGTCGTTGCTGGCCCCGCATCGGCCGTCACGGTGGTCGCGGTCAGGTCACGGACCAGCCGCTGGACGTGGACCGGCTTTGCCGTGACGACGACATTGCCCAGCGTTTCGGCGATGGCGCGGGTCGGCGAATCCGACACGGGAAGCAACAGAACGCAGCGGGTGGCGGCAAAGGCCGGGTCGGCCTTCAGCATCACCAGCAGATCGGTTCCGGTGACGAACGGCATGTCGTGATCGACCACCAGCGCATCGAACGGCTTTCCTCCGCTATGGGCGGCCCGTGCCGCGGCGAGGGCTTCGGGGGCCGAGGCGGCGCGGGAGACGGTGGCCCCTTGCGCGGTCAGCTCGTCGGCCAGCAGGGCGGCGGCCAGGATGCCGTCATCGACCAACAGCAAGGACAGCCCGGCCAGCTTCCGTTCGAGCGGGGCGGGCGGTTCCGACCGCACCAGGGGGAGACGGATGCGGAAGGTGCTCCCCTTGCCCTCGGTGCTGGAAAAGCCGACATCGCCCCCCATCGCCTCGACCAGACGGCGCGAGATCGCCAACCCCAGGCCGGTGCCGCCGAACCGGCGCGAGGTCGAGGAATCCGCCTGGATGAATTTGTCGAACAGCCGGTCCTGCGCCGCCGCCGGGATGCCGATGCCGGTATCCTCGATCGCGAGAACAAGGGCCTCATCGACGAAATCGGCGTGCAGCCGCACCGTGCCGGTCTCGGTGAATTTGACCGCGTTACCAAGCAGGTTCAGCACGATCTGGCGGATGCGGACCTCATCGCCGACAAAGGTGGCGTCGGCTTCGGGGGCGATCGAGAACAGCAGATCGACCGGCTTGTCCTTCAGGCGCGGGCTGACGATGTCGATCGCACCTTCGACCATCGCGCGCAAGCGGAACGGCTGTTCGTCGATGTCGAAATGCCCGGCCTCGATCTTCGAGTAATCGAGAATATCGTTGATGATCGTCAGCAGGGATTCCGCCGAGGCGTAGATCGTGTCGGCCATCCGCCGCTGCGTCTCGGTCAGGGGGGTGTCGAGTATCAGGTCGGTCATTCCGACGATGCCGTTCATCGGGGTGCGGATTTCGTGGCTCATCGTCGCCAGGAATTCCGATTTGACCCGGGTTGCCGATTCCGCCTCGTCCTTGGCGGCGATCAGGGCGTCGCGGGCGCGGCGCAGGTCGGTGACGTCATTGATGCCGAGCAACAGTGCCTCGTCTCCGCCGATCTCGATCGTCCGTCCCGACACCATCCCCCAGAAGGTCGCGCCGTCATGGCGGCGGAACAGGATTTCGCGGTCGAGCGCGTGGTCGAGCGCGACGGCTTCGACCTCGTTCCACGAGGCGGCGTCGAGAAAGGTGGTGGCGGGAATGCCGCGCGGGTCGGACCCGGCTCCCAGCACCGCGTCCTGCATCAGCGGGTTGGCATAGATCACCGTTCCGTCGCGGCGCGACAGCAGCACGATCATCACCGGCATCGATTCGAGGATCAGGCGCAGGTGTTGTTCGCCTTCGCGGACGATCTGTTCGGCGGCTTTTTCTTCCTGAAGCCGAAGGATTTCGCGGGCGTGGCGGCGGAACACGTCGAGCGAGCGGGCCATGTCGCCGATTTCGTCCTTGCGGGTCAGCGCGGGGAGTTCGGCGACATCCTCGCCCCGTGCCAGCCGCAGCATCGCCGTGCTGACGTCGCAGATCGGATAGGTCAGGCTGCGGAAGGTGATGACGATGAAGCTGGCGAGGAACAGGAATGCGCCGAACAGCGCCACGGCGCCCTCCAGCGTGGCCTGCTGGATCGTGGCGTCGAGCGTATCGCGCGAATAAAAGATCTTCATCCGCCCGACCGGCATCGGTCCTTCGCTGGATTGGTGGATCACCGGCAGGCTGACCACCAATTCGGGATCGACGGGGCGGCCGTTATCGACAAAGCCGATCTGGTCGCCTTCGGTATCGTAGACAATGACGGCGACGATCTCGGGATCGGAGCGCAAGGCGTCGAGCTGGGCCGTCACCAGATCGTAATCGAAATCGTAAATCGGCCGCGACAGCGAGCGCGCGGTGAACAAAGCGGTACGGTTGATCTCGGTCGCCAGGGTCTTCAACCCGGCTTCGCGCATCTCCCACAACCCGGTCAGGCCGAGGACGGTGATCGCCAGAAAGGCCCCGCCGAGAACGGCAAGCAGCGCGATGCTGCCCAGCGGAAGAAGGCGCATCCCGGTTCTGTCTGGCGGAGTGGAAGACGGTGACTGCGTCATGTGACTCGCCTGGCGATTATCGGAGCCGATTTAGGATAGAATGCCACCGACCGGGACAGGGAGGAACCGCCATGAAGGGCTTGCTGCTTGCCGCGCTGATCCTGGCGTCGCTGCCCGTCCAGACGATGGCGGAATCCCGGACGGTCGAACTGGCCTCCGATCCCTGGTGCCCCCATACCTGCCCCGGCGATCCAGTGCATCCCGGCTATATGGTCGAGGTCGCCCGCCGCGCCTTTGCCCTGTCGGGGCTGACCGTGACCTATCGCGGGATGTCGTGGACCCGGGCGATGTCCGACACCCTTGAGGGCCGCCTCGACGGAATCGTCGGCACTCTGGCCAGCCGTGCCGCCGCGTTGGACCTGCCCCAGGAAGGATTTGGCCGCAATTATTATGCCTTTGCGGTTCGTCACGACGATCCGTGGACCCTGGGCGGGCTCGATTCGCTGGAAGAGCGGACCATCGGCGCGGTCCAGGGCTACAGCTACTCGCCCGCGCTCGATCCCTGGATGGCCACTCATCGCGATCAGATTCAGGCGCTGGGTGGGGAAAGCGCGCTCGACCGCAACCTGCGCAAGCTGGTGGCGGGGCGGATCGATACCGTGATCGAGGACGAAATCGTGCTGCTGTACCGGCTGAAGACCTGGCCCGACGCCAACCGAATCCGGGTGGCGGGGCGAATCGAGAGCGGTGCCCTCTATATCGCCTTCTCGCGGCGCAACGGGCGGGGCAAGGACTTGGCCCGTCTGTTCGATTCCGGGGTCCGCACCCTGCGCGCCACGGGGGAACTGGATCGAATTCTGGCGTGGTACGGGCTGCGCGACCGGGGGCGCTGACACGGTCAAACGAGGGATCGCTCCGGCTCGACCGGATCGGCGAAGCGGCTTCTGATGTCGAGGATCTCGGGCCACGCCGCCAGGAACACCTCGACACAGCGCGGATCGAAATGGAGTCCGATATTGTCGCTGACATAGAGTCTGGCCCGCTCCATCTCCCAGGCCGGTTTGTAGGGGCGGCGCGAGGTCAGGGCGTCGAACACGTCGGCGACGGCGACGATCCGGCCGGAAATCGGGATGTTTTCCCCCGCGATGCCATAGGGATAGCCGGTTCCATCGTACTTTTCGTGATGGGTGATCGCGATCTCGGCCCCCAATTGGATCAAGTGCGACGAACTGCCCGACAAGATGGCGTGGCCGATCACCGGGTGGCGGCGCATCACCTCCATTTCGGCATCGTCAAGCCGCCCCGGTTTCAGCAAGATCATGTCGGGGGTTCCCAGCTTGCCGACATCGTGCATCGGCGCGGCCTTGAAGATCAGTTGGCACAGATCGTCGGGCAGCCCTAATCCGCAGGCGATCAGCCGGGAATAATGCGCCATCCGGACGATGTGGCTGCCGGTCTCGGGATCGCGGAATTCGGCGGCTTTGGCAAGGCGGACGATCAATTCCTCTTCGCGCTCCAGTACCGCGCGGGTGGCGTGGCGGACCTCCTCGGCCAGCCAGCGGTTCTGGTCGCGCAGCCGCAGGTGGTTGCGGCGGAGCGCCAGCAGGTTGGTGACCCTCACCCGCATCTCGCTGGGATCGACCGGCTTGGTCAGGAAATCGGTCACCCCCAGTTCCAGCGCGGTCTGGCGGACGAAGCGGTCGGCGGCGGCGGTGATCATCACGATCGGCACGTCGCGCGCCCCCGGCATCGCCCGCATCCGCCGGACATATTCGTGTCCGTCGATTCCCGGCATCATGTAATCGAGCAGGACGAGGTCGGCCATCTGCCGCGAACAATCGACCAGAGCCGTCAGCGGATCGGGATAGCAGGCGATCGTGACCTCGGCATCGACGCGGCGCACGATCTGCTCGAACAGCATCAGGTTGGTATCATTGTCGTCAACGATATGGACCAGCATTGCGGCGACCTTCTAGGCTCTTAAGGGGCGTGTTGGACGGTTTCGGTCGCCGCGCGGGCCAGCATCGCCAACAGGTCTCCGGTTTCGCCATCGTCGCGGGCGGCGTGTTCGAGACGGCCCGAGGCCTCGGCAAGGCGGAGATAGCCCAGGTTGGCAGCAGCCCCTTTCAGGGAATGGGTGGTGTTGACGATCGCCTCGCGGTCACCCGACGCCACGGCGAGGTCGATATCGTGCAGCCGGGCTTCGATCCCGGCCCGGAACGTGGCAAGCAGCGAGGCGAACGAATCCGCCCCCAGCGCCTCGGCCAGATCGGCCTGGGCCGCGCTGTCGATCAGCGGGGGGGTATTGGCGGCGGCGGGGTGGGAACGGGAGTGGAGGGACTGGGGCGGGATCTGGGTGTGGCGACGGTCGCGCTCCCCCGCCAGCCGGGCCATCCAGCGGTCGAGGCATTGTTCCAGCCGACGGCGGTCGATCGGCTTTGAGATGTAATCGTCCATCCCCCCGGTCAGGCACAGATCGCGGTCGCCGCTCATCGCATTGGCGGTCATCGCGATGATGACGATGTCGGATTTCGGCGGGGGCAGCGCCCGGATCAGCCGGGTCGCCTCCAACCCATCGACCTGGGGCATCTGCATGTCCATCAAGACCAGATCGTAATCGCCCCGGCTCACCCGCTCGATCGCTTCGCCCCCGTCGTCGGCGACGTCGGCACGGTGGCCCAGCTTGGCCAGCAGCCCGACCGCAACCTGCTGGTTGATCGCGTTATCCTCGGCCACCAGCACCTTGAGCGAGCGGAGCGGACGGGGCGGTTCGGTCACGGCGGCGCTGATCGGGTCCGGTCCGGCCCGGCCGCGTCCCAGCAGAGTCATCAGGCTGTCGAGCAGCGCGCTTTGGCGGATCGGCTTCACCAGAATCTGGTCGAGGGCCAGCGGCGCGGCTTTGTCTTGGAGCGTGCCGAGATCGGCCGACGAGGCCAGCATGATCGGCAGCCCAACCGTGGTCGGATCGGCCCGGAGCACCGCCGCCAGATCAAGCCCGGTCATCCCCGGCATCTGATGGTCGAGGATCACGGTCTGGAACGGCTGGCCGCGTGCCGTCGCGGCACGGATGTCGGTCAGCCCGGCGGCGGCGCTGTCGGCCAGGGTCACCGCCGCGCCCCAGGCACGCAATTGGTGGGTGAAGATCTCGCGGTTGGTGAGGTTGTCATCGACCACCAGGATGCGGGCGTCGCGCAGCGGGTTGTCGGGAAAATCCTCGGACGGGGTTTCGTCGGTGCGGTCGAGCGGGAGGGTGAACCAGAAGGTGCTGCCGCTTCCTTCGATGCTGTCAAAGCCGATTCGACCGCCCATCAGGGCGAGCAGGCGGTGGCAGATCGCCAGCCCCAGGCCGCTGCCGCCAAAGCGCCGCGCCGTCGAGGCATCGGCCTGCGAGAACATTTCGAACAGGCGGTCGCGGGCGGCGGCGGGGATGCCGATGCCGGTATCTTGGACCGACACGCGCAGGGTCACCCGGTCCGGCCCGTCCTCGGTCACGGCGACCAGAATCGCCACCGTGCCGCGTTCGGTGAATTTGATCGCGTTGCCGACGAGGTTCAGCAGGATCTGGCGCAATCGTCCGGTGTCGCCTCGGAACACCCCGCGCGTTTCGACCGGCACCAGATAGCTGAGTTCGATGTCGCGGCCGCGCAGTCGTGGCGACAGGATATCGACGACCCCTTCGATCAGCGGGCGGATTTCGAACGAGCTTTGTTCCAGCTCCAGCCGTCCGGCCTCCATCTTCGAAACGTCGAGGATATCGTTGATGATGTGGAGCAGCGCCTCGGCCGATGCCCGCACGGTGTTGGCGAAATGCTGCTGATCGAGGGTGAGGTTGGTGTCGAGCAACAGGCTGGTCATCCCGATGATGCCGTTCATCGGGGTGCGGATTTCGTGGCTCATCGTCGCCAGGAATTCCGATTTGGCGCGGTTGGCGGCCTCGGCCCGCTCGACCGCCATCTCCATCGCCTTTTCCATCTGTTTCAAGGGGGTGATGTCGGTGCGGATCGCGATGAACTGGAACGGACGGCCGCCTTCGTCGAGGATCGGGACGATCGTCGCCGCCACCCAATAAGCCGCGCCGCTTTTCGAGCGGTTGCAGAATTCGCCGTGCCAGACCCGGCCCGCATTGATCGTCCGCCACATCTCGGCGTAGAAGTCGCAACTGTGCAGGCCGGATTTGACGACCCGGTGAGTCTGTCCGATCAGTTCGTCGGAGGTGTAGCCGCTGATCTCGCAAAATCGGTCGTTGGCATAAAGGATGTTGCCTCGCGAATCCGTGATGCTGACGATTGCGTGCTGGTCCAGCGCGAATTTCTGCTGGACCAATTCGCGCTGGACCGCGGTACGGTCGCGCACCAACCGGGCGATCAGGGCGCTCATCTCTTCGAGGTCGAGATTCTCGGCGGCAAAGCGAGGCTGCCCCTGCGATTCGAGGATTTCTCCCGCGCTTTGGCGCAATTGGGCGATCACCCGCAGCTTGGCGGCGGATTCGTCCGCAAGCTTCGCGGAGGCTCTCCCCAAGTCTTCGCAGCCGTTGCGGACGTCGCGGTCGCGCCGGGCCAGGGCGGCCTCGGAATGGCGATAGGTTTCCTGGGTGCTGGCCAATAACGGTTCGAGCCCGCCCAGCAGGGTTGCCACCGCCGGAGGCAGGGTCGCGGGATCGACCGCGCGCGCCGTCTCTAAAACGGCCAGCGCTTCCGCTTCGGACTCGACCCCAAACGCCGTTTGCATTTGTGTCAGCAGAACAGGGTGCATGTCATCCCCATCGCGCCGTTTTCCCCTCGGTCCGAACCGATCCGATGACGATACGGCCCGTCCTCGCCGCAAGCCATGGAAATCGCGGCGGGGACTTCTCTTCTAAGGCGAACCCGACCGGAGCGACGGGGGGCGGCCGGGTTGCGAATCCGTCTCCTCGTCTCTTCCCCGCCGACCGACAGGGTCCGCCACCCTCGCTCATGCCCGTTGAATCGAAGCGAGAAAGCCTTCGACGGCGTGGCCCAGGGATTCCGACACCTGGGTCAGGCGTTGGGAGGATTGGCGGACCTGGGTCGCGCCCGCCCCGTTGCGGCTGGCGGCGTCTTGGATTCCGTTGATGTTGGCCGACACTTCTCCGGTGCCGACGGCGGCCTGTTCGATGTTGCGGGCGATTTCGTGGGTCGCGGCGTTCTGCTCCTCGACGGCGGCGGCGATCTGGCTGGCGACATGCTCCATGCCGCGAATGCTGGCGATGACGTCGTCGAGCGCTGCGACGACGTCGCCGGTCTGGGACTGGACCGCCTCGACCTGACGGGTGATGTCCTCGGTGGCGCGCCCGGTCTGGTTGGCCAGGGTCTTGACCTCGCCCGCGACAACGGCAAAGCCCTTGCCCGCCTCACCGGCCCTGGCCGCTTCGATGGTGGCGTTCAGCGCCAGCAGGTTGGTTTGCGAGGCGATGTCGGTAATCAGGCCGACAACCGCCGAAATGTCGGTGGCGGCTTTCGACAACACCCGCACCGACGCCGAGGCGCGGTCGGCGGCCTGGACCGCCTGGGCCGAGGATTCGATCGAATGGGTGACTTGGCGCGAGATTTCCGAGATCGAGGAGGACAATTCCTCGACGGCGGCGGCGACGGTATCGACGTTGACTGCCGCTTCGTTGGCGGCGGCGGCGACGGTTGCCGCCCGCGATCCGGTGTCCTGAGCGTCGCGTTCCAGCGCGGTCGAGGTCTGGCCCAGTTCGCCCGAGGCGGAGGACACGTCTTGAAGCGTGGCCTTGGCGGTGCGGTCGAACGCGGCGACCAGATCGCCCATCAGCGCGGCGCGGCGAATTTTTTCCTCGGCCGCGCGCGCGGCGGCTGCCTCCAACTCGCGATTGGTCCGCAACCGGTCGCGCAGGGTCAGCAGGGCGACGGCGACCTCGCCCAGTTCGTCCTTGCGCCCGGTTCCGGCGATGGAAATGTCGAGATCGCCCCGGGCCAGAGCATCGACTTCATCGACGCAGCGGCGCAACGGCCGCGACACCCCGCGTTGGGCGATCAGCGCGCACAGGGCGATCCCGAGGATCAGGACGACCGCCGACGAGCCCATCAGCAAAACGGTACGGACCTGGGCCATCTCCTCGGCCTGGCGGGTCGTCTGGGCCTGTCGTTCCTCCTCGCGGCGGAAGACGACGCGAACCGCCTCGCGCGCCTCGGCGGCGTCGCGGGCGCTGGCCTGGGCCACCGCCGCCAGATTCGGTGCGCCGCTACGGGCAGCGGTCAGCACTGTTGCGGCCGAGCGTTCGAACGCTTCTTCCTTGGCGTCGATCGCGTCGATCATAGCCCGACTGTCGGCCTCGCGGTTGGTTTCCCGGATCTTGGCCAGACGCTGGTGGAACAGGTCGCGTTCGGTCTTCAGCGCCGCCTCGGCATCCCGGATCGAGGTCGGGGTGGGGTCGATCACGGCCAGGGCCAGAATCGCGTTCATCGCCTGGACATTGGTGTTGAGACGGGCGGCCAGCAACGTCGATTGTCCGCTTTGGGCGACGAGGTCCATTTCGTCGCCGAGGCTTCGGAACGAGAGGATGGAGAAGGCCGACAGCCCGACGATGGCAAGGCCGAGAACGGCGACGATCACGAGTATCTTATGGAATACCCGAAAGTTCTCCAGCATGTGAGGTCTCCCCGAGAGAAAAACCGCTGTTGCGCGCCGCATCAGTATTGTTGTTGGTTGGGCGCCCAGGTTCAATTGCCGCACCCCAAAGGTATAGGCAATATCGCCTATAAGTGCAAGCAGTACGGACAGGCGACGCCACGCCGTTGCCATGGCGTGGCGTCGGGCGAGGGCGCTGTAAACAGAATATAAACAAAAGGCAGCGGGGGATCGCGGCAAAGGGCGGGGATGATGCTCTTTACTTTTTAGCCAAAGTGTTTAACTCTAAAGACATAGATGTTTGGGTCGGCGGCGGCGAGGGAGCGGCTTTGGGCCGGTTGTTATCCGCGCTCCAAGCGTTTGGGGCGGGGCCGGGGGCGTCCACCATTCCTCATTTATTCCAGCCAGTTTGTTTGCGAACAAACTTCAATAAAATTCCATTTATCTGGTCTGATCTGTCCGCTGCCGCGATTAATCCTGACCTTATGGCAACAATCGGGATAATCCCCCTTATGCAACCGCTGGGGTATCCGTCAAAGCTTGACACGAGTTTAGTATTATATCGAGATGCATTTCATAGAAGCTTCACTCCGAAGCCTGCTCTAAGGCGGGCAGGAAGGGAGAGCATTATGGGAATTGGTGTCCGTCTGACGATGATCGTTGTCGCGACGGTGGTCGGAATGGTTGTCATTGCCGCTCTGGGGCTGGTCAATGCCCGCGACAGTCTGATGGAAGAGCGCCGGATCAAGACCCGCGAGGTGGTCGAACTGGCGACAAGCATCGCCGCCGCCGCCGAGGCTCGGGTTCGTTCGGGCGAACTGACCGCCGAGGCGGCCAAGACCCAGGCGTTGGACCGCATTCGCGAGATGCGCTATGCCGGGGACAATTATTTTTGGATCAACGATCTCGACGGCGTGCTGTTGATGCACCCGCACCGGGCCAAGGCGATCGGCACCTCGGTGCTGGGGCTGAAGGACGCGGCGGGGCAGTTGATGTATGTCTCGTTTCTTGACGTCGCCCGCCGCAACGGCGGCGGCTTTGTCGAATATCTCGGACGCCGCCCCGGCACCGACATCAATGCCGCCAAGCTGTCTTATGTCCAGACCTTCAAGCCGTGGGGCTGGGTGATCGGCACCGGCATCTATATCGACGATGTCGAGGCGGAATTCCGCGCCCGCTCGCTGGTCGTCGGCGGGCTGGTCGGGGGCGTCGTGCTGCTGATCGCGCTGGGGGCCATCGTCGTTGCCCGCGGCATCATCCGCCCCTTGCGCCACTTGGCCAGCGGGATGGAGAGTGTTGCTGCGGGCGACCATCAGATCGTGATCGGTCACGAGCGCGACCGTAGCGAAATCGGCCATCTCGCCCGCGCTTTGGCCTCGTTCCGCGATTCCCTGGCCGAAATGAGCCGGTTGCGGGACGACAATGACCGCGCGGCTCACGATGCTCAATCCGCCCGCCGTGCTGCCGTGCTCGGCATCGCCGACGATCTCGAATCTGCGGTCGGGGGGGTGATCGGGCGGCTATCCGGTCAGGCCGGCGAGATGGAAACCACTGCCGAGGCGCTGGCGGTCACCGCGCAGAAAAGCGCCAGCCGCGCCGCCGACGTCGCCCAGGCGGCCGAGGATTCATCGGTGTCGGTGGGGGCTGTGGCGGCCTCGGCCGAGCAATTGTCGGCCTCGATCGGCGAGATCGGCCGTCAGGTGACCCGTGCGACCGACGTGTCGGGCCAGGCGGTCGATGAGGCCCGTACCAGCAGCGATCTCGTTGCCGGTCTGTCCGGTTCGGTCGATCGGATCGGCACCGTCGTCAGCCTGATCAACGACATTGCCGCCCAGACCAATCTGTTGGCGCTGAATGCGACGATTGAGGCGGCCCGCGCTGGCGAAGCGGGCAAGGGCTTTGCCGTCGTCGCGGGCGAGGTCAAGCAGCTTGCCACCCAGACCGCCAAGGCCACCGAAGAAATTTCCGGCCAGATTGCGACGATCCAGGCCGAGGCCAAACACGCCGCCGCCTCGATCCAGACGATCCTGGGGACGATCGATTCGGTCAACGATATCGCGACGGCGATCGCCGCCGCGGTCGAGCAGCAAGGCGCCGCCGCCGCTGAAATCGCCCGGGCGGTTCAGACCGCCTCGCGCAGCACCGAGGCGGTGACCGCCAATGTCGTTAACCTGCGCCACGATGCCGAGGAAACCGACCAAGCCGCCGCCGCTTTGCGCGGTGGGGCCGGTCGCGTCACCGTCGAGGCGGCCGGGTTGAATCAAGCCGTCGGCGCGTTGCTGGCCCGCATCCGGGAATAGGGCGCAGGTCGGGCACCCTTGGCCCCGACAAGGCCAAGGACACCTACACTTGCGTTCCCGACTGCCGGGGTCCGGTCGCTATTTCGCGGCCGGGATCACCCCGCAGGCGAGGCGGGCTCCGCCGCCGCCCAGCGGCAGAGGCTGATCGCCATAATTGTCGCCGCCGACATGGATCATCAGGGAATGTCCGGGCAGGTCGGCCAGGGTCAGATGCGGGGCCAGTAACGGAGCTCCAGCGGTGCCATCCTCGGCGACGATCAGCGCGGGCAGGTCGCCGCGATGGCCCGATCCGTGCGGACCCTGATGGGCTCCGGTCCGGTCGGGGTCGTAATGTCCTCCCGCGGTATGAGCCGGAATGGTCTTGCCATCGACCTCGCGGGCGGCGCAGGAGGGGAATTCGTGCAGGTGGAAGCCGTGCGGTCCGGGCGGCAAGCCGAGCAGGCGGGGAACCAGCACCAATCCGCCGGGGCCATCGCTGGCCACAATCACGCCCACCGGCGCGCCCGCTCCGGCGGGATTGACCCGGTTGATCGGGATGCTGAGGCTGTCGGCGAAGGCGGTTCCGGCGGCAAGGCAGAGTCCGAAGGCAACGGCTGCGGAAGCGGATCTGGTCATGGCAATGATCTCCGCGAGGCCCGCAAAGCGGGCGGTCCTTCACAGGTGTAGACCTGCCATCCCCGTTTCAATCCGCATTTTCCCCTCGGGTTGGTTTCGGGTAGGATGCCGCCTTCTGTCAAAAGTATTGACCGGCTCATGTCAAGGGAACACGCGATGACCACCAAAGAGAATCTTGCCGAGGCGTTTGCGGGCGAAAGCCAGGCCAACCGCAAATATCTCGCTTATGGCGAAGCGGCGGCGAAGGATGGCTTTCCCCATGTGGCGAAGCTGTTCCGTGCCGTCGCGGCGGCCGAGACCGTTCACGCCCTGGCTCATTTCCGCGCGATGGGCGGGGTCGGCGGCACCGTCGAGAATCTGACGGCGGCGATCGAGGGCGAAAAGCACGAGTTCGAGGAGATGTATCCCGGCTTCGTCGCCACTGCCGAAGCCGAAGGGGCCAAGGCGGCGACGATCTCGCTGAAAAACGCGATGGCGGTCGAAAAGATCCATCACGGTCTGTTCACTGCGGCGCTGGACGCGGTTGTTGCCGGGGCGGACCTCGCCGACGCCAAAATCTCGGTCTGCGCCCTGTGCGGCCATACCGTGATCGGCGACGTTCCCGATCACTGTCCGGTCTGCAACGCTCGCGCCGAGAAGTATTCCGAAATCGTCTGACCGGCCGAAACGGATCGGTTCCGATCCGTGCGGATTGGAATAAGGAGGGGGGTCAGCCGGATCTGGCCCCCCGCCGCCAATAGCGGGTCAGAGTCGTCTGATCCGCCGCGAACAGATTGCGGTCGCATTTCTCGATTCCGGCAACCTGACGGGTGCGGGTCTTGAACGGCCCGCCGCTGGTGCCGTCGCCCGCATATTGCCACAGCCGCCAGCCCCGGCCGACCCAGGCGGTCGGCAATTCCGGCTGGGCCCGGTAATCGGCCAGCCACAGATCGCAGGCGGCCAGCATCGAGCCGGGGCGGATCGCGCCGCCCAGGGTACGGCCCCGGCCTCCCATCGCCTCGCCATCGGCCCAGGCGGGATGGACGTAGAGCAAAGGCAACCGCCCGGTCGCCATCAAGATGGCGCGGACGAAATCCTCGGCGCGGACGATATCCATCGAATTGGCCTGATTGCGCTCGTTCAGTTCGAGGTCGAGCGCCAGCAGGGTGTCGGACGAGGGCTGGGCCGCCGCCAGGAACGACCGGGCCTGTTCGGCGCCGGGACGCTCAAAGGTGCCGAAATGATAGGCTCCCCACAGCAATCCGGCGGCTTCGCAGGCGGCGCGGCGCTCGGTGTAAAGCGGGTCGATCCAGTCATAGCCTTCGCTGGCCTTGTGGATCACCCCCAGGATATTGCTGCCAGCCCGTGCCCGCGCGATGTCGCCGACCCGATTGAAATGGCTGATGTCGATCACCGCGTCGAGCCCGATCCGCGACGGATCATCGACACCGCCGGGAACCGCCGAGGGCCGCCTCGAGGGCGGGGTCAGCAGCACCAGATCGTCGCCGGGCAGGGCGGCGGTGGCGGTCGTGGCGGAAGAGGGCGGCGCCGGGCGGCGCGCCAGTTGCGGCGGCGCGGCGCATCCCCCCACCGTGGCCGCCAGACCCATCATCGCCATTCGGCGAGAAACGCTCATGCCGCGCCGTCCTCCCTATCCTGGTGCAAGCCCGCGGGAAAGTCGTCGCTTCGGCAGCGAGAGGCAAGTCTAAAGCGCATGTTATTCCGGCAGACCCCGGTCCCGACGCGCACGGGGCGGCGGAACCGGGGCTGGGAGCGGGGGATCAATGCGACGGTTGGGATTCGAGAATGAAGCGGCGGTTGATCGGCTGGACCGGCCGCGCATTGTGGGGGAACAGCTTGGCAAAGGTGTCGATCTGCGGCAGCGAGATCGTCACCGGCTGCTTGAACACCACCCAATGGACGATTTCCGTGCAGGGCGGGGTGGTCAGCGAGCCCTCATAGCGGTAATAGGCGCGCTGGGCCGGCAGCAGGGCGGTCGGATCGACCAGAGTAAGCGGCGCTTCCTTGACCGGACCGGCGGCGGTCGGCGCGATATTCCACACCGCCTGGACCACCGGGTTGGCTTCGCCCGCGACCAGGGCCACCCCCAGCACCGTCAGCTTGCCGGATTGGGCGCCCTTGTGGACGAGATGAAGCTCGAGCGGCGCGGGCTTTCCGTTGAAGGTGTGTTCGCTGGGGGTGTGGAAATGGTACTGGAGCAGGTCGTAACGCTCGCCTTCGAAGGTGATGTAATTGCCGGGGGGCAGGTTGACCTGGATGGTATGGCCGTTATTGACGATGGCCAGAGGCAACGGGTGGTAATGGATTTCGATCGGGGCCAGTTGAGCCGGACGGGCGTCGCGCAGATCGATCGGCGACTGGTCCTTGCCGACGCCGCAGGCTTCGTAGCTGTTGGAAAGCTGGCCCCATTCGGCCGGGTTGCCATGGCCTTCATAGCTCCAATGCGGGGCGGCGTGATCGTCGGCGATGGCGCGTCCGGCGAACAGACCGGCGGCGACGGCCATGGCCGTCAGGGAAAGGCGGTTGAGCTTCATAAGACCTCCAGGGGGATGGGAGAGCTTGCCCGGGTCGGGTTGGATTTGCCAACCCTATCCCAAACGTCATGGATCGTCGATCTTTACGTGGTTTTCCTTATAAGGGACGGCGCGGGTCATGTCGGGTCGGGGAAAAAGAATGTGCCGCTCCGGCCCGGCTCGGGCGATGATGCGGCCATCGCCCCTTTCTGCCACGGGACATGCTGATGAGGCCTCACGTCAAGATCGCCACCCCCTGCTATGGCGGGCTGGTTACTCAGCTTTATATGTTGTCGGTGATCCGCCTGCTGCGCGAGGGGCCGGAGCTTGGCTTCGACGTCAGCCTGTCGCTGCTGGGCGGCGACGCGCTGGTGTCGCGGGCGCGGGCGACCCTGGTGGCGGCGTTCATGGATGCGCCCGAGGCCACCCACCTGCTGTTCGTCGATGCCGACATCTCGTTCGAGCCCGATCAGGTCCGCCGTCTGCTCGATGCCGACAAGGAGTTCTGCGGCGCGTTTTATCCGGTCAAGACGGTCGATTGGGCGCAGGTGCCACGGCGCTGCGTCGAAGGCGGCGAGCCGTTGCAGACGGCGGGGCTGTCTTATGTCGGCACCCTGTGCCAGGGCGAGGATTTGCGCCGCGACGGCCGCTTTGCCACCGCGATCTATGCCGGGGGCGGCTTCCAGATGGTCCGCCGTGGCGCGCTTGAGCGGATGTTCGCCGCCTATCCCGCCACCCGTTTCCGCGCCACCCACACCTATCCGGCTCCGGCGACGGCCAGTCCCCACCTCTACGCCTTGTTCGAAAGCCTGATCGACCCCGACACCGGGGCCTATATCAGCGAGGATTATGCCTTCTGTCGCCGCTGGCGCGATCTGGGCGGCGAGATCTGGCTCGATCTCGACAGCCGCCTGACCCACACCGGGCCGCAAAGTTTCGCGGGCGATTTCGCCGTCCGCGCCGCCGCGACCCTGCCGTCTGCGGGGTAAGGAGCCGCAGCCCTCAGACCGAGCGGAGATGGGCCAGCAGGGCGCGGATCTGGTCGAGGCGTTCGACGATGGCGACGATGCCCAGGGTTTCCTCGACCTTGGCGCGTTCGGCCATCAGGCGCAGACGTTCGTCGCCGTCGGCTTTGTGCCAGAGCTGGTTCATCTGCTCTTCATATTCGGCGAAGGCGTGGAGAGCCTCGTCAAGGCGGCAATCGAGCGAGTCCTTCTCCGCCAACAAGGCATCGACCGACGCCAGGATGTCAGGCGTACTCATCGCGCGCGGCCCGTTCCGGTGAACCGGACGCGGTCGGTGGCGGCGGACACGAATCGCAGCAATTCGACGTGCATGGGTCTCCCTTTCGTCGCTAAGTCTCGCCCGCGCCGGGCCAGAGAACCGTACCGCCCGGCGCGAAAGACTGCCAACAAAAAGAACGGAACCGCGCCGCTGTCCGAATGTAAACGGCTTGTAAATGCGGGTGGCGGTTCTACTCCAAACGGCCCAGGGCGCGGGCGAGGACCAGATACAATTTGCCGACCTCGGACGAGGTGAAGGTTCCGGTCAGAACATCCATATGGTCGGAGTTGCGGGCCTGATTGAGCAGGGCCTCGAACTCGGCCAGATAGCGCGTGGCGTAATCGCGGAACTCGCCGTCCTCTTCAAAGCGCGAACGGATCGAGGCGATCTGGTGGCGGTCGAGATTCTTCAGGATCTTGCGGACGAAGATGCTCTGGTCGCCGGCATGGAAGTCGCGCCACGCCTTCTCGTCGATATTGGCGTTGAAGATGCGGGCGATATCGACCGACAGCGATTGCAGCTTCTCGACGATGAAGGCGGCGCTTTGCAGGAAGTTCTCGACCGAGGCCAGCGCGCGCTTTTCTTCCAATTGCTGGGTGCGGATTTCGGCCAGCTTCGAGGCGCTGACCAATTGCTCGATCTGGCGCGAGAAGCCGGTGGTGAAGGATTCGGCCTGTTGGGCCAGCCGGTCGCCGGTGATGCCGAGATCGTTCGATTTGGCCCGCACCATTTCGAAGGCGGCTTCCAGCTTGGCCCCGGTGCGGTCGGTGGTTTCCTGAAGCTCGACGGCGTGGCGGCGCAGCCCGTCTCCGGCACCGCGGACCTGCCCGGTGATCCGTTCGGCGGCGGCGGTCAGTTCGCGGATGCCCGCCCGCAGCATGTCCCCGGCCGAGGTGACCTGGATCGCGGTCTTGTTCGAGCCTTCCTCGAAATCGCGGCTGATGGCGCGCAGCGCGTCGCCTGCGGTCTGGGACTGGGCGAACACCTGCTGGGCGGCCTCGCTCAGTTCGATCGCGTTCTGCTGGATCGCGGCCCCGAAGGCGCGCAGCACCTCGGTCGAATCGTCGGCGACCCGGGCCAGGGCCTGTCCCTGCACCCGCACCGCCTCGGCGACGCCGCTGACCGAGGCTTCGGCCTGATCGGCGGTGGCGACCACCTGTTCGGTCTGGCGGCGCAGGGCGTCGCCCGCGCCGCGCAGACGCAGGCCCAACGCCTCGGTGGTCTGGGTCAGCGCCTCGGCCCGCTTCTCCAGCGTTTCGGCGACAGAGACGGTATCGGCGTTGGCGCGGCTGGCGGCGACACCGACATCGGTCGCCCGCTGGCGCAGGGTTTCGCCCACGCCTTCCAGTTCGCCGCCGACCCGGCTCGACATCCCGACCAGATCGTTGGTGTTCTGGCGCAAGGTGTCGGTGATCGTCTTGATCCGTCCCATCACCTGATCCGAGGTGGCGATCAGATGGCGGGCCTGCTGGTTGAGCGAGGCTTCGGACAGCTTGGATTGGGTCGAGACGACGTTGGCGGCGTCGGCCAGCTCGTCGGCCTGCTTGCGCAGCGACTGGCGGATCGCCTCGGCCTGGGCGCTGGCGCGCTCGGCCCCCTTGGCAAGATCCTCGATATGCAGGCGCAGCGTCTCGGAAATTTCACGGCCGCGCGCGGTCATCTGATCCGAGGCGGCAACCAGGGCGCGGCTTTGCGCCTGGAACGATTCGCCAAGGTCGCGGATGCGGGTGACGCCGCGATCGACCGCACTGTCGACCTCGTCGCGGCGCTGGGCGAACACCTCGCCGATCCCGGCGATCTGGGTCACCGCGCTGTCGGCGACGCCGCGCAGGGAGTCGGAGTGGCGGGCCAGCACGTCCTCGATTTCGCGGAAGCGGGCCATCGCCTGATCCGAGGCCGAGACCAGTTCGCGCGACTGGACCCCCAGTCCTTCCTCGACGATGCGGACCCGTGACAGCACCCGCTCGGTGATCTGGTCAAGCCCGGTGGCCTGCTGCTGCAACGAGGCGGAAATCCGCCCGGTCTGTTCGGCCAGTCGTTCCGCCGCCTGATCGAGATCGGTGTTCTGACGGGTGAACAGGCCGCGCAGGGCGTCGATCCGTTCGGCCAGGGCGGTGGCGACGCCTTCGGTGCGGATGGCGGCGGATTCGACGGTGTCGCCCAATTGGGCGGTCTGACGTTCGAACATCCCGACCACCTGCTCGGCCCGGACCACCGCCGATTGCGACACCTGATCGAGCGCTTCGGCCTGCTGGCGCACCTGACCGCCTGCTTGTTCAGCGCGGGCAACGGCGCGGGCCGACACCGTCTCGATCCCGTCGATCTGGTCTTGCAGCAAGGTGGCGAAGTCACGCACCTTCGCCGCCGCGCCCTCGGTCGCGCCGGACAGATCGTGAGTCTGGACCCGCAGCACCCCTTCGATCTCGCGGGCGCGCTGGGTCGCCGCCTCGGTGGCGTCGGACAGCCGGGCCACCTCGGCCCGCAGCGCTTCGACGGCGGCGCGGGCTTCGCCCTCGACCCGGCCGGACAGCGAACGCAGGGCGTCGATCTGGCCGGACAGGGTGTCGCGCACCGCTTCGCCGCTGCGAGCGGCCTCGGTCGAGGCGTCGGTCAGCATCCGGGCCTGAAGCTTTAGAGTGTCGGCGATGGCCCCGGTCCGGCGCTCGATCCCCTCGGACGGCGAGGTCAGCCGTTCCAGTTGCTCGCGCAGATCGAGGGTGAGGTCGCGCAACTCACGGCCGCGATCGAGCGAGGTCACCACCAGCCACAGGAAGGCGAGGGGGACGAACGCGGCGCCGACGATGCCGCCGATTTCCTGCGGCTGCATGTCGAGCAGGTTGGCGAAACCGATCGAATTGGCGGTGTAATAGGCGCAGACCGCCAGCCAGGCGGCGGTGGCCGCCACCGCCGCCACGGTGGGCGACAGCCCGGCCGGACGCTGTGGCAACGGGGCCGGGCGCGGCTCGGGCGTGGCGACGCGGGCCAGCCCCAGCGGCGGCGGAGTCAGCGCGGGAACGGAAGAGCCCTCCCGGTCGGGCGAAAGGTCGAGTCCTGCGTTGTCGTCGCCGCCGTTCGTCGTCTCGCCCATCGTTTCAAGCCCTGACTGTGAGATCCCCGCCACCCGGCCCGCCCGGACGCACATTGTCGAGGATGCCTTGTTTAACAAGGAAAATCAAACCCGCCCGGCACGCGTCCCGCGTGGCTTGGTTCCGCCGCCGGACTTGCGCGGCTTGGGCGGGGGCTTGGTCCGGTCGCCGAACGCGGCGCGCTTCGGCGTATCGGCGGAGCGGAGCGCGCCTTGAACCCGTCGTCTTGTGTCGTCGTCGTTCCAGCGGATCTGGTCCGGGTCCAGCCCGGCGAGCAATTCGCGCAGAAAGGGCGAGGGCAACGCCCGCTTGCGCCGTTCGGCGACGAAGCTCAGCACCAGCCAGCGCCGCGCCCGCGTCACCGCGACATACATCAGCCGCCGCTCTTCCTCGATATCGGGGGCGGATTCGTGGGGCAGCAACTCGTCCTCGCAGCCCGCGACCACCACCGCCGCCCATTCCAGCCCCTTGGCGCCGTGGATCGTTGACAGCACGACGGCGTCGCCGCCCGCCTCGGCGGCGCGGAGCGAGCGGCGCTGCTCTTCGACCGAGGCGATGAATTGGTCGAGTCCGCCGGTCTCGGCGGCAAGGTCGGCGGCGGCGTAGCAGAGGTCGCGCCACTGCACCCCCTCTTCGCCGGGCGGCCGCGCCGTCGAAGACACCAGTCGCCCGACCTGACGGCACAAAGCGGGCCAGGGGGCGGACTCGTCGATTTTGTCCGGGGCCTGTTCGAGCAACCGCTCGACCCGCTTGCCGTGGCCGAGCAGGGCGCGGGCTTCCATGTCGCCGGGATTGGCGATCAGCCGGATCAGCGCGGCGGTCAACCGCACCGGGGTCAGTTGCCAGAACTCGCCCGCGCCGCGCACCACCACCGGCACTCCAGCCTCGGCCAAAGCGATCTGAAGCCGCGAGCCGACATGACCGGCGCGGTAGAGCACCGCCATCTCGTGCCAGGGAACCCCCTTGCCCGCCAGCCCGCGGACGACGCGCAGCACATAGGCGGCCTCGTCCTCGTCATCCTCCAGCCCGGTGACGGTCACCGGCAGCCGCGACGGATTCTGCGCCGCCAGGGACTTGGCGTGGCGGTTGCGGTTGCCGCCGATCAGCGCCTGGGCGGCATCGACGATGGTGGCGGTCGAGCGGTAATTGCGCGACAGCCGGAACAGGGCCGGGTCGGGCCATTCCTTTTCGAACCCCAGGATGAAGGCGGGGTCGGCCGAGCGCCAGGCATAGAGACATTGGTCGTCGTCGCCGACCGCCCACAGGAACGCTCCCTGGTCGCGCAGCAGGCGCAGCATCCGCTCCTGCGCCGGGTTGATGTCCTGGAACTCGTCGATCAGCAAATGGTCGAAGAATCCGGCGATCCGGGCGCGGTAGGCGGGATCGCTCTCCATCCCTCGCACCAGGGCGACGATCAGATCGCCGAAATCGAACCCGCCCTCGGCACTCAGCACCTCCTGATAGCGGGCGTAGAGGGTGGCGGCCTCGATCAGGTCCGGCTCGTTCTTGGCCTTCGCTTCGGCCATCGCCGCCGCCGGGTCAAGCAGACGGTCCTTGTAGGCGCCGAACAGATCCTGCGGCCGCTTGGTCTCGTCACTATGATAAAGACGGTGGCGGGCGATCAGGCGACCGCAGGCCTGATCGTCGAAGATCCGCACCGGCGGACAGCCGGGCGGGGGGAAGCGGGTCAGCAGCCGCGCCGCGAGGCTGTGCAGGGTCCCGATCGGCAGCCGCCGCACCGTCTCGCCGCCACTGTCGCCGATCCGCCGGTGCAGTTCGGCGGCGGCGCGGACGGTAAAGGTCGATACGAAGATCCGCGCGGGCGGGGTGCCGCTCTCAACCAGATGGCGATAGCGCCCGACCAGGGTGGTGGTCTTGCCGGTGCCGGGACCGGCCAGCACCAGCACCGACGCGGCGATGGCCTCGGCGGCCAGACGCTGATCGGGATCGAGGGGGAGGGGGCGTTCCGGCCCGGTTTCGGGCGCGGCGGAGGGGGAAGACATGGGCGGCACACTAGCCCGAAGGAGGCCATGACGCCAAGATATGTTGCCGAATCGCGCGATCCGTCGCATATCTCGTTTTGCCCGAAAAACATCGCGTTCGTGTCGGTTTGATGTCCACGCGACGCTTGCCTTGGGTCAACAAGCCCTGTATAAGGCTGGCCTTCGGCTTCGGCCTTTTCCGTAAGAGTCGCCCCCTGAGGTGGGAGCGGCTTACTGCGGGAGGCTCTTTGAACTGAACCTGCTTCACCGATCGGCGCCCCGATGGGGCGCCGATCTGATTTGACGGATGACTTGATCATGGAAAGCCAAAACATCCGCATCCGCCTCAAGGCGTTCGACCATCGCGTTCTCGATCAGAGCACCCGCGAAATCGTCAACACCGCCAAGAGAACCGGAGCGCAGGTGCGCGGACCGATCCCGCTCCCCAGCCGGATCGAGAAGTTCACCGTCAACCGTAGCCCGCATATCGACAAGAAATCGCGCGAACAGTTCGAAATTCGCACGCACAAGCGCCTGCTGGACATCGTCGATCCGACGCCGCAGACCGTTGATGCGTTGATGAAGCTCGACCTGGCCGCCGGTGTCGACGTCGAGATCAAGCTCTAAGGAACCAACAACGATGCGATCCGGTCTCATCGCCCAGAAGGTCGGCATGACGAGGATCTTCGCCGAGGACGGCACTCATCTGCCCGTCACCGTGCTGAAGGTCGACACCTGCCAGGTGGTCTCGACCCGCTCTGAGGAAACGGACGGCTATATTGCCGTTCAGCTCGGCGCCGGCACGGCCAAGGTGAAGAATGTGAGCAAGCCTGCTCGCGCCAACTTCGCCAAGGCCAAAGTCGAACCGAAAAAGAAGCTCGCTGAATTCCGCGTTTCCGCGGAAAACCTCCTTGAGGTCGGCACCGAACTCTCGGCGGCGCATTTCATCGTCGGTCAGTTCGTCGACATCACCGGCACCACGATCGGCAAAGGCTTTGCCGGCGTGATGAAGCGCTGGAACTTCCGCGGCCTGGAAGCGACCCACGGCGTCTCGGTCTCGCACCGTTCGCACGGTTCGACCGGTCAGCGCCAGGATCCGGGCAAGGTGTTCAAGGGCAAGAAGATGGCTGGCCATCTCGGCGACGTCCAGGTGACCACCCAGAACCTCAAGATCGTTTCGACCGATTCCGAGCGCGGCCTGATCCTGGTCAAGGGCTCGGTTCCCGGTCACGAGGGTTCGTGGGTGCTGATCCGCGACGCGGTGAAGCGCAAGCTTCCCGACGGCGTGCCGTTCCCGGCCGGCGTCAAGAGCGCTGCCGACGCCCCGTCCGCCCCGGTTGAAGCCGGCGAGAGTTGAGGAAGAACGGCGATGAAGACGAACGTAATCAGCCTCGAAAATCAGACTGTCGGTGAGATCGAACTGGCCGAAACCGTGTTCGGTTTGCCGGTCCGGACCGACATTCTGGCCCGCATGGTCAACTGGCAGTTGGCCAAGCGCCGCTCGGGCAATCACAAGACCAAGGGGATCAAAGAGATCTCCGGCACCACCAAGAAGCCGTTCGCCCAGAAGGGCGGCGGGCGTGCCCGTCAGGGTTCGCTGCGGAGCCCGCAGTTCCGTGGCGGCGCCACCATCTTCGGCCCGGTCGTGCGCTCCCATGCCCACGATCTGCCCAAGAAGGTCCGCAAGCTGGCGCTGAAGACCGCGCTGTCGGCCAAGGCCGGCGACGGCAAGCTGTTCGTGCTCGACGCCGCCAACGTCGCCACCCCCAAGACCCGCGAGTTGGCCGCCCGGCTGAACGCTCTGGGCTGGTCTTCGGTGCTGGTGATCGACGGGGCCGCCGTGGACGATAACTTCGCTCTGGCCAGCCGCAACATCCCCTATGTGGATGTGCTGCCGCAGGCGGGCGCGAACGTCTATGACATCCTCCGCCACGACACCCTGGTCCTGACCAAGGACGCGGTGGAAGCCCTGGAGGCCCGCCTGAAATGAGCAAGCTCGTCATCAGCAAGGAGCGGATGTTCGATCTGGTCCGCGCTCCTGTGATCACCGAAAAGGCGACCATGGGTTCCGAATTCCGCCAGGTGACCTTCAAGGTGCCTCTGGACGCGACCAAGCCCGAGATTCGGGCGGCGGTCGAAGGCATCTTCGGTGTCAAGGTCTCGGCCGTGAACACCCTGATCGCCAAGGGCAAGGTCAAGCGGTTCCGCGGCCGCGTCGGCGTGCGTAGCGACGTCAAAAAGGCGATCGTCACGCTGGCCGAGGGCCACTCCATCGACGTGACCACGGGAGTCTGACGCCATGGCACTGAAGACGTTCAAGCCGACGACTCCGGGCCGCCGCCAGCTGGTCCTGGTCGATCGCTCCGATTTGTGGAAGGGCAAGCCCGAAAAGAGCCTGACCGAAGGTCTGCGCTCGAAGGGCGGCCGTAACAACACCGGTCGTATCACCGTCCGTTGGCGTGGCGGCGGGCACAAGCGCCGCTACCGCATCATCGACTTCAAGCGCACCAAGTTCGACGTCGCCGCGACGGTCGAGCGGCTCGAGTACGATCCGAACCGTACCGCGTTCATCGCTTTGCTCTCCTATGCCGACGGCGAGAAGAGCTACATCATCGCCCCGCAGCGTCTGGCGGTCGGTGATCAGGTGGTGGCCGGCGAGAAGGTCGACATCAAGCCCGGCAACGCGATGCCGTTGAAGAATATCCCGGTCGGCACCATCGTCCACAATGTCGAGCTTAAGGCCGGCAAGGGTGGACAGTTGGCCCGCTCCGCCGGTACGTATGTTCAGCTCGTCGGCAAGGATCAGGGCTACGCCCAGCTCCGTCTGTCGTCCGGTGAGCTGCGCATGGTCCGGGGCGAATGCATCGCCACTATCGGCGCGGTGTCGAACCCCGACCAGCAGAACGTGTCGCTCGGCAAGGCTGGCCGCAACGTGTGGTTGGGACGTCGTCCCAGCGTTCGCGGTGTCGCCATGAACCCGATCGATCACCCGCACGGCGGCGGCGAAGGCCGCACCTCGGGCGGCCGTCACCCGGTTACTCCGTGGGGCAAGCCGACCAAGGGCAAGAAGACTCGCAGCAACAAGAAGACGGATCGGCTGATTATGCGCCGCCGTCATCAGAACCAGTAGGAGCGACGAGAATGGCTCGTTCCGTTTGGAAAGGCCCCTTCCTCGACGGCTATCTGCTGGGAAAGGCCGATAAGGCCCGTGCCAGCGGTCGCAACGAGGTGATTAAGATCTGGTCGCGTCGGTCGACCATCCTGCCGCAGTTCGTTGGATTGACTTTCGGCGTGTATAACGGCCAGAAGTTCATCCCGGTGCTGGTGACCGAGAACATGATCGGACATAAGTTCGGTGAGTTCTCGCCGACCCGCACGTTCTACGGCCACGCCGTCGACAAGAAGGCGAAGAGGAAGTAGCCATGGGCAAGAAACCCGCAGATAGGGTTCTGGCGGAGACCGAGGCCAAGGCCTTCGCCGCCACGATCCGCACCAGCCCGCGCAAGCTGAACCTGGTGGCCGAGAGCATCCGCGGCCTGAAGGCCGATGTGGCGCTCAACGCCCTCTCCTTCTCGAAGCGGCGTGTCGCAGTGGAGGTCCGCAAGGTCCTCCAGTCCGCGATCGCCAATGCCGAGAACAATCACCAGCTCGACGTTGATCGGCTCTTCGTTGCCGAAGCCCACGTCGGCAAGGCGATGGTCATGAAGCGTTGGAAGGCGCGTGCCCGCGGCCGCGTCGGCCGGGTGGAGAAGCCGTTCAGCAATCTGACCGTCATCGTGCGCGAACGCGCCGAAGCGGCGGGGGAGTAACCAGATGGGTCAGAAAGTCAATCCGATCGGCCTGCGCGTCGGCATCAACCGCACCTGGGATTCCCGTTGGTTCGCGGACGAGACCTACGCCCGGCTGCTTCACGAGGATCTGAA
This sequence comes from Magnetospirillum fulvum, assembly GCF_900108475.1. GTDB lineage: Bacteria > Pseudomonadota > Alphaproteobacteria > Rhodospirillales > Magnetospirillaceae > Phaeospirillum > Phaeospirillum fulvum_A. The sequence goes on along the minus strand of NZ_FNWO01000005.1, from coordinate 152,831 downwards.
GCTGCGCGCCTATCTCCGCGAGAAGCTGGCTCAGGCCGGCGTGTCGCGGGTGGTGATCGAGCGCCCGGCGAAGAAGGCCCGCATTACCATTCACACCGCCCGTCCGGGCGTGGTGATCGGTAAGAAGGGTGCTGACATCGAGGTGTTGCGCAAAGAGCTGTCGCGGATGACCGGCAGCGAAGTGCATCTCAACATCGTCGAGATCCGCAAGCCCGAGCTGGACGCCCAGCTGGTGGCCGAAAGCATCGCTCAGCAGCTCGAGCGCCGCGTCGCCTTCCGTCGTGCCATGAAGCGCGCGGTTCAGTCGGCGATGCGCTTGGGTGCCCAGGGCATCCGGATCAATTGCTCCGGTCGTCTGGGTGGAGCGGAAATCGCCCGCATGGAATGGTACCGCGAGGGACGGGTGCCGCTGCACACGCTCCGCGCCGAGGTCGATTACGGTGTTGCCACCGCGAAGACCACCTACGGCACCTGCGGCGTCAAGGTCTGGGTGTTCAAGGGTGAGATTCTCGCCCATGACCCGATGGCCCAGGACAAGCGGGCCGCGGGCGAAAACGCCCCGGCTTCGCGCTGATCTGAAGAGGGTTAGACGATGCTTTCGCCCAAGCGTACTAAATACCGCAAGGCCCACAAGGGCCGGATTAAGGGCCTGACCAAGGGTGGTGCGGCGCTGAATTTCGGTGCTTATGGCCTGAAGGCTCTTGAGCCCGAGCGGATCACCGCCCGTCAGATCGAAGCGGCCCGCCGCGCGCTGACCCGCCACATGAAGCGTCAGGGCCGGGTGTGGATTCGGATTTTCCCGGATCTGCCGGTCTCCAGCAAGCCTGCCGAAGTCCGCATGGGCTCGGGTAAGGGTGCGCCGGAATTCTGGGTGGCCCGCGTTGCTCCCGGTCGTATCCTGTTCGAGGTCGATGGGGTGTCCGAGGAAATCGCGCGTCACGGCTTCACCCTTGCGGCGGCCAAGCTGCCGATCAAGACCAAGTTCGTCAGCCGCATCGGAGGGATCTAAGCCATGGCCGACAAGGCTGCCGATCTGCGCCAGAAGACTTCGGATCAGCTCAAGGAGCTGGTCGTCGATCTGAAGAAGACGCAGTTCAATCTTCGCTTCCAGCGGGCCTCTGGCCAGTTGGAGAACACCGCCCAGGTGCGTGCCGTGCGTCGCGAGATCGCGACCATCAAGACGCTGCTTGGCGAACGCGCCCGCAGCGCGTCGTAAGAGGAGACCCATCGAAATGCCGAAGCGCATTCTTCAAGGGGTCGTGGTCAGCGACAAGATGGAGAAGACCGTGGTCGTCAGCGTCGAACGGCGCGTGATGCACCCGATCTACAAGAAGTTCATCCGACGCTCGAAGAAGTACCACGCCCACGACGAGAACAACGTCTTCAAGACCGGCGATACCATCCGCATCCGCGAGTGCCGCCCGATCTCCAAGACCAAGTGCTGGGAAGTGATCGTCGAGCCGCAGGCTTGACGGTTGCGAATCTGGGAATAAGGAACCCGTGACATGATCCAGATGCAAACCAACCTGGACGTCGCCGATAATTCGGGAGCCCGCCGGGTGCAGTGCATCAAGGTGTTGGGCGGTTCGCACCGCACCATCGCCACGGTGGGCGACGTCATCGTCGTTTCCATCAAGGAGGCGATCCCCCGGGGTCGCGTTAAGAAGGGCGACGTGCACCGCGCCGTCATCGTTCGTACCGCCAAGGAAATCCGGCGGGCCGACGGTTCGGCGATCCGGTTCGACACCAATGCCGCCGTGCTGATCAATAAGCAGGGCGAGCCGATCGGGACCCGTATTTTCGGGCCGGTCACCCGTGAGCTTCGCGGTAAGAAGTTCATGAAGATCATCTCGCTGGCTCCGGAGGTGCTCTAACATGACCTCGCTCAATGTGAAGAAGGGTGACCAGGTCGTTGTCATCACCGGCAAGGACAAGGGTAAGAAAGGCGAAGTCATCGCCGCCCTGCCGAAGGACAACCGCGTCATCGTCTCCGGCATCAACCTTGTGAAGCGCCACCAGCGCCAGACCCCGTCCAATCCGGGCGGCATCGTCGAGAAGGAGGCCGCGATTCACGTCTCCAACGTCGCGCATGTCGATCCGAAAGACGGCAAGCCGACCCGCGTCGGTCACAAGGTCCTCGAGGACGGCCGAAAGGTGCGCGTCGCGCGCCGCTCCGGCGAAGTCATCGACCGGTAAGGGAAGGACGAGACAGATGGCACGTTTGCGCAATCACTACGATACGGTCGTCCGCCCGGCCCTGCAGAAGGAGTTCTCCTACAAGAACCCGATGCAGGTGCCGAAGCTCGAGAAGATCGTCATCAACATGGGCGTCGGTGAGGCTGCCCAGGACGCCAAGAAGATCGAATCGGCCATCGCCGAATTGACCTTGATCGCCGGTCAGAAGCCGGTCGTGACCAAGGCCAAGACCTCGATCGCGCAGTTCAAGCTGCGCGAAGGTCAGGTGGTCGGCTGCAAGGTCACCTTGCGTGCTGAGCGGATGTACGAATTCCTCGACCGGTTGATCAACATCGCCCTGCCTCGCGTCCGCGACTTCCGCGGCGTCCCGGCCAAGAGCTTTGACGGGCGCGGCAATTATGCTCTCGGGTTGAAGGAACAGCTCGTTTTCCCGGAAATCAATTATGACCGGGTCGACACCATCCGAGGCATGGACATCATCTTCGTCACCACGGCCGATACCAATGAGGAAGCCAAGGCTCTCCTCAAAGGCTTCGACATGCCGTTCGTGGCCTGAGGGAGGTTTGGGTAATGTCTAAGGTCAGCTCTGTCGAGCGCAACAAGAAGCGCGAGCGGATGGCGAAGCAGTTCGCGACCCGCCGCGCGCGTCTGAAGGCGATCGCCAACGATCGCGAGACCAGCCCCGAGGAGCGCTTTGAGGCCTCCCTGAAGCTGGCGCAACTGCCCCGCAACTCGTCGAAGACTCGCGTGCGTTTGCGCTGCGAAGTCACCGGCCGTTCGCGCGGCAATTATCGCAAATTCAAACTGTGCCGGAACAAGCTGCGCGAGCTCGCCTCGCAGGGCCAGATTCCCGGCATGGTCAAGTCCAGCTGGTAAGGGAGGACTCGCCATGTCCATGTCCGATCCTCTCGGCGATATGCTCACCCGCATCCGTAACGGACAGCGTGCGCATAAGACCGCCGTCACTGCTCCTGCCTCTGCGTTGCGCTCCAACGTGCTCGAGGTCCTGGTTCGCGAGGGTTACATCCGCGGCTACAGCCGCGTCGACGTCCGTAAGGGTGTGTCCGAGCTTTCGATCGAACTGAAGTATCACGAGGGTCAGCCGGTGATCCGGGAAATCTCGCGCGTGTCCAAGCCGGGCCGTCGCGTTTATTCCAAGATCGCCGACCTTCGCCGCGTCGCCAACGGGCTGGGGATTTCGATCCTCTCGACCCCGAGCGGCGTGATGTCCGACGCTGAGGCTCGCGCCCAGAACGTCGGCGGCGAAGTCCTCTGCGAAGTGTTCTAACGGAGGCTCTCACAATGTCGCGAGTCGGCAAATATCCGGTCTCGGTGCCGTCGGGGGTCTCCGTCAAGATCACCGGCCCGAACCTGACCGTTTCGGGGAAGCTGGGTGAATCCCAGCTGGCCCTGCGGGACAATGTCGAGGTCACCCTCGACGGCAACCTCGTTTGGGTGAAGCCCAAGGACGAGTCCAAGCATGCGCGTATGATGTGGGGCACCACCCGTGCCCTCATCAACAACATGGTCAAGGGCGTCTCCGAAGGCTTTACCGTCAACCTCGAGATCAACGGCGTCGGTTATCGCGCCGCGGTCGAAGGGTCCGTGCTGAAGCTCCAGCTCGGCTATTCGCATGACATCAATTTCCCGATCCCGGCTGATGTCACCATGAAGTGCGAGAAGCCGACCGCCATCACGATCTCGGGCCGCGACAGTCAGCGCGTCGGTCAGATCGCGGCGGAAATCCGCGCCTTCCGTGGTCCCGAGCCCTACAAGGGCAAGGGTATCAAATATCAAACCGAGACCATCCTGCGTAAGGAAGGTAAGAAGAAGTAAGGGGCACCGCCATGATGACGCCGAAGGATCTTTTCGAGCGCCGCAAGCGGCGCGCCCGGCAGAGCCTCAAAGCGAAGAGCCACGGTCGTTTGCGGCTGTCGGTCTTCCGCTCTGGTCAGAACATTTACGCCCAGGTCATCGACGACCTGCAAGGGGTTACCCTCGCCGCTGCGTCGAGCCTGGACAAGTCGTTGAAGGACTCGCTGAAGACCGGTGCCGACAAGCAGGCGGCTGCTGCCGTCGGCAAGTTGCTCGCCGAGCGGGCTGTCGCGGCCGGCATCACCGAGGTGGTGTTCGACCGTGGCGGTTATATCTACCACGGTCGGGTCAAAGCCCTGGCCGATGCGGCCCGCGAAGGCGGCCTGTCTTTCTGAGGATGATGAGCAATGGCACGTACTCCCAATACTGACCGGCCCGAGCGGGGCCGCGGCGGCGAGCGCGGCGAGCGGGCTCCCCGCGGCCGTGGCGGCGAGCAGTCCCCGCGCGAGCGCGAGGAATCTGAATTCGTCGACAAGCTGGTCCACATCAATCGCGTCGCCAAGGTGGTCAAGGGCGGCCGTCGCTTCGCCTTCGCCGCTCTGGTGGTGGTCGGTGACGCCAAGGGCCGCGTCGGCTACGGATCGGGCAAGGCCCGTGAAGTTCCGGAAGCGATCCGCAAGGCCACTGAACAGGCCAAGCGCAACATGATCAAGATCGCGCTGCGTGAGGGTCGTACCCTTCACCACGATTCGTTCGGGCATTTCGGTGCCGGTCGCGTCGTGCTACGGGCGGCTCCGGCCGGTACCGGCATCATCGCCGGTGGCCCGATGCGCGCCGTGTTCGAGACCATGGGCGTGCAGGACGTGGTGGCCAAGTGCCTGGGCACCTCGAACCCGCACAACATGATCAAGGCGACGTTCGCCGCTCTGACAGCGATGGCTTCGCCGCGTTCGGTCGCCGCCAAGCGCGGCAAGAAGGTCGGTGACATCATCGGCCGCCGCGACGGCACCGCCGCCGCCGCCACCGCTGCTTGAACGGGAGAGACGAACCATGGCCGCCAAGACCGTGAAAGTCACCCAGATCCACAGCCCGATCGGCCGTCCGGCCGATCAGCGGGCCACTCTGGTGGGCCTGGGCCTCAACAAGATGAACCGGACCAATGAACTGGAGGATACCCCCTCTGTTCGCGGCATGATCGCCAAGGTCCGCCATCTGGTGCGGGTCGAAGAATAGGATCTCCGGCGCCGGGCGGCTGTAAAGCTGCCCGGCGATCCGGTCACGAGGACTAAAGACAATGAAGCTGAACGAACTTCGCGACAATCCGGGCGCTCGCTACAAGGCGAAGCGCGTCGGCCGCGGTATCGGCTCGGGCAAGGGCAAGACCTCCGGTTCGGGTGTCAAAGGTCAGAGCTCCCGCACCGGCGTGGCCATCAATGGCTTCGAAGGCGGTCAGATGCCGATTTACCGGCGTCTGCCCAAGCGTGGGTTCAAGACCCCGTTCCGCCTTGAGTTCGCCGAGGTCAATCTGGGCCGTCTCCAGGCCGCGATCGACGCCGGCCGCATCGACGCCACCAAGACGATCGACGCCGCCGCTCTTCAGGCCGCCGGTCTGATCGGCAAGATCATGGATGGCGTCCGGGTGCTGGCCCGTGGCGAGCTGACCTCCAAGGTGACCCTCTCCGTCGTGGGGGCTTCGGCCGCCGCTCTCGCCGCCGTCGAAAAGGCTGGTGGCGTGGTGGAGATCAAGGCTCCGAAGGCTCCCGCGGCCGCCGTCGAGGCGTGAGCCTTCGTCGGGCGGCCCCGCCGTCCGACGCTTGACCTCACCGCTTTCGACCTCGCGCCACGCTCTCCGCAACCGCCTCCGTCCGCTTCGTCGCGGCGGGGGCGGACGGAATTTGGGGGTGGTGGTCGGGGCGCGGATGTCGTAAACGATTGCGACGATCGACTATACGTCTCACTGGAACCGGGAGTAAGGCATGGCCTCCGCTGCCGAGCAGCTCGCCTCGAACTTGAATTTTGGCGTGTTCGCCAAGGCGACCGACCTCAAAAAAAGGATCTGGTTCACCCTGGCCGCCCTGGTGGTGTACCGCCTGGGAACCTGGATTCCACTGCCGGGCGTCGATCCGCAGGTGTTGGGCGAGCTGTTCAAACAGAACGGCGGCGGCATCCTCGGCATGTTCGACATGCTGGCCGGTGGCGCGCTCCACCGCATGACGATCTTTGCGCTGAACATCATGCCGTACATCACGGCGTCGATTATCATTCAGCTGATGACGTCGGTCATTCCCAGCCTGGAAGCCACCAAGAAGGAAGGCGAGTCCGGGCGGAAGAAAATCAACCAGTACACCCGCTACCTGACGCTGGCGATCGCGACCGTCCAGGCCTATGGCATGGCCATGGGGCTGGAAAGCATGAGCGGACCGGCCGGGGCGGCGGTGTATATGGACAACCATCTGGTGTTCCGCTTCTCGGCGGTGTGCACCCTGGTCGGTGGCACCTTGTTCCTGATGTGGCTGGGTGAGCAGATCACCGCGCGCGGCATCGGTCAGGGCACCTCGCTGATCATCATGGCCGGTATCGTCGCCGAATTGCCCGCCGCGATTGGCAGCACGTTGGAACTCGGCCGCACCGGCGCCCTGCCGGTCCTGGTCATCATCGGCATTCTGCTGATGTCGATCCTGGTGATCGCCTTCATCGTGTTCCTCGAGCGCGCCCAGCGTCGGATCATCGTCCAGTATCCGAAGCGGCAAGTCGGCAACAAGATGTTCGGCGGCGATTCGTCGCATCTGCCGCTGAAGGTCAACACGGCCGGCGTGATCCCGCCGATCTTCGCCAGCTCGGTCCTGCTGATGCCGGCCACCGTGGCGCAGTTGAGCGCCCAGGGCGGCCCGGAATGGCTATCGACCGCCGCCGCGTTGATGGGGCATGGTCAGCCGCTGTATATCGGCATGTACGTCGCCCTGATCATGTTCTTCGCCTTCTTCTATACCTCGGTGGTGTTCAATCCGACCGAGACGTCGGAGAACCTGAAGAAGTATGGCGGCTTCATCCCCGGTATCCGTCCCGGTAAGAACACCGCCGACTATCTCGATTACGTCCTGACCCGTCTGACCGTGGTCGGCGCGATCTATCTGGCCGCGCTGTCGGTGCTGCCGGAAGTGCTGATCTCGAAATTCTCTCTGCCGTTCTACTTCGGCGGCACCAGCCTGCTGATCGTCGTGTCGGTCACGATGGACACGGTGTCGCAGATTCAGTCGCATCTTCTGGCCCACCAGTATGAGGGGCTCATCAAGAAGTCCCGGCTGCGCGGCCGTCGTTAAGAAAATAGGGGAGGCATGATGTATCTCGTTCTGCTCGGGCCGCCTGGTGGCGGCAAGGGAACCCAGGCCAAGCGGCTCCAGGAGACGCACGGTCTGGTCCAGCTTTCGACCGGTGACATGCTGCGCGCCGCCGTGGCGTCCGGCTCCGAGGTCGGCCGCCGCGCCAAGGCGGTGATGGATGCCGGTCAGCTGGTTTCGGACGAGATCGTCATCGCCATCATCGACGAACGTCTCGATCAGCCCGACGTGGCGAAGGGCGCGATCTTCGACGGCTTCCCCCGCACCGTGGCCCAGGCCGAGGCTCTGGACGCGATGCTGGCCCTCAAGGGCAAAAAGCTCGATCTGGCGATCGAGGTCCGCGTTCCCGACGAGTTCATCGTCGAGCGGATCACCGGCCGCTACACCTGCGCCAAGTGCGGCGCGGGCTATCACGACACATTCCAGAAGCCCAAGGTCGAGGGCACCTGCGATTCCTGCGGCGGCACCGAGTTCGTTCGCCGCCCCGATGATCGCGTCGAAACGGTGACCAAGCGTCTGGAAACCTACCACGCCCAGACCGCGCCGCTGCTTCCTTACTATGAGGGCAAGGGCACGTTGAAGGTGGTCGATGGAACCCAGGAGATCGCCGAGGTCACCCGGGCTCTGGAAGACATTTTGGGCGGGATCGGCTGACGCCGGTCCGGTCTGGTCCGCGAAACGGTTGACTCTTGGCCGGATCGCCCTATAATCCCGCACCTTCGGTTTCCCCGGCCTGGGAGAAGCCTTGGAGTGCGTTTGTCGCTAACAGCTCCGGGTGTTCCCTGGCGCGGATTTATCTGGTGAAGGAGTAACCAGCTTTGGCTCGTATCGCTGGCGTCAATATTCCGACGAACAAGCGCGTCATGATCGCGTTGACCTACATTCACGGCATCGGCCGCACCAAGGCCAGGGAAATCACCCTTTCGCTGGGCATCCCCGAAGATCGGCGCGTCAATCAGCTCACCGACGACGAAGTGCTGAAGATCCGCGAACTGATCGATCACGATTACCAGGTCGAAGGTGACCTGCGTCGTGCCGTGGCGATGAACATCAAGCGGTTGATGGACCTCGGCTGCTATCGCGGCCTGCGCCATCGTCGTGGCCTTCCGGTCCACGGCCAGCGCACTCACACGAACGCCCGTACCCGCAAGGGTCCGGCGAAGCCGATTGCCGGCAAGAAGAAAGTGACGAAGTAAGGAACACCTCAGATGGCCAAGCCTGCTGCTGCCGCGCGTCCCCGCCGTCGCGAGCGCAAAAACATCACTTCGGGCGTAGCGCATGTCAACGCGACGTTCAACAACACCATGATCACGATCACCGACGCCCAGGGCAACACCATTTCGTGGTCGTCGGCCGGGATGCAGGGCTTCAAGGGCTCGCGCAAGTCGACGCCGTATGCCGCCCAGGTGGCCGCCGAAGATGCCGGCCGCAAGGCGTCCGAGCATGGCATGCGGACCCTGGAAGTCGAGGTGAAGGGACCGGGTGCCGGTCGCGAATCCGCGCTGCGCGCGTTGCAGGCTGTTGGCTTCCAGATCACGTCGATCCGCGACGTCACGCCGATCCCGCACAACGGCTGCCGGCCGCGGAAGCGTCGTCGCGTCTGATCGGGTCTCCTACCGGACTTGGGCCGCCGCTCCTCTCTCCCACACGGGAGAGGAGTCGGCGGTTCGTCCGTTGCGGTTTCCCTCCCCCTGATCCCAGCATGAGGTCACGCCCGTGATTCAGAAAAACTGGCAGGAATTGATTAAGCCCGGCAAGCTCAATGTCGAGCCCGGCGCCGACCCGCAGCGGGTTGCCGTCGTTGTTGCCGAGCCGCTGGAGCGTGGCTTCGGCATGACGCTGGGCAACAGCCTGCGCCGGATTTTGCTGTCCTCGTTGCAGGGCGCGGCGGTGACCGCCATCCAGATCGACGGCGTGCTGCACGAATTCTCGTCCATCCCCGGTGTGCGGGAAGATGTCACCGACATCATCCTCAACATCAAGACGATGGGCCTGCGTATGCACGGCGAAGGTCCGAAGCGGATGCATCTGCGCGCTATCGGCCCCGGTGAAGTCAAGGCGGGCATGATCGAGGTCGGTCACGACATCGAGATCATGGACCAGGATTTGGTGTTGTGCACCCTCGACGAGGGCGCCACGCTCAACATCGAATTCACCGTCGAGACCGGCAAGGGCTATGTCCCGGCGTCGCAGAACCGTCCCGAAGATTCGCCGATCGGTCTTATTCCGATCGACGCGATCTTCTCGCCGATCCGCCGCGTCGCCTACAAGGTCGAAAACACCCGCGTCGGCCAAGTCACCGATTACGACAAGCTGTCGATGACGATCGAGACCAACGGCGCCGTTACCCCTGAGGATTCGGTGGCCCTGGCCGCCCGCATCCTCCAGGACCAGTTGCAGCTGTTCATCAACTTCGAAGAGCCGACCCAGGTCGTCGAAGAAGAGAAGCGGGACGAACTCCCCTTCAACAAGAACCTGCTGCGCAAGGTCGATGAGTTGGAGCTGTCGGTCCGTTCGGCGAACTGCCTGAAGAACGACAACATCATCTATATCGGCGATCTGGTCCAGAAGACCGAGGCCGAGATGCTCCGCACTCCCAATTTCGGGCGCAAGTCGCTGAACGAAATCAAGGAAGTGCTGGCGCAGATGGGTCTGCACCTGGGTATGGAAATTCCGAACTGGCCGCCCGAGAATATCGAGGAACTGGCCAAGAAGCTGGAAGAGCCGTACTGATCGACCGACCGGCGCGAGTGAGCCATCCTGCGGGATATTGGATCGCTCGCGCCGTTTGTTTTGCCCAGAGGGTCATCCCGACCCGCCCGTGCCGTACTTTTCACCCCCGGGTGATTTGGCGGTGACGGTCCGACGATCGGTCTCGCCCGGCGAGGCCTAGGCGACGAGGAGAGTTTTTCATGCGTCATGGTATGTCCGGCCGTAAGCTGAACCGCGACAGTTCCGCCCGTAAGGCCCTGTTCGTCAGCCTGTCGAACGCCCTGCTCAAGCACGAGCAGATCAAGACCACCCTGCCGAAGGCCAAGGATCTCCGTCCGGTGGTCGAGCGTCTGATCACCCTTGGCAAGCGTGGCGATTTGCACGCCCGCCGTCAGGCTTATGCCTTCCTGCGCGACGACAAGGTGGTGGCCAAGCTGTTCGCCGAGATCGGCCCGCGCTACAAGGCCCGCAACGGCGGCTACACCCGCGTTCTGAAGGCCGGCTTCCGCTATGGCGATTGCGCCCCGATGGCGATCATCGAGCTGGTCGATCGCAATCCGGCCGCCAAGGGTGCCGATTCCGGCCCGACCGCCGATCGCGCCGAAGACGAGTCGGAAGACTAGTCCGCTTCGGTCCGATGCGGCTTAGGCCGTGTCGGACCTCCGCGTTGCGGGGAGAGGCCGGTCCGGCTTCTCCCCGTTTTCGTGTCTTTCCTTCGAAATCCGATCCACTCCGCCCCGTGGTGCGCCTCGCACCGGCGGGCGTTGTCATCTGTGCGTAAGGGTCTTGACACGCTGTTGAAGCGGAGCAATACTCATGACTGTAACGAGGAAGAAAGGAATTCAGCTTCACGAAGTAAGTGGTATTTATAAGGTCGACGACTTCACCGTTTTCGTGGTTCTCCACGACTGAGGAGGAGGAAATCATCAAGGAAATGACTCCACCGGGTCATGTTTGAGGTGTCGAAAACTCCGGCACCGACCTTTAATACATCACAGATACTTACCGTGTCGGCTGTTACGCCGAATTTCCAGGGCCAAAAGGCCCATTGAAAACAACCAGCCCCGCGCCGAGCAATGTCTCCCGCGGGGCTTCGGTTTTTACGGCACGTCTCCGTTCCGACCCGAATCCACGCCAGTCGATGGTCAATCGACGCAGAGCGGTGGCGACGCCCTGCTGCGGCCCGTTCTCCGCTCGTCCGCAGGGGGCTCGATCGCCGGGGCTTGCGGGGGCGGGGCACCATCTCCGCCCCGCCCCCGTGCAAGGGCGGGGATGGGGCCGCCCCACGAAGGCCTGGCGGTTCGGCTTGGACAAGTTCCCGGTCACGCGGCAAGGGCTGGATGGGGTGGGTTTGACCCCCGTTATCCGGTCCTGGGGTGCTGTTGAAGGCCGATTCCGGGTTTGAGTATGGGTCGGGCTTTACTTCACCGTGTGCCATGCCTCATATAGGCTCTGACTGGCCGGGGCCGGGCATCCCCGGCACCTTCGTTTGTGTCTGTCCAGAGTGGTGAGATCAGGAATGTTCAAGCGCAAGTCGTTCGACGCACAGGTCGGTGACATGTTCGTCAAGGCCCATGATAATAAAAAGACCGTGTGGGTGGTCGAGAAGATATTCGAGCATGTCGATGGTATTCTGCATGCTCGTCTCTACAACAAGACCCACCCCAAGACGATGATTACCGTTTCGGCCTCGACGTTGGCCGATCCGGATTTCTTCTGCCGGGCTCCGGCCGGGACAGAAGTGTAGTTCGTTTTGGACGGTCCGAAACGGAAAGGTGCGTCGGGACCGGGCGGATGCCCGGCCGACAGTCCCCCCAATTGACCATGCTGATTGGGGGTGGGGGCGGTGGGGTCGCCGCAGGGGCGGGACCGGACGGTGGCTGCGGGCCGCCGCTTGAGTGACGGGCGCCTTGGAATGATGCGGGTCGTCTCGATATTGTTATGATTTCCGACGATATTGCGCCCGCTCAATGCTGTCATGAATTGGAATCGAGAGTCTCTGCGACTTTAGGATGTGCAGAGCGGCAGTACTTCGCCGACTTCATCGGCGACCATGGCTTAAGTCCATATTGCCTCGCCCTTGGTATGGAATTCCTTGACCAAAGCCGGGTTTCGGTCGGCTAAAGGCTGCGGCGGTATTTTTCTGTTCTTAACGGAAGCTGCCTATGGTATAAGGGCAAGTCAGCCGAACTATATTGGCGGACGGGTTGCCGTAAGGCCTTCCGAGCGGGAGTTCGCTCACCTAAATTAGCCGCGATATCGAGACCACCTCGCGTTAAATAACGCGGGCTATGGTATCGCGTTCCGGATGGAGCGCGAGGACGATGTCTTCGGCGCCACTGGTCCTCATTCTAGGGAATCCGAAGAGATGACGGTCGTTTCTTTTGCCCAGGGCGATTACGTGGTTTATCCCACTCATGGTGTCGGTCAGGTTGTTGCCATCGAGACGCAGGAAATCGGTGGGATGAAGCTACAGCTTTTTGTCATCACCTTTGACCGCGACCGCATGACCCTTCGCGTTCCGGTGACGAAAGCCCATAAGTCCGGTTTGCGCAAGCTGTCTCCCTGTTCCGTGATGGAAACGGCGCTGACCACGCTGAAGGGCCGCGCCAAGGTCAAGCGGACGATGTGGAGCCGCCGCGCCCAGGAATACGAAGCCAAGATCAATTCCGGCGATCCGGTCTCGATCGCCGAAGTCGTCCGCGATCTGCACCGCAACGCCAATCAGCCCGACCAATCCTATAGCGAGCGTCAGATTTACGAAGCCGCGCTGGAGCGTCTGGCCTCGGAACTGGCCGCCGTCGAGCGGATCGACACCATTGCCGCGACCGCGCGCTTGGAAAGCCTGCTCGAAGCCGCCTGAGCCTTTTTTCGATATCCCCCTGGGAAGAGCGTGGACGATCCCGTCCGCGCTCTTCCCGTTTGTGGGGGACTTATCCTAAGCAGCACGGATCGAAACCGATCCGTGCTGGCCCTCATTCGGCGGGCGGGGTTCTCCGAACCCCTTGCCACCCGCGCCATGGAGCGCGGCCCTTTGGGCCTAAACCTGCGCTGCAATGAGTTATTCTCATCGCAGCTTGGTCTCACGCCTGATCGAACAAGGCGGTCGACAGGTAGCGCTCGGCGAAGGAGGGGATGATCGCGACGATCAGCTTGCCTTCGTTTTCGGGACGGGCTCCCAGTTCCAGCGCGGCGGCAAGAGCGGCCCCCGACGAAATGCCGACCGGAATCCCTTCGATCTTCGCCGCCTTGCGCGCGGTGGACAGAGCGGTTTCGTTGCCGATCTGGAGGATTTCGTCCAGAACCGAACGGTCGAGGATATCGGGGACGAAGCCCGCTCCGATCCCCTGAATCTTGTGCGGGCCGGGCGCGCCACCCGACAGGACCGGGCTGTCTTCGGGTTCGACCGCGACGATCCGGACGTCGGGCTTGCGCGCCTTCAGCACCCGCCCGATACCGGTGACGGTGCCGCCGGTGCCGACGCCAGACACCAGAATGTCGATCTGCCCGTTGGTGTCGGCCCAGATTTCCTCGGCGGTGGTGCGGGAATGGATCGCCGGGTTGGCGGCGTTCTTGAATTGCTGCGGGATGATCGCGCCGGGGGTCGCCGCCGCCAGTTCCTCGGCCTGACGCACCGCGCCGGTCATTCCCTTCGACGCCGGGGTCAGCACGATTTCCGCGCCCAGCAATTGCAGCATCTTGCGCCGCTCCAGCGACATGCTTTCCGGCATGGTCAGGATCAGCTTGTAGCCCTTGGCCGCCGCGACGAAGGCCAGCGCGATCCCGGTATTGCCCGAGGTCGGCTCGATGATGGTGCCGCCCGGCAGCAAGGCGCCCGAAGCTTCCGCCGCTTCGATCAACGCGACGCCGATCCGGTCCTTGACCGAGGCGAGCGGGTTGAAGAATTCGAGCTTGCCGACGATGTCGGCCTTGACCCCGGCTTCGGCGGCCAGACGCTTGAAGCGCACCAGCGGGGTGGCCCCGACCGTGTCGATGATGCTGTCGTAGATCTTGCCGCGGAAAGTGGCCGGGCTACCCTGCTCTGCGCTCATCTCTAAACTCCAGGCGAAAAATGTAAAAACGATTTTATATACACTAACTCATTTCGCCCGGCGGGAAAAGCGCGACAAGCAGAATTTCTCCCCCAGCCGAGAGGGCGCGCGCGGAGGCACACCGGACGGGCGGTGCCCGACCGATGTCCCGAAGGCAAACAGAGCGGGCGTTAGGGCAGCAGGGCCAGACGCGGCGAGCGCGCCTGCGGCAGGAACAGGACCAGCCGTCCCGGACTTTTCATCCGCCCCGCCTGGGCGAAGGCGGCGGGGCCGCTGCCCCAGAACAGGTCGCCGCGCACCGGTCCCTTGATCGCCGCGCCGGTATCTTGGGCCATCATCAGGCGACGCAGCGGCTTGCCGTCGGGAGTGGTGGTCTCGACCCACACCGGCGCGCCGAGCGGGATATGGCGCGGATCGACCGCCATCGAGCGTTCCGGGGTCAGCGCCACACCCTCGGTGCCGAGCGGACCGTCGCCGGTATTGACGGCGTAAAAGATATAGCGGGGATTGCGGGCGAGCAGGTCGGTGGCTTCGGCGGGGTGCTCCTTCAGCCAGGCGCGGATCGCGGGCATCGAGGAATCGCCCGATAGCAGCCCCTCGTCTCGCATCACCTTGCCGATGCCGACGAATTTATGGCCATTGCTGCCCGCGACGCCAAGACGCAGCACTGAACCGTCATCGAGGCGGACCCGCCCCGAGCCCTGAATCTGCATGATCGCGAAATCGACCGGATCGTCGGTCCAGGCCAGCACCGGGGCGCGCCCGTCGATCGCTCCGCTTTCGATCTCCTTGCGGGCGGGGTAGGGGAGCAGCCGCCCGGCCTCGACCCGGCCGACGATCTGTTCGCCCCGCATCTCGGGGCGGAAGCGGCTGAGATCGACGCTGACGAGGTCGGTGGGCTTGCCCAAGACCGGAATGGCAAAGCGGCCGCGCCGCTGTTTCGACCCGGCAATCTCGGGCTCGAAATAGCCGGTGAACAGCCCCTCGGGGTTACCGTCGGCGCTGACCTGCCAGGGCAGGAAGAAGGTTTCGAACATCGCCCGGGCCGCGTCGTGGTCGCCGGGGGCGATGCGGCGGGCGGCGGCGCAGGGGGCATACCAGTCGGCGGCGGTTCCGGCGATGCCGTCATGACCGATCGAACGGTCGGTCGGCAGCCGCAGCACCCGGTCGCAGGTCCGCAGCAAGGCGGGCAGCACGTCGGCGGCGCTGTCCTCGGACCAGCCGGGCAAATCGCCATAGCCGAGCGGGGCCAGCCCCATCCGCGCCCCGGTGACGGGGGCGGCGGGCGGTTCGGGCGGCGCGAGCGGAGCGCAGGCGGCGACAAGGAGAAGCAGGGCCAGCCCGCACAGCGCGCGCATTGTCGCCGACCTATTCTTCGGGGGTGCGGGTGGCGACCAGCAGCCAGTTGGGATCGGCGGCGCGGGGATCGCGGCGGAAGGTCCATTCGTCGGTGACGTTGACGATGCGGTCGGGGCTGCCCTCGATCACCCGGCCTTCGGCATCGCGCAGCAGATTGACCTGCTCGCTGACGAAGCGGACGGTGATTTCCGAGAACGCGCCACGAACCTCGGCCTCGATCGGCTCGACGGTGCGGATCGAGACCAGTTCGGTGGTCAGCGTATCGCCCCGGGCGGCGTGGGCATCAATCACGGCGACAAAATTGGCGAAGACCTCGGGCGAGAGCAACTGGCGCAACGTCTCGCGGTCGCCTGCGGCAAAGGCGGTGACGACCATCGTGAAGGCGCTGCGCGCCCCGGCCAGGAATCCGTCGAGGTCAAAGCTGCGGTCAAGCGCGCGGATGTCGGCCAGACCGCGCGATGCCGGGCTGCCCGGCGCCGGTTCGGCCACCGAACGGCGGGCCGAGGCGAGGTCAACGACATTGCTGGCGGCCTCTCCCGCGCCCCAGCGCTCTGGCGGCTGTTCGGCCCCGGTGCGGCGGCCCAACACACTGCGCAGGCGCAAAACCAGGAAGGCGGCGACCATCGCGAAAAAAATGATATCGAGGTAATGGAATCCGTCGTTCATTGAGCGAGTCCGGGATAGGCTGGGGGTGATCCGCTGTTTCCGGCCCAGATGGGACGGGGGGGATGCGGCGAAGTGCAACACCGGCTTAGTCCAAGACATAAGCCGTGAAGGGGGAAAGAGCAAGCATGGGTTGGATGCTGTTCGCGGGCCTAATCGCCCTGCCGGTCGCCGAGATCATGGTGTGGGTCAAGATGTCGGCGGTGATTGGCGCCGGCGCGACGATCCTGCTGTCCGTGTTGGCCGTTCTCGTTGGTCTCTCGATTTTGCGCCGCCAGGGGCTGGCGGTGCTGCTGGACGCCCGCTCGCGGCTGGAGCTGGGCGAAATGCCGGTCGCTGCGGCGTTCGAGGGATTGTGTCTGTCGGCGGCGGGCTTCCTGCTGGTGCTGCCCGGCTTTCTCACCGACATCCTGGCGGTGGCGCTGCTGCTCGCTCCGGTCCGTGCCGCGTTGTGGCTGTGGATCGAGCGCAATGCCTCGACCATCGTCGTTGCTCAGGGCGGGGCGGGGACAGGCGCGGGACCAGGCGGCGGTGCGCGGTCCGGTTCCGGTCCGGTCATCATCGACGGCGACTTTCACGAGGTCGATCCCAAGGCGCCGCCGGTGGATCGGCCCGTCGATCCCCGGCCGTAAGGGATGAGCCTCGCTGGCGAGGCGGCGGACCGGTCGTCCGGTCTGCCCCATCCGCTCGATCTGCTGCGCTGGTATCTCGATGCCGGGGTCGATGAATGCATCGGCGACATCGCGATCGACCGCTATGCCGTGCCGCCACCGGTCCCGCGTCCGGCGGTCGCTCCGTCCGCGTCGGCTTATGCTCCCGCTGCCCCGCGATCCGTCGCGCCGGGGCGGGCGGGGAGCCCGCCGCCCGCTTCGGGGACCGCGAGCCAGATCGCCAGCGCCTGCGCCAGCCTGACCGAACTGCACCGGGCCTTGGAAGCGTTCGAGGGGTTGCCGCTGAAACAGGCGGCGACCTCGACGGTGTTCGCCGACGGAGCCGCCCAGCCCCGGCTGATGTGCATCGGCGAGGCCCCCGGTCACGAGGAGGACCGTCAGGGGGTGCCGTTCGTCGGGGCGAGCGGAAAGCTGCTCGACCGGATGCTGGCCTCGATCGGGCTCGACCGCTCCGAGGTCTACATCACCAATATTCTGCCGTGGCGGCCGCCCGCCAATCGCAAGCCGACCCATGACGAAGTCGCGGTGTGTCTGCCCTTCGTCGTTCGTCATATCGAACTGGTCGATCCGCCGCTGCTGCTGCTGCTGGGGGGGGCCGCCGCCTCGGCGCTGCTGGCGCGGGCCGAGGGGATCAACCGGCTGCGCGGGCATTGGTTCGAAGTCGGCTCGCCCGGATTGCAGCGCCCGGTGCCGACCCTGGCCACCTTTCACCCGGCCTATCTGCTGCGCACGCCCGAAGCCAAGCGCGAGGCGTGGCGCGATTTGCTGCTCTTGAGCAAGAAGTTATAAGTTCCGGCCGAAAGAGCAGGGACGGCGTGCGACTCTCTGGACCATCGCCCGCCCGCCGTGTCATCCTTTGGCCCGACCGGGAGTAAGACGCCGTGCGGCATCGCCCTCGTGGGGAAAACATCATTCGCTTCGACAGCGTGGGGCTGCGCTACGGCCTGGGGCCGGAAGTGTTGCGCGACGTCACCTTCGCCCTGCCGTCGGGATCGTTCCATTTTCTGACCGGCCCCTCGGGTGCCGGCAAATCCTCGTTGCTGCGCCTGATGTATCTGGGGCTGCGGCCGACGCGGGGGCGGGTGGTGCTGTTCGACCGCGACATCGCCACCACCCGGCGCTATGAATTGCCCGCGCTGCGGCGGCGGATCGGGGTCGTGTTCCAGGAATTCCGCCTGCTCGACCACCTCACCGCGCTCGACAATGTCGCGCTGCCGCTCCGCGTCCGCGGCGTGCGCGAGTCCGAGATCAGGAAGCACGTTCCCGAATTGCTGTCCTGGGTCGGGCTGGCTGATCAATTGGGGGCCAAGCCCTCGACCCTGTCGGGGGGGCAGAAGCAGCGGGTGGCGATCGCCCGGGCGGTGATCGGGCGGCCCGATCTTCTGCTGGCCGACGAACCGACCGGCAATGTCGATGACCATATCGCGATGCGGCTGATGTATCTGTTCGAGGAGTTGAACAAGCTGGGAACCACCATCGTCGTCGCCACCCATAACGAATCGCTGGTCTCGCGCTTCTCCCACAATCCGCGCCTGCATCTGGAGCACGGCCAGGTGACCAGGGTGAACTGAGCCGATGTTCGGGCGACATTCCGATCTTCCCCTGGCGGGAGACGCGACCAGCCGCTTTTTGCCCTGGCTGGTGGCGCTGATGGTGTTCCTGGCCGCGATGGCGGTGTCGGGAGCCTTTGCCGTCGATGAGGTGATGAGCCGCTGGGACCACGATGTCTCGGGGACGGTGACGGTCCAGGTGCTGCCCGCGGGCGGTGATCGGGCCGAGGCCGCCACCGAGGACAGGGTCCGCCAGGCGGTCGATCTGATGCGTCTGGTTCCCGGCGTGCTGGCGGTGCGGGCGATGGACAAGGCCCGGACCCTGGCCCTGCTCGAACCCTGGCTGGGCGGCACCGACGTCGTTCGCGATCTGCCGCTACCGCGCCTGATCGACGTCACCATTGATCCCGACGCCCGCATCGATCTGGCCGAAATCGCCGACCGATTGTCGCGCACCGTTCCCGGCGCCTCGCTCGACGATCACCGGGTGTGGCTGTCGCGGCTGGTCAACCTGTCGCGGACGATGGAATGGCTGGCGATCGTCGTGGTCGGTCTGATCGGCCTTGTCACCTCGGCAACGGTGGTCTATGCCACCCGAACCGGGATGGCAGTCCATCACGATATCATCGAGGTTCTTCACCTGATCGGCGCGCATGACGATTATATCGCCCGCCAGTTCGCCGACCGCGCCTTCGTCCTGGGTCTGGGCGGCGGGCTGTTCGGGTTGGCGATGGCGGTTCCGGCGCTGTCGGCGCTGGGTTGGGCGGCGCGGCGGCTGGAAGGCGGCTTCCTTCCCAGCATCGGGATGCCGATCGCCGGTTATGTCGTGCTTGGTTTGCTGCCGGTGCTGGCGGCGGGGCTGGCGATGCTGACGGCCCGGCTGACCGTCCACGGCGCCTTGGCGCGGATGCCATGATGACGGGGCGAGGCATTTTCGCCGCGATCGGCCGCGCCGCCGCGCTGGCGGCGGTTGTGGCGGCGTTGTGGCTGGGCGGCCTGCTGTGGTTCGCCGCCGCGTTGCCCGATACTGTCGAGGATCCCGACACCGTCACCGATGCCATTGTGGTGCTGACCGGCGGGGCCGAGCGGGTCGCGGGCGGGTTGGCCCTGCTCGAAGCGGGCAAGGCGCGGATGCTGTTCGTGTCGGGCGTCCATCGCGGTGTCGATCTCTCTGATCTGCTGCGCCAGACTCATCCGCTGTCGTCGCCGCCGTCCTGCGGCGGGCGCTGTATCGCGCTTGGTCATGCTGCCGACGACACTGTCGGCAATGCGGTCGAGACTGCCGCCTGGATGCGGGCGGGCGGGTTCGGCTCGTTGCGTCTGGTGACGGCGGCCTATCACATGCCGCGCTCGTTGCTGGAATTCCACCGCGCGATGCCGGGGCTGGCGATCGTGCCGCATCCGGTCTTTCCCGATGCGTTCAAGCAGGATCAGTGGTGGCGCTGGCCCGGTACGATCCATCTGCTGGCGCTGGAATATAGTAAATATCTGGTGGCGATGGTTCGCCCCCTGGTCACCTCCCTTATCCCGGAGAAGAAACCGTGAGCGTTGTTCGGTCCGCCCTGTTTTTCGTCTATCTGTGTAGCTGGACGGTGCTGCTCTCGACCCTCTACATCCCGCTGCTGGTGATGCCGCGGCATTGGACGGTGGTCGCGGCGCGATTCTGGCTGTCGGGTGTCATGGTGGGTCTGCGGGTGCTGATCGGGCTGACCTGGGAGTTGCGCGGGGCCGAAACCATCCCCGAGGGTGCGATCATCGTCGCGTCGAAGCACCAATCGACCTTTGAAACCTTCGCGTTTCGCCGGGTCTTTCCCGATCCTGCCTTCATTTTGAAGAAGGAATTGCTGTGGATACCTTTTTTCGGCTGGTATCTGTTCAAGTCCGGGGTGATCGCGATCGACCGCTCGGCTGGCACGCGGGCGTTGAAAGAGATGGTGAAGGGGGCCTCGGTCGCCGCGACGAAGCGGCGCCAGATCATCATCTTCCCCGAAGGCACCCGCGCCGCGCCGGGGACGAAGCTGCCCTATCATTCCGGGGTGGCGATGCTGTACGGCTCGCAGAATCTTCCGGTGGTGCCGATCGCTTTGAATTCAGGGGTTTTCTGGCCGCGCGGCGGCTTTTTGAAGCGGCCGGGTAAGATCGTGATCGAGGTTCTTCCCGTGATTCCGCCCGGTCTCGACCGCAAGACCTTCATGGCCGAACTGGAGAACCGGATCGAGACCGCCAGCGACCGTCTCGTCGCCGAGGCCCGGCACGCATTGAACGAAAAGTGACGGTTTTGTGATGTTTGCTCCACAGACCGGCTGTGGCTGTGGATAAGTCTGTGGAGCGTGGTGCGCGCGGCTGTGGATCAATGCCGCGCGGGGTGGGTTGCATCGGCGGCGGTTTTGTCCTAACACCGCCTCGATCGTTCTTCGTTTCGGAAAGGGTGGTTTCATGGCGGACGGTACTTCGACGCCGGTGCTCGGCATTATCGGCGGCAGCGGCGTTTACGACATCGACGGACTGACCAACAAGGAATGGCGCACGGTCGAAAGCCCGTTCGGCGCGGTCTCCGACCAGTTGCTGTTCGGCGATCTCGACGGGCAAAAGCTGGTGTTCCTGCCGCGCCATGGCCGTGGCCACCGCATTCCCCCCTCTGAACTGAACTTCCGCGCCAATATCGACGCGATGAAGCGGGCGGGCGTCACCGAGATTTTGTCGGTGTCGGCGGTCGGCTCGCTGAAGGAAGATCTGCCGCCCGGCACCTTCGTCATCGTCGATCAGTTCATCGACCGCACCTTCGCCCGCGCCAAGAGCTTCTTCGGAACCGGTCTGGTCGCCCATGTCAGCATGGCCCATCCGACCTGCGAGCGTCTGTCCGACCTCGTCGAGCAGGCGGCGGCCGAAGCCGGAATCATCGCCGTGCGCGGCGGCACCTATCTGGTGATGGAAGGTCCGCAATTCTCGACCAAGGCCGAAAGCGAGATGTATCGGCAGTGGGGTTGCGACGTCATTGGCATGACCAACATGCCCGAGGCCAAGCTCGCCCGTGAGGCCGAGATCTGCTACGCCAGCGTCGCGATGGTCACCGATTACGATTGCTGGCATCCCGATCACGATGCCGTCACCGTCGATGCGATCGTCAAGGTGTTGCTGGAAAACGCCGACCGCGCCCGCCTGCTGGTCAAGACCGTGGCTCCCAAGGTCACCGGTCGGTCGGCTCCGTGCGCCAAGGGCTGTCACACCGCCCTCGACAACGCGATCATCACCCATGGCGAAGGCCGCGATCCGTCGCTGGTCGCCAACCTCGACGCGGTCGCTGGCCGGGTGCTGTAACACGCCCGCTCCGACGCTCAATGTCGCAGATCACCCTCTTCCACCACCGTGGGAGAGGGTTTTTTGTGAGGAATGGGGCGTGTCAGTTCGGCAGCAGCCGGATCAGCGCCGCCGAGGCTTCCGCCTCGCCGAGATCGGCGAGGACCGGGCGACGCAGAATCGTTACCCGACCGCGCGGGGCGCACAGATCGGGATTGGACTCCGCCGAGAACAGCACCACCGAGGGGCACCCGGTGGCGGCGATCAGGTGCATCGGCCCGGTATCGTTGCCGATCGCGGCGACGGCGTCGCGGCCGAGGCTAAGGATATCAAGGAACCCGGTGCGCCCGGCGAGGTCGATCGCCTCGGGGCAAGCGGCGCGGATCGCGGCGATTGCCTCGGCCTCGGCCTCGGTGCCGAGCAAAACCGGAATAAGCCCGCGTTTGGCCAGCCGTGCCGCGACCGCGCCGAACCGTTCGGCGGGCCAGCGCTTGCCCGGCCGGTGGGGGGCTCCGCCGGGGCAGATCAGCACGAACGGCGCCGACAGGCCGAACTCGGCTGCGGTTCCGCCTGCAACCCACGACAAATCGGGCGGCGGAACCTCGGGAATGTCGGCCATCGCCAGTTGCTCGCGCTGGCGCTCGATCGTGTGCATCCGGTCGCGGTGGGGGTTGGCGTGGGGGTGCGAGCAGCAGCGGGCGATTCCCGACCATTCGACCCCGCCGCCGAGCAGGCGGAAATAGCTGGACGACCGGTCGGAGGTCTGGAGATCGTAGACCCGGTCGAAGCCGCCGCCGCGCAGCCGTCGCCGAAGCGAGAGCAGGCGGCGGACCTGCCAGAACCGGGGTTTGTCGTCGATCCACACCTCGTCGAACCACGGACAGGCCCGGGCCAGCCCGACGAAGGGGCGGGTGGTCAGCAGGGTGATCGAGGCGTCGGGAAAGCGGGCGCGGATCGCCGCGAACGGCCCCAACGCCTGGACGAAGTCGCCCAGCGCTCCCAGCTTGATGACCAGGATGCGCCGGGGCGTCACGGCAGGGGCGGGGGTACGGGCTGGCTCAACACCTCGTCATAGACGGCCAAGGTGCGGGAACACATCGTTTCCTTGGTGAAATTGGCGCGGACATGGTCCATCGCCTGACGGGCCATCACCTCGCGCTCCTCGGATCCCAGCGCCAGGACGCGGTCGAGCGCTTTGGCCAGCGCCTCGGCATCGCCGGGGGGCGTCAACCATCCGGTCTGGCCCGGTAGCACAGTTTCGGCGCTGGCACCGTGCTCGGTGGCGATCACGGCGCGGCCCATCGCCTGGCCCTCGACGGCGACCCGGCCGAACGCCTCGGGATCGGTCGAGGCCGACACCACGACGTCGGTCAGCATGTAGGCCGCTGGCATGTCGTTGCATTCCCCGGCGAGATGGACGATGTCGCCCAGACGGCGGCGGCGGACCAGATCGACCAGATACTCGCTGTAATCGGTGCGTCCCTGGTCCGAGCCGACCAGCAGGCAGCGCAAGTCGCGACGGTCGAGCAGGGCCATCGCCTCGATCAGCACCGCCTGACCCTTCCAGCGGGTGAGGCGGCCCGGCAGCATGATGACTTTGTACCCATCGGGCAGCCGCCATTTCTGCGCCAATTGAATGATCCGCTCGGGGCTGACCCGGGCCGGGTCGAACCGGCTGAGGTCGATGCCGCGCGGCACCACCCGGATGCGGTCGGGATCGACCCCATAGACGCGCCAGACATGCTCGGCGATGAATTCGGAAATCGCGATCACCCGCTCGCCGCGCGTCATCACCGAATTGTAACGGTTCTTCAGCCCGAACCAGCCCAGATTGTAGGTGCCGTGGAACGTGGTGACGAAATGACGGTTGGTACGGGCCGCCGCCATCCAGGCGCTCCAGGCCGGAGCGCGCGAGCGGGCGTGGACGAGATCGACTCCGCGCTGTTCGATCAGATCGGACAGGCGATCGACATTGCGCCTGATCGTCAACGGGTTCTTGCTGGCGAGCGGCAGGGTGATATGCTCTGCCCCGACGCGGGACAGTTCGCGCGCCATCGGCCCCCCTTCCGAGGCGACGATGGGGGTCCACCCGGCTTCGGCCAAAGCGGCAGCGACATCAATGGTGCCGCGTTCGACGCCGCCAGTGACCAAAGCGGGCAGCACCTGCAACACCACGGGCGGACGGGAGCCCGACGGGGGCGCGACAAAGGGGACTGCGTGGTCCATGGACATCCGGAAACGAGAGCAAAAGCCATGACGGCGATCAGGGACGGCGAGGTTGGTCTCACCGGGCGCGGGATATTATCACGCCCCGACGGCGCGACAATCTCCTACAGCAGGCTAGAGGGAAAAAACCCGGGGGTGGTCTTTCTGCATGGCTATCGCTCGGACATGAGCGGCGGCAAGGCGCTGGCGCTCGAAGAACTGTGCCGTGCCCGGGGGCAGGCGTTCCTGCGCTTCGATGCCTTCGGCCATGGCGAATCCTCGGGCGACGTCTTCGACGGCACGATTGGCCGTTGGGCCGCCGACGCGGTCGCGGTGATCGAGGCGCTGACATCGGGGCCGCAAATCCTGGTCGGCTCCAGCTTTGGCGGCTGGATCGCGACCTTGGCGGCGCTGGACTTGCGGTCGCGGGTGGTCGGGCTGGTCGCCATCGCCGCCGCGCTCGATTTCACCGAGGATCTGATCTGGGCCGATCTCGATGTCGATCAGCGGCGGACCTTGCTTGAAACCGGCGAGATCACCCTGGCCGACGACAGCGGCGGGGACGAGCCGCACTGGCGCTTCCGCCGCGCCTTGATTGATGACGGACGCAACCACCTGCTGCTGCGCGACTTCGTCAATCTGTATTGCCCGGTGCGGCTGATCCACGGTCAACGCGACAGCGATGTGCCGTGGCGGACCTCGCTGCATTTCGCCGAGATGCTGGCGTCGGACACGGTCGAGATCTGTCTGGTCAAGGATGGCGACCATCGCCTGTCGCGGCCCGAGGATCTGGAGCGGCTGTGCCGCACCGTCGATGATCTGCTGAACTGCGTTCGGGTCTGACCCGAATCTGTCGCCTGTTGGGATGGGGAAACGCTGTGTCTGTCGTTTTGTTGGAGCGGGCCGCGCCGGGGCGGGCTCCGTTTGCTCTGGTCGCCCTTGCGCTGGTTCTGTCGGGCTGCTCGGTGGTTAGTCCCGATCACAGTCCCGATGCGCTCCGGGCCAACGCCGAGGCGATCAAGACGATCCACCTCGGCCTGTCGCCCGCCGCCGCTTGCCCCCGGCTGGCTCGGGTCATGTCTTGGTGCGCCAACGGCCCCAATTATCATTACCGCTGCGTGATCGCGGCGGATAACAGCCGCGCCGTTCTGACTGGAACGCTAGAGGCGGTGTTTCATGCCGAAGTGTTCCTCGTCACCGACCTTGTCCGCAGCGAGGGCGGAACTGCCGCGACGATCTACCAGCATACGGGGGTGATGCTGCCCGATTATTCCGAACTGATCCAAACCCGCCTCAACGACCGGGAATGCCATCCGGACTAGCGGCAGTCTTTCAGCGCGCGGCGGCCAGTTCGAATTCGAGATCGGCGATACGCTTGGCCAGCGCGGCCTTGACCGAGGCGGCGGCCCAGGGCTTGAACGCGGCCTGCTCTTCTTTTAAACGCTGCAACAGGCGCAACTTTTCGTCCTTTGACCGCTTGATCGGCTGCCGGTCCGAATGTTGGCCCTCGTGGGTGCGCCAACCGCTCATGCTCTATACCTTTCGTCGGTATCGTGGGGCCGCGGACTATGCCCGGACCCGATCTGCCGCGCAAGCGCCAAACCATGACAGCACCAGGGCGTATCGGTGCCCGGATGACAACGCCCATCCCGTCTCTGGAGTCGGATCAAGGCCGAGGCCCCGACATAGCGGCCCGAGCCAAAGCGGCTTCCCGTCAAGCAAAGCCGAGGAACAGAACCAACGCCCGGTTGACCGCGACCATCGTCGCGTCGTCGAGATGGCCGATCACCCCGCCGACCTTGTCGCGGGCCACCGTCATCGTTTTGTCGACCATCACCTGAGACGGCAGGCGAAGGCCATTCTCTGGAGTCGGATCGAGACCGATCCGAAACAGCGGGGTCGGCCGAAGGTCGCTGGTGATCGGCAGTACGGTGACGGAGGGATGCTCGTCGAACAAGTCCGACTGGATCACCAGAGCCGGGCGCGGCTTGCCGTAATCGCCCTGAAGAGCGATGAGAACCAAGTCGCCACGCCTCACCGCCAGCCCTCGGTGTCGGAGGTTGCCTCGATCCAATCCAACGTCTCGCGCTCGTGCGGATCACCCGCCAGGACATGCGACTGCCGACGGCATTCCTCAGTAAAGCCGGGGCGTCGAGCATCGGGCACCCAGATCTGGACAGGGCGCAATCCGGCAGCGCGAAGCCCCTCGCGGTGCCTTCCGACCCGACGGGCGATCGGTGTGGCCATGGTGGTTCTCCTGCACAGGGCTGTTACATGTAACGTAGGCATTTCATGCCCACGCTTCAAGTCCGATCCAAACAGTGCGGCTGGTGTTCACTCCCGTTCGATCGTCTCTTTGATCCGCAGCACCACGGCACGCATCCCATCCCAGACTTCGAGTCGGCCGAGATCGGCCAAGGGAATCGCTGGCCAGCCGGTCGGCTTGGTCGTGGTGATCTTTCCGGGAACCAAGGCGCGGATCTCGTCGAGGATCTCTTGGCGGCGTTCCGGGGCGGCGAAGGCGGGATCGGATTGCAGGTATTGAAGGGAGGTCTCGAACTTGCCCGAACTACGGCGGATGAAGAACGGCCAGGATCGTTTCCCCGAGGGGCGTTGTTGCGAGAACGTGATGGCGTCTCGGCTGGGGGTGATATCAATCAGGAAGCCCGCCGTGCGAAACCAAGCCAGTACCTGATCCGCCCCTGTCCGGGCTTCAGGGCCATGGCGTTCCTGCAACGCCGCCAGCCATTCCTCTTCTGTTTCCTCGGGGCGGTCGTTCACCGCCTTCACTGCCTGGGCGCGTTCGGTGGCGCCCAGCACGCGCGGCACCAGGGTGCGCAGACCATCCCGCGACAGGTACTGCTCGATCTCGATTGCCAGTACTTCGGCCGGTCGCATCTGCTCATTCAGAAACTCGACGATTCGCCGCAATTCCTTGGGGATGCGGTCGGCGAGAAACACCATGCGAATCCGTCCGGCAGTAAGGTTGGATTCGACCTGACGCCAGAACCCCTCTTCGTCGGCACCCTCGGGCAGAAATGCGGCAAGTCGTTCCTCGTATGGCTCCCCGGCCTCGGCACAGGTCGCTTTGAACGCCTCGACGATCTTGCTGATCGGCCAATAGGCGACGCCATTGGCGGCATAGTCGAGCATCTGCGCCACCACCTCGCGCCGTGCCCGGGTGTCGCTGGCGCGCTTTACCTCGACCAGAATCGGCACCCCGGCGGTGTCGAGGAATAAATGGTCGAGCGACCAGCGATCGACCCCACCCTGGCCATCGGGCACCCCGGCCTCGCGGCGGACCAGCAACAGAGAGTCGATTCCGAATGCCGCCGCGATCAGGTCGGGATGGTCGGCGAGCAACCGCTGCAACAGGTCCTCGCTGTCGTAGTCGGCCTGATCCAAGCGGGTCAGACGATTTTCGGAGCTGAGAACAAATATCTGGCTCATCGTTTTCTCCGGGGCCGCATCAGGACAGACGGCGGCGCAGGCGCTTCATCCGTGTGTCTTCGGCAAGCGTGGGATCGGCGGCGACGATACGGTCGAGGCTTTGGGATATCCAACCAGATTCATACGGCGGCAGAGTCTCGCCGACGATCGCGTCGAGCAACGACAAGGCTGTGTCCGGGTATTTGGAGCAGGGATCGGGCGCATTTTCTTTGGGGGTGCTGAGGCGATAAAACAGTCTCGTCCGCTCATCGACAGGCCCCAGCAGTTTGCGTTTAAGCATCAGTGCGATGGCGTCGGGGAAGGCCGATCCCGCTGAAATTGCCAGTTTGACCAAACTTTCGATGTTTGCGGAGGTCCGTTGCGTTTTGACTGAAGGCCAGTGCTGGCAAATGATTGGCCGGATGGTGTTCCCCCACCGAATGGGAGCCTCGTCCTCCGTCTGTCCCAGCCATAGAGCGAGGTGCTCCGCCATCTGAGCGAGATCGTCCCCGTTCGCTTGTCGCATCACTGGGCCGATCTCGTCAGACGTGAAGGTCTTCGGCAGCTCGATCAGCGTTTCGACGAACAGATGGTTCCAGACTTCACGAGCATGGACATCTTCGATATGACCCGCGACGGACAGCAACGCGTCGCGCAGATCGCTCATCAAAGGAATGCTGAGACGCCAGTACCAGCAGAAGCCTTGCCACATCGGCACGGCCTCGGGATGCGGCCACTTCATGCGGGCAATCAGGTGCCGGTTCGCCCAATCTTGATCCCGGTGGTGGAGCCAGAGCAGACGCGAGGCCAGGATGATCCGACCGAAGCGATGCGAATCCGTTTCCCCCGCGACGATCTGGTCAAGGAGGTGCATCACATCAACGGGTATCGGTCCGTCGTGTCGCAGGGCAAGGTCGATCGCGGCCGTGGCGAGTTCACCGCTAGCAGTGCTGATCGCCGTGTCAAAGTTCTGCTTTTTTCCCGCATCGAAGGGTAGCGCGCGTTGCCAAACCATCTGCCAGAAATCCAAGGCCATTGCTCGATCCTCGCCCTCGACGGGAAGCGATGGGAAGAGCTTCACGATCACGCTGGCCAAGGTCCAACAAAGGACGTCGATGAAGTTGTCCGGACGTGGCCTAAATAGGTCGTGCAGAGTGCGAAGGATCAGAAGCCGCTTGGATTCATCCTCGACGTCACCAAAACCTGTAAGTCCAGACCACAACGGATCGGGACCGTGAATCCGATCGGTAAGCTCGGAAACAACCTTCATTGCCAAGTCACAGTGATTTCGACAGAGGTCTAGCAAGCGATCCCGCCGATTATCACTGTCGGGTTCGTTGACGAGGTGATCGGCAATTTTGTCTGGAGGCAAATCGATCAACTGGTCCGCTGTCTCGCGCTTTCTCCAACCGAATTCGAATCTCCTATTTCGTTCCTTTTCCAAAATGCCGACCGCATTGTCCGCTTGCTGCGCCAATTCGGCGGGCAACGCCACCCCACCCATCCGCAGTTTTGCCAATCGCAATGCCACTTCCCGCTGTGAGGTCTCGGTAGAGTAATTGGGGAACAGTCCCCGCGAGGGTCCCCGGGCGATCACCGCGAGAAGACGATCCAATGATTCCTGGGGAAGTGTGCGGGCGCGGAGGCGGAGATATTGGCCGACCTCGCAATTGTATTCGTAGCGCCATAGCACCGTCGCATGATCGTCCAGCAGGAGGTCAAGTTCCTCATCCGGCGGGGCGGGATGGACGAAGCACAACGCATGAAGCGCCATACGCCGAAAAATCGACAGGGATTCAACTCGACCCAGCATAAGCCAGCGCAGCAGCAAAGCATCGGCGAGAACAGGACGGTCGTCCCGTGCCATATCGAACGCAGCAACACACAGACGAACGAGCAGAGGAAAACTCATCCGGTCAAAATCGCTTCCCTGTGTCAACGACCGGCAATTGATGTCAAAAAATAAGTCGTGGTCCGTTTGTCGAATCAAGCGAGCCCCGTCAGCAAGCGCCGACGTCAAGACATCGACGTTCCGAATCAACGCCGCGCGAATCTCTGGGGATTGCCTGCTCTTCCAGACATCGTCAAGGAAGGAGGGCTCTGTCAGTTTTAGCCCGACGGCAACGATGTCCGACAATTTTTCGGGGGGCCGGGGCTCCCCGTATATCCGGGAAAAGGTCTTCGATAATTTGAGGCGTGGCTGACAGGCCCGGAAGAGCCATTCGTCACCGTTTTCCGGCCATCGTCCATCCGAGATCGGCCCCAGGAAATAGCGGCCTTCTTCCTGGAACACAGGGATGATCGGATCAATAACAAGTCTCCAGAACGCGGCAAACGGTTTATCGACCGTGTCCAGGTCACGTTCGAGAGAATCGGCCCATTGGGGGTGGATACGTCCACCCCGCTCGATTACCCAATCGACCAGTTCGGTTTTGTCGCGGTGCTTCGCCAGCCAGCGGCCCAAGTACAATGTCACCGGCGACAAGGTCAGTCCAGGCAGGTTGGCGGCTCCAGGACCAGCCAGAGGGGCGACGTGAACGCCGGGCGACGGTAGGTTGAGCAGTGACACCGATCCCTTGGCAATCGGCAGATTCAGCTTTGTTTCGGCGATGGGCTTCAGCCACGAAATGTCCGGCGGCGGATCGGCGTCGGCGAAGGCGTCGGCGATTGCACCATTGTCTGCCGACAGCAGCCACAGCAGCAGTTCAAGGTCCGCTGTGCCGGTCGTTTTCGGATCGTAAGGGTGGAGGAAAGGCTCCAGCAATGTCTCGAACCGTCGGTCCCGCTTCGCGGTGTCGATCTCGGCCCAACAATGCAGGGTCTGATGCAGGGCGACGAAATCGTCCTTTCGGTCAAATGGGATCGGTATCAGCCCGCGCGATTCCCACGTCATCTCGACGGTTCGACGCCCCGCTTCCGTTCCGTCATGGTCGGCGAGGATATAGGCATTGAGAGATTCACCCCGGCGACGCATGTCGGCGGCCAAGCCGTCGATCAGATAGCTGACTACCGGGTCGTTCAGGCTGTAGCCGACGAACAAGATCGTGTAGGTCTCGAACAAATGCAGGGCGAAGCGCGCAGCCCAACCGTCCTGAAGATAGGCGCGGCTGAAATCGCCGCTGGTGAGGACCAGCCCGTTTCCGCCAGGGTCATCGAGCGGATCAAGGCGACCGTGAAGGTAGGTCAGACGCCGCCAACTTTCCGGTCGCGGCAGTGTCAAATACGGTCCGGCCTGGAACTCGAGGTTCGGTTCGGCCTCCTCGAACCGCCGGTCGAAATTGGTGGTGACCAGCCGGTGACCGCCTTCGGGGTGGCGCGAGAGGGCGAGCAGCGCCTTGTGGGTTTTGAGGTCCGGATCCGAGGAGGGAGCGCCGAGCACCTCGACCGCCGCCGGGCGCATGTAGTCGCTTTTCGCTTCCAGCAGATGCAGGGCGCGATCATAGGCACCTCGGTGGAAGGCGTCTTCCTCCGGGCTCCGCGTCCCGATCACGGAAGGATGAGGTTGGCCACAGGTGGCGCAGCTTGCCTCGGGGAATAGCGGCAAGCCGCACATCGCGAAGATGTCTTCAACCAACCCCTTGAAATCGCCCAGTCCGGTGTAACGCGAAATTCCCGCGCCGCAAAAGAACACCAGCCGCCCTTTGTCGTGGGCGCTGAGAAGCTCGGTCGGCAACCGGATCGGCAGCGTCACCCCTCCGTCTCCATCCGGGTCCAGGCCTGGGTTAACCGTTCGCGGCTGGCATGGCGAAGCTGGTGCAGGCCAGCCAAACGGGCCATCGCCGTCAGCGCGGCCTCTCCGTCCCGCCCTGTGGCCTGGACCTCGCGGGCGAGGGCAACCAGTTCGGGCAACGCGATCTCGTCGACCGGGCGGAGCTGATCGCCGGACGGACGGCGGAAAGCGGGGAAGCACGACGGATCGCTGTCTTTCGGCCAGACGAAGGTCGCCTCGCCCTCGGCAACAAAGGCTCCGTCTTGCCGGGCCAATCGGGAGACCCGCTCTTGAATCCTCGAACCGGTGCGGGTCCAGCCATGGGCGCGAGCGATGCGCCGTGCCAACACGTCGTCGCGCACCGGGCCTTCAGCCTCGATCACCAGCCGGATCATCGCACGCAGGGTCGAATCATACTCCAGGTCGAAGAACAGATCGGGATTGGGACGAGCGACTTGGGTGGGGTCGGCTTCGGAGAACCGGGACGCGGCCTCGGACGTGGGGTCAGGTTCAGCCCGTCTCGCGCCGCCCGATGGGGTCAGGGCAAAATCCTGTCCGACGAACAAGTCGTCGGCGGCACGGGGGCGGACCAGGGAAGCGGCTTCGGCCAATTGAGGCGTGGGCTCGACTTCGGCGGTTTTCGCCTCGGCCCGACGGGTGCGCGCCTGTTCCAATAGGACGTTGAGACGAGCATCGACCTTGTCCAGCGCCCCTTGGGAATCAACCCACCAATCGGTCGACCAGATCCGCACGATCTCCCACCCCAGGCCGCGCAGCACCGATTCGCGCAACTTGTCGCGGTCCCGCGCCGTCGCGGCACGGTGATAGGTGGCCCCGTCGCATTCGATCCCGACGAGGTAGCGGCCCGGCGCATCGGGATCGACGATCCCGAGGTCGATGCGGAAGTTCGACGAAACGCCGATCTGGGAATGGACCCGCCAACCCCGCGCCGCGAGGGACTCGGCCACCATTTTCTCGAACGGCGATTCGAAACCGCCGATGCTGCCCATCACTGCCTCGCCCAGGGCACGCGGGCCGCGTTGGGCGAATTCGAGGAAGTGCTTGAGGTCGCGCACTCCCTCGGCCTGAGTGCGGCTGAGGTCGATCTGGTCGGGATGCAGGGTCGAGAATACCTTCAGCGCATGGCGTGCCCGGGTCACCGCGACGTTGAGCCGCCGCCCACCGCCGCTTTTGTTCATCGGCCCGAAATTCATCGACACCGCGCCAGTGCGGTCGGGGCCGTAGGTGATCGAGAAATAGATCAGGTCGCGTTCGTCGCCCTGGACGTTTTCGAGGTTCTTCACCATCACCGGTTCCAGCGCGTCCTCGGCGAAGAAGGGATCGAGCGAGGGATCCAGGCGCCGTTCCCGATCGAGCAGATCCTCGATCAGTTTCTGCTGCTCGGCATTGAAGGTGACAACACCGATGGTGCGCTCTGCGGCGACGAAATCCGGGTCTTTCAGATGGCGGACCAGATCGGCGACCAGCGCCTTGGCCTCGGCCGGGTTGGTCCGGGCACCGCCTTTTTCGTAAACACCGTTCTCGACGAACTGGAAACTGACGGCCCGGTCGTCGGTGACCGGCGAGGGGAAGGTGACCAGCGACCCGCCGTAATAACGATGGTTGGAGAAGGCGATCAGGCTTTCATGGCGCGAGCGGTAGTGCCAGGAGAGGTCGAGGGTGGGTAGGCAGGCCCCCATGCATTCATCGAGAATGCTTTCCATGTCGGGATCGGTGTCGCCGTCTTCTTCCTCGTCCGACTGGCCCCGGGCGAAGAAGTCGGTGGGCGGCAGTTGCTTGGGGTCGCCGACCATCACCACTTGGCGTCCGCGTGCAATCGCGCCGATGGCGTCCCACACCGCGATTTGCGACGCCTCGTCGAACACCACCACATCGAAGGGCGGCGCGTCGGCGGCCAGATACTGGGCAATCGACAGCGGGCTCATCAAAAGGCATGGCGTCAGCCGGGGCAAAGCCTCGGTCAGCCCCTGCAACAGCATCCGCAGTGGCAGGTGATTGCGCTGCTTGTGCATTTCCCGCCGCAACAGCCCCCAGTCCGACGGCACGTCGGAACTGTCGATATCGGGCAGCCCCGCGCACAGGTTGGCGCGCAGATAATCGCGGGTCAGCGTGGTAAAGTGGTCGTCTAGGTCGCGGAACGCCTGGATACGGTCTTCGTGCAGCGCCGAAGAGAACTGGCGCAGCACCGCATCCTCCTCGATCACCAGATCAAGCCACCAGCGGGCGTAATCGGTCTCGAAAGCGGCCCGGACCTGCCCCTCGGCCACCGCCCCGCTTTCGATGCCCTCGACCAGTGGCCCCAAGCCGACGGTGATCGCCTCGGCCCTGGCTCCGCGCCAGGCGCACCAATCCTTGAGCCGGGGGCCAAGCGGCGCGATCGCCCGGCATAGTTCGGCCAGACCCATCGGTCTCTCGTCGGGCAGCGGTGCCCCCGCCTCGGTGGCAAAGGTGGCCAGCGTCTCCTCGAACCGGTCCAGCGCCAGGATCAGCGCCGTCCCCGCCTGGGCGGCAGGACCGGCGGCGGCAAGCAGGGCGTTACCGTCGCCCAGCAACCGTTCAAGCCCGCTCTTCAGCGTCCCCAGGGCCTCGGCGGTGGCCGCGAGGCGGGGGAGGATGGTGTCAAGATCGGTATGGAACGCCAACGCTGCCGCGATCTCGTCGGGGCGAGACCGCAGACCGGACCATAGCCCGTTGGTGTGGGCGGTCAGATCATCGAACCCGGCGATTTCGGACTCCAACGTGCGCAGACGGCGCAGACGATCCAGTCCCTTGGCCAAAGCGAAACCGCAGGCCCCTTCGGCGACAGAATCCAGCCCGTCCTCGGTCCAGCCCTGCCGCTGTTGAACGGCGGCCAGCACGGCGTTGAACCGCACGGACTCATCGACAATGCCGGGCGTGGTGGCGAGACCGGCCCAGGCGATTCCGCTCTCCTCGATCCGTGGGACCAGAGCGGCAAGATCGCGTTCGATCCCGACCAGGGCAACCAGACGGTCAAGGTCCTCGGCCGGCGGCACCTCACGCCCCGGCGGCACGAGGGCGAGGACCGCCTTGGCGACCTTGCGCTGCCCGAGCTTGCGTTTCAGCCACCAGGACCCCGCCGCCTGATCCCAGCCGGTCTTCAATGCCTCGGGATCGTTGTCCACCAGCGAGGTTCCGATCGGCAGACCAAGCTGGGCCGTGATCTCGTGATGGCGGCGGAGCAGATCGCCCGCCCGCCGCACCGCCCCGGTCACCTCGCCCGGCCACGGTACGGGAAGAGTCGTGAAGAATTCCCGGTGCCGTGCGAGCAGGGAAAGTCCGTCGCGAAGGGACTCGATCAGGGCACGGGCATCGGGGCGGAAGAGGAAACGCCAATCGTGCCCTGCGGCCCGCGGCAGGAGGTCCGCCAAGGCTCTGATCGCCTCCCGCCCCATTCGGTTGAGGGGGAATTCGGGCAAAGAGGTTGCCGCGCGGAACGCCGCCAGAGCCTGATCGAGCGCAGTCGCGGCCTGCGGAACCGCCTCGGCGGCGGCCAGCAACCGCTGCTGCCACAGCGGCGACCATGTCCCGTGCACAATCGGGGCGAGTGGGCTGTCCTTTATCCCGCCGACCTGGGCGGCAAGGATGTCGAGCCGTCCGGCCATCGCGGCCAAATCCTCGCGCTGATCGCGGTTGTGAGCGTCGAGGCTCGGCCATGAGAGTCCGAGACGGGGCCGCTCGCGCCCGGCCAGCACCAGGCCGATAGCCGTGCGTGGGGTCAGTCCGTTGCGGTAGTCGCGGTGAAGATGCTCGACATAAAGGTTCAACTCATCGCGCAGACTCCTGAGTCGCCGGGCCTCGCGTGCCCATTCCTCGGCATTCAGAACACCTTTGGCTTCCCAAGCAGTGCGCAACTGGTCGAGAACATCGAGTTTGCGCGCCTTGCTCGAATGGAGTTCCAGGCAGAAATCGCCCAACCCCACTTCACGCAGGCGGCGATAGACCACATCGAGCGCCGCGATCTTTTCGGAGACGAACAGCACGGTTTTGCGTTCGGCGAGGCATTGGGCGATCAGGTTGGCGATGGTCTGGCTCTTGCCGGTACCGGGCGGCCCGATCAGCACGAAATCTTTCCCCTTTGCCGCCGCCATCACCGCCGATAATTGCGATGAATCCGCAGGCAGTGGGCAGAACACCTGCTCTGGCCCATGGGTGCGGTCGAGGGTGCGCGGATCGGCGAAACGATGATCGCCGGGATAGGGATCGCGCGGGCTGTCGAGCAGATGACGCACCACCGGATTCTGGCGAAGCTGATCGGTCCGTTCGACCAGATCCTTCCACATCAGATGTTTGGCGAAGGAAAAAGAGGATAGCACCACCTCTTCGGCGACTTCCCAGCCCCGGTCTTCCTTCACCGCCTGTTCGACCGCCCGCCAGATGCCGTCGATATCAAGACCGTGCTCGTCCTTGGGCAGGTCGCCGTCGGCAAACGGCAGGGTCAGAGAAAAATCGACACGCAGCATCTCGACCAGGGTCGGGTTGAAGCGCGGTTCGTCCTCGTGCAACACCAGACTGAAGCCGCTGCGGACGCTTTTGCGCTCCAAACTGACCGGCAACAGGATCAAGGGCGCGCGGTAACTCTTGGTCTCGTCCTCCTTGCGGTTCCAGACCAGGAATCCATAGGCGAGGAACAGGGTGTTGGCGCCGCCTTCCTGGAGCGTCGATCGCGCCTGACGGTACAATTCGGTGAGACGACCATCGAGATCGTCGGCAGACAACTCGACCAGCACCTGATCGCGCGACAGGGCGTCGATGGCGTGGGCGCGGCGGGCATCCTCGTGATGACGCGTCTCATGGATCATTCGGCTGCGCGGATCGTTGCCTTCCATTAGATCGGGATGCGGCAGCAAGCGTATCCGCCGGTTATCGGCGAGCAAATCCTCCAGCCCGCCGGGATCGGGGGTAACCAGCCTGATCGCCTTTTTGCCGACCTTGAAATTCAGCAGGCTGTTGCGCAGCGACAGGTCTAGCAGCTTGCGTTGCCAGCGGGCCAACCGCCCCTGGGGCGTGGTTGGCACAACGTCGGCCGCCCAGCTTCGATCGGAGGCAAGAACCGGTGCCGCCTCAAATGGCACCTCGCGCGGGTCCTCAAAGGCAACGGGCTCGCCGAGTGAGCCAGCCACGCCATCGGCCGAGGCCAACGGCCGGATGCGTTGCAGGCGGGCGCGGCGCACATCGACCGCAAGAATGAAATTGTCCGTCTCGGCTTCGGACAGGAGGCGGCTTCCCCGTTCCACCGCCTGACCGAACGTCGCCACGGGACGCTGGGCGACCAGGGTCGTCTCGAAGACCAGCATCTCGTCGAGCTTGATCCGCTTGCGCAGCGAGGTGATGTCGTCGATCACCGAGGTGGTGAATTCTTCCGGCCGCAGCCACAGCCCGGCGAAGACATGACCTTTGGTGAACACCAGCAGCGGGTTCAGATGCAACTGCTCCAACGCGGCGCAGAAGAGCAGTGTGCTGTCGAGACAGGTGGCGAGGCGAACGTCGATCACCTGCCCCGGTCCGCGCACCTTTTGGCCACTCTTCTCGAACCCGGCGGGCGGCAGGCTGTAATCGAGTCCGAGCGCCGCCACCGCGCTCCACAGCGCCGAGGCCAATTCCCAGGCCCGCGCCGGTTCGCCCTCATAGCCATTAAGCGCGCCATCGCGTCCGTTGCGGCGCAACAGTTCGGCGGTCTGTTTGAGCAACGGGTCGATTGCCGGATCGTTGGGCTGAACAAAGGCGGTCACCATCTCGGGAACGTGGTCGAGTCCGGTCCACTGGGTGCGGGGCAGAAGTTCGATCGCGCGCGCCAGTGTCGCCACCTCGGCACCGGCGGCACGCAGAACAAGATGGATTTCGGCTGGTTCGGCCTCGGTCAGACGCGTCAGCAAACCGGGATCAAGGGCGACGTCGAGTTCGGTAAGGACGTGCCGTCCCCCCGGCCCGATCGCGTCGATGTGCCAGACGCGCGACGCGAGAAAGGCGGGGTCGGACGAGAGAACGAGTTCTACCTCCTGGAGCGGAGCCTCTGTCTCGTTGACGATGACCAATTCATGCAGGAACGGCACGGAATTATGGTGAAACGCGAGATTTAGCCGCGGCATCACCGCCGCCTCGATCCGCACCGCCGCCGCACCAATCCCGCTATCGTCGCCCATGATTCCCACCCCCCCACCAAGAAGGGAATTAGGGTAGCGGAATTGCCCCCTCCTGCCAAAGCAGCAATCCGATTAGATGACCCAAAGGGCAGGAAGCAAAAATCAAGAATTTGGGCTGGAAACGGTGCCGATCAAAATTGATACCGGGAACGGGTTCCCACGGTCCCGGTATCGTGATTCACCCTACTGGGCGGTGCTGGGCACCACCCGATCAGCCACGAACGCGTTGACGTCCGCAGCCCTATAACGGACCAGCTTGTGGGGCAGGCGGCAAAACCGCGGCCCGGTTCCGACCATCCGCTGGGAGGCGTGATCCTCGGCCACAGCCAACTCTCCACCACCGCCCGCTATGCCCATCACGCCCCCCAGCGGATGGTCGAGACCGCCTCTATCGCGGTCAGAGCCTGGAACCTGCTGCCCGGGCCGGACGAGTCTCCAGACTGACACACCACCTTTGAACCATTACAGAAATATCATCCGCCCGCCATCCTGCCGTAACCCCGGCGGGGGCATCATCCTCTTGTCCAGACAGGTATGACCACCCGATTGACCGGCGGACTTGAACTCCCCGCCCCAAGATCGGATCGATCCAAAGTCCAAAGCCCCGCACGCCACACCCTGGTGCGGGGCTTTTACGTTTCCGCACGTGCGACGTCAGGGCCAAGCCCTTTGACGGAGCGTCTGCCCTGGAATCTGTCACGTCACGGCGAGAGAGCACGACCCGGTCACTGGGTGAAGTGACGCAATCCGACTTCGTCGCGGATCAGGATGCGGTTGGGCGTGACCTCGACCAACCCGGTACGGCGGAATTTGTCGAGGGTCGAGCCGACCCATTGCCGGGTCGATCCGACCATCCGGGCCAGATCCTCCTGGGTCAGCGAGCGGCCGATCGCGATGCCGCCTTCGTGTCGCCGACCGTCCATTTCCCCCATCAGCACCAGCAGACGGGCCAGCCGTTCCGACGCAGAGCGCGTCCCCAGCATGTGGATCAGAGCCGACATGCACTTGCCCTTGTGGACCATCGCATCGACCATCGCCAGCCCCAGGCGGGACGAGCGCTCGATCAGGCGGCGCAGATCGGTCCCGCGCACCGCCATCACCTCGGTCTGCCGGATCGCGATCCCCGACCACATATGCTGGCTGCCGCCGAACATCTCTGGTCCGCCGATGAAATTGCCGGGGGACCAATAGGCCAGGGTGATCTCGCGACCGACCGGGCCGGTGTAGAAGATCCGCACCCGCCCGCTCAGGATGATGAAGATCCCCTCGTGATGGTCGCCCTGGCGGAACACCAGCGACCCGGCGGGAATGCGACGGGTGCCGGACACCGCGCGCAGCCCGGCCAATTCCTCCTCGCTGAGAGCCGCCAGCAGATTCGAACCGTCGGTGGCGGCCATATCCTCGCTGAGGTGCAGCGACGGCGACAGGAAAGCGCTGGGAAGCGGCGAGGGGAGGGGCATCGGTGGTCTCGGAGCACAGAAAGGAAGGGCGGACGGGCTACCCGGCAATCCAGGGCAATTAATTGCTATCATGAAAAGAATAAGATTACTAGATAAGTGGCTTGAACCTGTCCGGAGGATGAAGCCGTGGTTGCCCTATTGAAGGACCGTTTCCGTACCGAAGCCCCGTTCGACGATGTGGTGGCGAACCATCCGGGCTTCCCCCGCCTGATCGCCCGCAAGATCGACGTGCAGCGGCGCGGGGTCCATTACACCCTCCAGGCCGAAGCGGCGCTGGACCCGGCGATTCATCAACTGCGCAGCCCTTATATCTTCGGATCGCGCGACGGCGAGATCAAACCGCTGCCGGAATCGCTGCTGCTGCGCGACGGCACCACCATCCTGGTCGATCCCACCCCGCTGGAGCAGGACCCCTATATCGTCGATCACCGCGACGGGCGGTTCGTTCTGCTCGATGACGGAACCGAGGTCGAGGAGGTCGAGTTGTGGCCCAAGCCCGCCTTCTACGACAAGACCACCTCAAGCGGGATCAAGATGAGCCTGCTGGTTACCGCCCGGCCGCAGCGGCTGAACGTCTTCCAGTCGAGTTATTGCTATTTCTGGGCCGATAACGAGGGCTGCCGGTTCTGCGACATCGTCACCCACACCAAGCAACAACGGACTGAGATGGGGGTTCCGACCCGGCTTCGTCCCGAAGACGTCCGCGAGACCATCGCCGAGGCGATCAAGGAACCCGGCCGCTTCACCAACTTCTGCTTCACCGCGGGGTCGGTGACCAAGGGCAAGGAAATCTTCGATCAGGAAGTCGAGTTCTATATCGAACTGCTGCAATCGATCGGCACCCTGTTCAAGACCCGCAAATTCCCCAGCCAGTTGATCGGCTCGGCCTTCAACGAACGCCAGCTCGCCCGGCTGTACGAGGAAACCGGGCTGTCCAGCTATACCAGCGACCTTGAAGTGCTGAACGAGGACATCTTCAACTGGGTCTGCCCCGGCAAGGCGCGTCAGGTCGGCTATCAGGAATGGAAGAACCGGCTGGTCCGCGCCGTCGACATCTTCGGTCGCGGCAATGTCGGCACCGGGCTGGTCGGCGGGGTCGAACTGGCCCGGCCCCACGGCTTCACCTCCGAGACCGACGCCCTGGCCGCGACGCTGGCCGAGGCCGAGTGGCTGGCCGAGCGCGGCGTCACCACCGTCTACATCGTCTGGGTTCCCCGTCCCGGATCGGATTTCCGCGATCAGAAAGCCCCGTCGCTCGATTACTACATCCGCCTCGCCCAGGGGCTTCAGGACATCCGCGCCCGCCATGGCCTGACGGTCGATTTCGACGATTACCGCCGTTGCGGCAATCACCCGGATTCCGACCTCGCCCGCCTGCAATAGCCTCCCCGGAGCCCAGAACACCATGACCGAGATTCTGACTGCGGAAGTCCGCGACCTCCTCGCCGATTCCCTGACCGTGAAGGTCCTCGCCACCACCGACGCGCAGGGCCGCCCCCATGCCGTCGTCAAGCACTCGCTTCATCTCGGCGAGAACGGGCGGATTCACTCGCTTGAACTGCTGGAATCCTCCTCGTCCAACCGCAACCTGCTGCGCGCCCTGTGGTTCGGCGGCCGCGTCGCCATCCTGCTGTCCGCGCCCGACGGCCGTTCGGTCCAGATCAAGGGACAGCCGGTCAAGACCCACATCACCGGGCCGCTGTTCCTGAAGCATTATCAGGAGGTGCGCGCCCGCCACGGCGACATCGATCTGGCGGCGGTGTGGGAGATCGAGCCCGAGGCGGTGATCGATCAGAGTTTCGGCGCCCGCAAGGAGGTCGAGGACGCGCTCCATCCGGCCTTCATCCATCTCGACCGTCTGGCGGTCTGATCCGAAAGGAACGCGGCGATGAAGATCTTGCTGATCAACCCCGCTTTTTTCGACGGCAACGCCTTTCGCAACCGCTTCACCGATTATGTCGACTGGATCAGGGGCGGCAATCTGTACGTCGCTCCGTTCGAGCCGCCGCTGGGACTGGCCTACCTGACCGCCACCGTCAAAAGCCTGGGACATCAGGTGATCTTGCTCGACATGCAGGGTCTGATGATGGATTCCGAAGCGCTGGCGACGATCTTGGCAGCCGAGACGCCCGACGTGGTCGGCATTACCGCGATGACCCCGACCCTGCCCGAGGCGTTGCGGGTTGCCGATCTGACCAAGGCAGTCCTGCCCACCGCCCGCACCGTTCTGGGCGGAGTTCACCCCACCCTCGACCCCGAGAGCGTGATCGCCCATCCCAGCGTCGATTACGTGATCCGGGGCGAGGGCGAGGAAGCATTTCCCGCCCTGCTTGACGTGTTGTCGGGCCGGGGCGGATTGCTTTCCGAGGTGCCGGGCCTGTGCTTTCGCGGCGAGGGCGGAACGGTGATCGCGGGGCGGGCTCCGCTGATCGTCGATCTCGACCGCCTGCCCGCTGCCGATTATGCCGCCTTTCCGGTCGAACAATATATCGAGCACAATTCCGTGCTGCGCGGCATTCGCGGCATCTCGATGATCGTCTCGCGCGGGTGCCCCTATTCGTGCAGCTTTTGCGCGGTTCAGCAGACGATGGGGCGGACCTGGCGCTTTCAATCCCCGACCAAGGTGGTCGATCAGGTGATCCACCTGCGCGATACCTATGGAATCGAAGGAATCTGGTTCAAGGACAGCATTTTCAACCTGCGCCCGGCCTGGACCCGCGAGTTCTGCCGCCAGATGATCGAGCGCAAGGTGGGGGTGGAGTGGCAGGCGCTGACCCGGATCAACCTGCTGAAAGACGACGAACTGGCGATGATGAAGGCGGCGGGGTTGACCCAGATCGACCTCGGCATCGAGTCCGGCTCGCCCAAAAGCCTGAAACGGCTGAACAAGCAGATCACTGTCGAGCAGATCAAGGACAAGGTCGCCCTGGCCCGCCGTCACGCCAAAGTGTTCGGCTTCTTCATGATCGGCATCCCCGGCGAGGACGAGGACGACGTCCGCCAGACCTTCGACCTGGCTCGTCAGATCGAGTTGGACCGTTGGAGTTGGAGCATCTACAGCCCCTTGCCCGGCTCGCAGCTTTATCAGGAACTGATCGATGAAGGCCGCATCCGTCCCTTCGCCCTGGACCACACCCGCGTTCATTTCACCGAGGCCTATGACGGAATCTGCGCCATTCCGCCCGATCGGCTGAAGCAGCTTTACGCCGAGATCAACGACCATTTCACCCACCGCCAGAATGCCGCCTGACCCGTCCGCGTCGCCCTCGTTCACCCCCGCCGCGCTGACGATCGTTGCGGCGGGGGCGGCAGTGATGGCGATCTCGATCGGGGTGCGCGCCACCCTGGGGGTGTTCGTCCTGCCGCTGTCCATGCTGCATCA
This sequence comes from Magnetospirillum fulvum, assembly GCF_900108475.1. Lineage (GTDB taxonomy): Bacteria > Pseudomonadota > Alphaproteobacteria > Rhodospirillales > Magnetospirillaceae > Phaeospirillum > Phaeospirillum fulvum_A. The sequence continues at coordinate 110,811 of NZ_FNWO01000005.1, read as the reverse complement.
CTGGCCGGTCTCGACCTTCTCGTTGGCCCTCGCGGTGCACAATCTGCTGTGGGGGCTGGTCCAGCCGCTGGTGGGCGGACTGGCCGACCGCCACGGAGCCCGCCCGGTGATCGTCGCAGGCAGCTTGTTTTATGCCGGAGGATTGCTGCTGACCGCCGGGGGAAGCGATCCCGCCGCGGCGATGCTGGGGGCGGGGCTGGCGGTCGGGCTGGGCCTCAGCGCCGCCAGTTTCCCGGTCGTGCTAGCCCTGGTCGGCCGCGCGGTCCCGGCCGACCGCCGATCCCTGGCGATGGGGCTGGCGATTGCCGGAGGATCGCTCGGACAGGTGATCCTGCCGCCGCTGGGTGGGGTGCTGATCGAGGGGCAGGGGGTAACCGTCGCGCTGGTCGCGCTGGCAGCGATCACCCTGGCGATGGCTCCGCTGGCCCTGCTCCTGACCGAACGCCGCCCCGCCGACGCGGCCCCCCTCTCCGCGCCCACGACCGATTCGGTGTACGCCCCACTGGCTGCGGCCTGGAAGAGCGGAGCCTACCGGCTGGTGGTGATCGGCTTTTTCGCCTGCGGTTTCCAACTCGCCTTCATCAGCATCCATCTGCCCGGCCATCTCAGCCTGTGCGGGATGCCGCCGGGGGCCGGGGCCAACGCCCTGGCGCTGATGGGGCTGTTCAACGTCGCCGGGTGCTGGATCTGCGGCAGCCTCGGCAGCCGTTATTCGCTCCCTCGGTTGCTGGCGATTCTGTACGGACTGCGGGCGATCGCGGTGGCGGGCTTCCTGGCGGTGCCGCTGTCCGAAGCCAGTCTGATCGGCTTTTCGGCGCTGACCGGATTCACCTGGCTGGCCACCGTGCCGTTGACCAGCGCCCTGATCGCCCACTTGTTTGGCCCCCGCGATCTTGGCCTGCTGTTCGGCACCGCCTTTCTGTCGCATCAGCTCGGTTCGTTCCTCGGGGTCTGGGCGGGTGGGTGGGCCTTCGATCTGACCGGGTCTTATCAATCGGTCTGGGCCGCGGCCGGGGCGCTGGGGTTGATCGCCGCGATCCTCCATGCCGCGATCTCCGACCGTCCGGTCTTTACCCCCCGCTGTCGCCCGCCCGAGCCGGCGTCAAACGTGTTGCATTAATCTAGTAGATTATAGATATATATCCATTCCCACTTTCGAGGAGATCCGCCGTGACCTTCACCCGCTTCCTCACCGCGCTGGCGGTGCTGACCGGCCTTGGCCTTGCCGGTGACGCCCGCGCCGCCGACGAAGTCCGCTTCGCCACCCAGCCGATCCCGTGCTACTCGCCGATCTTCGTCGCCAAGCACAAGCATTGGATCGAAGAGGAACTGAACAAGGTCAAGCCGGGGATCGAGCTGAAATGGAGCTCGTTCGCCGCCGGTCCGCCGATCAACGAATCCTTCGCGGCGGGGCAGCAGGATTTCGGCTTCCTGGGCGATACCCCGGCCCTGATCGCCAAGTCGGTCGGCATCGACACCAAAGTGGTCGGCATCAGCGCCAGCGGGCCGAAGAGTCTAGCCGTGGTGGTTGCCGCCGGATCGCCGCTGCACGCCGCCAAGGACCTCAAAGGCAAGAAGGTCGCGGTGACCAAGGGCTCGTTCGCCCAGCATCTGCTCGCCCTGGTGCTGGAAAGCGGCGGTCTGACCTTCTCCGACATCGAACTGGTCAATCTGCCCAACGCCGACATCGCCCCGGCGATCATCGCCGGAACCATTGATGCGGGCGCGGTGTGGGAGCCGGTGATTTCCCGCTTCGAAAGCCAGAAGGCGATCCAGGTTCTGGCCGACGGCACCGGGCTGAAGAAGGGCCTGCTGGTGATCGTCGCCTCGACCGAGTTCGTCAAGGCCAAGACCGATCAGGCCAAGGCGGTTCTGCGCGCCTATGCCCGTGGTGCCGAGTATATCCGCACCAATCCGAAAGAGGCCGCCGCGCTGATTTCGTCCGACACCAACCTTGCTCCCGAATTGCTGGTCCAGGTGTTCGGCAAGCTTGATTTCAATCCGGTCATCCGCGAAGACGACATCAACGAACTGAAGAAGTCCGAAGCCTATTCCCGCTCGATCGGCCTGATCAAAGCCCCGGTCGATATCGAGCCCTGGCTGGACCGCTCGCTGATTGGCGATGGGGCGACCAAGTGAGCGAGACGCTTGATCTGGCCGCGCGCACCGGCCTCGGCACCGCGCGCACGGAGGGAGGCCCGTTCCGGGGCCTCCCCATCCGCCTTGCCGCCACGCTGCGCCGGACCGGGCTTTACCTCGCCCTGCCGCTGGTGCTGATCGCAATTTGGCAAGGGCTGTTCGAGGCCGGACTGATCCGCCCGATCCTGCTGCCGCCGCCGACCAAGGTCGCCCAGGCGTTCGTCGCCTTAACCCTCAGCGGCGATCTGTTCCGTCATCTGGGGATCAGTCTGCTCCGGGTGCTGGAAGGCTTCGCTATCGCCGCCGGAATCGGGCTGGTGCTGGGGGTCGGCATCGGCCTGTCGCGGCAGCTTGACCGGGCCACCGACCTGACCATCCAGCTCCTGAAGCCGATCCCGCCGATCGCCTGGATTCCGCTCGCGATCTTGTGGTTCGGCATCGGCGAGGGCGGCAAGATCTACATTATCTTTCTCGGCGCGGTGTTCCCGATCCTGGTCAACACCATCGACGGAATCCGCCAGACCGACCATCGCCACGTCGAACTGGCCCGGATTCTCGAAGTCAGCCGGGCTCGCTTCATCGCCCAGGTGGTGCTGCCCGGCGCGCTGCCGGCGATTATGACGGGGCTGCGGGTCGGACTGATGGTGGCGTGGATGTGCGTCGTCGCCGCCGAGCTGATCGCCGCGTCCAGCGGGATCGGCTACCTGATCATGGATGCCCGCCAACTGGCCCAGACCGATCAGGTGCTGGTGGGAATGATCACGATCGGGGCGATGGGCAAGCTGCTCGACATTCTGCTGAAGGAGATCGAACGCCGCCTCATCACCTGGAAAACCGTCTATTCCGGTCTATAGGGAGTTCGTCTCATGGTCGCCGCCACCGCCCGGATCGAGGATCTGCGCATTGGTCCGCTGTCGAAAACCTATCGCCTGTCGGCCAGTTCCGTCCTGGCCCTCAAGGACGTCTCCCTCGACATCGCCGGGGGGAGCTTCGTCAGCATCATCGGCAGTTCCGGCTGCGGCAAAAGCACGCTGCTGCGGATCATCGCCGGGCTTGAACCCAGCGACGGCGGTCCGGTCCGCCTGGGCGGACGGACAATCGAGCGTCCCGGGCTGGATCGCGGCTTCGTCTTTCAGGAGCATCGCCTGCTGCCCTGGCTGACGGTCGCGGCCAACATCGCCTTTGGCCTCAAAGGACTGCCCAAGGACGAAATCCGCGACCGCATCGAAGCGCACCTGAAGCTGGTCGGGCTGGAGGGCTTCGCCAACGCCTATCCGGCGCAATTGTCCGGCGGCATGGCGCAACGGGTCGCGATCGCCCGCGCCCTGGTCAACAAGCCCGAGGTGCTGCTGCTCGACGAGCCGTTCGGGGCGCTGGACGCCCTGACCCGGATTCAGATGCAGCAGGAAATTCTCCGCATCTGGGACGTCGAGCAGACCACGATGATCCTGGTGACCCACGATATCGACGAGGCGATCTTCCTCGGCGACGAGGTCATCGTGATGTCGGCCCGCCCCGGCACCATCAAAAAGCGGTTGTCGGTCAACCTGCCCCGCCCACGCGACCGCACCAGCGCCGATTTCCTGGCTTTCCGCCGCGAGATCTACCGGGAATTCTTCACCGAAGCCGAAGCCCCGTTCGCCTACGTGATCTGATCATGGACGGGACTGTGCCAGCAGGTGGGACCGGCGTGGGGTCCGGCGACTGCTCTGCATCCCGGGGCGACAGCGGGCGAACGGGGGCGTCCGGCCCCGGCCTGTGTGGGAGTGACGTGGGACGGCGGCGACGGGGAGGGGGCGGGGTGCGGCCCGGATAGGATCGACAGGCCACAAAAGGAGAAGGCCCCAGCGGCGTTACCGCTGGGGCCTTCATTGGCGCGCCCGGAAAGACTCGAACTTCCAACCCTCAGATTCGTAGTCTGATGCTCTATCCAATTGAGCTACGGGCGCTTCTCGGTCCGAAGCAATGTGCCCCGGCGAGGAGGCGGAACTTACACAAACCCTCTCCCCCCTGCAAGCCAAAAATTCATCTTTTTTCGTCGTGCCGTGCACCCCCAAACGCTATGGATCGGACTTACTGCCAAGTACCACCAATCGAAATGCGGACTTGTGGCTGGGCGCATGATTGCGTAAAATCCGGCCCAAAGTTTCCGGGGGACGTGCGTCTTTCACTGTCCTTAAGCTATGGTCGCGCCCCTGGCGGTCTTTGTCCGAACCGGCGAACCTGAAGGATCTGCTAATCCAATGGCCCTGAATAAGACCCACGCCGCGGCGTTATGCGCGGCTCTCCTCGCAGGCGGATGCACGTTCGCCGAGGATGCGCTGTTCCCGGGAACGGCGAGCTCGGGCCAGTCGGCGATTGCCGAACAAGCGTCCAACGATGGCCCGCCCGCTTTGGGATCCTCTAGCTTCGATCCGGTCGGGGTTACCCCCGCCTCGTCGTCCGGCACCTATGTCGGGGCCAAGGCGGCGACGCTGCGCAACGATCTGCAAGGACTCCAGGCCACCCTGGGGCGGCAGAACCAGACCCTCCAGCAGATCCGCTCCGAAACCGTGCAGGATTCTCAGCGCTATCACGGCACCGTCGCCGCGATCAACGCCCGCCTTCAGGTCGGCACCACGCCGGGCAACCCGATCTTGAACCAGCAATGGAACGCGGCGCAGAACGAGTTGGACCGGATCACCGACGACGTTCTGAAAATGAACCGTCTGACCAACGAAGTGACCGCCTCCTCGACGATGGCGGGCTACCTGCTCGAATCCGTCCGCGCCGCCCGCTCGCTGTCCGGCGCGGTCGATGAGGATCACCGCCAGCTTCGCATCCTTGAGGACGAGACCAACCGCACCGTGGTGATGGTCGAACGCCTGCTGGGCGAACTGACCAACGACGCGGTCCGTCAGCAGCAATACGTCGCCTCGGAAAAGCAGAACCTCAACACCCTGGCGCTGGGCATCAAGAACGGTGCCCTGTTCGTCGGCAGCCTCAGCAACCAGCCCAATTCGAGCTTTACCGCGCCGTCCCGCGCCGCCGCTCCCTCCGGCGACCAGCCGTTGGTCACCATCCGGTTCGACAAGCCCAACGTCAATTACGAGCCGGCCCTCTATGCCGCCGTCAAAAGCGCGCTGGACCGTCGCCCCAACGCGACCTTCGACGTCGTCGCCGTTGCCCCGGTCGGGGCCAGCCCGGCCCAGCAGACCGTCGCCGCCGGAAATGCCCGCCGCAACGCCGAATCGGTGCTGCGTTCGCTCACCAACATGAACATGCCGGCCTCCCGCGTCCGCGTCAGCGCCAGCACCAGCCCCACCGCCAGCTCCAACGGCGAGGTGCAGGTGTTCGTCCGCTAATCCCGGCGCCGCACAAAACGAAGCCCCGAACCGCAGATGGCGGTTCGGGGCTTTTTCTTTGGGGGGAGGGCAGGGCAGGCACGCCCCGTCCTTTATGGCATCCAGAGAAGGCTCGTCACATCGCCCGGTGGGGCTCGGCGGCGGCGGCGGCGGTCTGCACCGACTTCTGAAGCTTCTCGAAGGCGCGGACCTCGATCTGGCGCACCCGCTCGCGCGAGATGCCGTATTGCCGGGATAGATCGTCGAGCGTCGCCGGTTCCTCGCTGAGGCGGCGGTGGGTCAGGATCGCCCGCTCGCGCTCGTTGAGGCTGTCGAGCGCGGCGGTGAGGAAGCCGCGGCGGCGGCCCAGTTCCTCGCGCTCGCCCAACTCGGTTTCCTGATCGTCGCGATCATCGACCAGCCAATCCTGCCACTCGCCTTCGCCCTCGGCCCGCAAGGGCGCGTTGAGCGAGTGGTCGGGGCTGGAGAGACGGCGGTTCATATTGACGACCTCGTCCTCGCTGACGTCCAGCTTGGCGGCGATCTTGCCGACGATTTCGGCGGGCAGGTCGCCCTCTTCGATCGCCTGCATCTGGCCCTTCAGCTTACGCAGGTTGAAGAACAACTTCTTCTGCGCGGCGGTGGTGCCCATCTTCACCAGCGACCAGGAATGCAGGATGTATTCCTGGATCGCGGCGCGAATCCACCACATCGCATAGGTGGCAAGCCGGAAGCCGCGATCGGGGTCAAAGCGGCGGACCGCCTGCATCATCCCGATATTGCCTTCGGAAATCATTTCGCCGAGGGGAAGGCCATAGCCGCGATACCCCATTGCGATCTTGGCGACCAGACGGAGATGGCTGGTGATCATCCGTTCGGCGGCGGCGAGATCGTCATTGTCGCGAAAGCGCTTGGCCAGGACGTATTCCTCCTCGGCCGGCAGCATCGGGTATTTGCGGATGTCCTGAAGATAGCGCGTCAGGTTGCCCTCGGGGGCGAGCGACAGGGTCGAAGCGATAGCCGACATGCTCTCATCTCCTCTTCCGGTGTGGAGGGTTTTCCCTCGTTGATGGGGCCGGGCACCGATCAGCGCCGCAGCCCTCCTCTCACCGCTCTACGAAAAGGATAATGTCATACCCATGGGGTCAAGTATAGTGTTTTCTACACACGCTCTAAAATTTTTATCAAAGCATTGATATCCGGAGGTATAGCACTTTCGAAACGGAGGGTGCATCCTTTGGTGGGATGCTGAAACCCGAGTAGAAAGGCATGCAAAGCTTGGCGAGGAAATGTCGTCAGAGCCGCGCGAGCCTCCTCAGGGAAGGATGCCATACGTCCAGAGCGAACTCTACCATAAGTCTTATCTCCAACCAACGAATGTCCTATGCTCGTCATATGAACTCTGATCTGATGCGTTCGCCCAGTGGCGAGGCGGCACTCAACTAAACTGACCGCTCCCCCCGCATAGATCTGCACGACTCGATAGCGGGTCAGCGCCGTCTTCCCGCCACCCGCGACAACGGCCATCGTTTTGCGGTCGCGTGGGTTGCGGCCGATATTGCCCTCGATCTCGCCCGCCGACGGCGACGGCACCCCCCACACCAGGGCGCGATAGGCTCGTTCCAGAGTGTGGGCGGCGAACTGCTCGGACAGGCCGCGATGGGCCAGGTCGGTCTTGGCCGCCACCAGCAGCCCGCTGGTGTCCTTATCCAAACGATGTACGATTCCCGGACGCCGGACGCCGCCGATCCCGGCCAGCGACTCGCCGCAATGGGCCAACAGCGCGTTGACCAGGGTGAAGTCGAGATTACCCGGCGCGGGATGCACCACCAGCCCCGGCGGCTTGTCGATGACGATCAGATCCTCGTCTTCATGGACGACGGAGAGGGCGATTTCCTGCGCCTCGGGGATCGCCGGGGCGTCGGGCGGCACGCAGACCTGAAAGGATTGGCCGGGTTTGACCCGACACGAGGGGTCGGCTATCGTCGCCCCGTCGAGGCTGACCCGCCCGTCTTCGATCAGCCCCTTGATCCGGCTGCGCGACAGATCGGGCAGGCGGGTCGCCAGCCATTTGTCCAGACGTTGGCCAGCCTCGTCGGGCGAGACCGGCTCGGGAGCGTAGTGTCGTGAATTCGTCTCGTTCATTCCCCCATCATCGCCGATCCCGGCAGCGGCCGCGACCGGGGAAATCAGGAAATCCGACATGAAAGCGCTGAAAGCGTTGGTGATCTTTCTGGGTGTGCTGATCGTCGCCGGGGTGGGGCTGGTGATCTATGGCATTGCATCGAAGGTGGGGCCAAAGCCCGCTCCCACCGCATCGACCGCCGCCGCGGTGCCGACGCCGCCAAATGCCGCAGCCCCATTACCGGCCGCTCCGTTTGGCTCGGTCGATATCGCCTTGCCCGATGGCGCGACGATTCAGCAGGTCTTCGCCGCCGGAGACCGGGTGATCGTCCGCGTCGGGGGCGGCAAGGGTACGGCTGACCGTCTGATCGTGCTCGATCCCGCCCGGGGCGAGGTCGCGGGCAGCTTTCGCTTCGTCGCGTCGCCCGTGGGCGAGCCCGTGCGGTGATCGTCTTCGGCTCCGCCGATCTGGCTGCGATCGCCAAAGCCGCCGAAGCCGCCTTTCCCGCCGAGGGCTGCGGCCTGCTGATTGGACGCGGGCGGCGGATCGTGCGAGTCAGCCGGGTCATCCCCGCCGACAATCTGGAGCGAGAGCGGCACCTCGACCGCTTCGAACTCGATCCCGCCGCCCGTTTCGCCGCAGAACGGACCCTGCGTGGCGGACCGGAGCGGATTGTCGGGCATTGGCACTCGCACCCTAATGGCAGCGCCGATCCTTCGGCCGAGGACATCGCCCGCGCCTATGAACCCGAGCTGATCTGGCTGATCGTCGCCGTTGCTCCCGGTCCCGACGGGCGTCCGCAGGCGGGCCTGCGTCTTGCCCATCGCCTTGACGCCACAACCGGATCGGCGCGCCCGGAAAAGCTTCGCGTTTTCCCCGACGCTCCTTGAAAATAGTACTTGCGTTCGCGGGGCGATTCCTCCATAAAGCCGCACCGCGCCTCCAACGTCCCCATCGTCTAGAGGCCTAGGACACCGCCCTCTCACGGCGGCAACCGGGGTTCGAATCCCCGTGGGGACGCCATCTCTCTTCCCGCCGAATCAATAGCTGTGATCGCGCAGCCGGTCTGGACCTCGCAAGCTACGCTTGCGGAAGAGACGCGTAAATGATCAATGACATAAGCCAAATCATCGTCAATCCAGAGGATTGAACGATCCGTTGTCGTGTCAAATTGGCCCCGCTCGTCCTTTTTATCCGTCTAAAGTCACGCCCTCCGCCGGAGAGGGGCAGCGTTTCTTTGATGCGGGCGGTCTTGGCGGCCGGCGACAGCACGCTGGCCCTCACCCGCTACAGACCAATTGTCCGCTCGAGAATCTCGGGATTGGCCTTCAACGCGTCGGCGTGACCGTCATAGGCCACCGTGCCTTTGACCAGGATGACATGGCGGTCGGCGAGGTCGAGCAGCACATGGGCGTTCTTATCGACGATCACGGTGGCGATTCCGGTTTGCTTGATCGCGGCGATGACGCGCCAGATCTCGCGGCGGATCAATGGGGCCAGTCCCTCGGTCGCCTCGTCGAGGATCAACAATTCGGGATTGGTCATCAAGGCGCGACCGATCGACAGCATCTGCTGCTCGCCGCCCGACAGATGATGGCCGAAATTGTCTAGACGCTCGGCCAAACGCGGAAAGGTCTCGAGCACCCGGTGATAATCCCAGTCACGCCGTCCTTCCGCTCCCCGCCGGGCCACCATCAGCAGATGTTCCCGTACCGTCAGGGATGGGAAGATACCGCGCCCCTCGGGGACATAGGCGATGCCCATCCGGACAATCCGGCTGGTCGGGCGTCCAGTCATCACCGTGCCGCCGACCCGGACCTCGCCATCGCGCGGCTTGACGATGCCCAGTAGCGATTTCAGCAGGGTCGATTTGCCCATGCCGTTGCGGCCCATCAGCGCCACCGTCTCGCCGCGATTGACCCGGAAATCGACGCCGTGGAGGACGTGGCTGGGGCCGTAATAGGAATGCACCCCCTGGGCTGCGATGAACGGCTTCGTCATGTCAGTAGGCCTCCGCCCCGTCGCCAAGATAGGCATCTCGCACCGCCACGCTGGCCCGCACCTGCTCGACCGGACCGGTTTCCAGCAGGGTTCCGTTGACCATCACCGTCAAAACCTCGGCAAGCGAGAACACCGCGTCCATGTCGTGCTCGATCAAAATGATGGTGAAATGCGGGGCCAGACCGCGCAGCAAGGCGACCATCCGTTCCGATTCCTCGCGCCCCATCCCGGCCAGCGGCTCGTCCAGGACCAGGATTTCCGGGCCGGAGGCGAGGACCATGCCGATTTCCAACTGTCGCTGCTCGCCATAGGACATTGTCCCGGCCACCCGGTCGCGGCGGGCGGACAAGCCGCACAAGTCAAGGGCGGCCTCGGCATGGCGATTGATCTCGCGGTATCGTGCCGCCGGGCGGAAGAACCGCATCGAGGTCGGCAGCCGTGTCTGCGCCGCCAGTCGGCAATTCTCGAAGCAGGTGAAGCTCGGAAACAGGTTGGTCTTCTGGTAGCTGCGGCCGATGCCCAACCCGGTCATCCGATGCGCGGGCAGGCCGGTGATGTCGGTGTTGCGGCACAGAATGCGGCCCCCCGACGGCGGCAAATGCGCGGTCAGCAGGTTGACCAGAGTGCTTTTCCCGGCGCCATTGGGGCCGATGATGGCGTGGGTCTGCCGCTCGAGGAACCGCAGGCTGACCGCGTTGACCGCGACAAGACCGCCAAAGGATTTGGTCAGACCGCGCGTTTCCAGCACGCAGGCTCGGCTGTCGCACGGCGGAGCAGCCTCCACCGGAACCAGGGGCATCGTCGTCATGGCTGCTTCCCTCCGCGTCGGGCCAGATCGAGCAGCAGACCGGCCAACCCGCGCGGCAAGACCAGAACGATCGTCACCACGAGTCCTCCCATCAGCAATTGCCAGTGATCGGTGGTCGATTCGAAGCCGAAGCGGGCCAATTCGAACACGAAGGCACCGATGGCCGGTCCGAACAGGGTTCCCATCCCGCCCAGAATCACCATCATCAGCGCCTCGCCCGAATGGTGCCACGACAGCATTGTTGGATTGACAAAGCCGTACTGAGCGGCGGCGAGAAAGCCCGCCAGACCGGCCAAGGTGCAGCCCAGGGTAAAGGCCGCCAGCTTGTAGCGCACCGGATCGAAACCGAGGCCGCGCACCCGGTTCTCGTTGACGCCGATAGCACGGACGACCTGGCCGAACGGCGAGTTCAGCACCATCCGCAGCAGGGCATAGGTTCCGACGAACAGCGCCAGGACCAGATAGTAGAACGAGTCGGAATCGGCGAGTTTCAGCAGGGTCCGACCGGCGATTTCGATCGCGGGGGTCTCCATGATGGAGAGACCGTCCGAGCCCCCGGCCGCCCGTGAATCGTTGAACAGGTAATAGCCCATCTGACCGAAGGCGAGCGTGACCATGATGAAGTAGATCCCCGAGGTGCGGATCGACAGGAATCCGACCAGCAGGGCCGCCGCCGCGACAATCGCCAGCGCCGCGGGCAGCACGATCCAGATGTTGGCGGCCTCGTACTCCGGCGACAAAATCGCCAACGCATAGCCGCCAAGGCCGAAGAACGCGGCATGACCCAGGCTGACCAGCCCGGTGACGCCGACCAGCAGATCGAGGCTCATCGCCATCATCGCCAGGATCATGATCCCGGCCAGTTTTTGCATCAGGAAGGCGTGCTTGGCGGGGAAGACCAGCCCGCCGCACGACGGGAACAGGGCCAGCAGAACGACAAGGGCGATCAGCAGCATCGCCACGGGGCGGGGAATGCTCGTCATCTCGTTGTTTTCCTTACGCGAACAGACCGCGCGGCTTCCATAGGAGCACCGCCGCCATCACCGCATAGACCATGAAGCTGGCAAGGTCGGGAATCAGCACCTTGCCGAACGTGTCGGCCAGACCGATCAACAGGGCTCCGAAGAAGGTGCCCTTGATGTTGCCGACTCCGCCGATCACCACCACCACGAAGCAGAGAATCAGCACGGTATCGCCCATGCCGGGACCGACCGAACTGAGGGGGGCGGCAATCGCGCCGGACACCGCGGCAAGGACGGTTCCCGCCGCGAAAACCGCCGCGAACAGCAGTTTGACGTCGATCCCCAGCGCTGCCACCATGTCGCGATCGCACGCACCGGCCCGGATCAGCATCCCGAAGCGGGTGCGTTGGATCACCAGATACATCGCCCCGGCCAAGGCGAGGCAGACCAGCGACACCCACAGCCGGTAGACCGGATAGCTGAGCGTTTCGGTCAGGCGCACCGAGCCGGTCAGCAGTTCGGGGATCGCCACGCTGTGGACATCGCCACCCCACAACAGGCGCTGGCCCTCGTTGAAGATCAGGATCAACCCATAGGTCAGCAGCACCTGATCGAGATGGCTGCGGCGATACAGCGTTCGCAACAGACCGGCTTCGAGGACAAGCCCGACCACAGCCGCCAGCGGGATCGCGAGCACGATGGCCAGGGCAAAGCTGCCCGTCGCGCCGGTCAGCCAATAAGCGAGATAGGCCCCCAGCATGTAGAACGAGCCATGGGCCAGATTGATGATTCCCATCAGGCCGAAAATCAACGTCAGGCCGCTGGCGACCAGAAACAGCAGCAGGCCGTATTGGATGCCGTTCAGAACTTGGATCAGGATAAACCAGACGCTCATCCTCCCCTCCCTGTTCGGGCTCACCGGTTTCCGGCGGGTCGGACCGCCGAAAACCGGGAGTGCGTGGCGGATCAGGTCATCTTGCATCCCTTGGCCGGGTCGGCCAGGGCGGCATGGGCCACGCCCAACACCACCTCCTGGCCGTTTCGGACCTGTCGCAGATAGATGTCCTGGATCGGGTTGTGCGCCTTCGAGAAGGTGAAGGGACCGCGTGGGCTGTTGATCCGCGCGGTTTCCATCGCCGCGATCAGGGCCGAGCGGGCGGTGGTGTCGCCGTTCACGGCGGCCATGCCGTGGATCAACACCTGACCGGCGTCATAGCCCTGAACCGCATAAACGTCGGCCTCTTTGCCAAAGCCGGATTTGTAGGCGGCGCGGAACGTGCGGTTTTCGGCGGTATCGAGCGCATCGGCGTAATGCAGGGTGGTCAGCACCCCTTCCGCCGCCGCCCCTTGCCCGGCCAGGACACCGTCGGTGAGGAAGCCCGGTCCCATCAGCGGGATCGAACCGAGACCGGCGGCGGCGTAATCCTTGACGAATTTCAGGGCACCCGAGCCCGCGAAGAAGGCGAACACGCCATCGGGCCGCAACGCCGCGATCTGGGTCAGATAGGCCTGGAACTCCTCGGTGGGGAACGGAACCTGGATCTGCTCGACCACGGTCCCGCCATTTTTGGTGAAGTTCTCGACAAAGCCGCCGACCATCTCGTCGCCGCCAGCGTATTTCCAGGTGATGGTCGCGACTTTCTTCAGGCCACGATCGACCGCGACCTTGCCCATCGGGAAACAGGCCTGCCAACTGCTGAACGAGGTGCGGAACACATTGGGGGCGCATAGCGGGCCGGTGGCGGCGTTGGCCCCCGCATTGGGAATCACCGTGATGGTGCCGGTGTCGCGGACTACCTTCAGCATCCCCATGGCAACACCGGAATGGACGGCCCCGACGATGAAATCGACCTTGTCGCCGACGGCAAGGCGATTGGTGTTTTCCGGAGCCTTGCCGGGATTGCTTTCGTCGTCCAGGCTGATGATCTCGACCTCGCGACCGCCGAGCTTGCCGCCGGTCTCGGCCAGCGCCATTCGAAAGCCGTTCGAGATCGCTTCGCCCAGACCGGCATAGGTTCCGGAATAGGGCAGCAACAATCCGACCTTGACCTTGGCCGTGTTGCCAATGGCAAACCGGGTGGGAACGAATCCGGCCATTGTCGCGGCCGCGCCGAGCTTGATCAGGTTGCGTCGTGATACACGCATTGTCATTGTCCTCTCTCCTGTACGACGAAGCCTTTCGCCTGTTTTTCTGTGACCGTTCTTTTGACGACGGCCTTGGGGGTGAGTGTCTAGGGTGCTTCCATGACCAGGGCGATTCCCTGGCCGACGCCGATGCACATCGTAACCAGGGCGAACCGAGTGCCGGTCCGTTGCAAATGCCGGGCGGCGGTCAGCACCAGCCGGGCCCCGGTGGCGCCGAGCGGATGACCGAGCGCAATCGCGCCGCCCGCCGGGTTGAGGCGTGGATCGTCCGGAGCCAGCCCCATTTCCCGGCAACAGCCCAACACCTGGGTGGCAAAGGCTTCGTTGATCTCGATCACGCCAAGGTCGTCAAGGCCGATCCCCGCCCGCGCCAGTGCCTTGGCCGAGGCCGGGACCGGGCCAAGCCCCATCAGGCGCGGAGCTACCCCCGCCACCGCAGCGGCACGGAACCGGGCCAGGGGACGCAGTCCCAGGGCCTCGCCGATCCGGCGGCTGCCGATCAGCAGGGCGACGGCACCGTCATTGAGGCCCGAGGCATTGCCCGCAGTGACCACGCCCCCTTCGGCCAAGGGCCGCAACCGGGCCAGATCCTCAATTGTGGTGCCGGGGCGGGGGTGTTCGTCCTCGGCAACGACCATTCCCGGTGCGGCCTTGCGACCGCCGTTGGGAATTTCGACCGGCAGGATTTCCTCGGCGAAGAATCCGGCATCGCGGGCGGCGGCATGTTTCCGCTGCGATTCGGCGGCGAACCGGTCGGCCTCGATCCGGCCGATCCCCAGATGCGTCGCGACGTTATCGGCGGTTTCCGGCATCGTGTCGTTGCCGTGAGCGGACACCAGCCGGGGATTGACGAAACGGGCGCCGATGGTGCTGTCGAAGACCTTGATGTCCCGCCCATAGGCGGTGTCAGCCTTGGCCATGACGAAGGGGGCCCGGGTCATCGATTCAACCCCACCGGCGATGAACATTTCCCCGTCGCCCAGGCTGACCGCCCGGCAGACATCGACGATTGCGGTCATCCCGCTGCCGCACAGCCGGTTGACGGTGGCCCCCGGAACCTCGACCGGCAGACCGGCCAGCAACGCGGCGTGGCGGGCGACGTTGCGGCTGTCCTCGCCCGCCTGGCAGGCGCATCCCAGCACGACATCCTCGATCCGATCGGGCGGAACCGGATTGCGGTCGAGCAGCCGCCGGATCGGCGCGGCGACCATGTCGTCGGGGCGCAAGGCGGCCAGCGCGCCGCCATGCCGACCGAACGGGGTTCGGAGACCGTCGTAGAGATAAGCGTCCATCATCGACGGCCTATTGCGCGTCAAGACGCAGGCGGAACCGCTGGATTTTCCCCGTCGCGGTTTTCGGCAACTCATCGACGAAATGAAAGGTGCGGGGAAATTTGTAGGGGGCCATCCTCGCTTTACAGTGCGACTGGAGATCATCCTCCAGGCTCTTGTCGGGGGTGGCCTCGCCGGCGAGAACGATCCAGGCCTCGGGCTTGACCAGCCCCTCCGGGTCGGACCGTCCCACCACCGCGACCTCCAGCACCGCGGGATGCTCGACCAGGGTGGCCTCGATTTCGAAGGGAGAACACCAGATGCCGCCGACTTTCAGCATGTCGTCCGACCGACCGCAATAATAGAAATAGCCATCTTCGTCGCGGTAATAGGAATCGCCGGTGTTTAGCCACTCCCCCATCATGGTAGCGGCGGTTTTCTCGGGGTCGCGCCAGTAATATTTGGCCGTCGAGTCCCCCTTGATGATCAGGCGGCCGATTTCTCCGTCTTTCACCTTCTGGTCGTTGTCGTCCAGAATCATCGCTTCGTAGCCCGGCACCAGCGTACCGCTCGAGCCCGGCTTTAGTTTTCCCTCGCGGTTGGAAATGAAGATGTGCAGCGCTTCGGTCGAACCGATCCCGTCGAGGATCACGGTTCCCGTCCGCTCCTGCCAGCGCCGGAAAATGTCGGCGGGCAGAGCCTCGCCCGCGGACACGCACAGACGGATCGACGACAGGTCGGGACGGATCTCGTCGATCACCTGCAATTGAGAGGCGTAGAGAGTGGGCACGCCGAAATAGAGGCTGGGCCTGAACCGTTCGATAATGTCGAAGGTCGAATGAGGGGTGGGGCGTTCCTCCAGCAGCACCGCCGTTCCGCCAACCCAAAGCGGGAAGGTCATGCCGTTGCCGAGCCCATAGGCGAAGAACAGCTTTGCCGCCGAGAAAAAGACGTCATCGACGGTGATTCCCAAGGTGCGAACCCCGTAGAATTCGCTGGTCACGACCATGTCGCGGTGAAGATGAACGGCGGCCTTGGGGCGGCCGGTCGAGCCCGAGGAATAGAGCCAGAAACACTCGTCGGTGGCCGAAGCCGGGACCGCCTTGAATGTCTCCGCCCCTGTTTCGAACAAGCGGGCTTCGGCGGTGCCGTCGAATTTCAAGAGTGTGGCGGGAGCGTGCGTCGCGATGGACAAAGCCGCTTCGACCTCGGTGCCATATTCGGCGGAATAGGCCAGGACCGAACATTCGGAATTGTCGATCATGTAGGCGTAATCCTTGCGTCGCAGCAAGGTGTTGACCGGAACCGGCACGATTCCGGCCTTGATCGCCCCCCAGAACAGATAGAAGAAGTCGGGGCTGTCCTTCAGAACCATCAGAACCCGGTCGCCCCGGCCAAGCCCCATCGCCGACAAGGCATGGGCGGCGCGATTGACCCGGATTGCCAGTTCGGAATAGGTGACCTGCCCCCGGTTCGAGCGAATCGCCACCTTGCTCCCCCGCCCATCGTCGAGATGACGGTCGATGAAGTGTTCGGCCACGTTGAATCCAGGCGGAAAGTCGATCTGCGCATCGGACGCGAGTCCGCTCTGTCTCATGGACATGCCCCCCCTCCTGACTTATGCCCCGCCCTGGTCCGGTGCGGTTATTTTGGTATTAATGCAAAATGGTACTCTTATACCTTTTTGCCAATTTGCCCTTTCCCTGTCAAGCGAGGCGTGTGGAAAACGACGACGAAAATCTCGATTTGTGCGTCTGGATTTTGCGGCCGCATGGCTCCAAATGCTGTTACGGCTTTCAATTCTGATATAGTGCGACCGCACAAAAGGGAGAGACACGCTTGCCCACCTTGGCCGCCAACACAGAGTTCGAGATCAGGCCCGCCGCCGCCGCCGATCTTGACGCGGTGATCCATCTGGATACCCAGATTACCGCGATGCCCAAGGTGGAATATTGGCACGGTATCTTTGAGCGTTTCGGCCGCCGCGAGACCGACGGTTTCTTCCTCGTCGCGACAAGCGGGGAGGGGGTGCTGGGGTTCGTCGTGGGCGAAATCCGGGCATGGGAGTTCGGGTCCGACCCCTGCGGCTGGATCTTTGCCATCGAGGTCAGCCCCGACCTGCGGATGAACAAAGTCGGCACCGCCTTGTACGCCGCCTTGTGCGCCAACTTCCGCAAAGCCGGGGTGAGCCGGATCAGAACCATGCTGGCCCGCGACGCCCAATTGGTCATGCAGTTCTTCCGCAGCCAGGGCATGATGGCCGGGCCATTCATCCAATTGGAAAAGGAGTTGGATGAATGAATCTGAAGATGGCCACGCGCCATGCCCTGTTCGCCATCCTTGAACTCGCCGATCACCCGCGCGCTCAGATATCGTCGGCCCAGATCGCCGAGAAATACGCGATCTCGCCCAACCACCTGTCCAAGGTGCTGCGGACTCTGGTGTGCAAGGGATTGGTCGAGGCGATTCGCGGTGCCGGTGGCGGCTATAGTTTCGTCGGCAATGCCAAACGGGTCACCTTGCTCGATATCATCTTGATCTTCGAAGAGATTGGCACCCCGCCCTCGCACAAACAGGAACCCGGCGACGATACCGCAGAGGGCCAGGCCTTGCGGATGGTCATGGGAGAAATCGACGCCATCTCGCGGGCGACGCTGTCTTCGATCACCATCGACACGATGCTGAAGATTTCCCGCAGAACTCCAGGCATCGGCAGCGCGGTTCACGCTCTTTAGTCGGTCGTGAAAAAGTCCTTCGGCCTTTGGCCTCAGTGTACTTTTCCCCGGTTCAAAAAGAATCCCCGTGCTCAATCAAGCTTTCCGCGCGGGGATGGATTTGCTTCCCTCCGAGGCCGATGGGCGACGCCCACGGCTTCGGAGGTGGGATTTCACCAGCTTTGCGCACTTAAGCGGCCCGCTGATCCAGCCGGGCCAGCTTCTGCTGACGGAAAGCCCCCCACAACGCGGCACCGATCGCCCCGGCATAGATCGAATCCGGGTGGCTTTGGGCGACGAGGGTAACCTTTTCGGCCTCGGCCGCTTCGTTCAGGGCGACGACCAGACCGGAATCGAGGGCAAGGCCACCGGTGACCTGGACCACGCCATCGACGGCACCGATTGATTTCAGCAGCTTGGCGAGGCGAACCGCCATCGAAACATGAATGCCCTTCAGAATGTTGGCGGCGGAGATGCCGCGCGACACCATGTTGATCACGTCGGTTTCGGCCAGCACGGCGCAGATCGACGAAACCTTTTCCGGATTGTCGGCGCTTTGCGACAGGCTGCCGATCTCGTCTTGGGCGATGCCGAGATAGCGGGCGATGTTTTCCAGAAATTGCCCCGAGCCCGAGGCGCACTGGCTGGTCATTTTGTAGGACAGCACCTTGCCGCTGGCATCGACCTTGATCGCGCGGCCGTTCAAGGCACCGATATCGAGCACCGCCCGCGCCTCGGGGGCGAGGAAGACCGCGCCTCGGCCGTGGGTCGTCATCGAATAGAAATGGCCGGTCGAGAACGACAGGTTCTCGGCATCGCCGGTCGATGCGACATAGGCCACGTCGGACCGCGTCAGACCGGCCTGGGCCAGCAGGAATTCATAGCCTTCGTTGGCCAATTGGAACGGATCGCGGCTGCGGATGCGGGCGGTTTCCTTTCCCAACCACACGGTCTTGTCGTCCTCGACCTTGAACAGGACGGTCTTGACGCAGCCCGACCCGATGTCGATCCCAGCGGTGATGATTTCGCTCATTGTTCGTGTTCCTTCCGCTGCTCAGTTGACCACGGCGCGCACGGCGAAGGTGGCCCCGCCCAGTGCTCCGGTGTAGATCGAGTCGGGGTTGATGTTGATCTGAACGTCGCCGTAATTTTCCTTGATCAGGGCGCGCAACTCGCGCACCGCCGCCTCGTTCTTGGCCACGCCGCCGGTGAAGGTGAACTGGTCCTTGACGCCACCGGCCCGGCTGAGGATCGACATCGCCCGCAAGATGATGGCGCGGTGCAGACCGGCCAGGATGTCTTCGCGCTTTTCGCCCAGGGCAAGGCGGTCGCGCAACTCGGCCCCGGCGAACACGGTGCAGGTGGAGTTGATCCGCACCGACTTGCTTGATTTCATCGCCAGCGGCCCGAGTTCGTGCAGCCCCATGTTCATTTCGTCGGCGATATAGCCGAGATAGCGGCCGCACCCGGCGGCGCAGCGGTCGTTCATCTGGAAATTCTCGACGATGCCGCTGGCATCGACCTGAATGCCCTTGGTGTCCTGACCGCCGATGTCGAGCACGGTGCGGGTGTCCGGATACATCATGTGGGCACCGAGGCCGTGGCAGAGGATTTCCGAGCGGATATGCTCCTTGGGGAAGGGCAGCCGGACCCGGCCATAGCCGGTGCCGACGACGTAGGTTTCCTCCAACGGGATCGCCAGCGCGTCCTGCACCGGCTTCAAGATGGTGTTGCTGCGCATCGTGCCCTTTTCGAGCGCCCGGATGAACTTGCCCTCCATGTCGCCCGCAGGCGGCCGGTTCTCGACCTCGATGATCGACTTGTCGTAGACGTTGAGGATCAGGTCGAAGCCGAGCCCGGCCTCCTTGCACACCGCATCGCCGTGGACCATGAACTCGGCCCCGGCCAGGTCGCGAAAGAAGTCCGACTTGCGTTTGATTCCGGGGGCGTATTGGGCGGCGGAACTGCTCCTCAGCCGCGCGAAGGTGGCTTCCAACGCCTCGATCACCGCCCGCTCGCACCCGGCAAAGCGGGGGCCTTTGATGTTGCCGATGCAGGTGCGTTCAAGGTCGTCCAGTTGTTCGAGGAATTGAACATGGCGGAAATTCCGCTCCAGGTCGGCCAGGATCGTATCGACTTGACCCGCGACCTCGGGCACCGAGCCAAGCGCCCGGCGGAACAAGGTTAACCGGGTGTCGATCAACGCTTCTTGTTTCGACACCGCCGCGGCGGTGTCGTAGTTCGAGCGCGAATTGGTGATGCCGCGCCCCAGCACTTCGAGGGACTCATCCATCACCACCGCCTTGGTGGTGGTGGAACCGAGATCAATGCCGATGAAACAACGCATGAGTGCACCCTCCCTTAGGCTGCGGAGCGAGCGCCCTGGCGCTTCTGCTCGATCATCTGGAAATAGCTTTCGAGACGGTTCTTGACGTTGGCGGCGGAGAAATAGCGCGGATCGACCAGATCGGTTTCGATGAAGGCGCTGGGCTTGCCGGTGCGTCGTTCGACTTCCTTCATGAGCATCAATTGCCCGGCCGAGAAGCTGTTGCAGCTTTTGATCGAGTTGATCAGCAGGCCGTCGGCCTCGTATTCCTCGATATATTTGGCAAGGATATCGACCCGGGTCGGAAGGTTGCGGTTGGTGTAGCAACCGAGGCAGTAATCGGCGAGGCTCTCCAGCGGATTGTCGGGATCGTGGCGGAAGCCTTGGTCGTACATGCCGCCGACCTTGGTGTAGGAACTGGCGACGACGACGGCCCCTTCGTCGTAAAACATCTTCCAGAACTCACGGAAATGGGTCCAGTTGGGCGGCCCTTCGACGACCAGACGATATTTCTGGTCGTTGAAATTGGTTCCCTCGGGGGTCAGCGGACCCTGCCGCGCGTCGATCCGCTCTTGAACCTCGCGGCGCAGCGTCTCGTAATAGGTCACCGCATCCTCGGTGCCGCGAAACGCGGTGAAGATCGGGCCGATGTAATAGACCCCGCCGAAATAGGCATCGATCGGCGATGGCTTGTTCTTGCCCTGCTCCAGGCACCAGACCAGATTGTCTTCGGCCCGGGCCGAGGCCCTGAGATAGCCGCGCAGGCGGTCGATGTCGAACTTGACGCCGGAGACCTGTTCAAGTCCGGGGATCACCACCTCTTTCAACTGCTTGACGATGTAGTCGCGCATGTTCTTGGTGGCATGCCCGTCGCCTTCATAGGGGACATGCAGCATCAGGGTCGGGCATTTGTACTCGGCCCGCAGCAATTCGAACCATTTCATGAAGGTGTAGCAGCCGGTGTAGCTGAGCAGCAGCACGTCGGGCGCGGGAAACGGCTTGCCGTTGGGGGCGATGTTGCCTTTGGCCATCTGGCCGATATCGGCCTTGACGTAGGTGCAGACGTCCTCGGAATGGCCCGATTTCTCGGCCTCCATGATAAAGCCGCCCGAGGCTTTGCGCATGCCGCCCTGGATCGCATTGATCTCGGGCAGGTTGTTGACGATGTCGAAACACATCAGCAATTCGTTGAGATTGCCCGGAACGAACGTGGAGGACACCTTGCGGCCGGTCTCGTGCTTGGAGGTGATCGCCTCGTAATTGCGGGCGATCATTTCCTTTTGCATCAACATCGACGGTTCTTTGACGGCTTCGCTCATGGGGATCAGCTCCACAGCTTGATGGAATCGGCGAAGGTGCCGGCTTGCTCGCGGATCGGCTGCATCTGGCCGGAATTCTCGGCATATTTGAACGAGATGAAGGGGATGGAGGCTTCCGACAGCCGACCGCAGATCATCGGGCGGTCGAGCAGGGCCGGGTCGCAGAAGCTTGGGGTGGCGTAGATCACCCCCTCGGCCCCGGCGGCCTTGACCGCCTCGATGTGGAAGCGGCCCTTTTCCGCCTCGTCGGGGACGTATTTGCACGAGGTCTCGACCGAATGGCGGAGATAACTCAGCGACAAGGCTTCGAGGGGGTCTCCCTCGACGGCGACGTCCTCGGTCAGGAAGCGGTTCACCAGGGCGTAATCGTCATCGACGATGTAGCATCCGGCCATCTCGATCGACTTGATCAGGTTGAGCGGAGGCTGCTCGCAGAACGAGCCGAAGATAACGATGCGGACATTGTCCCGGCGCGGCCGGTCCTCCGCCTCGATGGCGGCAAGGTAGTCGGCCAGCATCCGGTTGTGCTCTTCCACCGGCATCATCAAACCGGCCCGCATCAGCAGGTAGACGTCGGAGGCGGGGGCTTTCCACGGGGCTTGGGCGCGGAAGGCGTAGACCGACCGCACCAGACGGCGGTTCTCGTTATAGAGTCCGATCGAATGGCGGATGTCGTCGTCGGTGATGGTCCGTCCGGTGAGCTGTTCCAGCCCCTGCTTCAGTTCGCGCAGTTCCTCGACATAATAGGCTCCGCCGATGGCGGGATCGAAATTCTGCGGCGTGTCGAAGAATTTCGTCCAGACCTGGGGGAACATGATCTTCCACATCCCCGACAAATTGCGGATCACGTCGCAGACGAAGGGGAAGATCATCCCGTCGGCGACATCGAGCCGCCCGCTGACGCCAAGCTCGATGGTCGAGCGGGGGATACGGCAAATGTAGCTTTGATAATAGGCGTCGCCGTGAATCACCTCCATCCGGTCGCCCCCGCCGAAGATTCCCAGCGGCAGGCACCCGGCGGCGTGGATCATCTCAAGCGGAACGTACAGCGGCAGGAAGCCGACGACCTTGCGCCCCGGTACTGCCGCCTTCCAGGCGCGGGCGAGGCCGAAATCGAGATCCTCGTAGATCGACTGGCACCGGGCGATGATGTCTGCGGATATCGACATGGTCAGCTTGCCTCCCATTTCACCGGACGCTTTTCAAGAAACGCGGTCAGCCCTTCGACCGCGTCGTGGGTTGCCATCAGGTCGGTCAGGTAAAGCCGTTCGAGTTCGGCCAACTTGGCCTTGACCCGGTCGCCCAGACCAAGCCGGGCCGCCCGCACCGCAAAGCGCAGCGACGACGGGCTGTGCTTGGCCAGGGCGGCATCGAAATAGGCCAGGGCCGCCGCCTCGGGATTTTCGGCAACCTGATGGGCGAGGCCGAGGCGGTACGCTTCGGCTCCGCTGATCGGCTGGCCCGAAAACAGAAGGCTTTCCGCCGCGCCGCGCGGCATCCGTTCGGGCAGCAGGCACGACGCCGCTGGCGCGAACACCCCCAGTTGGATTTCGGGCTGGCCCAGCTTGGCGTCGGGAGCAGCGAAGATCAGATGACCGGCGATAGCGACTTCAAGCCCGCCGCCCAGGCACTGCCCCCGCACCGCGACCAGGATCGGAACCGGGTAGGCCACCATCCGCAACACCAGGGCGTGCAGGCTGGTCAGCATCGCGGCGCATCGGTCGGGCACATGCTCGGCGACGCTGGCGCCAAAGCTGAAATGCGGTCCCTCATGGTCGAGCAGAACCGCCAACACCGCACTATCGTCTTGGGAAGCCGCCAGGGCTTCGTCGAGCGCGGCAATCATCGCGGCATCGACGATGTTGGCCTTGGGACGGTCCAGGCGCAGACGCAGCAATGTCCCGTCGCGCTCGCGCCAGATTTTAAGGGGGGAGTCGGACATCGTCTTAGCTCCCCTGGCCCGGGATCAGCGACTCGATCAAATCGGGGCTCCACGGCGTTCCTTTGGCCAGCGCCTGACGCAACGCGACGAAGTCGATCTCGCGATTGTCCTTGGGGCCTTCGTTGAAGGCGCGAAAGCCGCTACGAGCCTCGGTCATCATGTTGAGACCGAGCCAGTCGCGGCTGTTTTCCTTGTTGGCGTTCCAGGCAGCGAGCTTCGGCTTGCGCAATTCCTGGATGGTCTTGGTGAAGCAATCGGGGAAGGTCAGCACGATCTTGGCGCAAATCTCCTCGACCTTGGCGTCGAGCCGGGACAGATCGACCTCGCCCTGCTTCAGCAGCGCTTTGCCCGCGTCCAGTTCGGCGCCGGTTCGGGGCTCGCCATGGACGATGCGGCCCCACTCGTCGAGATACCGGTCGGTGATGATCGTCGGGTTGGCGACGAAGTGACCATCGACCTTGAGCGCGGGAACGATGTCGGTGAGCAGGCCGAGACGATAGGCCTTGTGCGCCGACCATGGTTCGCACAGGGAACCGGAAATCATCGCCTGCTCGCTGCCGACCATCAGCGGCAGGAAATCGGTGGCACCGCCGATCGGGGCCGAGCCGTGCTTGGGACCGGCCTGGCCGAAGCGGGCGAGATCCTGGGCGATCGAGAAATCGGCGGCCATGCCGATCTCTTGGCCGCCGCCGATCCGCATGCCGTTGACGCGGCAGATCACCGGCTTGTCGCAGCCGAGAATCGCCGAGACCATGTCGTTGAACAGCCGCATGTACTGGCGGTATTCCTGCGGATTGCCTGCATAATATTCGGCATATTCCTTGGTGTTGCCGCCGGTGCAGAACGCCTTGTCGCCCGATCCGGTGAACACCACGGCGACGACGTCGCGGGCGTTCGACGCCTCGCGGAAGGCGAGGATCACCCCCTTCACCATTTCGGTGGTGTAGGAATTGAACTGCTTGGGGTTGTCGAGGGTGATCCAGGCGTTGAACAGGCCGGACACGGTCTGGCCATCGGGCGTTTTGGCCGGACGCTTCTCGTAAAGAACCCCCGGCACCACGCTGAACGGCACAAGATTGTGGTCATGAAGCTCCGCCGGTGCGGTGGCCCTGACGATTGATGCGGTATCCGCAATCATGGTCTTCCCCTCTTCTTGATTGATTGAGATTGGATCAGGGCACCAGCACCGCGCGCCGCCGCAATTGGTGGCGGTGGGCGGCGTCGAAGACGTCGTTGATGCGCTCCAGCGGGTGGCGTTCGACGAACGCGCCCAACTCGATCTTGCGGTCGAGGACGAGGGCGAGGGCGTCGGGATAAAGCTCGGGCGGACAGCCCCAATTGCCCAGCGCCCGGGCATGAAAGGCCATCAGGTTCGACAGGCGGATATCGACCTTGTCCATGGTGAAGCCGACCACGGCCAGGGTGGCGCCGTGCACCAGCAGGGACCAGGCGGTTTGCTGGCCCGCGGCGGTGCCGGAGCATTCCATGATCACCCATTCGCGGGAAGACAGGCCGCGCTGTTGGGCGAAGGCTGCAATCTGCTTCTTCAGCGTCTTGGCATCGAGCTGACGGGAATTGATGGTCAGGGCGGCGCCGTGGTGGGAGATCGCGTCGAGCTTGGCGTCATCGACATCAATGGCGACAACGGTCCCCCCGAACGCGGCGGCGATCTGGACACAATAACCCCCGACGCCCCCGGCCCCGATGACGACGCACAGCGTCCCCGGGGCGATACCAGCCTGGACAACCGCCTGATAGGGCGTGGTCACCGCGTCGGCGACGACGGAGACATCGGCCAGGGTCAGGCCGATCTCGGCCAGCCTTGCCTCGTCTACCGGGCACAATCCCCGGGCGGGAACGGTGATGTGACTGGCAAATCCGCCCTGGATGTCATTGCCGGGCATAAGCTGGTGGGCACAGATGGTGCCCTTGCCGCGGCGGCAGGCGTCGCATTCGCCGCAAGGGATGACGGCGGGAACGATCACCGCCTGCCCGATCCACTCATCCGCCCCGGTCCCGGCGGCGATCACCCGGCCGCTGATCTCGTGCCCCAGGGTCAGCGGCAGCGGCAGATTGGTGCGGACGCCGTCATACAGGAACCCCAGATCGGTATGGCAGACGCCGCAACCGGCGATTTCAACCAGCACCTGGCCGGGGAGCGGCGGCGCGATTTCGACCTCCTCGCGTCCCATCGGATCGCCGACATTCGTCATCACCCAGCGATGCGCTTTGATTGACATGTCCCTTCCCCCCTGTCGGTGCAGCGACCGCCTCTTGACGGAACCGCAACGCTGCGATTACGATAATGGCATTGACGTACCATAATGCATTTTTTGGCGTCAAGCGGTTTTCGAAACAGGGGGAGCGGAGGCATTCTCCATTTGCCCATCAGACCAGGAAGACTGGGAACCTTAACGGGGAGAGTATTGATGTCGGCCGAAAAGCACCATTTTGCTTGGGAAGACCCGTTGTTGCTTGACGATTGCCTAAACGAGGACGAGCGAATGGTCCGCGACTCGGCACGGGCTTATTGTCAGGAGAAACTTCTGCCCAGGATCGTCGATGCCAACCGGCACGAAATATTTCACCGCGAGATCATGACCGAGATGGGGGAACTCGGCTTTCTGGGACCGACCCTGCCCGAGGAATATGGCGGGGCCAATGTTTCCTATGTCTGTTACGGCCTGATCGCCCGCGAAGTCGAACGGGTCGATTCCGGCTACCGCTCGGCGATGAGCGTGCAATCCTCGCTGGTGATGTATCCGATCCACGCTTATGGCAGCGAGGAGCAGCGCCAGACCTACCTGCCCAAACTGGCGAGCGGAGAAATGGTCGGATGCTTCGGCCTGACCGAACCCGACGCCGGGTCCGATCCCGGCAGCATGCGGACCCGCGCCCGGAAAGTGGATGGCGGCTATCTGCTGACCGGCAGCAAGATGTGGATCACCAACGCGCCGATCGCCGACGTCTTCGTCGTCTGGGCCAAGACCGATGACGGGGTGATCCGGGGCTTCATTCTCGAAAAGGGCATGAAGGGTCTGTCGGCCCCCAAGATCGAGGGCAAGTTCAGCCTGCGCGCCTCGATCACCGGCGAAATCGTGATGGACGAGGTGTTCGTGCCGGATTCCGCCCTCCTGCCCAATGTCGAGGGGCTGAAAGGTCCGTTCGGCTGTCTTAACCGGGCCCGCTACGGCATCGCCTGGGGCGTGCTGGGGGCGGCCGAATTCTGCTGGCACGCCGCCCGTCAATACACGCTCGACCGCAAGCAATTCGGGCGACCGCTCGCCAACACCCAGTTGATCCAGGTGAAGCTGGCCAACATGCAGACCGAGATCGCCCTGGCCCTGCATGCCTGCCTGCGGCTGGGGCGGCTGTTCGATGCGAAGCGGATGGCCCCGGAGATGATTTCGATGCTAAAGCGCAACAATTGCGGCAAGGCGCTCGACATCGCCCGTATTGCTCGCGACATGCACGGCGGCAATGGCATCGCCGACGAATTTCACGTTATCCGCCACGCGATGAATCTCGAAGCCGTCAATACCTATGAGGGCACCCACGATGTCCATGCCCTGATCCTGGGGCGGGCGATGACGGGGCTGAGCGCCTTTGCCTGACGGGGGGAAGACCTCTACGGGTCGGGCTTTGTCCGGCCCGTGGAGGTCTTGTTTTGCACATCGGTCCACGGACTTGGCAAACAGGGAGGAGGGGATGCGCGACATCCTGGTGCATCTGGACGGAGGGGCGCGGACGGCGGCCCGGTGCGACGTGGCGATGGATTTGGCCCGACGCTTCGGCGCGCGGGTGACGGCGCTGTTTTGCCGAACCGACCGCGCCGTTTCCTCGGTTCTGGCGCGGAAATCCAGCCAATATCTTCTCGAGTCCGCCGATGAGGCGCGGGCATTGTTCGAATTTGCCGCCGCCGAAGCCAGCGTGGCCTCGCGGTGGTGGCAGGTGGATCACGGCGACGACGACCGGATTTTGGCGACGGTCCGGCTGTGCAGCCGCTACTTCGATCTGGTGGTCGTCGGACAGGAGGACGAGGACGGAGTCTCGCCTGCCTCCCTTGTCGATCAGGCGGTGCAGCAAAGCGGACGCCCGGTTCTGATCGTTCCGCGGGTCGGAGCCTATCGCGATTTGGGAAACCGGATCGTCGTCGGCTGGAACGCCGGACGGGAGGCGGCCGGGGTTATCCATGACGGTCTGCCGCTGTTGCGGGCGGCCCAGTCGGTGTCTCTGGTCACCATCCATGAAAAGCGCGATCCGACCTTGCGTCCCGTCAACGCGCCGCCGGTCGATATGGTCGAGCATTTGTCGCAATGGGGCGTTGTCGCGACCGAGATTCATCTGGTCCGCGACAATATCCGCGACATGGATCTTCTGCTGTCTCATGCCTGCGACATCGGTGCCGATCTGCTGGCGATCGGAGCGTCGGTCAAAAGCCGCTCCCGCGCCCGAGGATCGGCGGCGGACTTCATCCTTCGCCACATGCCGCTCCCGGTCTTCATGTCGTGCTGACGCTTACCCTCCGACGGCCCTCTCCATTTCCCTTCCGACCGTATGGGGCGGACTGGCTGGCTGAGGGGAGGGGGAAAGACCGGCGAACCGTTGATCCGACCTGTTCGCCGGTATAATCCAGGCCGCAGCTCAGGCGAGGCGGCGGATGAACGACAGACGCTGCGACGGGGTGAAGCCCAGACCGTGCAGGAACGACGCCAGGGGCAACTCATCCCATGAAACCTGGGTCTTGACCCGCTCGACCCGCAGCGACGACAGGTTGACCATCAACTGGCTGATCAGAGCCCGGCCGACGCCGCGATGGGTGAACAGCGGCAGGACTCCGATGGTGTCGATCACGGCGACGGGATTGGCGCGGCCGAAATCGCCGTAATCGACCCTGGCCATGACAAACCCCGCGAATTGACCGTCGATCTCGGCGACCAGCGAGACGCGAACGCCGCTTTCATTCAGGACTTCGGCCAGCTTGTCGCGGCAATAGGCGGACCGGTCGCGTCCGGTGATCTTGCTGTCGGTGGCGATGATCGCGGGCAGATCGGCCTCGGTCATCGAGCGAACGGGAATCCGGTCACGCGAAAGCGCCTCGGCATCGTCACCACTGGCGGCACTGAAATCGAGTTCGATGGACGTCATGACGATAGCCTCACAATTCAGTCGTGACGGCGCGGCCCAAAATCTGGTGGGGCGCCAAGTGAAAACCCGACGAGGCAAAAAAGCGGATCAGGTCGTTTTCCGTCCACTCGGCCTCGGAGTGGATTTCGCGCACCCCTCGGGCGGCAAGACGGGTCTCAAGTTCGGCCATCATCGCGTGGGCGATCCCCTTGCCGCGCAAAGCGGGGTTGGTTCCGATCGCTTCGATCACCGCCGCGGGCCGGGTGGCCCCGAACTCGCCATCGACGATGCGGACAAGCAGGTAGCCGTCAACGCGGTCGGTGACGGACGCGCGCAGGAACACGAAGGTTTCGGGGGAGCGACGGGCGGCGGCGAATTTCTTGATGTAGAACCCCCGGCGCGATTGGCCGGAAATAAGGCTGTCCAGGGCGACGACGGCTTCCAGATCAGCCTCCGACGTCAGATCGACGGTGATGACGGATATGTTCATTTTGTCCTCTGGCTGGTTCGTTGGCTTGACAATCGGAGGGCAACGCCGTAACAAAGTCATATTGTGGTACGAGATTACCGCAACCGATCGACAAGTCAAGGGGCGGGCTCAGGATGAAGGTGCAGCGGTTGGATTTCACAGGCCGGATCGCCATCGTTACCGGTGGGAGCCAAGGGATCGGCGCGGCCATCGCCAATGGACTGACCGCCGGAGGTGCCGAGGTCCATGTCTTTGATCGGGCGGGCAAGGCCGGTCCCGGGCAGGTGTTCCACCCGGTCGATGTCTGCGAAAGCGGGGCGGTGGCCGAGGCGGTGGCGTCGCTGGGGCAACCGGCATCGCTGTTGGTCAACAATGCCGGAATCACCCGCGACCGCTCGCTCCTCAAAATGAGCGACGACGAATGGCAGCAGGTCTTGCAGGTCAATTTGACCGGAGCCTTCAACCTGATCCGCGCGGTGGCACCGGCGATGACAACGCTTGGCTACGGTCGGATCGTCAACATCGTCTCGATCAATGGGATGCGCGGCAAGTTCGGGCAGGCCAATTACGCCGCCTCGAAGGGCGGATTGATTGCGCTGACCAAAACCGCCGCCCGCGAGTTCGGCCCCAAGGGGGTAACCGTCAACGCGGTTGCGCCGGGGATGGTTCTGACCGAGATGGCCAGACAGCTTCCCGAGGAATTTCGCGCCAAGGCCGTGGAGGAGAGCGCCTTGAAGCAACTCCCCGAGGCGGACGACATCGCCGCCGCCACGTTGTTCCTTCTGTCCGACCTTGCCCGGATGGTGACGGGGCATGTCCTCAAAGTCGATTCCGGACAATACATCTGAGACCAAGCGGCGGGCGCGGCCCGGTCCGATCGGGGCTTCCGTCTTCCCTCGCGATAATGTTATAAACCCCGCGCTCTCAATGCGCTCGCGTCCCGGTAGCTCAGCAGGATAGAGCAACGGTTTCCTAAACCGTAGGTCAGGGGTTCGAATCCCTTCCGGGACGCCAAATTCTCCTTATATTTCAAAGTGCGGGTCGTAACTCGGATGACGAGGCGGCGGGGTTCCGCGCCGTGCTCCTGGGATTACGATCTGCGATAGGGGTGGTCGTCTTGGGCAAAGTCGATCAAGCGGCCACAATGTTCGATCAGAACCTGACCGGCGGTGAGTCCGTTCGCGGCCATCTCGGCCACGATGTCGGCGGCTCGCCATTGCGGCGGAATGATCACCACGTCAACCGGGTGATGCCGCAACCAGTCGCGGAAGCGGATCTCCTGCCCGGTGCCGGGAACAAAGGTGCCGACCTTGGCCGGATCGGAATCCACCACCAGCGGAAACCGCTCTGAATCGACGCAAAAGCGGGACATAAACGCGGCGGACTTTCCGGTCCCGCCCCAGATCGCCACCCGGCTGCCCGCACTGTGCAGGGCCGCCAACTGACCGACGATTGTCGTTACCGATGCCCTTGCCGCATCACGGAACGATGCGGCAACCCGCGCCTGGGCAACCGTGTGGCCGGGAGCGCCCAATTCGGCGAAGCCAAAGACCACTTCGCCGCCATAGCCGTGGCCAATCTCCAAAATCTTGGCGGTGGCCCGCGTTAGCATGCGTTGGAACGACGTCGTGGTGAATTGCGAGCCGTGCTCGTAATAGAAATCGACCGAGCGTCCGCCGGCGATTGCGGCATCAATGCATGGCACTTCCATATACATGCGGGGCACCAGCCCCTGCATCGACGCCGCGAATGAGATTCCTTGGATGAAGCCGACGGGGTTAACCAGATGCTCCAGCACATGGCGGCTGATGATTAGCTCCGGGCGCAATTCGGCGAGGTGCCGCGCCGGGTCGAACAATTCGCTGCGGAATTCGACATTGCCATGGCCCGAGGCCGCGCCGTTGGGATCGAAGCCGATATACCGGCCCGCCGCCCGCTCGCCAGCCAAAGCCGCAAGAAAGCTGCCGTCGCCATGACCGATCTCGACCACCACCGGGTGCGCCGACAATCCGGACAGGATCGTATCGCGCACACCCTGCAAAAAGCCGGACCAGGCGACACCACGGTTGAACATCAAGTTGGGTTTTTCTGAGTACGGGACGGCGGCATAGTCGAAAGACCGGTTAAATACGTGGCCGCATTCGACGCACATCACGAAATCGAGCGGCAAACGGGGCAGAGTCCGTGCCGCATTTGCGGTGCTCGGCCAAGCCAAGGTTGCCAGGGGGTGCTGTCCCCCGTCGAAAAACGGAACCGCGACGTGATGTCCGCAAGCGGGACAATTCGCCGAGAAGAATTCAACCGGCATGTGGCCCACCTGTCTCTCTGGAGCCCCCCTCGGGGCTCTGTCCGGCCTGAAGATCCGGGTGCCAGTCGGTCGGTAGCCTCTCTCCGCGTCCGGCCGCCGCCACCGCCGCGTCCAGGAAGGCTTCGATTCCCCGAACAGCGCTCATGTCCATGAACAAGTCCCGGCCTGCCGCGCTCCGCAACGACTGGCGCAACGCCTCGCGACGGTCGGGGTCACGTCCCAGAGCCAGGGCCAGAGGCGCATAATCCTCGATCCGGGGGGCAATCGGGGCGTCGGCGATCCCCATCTGTCGGTACGCCCCGGCCACGATCCGGCCCCGCATGAATTGACCCGGCCAGGTTATCACCGGCGTCCCCCCCACCATCGCCTCGTACAGGGTATTGCCGCTGCCGAAATGAATGGGGTCTAACAAGATGTCGATGTGCGCGAGCATCATGACGAACCGATCGCGCGGCATGCGGGGCAGGAACAGGGTTCGCTCCAGCAAGATCGGGTCGGTCTTTTGCCACCTTGCGCGAATCTGCTCGGCCCAACTCGCATTGTCGCCCGCGATGAGGACGATCCGGCCCGTCGGGTCACCCAAAGCGATCGCGGCGAGCACCGCGTCGAAATCCGGGTGGAACTTGAACAAGCTCTGGGGGCAGCCGTACAAGATACCCGTCTCAGGCAAGCCAAGCTCGGCTCGGCTCAAGATGTCCGTGGGCGCCTGAGGCGGAGTGTAGTAACAATTCAGCCGGTCGAGACGAATCAATCTCTCGGTGTAGACGTCCTGTGCGTTATCCGGCTCGATCGATTTCGACGATACAAAGTAATCAATCGAATCGAGACCCGTCGTGTCCGGGTGTCCCCACATCACCGCCTGCACCGGGGCAAGGCGGGCGTAAGCCAGGAAATAGGTCGAGGGCGCCATTCCGATATCGGGGTAGATCAGGACGTCCAATTCTGCCGCCGCCACCGCCTGCTGTTGGGCTTCCAGGCTGTGGGGCAGGGTGAGGGAGGTGTCAGCCAGCCGATCCAGAATGTTGCTCAAGGCGTCGCGCTTGGCATGTGCGGTGTGAATCAGCACGACGTCAAAACGGTCGCGGTCGAGATGCTCGATAAAACCCTGGTTGAGGTTCCCGACAGTATGGCCGACCAGGAATTCGGATAGAAACCCGACCCTGACCCGCCGCCCCCGGACAGCGGGCGATTGCCAGCCCGCCAGATGGGGCGCGGTGAAGGTCAGCCCCCCGACCTTGGCCCGAAACAGGCGGTGGAGCGCCTCCATCACCGGGCGGTTATCGACGTTGTGATAGGCGAGGTAGAACGAGCGGGGGTTCACATCCTTGATCGAGACGTCCAGAAACGGCGGCGAGTCCGTCAGAGCGCCGATCCCTGCCTCATAGCGCTTTCGCGAGACGGCTATCGCCTCCGTCGAGTCGGCGATGATCGGCATAAAGAGCTGGGCGTTGCAACTGTAGCGGAGTGAACCCGGCCGCGTCTCCTGGGCGCGGAGGTGGCTTGCCCGCGCCTCGTCCGGTCTCCCCAGATCTTGCTGCACGATGCCCAGGTTGGAGTGGGCCTCGGTGTAATCCGGCCGAAGGGCGATGGCTTGGCGAAAGGCCGCGGCCGCGTCGTCCAGCCGCCCCTGTGCTTGCACCGCCGAGCCAAGGTTGTTGTGCGCCTCTGGAAAATCCGCCCTCAGGGCAATGGCCTTGCGGCAATGGGCAACCGCCTCGTCGATGCGGCCCTGTTCCCGCAGGACCAAGCCCAGATTGGAATGCGCCTCGGGATAGTCGGGTTTGAGCGCCAGCGCCCGACGCCAACACGAGATCGCATCGTCCAGCCGCCCCAACTCTTTCTGCGCATTGCCAAGGGTGCAATGGTACATCGCGACCTTGGCATTGACCGCGATCGCCTGATTGATCAGATCGACGGCTAAATCATGGCGTCCAACCGAATAGGCGACGTTTCCGAGGAGGTGCAGGCTGTCGGCGTGACGGGGATCGAGCCCCAGGATTTGCTGATAGAGCTGAGCGGCCTCGCTCAGACGCCCGGCCTGATGGTGCTGAAAGGCTTCGGTGAGCATCTTGGGAATGGATGCCGCCGCCCCCGGTGCAATCGGGGCAGGACCATGCTTTTCCTGAGCCCGGCGTTGTTTGCGGTTCATTGCTGTCTCGCTGTGGTCATTGGGGCCGTCCATCTATCCCAATGGCAATATAGCCCGTAAACACGACCCAAGTCACACTATTGGCGGTGGTTTGGTCCGTTTGTCGCCAGTTAGAGTTTTTCGGAATTTGACGGTATCGCCGTTTGGGGCCGTCACCCTCGGGCTTGACCCAGGGGCCATGTGGCCCCGCCGAAACGTCATTGGACGCATTGGATTGGACGACGCCATGGGGATGGAAGGGCCGGGTGTTATCCTTAACCCGGACAAACTCTAGGCGACGGTCACCGTTCGATCGCAGGCAGCCAGACGGTGAAGGTCGAGCCCTGGCCGACGACGCTGTCGATCGTCAGCAGGCCGCGATGGCGGTTGACGATGTGCTTGACGATGGCGAGGCCGAGCCCGGTGCCGCCCATCCGGCGCGAGCGGGCGGCATCGGCGCGGTAGAAACGCTCGGTCAGGCGGGGCAGATGCTCGCGGGCGATGCCCTCGCCCTGATCGCGCACCGAGACCTTGAGCGCCGGGCCGGATTTCAGCGCCGCTCCGGCGTTGACCGGCAGTTCGGCGGGCGTGGCGGCGATGGCGGTGACCAGGACCGGGCTGTTCTCGCGCCCGTATTTGAGGGCGTTGTCGAGCAGGTTCTGGAACAATTGAGCCATCTCGTCGGGTTGGGCGAGGATGGTGTCGAGGTCGGGGTCGATCTCCAGCACGATCTCCATCCCGCGCCCCTGCGCCAGCGGGCGCAGCACCTCGGCGGCGGTGATCAGCAGCCGTCCAAGATCGACCTTTTCACGCGGCGGCGTGTGTTCGTTCAACTCGATCCGCGACAGCGACAACAGATCGGCGATCAGGCGGCTCATCCGCTGGGCCTGCTCGGCCATGATGGCGAGGAAGCGGTCACGCGCCTCCTCGTCGTCGCGGGCGGGACCGCGCAGGGTCTCGATGAATCCGGCGACGGCGGCCAAGGGGGTGCGGAGTTCGTGGCTGGCATTGGCGACGAAATCGGCCCGCATCCGCTCGATCCGCTTGACGTCGGTCAGATCGTGCAGGGTCAGCATCGCCGCCGCCCCATCGGGCGGAAGACCACCGGGACAGACGACGCGGGCAAGGAAGACCCGTTCGAGCGGGACGGGCTGAGTGAACTCGCATTCCCGGCTGTTCGCGCCGGTCAGCACCGCCTCGACCGCTTCCAGGACGGAAGGGTGACGCAGAAACGAGGAGATGTCGCGCCCGCCCAACTCGCGGCCGAACAACAGCCGCGCCGCCTTGTTGGCGCGGACGACCCGGCGGCTGGGATCGAGCAGCAGCAGCGGATCGGGCAGATTGTCGAGCAGGCTTTCGTTCCAGCGGGCGGTGCTGGTCAGTTCAGCGGTTTTTTGCTGCCACACCCGGCGCAGCCCGCCGACGGCGATCGCGGTTCCGGCCAGGGTGATATCGTCGCGGCCGGGCGGCGGCCCTTGTTCGGTTCCGAGCGCCAGGGCGCGGACCCACTCGGCCAGCGTCGCCAGCCGGGTCAGATGCGCCCGCACCACCAGGGCCAGGATCAGCGTGACGCCCAGCCAGACCAAGACGGCCCACGCAGCGTGGACCGTCCCCTGGGCGGCCAGAACCAAAAGAACGATTCCAGTCGGACTGGACAGCAACACCGCCACCGACAGCACTCTGCCGGCGGCGGCGGGATTGCGATTGATCATCCGCGGTCCTTTATTTCCCCGTTTCGCGCTTCAAGGCATCGTGACAGGCCAGCACCGCCATGGTGACGATGTCGGTGGCGCTGGCATCCATCGAGGTGACCTGGATCGGACGCGACAGACCGACCAGGATCGGACCGATCACCGGCACCGCTCCCAGCTTTTGCAGCAGCTTCGAGCTGATCGTGGCGGAATAGAGACCGGGCATCACCAGCACGTTGGCCGGTTCCTTCAGCCGCGAGAACGGGTAGTGGCTGAGCAATTCCGGGTCGAGGGCGACGTCGGGGCTCATCTCGCCGTCATAGACGAAATCGACCTTGCGGGCGTCGAGGATATCGACCGCCTCGCGGACGCGCTCGGCCCGGTTGTTGCTGGGATTGCCGAAGGTCGAGTAGCTGATCATCGCGACGCGCGGCTCGTGGCCCATCTGGCGGGCTTTGTGCGCGGTCTGCACCGCGATGTCGGCCAACTGGACCGGGGTCGGCCGCTCCAGCACGGTGGTGTCGGCGACGAACACCACCCGTCCCTTGGCGACGAAGACGGTCATGCCGAACATCAGTTCGCCCGGCGCGGGGTCGATCACCCGCTTGATCTCGTCGAACGCCTGCCAGTAATTGCGGGTCAGGCCGGTGACCATCGCGTCGGCATCGCCGGATTCAACCATCAGCGCGCCGAAAATGTTGCGCTCCTGGTTGACCAGCCGCTGGGCGTCGCGATACAGCGCGCCCTTGCGCTGGAGGCGGCGATAGAGCAGGTCGGTATAGTCCTTCGTCTTCGGCGACAGGCGGGCGTTGACGATTTCGAGCGATTCCGCGACCGGCAGGCCGATCGAACGCATCGTTTCGCGGATGCGGTCCTCGCGCCCGATCAGGATCGGGTGGCCAAGACCGGCATTGTTGAAGGCGACGGCGGCGCGGATCTGCTTTTCCTCTTCGCCCTCGGCGAACACCACCCGCTTGGGGTTGGCGCGGACCGCCTCGGTGATCGCCTGCATTCCGGCGGCGACCGGGTCGAGCCGGGCCGACAGGTCGCGGCTGTAGCCGGGCATGTCGATGATCGGGCGACGGGCGACGCCGCTATCCATCGCCGCCTTGGCGACGGCGGGGGGGACGGCGGAGATCAGACGGGGATCGAACGGCACCGGGATGATGTAATCGGCCCCGTAGCGGAGGCGGCGGCCGGAATAGGCGGCATCGACTTCGTCGGGAACGTCCTCGCGGGCCAGCGCGGCGATCGCCCTGGCGGCGGCGACCTTCATCGCCTCGTTGATGGTCGAGGCGCGGACGTCGAGCGCGCCGCGGAAGATGTAGGGGAAGCCCAACACGTTATTGATCTGGTTGGGATAATCCGAACGGCCGGTGGCGACGATCGCGTCGGGGCACACCGCCTTGACCTCTTCCGGGGTGATTTCCGGATCGGGGTTGGCCATCGCGAAGATGATCGGGCGGGGCGCCATCGTCTTGACCATTTCCTGGGTCATCGCGCCCTTGACCGACAGGCCAAAGAACACGTCGGCACCGATCAGCGCCTCGGACAGGGTACGGGCCGGAGTGTCGATGGCGTGGGCCGACTTCCACTGGTTCATCCCTTCCGAACGGCCCTGATAGATCACCCCCTTGGTGTCGCACAGAGTCACGTTCTCGTGTCGGATGCCCAGGCTCTTGATCAGTTCGAGGCAGGCGATGCCCGCCGCGCCCGCGCCGTTGACGACGACCTTGGTGGTGGCCATGTCGCGCCCGGTCAGTTCCAGCGCGTTGATCAGGCCCGCCGACGAGATGATCGCGGTGCCGTGCTGATCGTCATGGAACACCGGAATCGGCATCAATTCGCGCAGGCGCTGCTCGATGATGAAGCATTCCGGGGCTTTGATGTCTTCGAGGTTGATGCCGCCGAAGCTGGGGGCCAGATAGCGGACGCAATTGATGAACTCATCGACATCGTGGGTATCGACTTCGAGATCGATCGAATCGACGTCGGCAAAGCGCTTGAACAGCACCGCCTTGCCTTCCATCACCGGCTTGCTGGCCAGCGCGCCGAGATCGCCCAGGCCGAGCACGGCGGTGCCGTTCGAGATCACCGCGACCAGATTGCCCTTTGCGGTGTAATCGTAGGCCAGCGATGGGTCTCGGGCGATGTGCAGGCACGGAAAGGCGACGCCGGGGGAATAGGCCAGCGACAGGTCGCGCTGGGTCGCCATCGGCTTGGTCGGAACGATCTCGATCTTGCCGGGGCGTCCCGAGGCGTGCATCAGCAGCGTGTCGCGTTCCAGGGCGGTTGTGCCCTTCAATTGCTCTTCGCTGGCGCTGGACGTGTTAAAAGAGGTGCTCATTATCGTCGTCGTCTCCGTCTGGGGGGCCTTGCCGGCGGTCAGGCCGGAAGGGAAGCGGATCGCTCGAACAGGTGGACATTGCTCCCGCCCGCCGCTTGCAGCAGGCGGGTGGCGGTTTCCTCGTCCTGGGGGGTGTCGATGCCGACCCACAAGATGACGCTTCCGGCGGCGAGCGCCCGGGCGAAATCGGTCGAATCCGGCAGGGCCGACACTTCGTCCAGGACTTCCTTGATCGCGGCCCCGCCGACACCGGCGGCGATCAGACCGGCGATCGCGGCTCCAACCGGACCGGCGGCGATCGCGATCAGACCGGCGGCGACCAGCGGGCCTTCGTATTTCAGTTCACCGACCAGGGCGACCAGACCGTCGCGCCACGAACGCTGTCCGGCCGAGGCGACCTCGAGCGAATCGTGCGAGGCCAGCACCGACAGGCGGTGGCGTTCGAATCCCGCTCGGATCAAGGCATCCACCGCCGACTCGAAATGGGCCCGGTCGGCGAAGGTGCCGACCGCCTCGCGCAGCAGGGGGGCGCGGGGGGATGTCGCGGTGGTCATGGGTGGGGTCTCCTCGAGAACGTCGTCACCGGTAGGGTCTTCAAGCGGTGCCGATTGTGACCCATGCCGGGCACCGTGCCTAGGGTCTAAACTGATGACAGTTCAGATGGGGGCCTTGACACCCGGATCGGCGCGGCCAACCCTGTGTGATCCTTTTGGCCGCATGAGGCTCCGATGAAGCTGCGTACTTCCGCCACCTCCCCCTATGCCCGCAAGGTCTGGATCGTCGCCTTTGAGACCGGGCTGACTGATCGGATCGAGGCGGTGCCGACCAACGTCTGGGATCCCGCCACCGATGTCGGCAGCGACAATCCGCTGGGCAAGGTGCCCGCCTTGATCGCCGATGGGGGCGAGGCGATCTACGATTCGCCGGTGATCTGCGAATATCTCGATTCGCTCCATGATGGGCAGAAGCTGGTTCCGCCTGCGGGCGGTGTCCGCTGGACCCAAAAGCGGCTGGAAGCGTTGGGCGACGGCATCCTCGACGCTCTGCTGGCTATGCGGATCGAGACGACGATGCGCCCCGAGGACAAACGCTGGCCCGACTGGGTCGCGCGGCAGGACGCCGCCGTTCAGCGCGGGCTGGCCCAGTTGGAGGACGAGGTCGCCGCCTGGGGCGATAGCTTCCTGATCGGCCAGATCGCGATTGTCGCCGTGCTGGGCTATCTCGATTTCCGGTTCCCCCAATCGGCTTGGCGCGAGCGCTATCCCGCTTTGGCGACGTGGTATGCGGTTCTGTCGAATCGTCCTTCGGTTGCGGCGACGGTGCCCGTCGTATGACCAGCGCCGACGACATCATCGCCCGCCTGGGGCTGCGGCCTCATCCCGAAGGCGGTCATTATACCGAGACGTGGCGGCATCGCCCCGACGTGCCGAACCAGCGCGGGGCCGGAACCGCGATCCTCTATCTGCTGCGGGCGGGCGAGCGGTCGCACTGGCACCGGATCGACGCCACGGAAATCTGGCATTTCCATGCCGGAGCGCCGTTGCGCCTGTGCCTGTCCGAGGACGGTCACGCCGAGCGCTCGCTGATCCTTGGCCCCGATCTCGGCCAGGGCCACCTCCCCCAGGGCATCGTCCCGCCGGGGGTGTGGCAGGCCGCTCAGCCGCAGGGAGAGTGGAGTCTGGTCGGCTGCACCGTCTCCCCCGCCTTTTCCTTCGCCGGTTTCGAACTGGCCCCACCGGATTGGAGCCCCCCTTCATGAGCCTGGCTGCCCTGATCTTCGACGTTGACGGAACCCTCGCCGAGACCGAGGAAGTCCACCGCGAGTCCTTTAATCACGCCTTTGTCGAAAACGGCCTCGACTGGCATTGGGACCGCCCGCTCTACCGCGACCTGCTGAAGGTCGCGGGCGGGCGCGAGCGTTTGCGGGCGTTTGCGCCCGATGCCAGCGACGCGCTGATCGCCGCCCTGCATGCCGCCAAGACCGCCCATTACACCCGGATGGCGTCCGAAGGCGCGCTGTCGTTGCGGCCGGGAATCCTGCCGCTGATCGCGCAGGCTCGGGCCGAGGGGCTAAAGCTGGCGTTGGCCACCACCACCAGCCGCGCCAATATCGCTGCGCTGTTGGGGGCCAAGCGGTGCGACTGGTTCGATGTCGTCGTCAGTGGCGAGGATACGCCAAAGAAGAAGCCCGACCCGTCGGTCTATCACATGGTGCTGGAACGGCTGGGTTTGCCAGCCCGGCAATGTCTGGTGATCGAGGATTCGGCTCACGGCGTTCAGGCCGCCCGCGCCGCCGGATTGGACGTGGTCGTGAGCGAAAGCGTCTATACCGGGGGCGACGATTTCACCGGGGCTCTGGTGGTCTATCCCGACCTTGGGTCGGTCGATCTCGACCGACTGCGCCGGGTGCGGGCGGCCGCTCGGGGATAAGGGATCGTGAAAAAGTCCTTCGGCCTTTGGCCTCAGTGTACTTTTCCCCGGTTCAAAAAGAATCCCCGTGCTCAATCAAGCTTTCCGCGCGGGGATGGATTTGGTTCCCTCCGAGGCCGATGGGCGACGCCCACGGCTTCGGAGGCTGGTGAAACAGACAACACGAAAAATGGGCGCTGGGCCGCCCCTAGCCCATTTTTCTCCTTTTAATCCAACGGGAAAAAGTACACCGAGCGACAGCGAGGGACTTTTTCACGGGAGACGGGGAAAGCGATCGCACACCGGCCGCTGCCGTCATGCCCGTGTCGGTCATGACGGCAGCGGCCGGTGGACAGGCGGTGTTACTCGTCCTCGGCGACGGAGTCGAAATCGCCGGGGCCGTCGAGTTCGATCGGCACGCCGGGCTGGACCTTGGCACTGCGGATCGCCAGCGCGCTTTTGACGTGGCTGATATTGGGGGCTGCGGTCAGGCGGGTGGTCAGGAAGCGCTGATAATCGTCCCAATCGTGGGCGACGATCTTCAGCAGGAAATCCATTTCACCGGCCAGCATGTGGCACTCGCGGACCTCGGGCCAGGTGTTGGCAAGATCCTCGAATGCCTTCAGGTCGCTTTCGGCCTGAGAACTGAGGCCGACATGGGCGAAGATGGTGACGTTGTAGCCGAGCGCCGCCGGATCAATGTCGGCGTGATATCCCCGCACGTACCCGGCCTCTTCCAAGGCCCGTACCCGCCTTAAGCAGGGCGGGGCCGATATCCCTGACCGGCGCGCCAGTTCGACGTTGGTCATCCGGCCGTCGGCTTGCAGATCGGCGAGAATTCGACGATCAATGCGGTCGAGCTTGACCCGCTGCATAAAGAAACTCCGAAACCCTTGGGTGCGCGAAATTATATTACAGAAGAGCGCCCCAGCAAGCCCGAGTTTGTCGCTGCCTGATTTTTTTGCATGAATCCCGCTCTGCCGCTCAAGCGAGCACTACCTGATCGGCGGACCAGCGGCGGACCAGCGGGTTGCCGATGCTGCGCCATTCCTCGAACCGGCGACGGGCGTCGGCTTCGGCGGCTTTTCGGTTGAAACGGCCGTGATAGGTGACTCGCATGTCGGCATGGTCTCCCATCGACGGCTGCCCGTCGACAGTGAAGCCGAAGCGCAGGGGACGACGGGAGGCCATGGTCAGTACCTCCGCAGCAGGCCGACCAGCCGACCTTGAACCTTGACCCGGTCGGGGGGAAAGATTCGGGTCTCGTATTTCTTGTTGGCGGGTTCCAGCGCGATCGAGGCGCCCTTGCGGCGCAGGCGCTTCAAGGTGACTTCGACGTCATCGACCAGGGCGACGACGATGGTTCCGGCCTCGGCGACCTCGCAACTGCGCACCACGACGACGTCGCCGTCGAGGATGCCGGCGTCGATCATCGAATCGCCTTCGACGGTCAGGGCATAGTGATTGCCGTTGCCCAGCATCACGCCGGGAACGTCGATGCTGCTGGAATGATCGCGCAACGCTTCAATCGGGGTTCCGGCGGCGATCTTGCCGTAAAGGGGAAGGCTGATCGCGTCAGAAGGACCAGCCACCGCCGCGCCGGGCAAAACCTGCGAGAAGCTACCCTTGATCACGGTGGGAGAGAACGCCCGCGTCGGCGGCGGCAACGGCTGATCGGCGGCGTTGTCGGGCATCCGCAACACCTCAAGGGCGCGGGCGCGGTGGGCGAGGCGGCGGATGAACCCGCGTTCCTCCAGCCCGGTGATAAGACGGTGGATACCCGATTTCGATTTGAGATCAAGCGCGTCCTTCATTTCGTCGAAGGACGGCGACACGCCGGTCGCGCGCAGGCGCTGGTCGATAAACATCAACAGTTCGTACTGCTTGCGGGTCAGCATGCCGGGCATCCTTTCGCAGCGGCCGAAGCCGGAACAAAGACCAAACGGTCCCGGTTTCGTTCTACCCCTGTTCTAATTTCGCGTCAAGCCGGTTCTGCCTGTCGCCCGCCGGGGCAATCGCCTGTGGCGACGACGGCCCCGCTCAGTGCGACGACGTCAGACCGGAGGGGTGGCTCCGGCTCCGGCCAGCATCACCTTCAGCGCCTGCTCGACATCGGTGCGGCGCATCAGCGCCTCGCCGATCAGGAAGCGGCGGACGCCCAGGGCGGCCATCCGCTTCAGGTCGCCCGGACCTTCGAGCCCGCTTTCCGAGATCGCGATCTTGCCCTCGGGCAGCAGCGGCACCAGCCGCTCGCTGGTGGCGAGGTCGGTCTTCATGATCTTGAGGTCGCGGTTATTGATCCCGATCAGCGGCGATTTCAGCTTTAGCGCGCGGGCCAGTTCGGCCTCGTCATGGACTTCGAGAATGACGTCCATGCCATAGCCGAGCGCGATCCCCTCCATCTGTTCCAGTTCGGAATCGGTTAGCGCGGCGACGATCAGCAGAACGCAATCGGCCCCCAGCGCCCGGGCCTCGACGATCTGGTAGGGATCGACCATGAAATCCTTGCGCAGCACCGGCAGATCGCAGGCCGAGCGCGCCGCGCCGAGATCGGCGTCGCTGCCCTGGAAGAAGCGTTGGTCGGTCAGCACCGACAGGCAGGCGGCGCCGCCGCGCTGATAGGCGCGGGCCAACTGGGCGGGCTGGAAGTTGGGGCGGATCACCCCGGCCGAGGGCGACGCCTTCTTGATTTCGGCGATGATGCCATAGCCGATCTTGTCGATCTGGTGCTGCATCGACAAAGCGAAGCCGCGCGGCGGAGCCTGATCCTCGGCCCGCTTCAGCAGCTCTTGAATCGTGCGGCGGCCTTTCAGTTCGGCAACCTGCTTGCGTTTCTCGCCACAGATGCGGTCCAGGACGGTCGGGGTTTCGGACATGGTATCAGGAATTCCGGTTGGAGATGGCGACCATGCGGTCGAGCGTGGTGATCGCGGCGCGGCTGTCGATGGCCTGTTCGGCCAGCCGGGCGGCGGCGGCAAGGTCGGTGGCGCGCCCGGCCACCACCAAAGCGGCGGCGGCGTTCAGCACGACGATGTCGCGATAGGGGCCGGGTTCGCCCGCCAGCACCGCTTTCAGCGCGTCGGCGTTGATTGTGGCGTCGCCGCCCTTCAGATCGTCGGGCACGGCGCGGGCCAGCCCCGCCTCTTCCGGCGTTACGGTGAAGACCCGGACCGCGCCGTCCTTGTACTCGGCGACGGTGGTGGGGCCGGTGGTGGTCAATTCGTCCAGCCCGTCCGAGCCGTGCACCACCCAGGCATGGTCCGCCCCCAGGCGGCCCAGCACATGGGCCAGCGGCTCGACCCAGCGTTCGGCGAAGACGCCCATCAGCTGACGGCGGGTGCCGGCGGGATTGGCCAGCGGCCCCAGCAGATTGAAGATGGTGCGGGTGCCCAGTTCGACGCGGGGACCGCCGACATGGCGCATCGCATTGTGATGACGGGGCGCCATCAGGAAGCCGATATTGTTGGTGTTGAGGGATTCCTCCACCAAGGCGATGTCGGCGTCGATCTTGATCCCCAGCGCGGTCAGGACGTCGGCCGAGCCCGATTTCGACGACAGCGCCCGGTTGCCGTGCTTGGCCACCGGCACGCCGCAGGCGGCGACGACGAAGGCGGCGGCGGTCGAGATGTTATAGGTGCCCGACCCATCGCCGCCGGTGCCGCAGGTGTCGATCGCGCCGGGCGGAGCCTCGATATGCAGCGCCTTCGACCGCATGATCCGGGCCGCGCCGGTGATTTCCTCGACCGTCTCGCCCCGGACGCGCAACGCCATCAGCAGCCCGCCGATCTGGGCCGGGGTGGCGTCGCCCGACATGATGATCTCGAACACCGCCTCGGCTTCGGTCTCGGACAGGGTCTGGCCCGCGCCCAGGCGGCCCAGGACGTCCTTGATGGTGACGGGAGCGGCGGGAGGAGTGGTCTGGATGCTCATCAGGCGGCGGCCCCGTCGAGGTGGGCGCGCGCCGGGCGGCCCGTGGTGGAATCGAGGAAATTGCGGATCATCTGGTGACCGTGCTCGGTCTCGATGCTTTCGGGGTGGAACTGGACCCCCCAGATCGGCAATTCGCGGTGGGCCAGCCCCATCACCAGACCGTCGTCGGTCCAGGCCGAGATGTGCAGGCAGGCGGGGAAGGTCTCACGCTCGACCACCAGCGAGTGATAGCGGGTGGCGCGGAACGGCGAGGGCAGGCCAGCGAATACGCCGGTGCCGTCGTGGCTGACGGCGCTGATCTTGCCGTGCAGCGGCTGGGGGGCGCGGATCACCTTGCCGCCGAAAGCCTGACCG
This sequence comes from Magnetospirillum fulvum, assembly GCF_900108475.1. GTDB lineage: Bacteria > Pseudomonadota > Alphaproteobacteria > Rhodospirillales > Magnetospirillaceae > Phaeospirillum > Phaeospirillum fulvum_A. Next base: position 66,973 of record NZ_FNWO01000005.1, on the reverse strand, counting down.
ATCGATTGGTGGCCGAGGCAGACCCCGAACAGCGGCACCCGCGCCGTGGCGGCGGCGGCGATCAGGTCGAGACAGATTCCGGCGCGGTCGGGATCGCACGGACCGGGCGAGATCACGATCCCCTGGGGCTGGAGTGCCAGGGCCTGATCGACGGTCAGCGCATCGTTGCGCCGCACTTCGACGTCGGCCCCCAACTCGCCCAGATAATGCCAAAGGTTGTAGGTGAAGCTATCGTAATTATCGATCAGCAGGAACATGGCCGGCACCCGCCCAGGTCAAGAGGTTTGGTGGGCCGGCCCACCCGGCGCGCGGCGGCACGAATCGGATCCGGTCCACTGATGAAATCCGTCGCGGCAGAATGCCGGGGCGGCCCCCCACCCGTCAAGCGGGACGGGCGGAGAAATGGCGAAGGGCGTGCCTCTTTGGTATAAGCGAGGGATGGGACCGATTGATCCGGAGCGGGGGTGGAGCCACGCCGCCCTGCATGCCGCTCACGACATAATCGCCGCCGCGCTGCCCTTGGGGGCCGACGCCGTCATCGCTGCTGTCGCCGCGTGCCATCGCACCGCCGAGCGCGTGTGGGCCGAGGCCCGTTCCGCCGATCCCGCTTCTGCCGCAGACGCGGCCTGCGCCCCAGGGTGCGGCTGGTGCTGTCACCAGCCGGTCGAAGCCTCGACAATCGAGGTTCTCGCGATCGCGGCGTGGCTGCGGGAGCGTCCGGACGCGGCCCTGTTGCGCTCGCGGCTGGCTGCGTGGTCGGGCGGGCGGATTTGTCCGTTTCTGGTCGAGGGGGGCTGCGCGATCTATTCGGTTCGCCCGCTGAAATGTCGGGGACTCTATCAGCCCGACACGCGCTGGTGCATGGCCACCTTCGCCAAGATCGACCCGCCCGAAGGCGGTCCGCCGATCCGCCACCGCGCTTTGATCCTGCCGCGACACGTGTTCGACGCGGTGGGGCAGGGGATGACCCGGCCGCTCTATCGGGCCGGGCTGGATTGTTCCGCGCTTGTGTTCGCTCTGGCGCTGAAAGCGGTGCTCGACCGTCCCGAGGCCGCCGCCGCCTGGGTGCGGGGCGAGACGCCCTTCCCGGACCTTGTCCGCCTGCATGGCTGGATCGAGGCGGCGGACTGACAACGGGGTGGTTCAGCGTGCGTCAGATTTTGGGACCGTCACCCCCGGGCTTGACCCGGGGGGCCATCTGGGTGGCCGGGTCAAGCCCGGCCACGACGGGCGAGCTGTTTCCCCTTAACCCCGAACGAACTCTAAAACGCCGCCACGGTGTGGCCGTGGTTGAGCGGGCCATGGCCATGGCCGAGGCCGGGGGCGGTCTCGATGGCGCGGCGGACATAGGCGCGGCCGCGCTCGACCGCCGCGACCAGATTCATCCCCTGGGCCAGTCCGGTGGCGATCGCCGAGGCCAGGGTACAGCCGGTGCCGTGGGTCGATGTCCCCGGCAGCCGCCGCCCGGAAAACACCCGCACCCCGTCGGCATCGGCCAGCAGGTCGATCAATTCGTCGCCGTCGAGATGGCCGCCCTTTAGCAGAACCGCGTGCGAGCCGAAGCGGAGCAGATCGCGGGCGGCACTCTCCATCGCCGCCTTGTCGGGGATCGGGCGGCCCAGCAACGCCTCGGCCTCGGGCAGATTGGGGGTCAGCAGATGGGCGCGCGGCAGCAGGCGGAGGATCAGGGTATCGACCGCCGCCGGGTCGAGCAGGGCCGCGCCGCCCTTGGCCACCATCACCGGATCGAGCACCAGCGGCACGTCGGGGATGCGGGCGAGCGAGTCCGCGACCGCCGCGATGATCTCGGCCGAGGCCAGCATCCCGGTCTTGATGCAATCGGCGCCGATATCGTCGATCACCAGATCAATCTGACGGCGGACGAAGGCGGGCGGCACCGCTTCGACCGCGAAGACGCCCATCGTGTTCTGCGCCGTCAGCGCGGTGATGGCGCTGGCACCATAGCCGCCCAGGCAGGTGACGGTCTTCAGGTCGGCCTGAATCCCTGCTCCCCCGCCGGAATCCGATCCGGCGACGATCAGCACCCGCCCGCTCTGGGACTCTGTCATCGTCCGCCCTCCGCTCGGTCTATAAAGAAGTATCCCGTCCTGGGTACTTCATTTCCGCCCCCTTGACCAGACACCGCCCCACGCCCCAGAGAGCGGATTTGCCGCCGCCGCCGCATTTCCGTTTGCCGCGCCGGGGCAAACGCGGTACATCCGCTATTACCCGACCGTCGGGTGACCGGGCGGCCCTGCCCGGCTGCCCCTGTTCCAGGTTGCGACACCGCCGATGACTGATTTTGCCCACCGGGCCCTGCTGCCCGCCGGCTTGCGTGACATGTTGTCTCCCGACGCCGCCCACGAGGCGGGCGTGGTCGAACGGCTGATGCGCCTGTTCGCCGCCCAGGGCTATGACCGGGTCAAGCCGCCGCTGATCGAATTCGAGGAAAGCCTGCTCGACGGCCCCGCCGCCGCCGCCGCCGCCCAGACCTTCCGGGTGATGGACCCGCAGAGCCAGAAGATCATGGGCCTGCGCGCCGACATGACGCCGCAGGTCGCCCGCATCGCCACCACCCGTCTGGCCGGGGCACCCCGTCCGCTGCGCCTGTCCTATGCCGGGCAGGTGTTGCGGGTCAAAGGCAGCCAGTTGCGCGCCGACCGCCAGTTCGCCCAGGCCGGGATCGAACTGATCGGCTCGGACGCCGCCGCCGCCGATGCCGAGGTGCTGGTCCTGATCGGGTCTGCCTTGGCCGAGTTGGGGGTCGAGGGGGTCACCGTCGATCTGTCGCTGCCGACCCTGGTGCCCGCTTTGTTTGCCGAGCTGGGGCTGGAGGGCGAGGTGGCCGACAGCCTGCGCGCCGCCCTCGACCACAAGGATTCCGCGACGGTCGCCGAAATCGGCGGTGCCGCCGCCGGGCTGCTTCAATCGCTGATCGCCGCCGCCGGTCCCGCCGACCGTGCCCTGGCCGCGTTGCAGGCGCTGGCCTTGCCGCCCGCCGCCGCCGCCGAGCGCGAACGGCTGGCCGGGTTCGTCGCGCGTGTCCGCGCCGCTCTGCCCGATCTGCCCTTGACCGTCGATCCGGTCGAAAATCGGGGGTTCGAGTATCATTCCGGCGTCGGCTTTACGCTGTATGCCCGCAATCTCGGGGCCGAGCTGGGCCGGGGTGGCCGCTATCTCGCCGGGGGGATCGAACCCGCAGTGGGGGCGACCCTGTTCATGGATTCGGTGCTGGCGACGCTGCCCGCTCCCCGCGCTCCCGGACGGGTGTTCGTCCCGGCGGGCACGGCGCGGGCGCGGATCAGGGATTTGCATGACCAGGGATGGGTGACCGTCGCCGGGTTGGACGACGGCGCCGACGCGGCGGCCGAAGCGCACCGTTTGGGCTGTGGCCATCGCCTCGGCCCGGACGGACTTATCGACGTACTTTAGCAAGGCAGGGACAAGAATGGCGAACGTCGCAGTAGTCGGCGCCCAGTGGGGCGACGAGGGCAAGGGCAAGGTCGTCGACTGGTTGTCCGAGCGTGCCGACGTGGTGGTGCGGTTCCAGGGCGGCCATAATGCCGGGCATACCCTGGTCATCAACGGCGTCACCTACAAGCTGTCGCTGCTGCCGTCGGGCGTGGTCCGGGGCAAGCTCAGCCTGATCGGCAATGGCGTCGTGATCGACCCGTGGGCGCTGCTCGACGAAATCGAACGTCTTTCCGCCCAGGGCGTCACGATTACCCCCGACGTGCTGAAGATCGCCGAGAACGCCTGTCTGATCCTGCCGCTGCACGCCCAGATCGACCGTGCCCGCGAGGAAGCGAGCGGCGCGGCCAAGATCGGCACCACCGGGCGCGGCATCGGCCCCGCCTATGAGGACCGGGTTGGCCGCCGCGCCATCCGCGTCTGCGACCTGAATTGCCGCGCCACGCTGGAAGCCCGGATCGAGGGGCTGCTGCGCCACCACAACGCGCTGTTGCGCGGGCTGGGCGCGCCCGAGATCGACGGTCAGGATCTGCTGGAAAAGCTGCTGGCGGTCGCGCCGCGCATCCTGCCGTTCGCCGACGTGGTGTGGCAGCGTCTCGACGAGCTGCGCCACACCCGCAAGCGGGTGCTGTTCGAAGGTGCCCAGGGCGCGATGCTCGACGTCGATCACGGCACCTATCCCTTCGTCACCTCGTCCTCGACGGTGTCGGGCAATGCCGGAACCGGCTCGGGCGTCGGTCCGGGGCAGGTCGGCTATGTGCTGGGCATCTGCAAGGCCTACACCACCCGCGTCGGGGCCGGGCCGTTCCCGACCGAATTGTTCGACCCGATCGGCGAACGGATCGGCGATCGCGGCCACGAATTCGGCACCGTCACCGGGCGTCGTCGCCGCTGCGGCTGGTTCGATGCGGTGCTGGTCCGTCAGGCGGTCAAGGTCGGCGGCATCGACGGTATCGCGCTGACCAAGCTCGACGTGCTGGACGGGTTCGAAGAACTGAAGATCTGCATCGGCTATCGCCTGGGCGACAAGGTGCTGCGTCATCTGCCGGCCTCGATGGCCGAACAGCCGCTGGTCGAGCCGATCTACGAGACCCTGCCGGGCTGGAGCGAAAGCACCCGTGGTGCCCGGTCGTGGAAGGATCTGCCCGCCAGCGCGATCAAATACATCCGCCGGATCGAGGAATTGATCGAGGCTCCGGTGGCGCTGCTCTCGACCAGCCCCGAGCGCGAGGACACCATCCTGGTCCAGGATCCCTTCTCGACCTGATTGCCGGGTGAGCCATCCCTCCATAAAGTGCTATAAGGAGCCGATGACAATCGGGTGGGGGCGATGGCGGAAGCCGAAGAGGACGTCGATGTCGGCGAAGATCCGGCCCTTCAGGCCGAGGAAATCCGACCGGCTGGCCCACCTGGGTTGTTGCGCGATCGCTTTCTGATCCGCACGACTCAGCCTCTGGTTGACTTGTCGACTCCCTCGGCGGACGCGTTTGCCGCCGAGGATAAGCGCGATCCCAACCGGCCGATGTACGCCCTGATCTGCAAGCCCGAATTGCCGCCCCGCGTCACCGTGATGCGGGCGCTCAAAGGGGTTTCCTCGCCGGGAATGCAGCAACTGGTCGAATGGGGGGCGATGAACTGGCCCCCCGTCGGCCGTCGCTGCATGACGGTGGTCTATGAACGCCCGGCCGGGCGGCGGATCATGACCTCGCTGCGCGGCGAGGTGAAGCGCTTCGACGAATACGTCATCGCCAAGAAGGTGATCGAGCCACTGTCGGGGGCGATCCGCGAACTGACCTCGCGCGGGATCACCCATCGCGCCGTCCGCCCGACCAACCTGTTCGCGATGGATGCCAATGGCGAACGGCTGGCCTTTGGCGATTGCGTCGCCGCGCCGCCCGGCTTCGATCAGCCGGTGCTGTTCGAGACGATCGAATCCGGGATGTGCAACCCGATCGCGCGCGGCAGCGGCACCTATGCCGACGACCTCTATTCGCTGGGGGTGACCGTCGCGATCCTGCTGATGGGACGCAATCCGGTCGCCAATATGTCCGACGAGGCGATCTTGAGCGCCAAGATCCAGTTGGGCAGCTACAACACCCTGATCGGCGACGAACGGCTGCCGATGGCGCTGATCGAATTGCTGCGCGGTCTGCTGTGCGACGATGGCGACCAGCGTTGGAGCGCCGAGGATCTCGACCTGTGGATGTCGGGGCGGCGGATGTCGCCGTTGCAGCCACGCGGCGAAAAGCGGGCCGCGCGCGGTTTCCCCTTCATGGGCAAGGAATATTACAATTGCCGCGAATTGTCGCAGGCGATGGCGAAGAATTGGGATCAGGCGATCCCGCCGGTGATCGAAGGCAAGCTGGAACTGTGGCTGCGCCGCGCCGTCGAGGACAAGGACAAGGCGACGGTCGTCGCCGAAATCGTCCGTCTCGCGCTCAACACCACGACCGACAAAAAAAGCGCCACCGACCTGATGCTGTGCAAGGTCTTGATCGCGCTCGATAAATCGGCACCGATCCGCTACAAGGGCTTTTATGCGATGCCGGACGGTTTCGGCTCGGCGCTGGCGGCGGTGGTGGCCAGCCGGGGCGACACCCGCCTGCTGACCGAGATGATCGTCCGCGAAGTGCCCAAGCTGTGGTTCGAACTGCGCGGCGAGGATTATCAGCCCGACAATTCCTTGATGGAATCGAACTTCCGCGAATTGCGCGGCTATCTGACCCAGACCGGGATGGGGTTCGGTCTCGAACGCTGCCTGTACGAGATGAACGATTCCCTGCCGCTGCAAAGCTCCCTGATCGGCGAGGATTACGTCGTCGATGTCAAGGAACTGCTCCCCGCGCTCAATCTGGCCGCGTCCCGGCGTGGCGAGAGCAAGCAGGCCCCGATCGACCGCCATATCGCCGCCTTTCTCGGTGCGCGGATGCGCTCGGACATCGACCGCAATCTGAACCTGTTCAGCGATCCCAACGAATCCGTGATGCTGATGGCCGTTCTCAATCTGTACGCGGTGCTGCAATACCGGCTGGGGCCGGAATCCCTGCCCGGTCTGGCCGGATGGATGGCGGTATCGCTAAAGCCGGTGATCGAGGCCTATCACGGCCGCGACAAGCGCAAGGAACTCGAGAAGGAAATCCCTCGTCTGGTCCGCAAGGGCTCGATTGTCGAGATGTACAACCTACTCGAAAACCGCGAGGAATGGGCCAAGGACGAAAAAGAGTTCCAGTGGGCGCAGGCGCAGTACCACGCCGCCGAAGAAGAGGTCCGCCGCATCCAGGCCGAAGCGGAGGAACATGTCGTCGAGGCCGAAAAGATCGGGCGTCAGACGGCGGCGGTGACCGGAATCGTGATTGCGATGGTGGTGGCGACGATCGTCGTCGTCATGGCGGTCTTCTGACCGGGGAGGGCGCCGGAGATCCGAGGATCGTCCGACGCCACCCGAACCAATTGAATTTTACTTTCCGAACAGGCCCTTGATCGCATCGCCGGTCTGACCGGGAAGCGCCTTCAGCTTGTCGCCGGAAACCGCGTCCTTGATCTTGTCGCCGATATCGCCGAGCAGACCGTCGGAATTGCCCGAGGATTTGATCGCCCCGGCAATCAGGGCGTCGAGCACCTTCTGACCGACCTGAACAGCAGTGGCACCGCCTTCGGCACGACCGATATCGGTCAGCACGATATCGCCGATCTTGGCGGTTGCCGCCGTGTTGGGAACGCCGGGAACGCTGGGGAGTCCGTTGACGGCCAGATCGACCTGACCCCCGGTCATCGCCAGACGGTCGATCACGACCTTCTTGTCCGATCCCTTGGCGGGTTGGGTCTTGGCGGCTTCGGTCTTGGCGGCCTCGCTCTGGACGGGTTGGTCGGCCCCGGCCGCCGGTTTGGCTTGGTCCGCTCCCGCGATGTTGCGGCGCAAAGCGTCGAGATTGGTGCCGCCGGTCGGCAGGATTTCGAGCGCCACGCCCGGGGTGGCGACCAGGATTTCCTTGATGACGATCGGGTTGCTGTTCAGCGAGGCGGTGTCAAGGACGACCCCGATTTCGCCGAACTTGATCGCCGGATTGGAGGAAAAGCCGGGCGGGTTGGCGACCGTCAGGCCCTTGATCGCGGCCTTGCCTTCGGACAGGCGGATCGCCACCGACCCGACCGAGACCTTGACCCCGGTAACCTGGGTTCCGACCCGTTCGATCACCGTTTTGACGATGTCGTCGATTGACGAGAACAGGTAGAAGACCCCGCCGAGGATCACCGCCAGCAGGACGCTGGCGCCGATGATGAGCTTGCGCATGAGGGTTCCTCGTGCTTGATGGAAAGGCGAACAGTCTCCGCCAGACTCGCCCGCTTGTCGAGACATCGCGGTTCGGGGCCGCTATGCTGAGGCGATGGACGATTGGGCCCTCTCCGACCGCGATTTTGCCGCATTGATGCATCCGTTGGGGCCGTTCGAGCCCCAGCCGCGCGTTGCGGTGGCCGTTTCAGGCGGGCCGGACAGCCTCGCCCTGACCCTGCTGGCCGCCGAATGGACGGCGGCGCGGGGCGGTCGGGCGGTCGCTCTCACCGTCGATCACCGGCTGCGGCCGGATTCGGCGGCCGAAGCGGCCCAGGTCGGCCACTGGCTGGCGGCGCGCGGGATCGAGCATCGGGTTCTGGTCCGCGAGGGCGACCGGCCCGCCGCCGACATCCAGGCGCAAGCGCGGGCGGCGCGGCACGATCTGCTCGGCCGTTCTTGCGCCGAGGCGGGCATTCTTCACCTTCTGCTGGCGCATCACCGCGAGGATCAGGCCGAAACGCTGCTGCTGCGACTGGGACGCGGCTCGGGTCTCGACGGTCTGGCGGCAATGTCTCCCCAGAGACCGACCCGGTGGGGGCAGATTTTGCGTCCCCTGCTCGACATCCCCCGCGCCCGGCTGCGGGCGACCCTGATCAAACGCGGTCAACCCTGGGTCGATGATCCGTCCAACGCCGATCCGGCCTACGCCCGGGTGCGGATGCGCCAGCTTGCCCCGACCCTGACCGCCGAGGGACTGAGCCCGGCCCGACTGGCGGCGACGGCGGCGCGGCTGGGGCGGGCGCGGGCTATGTTGGAGCGTGAGGTGGCACGGGCGGCGGTGCGGCTGGTCGAGTTGCATCCCGCCGGGTTCGCCCGGCTGGCGGCGGGGGCGTTCGCCACCCTGTCCGACGAGGTTGTGTTGCGGCTGCTGGCCCGACTGCTCGCCGTCGTCGGTGGCGAAGCTCTGCCGCCCCGGCATCACCGGCTGGAGCGACTGGCCCGTGCCCTGGCTGGGGGTGGCGTGGGTGGGCTGACCCTGGCGGGCTGTCGGATCGTTCCCGCGCCCGACGGGGGGTGGGTCTTCTGCCGCGAACCGGCGCGGGTGGCGGCCCCGGTCGCGCTGGTCCCCGGCTGTGAGATGACGTGGGACCGCCGTTTCCTGATTCGTCTCGCCACCGATGCCCCCGCCGGTCTTTGTCTCGGCGCGTTGGGGGCATCGCCTGGCCGCAATTTTTCCGAGATAGCACGATTGAAGCATATACCCTCTTGCGCGCGGGCGACAATTCCCGCTCTATTCGATCAGCAGGGTGTTTTCGCGGTGCCCCACCTCGTCTATAACCGGACAGGCGCGCGGGAGGCTCCGTGCCGATTGGAACCGGCCCCGGCCCTCTGCCTGACCGGGGCGGGGCTTAGGCTTGTGCCGTTCGGTTCTAACCCCATATCCTGGGGGATGTCTTCGGCGTGCGATCCGGCTTCCGGCGTCGGTCGCGCCAAACCAGGAAGGACCCAACCTTGAATTTCAGCAAGAACCTGGCGTTGTGGGTCATCATCGCCGTGCTGCTGGTGATGCTCTTCAACCTCTTCCAGGCATCCTCGCCCCCGCGCGGGACCGGACAGGTCTCGTTCTCCGACTTCCTCACCGATGTCGAGCGCGGCAGCGTCGCCGACGTTACCATTCAGGGCAACACCTTGAACGGTCATTATGGCGACGGTCGGACCTTCGCGACCTATCTGCCGGACAATTCCCAGGTGGTCGATAAGCTGCGGGCCCAGAACGTGCGGATCACCGCGCAGCCCCCGGCCGAGAACACGCCGACGGTGTGGAGCCTTCTGGTCTCCTGGTTCCCGATGCTGTTGCTGGTTGCGGTGTGGATTTTCTTCATGCGCCAGATGCAGTCGGGCGGCGGTAAGGCGATGGGATTTGGCAAGAGCCGCGCCCGTCTGCTGACCGAGAAGACCGGTCGGGTCACCTTCGAGGATGTCGCCGGAATCGACGAGGCCAAGCAGGAGCTTGAGGAGATCGTCGAATTCCTGAAAGACCCGCAGAAGTTCCAGCGCCTGGGCGGCAAGATTCCCAAGGGCTGCCTGCTGGTCGGGCCGCCCGGCACCGGTAAGACCCTGCTGGCCCGCGCCATCGCCGGTGAAGCCAACGTGCCGTTCTTCACCATCTCGGGTTCGGATTTCGTCGAGATGTTCGTCGGTGTCGGCGCGTCGCGCGTCCGCGACATGTTCGAACAGGGAAAGAAGAACGCGCCCTGCATCATCTTTATCGACGAAATCGACGCGGTCGGTCGTCATCGCGGCGCCGGTCTCGGCGGTGGCAATGACGAGCGCGAGCAGACCCTCAACCAGTTGCTGGTCGAGATGGACGGCTTTGAATCCAACGAAGGCGTGATCCTGATCGCCGCGACCAACCGCCCCGACGTGCTCGATCCCGCTTTGCTGCGTCCCGGCCGCTTCGACCGTCAGGTCGTGGTGCCCAATCCGGATATCGCCGGGCGCGAGAAGATCATTCGCGTCCATATGCGCAAGGTTCCGCTGTCGCCCGACGTCGATGCCCGGATCATCGCCCGTGGCACCCCTGGGTTCTCCGGTGCCGATCTCGCCAACCTCGTCAACGAGGCGGCTTTGCTCGCCGCCCGCTCTGGGAAGCGGGTGGTCGGCATGGCCGATTTCGAATCCGCCAAGGACAAGGTGATGATGGGGGCCGAGCGCCGCTCGATGGTGATGAGCGAGGACGAGAAGAAGCTCACCGCCTATCACGAAGCCGGTCACGCTTTGGTGATGATGCATGTGCTGGGGCACGAGCCGCTGCACAAGGTCACCATCATCCCGCGCGGTCGGGCGTTGGGTCTGACGATGTCCTTGCCGGAACGCGACCGCTATTCGCTGTCGCTGCGCCAGATCAAGTCGATGATCGCCTCGTTCTTCGGCGGCCGTGTTGCCGAGGAAATGATCTTCGGTCTCGATGCGGTGACCACCGGGGCTTCGAACGACATCCAGCGCGCCACCGAGCTTGCCCGCAAGCTGGTGACCGAATACGGCTTCTCGGAAAAGCTCGGGCCGCTTCGCTATAACGAGAACCAGGAAGAAATCTTCCTCGGCCACTCGGTCACCCAGACCAAGAACATCTCGGAGACCACCGCGACCCTGATCGATTCCGAAGTCCGCCGCTTTGTCGAGGAGGGTGAGAATACCGCTCGCGACATCTTGGCCAAGTACCGGGCCGATCTCGAGACGATCGCTCGCGGCCTGCTTGAGTACGAGACCCTGTCGAAGGATGATATCGACACCCTGATCAAGGGCGATCCGATCATCCGTCCCGACGGCACCGAATATCACCCGCGCGACGTGCCGCGTCGCTCGTCGGTGCCGAGCACGGGTCCGACCTCCGGGCGGGGCTTTGGCCCCGAGCCCGAGCCGCGGGCCTGATCCGGTGGCGGCCGTCGCTACGGTCGCATCCGCCTTCCACCGAAGCCCCGCTCTTCCGCGGGGCTTCGCGCTGGAGGGGGTCGATCTCGCCCGCTCGCTCTATCTTCTCCCCACCGCCATCGTCGGAGGCGAGCAGGCCGCCGCCGCCGTGATCGCCGGTCACGGCTGGCCGATCGGCGACGGAGCCCTGGCCTTTACCGCCGTCGCCGCGATCCTGCGCCGTCCCGAAGGTGGGGCCGATCTGGCGGTCGCGCCCTTTGCCGAATTGGTGAATTGGGCCGAACGCGAGCATCCCGATCTGTGCCGCTACGTCTCGGACAGCCTTCACCGCATCGGCCGCCGCCGTCCCGCCTGGGGCGGCGTCGCGATGGATGCCCCGGTGGTGATGGGGATCGTCAACGTCACCCCCGACAGCTTTTCCGACGGGGGCGAGGCGTTTGGCACCGAACCGGCGATCGCCCGCGCCCTGGCTCTGGTCGAGGCCGGTGCGACGATCATTGATGTCGGCGGCGAATCCACCCGACCCGGCGCCGATCCGGTCTCGCCCGAGGAAGAGGAGCGCCGGGTGGTGCCGGTGGTCCGTGCCCTGGCCGAACGCGGCATCGTCGTCTCGATCGATACCCGTCACGCCCGGGTGATGGAGGCCACTGTCGCCGCCGGGGCCCGGATCATCAACGACGTCACCGGACTGGCGGGCGATCCCCAATCGCTCGCCACCGCCGCCGCCAGCGGCGCTGCGGTCTGTCTGATGCACATGCTGGGCGACGATCCCCGCACGATGCAGGCCGATCCCCGCTACGCCTGTGCCCCGCTCGATATGCTCGACCAGTTGGAGGAGCGGATTGCGGCGGCGGAACGGGCCGGGATCGACCGTGCCCGCCTCTGCGTCGATCCCGGGATCGGCTTTGGCAAGACCGCGATCCACAACGCCCAGATTCTGGGGTCGCTGGCCCTGCTGCATCGCTTTGGCTGCCCGGTTCTGCTGGGCGTGTCGCGCAAGAGCTTCGTTAGCCATCTGAGCCAGGGCGAGCCGCCGCGCCAGCGTCTGCCCGGCACACTGGCCGCCAATCTGGCCGGTCTCGATGCCGGAATGCAGATTCTGCGCGTCCACGATGTCGCCGAAACGGTTCAGGCGGTGCGGATCTGGCAGGCGATGCGGGCCGGAGCCTGAGACCTCCGGTCATAAAGACTCACCCTTGCGGGGCTGCCGCCCCGGCCCGGCTTGGAGGATTCCCTCCTAATGATTCCGGAGACTGAAGGTGGTCTGGAGCACCGCTCCAGATGGGTTCGGGCGATAGCCCGATCACCGGCAGATCGAGGGTTGGGATGTTAGAACGTCGGTCGTGAAAAAGTCCTTCGGCCTTTGGCCTCAGTGTACTTTTCCCCGGTTCAAAAAGAATCCCCGTGCTCAATCAAGCTTTCCGCGCGGGGATGGATTTGGTTCCCTCCGAGGCCGATGGGCGACGCCCACGGCTTCGGAGGCTGGTGAAACAGACAACACGAAAAATGGGCGCTGGGCCGCCCCTAGCCCATTTTTCTCCTTTTAATCCAACGGGAAAAGTACACCGAGCGACAGCGAGGGACTTTTTCACGGGAGACTAGAACAGTCAGCCCATAAAAAAGCGCGGGCGAAATCGCCCGCGCTTCATGCCGTTTCCCGATTTCGGGAGGCTCAGTCTTCCTTGTGGCGGAACATCTGAGTGATCAGCGGCTGTCCATAGATCTGGTGCAGCACCGCGGCACCGACATGGACGATCAGGAACGTCCACAGTACCGAGGCGAGCAGTTCATGGATCTGCTTGGCCAGCCAGCCCAACGCTCCGATTTCGCCGGTCGGAGAAAAGCTGAAGAACATAATGAAGCCGGTAAAGGCCAGCGCGCTGACGACGATCAGGCCAATCCCCTGAATCGCGCCGGGGAGCGGGGTGGGAACCTCGGATTCGGGGATCTTGCGCTCTTTGGCGGCCTGGAGGTACAGGCGGGCGTCGGCGATTACGGCGTCGATTCCGGCCTTTGTCGTCCACGGGAACAGGTAATGCGGGGTCTCGCGGTATTTCGGCAGCGACTTGACCCAATGCACCACCATCAACACGCCGACGGCGAGGCCGGCCCAGGCGTGAAGGGTGAACAGCCAGTTGCCCGAATAGCCGGGCTTGGGATGGCTCATCACCAGACTAAGCAGGATTTGCAAAATGATTCCCGCCGCCAGGAAGCGGTGCAGGGTTCGGGTTGTCTTGTCATAGGTCATCGGTGTGTCTCCATTGGCAGAATACCACCCGAGATAACCGGAACGACGCGGTCGGCCCCCCGGCCGACCGGGGTCAGCGCGGCTCGCGCCCTTTGAGGAAGAAAGCGACGGCCTGGGCGCGGTTGCCGACCGCAAGCTTGTCGTAGAGGTTTTTCAGGTGGAATTTGACGGTATTGAGGGAGATGTCGAGCTGGGTCGCCATCTGTTGGTTGGTCAGGCCACCGGCCAGGGCGGCCAGCAATTCCCGCTCGCGCGGGGTCAGGCCGGCCAGCGGGTCGCTGGCCAAGCTGGCAACGTCGATGAACGGAAACACCATCCGTCCGGTCGCCACCGCCAGAATGGTATCGACCAATTGTTCGGGAGGTTCGCGCTTGGAACAGAAACCGGCGGCACCCAACGTCATCGCCTGACGCGGTACGTCGGGATTGGCGCTGCCGGTATAGACGATCAGACGGGGCGCGTCGCTGCGACCGCGCAAGGATTGCAGCACGCCGCGACCATCGACCACCGGCATTTCCCAGCCGATGACGCCGACACGGAACGCGGTCTTGTCGAGCAATTCGAGGAATCGTTGCCCGTCATTGGCGACGCCTGCGATGGAAAATCGCTCATCACTCCCCAGCAATTTGACCAGACTGCTTTGCAGCAGCGGGTTTTTCTCGGCAATGACAACGGCGATCGGTCGGCTTTGAGGACCAGGCATGGACAACACTATCTCCCGCGGGTCGTACTTTCCCTACCCTATTGGGCCGTATTGATAACGCCAAACCCGTATTTCTCAAAGGGTCAAAGCGGTCGGGAGACGGGGGAACCGCCGGATATATCACCTTTTTGTCATCGGCCGCGCTTTAAATCGGGCCGCAGGCAACGAAACCGGGGGAGGGCGGGTGCCCATCCCCCGGTTCAGGTGAAACGGATCGGTGCGGTTTGTTTGCGTCCGTGTCGGTCGATCAGGCCTGCTCGGCCCAGCGCGAGACATCAACCCGACCGGCGTCGGCGGGGCGGCTCTGAACCGGCGCCGGGGCGGGCATCGGCGCCGGGGCGGCGATGACCTGGACGGGCTCGGGAGCCTTGATCGGAGCCGGGGCGGGATGAACCGGTTCGGGAACCCTGGCCGGGGCCGCGACGACGGGCGCGGGCTCGGGCGCTTTGACCGGAGCGGCGGCAGGTGGTTCGGCCTTGGGCTGGGCCGGAATGGCCTCGACCCGCATCAGCGCCGGAGTGGTGGCGATGTCAGCCAGCGCGACGGTCTGGTGCAGGGGCGCGGCCTCGGCACGGCTGCTCGTCGCCGAGGCCGGTTGGGCCATCATGCCGCCACGATGGGGCGTGGCCGGGCCGGAACGGTAGACAAAGCCCTGGGTCTGATAGACTCGGGTGCCCAATTCGCCGACCGGGCGATAGAACACGCGGACCTGGGACCAGTCGTTGTTGGGAGAGACGTCGATTACCGGGACGGCCTGGGTCACCTTGCCGCGTCCGGGGCTGCGATGCGGCGCCCAATTGGCATGATCGACCAGAAGCTCGCGGCTGTTTTTCATCTGGCGAACAACGGAGACATGCCCGTGCGACATTTTTCCCTGGCGCTTGAACACCAGAACGGCACCCTCACGCGGGCGATGGCCACGGTCATAGACGCCGGCCGCAGCTTCCCACCACTTCCAGGCATCGCCCTTCAGTTGGAGACCGCTGACATCGCGGGCATAGGTCACGCATTGCATCGCGGCGTTTGCCTCGAAAGGCATCGCCAAGGCCATCGTCGCCACGATTGCAAAAGTGGCTGGCAGAATGGTCACAGTCCGCACCGGTACCCTCCCCTCCGGTTATTGGCTTGTCCGATTGTGTCTATCCGAAAAGCCGATGGCAACAGTTTTCGTGAATTACGTCACATTTAGTCGGGACTCCCCCGTTTCGGTCCGGGAGACTTGTCGGGTGCATCGGCCTCTTTCGGGCGGGGCGGGGCGGGGCTATGATCCCCTCCGTTTGAAGGAGGAGTTGTGATCCTGCGACCGTTCTCGAAGCTGTTGACGGCGGCCTGTCTGGCCCTCGCGACCCCCTCCGCCCTGGCGGCGGAATCCCGCCCGCTGGTCATCGCCGGAGGCGAGGTGACCGGCTATTATTTCCCGGTGGCCGGTGCGCTGTGCCGCGTCATCAACAAGGATCATCCGCGCGGCATGAGCTGTACGGTGATGCCGTCCTCGGGGTCTGCGGCCAATCTGTCGGCGCTTAAGGCGGGCGAGGTCGATCTCGCCCTGGTCCAGTCGCGCGCGGCTCAACTGGCCGTCGCCGGAGAGGATGGCTTTCGCGAGGCCGGGCCGATGGGCGATTTGCGGGCGCTGATGGCCCTGCACGGCGAAGTCGCGGTGGTGCTAAGCCGTCCCGGCTCGGGGATCGAGCAGGTTGGCGACCTGAAGGGCAAGCGGGTCAATCTGGGCCGCCCCGGCTCGTTCCAGCGGATGATGGCCGAAACGGTGCTGGACGCCGCCGGGCTGTCGCAGGGCGACCTGTCGGTGCTGGTCGAACTCGATCTCAACGAGCAGGTGTCGGAACTGTGTCAGGGCAATATCGACGCGGCGGTGTTCACCGGGATTCATCCGATGACCGAGGTCCAGGCGGCGATCGAGGATTGCGGCGCGACCATGGTGCCGATCCGGGCCAAGTCGGTCGAGTCGTTCCTGCGCAAAAGCCCGTGGGTGGCCCGCTTTGTCGTCGCGGGCCGCACCTATGACGGCCAGAAATCCGACGTTCCCGCGCTGGGGATGAAGACGTTGCTGGTCACCAACCGCCTCTCGGCCGACGAGGTCGCCGATCTGATGCGGACGGTCTGGGCTAATTTCGGGGCGTTGACCCGGCTGCATCCGGTGCTGAACGACCTGACCCGCGCCGAGGCCAGCCGCGACGGCATCCCGATCCGTCTGCACGACGGGGTCGAGCGGGCTTCGGCCCATCCGTCCGAAGCGACGGACGGCGAAAAATCCGGCAAGAAATAGGGGGGAAACGATGCGGGGTGCCGAACAGGCGGCCCCGCATCGTTGTCGGTTGGTCGATTACTTCCGCACTGATTGCAGGAAGTGGTCGGCTTCGTCGTTGAGGTCGGCAACGACGTTGGCCAGGGTCTTCGCGCTCCAGATCACCCGGATCGTTCCGGCACAGGCCTGAGCCGACGCCTTCGACAGGTGGGTGACGCTGCGCGACACTTCCCCGGCTTGGTGGGCGACCTCGGTGATGTTGCTGGCAATGTCGCGGGTGGTGGCTTCCTGCTCCTGCACCGCGCTGGCGATCGCGGTCGAGATGTCGTCGATTTCGCGAATGGTCTCGACGACGCCTTCGATGCTGGAGGTCATCTCGCGGGTCGATTGCTGCACCGCCGCTACCTGCTGCGAGATTTCCTCGGTCGCCTTGGCGGTCTGGTTGGCGAGATGTTTGACCTCGCCCGCGACGACGGCAAAGCCCTTGCCCGCTTCGCCCGCCCGGGCCGCCTCGATGGTGGCGTTGAGCGCGAGCAGGTTGGTCTGGGCCGCAATGTCGTTGATCAGGTTGACGACATTGCCGATCGCCCGCACCGCCTCGGACAGCCCGGCCATCTGGCGGGCGGTGGTGTTGACGTCCTCGACCGCCTTCTGGGCGATGCGCGAGGAATGGCTGACCTGCTTGGCGATCTCGTTGACGGATTCGGCCAACTGACGGGTCGCTTCCGACACCGCCGCCGCGCGTTCGGTGGTGATCTCGGCCGCTTCGCTGACCTCAAGGGTGCGGCCGCCGCTCTTTTCCGAACGGTTGGCCATTGATTGGGCGGTGTTGCGGATGCCTGCGGTCGATTCATCGACGCGGGCGACCTTTGATTTCACCGTGTGCTCGAAATTGTTGGCCATGTCGTGGCGGGCCTGGGCGCGCTGGGCCGAGGCGCGGTTGCGCTCCTCTTCCTGGCTGGCGCGCAATCCCTCGGCCTCGACCATGTGCTCTTTGAACACCTGGACGGTCCGGGCCATGTCGCCGACTTCGTCCTGCCGCTCGATCCCCTCGATCGAGACCGACATGTCGCCTTTGGAGAGCCGGTCCATCAGCGCCGACATGCTGTTGATCGGACGGATGATGACGCCGGTCAGAATCCAGCGCACCACCAGCACCGAGACGATGGTGGCGACGATGCCGAACCCGATCAGCCAGGAGATGATGGTGTGCAGCTCGGCCCGTTCCGCCGCGGTGGACAGCGAACTCGACAGCACCGCGATCACCTCGCCATCGACGATCCCCATCCCGCCGTGACAGGTGTGACAGACTTCCTGATTGGCACCGTCGGTGACCCCCAGCACGATCGGCAGCGAATAGCGGTAGAAATCGCCGACGAAGCGGCCGACCGGCTTGCCGGTGGCCAGCGCCTCGCGGTCGATCTCGTCCTGCGGGGCCTTGGGGGGCCGGCCGGGCTCGGCATCCTTCATATATTCGGTGACCTTCGGCCCCCACACGCTCCACACCTTGCCGGCATAGTCGGTGTTGCGGCTGTCGAACCACTTGTTGAAGACCTTGATGCCGATATTGTCGGAATCGTCGGGGCGGGTCGCCATCACGTTGACGATCAGGGCGTGCAGCGAGGTCATTTCGTTGACGCTGAGTTCGTGCAGCTTGCGCTCCATCGCCCGTTCGTCATAGCGGGCGATGAACATCACGATCACCGCCGCCATCACGATGACCCCCATCCCGATCACGACCATGAATCGCTGCCTCAATCGCAGCGCCCCCCAACCGGCCTTCCTCATTCCCTCTCTCCTCTCTCGAACTCTCTCTCTCGAACTCTTAATCGTCCCGGTTTACCGGGTTATTGCGAAGACCTTGGTGGTCTCCGTCAGTTCCAGCATCCTGAGCACGGTGTCGCGCGGCCGCACCAGATCAAGGGCGATATTGACGCTGCCCAGATCCTCGCGGGCGATGTACAGCAGCCCCAGCCCGACCGAATCGATATGGCTGAGACCGGACAGATCGAACCGGACCCGCCGTCGATGCGAGACGACGAGATCGGACAACAATTCCAGAAACTGCCGTTCGGCCGCGAAGTCGAGCCGACCTTCGAGCGTCACGGTCAGCCCGTCTTCGTTATCCTCGAGCCGGTACTGGATCCCCCGCTTGACCACCCTTCATTCCCCCCTCTCTCAATCCTTGGCCGTGACGCGCAGCCACGGAAAGGTCATCACCAGAGTTCGCCCCCCATCTTCCGATTCGATTTGAGCACAGGCCCGCCGGATCAGCCCCAGACCGCGTCCGCTATGGGCGGTGGCTCTCGTTTCCTTTTTTAGTTGATCCTCCAGGCTGAACCCGCGCCCCTGGTCCGATACCGCAAGGGTGAACGAGCTTGAGGTGGCACGCAATACGTGAATTTCGATTCGACGCAAGGCCATACTTGGGTTGCAGAGACGTTCCCGCATCACGGTGCGAAACGATTCGAACCCCCGGGGCGTGGCGCGAAGGTGATCGGGGATTTCCAGGTTGCCGTGAATGACGGCGTTGCTGACCGCTTCGGCCAGACAGATTTCCATCAGTTCGGCCCCTTCGCCGTCGGGCAGGGCCAGTCGGCGCCGGATTGCGACGGCGGCCAGTTCGACCACCGGCAACGTGCAGGCGGTGGTCGCGGTCAGCGAGAGAACCAGACCGCCAGCCAGGGCGGTCTCGATACAGCGAGGGCCGGTTCCGGTCAGGCCGTCAGGCCCGGTTTCCAGAAAGCCGCAGAAGGGCGGGGACAGGCTGTGGCGGATCGCCTCGATCGTCGCTTCCCCGGCCTGGAGCAGGGGGGCGGACACCTCTCCCGTTTCATTGACATCGGGGTCGGGCGCATCGGTGGGACAGAGCCCGAGCAGGGCGCACTGGCGGTCGAAATCCTTGGTTTGCCCGACCGATCCGATCAGCCGCACGCCGGGGGCTGCGGCTCGCCTCACCTCGGGGAACGCGGTCGGGATCATCGAGGCGCCTCCGTCAGTCGCCGGATTCCCAGTGCGGTCATGTCGTCTTCGAGCGGCATCCGGACCCGGGCCAGGAACCCGTCGATCAGGTCGGCGATCGCGGCCCGACCGGTGCGGGCGATCGTCTCTTCGGCCAGGGCGAGCAATCCGGCCTCGCCGAACAGGTCGCCTTGTTCGCGGGGCGCATCGGTGATGGCGTCGCTATAGATCATCAGAGCGGCCCCGGGGGGGAACGGTTCGCAATGGTCGCGGTAACGCGGATCGGCGGACAGGCCCAGCGGCACGCCCTGGGTGTCGAGCAGGCGGACGCCGCCGTCGGCGATCATCAGCGGGGCGGGGGCTCCGGCCGAGGCCCATTCGATCTCGCCGCGACGGCAATCAATCGTACAGAGGAACATTGTCGCGAAATGACCGCGTCCCAGCAGGCCGCGCAGGGCGATTCCCAACAGCCGCAGCGTCTCGGACGGGGGCTGCTCCGGCGACCAGCGGTCGCTGATCAAAGCGTGCAGCCGAAAGACGTTGAGGGCGGCTCCGATGCCATGGCCGGTGAAGTCGAATGAGTAGAAGCTCATCTTGTCGCCGCCGCAATCGAGACAGCCCCACAGATCGCCGCCGATCCCCAGCGAGGGCTCGAAGAACGCTTCGACCTCCAGCCCCAATTCGGCCAAGCGGGAATCGATCCGTTCGGGCCGGGGCAGCAGGTCGAACTGCATCGCCCGGGCGGCGTCGATTTCAGCCATCAGGGTGCGCTGTTGCTGGGCGATCCGGCGCAACAGGGTTTCGCGCTCGATCTGGCTGGCCATCCGGGTGATGGCATAGCGAATCGCCCGTCCGACCGTCCGCTCGGGGTCGTCGCTCTTGACCAGATAATCTTGTGCCCCGGCTTCCAGCGCGGCAGCAGCCAGACGCTGGTCGTCGGTTCCGGTCATGATGACGATCGGAATGCGCGGCGCGGCGTCCTTCATCCGTGCCACCGTGCCCAGTCCGGTCGAATCCGGCAGGCTGAGATCGAGCAGCACGACGTCGAGGGCGGTCCCATTCGCCAGGATGGCGATCGCTTCGGCCAGGGTGGAGACATGGGTGACGGCGAAGGCGGGCCGATGACATTCCATCAAAGCGAGCTGAACCAGCCGGGCGTCGCCAAGCTCGTCTTCGACCAGCAGTACCGCCAGCGAATCCCGGTCGGGCCGCAACGGGGGCGGCACCGAGGGCAGATCCGGATCGGCTCCGGGCGAATCCAGCCATCCCGCCGTGCGGCTGGGCAAGCGGATCAGACGGCCCTGGCCGGGCTCTC
The DNA here is from genome assembly GCF_900108475.1 of Magnetospirillum fulvum. Taxonomy (GTDB): domain Bacteria; phylum Pseudomonadota; class Alphaproteobacteria; order Rhodospirillales; family Magnetospirillaceae; genus Phaeospirillum; species Phaeospirillum fulvum_A. The sequence continues at coordinate 46,307 of NZ_FNWO01000005.1, read as the reverse complement.
CCGGCGACAGGGTCGAATTGGTTCGCACCGCGCCTCCGGTTCTCATCGATTCCGGCTCCATGACAAAAAATTCACGGACTCATCCTAAGGCACCCGCTTGACCGGCGTCCAGGATCGCGCCCTGCCGCCAAGAAGAATCAGGGATGAAAAGAGTGTTCCATCGGGGTATCCTGCCGTTAGTCGGGGCGATGCGTCAGCCTGCCCGCCGTGCGGGGGAAAACAGGCGAAAAGGTCGTAAAGGTGGGCGAGCTGTCCGGTCCAGGAAACCCAGCCGAGGAAAACGCGGTGCCAGGGCGCGCAGAACTGGAGGCGGAGGTTGCCCGTCTTACCGCTGAGTGCCGCTCGTTGCGTGCCGCCGATACCCGGTCGCGTGCCTTTGCCGCCACGGTCGCCGATTGGTTCTGGGAGACCGATTCCGAGCACCGCATCGTCTGGCTGTCCGAAGGATTCGAGACGGCAACCGGCCTGTCTCTCGCCAGCGCGATGGGGCGGCGGCCGTGGGATGTCGCCTGCGAGGCGATGGAGGTCGATCCCGACCTGTGGCCGCAACACATCGACTCCCTTGCCGCCCGGCACTCCTTCCGCGATTTCAAATACTGGCAGCAGGACGGCGAGGGCCACGTCCGCTGGATCAAGATCAGCGGCAGCCCCCGCTTTGTCGAAGACGGCTGCTTTGCCGGGTATTACGGTGCCGGGGCCGACATCACCTCGGCGGTGTCGCGCGCGCACCGGATGCACATGCTGTCGCGCGCGGTCGAACAGTGTCCAGCCTCGATCGTCATCACCGATCTTGAGGGCAAGATCCAGTATGTGAACCTCAAATTCATCCAGGTGACCGGTTATACCGCTGTCGAGGCGATCGGGCAGAATCCCCGCATCCTCAATTCCGGTCTGAACCCGCCCGGCACGTTCGAGGCGATGTGGCGGGATCTGTCCGCTGGGCGGCAATGGGATGGTGAACTGATCAACCGCCGCAAGGACGGCGAATTGTATTGGGAAAACGCCTCGATCCAGCCGATCCAGAATGTCGAGGGACACGTCACCAATTATCTCGCGATCAAGTCCGACATCACCTCGCAGAAACGCAACGAAGCCCGGCTGGCGGCGCTGGTCGAGGAATTGCGTCACTCGAACGACGAACTCGAACAATTCGCTTATGTCGCCAGCCACGATTTGCGCCAGCCACTCAGGATGATCAGCGCCTATCTCGGTCTGCTGGAAAAGCGGCTGGCTCCGGTGCTCGACGTCGAGACCCACCAATTCCTTGGCTTTGCCCTGGATGGGGCCAAGCGGCTGGACCGGATGATTGTCGATCTGCTGCAATATTCCCGCATCGGCCGGGTGACGAGCCAGATGGAGCCGGTCGATCTGGGCGACGCTCTGCGCGACAGCCTGCGCCATCTCGAAGTCGCCATCGCCGAGTCCGGGGCCGAGGTGCGGATCGAGGGATCGTTGCCGGTCTGCCTCGGCGACCGCCTCGAACTGATGCGGCTGTTCCAGAATCTGATCGGCAACGCGATCGCCTATGCCCGTTCGGGTCATCCGCCCCGGGTCGTGGTCAGCAACCGCGATGCTGGCGACGAATGGGTGGTTACGGTCGAGGATAACGGAATCGGCATCGCCGAGGCCGACCTGACCCGGGTGTTCGGCATCTTCCAGCGGCTGGTGAGCCGCGACAAGGTCGATGGCACCGGGATCGGCCTTGCCGTCTGCCGCAAGATCGCCGAGCATCACGGCGGCCGGATCTGGGCCGAGTCCGAGCCCGATGTCGGCAGCCGCTTCCTGGTCGCCTTGCCCAGACGGGGCCTTGCCGCCTCTTCGCCGCAGGAATGACCGCGTCCGCAGGCTGCCGCGAGGCGTGTCCAAACCTAAACCGCAGGAGGTCTTTGAATGACGGCAGAAGTGTTCGCCGACGGCGTCGGCCGGGTTGATTTTTCGGGCGGGATCGTCCGGATCGAGCTGGTGTCGCTAGAGCCGACCGAGGAAGGGCAGGGCCGTCTGGAGGTTCGCCAGCGGGTGGTGATGCCGGTCGATGGGTTCCTGAAATCGCTGACGACGATGGGCGATCTGGTCAACAAACTGGTCGATGCGGGCGTGCTGCGCCGCAATGATCCGGTTTAGGCCTGTTCCGCTCTATTCTCTTTCGCTCTCCGGGATTGACTTCGGTCGAAGGGGCCGCCACCCTGATCGGATGCTTCTTGTTCATGGCACCACGGTGGCGATTTCGGGCCAGGGCGTGCTGATCCGGGGCGTTCCGGGCAGCGGCAAGTCCGATCTGGCGCTTCGTCTGATCGATGGTGGCGCGAGTCTGGTCGCCGACGATCAGACCTGGCTGGCGCTTGACGGCGACCGGGTGGTCGCCCGTCCGCCTGAAACGATCGCTGGGCTGATCGAGGCGCGCGGGGTCGGGATTCTCCGTCTGCCTTATCTGGCTCCGATTCCGGTGGCGCTGGTGGTCGATCTGGTCGGCGATGCGGGCGCGATCGAGCGGTTGCCCGAACCGTCTGCGGCGGTTTTGATGGGGGTCGCGCTGCCGCGCCTCGATCTGATCGCGTTTCAGGCTTCGGCGGCGGCGAAGGTTCGCCTTGCGGTGCTTTCGCCAACGCGGGATATAATAGCGTCGTCATGAGCCTTCCTCCTTCGTCCGATCAGCCGACGGCGGCTCCCGCCCCGGCCCCGACCGTGCCGCCCTGTTGCGGCAGCGGGCGCGTGGTGATCGTCACCGGCCTGTCCGGTGCGGGAAAGACGCTGGCATTGAAGGGGCTGGAGGATCTGGGGTGGGAGGCGGTCGATAATCTGCCGCTGTCGCTGGTCGCCAATCTGGTGCGGTCGGGCTCGGGCTCGTCGCGGCCGCTGGCGGTGGGGATTGATATCCGCACCCGCGATTTCGGGGTCGAGCCGGTGCTGGACGCGGTCGATCGCCTGATGACCGAGAACGGGCGCAAGGTCGAACTGCTGTTCCTTGATTGCGACGACGACGCGCTGTGCCGCCGCTATACCGAATCCCGTCGCCGTCATCCGCTGGCGGTCGATCGTCCTTTGCTGGACGGCATCCATCACGAGCGCGCCCTGCTGCTGCCGCTGCGCGCCCGCGCCGATCTGGTGGTCGATACCACCGGGCTGGCGCCCTCGGCGCTGAAGCGGGTTTTGGGCGGACATTTCGGGTTGGCGATTGATCGCGGGCTGGTGGTGTTCGTCACCTCGTTTGCTTATCGCAACGGCTTGCCGCGCGAGGCCGATCTGGTGTTCGACGCCCGCTTCCTGACCAACCCGCATTACCGGACCGATCTGCGCCCGCTGACCGGGCGCGATCGGGCGGTCGCGGATTATGTCGCCGCCGATCCGGCTTTCGGGCCATATATCGATTCGCTGACGGGGTTGCTCGCCCCTCTGTTGCCGCGCTTCGCCGCCGAGGGTAAGAGCTATCTGACCATCGCCATCGGCTGCACCGGCGGCCGTCATCGGTCGGTCGCGGTGGCCGAACGCATCGCAGATTGGTTGCGCGGCCGGGGCGAACGGGTCGATCTGCGCCACCGTGAACTCGACGAGGGAGCCGGGGGATGAGACAACGGGGGATTCGGAATTTATCGGACTCGCGTCCGGGCGGCCGTTCCGGCTGGTGTCCCGGCGTAACAGGGGGGTGGAGATGATCGGACTGGTTCTCGTCACCCACGGGCGGCTGGCTGACGAACTCGTCGCCGCATTGGAGCACGTGGTCGGGCCGCAACCCAATGTCGGAGCGGTCTGTATCGGACCCGACGACGACATGGAGCAGCGGCGCAACGACATTCTGGAAAGCGTTGCGTGTTGCGACGACGGCGCCGGGGTGGTTCTGCTGACCGACATGTTCGGCGGCACGCCGTCGAATCTGGCGATCTCGATCATGGACAAGGCCCGGGTCGAGGTGATCGCCGGGGTCAATCTGCCGATGCTGATCAAGCTGGCCAGCGTCCGCCATTCCGAGCCTTTGGCCGAAGCTGTGGCCAGCGCCCAGGATGCCGGGCGGAAATATATCAATGTGGCATCAAAGCTTCTGACCCAGGATCGTCGATGAGTAGCGAGAGTCTTCACCGCACGGCGCTTATTGCCAACCGCCGCGGCCTGCATGCGCGGGCCGCCGCCAAGTTCGTCAAGCTGGCCGCGACTTTCAACGCCCAGGTCACCGTCGGTCATCGCGGGACCGAGGTGTCGGGCATTTCGATCATGGGGCTGATGATGCTGGCGGCGGCGCCGGGATGCAGCATCGAGATTTCGGCCCAGGGGGCCGACGCCCAGGCGGCGCTGGACGCGCTGACCGATCTTGTCGATCGCAAGTTCGACGAAGACTGATCCCAATAAATCGCCGCCGGGTTAACGGCGGTCGAGATTGCAACAGGTGAGGTGGGGGATGACGATCCGGGCCGCAGAGGACGAGATCGTACTGGAAGGCTTGGCGATCGCCCGGGGAGTCGCCATCGGCGTCGTCTTTCCGCACGATGCCGGGACGATCAAGGTACCGGAGCGGCGGATCGAACCCGATCAGGTCGAAGGGGAATGCGAGCGGTTCGCCGAGGCGGTGGCGGGCGCGGCGCGTCAGGTCGAGCAATTGCAGGAAAAAGCGGTCGATCTCGGCGGGGCTGCCGCCGAGGAGATGGGCTATCTGCTCGACGCCTATCGCCAGATGCTGAAAGGGTCGCGGCTGACGCGCGGGGTTCAGCACCGGATTGCGCAAAAGCTGCTGAATGCCGAGGCGGCGGTGCAGCAGGAGATCGCCGAGATCGTCCGTGGTTTCGAAGCGATGGAAGACGCCTATCTCGCTGCCCGCGTCGCCGACATCAAGGATATCGGCCGCCGTCTGCTGCGCAGCCTGACCCATACGCCCTATCGTCCCTTTACCGATCTGCCCCGCAACGCGGTGATTCTGGCCGAGGAGATGACTCCCGCCGATACCGCGCTGCTCAATCCGCGCCGGGTCGCCGGGCTGGCCACCGTCGTCGGCGGGGCCGAAAGCCATACCGCGATCATGGCCCGCTCGCTGGGTCTGCCCACCGTGCTGGGGGTCAGCGGTTTGTTGCGCGGGTTGCGCGGCGGCGAGCCGATCATCGTCGATGGCACCGGCGGCGTGGTGGTGATCAACCCGTCGGCAACGACGATGGCGCATTACCGCAAGAAGCGGGCGGATTGTCTGCGCGCGCGCCGTGCTCTGGCCCGTCTGCGCGATGTTCCCGCCGAAACCCGCGACGGCACCCGGATTCTGCTTCAGGCCAACATGGAGCTTCCGGCCGAGGTGGCGGCGGTGCTGGAATCCGGGGCCGAGGGAATTGGCCTGCTGCGGAGCGAGTTCATGTACATGAACCGCGAGGACGTTCCCTCGGAGGACGAGCAATATCACCTGCTGCGCGAATTGATCGAGCGGCTGGGGGGACGGCGGCTGACGGTGCGGACGTTCGATGCCGGGGGCGACAAACTGGCTCCGGCGCTGGGCTGTTCGATCGGTCCCAATCCGGCACTGGGCCTGCGGGCGATCCGGCTGGGACTGGCCCGGCCCGAATTGCTGGAGACCCAGCTTTCGGCGATCCTGCGCGCCTCGGCCCATGGTCCGGTACGGATTCTGATTCCGATGGTGGCGACGGTCGAGGAATTGCGCGCCGCCCGCAAGATGATGGACAGCGCCTTGGCCCGGCTGATCGCCGCCGGACTTCCGGTATCCGATCCGCCGCCGCCGCTGGGAGCGATGATCGAGATTCCCGGCGCGGCGCTGGCAGCGGATTCGCTTGCCGCCGAAGCCGATTTCTTCGCGATCGGCACCAACGATCTGACCCAATACACCCTGGCGATCGACCGCTCGGACGAGGCGGTGGCGCATCTGTTCAACCCGCTGCATCCGGCGGTGCTGCGGCTGATCCAGTTCGCCGCCGACGCCGCCGCCAAGGCGGGGATCCCGCTGTGCGTCTGCGGCGAGATGGCGGGCGATCCGCGCTATACCGCGCTGTTGCTGGGGCTGGGGATTCGCGATCTGTCGATGAGCACCAACAATCTGCCGATGGTGAAACAACGGATTCACGAAATAGATCAGGGGGCCGCTGAACTCTGTGCCCGCGCCGTGATGGCGGAATCCGATTCGGCCCGGATTTCGGCGCTGGTCGATTCGTGCCATGCCGATGGACGGTGTGAGCTCTAAGTCAACGATTGAGGTGGAGCGGAGCGACTGGCGCGAACAGCGCCCGCGCCCCATGGCGCGAAAGCCAAGCGACCGGAGGTCGCGCCCGGCGATTGAGGGGCGTGTAACGAGCGCAGCGACTGGCGCGTTGAGCGCCCGCGCCTCATGGCGCGAAAGCCAAGCGACCGGAGGTCGCGCCCGGCGATTGAGGGGCGTGTAACGAGCCAAGCGACCGGAGGTCGCGTCGGCGATTGAGGCGGTGAAAGATGGTGCGGCGGCCGACGCGAGAGGGGGAGTGGGGTGCGCCGACCGCCGCTTTTGCCCGGAGCCGCCTGCTTTTGGGGGCGGGAGGGATCTGGCGGCCTCCGAGAAGGTGAGTATATCTTTGCGTGAGATTGTGGCGATTTGATGGGAGATCGAGGCGGCTTATACGGATAGCGTCTTCCGTCCTCGCCCTGTTTCAGGGTAGTTTTTACGCCAACAAACCCCCACTTAGGGGTAGTGTCCTGCGGCGGCTCGCCGGGGGCAGCGGTTTCGACCGCCCGCCACGGGCTGCATCAAAAGACGAGATGACGAGAGGATTTGGTCGTGCTTGAAGCCTATCGCCAGCATGTCGCCGAGCGCGCTGCACTCGGGATTCCCCCCCTTCCGCTGACGGCGGCCGAGACCGAGCAATTGGTCGCCCTGTTGCGCAATCCCCCCCCAGGCGAGGCCGAGACCTTGGCCGAGATGCTGGCCTGTCGGGTGCCCGCCGGGGTTGACGACGCCGCCCGGGTCAAGGCCGCGTTCCTCGACGCCGTCGCCAAGGGCACCGAGGCCAATGCGGCGATCAGCCGCGCCCGGGCCACCGAATTGCTCGGTACGATGCTGGGTGGGTTCAACGTCAAGCCGCTGATCGACCTTCTGGCCGATGCCGAGGTCGGCGCGATCGCCGCCGAGGGGCTGAAGACCACCCTGCTGGTGTTCGATTTCTTCCACGACGTCCGCGCCCTGGCCGAGGGCGGCAACGCCAACGCCAAATCGGTGATGACATCGTGGGCCGAGGCGGAATGGTTCACCTCGCGCCCGCAGGTGCCGGAAAGCCTGACCGTCACCGTGTTCAAGGTCTCGGGCGAGACCAACACCGACGATCTGTCGCCCGCGCCCGACGCCTGGAGCCGCCCCGACATCCCGTTGCACGCTTTGGCGATGCTGAAGAACCCCCGTCCGGGGATCGAACCGGACGAGCCCGGCGCGCGCGGCCCGCTGCGCCAGTTGGCGGCGCTGACCGCCAAGGGTCACCTTGTCGCCTATGTCGGCGATGTCGTCGGCACCGGCTCGTCGCGCAAATCGGCGACCAATTCGGTGCTGTGGTACACCGGGACCGATATTCCCTATGTCCCCAACAAGCGCTTTGGCGGCGTCTGTCTGGGAACCAAGATCGCGCCGATCTTCTACAACACGATGGAAGATGCGGGCGCGCTGCCGATCGAACTCGACGTCTCGGCGTTCGAGATGGGCGACGTCATCGAACTGCGCCCCTATGAGGGCAAGGCGCTGAAGGACGGCACGGTCATCGCCGAGTTCAAGGTGAAGTCCGAGGTGATCTTCGACGAAGTCCGCGCCGGCGGCCGGATTCCGCTGATCATCGGCCGGGGCCTGACCGCGAAGGCGCGTGATGCGCTGGGCCTGCCCGCCAGCACCTTGTTCCGCCTTCCCGCCGTGCCGAAGGATAACGGCAAGGGCTATTCCTTGGCGCAGAAGATCGTCGGTCGCGCCTGCGGTCTGCCGGAAGGTCTGGGGATGCGTCCCGGCACCTATTGCGAACCCCGCATGACCACCGTCGGCTCGCAGGACACCACCGGCCCGATGACGCGGGACGAGTTGAAGGACCTCGCCTGCCTCGGCTTTTCCGCCGACATGGTGATGCAGTCGTTCTGCCACACCGCCGCTTATCCCAAGCCGGTCGATGTCAAGACCCACCACGAACTGCCCGGCTTCATCTCGACCCGCGGCGGCCTGTCGCTTCGTCCCGGCGATGGGGTGATCCATTCCTGGCTGAACCGTCTGCTGCTGCCCGACACGGTGGGCACCGGCGGCGATTCGCACACCCGTTTCCCGATTGGCCTGTCCTTCCCGGCCGGTTCCGGTCTGGTCGCCTTTGCCGCCGCTACGGGCGTGATGCCGCTCGATATGCCGGAAAGCGTGCTGGTTCGCTTCAAGGGTACGCTCCAGCCCGGCGTGACGCTGCGCGATCTGGTCAATGCGATTCCGCTTTATGCGATCCGCCAGGGTCTGCTGACCGTCGAGAAGAAGGGGAAGAAGAACGTCTTCTCCGGCCGCATCCTCGAAATCGAGGGTCTGCCCGACCTTAAGATCGAACAGGCGTTCGAACTGACCGACGCTTCGGCCGAACGCTCCGCCGCCGGGTGCACCGTCCATCTCGGCCCGGCCCCGATCATCGAGTACATGCGCTCGAACATCACCTTGATGAAGTGGATGATCGCCGAGGGCTATGAGGACCGCCGTGCCCTGGAGCGTCGTATCCGCGCGATGGAAGCGTGGATCGCCGATCCCAAGCTGCTGGCCCCCGATCCTAACGCCGATTACGCAGCCGTGATTGAGATCAATCTGGCCGAGATCACCGAGCCGGTGCTGGCCTGCCCCAACGATCCCGACGACGTCAAGCTGCTGTCCGAGGTCGCGGGCGACAAAATCGACGAAGTGTTTATCGGCTCGTGCATGACCAATATCGGCCATTTCCGCGCCGCCGGTCGGGTGCTGGAAGGCAAGACCGATATCCCGACCCGGCTGTGGATCGCGCCGCCGACCAAGATGGATCAGATGATCCTGACCGAGGAAGGCTATTACGGCATCCTGGGTCGGGCCGGAGCCCGGATGGAACTGCCCGGCTGTTCGCTGTGCATGGGCAACCAGGCCCAGATCCGCAAGGGTGCGACCGCGATGTCGACCTCGACCCGCAACTTCCCCAACCGTCTGGGGATCGACACCCGGGTCTATCTCGGCTCGGCCGAACTGGCCGCCGTCTGCGCCCTGCTCGGCCGGATTCCGACCGTCGCCGAGTACATGGAGCAGGTCGCGGTGGTCAACGCCAAGGCGGGCGACATCTATCGCTACATGAACTTCGACCAGATCCCGGCCTTCCGCGACGTCGCCGCCACGGTGACGCTGTAGCATGTCGGGAAACGAGCTGAGGGCGGTTGCCCGTCGCGGTCTGATGCTGGTCCTGTCCTCGCCCTCGGGCGCGGGCAAGACCACCATCTCGCGGGCTTTGCTGGAGCGCGAGACCGGCATTTCGATGTCGGTCTCGGCCACCACCCGGTCGCCCCGGCCGGGCGAAATCGACGGCAAGGATTACCATTTCGTCGATGTCGATCGGTTTCACCGGATGGTCGAGGCGGGCGAGTTCCTCGAACATGCCCGTGTCTTCAGCAATTACTATGGCACCCCCCGCGCTCCGGTCGAGGCGACCCTGGCCGGGGGCAAGGACGTGCTGTTCGACATTGACTGGCAGGGTACCCAGCAATTGGCCCAGAACGCCCGGGCCGATCTGGTCTCGGTGTTCATCCTGCCGCCGTCGCTCGAGGAATTGCACCGTCGTCTCAGCGGGCGCGGGCTCGATTCCGCCGATGTCGTCGCCGAGCGGATGGCCAAAGCGGGCGACGAAATGAGCCATTGGCCGGAATATGATTACATCGTCGTCAATTCCGACCTGGAAACCTCGATCGGCGAGGTCCGCTCGATCCTCGCCGCCGCCCGCTTGAAGCGCGAGCGTCAGGCCGGTCTGCCCGCCTTCGTCAACCGCCTGCGCGGACTCGACCGCGATTCGGGCGGTTAAGGCGGGTAGGGGCGGGGCCGCTCTGGCCCCGGTCCCGGTCAGGGCCTCTTGTATATTCAGTATATCTAATGTATCCTTTGTTCACCGATGGCTGAAGGCCCGGGTGAAAGGTTCCGCAATGGCTTCGTCACGTCTGCACGATTTTCCGGTTTCGTTTTTCTCCACGGTGATGGGGATGTCGGGGTTGACCATCGCCCTGCACAAGCTGGAAAAAACGCTGAGCCTGGGCGATGGAATCAGTCTCGGTCTGTTCGCATTGTCGCTCGCGCTGTTTGTCGTGCTGGCCGGACTCTATCTGCTGAAACTGGTCCGCTATCCCGCCGCGATTGCCGAGGAATGGCGCCACCCGGTGCGGATCAGCTTCTTTCCCACCATCTCGGTCGGGCTGATCCTGCTCGGCACCGCCGCCCAGCCGGTCGATCTCGACCTTGCCCGTCTGTTGTGGGGGGTGGGGGCCGGGGCGCATCTGCTGCTGACGATCGCGGTGATGTCGTCCTGGATCAACCAGACCCATTACGAGATCGCTCATTCCAACCCGGCCTGGTTCATTCCCGTCGTCGGCAACATCGTCGTGCCGATCGCCGGAGTCAATTTCGCCCCCGCCGATCTGTCGTGGTTCTTCTTTGCCATCGGCCTGCTGTTCTGGCTGGTGCTGCTGACGATCGTGTTCTACCGGCTGATCTTCCACACCCCGCTGCCGGGCAAGCTGGTGCCGACCCTGTTCATTCTTTTGGCCCCGCCCTCGGTCGGCTTCATCGCCTGGGTCGCATTGACCGGCGGAATCGATTCCTTCGCCCGCCTACTCTATTTCGCCGCTGTATTCCTGTTCCTGCTGCTGATGGTGCAGGTGCCCCGTTTCTCCGGCCTCGGCTTCACCCTGTCCTGGTGGGCCTATTCCTTCCCGCTGGCGGCGTTCTCGATCGCGACGATGGTGATGGGGGAAAAGACCGGGACGACGGTGTATGTCTGGGCCGGGGTGGGGCTGAGCGGATTGCTGTCGCTGTTGATCGCCGGGCTGTTCGCCCGCACCGTGCTGGCGGTGTTTCGGAACGAGATCTGCCGACCCGAAGCTTAGGGCGCGTTGATCTTGGCGCACCCGGCAGGCTAAAGTGCCGCGCTGACCGACCGGGAGCTTCGTTCGCGTGCAACATTATCTTGATCTGCTTCGCCGCATCCGCAGCGAGGGAACGCCGAAGGGCGACCGCACCGGCACCGGCACCCTGTCGGTGTTCGGCCACCAGATGCGGTTCGACCTCGCCGACGGCTTTCCGCTGCTGACGACGAAGAAGCTCCACACCCGCTCGATCTTTCACGAATTGCTGTGGTTCCTGAAGGGCGAGACCAACATCGCCTATCTGAAGGCCAACAACGTCTCGATCTGGGACGAGTGGGCCGACGAAAACGGCGAATTGGGTCCGATCTACGGCAAGCAATGGCGCTCGTGGCCGGGCCGCGACGGCGCGGTCATCGACCAGATCGCCCAACTGGTCGAGCAGATCAAACGCAATCCCGACTCGCGTCGTCTGATCGTTTCGGCCTGGAACGTCGCCGAAATCGCCGACATGGCCTTGCCGCCTTGCCATTGCCTGTTCCAGTTCCACGTCGCGGCGGGGCGGCTGTCCTGCCAGCTTTATCAGCGCTCCGGCGACGTCTTCCTGGGGGTGCCGTTCAACATCGCCTCTTATGCGCTGCTGACCCACATGGTGGCCCAGGTCACCGGATTGCAGCCGGGCGAGTTCATCCACACCCTGGGCGATGCCCACCTTTACCTCAACCACCTCGAGCAGGCCGATCTTCAATTGACCCGCGCGCCCCGGCCGCTGCCGCGCCTGCGCCTCAACCCGGCAATCGACGATCTGTTCGGCTTTACCATCGACGATATCGAGATCGAGGGCTACGACCCCCATCCCCACATCAAGGCGGAGGTGGCGGTATGAGCGCCGCGCCCTCGCTGATCGTCGCGATGGCCGCCAATGGTATCATCGGTCGCGACAACCAACTGCCCTGGCATATCCCCGAGGATCTGCGCTGGTTCAAGCGGACGACGCTGGGTAAGCCGGTGATCATGGGGCGGCGCACCTGGGACTCGCTTGGGCGTCCGCTGCCGGGGCGGCTGAATATCGTGCTGACCCGTCAACCGGGCTGGAGCGCCGAGGGCGCGGTGGTGGCGGACTCGCTCGACCACGCCTTGGCCCTGGCCGAGGCGCAGGCACCCGGGGTCGAGGCGATGGTGATCGGCGGGGCGCTGATCTTCGCCGAGGCGTTGCCCCGGGTCGGGCGGATCTACCTGACCGAAATCGCCCGCGATTACGCGGGAGACACCGTCTTTCCCGCCTTCGACCGCGCCGGGTGGGTCGAGGTCGCCCGCGAGGCGCATGACGGCGATCCCGCCTACGCCTTCGTCGTGCTGGAGCGGAGAGCCGGGCGTTAAGACCCGGCCATCGTCCCCCGGGTCAAGCCCGGGGGTGACGAGCCACAAAAGCGTACCGACACATTCTACACCGCGACCCGACGGATTTCGCCCAGCGGCACGAAGCCGGGATGGGCGTCGCGGAACACCTTGAACGTCTTGGGGCCGCGCCCTTCGGCGAAATCGTCGTGGGCCTGGATCAGCGCGGCGCGACAGACGGCGGTGGTCTCGTCGTCGTTGAGGCCCTCGATATCGGTGGTGCGGATCAGATCGCGGAACCGCTTCAGGATGTGGAGGCGGCTGTTGCCGATCACCCGAGGGTCGTAGGGGACGCCCAACGTGTCGAAGAACTGCTCGGCACTGGACAGCTTGGCCAGGGTTTCGAGAATCATCGCTTTCAGGCTCCTTTTAGATCGGGGCGACCGAGGCACTGACCGCATCGCGGTGAAAGCGCCTCAGGTCGTCGAGGGTGGGAATGGTCTTGGTGCGGTCGGCATGGCGGCGCACCTGGGCCAGCATCCGCCGTGCGCCGGGGGTGTCGATTTCCAGACCGGCTTCGTGGCAGGCGTGCAGCACCGAGGTCAGGCCGGAATGCTTGCCCAGCACCAGCCGGTGGTCGCGGCCGAGTTCGTGCGGGTCGAGCGCCTGATAGGTGCGGCGGTCGCGCAGCAGGCCGCTGACATGGATGCCGGATTCGTGGGTGAAGACGGCGTCGCCGACGATGCTTTTGTTGGCCGGGACCGGGCGTCCCGAGGCGATTGCGACCAATTGCGACACCGGTCCGAGCGAGCGTTTGTCGATTCCGGTGGCCAGCCCGTAGAGGTGGTCGAGGGCGATGACGACCTCTTCCAGCGGCGCATTGCCAGCCCGTTCGCCCAATCCGTTGACGGTGGTGCTGACATGGGTTGCGCCGCCCTTGACCGCCGCGAGCGAGTTGGCGGTGGCCAGCCCCAGATCGTCGTGGGCGTGAATCTCAAGCTCGATCCCGGTCGCGGCGCGGAGCGCGGTGAAGCGCTCGTAAACGCCGAACGGTTCCATGATCCCCATCGTGTCGGCGAAGCGGAAGCGCCGGGCTCCGGCGGCCTCGCAAGTCTGGACCACCTGGATCAGGAAGCCGGGATCGGCCCGCGACGAATCCTCGCCGCCGACCAGCACCTCGAACCCCATCGCGCAGGCCCGGCGCACCGAGTAGTCGATATGGTCCAGCGCCCAGGCGCGGTCACGCCCCAACTTGGCCGACAATTGCAGATCGGACACCGGGATCGACAGATTGACGATCGACAGACCGCACTTTGCCGCGGCGGCGAGATCGTCTTCGCGCATCCGGCACCAGGCGATCAGCCGGGCTTTCAGCCCCAGCGCGGCGACGGCGCGGAGACCGGCCTGTTCGTCCTCGCCCATCATCGGAATGCCAGCCTCGATTTCGGGGATTCCGGCGGCGTCGAGGGCGCGGGCGATCGCCAGCTTCTCGGACAGACGGAAGGCGACGCCGGCGGTTTGCTCGCCGTCGCGCAGCGTGGTGTCGTTTACGACGATGGAGGGGCGCGCCGACATCGCCGGGCCCTCAGCCGCAGGTGCCAGAAGAGCAGGAGCAGCCGGGCGGCGGTGGCGGTACCGCGTTGGGATTGTCGAAGACGAAGCCCGAGCCCATCGCGGATTCGGCGACGTAATCCATCGTCGCGCCAACCAGCCACATCGCCGAGCCGGGATCGACGAACACTTTGACGTCCTCGACATCGATCACTTCGTCGTCTTCGGCGGCCTGTTCCTCCAGCCCCATGCTGTAGGTCAGTCCCGAACACCCCTTACGGACCAGAATCCGCAGTCCGGTATACTCGCCCTGGCAAACCTCGCGGATCACCTCGACGGCCTTGTCGGTCAGGCTCAACATGACGGTCTCCTCCTCAGGCTGGGAAAGCCCCATGACGGAGGAATAAGCAAGGCGTGTGCCAATATTTAAAAGGGCGGAAAGACTGGAATTTTACGGCGGAAGGTCTGGCCGGGATGCTACGTGTTGCGACCATCCTGTCGCGTTTACGACAGGGCGGTTCCGTCCGCCAGCGGGCGTCCCTCCTCGGCTCCGAAGCAGAGGCTGTAATCGACGCAGACATCGCAATTGGGCGATTTGCAGATCATGATCCCCTCGCGCTGGCACAGCTCGCGATAGAGGAACTTCTTCCACTTCATGTCGCGGCTGTTGAGGTCGGCCAAAGCGGGGAAGTGGCGCCGCATCAACGCCGACAGGTCGGCGCGTCCGGTCAGGCCGAGATCCTGCCACAGATGGTTGGCCCCCAGCGAGCGGCGGGCGAGGATATGGGCCAGCCATTCCTCTTCGACCAGCGCGCCCCGGCGGTTTTCCAGGATCAGGGCGCGCAGATCGGGCTCTTCGGGCGACAGCGGCAGATCGTCGTGGATTTCAACCGACAAACCGGCCAGCAGGCCGGGGGCGTCGGGGAAATGGCGGCCGATCAGCGCCGCCAGCGATTCCGACGACAAGCCCAATCCCCGCGCCAGCGGAGCCGAGCCGTCGCTCAATACGGTGCGGATCGCACACGCGAACAGGTGGCGGTCAAACGGATCGCCGCCCCCCGGCCCATCCATCAACCGGGCATACAGGGTATCGGCCATCCGTTTTCTCCCACCAAAAAATCCGCCCGTGGCAGGGAGCGCGGAAGAGAGGTCTCTTCCACCTCCCGGCCCCCAGGTCGGCGTCAGGCCGGAAGCGGTTCGTGCTTCTGAGCCTTGGTGCCACAGACCTGCTCGCACGATCCACAGCCGACGCACTTGCCGGCCTGTTCCAGCGTCATCACCTTGCGGACGACTTCGCCGTCATCGTCGTCGAACGGGTCGCACATGTCGCCGTCCTCGTTGACGCCCATCAGCTTCATCACGGCGTGGGAACAGACCTTGAAACAGCGGCCGCAGCCGATGCACAGGTCGGTGCTGATCTCGGTCAGGTATTTCGGAATCCAGGGCGAGCCGTCGCGGCTGGAAAACTGGCGGAACGACATAGGAACCTCTCCTTGTTTTCTGAGTCTAGAGATTGGGGGGATTTCAGGTCGCGCTGGCGACATCGGGGAAGCGTTCGATCACCGCCACCGCGTCGTCGATGATCTTGGCGGCCTTGGCCGACATCGCCTCGACCGAGTCAAAGCCGAAGCGGTGCAGATCGCGCAGGTAGGAATTGACCACCACCAGCCGTCCGGCGGTCAGCAGCATCCGCCCCCAGCCTTCGTGGTGAATCTTCATGATCGGGGCGGCACTGTGGCCGCTGCGCTGTTCGATCGCCAACCCGATCGCAGCGTAATAAAGCTCGACCCGCCACAAAATGTCGGGATCGGGATCGCCGATCATCGGGATTTCGCGGCGCTGTTCCTTGGTGACGATAAAGGGGGCGAGAATCGCCTCGTCCGGCATCGTCTCCCAGGCCCCGCTGCCGTCATGGGCGCGGATCAACATCAACAGCGATTTGAGGAACGGGTCGGTGTAAGCGGGCTCGGCCATGGGTCACTCTCTTCTTGGGTTAATCTTCGTCATCGACGAAACGCTCGGCCCCTTCCTCGGGATCCTTCAGCAGCTTGCGCAGCCACGGCGGCGGGTTGCCCTTCAGCATGGTGCGGACCCGCTCGATCACCTGGGGGATCGGCTCGTCTTCGGGCAGCTTGATCGGATGGACGTTGGCGCGGACGACGCGGGCCGCCGCCGGGCCGCCGATGGCGCGGCAGAACAGCAGAGCCGAGCCGTTCAGCGCCGAAATCTTCGCTCCCAGCCGGTCCTCGCCGTCTTCGGGATGGGCGCCGTCCTCGGAACTGACCAGATCGAACTGCACCGCCTCGACGAAGGTGTGTTCGTCGGGGCCGACATCGTAGAACAGGAAGGTGCGGGCGCTGGCGAAGTGGGCGTCCACCCGCTGGCGATCCTGGGTGGCGATGGCGATTCTCATGTGACCTCCTTTAGTTCGTCTCGGCCCGTCACCGGACAGGGAGTCGGCCGGGTCAACCAGCCGCAGCCGCCGTGTGGCCATGGATGTGCTCCGCGGAGATAGGGCCGTGGTTGGGGCACTCCATCAGGATGTTGCCCAACCGGGTGATGAGATCCCGGGTGCCGCGATAGCCCGCGTTGACTTCGTGGGCGGGGCCCAACCGGTCGAACACCGGGAATCCGGCGCGGTACAGCGGTGTCGATAGCCGCGACGCCGCCTGCCGTCCGTTGGAATTGGCGATGATCAGGTCGCAGCCGCCCGCTTCGAGAATCTGGTCCTCCAGATCCTCGAAATCGCCGACGATGACCCGCTCGGCGGCAAGCTCGCCCAACAGCGGCACCGCCTGGGTGGTGACGGCGGCGGCGATCGTCGCCCCCATGTCGGTCACCAACTTGCCCATGCTCCACAGCAGCGCCGGTTCGGCGGCGATCGCGATCGAGCGGCCGCCGAAATAGAAATGTCCATCCAGCATCGCATCGACCAGTTGCGATCGGGCGCGGCGCTGGCGGGCCGGAACCGGCACCTCGGCCACCGTCGACAGGCTGACCATCAGACGATCGACCGCTTCCAGTCCGGTGATGCGGTCAAGCAGCACGAACGGCACCCCGGTCTTCTCCTGAAGGGTCCGGGCCGACACCCGCATGTGCTCGCCGATCGCGATCGTCAGCTTCGAGCGCCCCATCTCGCGCACCTGGGACACCGGGGTTCCCCCCAGCGTGGTGGGGACATAGGCGTCGGCGACATGACCGTCGAGCGAGTCCGACAGATCGGGCAGCACGATCACGTCGAGGCCGAAATCGGCGATGATGTCCTTCACCGCTTCGATGTCGCCGGGGGTCATGTGACAGCCGGGGAGCAGATTGACCTGATGCAGCTTGGCCAAGCCCCCCGTCGGAACCGCCAGGGCGCGGATGATCGCCGCGACCGCCTTGCCCCAGCCGGTTTCCAGCGAGCCAGCGAAATCGGGGGCGCTGACATCGACGACGGCGATGTCGTTCAGTTCCTTGTTGCGGGCGCGAATCTGCTTCAATTCGCCCGACATGTCCTCGCCCCGCGTCTCGGTCAGGGCGGTCGAGATCAGGCCGATGATCTCGGGCTTGGCGCGGTTGGCGATGTTGAGCAGCCCTTCTTCGACCTGATCCATCCCGCCCAGGATGGTGCTGATCTCGTTCATCGCGGTGGTCTGGAGCGGGATCGCCTCGCGGAAATGGCGGACCATCATCACCAGGGCGAAGGCGGTGCAGCCTTGGCTGCCGTGGAACATCGGCAGGCAGCCCTTCATCCCCATGAAGGCTAGGGCGGCACCCAACGGCGCGCTGACCTTCAGCGGGCAGGTGGACAAGGGCTTGTTGTGATCAACGATCAGAGCCATCGCGGCCGCCTCCTATTGCGGGTCCCAGGGCGCGGGGGCCCGGACCAAATTCCAGATTGGGTTGTTGATCGACAGGTCGATCTGGCGGACCAGGGCGACCATGCCGTCATAGGCGGCATAGCCGTGATGACGTTCCTGGTTGATGTCGATCCAGGGTGTCCGCGCCTTAAGGGCGATGAATTGCGAGCGTCCGCCCGACAGCATCATGTCGGCGCGACCCTCGGTGAACATCTTGTACATTTCGCGGGGTGGGATCGCGTCGGCCAGCTTTTCCTCGTCGCCGCCCAGGCGGGCCAGCGCCTTTTCGCGGTCGGACGGAGTGGCCTTGCGGACCGACGAGCCGACCACCTCCATCCCCACTTCCTGCAAGGCCTGGATCACCGACCAGCTTTTGACGCCGCCGGTATAGAGCAGCACCCGCTTGCCCTTCAGCCGGGCCTTGAACGGTTCAATCCGCGCCCAGGCCAACGCTTCCTGCTCGGCGATCAGGGCTTCGGTCCGCTCGATCAAGGTGGGGTCGGCGCCGCGTTCGACCAGCAATCCGGCGATGGCGCGCAGCGCGTCCGAGGTGTCCGAGATGCCGTAGAACGATCCCTCGAAATAGGGGATGCCGTAAGTTTCCTTCATCTTGCGCGCCAGCGTCACCAGCGCCTGGCTACAGAGCACCATGTTGACGCGGGCGGTGTGACAGGCGGCGACGTCGGCGAAGCGGGCATCGCCGGTGATCGAGGCGCGCAGCCGGATGCCCAGCCGGGCCAGCAACGGGCGGAACTGGTCCAACTCGCCGCAGACATTGTATTCGCCCAGGATGTTGATGTCGGTGGGGCCGACATCGTCGGGCTCGATCGTGCCGATGACGTGGTCGAACA
This sequence comes from Magnetospirillum fulvum, assembly GCF_900108475.1. GTDB lineage: Bacteria > Pseudomonadota > Alphaproteobacteria > Rhodospirillales > Magnetospirillaceae > Phaeospirillum > Phaeospirillum fulvum_A. Next base: position 27,697 of record NZ_FNWO01000005.1, on the reverse strand, counting down.
GCGCTTCGCCGCCCAGGCGGTTGCCCAGATTCTTCGAGCCGACGAAGCCCGGGGCATTGATCGGGATCACCGGAACGCCCATCCGCTCGGTCGCGGCCTTGCACACCGCCTCGACATCGTCGCCGATCAGGGCGCCGACGCAGGTTTGATAGACGAACACGGCAGGGGGGGAGTGGCGGGCAATCGCCCGGCGGATCGCCTTGTACAGCTTCTTCTCGCCACCATGGATGATGTCGAGATTGTTCATGTCGGTGGTGAAGCCCAGCCGATACAGCGTCGGTCCGGTGCTCCAAGCGTTGCGGCTGTCCCACGAATTGCCTTCGCAGGCGATCGGGCCGTGGACCAGATGAACGACATCGGTGATCGGCTGCAACGCGATCTTGGCCCCGTCGAAGGCGCAGCCACCGGCGGCGGCACCCGGCACCAGCTTCTTGCCGCATCCCTTCTTGCGCTCGCCCGCCGACTTCGCCGTGTTGACGGCGCAGCCCGGTTCGGTCATCAGCTCCTGGATTTTTCGCTTGAGCATCTGGGCAGGCCTCCCGTTGGGTACGGACCTGTTGATGCAAGCCCCGCGCCAAGTGCGGGAATGGCGGAAATGCTAGCGACTCCGCACCAATGGCGCGACAATGTCGTGTCTGCGACAGGCGATTGTCGGAAAATGAGGCACGGAAACGGGGGAGGTTACGGCCGCCGGGCCGCCTTTTGCGACGAGGGGAAATAGCGATCGATGGCGCGGGCGATCGACTTGGCCAGCCGGGCGCGGTAGGGCGGCTGGCGCAACTGCTTTTCCTCGTAATCGTTCGAGAGGTAGCCCATTTCGACCAGCACCGACGGCAGATCGGGGGCTTTCAGCACGGCAAAGCCAGCGAAGCGATGGGTGTTGTCGAGTAGGTCGAATTCCTGCCCGACCTCATCGACCATTTCCGAGGCGAACCCGGCCGAGCGGTTCATCGTCTCGCGCTGGGCGAGGTCGATCAGGATTCCGGCGACGTCGGCGGTTTCGTGGCTGAGATCGACTCCGGCGATCAGATCGGCCTTGTTTTCCTTTTCCGCCAGCGCCTGGGCTTCGTTATCCGAGGCGTTCTGCGACAGGGTATAGATCGACAGGCCACGGATCGACGGGTTCTGCACCGCGTCGGCATGGAGCGAGATGAACAAATCGGGATTGTATTGCCGGGCGATTGCCACCCGGTCGCGCAGGCGGATGAAGATGTCGCGGTCGCGGGTCAAGTGAACGCGGTAGCGTCCGCTTTTCTCCAGCGCGGTCTTCAACTCGCGGGCCATCGCCAGAGTGATGTGCTTTTCATAGACGCCAGAGACGCCGATCGCGCCGGGATCGACGCCACCATGGCCGGGGTCGATCACGATGACTGGCAACCCGCCGTCGCGGGGGCGCGACACCGCATCCTCGCTGGTCGAGGGCGACAGCGCGGCGGGCTGGATTTCGGGACGCGGGGCCTCTGCCTTGGCTGGTTCGGCCCGGACCGGGTCGGCCCGGCTGGGCGCGGGCGGCGGCGCGGGCCGTTCCGGCGGCGGCGGCATCGGGACCGAGAGCAGATTGCCGCTGCGGGCCGGGCGCTCGACCGGGCTGGGCCGTTCGACCGGGACGGGGACGGGGGCCGCTGTTGCGGGCGCAGGCGCAGGCGCAGGTGTCGGTGCCGCGGCGGCAACGATCTTGCGCTCTTCGGGCGGCGGCGCGGGCGGAGGCGGCGGGGCGGGGGCGGCGACCGCCTCCGAGGGCATCGCGTTGGGGCTGGTCAGCACGATCCGGCCCGGACTGTGCTGCACCTGGGGATCGGACGGGGCGGCCTGCGGCTCGGCCATGACGGGCTTGGGCGGCGGCGGGGCGGGGCGGGGCAGAGCGGCCGCGACGGCCGGTTTGGCGACGGGGGGAGCGGCCTGCGGAGACTTTGGCGGGGTGGCGGCCGTGTTCTCGTCGAGATCGACCACCAGCCGCCAGCCCAGTCCGTCGCGCGGCGCGATCAGAAAGCTGTTTTTCAGCGTCGCGGGGCGTCGCAGATCGAGGACGATGCGGCTGTCACCGGCATGAACACCGTTGACCGCGCCGACCGGATGGCTGAGGACCGGCGGCCCCTGCCAGTTCAGTCCCGCCACCTCGATCACGATCTGATGCGGGAAGGTTTGGGCGGTAACCTTGAACGTCACCTTCTCGGACAGGTCGGCGACAAAGCGGGTGACGCCGTCGCTCGGCTGGCCCAACCGCGCCCCCGACGCCGACGCGGCCAGGGCGGCGTGCGGGCAAACAGCGGCGTCAAGCGGCAGCAGAAACGCTGTCGCCAGGGCCAGCATCGGCAGTGTGGCAATATGTCGTCGAACCATGCCGACCCGTCAGTGGCCGAAAAATCAGGGAAACCGTGATCAGCTATACCGCAGACATCGGCTGAAGCTCAATTCAAAAGTCTTTGATTTGGAAGGCACTTCGCCTTGGCGGGCAATCAAGGCGGGCCAGGGACCAATAAGATCGTTGTCGAACGCGGCTACTACCGCTATTTTGAAGCGTCATCAGCACGCAATGTCCGTTCGTCCGTTCGCGGGCGGTGTGGCGTAGCGCCTTTTCGCGGCAGACGCGACCCCGGCGAGACGCTTATTTCGGCCTGCGTTGCCGTTTTCGAATTCGAAGCCGGGCGTGACGCCCGAGATCAGGTTGCCGCCGACCATGTCGCTCATCCCACATCCCCAGATCGTGGACACCGTCGCAGGTCTTGCCGGCAATACGACCGATCGCGCGCCCATGCGGCGCCCCGGCTTCGCCGGATCAGACAGCCGCTTGCTCGCGCGCCATGCGTCGCGAGCGGCGCCACGGAGTTATGGATTTAATGGTCAAACGTATGTTGATCGATGCGACGCATCCGGAGGAGACCCGGGTCGTCGTGGTGAATGGGACTCGCCTCGACGAGCTTGATGTCGAAACCTCCACCAAACGGCAGCTGAAGGGGAATATCTACCTCGCCAAGGTCGTCCGCGTCGAGCCGTCGCTTCAGGCGGCGTTCGTCGAATATGGCGGTAACCGCCACGGCTTCCTGGCCTTCAGCGAAATCCACCCGGATTACTTCCAGATCCCGGTTGCCGACCGTCAGGCTCTGATTGCGGCCCAGCGCGCCGAAGTGATGCGGGAAACCGCCGCCGACCGCGACGAGGCGCCCCAGGGCGACGGGGCCGAGGGCAGTGAAACCGGCGAGACCGGCGCGGCCGAAGGCGGCGACGGGAATGGCGGCGACGGGGCCGAGGGCGAGCGCCACCAGACGGTCGAAACCGTCGGCGGCGACGACGACGCCGAGTCCGAACGCCGTCGCGCCAAGCTGCTGCGTAACTACAAGATTCAGGAAGTCATCAAGCGCCGCCAGATCATGCTGGTGCAGGTGGTGAAGGAAGAGCGCGGCAATAAGGGCGCGGCTCTGACCACCTATCTGTCGCTGGCTGGCCGCTATTGCGTCTTGATGCCGAACACCGCGCGGGGCGGCGGGGTGTCGCGTAAGATCGTCAGCGCCACCGATCGGCGGCGGCTGAAGGCGATCGCCAACGAGATCGACGTGCCGGACGGCATGGCGGTGATTATCCGCACCGCCGGGTCCGAGCGGTCGAAGACCGAGATCCGCCGCGATTACGAATATCTGATCCGGATGTGGGAAAGCGTGCGGGAACTGACCCTGCGCTCGACCGCGCCTGCTTTGGTCTATGAAGAAGCCAGCCTGATCAAGCGCTCGATCCGCGATCTGTATTCCCGCGATATCGACGAGGTTCTGGTTGACGGCGACGAGGGCTACCGCCTCGCCAAGGACTATATGCGGATGCTGACTCCCAGCCACGCCAAGAAAGTCCAGCCCTACAAAGACCCGATCATGCCGCTGTTCCACCGCTATCAGGTGGAAACCCAGCTCGATGCGATGCACAGCCCGGTGGTCCAGTTGAAGTCGGGCGGCTATATCGTCATTGCGCAGACCGAGGCGTTGGTCGCGATTGACGTCAATTCCGGCCGCGCCACCCGCGAGCGCCATATCGAAGAGACGGCGGTCAAGACCAACCTGGAGGCCGCCGACGAAGTGGCGCGCCAGTTGCGCCTGCGCGATCTCGCCGGTCTGATCGTGATCGACTTCATCGACATGGAAGAAAGCCGCAACAACCATGCGGTCGAACGCCGGGTCAAGGAAGCGTTGAAGAACGACCGCGCCCGCATCCAGGTCGGCAAGATCAGCGCGTTCGGTCTGCTTGAACTGTCGCGCCAGCGGCTGCGCCCGTCCTTGCAGGAAACCACCTTCACCCCCTGCCGTCATTGCGGCGGGACCGGTCTGGTCCGTTCGGTCGAATCGGCGGCGGTCCATGTGCTGCGCGCGATCGAGGAAGAGGGCATCCGTCGCCGTTCCTCCGAAGTGACGATGTACGTGCCGACTCCGATCGCGCTCTACATCCTCAACCAGAAGCGCGACGCCCTGGCCCTGATCGAGGCGCGCTACGAATTCACCGTGCTGCTGTCGGGTGACGATACCCTGATCCCGCCCGCCTTCCGAATGGATCGGGTCAAGGCCGAGTTCCGCCCCGACGAACCGGCCCGCTCGGTCGTCACGATGGACGACAACATGGCCGCGCGTATCTCGGCCGAGGAAGCCGAGGACGTCGTCGAAGACGAAATCGACGATTCCGAGGGCGAGGGCGAGGACGAGGACGACGAGACCGAGAAGGAGGTCGCCGCTGCGGGGGCCGAAGCCCGGACCGAGGACGGCGACACCGATGCCAACGGGGCCAAGCGCCGCCGTCGTCGCCGCCGCAACAAGCGCAAGCCCGGCGATGCGCCGCAGGACGGACTGGCCGCCGAAGCCGTGCCGGGACAGGCCGTCGTTGCCGTGGACGACGAGTCCGCCGAGGATGATTCCGAGGGAGATGCCGAGGGCGACGAAGCCGACGGCGAAGGCGACGAGGACAGCAACCGTCTTGAGGCGGGCGATGGCGACCAGCCGCGCAAGCGTCGGCGTGGCCGTCGTGGCGGTCGGCGTCGGCGTCGGCGCGAGGATATGGGGCCGGACGGTGTCGAGGGCGAGGCGGGCGACGAACCCGTTGCCGCCGCGACAGGCGAGTCCGCTCCGGTCGTTGAAGAGGTGTCGGACGTTCCGGTGGCGGATGCTCCGGTCGAGATCGTGACCGAAGCCGCTCCCATCATCGAGACGGTCGCCGCTCCGGAGGCCGAACCGGCCCTGGTCGAGTTGGCCGTTGTCGCTCCGTCCGAGCCTGCGCCGGTCGCCGAAGATGTGGCGGAGGAAAAGCCCAAGCGTCGCCGTGCGCCCCGCAAGAAGGTGACGGCCGAAGCCGAGGCCGCTCCTGCTCTGGTCGCCGAGGACGCGGCGGCGGAAAAGCCGAAGCGTCGCCGCGCCCCCCGCAAGAAGGCGGCGGTCGAGGCCGAGGTGGCGTCTGCGCCGCTGTTCGAAACCGCGCCCGCTCCGGCTCCGGTGGTCGAAGTCGAGCCGGTTCCGGTCCAGGTGATCGAGGTTGCTCCGGCTCCCGCTCCCGCACCGGTTGTCGAGGCGGTTCCGGTTCAGGTTCCGGCCCCGGTTGCGGCCGCCGAAGAGGCTGCGGCACCGTTGCCGGTCAATCCGCCCCGTCGCGGCTGGTGGAACCGTCTGGTTCCCTGAGTGATGCGATCGCCCCCTCCGTCTGCCGTGCTTTCGGCGGCGGAGGGGCGCTCCATCGCCGCAGACGATAGATCACGTCCTGAAATCGTCAGGGGGGCAGGGGCGCGGATTTAGCCGCCGTCGGCGACGGTGACGAGATCGACCACCCATTTGACTCCCTCGACCTCGCGGATCACGTCGGCGGCGGTCTCGGCTTGGGCGCGGGTGGCGGCGGTTCCCAACAGATAGACCACGCCATGGACCATCCGCAGGGTAAAGCTGCCGGTCAGGGTCGGGTGAGTCGAGATTTGAGCCAGGATCGCCGCTTCGCGTCCGGGATCGGGGGCAAAGCCGCCCAGCACCGATTTCTCGGCCAATTGCACTTCGTCATGAACATCGACGATCCCAGCAACGGCGCGAACGGTCTGTTCGGCGCGGCGGCGCTGTTCGGGCCGGATCACCGCTCCGGTCAGCAGCGCAGTGCCGTTCCACACCAGGACCGAGACGCCTTGAAACGAATCGCGGTCGGTGTCGGCCAGTTTTGACCGCACGGCGGCAGCCAGGGCATCGTCGCCCGGACGCGCGGTGATCGCCTGTCCCTGGGTCGGGGTCGAGACACCCGGACCGGGGCCGCCCCCGAACGGGGCGCACCCGGCGGGCAGAATCAGGGCCAGGGCCAGAACAAGATCAACCGGACCGCGTCGCCACATCGTCCAGCCCGTCCCCTTCGTCCAAAGCCGCTTCGGTCGCGGCGTCAAGGCGGCGGCCATGGCGATAGCGCCGATACAGCCAGACTCCCAACACCCCCGATGCAATAAACAATATCACGCTGGTGCCGATGCGGAAGACCGGATCGACCTGGATGCCGCTGCCGAGCAGGACAAAGACAAAGGTCTGGGGCAGATAGCCCAAAGCCGAGCCAAGGAAGAACGGTACCGCCCGGACCCCCGACACTCCGGCGGCAAGGTTGGCCAGCAGGTTGCTGCCGATCGGCAGCAGCCGCAGCAGCAGGGACATCGAGAAGGTGTTGCCTTCGAGAAAGGCGTCAAGCCGGGCGATCCGGTCGGGAAAGCGGGTGACGACCAGCGAGCGGCCAAGGAAGCGGGCGTAATAGAAGGCGCAGATACAGCCCAGCACCGAGGCCAAGCTGGACCACAGCACGCCCTCGATGAAGCCGAAGGCATAGCCGCCCAGGAAGCACACCGCCTGACGCGGCAGGCCGATACCGATGAACAGCGCACCGACCATCACGAAGAGGGCGTCACCGCTGAGACCCTTGCCGCGAATCTGGGCATCGATCCAGCCGGTATCGAGGGCGTCGCGAAAGCCAAACCCCTCGATCAGGAATCCTACTGCGACCAGGGTGACGATCAGCACCAGCCCGCGCAGCAGAACCCGGAGGTGAAATCCGGGCGGACGGGAAGGGATCACTCGGGCTTCTCGACCACCGGAACCCGCGACCGACGGATCAGCCACATCACCCCGAGCAGATCGACAATGCCGACCCACAGCCGGTCCCACACCCCGTATTTCGACACGCCGCGTTCGCGCGGGCGGTGATTGACCCGCACCGTCTCGATAGTGCCGCCGGTCCGCATCACCAGGGCCGCCATGAAGCGGTGCATGTGGTCGAAATAGGGCAGTTCGATGAACAGATCGCGCGGCAGCAGCTTGATCCCGCTGCCGGAATCCGGCACTCCGTCGCCCAGCAGCGCGGCGCGGACCCGATTGGCGACGGTCGAGGACAGACGGCGCACCGGATCGTCGCGGCGGTCGGCCCGCCATCCGGTGATCATCAGCCGGGGCCGAACCGTCTCGGGCGCGGCGCGCCAGCGTTCCAGCATCGCGGGCAGGTCGGCCGGATCGTTCTGCCCGTCGCCGTCGAGCGTCGCGATCAGCGGCGCACGGGCGGCACGAACCCCGGTGGCGACCGCGCGGCTTTGGCCGCAGGCGGTTTTGTGCCGCAGCACCACCAGCCGGGAATACAGCTTGCGCGCCTGGATCAGCACCTCGGGCGTGGTATCGGTCGAGCCGTCATCGACATAGATGACCTCGAACGGCACCCGGGTCTTGAGGGCGACGTGGATTTCCCGCAGCAGGGGAAGGATGTTGTCGGCCTCGTTGCGGACCGGCACCACAACCGAGAGTTCTGGCGCCAGGGTCTCCGTCACGACAGCCCCACCTTCCCCATCTCCAGGAACTTGTCCCGCCGCCGCGCCCGCAGCACGCCGCCTTCGATGCCCGACAGGTCGGCCAGCGCCTTTTCCAGGGCATTGCCCAGGGTCTGGACCACCAGCGGGACGTCGCGATGGGCACCGCCCAGCGGTTCGGGAATCTCGGCATCAATCACGCCGAGCTTCAGCAAATCCTGAGCGGTCAGGCGCAATTGCTCGGCGGCGTCCTTGGCGTTTTCGCCCGAGCGCCACAGGATCGAGGCGCAGCCTTCGGGGCTGATCACCGAATAGACCGAATGTTCGAGCATCAGCACGGTGTTGGCGGTGGCAAGAGCGATCGCCCCGCCCGATCCGCCTTCGCCGATGATGGTCGAAACGAACGGCACCCGCAGATTGAGACCGGCATCAATCGACCGGGCGATCGCCTCGGCCTGACCGCGCGCCTCGGCATCGACGCCCGGATAGGCACCGGCGGTGTCAACCAGGGTGATTACCGGAATCTGGAAGTGGTCGGCCAGTTCCATCAGGCGGCGGGCCTTGCGATAGCCCTCGGGCTTCGCCATGCCGAAATTGTGACGAATGCGCCCGTCGGTGTCGTGGCCCTTTTCATGGCCGATCACGACGACCGAGCGGCCGCGAAAGCGTCCCAACCCGCCGACAATGGCCTGATCCTCGGCGAACAGACGGTCGCCAGCCAGAGGCGTGAAGTCCTCGATCAGGGCTTGGATGTAAGCAAGGGCGTGCGGACGCTGTGGGTGGCGCGCCACCTGCGTCTTTTGCCAGGGCGTGAGCTTGGCGTAGGTCGTCCGCAGCAGCTTATCGACCTTGGCCTGGAGCTTGCCTACCTCCTCGGCGATGTTGACTTCACCGCTGTCGGAAAGGTGTCGCAGCTCCTCAATTTTGCCCTCGAGCTCGGCGACGGGCTTTTCGAATTCGAGAATATGCATGGGACGATGTCATACAAGCACCCGCGTCCGGGAGCAAGCGGCGTTGTTGCGATCCGAATTATTCGGCAGCGCACCATGAAGAATCGCCCCCCAGGCGGCGGAATTCGATCTTGGGGCAGCGGTCCATCACCACGCGCAACCCGGCCGCTTCGGCTCGTGCCGCCGCATCGTCGTCGCGCACGCCCAATTGCATCCACACCACCTTGGCCCCGATTGCGACCGCCTGATCGGCGATTGCGCCCGCCGCCTCCGAGCGGCGAAAGATATCGACCATATCGACCGGGTGGGCAATCGAGGCCAGATCGGGATAGACCGGGATCGGGCCGAGCGCGCCTGGGGCCATGGCGGGATTGACCGCGACGATACGGTAGCCCTGGCGGGAGAGGAAGTCCGCCACCTCGTGACTGGGGCGGGTGGGGTCGGCCGAGGCCCCCACTATGGCGATGGTTCGAACCGAGCGCAGGATCGCGCGCAGGGTCTCGTCGGCATAAACCAGGGGGGAATGTGCGCTCATCCTTGGGGGCTCCGTCAGGCGTCGGCGACCGGAAGGGTGACGATGAAGGTGCTTCCTTCGCCTGGGATCGACTCGACCCAGATCCGGCCGCCATGATGTTCGACGATCTTGCGGCAGACCGCCAGCCCGATCCCGGTGCCGTCGAACTGTTCGCGGGTGTGGAGGCGCTGGAACAGCCGGAAGATGCGGTCGAAATAGTCCGGCTCGATCCCGATTCCGTTATCGCTGACCGAAATTTCCCAGTGGATTCCGACGATCTGCCCGGTCACCCCGATCCGCGGCGGGCGGGTGGGATCGCGGTATTTGAGGGCGTTGCCGATCAAATTCTGGAACAGGCTGGTCAGTTGGACCGGGTCACCGCAGACCCGCGCCTCGTCCAACGCGGGGGCGATCGCGATCTCGGCACCGCTTTCCTCGATCCCCACCGCCAGATTACGGATCGCCTGTCCAATTGCGGCTGTGACGGACACGGAATCCTGCGGCGTGCCGGTCCGCCCGATCCGCGAGAAATCGAGCAGGTCGAGAATCAACCGGTCCATCCGCTGCGCCCCCTCCTTGGCGAAGGCGATGAACTGAACCCCCTCGGAATCGATGTTGGGGGTGTAGCGCCGCTCCAGCAGGCCGAGGAAGCCCGACACCATCCTGAGCGGTTCGCGCAGGTCGTGGCTGGCGACATAGGCGAATTGCTCCAGATCGGCGTTGGAGCGGGCAAGGTCGCGGGTCCGATCCTCCAGCGCTCGCAGCACCGTCCGCTCTTCGGTGATGTCCTCAACGATGATGTAGATCGAGCCGGGACCGCCATCGGCCCGGATCCACACCCCGCGCAGCCGTACCGGCACCTCGCCGCCGTCGGCGTGGGGCAGCGTTGTTTCGAACGGGCCGAACGCGCCCTCGGAATCCAACTGCTCGCGCTGTCTTCCTTCCTCGCCGTCGCCGGATTGGGGGATGATGCCGGGTAGGACCGTTCCGGTCAGCGCAGTGCGGCTGGCCCCCACCGTGTTAAGCAGAGCGGCGTTGACGTCAAGAATGCGTCCGTCGGGTTCGGTCCGGCACTTGCCCAGCGGCGACAGGTCGAACATCGCCTGCAAGGTCGCTTCGACGCGGCGGATTTCGGTTAAATCGGTGCTGGTCCCCGACATCCGCAGCGCCCGGCCCGAGAAATCGCGCAGGATATAGCCGCGCATCAGGATCGGCAGGTAATGCCCCCCGGCGTGGCGCAGGCGAATCTCGATCTGGAGGGTGGTCCGCTCCGAGGCGATCACCCGCGCGATTTCGTCCTCGACTCGGGGCTGATCGTCGGGATGAGCCCGGCTCCGCCACATATCGGGAGAGCCGCAGGTTCCGTGCGGGTCGTGACCCAGCATTTCCCACCAGCGCGGCGAGACATACATTTCGTCAAGCAGGATGTCCCAATCCCACCAGCCGTCATTGGCCCCGCGCAACGCCATATCCAGCCGCTCGGCGTGGGAACGGATTTCGGCATGGGCGACTTCCATCGCGGCGATGGCGGCTTCGCGCTCGGCCCAATTGCGCCGCACCGCCCAGGTCAGCAGCAGCGACAGGGCGACAAACCCCGCCGCGACCAGTCCGACCCGCGTCCCCTCGGCCCGCCAGGGTTTCAGATAGGTCTCGTCGGCGGTCCCGACGTTGAAATAGAGCGGCTGTCCCGGCACCTTTCGCAAAAACGACGTTCGCGGCTGTCCGTCCAGTCGCGATACGGCGCGAAAGGAGGCTGCCTCCTGCCCGGCTTCGATCAGGGCGCGGCTTTCGTCCGAGGCGGCGGTGCTGATCGACGCTCCTTCCATCGCCGCAACGGCGGGATAGCGGGCGATGAATTCCATCTGGCGGTTCAAGAGCGAGATGTGCATGCCGCGTTCGGGATGGATGACGGCGAACAGGCCCGCCAGATAATCGGCGGGCAGCACTGCCATCACGATGCCGCCGAACCGTCCCTCTGGCAGGTCGATCCGGTGGCCGATCAGCAGCAGGCGGCGCTGGCCGGTGGGATCGGCGATTGGGCGCGATACCACCAACTCGGCGGCGGAATTGTCGCGCAGATCGGCGAAAAAGGCCAATTGGCCGACCGGCAGATTGGGTGAGTCGCGTGCGCCCGATGTCGTCGGACCAACCCGTCCCTCGGCATCGATCAGGCTGATCTCGGACAATCCCGCGACCCGCCTCCGGTGGCGGTCGAGAAAGGCGGTGACCGTCGTCGGATCGCTCGCCTTCGTCCCGGCATCGCGTCGCGCCGCTTCGTCGGCGATCGTTTGCAGTTCGAGGCTGACATGGCCGAGATAATGATCGATTTCGTCGGCAAGGATGCCCGAGACCATCCGGGCCGAATCCTGGGCCGCTTGTCGTCGTCCGGTCAGGTCGAGCTCAATCGTCACCGCCGCCAGTCCGACCACCATCAGATCGATCAGAACAACGGCGGCGAGTAACCAGCGGGGACGCCGCAGATGGTGGGATATCGCAGGAGGCAGCAATTCGGAATCGCCCCCAATTCAACCAGGGATATTCGGTTCAAGCGAGAGTATTCCACCCCCGGCAGGCTTGCAAGGCTGGGCACCTTGCAGCGGCGACCGGTTCGCGTTAAAGATTCGGCGGAAAGCGACTTGTCGGAGCAACGGCGTGGATTCGGGTCGGGCGGCAATGGATCGAAATGCAGAACAGGTCTGGCTGAAGCCCAGCGGCGCGCCGGTGTCCTGCGTGGAAAAGATCAAGGTCTTAAACGAGAACTATGCCGAACTGAAGGCGTTGGCTCATGACGCGCTCGAGGATGCGCTGATCCTGGGATGCAGCACCGAGCAGTTCCGCCAGATTCTCCACGATATGATCGACGGATTGACCAGCTCGATTGCCGAAAGCGACGAATAGGGCGGGAGCCTCCCCCCCTGTCCAGGCCTTATCCGTCTCCGTCGCGCTCGGCCAGCGTGGCGCGGGCGTCGGCCAGTTCGCGCCCCATCGAGCGCATCGTCGCCAGCATCGACTGAATCAGCGTCGCCAGTCCTTCGGGGGCCTGGTCCATCATCGCCCGGATCGCCTGCTTGGGCAGGATCAGGCAGACGATGTCGTCATCGGCGATCGCGCCTGCCATCCGGGGCGATTCGTCCATCATCGACAATTCGCCGAACACCTGGAACGGGCGGACCATGCCGATGGTGACCCGCCGCCCGGCGACGGTCTTGAAGATTCGCACCGTGCCTTGATGGAGCAGATAGGCTTCGTTGCCGATATCACCCTCGCGGAAGATCACCGTTCCCCGCGAAAAGCTCCGTCTTTGCCCTTCGCCGCCGTTTTTTTCCGCCATGATGTCCCATCTCCTCCGGTCCGGCCGCCGTCTAATCCAGCATAACACCGCCCCGGATCGGCAAAAGCTGCGATTCGTCCTTGACGGGCCGGTCCGCTCACCGTAAAAACTCGGCTTCCTCCGGCACAGCCTGATCGATCACGGTCGGGCGTGAGCCGGCGCCCGTATTCTAGCGAGGATTTTCGACATGGCACGTCGCTGCGCCATCACCGGCAAGGGCGTTCTGACCGGCAACAACGTCAGCCACGCCAACAACAAGTCCCGGCGGCGGTTCCTGCCCAATCTCCAGGAAGTGTCGCTCCTGTCCGACGCCCTGAACCAGACTGTTCGTCTGCGTCTGTGCACCAACGGGCTGAAGACCGTCGAGCATAATGGCGGCATCGACGCCTATCTGCTGTCGGTGACCGATTCCAAGCTGCCCGAGGACGCGCGTCGCCTGAAGCGTCGCATTCAGCGCGCTCTGGCTGCCAAGCCGGTTGCCGCCTAACCGGATTTCCGGTTTCGCGAAGGTTTGAAAGAGGGTCCGCTCCGGCGGGCCCTCTTTTCGCGTGTCTGGGTGGCTTTGGGGCTGGGCCATCCGACATGGCGGGGCCGGGGCCGGGTCCGATCGGGGGAGGCGGGTTACGCCCGCAATTCCATCTGGATCGGCCCCTGTTCGCGGCCGTGGATGAACTGATCGACGAAGGGATTGCCCGAGGATTCGATATCCTTGGCCGGGCCAACCCAGATCAATTGCCCCTTATAGAGCATCGCGATGCGGTCGGCGATCTTGCGGGCGCTGGCCATGTCGTGGGTGATCGAAAGCGCGGTTGCCCCCATGTCCTTGACGCATTTGACGATCAGGCTGTTGATGACGTCGGCCATGATCGGATCGAGGCCGGTTGTCGGCTCGTCGAAAAAGATGATCTCGGGATTGGTGGCGATGGCGCGGGCCAGCGCGACGCGCTTTTGCATCCCCCCCGACAGTTCCGACGGGAACAGGTTGCCCGACGCCGCCGACAGCCCGACCTGGGCCAGCTTGTCAAAGGCGATGTCGCGGGCCTTGGCGCGGGCCATCCGCTGGCCCTGGATCAGGCCGAAGGCGACGTTCTCCCACACCTTCAGCGAGTCGAACAGCGCGCCGCCCTGGAACAGCATCCCGAACTTGCGCATCACCTGATCGCGCTCGCGGGCGCGGATGCCGACGACTTCCTCGCCGTCGATCCGGATCGAGCCGTGCTCGGGCCGCAGCAGGCCCAGGATGCATTTCAGCATCACCGATTTGCCGGTGCCAGAGCCGCCGATTACCACCACGGATTCGCCGCGGGCAACCGACAGGTTGATCCCGTCCAGAACGACCTTGGGGCCAAACGATTTGTGAACGTCGGTCAAAACGATCTTGGGCGGGACAGAGGTCACCGGAAACGCCTCACTGGCCGAAGAACAGGGCGGTGATCAGGTAATTGAACACCAGGATCATGATCGCCGACGAGACCACGGCGTTGGTGGTGGCGGCGCCGACACCCTGGGCTCCGCCTCTGGAATAATAGCCGTTATAACAGCCGAGCAGGGTGATCATGAACCCGAACACGGCGGCCTTGGTCAGGCCCGAGATCACGTCGAGCGGTTCGAGATATTCCCAGGTGCGCGAGATATAGGTGGCCGAGTTGAAGCCCAGCTTGTAGACGCCGACGATATAGCCGCCGAACACGCCGATGATGTCGGCGATCAGCACCAAGAGGGGCATCATCAGGGTTCCGGCCAGCAGGCGCGGCGACACCAGATATTTGAACGGATTGGTCGATAGGGTGGTCAGGGCGTCGATCTGCTCGGTGACGCGCATCGTGCCGATTTCGGCGGCCATCGAGGCTCCGATCCGGCCCGCCACCATCAGTCCGGCCAGAACCGGGGCCAGTTCGCGGGTTACCGACAGCACCACCACCGTCGCCACCGCGCCTTCGGCCGAGAAGCGGGCGAAGCCGGAATAGCTTTGCAGCGCCAGCACCATCCCGGTGAAGATCGCGGTCAGCCCCACCACCGGCAGCGAGTAATAGCCGATTTCGACCATCTGGCGCAGCAGCAGGCGGGGATAGAAGGGCGGCCGCACCGTGTGCGACACCGCCAGCGCGGTAAAAGCCGAGACCCGACCGATCTGCGACAGGAAGGCGATGAAGACGCGGCCGATGGCGGCAAGAAGATTGGTCACGCCTGCGCCTCCTGGGCGCCGGTCAGCCAACGGCGATGGTGACGCCGTCCCAACGCGGTCAGAATTTCGTATCCGATCGTGCCGGCATCGGCGGCGACGTCATCGACGGTGAAATCGGGGCCGATCAGATCGATCAGCGCGCCGGGATGGGCCTGATCCGGCGGTACGGCGCTGACATCGAAGCAGGCCAAATCCATCGACACCCGTCCGACCAGCGGCACCTTCACCCCTCCGATCCAGCCATGACCGCGATTGCCGAGCGAGCGGAACCAGCCATCGGCATAACCGACCGCCACGGTTGCGATCCGGCCCGGACCGGTGACGCGGTGGGTGGCACCATACCCAACGGTCCGGGGGCTGTCAACGTCGCGGACTTGAAGGATTTTTCCTTGCAAACGAACCACTTGGGCCATCGGATTGGGACGGTCGGGGGTGGGGTTGAGGCCGTACAGCGCCGCCCCGGGACGGACCAGATCGAAATGATACGTCCGTCCCAGGAAACACCCGCCCGAGGCGGACAGGCTGAGCGGCATCGCTGGCAGGCGGGCGGCCAGCCGGGTGAACAGCATCCGCTGTTCGTCGTTCATCGGGTTGTCGCGCTCGTCGGCGCAGGCCAGATGGGACAAAGCGAGAATCGGGCGGACCCCGGCCAAGACGCCGGGGCGGGCGGCGAGCCGGTCCAGTTCGGCCTCGTCCAGCCCGAGACGGTTCATTCCGGTGTCGATGTGGATTGCCGCCGCCGGAGCGCCACTGCCCGCCTTGGCGAAGTTCGACCAAGCGGTGATCTGCCCCAGGCTGTTCAACACCGGCACCAGGGAATGGGCGGCAAAGTCGGCTTCGGTGCCGGGAAACGCCCCGTTCAGCACCAGGATCACGGCGGCGGGCACCAGCGGGCGCAGGGCGATGCCCTCGTCCAGGGTGGCGACGATGAAGGTCTTGCACCCGGCGGCGGCCAGTGCCGGGGCGATCTGCGCCGCGCCCAGGCCATAGGAATCGGCCTTGACCACGGCGGCGGCCTCGGCGGGCGCGACGCCCAGCGAAATCAGCCGCCAATTGGCGACGATCGCCTCGACGTCGATGGTCAACAGACTTCCGGCATGGGAAGGGTCGGTCATGGCTTCCCTCTCAAAATCCCGGCTCTTCGTAATGGCCGGCAGTGGCGAGATTGCCGAACTTGGTGAATTCGCCGCGGAACGACAGCCGCACCGTCCCCACCGGGCCGTGACGCTGCTTGGCGACGATCACTTCGGCGGTATTCCACACTTCCTCGCAGCGCTGTTGCCAGCGGGCATGACGATCGTTGAACTTGTCCTCGGCCTCGTCGGGTCGGCGGCCGGGCTCGGCTCGTTCAAGATAATATTGTTCGCGGAAAACGAACATCACGACGTCGGCGTCTTGTTCGATCGAGCCGGATTCGCGCAAGTCCGACAATTGGGGCCGTTTATCCTCGCGCGATTCGACGGCGCGCGACAACTGGGACAGCGCGATCACCGGCACCGACAATTCCTTCGCCAGCGCTTTTAAGCCGCGGGTGATCTCGGAGACTTCCTGGACCCGGCTTTCCGAGGTCGCGCCCGAGCCCCGCAGCAATTGCAGGTAATCAATCACGATCAGCCCCAGCCCGTGCTGGCGCTTCAGCCGCCGGGCGCGGGTCCGCACCGCCGAGATCGACAACGCCGGGGTGTCGTCGATGAACAGCGGCAGCTTGTGCAGGTTCTGGGCGGCGATGACGAGGCGTTCGAACTCGTCGTTGGCCAGTTCGCCCTGGCGGATCTTGTGGCTGGCGATCTCGGCCTGTTCGGCCAGGATGCGGGTGGCGAGCTGTTCCGCCGACATTTCCAGCGAGAAGAAGGCGGTGATCGCCCCATCGACCGCCTTTTTGCGGCCGAGCGAATCGATCTCCTCGCGATAGGCGCTGGCGGCGTTGAAGGCGATGTTGGTGGCCAGCGCGGTCTTACCCATCGACGGGCGTCCGGCCAGGATCAACAGATCGGATTCGTGTAATCCGCCCAGCTTCGAATCGATATCGACCAGCCCGGTCGGCACTCCCGACAGCTTGCCCTGGCGCTTGTGGGCGGCCTCGGCGGCGGCGACGGCGGCGACCAGGACGGTGTTGAAGGCTTCGAACCCGCCCTCGGTCTGGCCGGTGGTGGCAAGGTCGTACAGCTTGGCTTCGGCGGTGCCGATCTGGTCGGTGGCCGAACTGTCGAGATCGGCGGCGAAGGCGGTATTGACCATGTCTTCGCCAAGCCCGATCAACTCGCGGCGCAGATGGAGGTCGAACACCAGCTTGCCGTAATCCTCGGCATTGATCACCGACACCACCGCATTGGCCAATTGGGCCAGATAGGGGATGCCGCCGATTTCGGCCAGCCCGCCGTCGCTTTCGAAATAGGTCTTCAGCGTCACCGGGTTGGCCATCTGGCCGCGTTCGATCAGCTTGCCGCAGGTGGCGAAGATCCGCCCGTGTACCGGGTCGGCGAAATGTTCGGGCCGCAGGAATTCCGAGACGCGCTCATAGGCGCGGTTCGACAGCAAGATCGCGCCCAACAGCGCCTGTTCCGCCTCGAAATTGTGCGGCGGAACCCGTATCGCCGACGATTCGGCCGGGACGGGAGGCGGTTTGGGCAGGTGGGAGGACATGGTCACCCGACTCTAGCCCGGATTTTCCGGCCTGTCACCCCACTGGACGGGGCGGGGGGCTTTTGCCTATAGTCCCCACCGCAACACCGAGATGGATCGAGGACGAGGATGGCGACCTTCGGCACCCTGTTATTCACCTGGGTCAATGGCAAACTGGTCGGAACCGATCCCGATGGAAACCGCTATTATACCGAGCGGACGCCATCGCGTCGCCGCCAACGCCGCTGGGTGATCTATAAGGGACGACCCGAAGCGTCGCGGGTGCCGCCGGAATGGCACGCGTGGCTGCATCACACCGCCCCGGCTCCGTTGAACGCGGTCGGGCGCTGGCCGTGGCAAAAGCCGCACCAGCCCAACCCCACCGGCTCGGCCCAGGCCTATCTGCCGCCGGGGCACGATCTGGCCGGGGGCAAGCGCGACCGCGCCACCGGCGATTACGAAGCCTGGACCCCCTGATCCCATCGCCAGGGGACGGGGGAACCAAGGGCTTTGCTGGAATTTTAGGAAGGGGGAGGGATGTCCAACCGCTCGGATCGCGACGCCATCATTGGTGGCGGTGTCCTGCTGGCCGGGACGCTGTCGATGATGCTGGCCTTTTTCGTGGGCGATCACGCCAGGAAGGACGAAGACAGCTTTTCCGTCACGGCCCGCTTCAACCGGGCCGACGGGATCGTCGTCGGCAGCCCGGTCCGCCTGTCCGGGGCTCCGATCGGCACGGTTTCAGCCCAGGCGCTCGACGACAAATACCGGGCGCTGCTGACCCTCACCCTGCATGGCAACGTCCATCTCCCCGCCGACAGCACCGCGCTGATTCACACCGACGGTTTGCTGGGGGCGAAATATGTCGAGTTGCGGCCGGGCGGCGACGATGCCCTGCTGAAACCCGGCCAGGAAATCGAATATACCCAGGACGCGGTGGTGATCGAGGATCTGCTCGACATGATTATTCAGCAGGCGCGGGCCAAGCGCGGCTATCTCGACAAACCGCTGCCGACGACCAGCAACTGAAACGGGTGACCCATGGGACGGACTGTTATCGAAACCATCATGGGCGCGGTGGTGCTGGCGGTGGCCGGGGTGTTCATGGCCTTTGCCTGGTCGCACGCCAGTTTCAGCAAGGTCGAAGGCTATGAGGTCAGCGCGACCTTCACCAGCGTCGGCGGGCTTGACGCCGGGGCCGACGTCAAGATCAACGGGATCAAGGTCGGCACCGTGCTGGGCCAGTCGCTCGACCCGCAGACCTTCGATGCGGTGGTCAAGATGTCGATTGCCCACACGATCCGCCTGCCCGACGACACCGTCGCCAGCATTTCCAGCGAAGGGTTGCTGGGCGGCAAGTTCGTCAAGCTGACCCCGGGCAAATCGTCGGTAACCATCGCCACCGGCGGCCGGTTGGGGCCGACCCGCAGCTTTAAGTCGATCGAGGAAATGGTCGGCCAGTTGATCTTCCTCGCCACCTCGGAGAACCAGCCGCCCGCAGCGGCTCCGGCACCCGCCCCGGTTCCGTAACGCGCGCTCGCTCAGAACAATGAGGCCCCGCCCGGCATTGCCAGGGCAGGAATGACCATGCCGAAATTGCCCTGCCGGTCCTTTTTTTCCTCCTCCGTTTGGGTGGGGGAGGCAGAGGTGGCGTGTTCCTGCGCGGCCAGGACGGTCGAGGCGGCCTTGGCCACCCTGGTGACCGTGCTGCCCTGACTCTGATTGTCGTTGGCGCTAGAGGTGCTTTGGTTGGACGCGGACGCGCTGTCCGTGCTGGCCAGGGTTGTGGCCAGACGCTTTTCGACCTCGTCCTTGATCCGCGCCTCAAGGGTCTGGCGGATCACGCTGCCCATCGTGGCGATGTCGTCCTCGGTCAGGCCCATTTCCGCGATGATTCTCTTGCGAAGTTCTTCTTTCAGCTTCTCGATCTGGGTGTCGCGGACCCAGGCGGTGAAGCCTTTTTCGCGGATTTCGGCAAATTCGGCGTCTTGCGCCTGCTTCTTGGCGGCGGCGCGGTTGGCCGCCTCAACCGCGGCGCTGAACCCGCTGCCGGTCGTTAGCCCGGACAGGGTGGATTCCGACGTCGTCAACGACGCGCTTGCACCTTGCGTTGTTTGCGATGTTGGATCGATCATTGTCTTACCCCCAAGGGAACGCCCTATGCCGTGGAAAATGCAAGCAGCGGGCCAAATCGAAGGGAACGTCAGCGCATGAACCGATCCGTCGCCGTCCTTTTCGCCATTCTTTTCGTCATCGCTGCCGCGGGGCAGGCGGCCGAGACCGTGCCGCAATCGCGGGAACAGATCCGTCTGACCTTTGCCCCGGTGGCGCGGCAGGTGGCTCCGGCGGTGGTCAACATCTATACCCGGCGGGTGGTGCGCGCCTCTGCCTCGCCGATGTTCGCCGACCCGTTCTTTCGCCGCTTCTTCGGCGACGTTCCCGGCCTGACCCAGGACCGGGTGCAACGCTCGCTGGGCTCGGGGGTGCTGATCGGGGCCGAGGGGACGGTGGTGACCAATCACCACGTCATCAAGGACGCCGACGAAGTGACGGTGGTGCTGTCCGACCGCCGCGAGTTCGAGGCCCGCATCGTCGGCAGTGACGAGCACACCGACCTGGCCGTGTTGAAGATCACGGCGAAGGGCGAGACCTTCCCCACCCTGCCGCTGGGGGATTCCGACCGGCTTGAGGTCGGCGATCTGGTGCTGGCGATCGGCAATCCGTTCGGGGTGGGCCAGACGGTGACCCAGGGCATCGTCTCGGCGCTGGCCCGCACCAATGTCGGCGTGTCGGACTTCCGCTCCTTCATCCAGACCGACGCCTCGATCAATCCGGGCAATTCCGGCGGCGCGCTGGTCGATATGGATGGTCGTCTGGTCGGGATCAATTCGGCGATCTATTCCCGCGACGGCGGATCGAACGGGATCGGCTTTGCCATTCCGACCGCGTTGGTCCGTACCGTCGTTGCCGGTCTGTCCAAGGGCGGCAAGGTGGTGCGGCCGTGGCTGGGAGCGGCGACCCAGGCGGTGACCGCCGATCTGGCCCAGGCGCTGGGCCTGCCCCGTCCGGTCGGGGTGCTGGTCAGCAGCGTCAGCAAGGACTCGCCCGCCGCCCGCGCCGGGTTGAAGGATGGCGACGTCATCACCGGGATCAATGGCCGTGAGGTTGACGATCCCGAGGGGCTGCGCTTCCGTCTCGCCACGCTCGATCTGGGTGGCGAGGCCAAACTGACGGCGCTGCGGGGTGGAGCCGAGCGGAGTTTCTCCGTCCGGCTGATCGCGCCGCCCGAAGACCCGCCGCGCGACCGCAGCGAAATTTCCGGGCGGAACCCGTTCTCGGGCGCAGTGCTGGTTAACCTTAATCCGGCCTTGGCCGACGAAATCGGGCTCGATTCGACCCTGACCGGGGTGATGATCCTGGAAATCCGCGGCGGCTCGGTGGCGCAGCGTCTTGGGCTTCAGCCCGGCGACCGGCTGTTGCGGATCAACGACCGTCCGGTTGCCACCGTCGCCGAGGCCCGGCGGTTGTTGTCGGGCGAGTTGCCGCGCTGGAGTCTGATGATCAGCCGCAACGGTCAGACCCTGACCCAGGTGATCGAGGGATGATGAGACCCGTCCCCCGGCGATTGAGGGGCAACCCCTGGAGCGCAGCGACTGGCGCGTTGAGCGCCCGCGCGGTCATCCGCGCGAAAGCCAAGCGAGGGGACCGAGCGCCGGCGCCTGAGGCTATGATCGAGAGCGCAGCGACTGGCGCATTGAGCGCCCGCGCCCCACGGCGCGAAAGCCAAGCGAGGGGACCGAGCGCCCGGCGATTGAGGGGCAACCAATGACCTCTCCTCCCTCCCTCTTCGACAACGGCAACGACCGCCCGTTGGCAGAGCGGTTGCGGCCGTCCACGCTGGGGGAGGTGGTGGGACAGGAGCATCTGCTGGCCTCCGACGCGCCGCTGGGGCGGATGCTGGCGGCGGGGCGGATGGCCTCGGTGATTCTGTGGGGGCCGCCCGGCTGCGGCAAGACCACGATCGCCCGGCTGCTGGCGGAACGGGTCGGGCTGGAGTTCGAGCCGCTGTCGGCGGTGTTTTCCGGCGTCGCCGATCTGCGCAAGGTGTTCGAGGCAGCCCGCAAGCGGCGCGAGGCCGGGCGCGGCACCTTGCTGTTCGTCGATGAGATCCATCGCTTCAACCGGGCGCAGCAGGACGGCTTCCTGCCCTATGTCGAGGATGGGACGGTGGTCCTGGTCGGAGCCACCACCGAAAATCCGTCGTTCGAGTTGAACGGGGCGCTGTTGTCGCGGATGCAGGTGCTGGTGCTGCACCGGCTGGACGAGGCGGCGCTGGAAGGCTTGCTGGTCCGAGCCGAAACCGTGCTGGGCCATGTCTTGCCGCTCGATCCCGACGCCCGCGCCGCGTTGAAGGCGACCGCCGACGGCGACGGCCGTTTCCTGCTCAATCTGGCCGAGGAATTGGCGGTGCTGCCGCCCGAGCCGCCGCTCGACCCGGCGGCGCTGGCCCGCGCGATCAGCCGCCGCGCCCCCGCCTATGACAAGGACCGCGAGGGGCATTACAACCTGATCAGCGCGCTGCATAAAAGCCTGCGCGGCTCGGACACCGACGCGGCGCTGTACTGGATGGCGCGGATGCTGGCGGGGGGCGAGGACCCGTTGTTCATCGCCCGTCGCCTGACCCGCTTTGCGGTCGAGGATATCGGGCTGGCCGATCCTAATGCGGTGGTCCAGGCGCTGGCGGCGTGGGATGTCTATGAGCGGCTGGGCAGCCCGGAAGGCGAACTGGCCCTGGCGCAATTGGTGATCTATCTCGGCACCGCGCCGAAATCGAACGCGGCGTATATGGCCTATAAAGGCGCGGTGAAGGCGGCAGGCGAGACCGGCTCGCTGATGCCGCCGCCGCATATCTTGAACGCGCCGACCCGGCTGATGAAAGATTTGGGCTATGGGCGCGGCTATCAGTACGACCACGACACCGCCGAGGGCTTTTCCGGCCAGAATTACTTCCCCGAGGGGATGGCGCGGCGGCGGTTCTATCGTCCGGTCGAACGGGGCTTCGAGCGGGAGATCGTCAAGCGGCTGGCCTATTGGGACCGGCTGCGCCAGCGCAACGGGGGGGAGGGGGAATGAAGGTCACGCTGAATGCCGACCTGGGCGAAGGCTTCGGGCCGTGGACGATGGGCGACGATGCGGCGCTGTTGCCGCTGATCGGCTCGGCCAGTCTGGCCTGCGGCTTCCATGCGGGCGATCCGGCGACGATGCTGCGGGTGGCAAAACTGGCGCAGGCCGCCGGGGTTAGCGTCGGGGCCCATCCCGGCTTCGACGATCTGCGCGGCTTTGGCCGCCGCCGGATCGAGACCGATCCCGCCGAAATCCCGGCGATGCTGGCCTATCAGGTCGGTGCGCTCAGCGCGGTCTGCGCCCTGGTCCGCCACCGCGTCACCCACGTCAAGCCGCACGGGGCGCTCTATACGATGGCCTGTGCCGATCCCGCCCTGGCCGGGGCGGTGGCGGGCGCGGTCGCCGGGCTTAACCGGACCCTGATCCTGGTCGCGCCCGCCGGGTCGGCGCTGGCGGTGGCGGCGGGGCGCTATGGGCTGCGGCTGGCGGCTGAAGCCTTCTGCGACCGTGGCTACGAGGCCGATGGCAGCCTGACTCCGCGCGGGGTGGCCGGGGCGGTGATCGACGATCCGTCCGAAGCCGCTGCCCGTGCCGTCGCCATGGTGCGCGATCAGGCGGTGGTGACCCGCCAGGGCAAGGTGCTGCCGACCCGGATTGATACCCTGTGTCTGCACGGCGATTCGCCCGCCGCGGCCGCGATCGCCCGTGCCGTCGTGGCGGCGCTGGACGAGGCCGGAATCAGCCGGGTCTCACTGCCCGAACTGAATTTGGGGTAAACTCCGCCCCTTGGTCCAGCGAAGGCCGGGGAGATAGGGGAGAACGGCGATGTCAAATCTGTTGCGTTACCTTCCGGCACTGATCGCCGGTGTCGGGCTGGTGGGGTGTCTGTTGCCGTTCGGCGATACCTCCGGCCACGATTACGCCAACCTGCTCTCGTTGCCCGATGCCTATGCCCAGGCCAGCAAATTCACCGGGATGATGAGCTTTGGCGACTCGACCGGGGATTCGGCGCTGCCGGTGTGGATCGCCCGGCTGGTCTATCTCGCCCCGCTGGCCGCAATCGCGGTGATCGTCCAGACCGTGCGCGGGCAGTCCGGACGCTGGCTTCAGGCGCTGGCCGCCGCGATCTGGGTCGCGGTGCCGGTCTTCGTTCCCTATCTCGCCTCGCGGGCGATGATCGAGTCGATCCCGGTGCTGCGCGAGATGTCGAAAGTGTTCGGCGGCGGTGCCGAATTCTCGGTCGCCCTGGGGACCGGCGGCTGGGTTCTGGTGATCGCCGCGATCTTGATGATGTTGTCGGCGCTCAACCTGCTCCGCTCGTCGGGCGACCGGTAGCGACAAAAAAGGGGCGGGCCGATCGGACCCGCCCCAACGCGACGAATGGAGCAATGCGGGGCTATTTCTTGGGGGCATAGTCCCAATTGGCGCCGTATCCGCGAGCCCAATACCCATGGTCGCGCCACGTATAGGCATAGGGGTCGGCGATCTGGGGTTTGATCGTCGTCACCATCGCGACGGGAAGCGGCTCGGCGGCCAGACTGGCCTCTCCGTGCGCTCCCCGCGTGAACGGCACCACCGAGACAGCCAGGTAGCGACCGTCCTTGAAGCCCTGGGTGCGGGTATAGGTGATGTTGTTATAGACATCGACGCCGGTATTGGCGCTCCACAGGCTGTGCTTGGTGCCGGTCAGCAGGGCGGCGCTGAACCGGCGCTGCCATGCCTCGGCGACATAGACGATGTCTTCGTTCTCGTTGGTGGGGTGATAGCGGCTGCCCAGCCGGTTGACGATGTTGACCGAATAGCCCGGCACCATCGCATGGGCCTCGTCGGTGACGGTGACGTCGAGCGTCTCGCCCGCCGCATCGTGCAAGGCGTTGACGATCAACGGGATATCCGTCTGGATCGCCGGATCGACCAGCGAGGTATAGAGCACCTGATTGACCGTCTCGACCACGGGGCGGGTCCGGGGATCATAGGGATTGGCGACCGGTTCCAGCACCTGGAGCGACCGTTCGGCCCGGTTGTAGACGGCGATCGAGCCGACCAGGGCGGTAAGGTCGTTCTGGTACGCGCCAGCGGGCGCGACCGAGCGCAATTCCGCGGGCGGAACCAGATTGACCGGTCTTGTTTCGCTGGCGTAATGCACGCTGGAGCAGGCACCCAACGCGGCGGGTAGGGCGAATGCGATCACCGCGGTGATTCGGGACTTTCTCATCATGTCTTCTCCCACATCTCTGGTTCGGCGGGATGGCGGCCGCGGCGAAGGACGGCCGCCAGCCGGATGATCAGTAGTCGAACAGGATTTCAACGCGGCGCGCATGTCCGTCATAAGACGAACCCCAACTGTCGCCGGGACGCGATTCGATCACCGGGGCGGTGCCGCCCAGCCGGACGATTTCCGCCGCCACCTTTTCGGCCCGCTGGTGGGCGAGACGGACATTGGTCGATACCGAACCGGTACGGTCGGTAAAGCCGATCACCCGGAC
The DNA here is from genome assembly GCF_900108475.1 of Magnetospirillum fulvum. Classification (GTDB taxonomy): domain Bacteria; phylum Pseudomonadota; class Alphaproteobacteria; order Rhodospirillales; family Magnetospirillaceae; genus Phaeospirillum; species Phaeospirillum fulvum_A. Next base: position 2,714 of record NZ_FNWO01000005.1, on the reverse strand, counting down.
GACCTTGGGATGGTGGGTCTTTTCGGCGGCAACCACCTGCTTTAGCCGTTCGATCGCCTCGGCCGACAATTGGCTGGAGCCCGAGGCGAAAAACACGGCATGGCCGCCATTATAGCCATACACCCCGCCCCATCCGTGGCCGTAATAGCCGCGACCGGCATCGCCATAGGCATAGCCGCCATAGCCGCCGATGCCCCAGGCATTGCCCGCCAGGGTGACTTCGACACGACGGTTACGCGGTTCGACGGCATTGTCCCCGGTGGGAACCTGTGGATTGGTCTCGCCCAGGGCATCCTCGGCGATCAGGCCGGGGGGAACGCCCAGCTTGACCAGTTCGGCGGTGACCACGTCGGCGCGATGACGGGCCAGACGCAAATTCTGTTCAACCGAGCCTACCGCGTCGGTAAAGCCCGCGACAGAGACGAGAGGGGCGCGCAATTGCGCCTGGGTCGCGGCCGCTTCGCCCAGGGTCTGCCGCGATTGGGGGCCAAGCTCGGCCGAGCCCAGGCCGAAGGTCACCACGTAGCGGCGCTGGGCCTCGACGGGTCCGGCGGCGGTCGGAGCGGGCTTCTTCAGCATCGGTTCGTGGGTGAGAAAGGTGGTGCGGCACGTCCCGTTCGGTCGGCCCTCGGCCTCCTGCTCAAGCCAGCAATCGAAGGCAACCTGGGCCTTGGCGGCGGCGGCGGGAACCCTTTCGGCGGCACCGCCAGCCAGATAGGTCATCAGACGTCCGCGGGCGGCGGCCAGTTCCGGAATTCGCGTCGCCGGAACCTTGCGTCCGGTCAGTTCGTCGGGGGCGACCGCTTCGCCGTCAGCGACCCGCAACGCCTTGCGGGCGGTTCCGGCGGCATCGACCCATTCGACTTCGGTCTGGACCTGCGATCTGGTATAGGCCTGATATTCCTGGAACAGCGACCGGGTAAACGCGGTGCCGCCCTCGGCGCGGGCGCTTAGAACCTTCTGGACGTCGTTGACCTCCGCCGGGACCGCGCAGGCGGCCAGGGTGGCGGTCGCACCAATTCCTGCCCACCGTATGATGTTCTTCATGTCTCACTCCTCGTTTAACCAAAGAGGTTGTCTGGATGGATTGGACAGAGTGACGGTTCGGGAAATCTGCTCTCCGGTTCATGCTCTGGCCGTCGGAGCGTGAAAGGGGCCGTGCCCTGGATTGTACCCAGGACCTTAAGGATACGCCCATCAGATTAGGCGAGTATGGCGTGATGATACGCTTCATATGGCGTATGTCTAGATGGGGCGGCGTCAGACGGGAATTTTGTCCCTGCCGCGGACCTTGGTCGGCGGGCGAGGGGAGCGGGCGGCCGTGTCGGCCGCGCGGCCCGGAGCGTGGTCCGGGCCGCCTATTCTACACAGAAAGTCTCCGGGGCGCGCGGCGGGCCCCGGTCAGGCCGGGCTTATGAGCCTTGGGCGACGGCGGCGTCGCGCTTGGCCAGAATGCCGTCCCTGACGCTGATCCCCATCAGCGTCAGCAGAACGAGACCGGCGACCAGCTCGATTCCCTGGAAGACGAGAAACAGGGTGGCGTCGTAGCTGTCGCTTTGCACCATCGCATCGAGCACCAGCGTCGCTGGCAGCAGAATCACGATCCCAATCGCGACGATCAGGCGCAGCCGCCGCCGCTTGCGGTCGGTGATCGGACCGGGGCGGGCGCGGCCCAGGATCAGGCCGGTTCCGGCGGTCAGCATCGTCAGCGGGGTCAGCAGGAACAGGGTCCAGACCACCACCTCTTTGATGAAGGCGAGCATCTCGCGGTCGGCGAACAGACCGGCCGCGACGGCGGACCCCCAGATCAGGACGAACAGGCCGAGCGTCGCGCGCGCGGCCAACGGATGGATTAGTTCGGCGAAAAGCATGCTCGGTTCCTTTGGCAGAAGACATCCCCCTCCCGGCGCGCGTGCCGTCCGGCCGGGTGTCGCGGCGCAGTATCACCGTGGCGCGGGAGGGCGCGCAACCCTTCGATACGGCACACGCGGAAAGGAGGCGGCGAGAGGCCCTCCGCCCCAGGGCGGACGAAAAAAGAGAGGCGGGGACGAGCGTCCGCTCCGCCTCTCTGGCCCCATCGTCACGCCGATTTACTTCGCGGCGGTCTTGGCCGTCTTTTCGACGGTGATGATCGCGACCCGTTCCATCGGCTCGCTATCCGGCAGGGGCTGGATGACGATCCGGGCCGCGTCGATGCCGTGCTTCTGCAAGTGTTCCGAGACAAAGGTGGCTCGCGACAACGCGACCTTGGCGTTGGTGGTTCCTTTTTTCGGCGCGACATTATCGACATGGCCGACGATGGTGATTTTCCCGCTGACTTTTTTCAACGCGGCCACAGCCTTGCCGAGTTCGTCATCGCCCGCCGCCGTCCACTGCTGTCCGGTTAAACGTCACGGTCATAGCAGCACCATCTGATTGGGGTCGATTCTTGGTTGAGGATCTCCCCCGATCAGTCGGTCGATGCGCTTTCGGTGCATGAGATTGGCGCGAACGAGCCGGGCAAAGGCGAGCGGGCTTTGGATGGTTTTCTGGGTGGCCTGGGCCATTCGGAGCAAGAGGAAGGCGATCAGGGCGACGGCGATCTGGATTCGAACGGCATTCTCGCTGTTTCCGAGGAAATGGCGGATTTTCAGGGTCTGCTTGACCCATCGGAAGAACAGTTCGATGGCCCAGCGCCGTTTGTAGAGATCGGCGATCTCCTGGGCGGTGGCATC
>NZ_FNWO01000024.1 GCF_900108475.1 Magnetospirillum fulvum | reverse complement strand
GATCTGGATGCCACCGCCCAGGAGATCGCCGATCTCTACAAACGGCGCTGGGCCATCGAACTGTTCTTCCGATGGGTCAAGCAGACCCTGAAAATCCGCCATTTCCTCGGAAACAGCGAGAATGCCGTTCGAATCCAGATCGCCGTCGCCCTGATCGCCTTCCTCTTGCTCCGAATGGCCCAGGCCACCCAGAAAACCATCCAAAGCCCGCTCGCCTTTGCCCGGCTCGTTCGCGCCAATCTCATGCACCGAAAGCGCATCGACCGACTGATCGGGGGAGATCCTCAACCAAGAATCGACCCCAATCAGATGGTGCTGCTATGACCGTGACGTTTAACCGGACAGCAGTGGGTCAAGCCCGGGGGTGACGGCCTCAAAGGGCGATATCGGAGAGACCTGACAAAGACGCCTCCACTTCCGTCCTGGCCGGCCCCCGGGTCAAGCCCGGGGGTGACGGTTATAAAAGACGATATCGGAGAGAGGTGACAAAGACGCCTCCACTTCCGTCCTGGCCGGGCTTGACCCGGCCATCGGCCCATTACATCAGCTGTTCGTAGAGATCGTTCCAATGAGGGTTTGCCTTTAAAATCAAGGCAACTTTCCAGGCTCTCGACCAATGTTTCAGATTCTTCTCGCGCTGAAGCGCGGTCGCAATGTCGTCATAGCGCTCGACATAGACCAGCCGTTTCAGGCCGTACCGTTTGGTAAAGCCGTCGATCACGCCTTCCCGATGCTCCCATATACGGCGCGGCAAATCGCTCGTGACGCCGATATAGAGCGTCCCGTCGGGCCGGTTCGTCATGATGTAAACCCATCCTCCCAGCATGGAGGGAGTGTTCCCCAATCACGAAGAGACGGCAACGGAGATGAAGACCCCCGGGGTCAAGCCCGGGGGTGACGGTTATAAAAGGCGATTTAATACAGCGGCGCGACGGCGCGGATGTTCAGGACATTGTCGCCGACATCGTTGCGGGTCAGCAGATAATGGTTGTAGGTCGCCTGGAGGCTGACCGGGCCGAAATCGTAGCCGAGGATCGGGCCCAGGCCATAGGATTGCGAGACCGAGCCCGACACCTTGCTCCCGTTCCGGGCGGTGTCTTTTTCCAACTGGTTGAGCTGGAACGCGCCCATGCCGAATGTCCATTGGTCGATGGTCTTGGTAAAGGTGTAATCGACCGCGATCTGATCGCCCGACTGATAGCCGGTTTTGTCGTTGCGGGTGCTGGTGTCGTAATAGATCTGGGCACTGACGTTCCAGCCGTCATGCAGCCAGCTGATCCCCAGGCCGGGTTCGAAGGTGGTGAAGCCGTTGCCCGCGCCGACGCCGCCGCGCGACGGTTCGTCGCCGGGCGAGGAACTGGCATTGTCGAGCCAGACGCCGAAGCTGCCTTTGACATGCAGGTCGTAGGGCAGCGCCCAGGACAGGATCACCGGAACCAGATAGGTGTTGAAGCGGCCCCAATGGCCGTTGCCCTCGATCGCGCTGTTGCCCTCGATCGCGATCTCGGTGTGGTCGAACGGCTGGGCGATGGCGACGGCGTAATCGGCCCCCAGCACCTTGATTCCGGTGTTCCACAACAGGATCGGCACCTCGACGATCGCGTCGAGCTTCATCCCGCTTTTGGTATCGCCCGGCGTGTATTGCTTGAAGGTGGCGAAGTAGTTGTTGAGCATGAAATAGACGCCCTCGGGCGGCAATGCTCCAGCGGCGAGGCCGCTTTCAACCCCGCGCAGATGCGGGTCCCACAATTCGGTCGCGCTCACCGATCCGGCCGCGGTCGCGACCCCCATCGCCAGCACCGCTGCACATGCCTTGGTCTTCATCAATGAACTCCCTTGCAACCGAACCGCGACGGGTTCGGTCCCCCCCCGGGGATGAAACGCAGACCGTGGCGGGCTCCCTTCGTCCCCACGAAGTAGCGGAGCCCGCGCCGATCACACAGGGTTGTACGGGGCGGTGATGCGGAAATCCATGACGAAGATAGGTATATCTCCCTAATTGACCGGGCTGTCACATTTGGGCAACAGCGCGGAGACCCTCTCGTCTACAGCACGAAATATTTGGCCTGGGGATGCAGGCTGACGATGGCCGAAGTCGATTGTTCGGGTTCCAGCTGGAACTCTTCCGACAGAGTGATTCCGATCCGCTCGGCCCCCAGCAGCGACAGGATCGAGGCTTGATCCTCGATGTAGGGGCAGGCGGGATAGCCGAACGAGAAGCGCGAGCCGCGATAGCCCTGCTTTAACAATTGATCGGTCGTGGCGGCATCTTCGGCGGCAAAGCCCAGTTCGGCCCGAATCCGCTTGTGGACATATTCGGCCAGCGCCTCGGCGATCTCGACCGACAGGCCATGCAGATAGAGGTAATCCTGATACTTGTCGGCCTCGAACCAGCGCCGCGCCGTGTCGCTGGCATTGCGCCCGACCGTCACCGCCTGAAGGCCGATCACGTCGCGGACCGGGTCGGTGATCGGACGGAAGAAATCGGCGATCGACAGCCCGCTTTCCTTGGCCTGACGGGGGAAGGCGAAGCGGGCGACCTCGGTGGTGCCGTCTTCGGCGAACAGGACGACGGTGTCGCCGTCGCTGGCCGCCTTCCAATAGCCGTAGACCGCCTGGGGCAGCAGAATCTTCTCGTCGGCGCAGCGCTTCAGCAGCCCCAGCGCCATCGGCCGCAATTCCTTGTGCGCCCAGGCGCGGAAATCGTCGATGGTGCGGCCCTGTTTGCGATAGCCCCAATGGAACTGGTACAGCGTCGTTTCGTTGAGGAACGGAACCAGATTAGGCAGCGGTACCGACTCGATCAGCCGTGCCCCCCAGAACGGCGGGGTCGGCGGCGCGATGTCGCGGTGCAACTCGGTCTGGCGCAGGGTGATTGCGTCCCAATCGATCGGGCGGGTCGCGGGCAGCATCTCGCCCGCTTTCGGCTGGGCCGGGCCGGGGCGGTGCGGGGCGTCGAGCCGGGCCTTGACGTGGGTGTCGAAGCTGTTATCGACCACCTTCGCCATCAGGTTCAACCCGTCGAACGCGTCGCGGGCATAGGCGACCCGGCCGCTGTCATAGGCTTCGTGGCAGGCTTCCTCGACATATTTGCGGGTCAGCGCCGCGCCCCCCAGCAGAACCGGAACCCCCAGCCCCTCGCGGCTCATCTCTTCCAGGTTCTCGCGCATGATCACGGTCGATTTGACCAGCAGGCCGGACATGCCGACGGCGTCGGCTTTGTGCTCACGGGCGGCCTTGATGATCTCGGCGACCGGCTGCTTGATCCCTAGATTGACGACACGATAGCCGTTGTTGGTCAGGATGATATCGACAAGGTTTTTGCCGATGTCGTGGACGTCGCCCTTGACGGTGGCCAGCACGATCGTCGCCTTTTGCTGACCGTCGGCCTTTTCCATCCGGGGTTCGAGGAAGGCGACGGCGGCCTTCATCGTTTCGGCCGATTGCAGCACGAAGGGAAGCTGCATCTTGCCCGAGCCGAACAATTCGCCCACCACCTTCATCCCGTCGAGCAGAAGCTGGTTGATGATGTCGAGCGGCTGCCAGCCCGCCTCGATCGCGGCGAGCAGATCGTCGTCGAGCCCGGTGCGGTCGCCGTCGATGATCCGTTGCTTCAACCGCTCCTCGGGCGTCGCGGCGCGTTCCTTTTTCACCTCGGCGACGGTGCGGTCGCCGAACAAGGCGATGAAGCGCGACAGCGCCTCGGGGTCGCGGTCGAGGATCAGATCCTCGGCGGCCTGGACCTCGTCGGCGGGCAGGGTGTGCAGCGGCAAAATCTTCGAGACATGGACGATCGCCCCGGTCATGCCGCGCTTGATCGCCAGATCAATGAAGACCGAGTTCAGCACCTGACGCGCCGCCGGTTTCAGCCCGAACGAGATGTTCGACAGGCCGAGGATGATGCCGCATTCGGGCATCTCGGTCGCGATCCGCTCGATTGCGTCCAGCGTCTCGATTGCCAGCTTGCGGTCGTCGATGACGCCGGTACAAATTGTGAAGGTCAGCGGATCGAACAACAGGTCCGAGGCGGGCAGGCCGTGCCGGTTGACCGCGAAATCGTACAGCCGCCGCGCAATCCGCAGCTTGGACTCGCAATCCTTGGCCATCCCGGCTTCGTCGATGGTGAGCGCGACGATTGCGGCCCCGAATGTACGGGCCAGCTTCAGCCGCGCCGCCGCATCCTCTTCGCCGTTCTCGAAATTGATCGAGTTCAGGATCGCCTTGCCGCCATACAGCTTCAGCCCGGCTTCCAGCACCGGCAGTTCGGTCGAATCGATCACCAGCGGGGTGGTGACCGCCCCGCGCAGGCGTGACACCACTTCGGTCATGTCGCGGACTTCGTCGCGGCCGACAAAGGCGGTGCAGACGTCGAGCGTGTGGTTGCCTTCCTTGACCTGCTCGCGGGCGGTGGCGGTGATGCCGTCCCAATCCTCGGCATCCTGAAGGTCGCGGAACTTCTTCGAGCCGTTGGCGTTGCAGCGCTCGCCAATCGACAGGAAGGCGTTTTCCTGGCGCAGCGGAACCTGGGTGTAGAGAGAGGCGACCGACGGAACCCAATGGACCAGCCGTTTGACCGGGGCCGGGCGTGAGCCCGCGCCGATCCGGCGCAACATCGCGTCGGTGGCGCCGATATGGTCGGGGGTGGTGCCGCAGCAGCCGCCGATCAGGTTGGCGCCCATTCCGACGAAGCGTTCGTGCCACACCGCCAGTTCGTCGGGCAGCAGCGGATAATGCGTGTGGCCGTCGATCAGTTCGGGCAGCCCGGCATTGGGCTGGATCGACAGGAAGCCGGGCCAGTTATCGACCAGCCATTTGAAATGCTCGGCCATTTCCTGCGGCCCGGCGGCGCAGTTCATCCCGATCAGCGGCACCCCCAGCGACTGGACCACCGTCGCGGCGGCGGCGATGTCGGCGCCGACCAGCAGGGTTCCGGTGGTCTCGACCGTCACCTGGACGAAGATCGGCGCATTCCCCCCGGTTTCGGCCAGCGCCAGCTTGCAGCCATTGACCGCCGCCTTGATCTGCAACGGGTCCTGGCAGGTCTCGACCAGAAAGGCATCGACTCCACCCGCGACCATGCCGCGGGCCTGGACCAGATAGGCGGCTTCCAGCGCGTCATAGCCGATATGGCCAAGCGACGGCAGCTTGGTGCCCGGCCCGATTGCTCCCAGCACATAGCGGCGCCGCCCGTCGGCGAACTGCTCGGCGGCTTCGTGGGCCAGTTCAATCGCCCGCTTGTTAAGGTCGAAGGCGCGGTCGGCGATGCCGAATTCGGCCAGGGTGATCGGGCTGGCGCCAAAGGTGTCGGCCTCGACCATGTCGGCCCCGGCGGCGAAATAGCGGGCGTGAATGCCGCGAATCACGTCGGGACGGGACTCGACCAGAATCTCGGTACAATTCTCCAGACCCAGGAAATCCTGCTCCACCGACAGATTCATCGCCTGGACGAGGGCGCCGGTACCGCCGTCGCACAGAAGGACGGACTGGGACAAATGGTCGAGAATGCGGCTCATCGACGGATCATTCCTTTGGGATGGGTCCGTGGGTTTTAGCGTGAAAACGCCATTCTGTCACGATGGGTGCGACCGGGGGAGACGATCTCGGGGCGGCTCCGAAGCGGACGATCGGAGTCGGTCCGCGCAATTTTATGAAATTATCCGGCCAATTAAGGCGGAACATTGCTGTAATTATGACAATTAGTCTTGGAGTTGCAAGCAATAACGCTATTGAATGCAAGTAAAGATGGGGAGATAATCCACACTTCGTTCGTGTGTGGCAGTCTTAAAGGAGGACGTCATGGCTTTGGGATCGACCTCCCCCGCGTCTTCCCGTCGGGCAAAGGAGGCGGACAACGTCTCCGACCCGTCGATCGCGGCGGTGAAGGCCGGGCTTGAGGGCGGCGTGATTGAGGTGATGCGGCGCGAGATTCCCAATCTGCGGACGCTGCCGCGCGGGGCCGCCTATGATGTGGTGATGAACGATCCCCGGATGCTCGACGAGTGCTTCCGGCTGTTTCGGACCCGTCCCGATTTGTTCTGCGAGGTCGTCGTCGATACCGAGCGCCGCCCGGCGACGTCGGATCAGACCATGCTGTCTTGCGGCAAGACGCTGGGCGATGCTGTCGCCCTGGTGGTGCGGGCGTCGGCGCGCCGCCATTTCCGCCAGCGTCTCGATAGCCGGGTCCGCCTGGGGCCGCCTCGCCCGCAACCGCCCGCGTTCAAGCGTCTGGCGATCGCTTTGGGTCTGGCCCGGCCTCCGCAGGCCAAGGCCCCCCCGCGCACGCTGTCCCGCTCGGACCTGCTCTATCGCGCCATCCGCTCCTATCTCCGCTTCGACTGGCAGGTTCCGCTGATCCCCCATTACGCGCCGATGACCCCGACTCAGGTCACCGATCTGGGGGCGCGTTTGCTTGACATCCGCGAGGTTGCCGAACTGCGCGCCTTGTCGGCGCCGGGGGTGACGCCCCGCGACGGCCGTCCGCCGCTGCTGCTCGACAATGCCCGCCGCCTGTTGGTCCAGGGGCGTGACGCGATCGATTCCGAAATTCTGTGGCGGGTGGTCCAGCAGATGGACCTGGCCCGTCTGTTTCCCCAGACCGAGACCGAGCGTCTGCGCCGCGTCGTCGCCCAGGTCTCCGCTGTTCATTCCGAAGTGATCCGGGCGTTGCTGCCGGTGTTGGGAAACGATATCCGCCGGTTCACCGTGTTCTTGATGGTTGCGTTCGTCACCTTGGGCGAACAGCGCTTCAAACAGGATTTCTGCCAGGAAGGGCGCGGCCACGCGGTGCGAAAGCTGGGGGAACGGCTTGATCTGCTGCCCTCGCCGCCGCCGACCCTGGGCGAGATGAGCCGCCTTTACACCGCCGTTCTCAGCACCGCCTATGTCGGGGGCGTCGAAGCCAGCGGCGAAACCTTGCTGAAAGCGCATCCCGATCTGGTTCGGGCGCTTGACGCGATGGGGCGCTCGCAGGCATCGCCCGCCGCGATCACCGGATAAAAGACCGAGGAAAAGGAGAAGAAGGCACCCTGGCCGACGGGGGTTGGGGGGAACCCGGTGTCGGCCAGGGGCCACAGAGGCGCGGTGGCGAAGGGTGCCGGTCGGGGGCCGGGGGGATGGCTCATCCTGACACGATCGCCCGGAGGGAATGGCGATGGCACCGCTGGTGTGCCCTCCGCGCCGCATCAGAGAGCCCGGCTGTTAAATCCGGCGACGCGGGAGTGGAGTTCGGTCGAAACGGTCTCGAGTTCTTCGATGTAAGCGGAGATTTTGGCCATCTTCCTGGCGAACTCGGCGCGGAACTGAGCGAGATTGAACGTCATGATCGCCTCCCCTGAGCGGCCTATCAACCGCATACCTTCGGACTGATTGGTAATATAGACGAAGGGTGTGAATGCCGTTGGCGAGACGGATGAACGAATAATAAACAGAATGAAAAAGTTGTATTCGGTGAGGCGTGGATTATCCGGAGGGATGATGCTCCGGCCCGAATGCCGGGTCGGTGACGGTCGCCGGGCCAAGCTCGGATGGGACGGGGGGAAACCTCGCAAGAAGACGAATCGAACCGGTCGGACGTCTCTCTGGAAAAACGCAATCAACTCTTCATTTTATTCCGGGCGTCCGACCTGCCAACAATGACCTATCCGCGTGACGAGGAGGGCCTGTCTTGGACGACATTGATTGCGCCACCGAACGCTCAGAGGTTTTTACAGGTGCGGCACTGAAAGCCGTGCTGGGACGAATGGCCGGGCCGATCTCCTCCGGCGTCTGCCAATCCTGCCAGGACACGATCGAACCCGAACGGCTGCGGGCCAATCCCCGCGCTCGTCTGTGCGCCGGGTGCGCCGCCGAGGAGGAAGCCAGCCGCCTGCGCCGCCGCCGCTGCGGACCGCTCGACTGAACGGCGGGCGGTCAGAGCCCCGGTTCGGTCCGGGGGGTAAGGCGATAGCTCGATAGCTCAGGGATGGAAACGAAAACCGCCGCCGGGAAATACCCGGCGGCGGTGGTTCGGTTCGTCGATCGGCGGTTCAGGCCTCGGTGATCGAGGCGAGGAAGCGGTCGACCTCGGTCCGCAGGACGGTCGATTGACGTTGCAGCGCTTCGACGGCGTCGAGGACTTCCTTGGCGGCGCGGTCGGTTTCCTGGATCGTCTGCGACACCGCGCCGATGGTCTCGGAAACGAAATTGGTTCCCGACGCGGCGTGGTCGATGTTGCGGGCGATTTCCTGGGTGGCGGCACCCTGTTCCTCGATCGCGGCGGCAATCGTGGTGGTGATGCCGTCCATCGAAGAAATGGTGCTGGTGATCCCGCGGATGGCGCGGACGGTCTTGTCGGTTTCCTGCTGGATCGTGGTGACCTGGGCCGAGATGTCCTCGGTGGCACCGACGGTCTGGCGGGCGAGGTTCTTGACTTCCGAGGCGACGACGGCGAAGCCCTTACCCGCTTCGCCGGCGCGAGCCGCCTCGACGGTGGCGTTCAGCGCCAACAGGTTGGTCTGTTCGGCGATGCCGGTAATCATCTCGATGATCTCGCCGATTTTCTCGGCGGCTCCGGCCAGCCCCTGGACCCGTCCGTTGACGTCGCTGGCTTCCTGAGTGGCCGAGGCGGCGACCTTGTTGGACATCCCGACCTGCTGAGCGATCTCATGGATCGAGGCCGACAATTCCTCTGCGGCCGAGGCGACCATCCGGACATTCTGGTTGGCGTCGATCGCCTGACCGGCGGCGGCGTTGGCGCTGGTCAAGGCGCGGTCGGCCGAGGCGACCATGCCCCGGGCCGAGGCGGTCATGCGCTGCGCCGCGTCTGACACCGAATCGAGGACGGCGGTGACGGCCTTGTCGAAATTGGCGATCAGATTTTCCAGTTGCCGCATCCGTTCGTCGCGGGCGCGGGCGTGGTGCTGGGCGTCGGCCTCCATCTGCTGCTTGGCGATGGCGTTGTCCTTGAACACCTGTACCGCGCGGGCGATGTCGCCGACCTCGTCCTGGCGGTCCAGCGCGGGGACATCGACCGAAACGTCGCCCTTGGCCAGGGTGTTCATCCGCGTGGTCATGTCTTCGATCGGGTTGGCGATGATGCTGTTGAGGCTCCAGCGCACCCCGATCACGGCCAGGATGGTGGCGGCGATGCCGCCCACGACCAGCCAGATCAGGATCTGGTGGAGGCGGGCGTCGGATTCGGCGGTGGACAGCGAGCTCGACAGCACCGCGATCACCTCGCCATCGACGATCCCCATGCCGCCGTGACAGGCGTGACAGACTTCCTGATTGGCACCATCGGTGACCCCCAGTACGATCGGCAGGGAATAGCGGTAGAAGCCATCGACAAAGCGGCCGACCGGCTGCTTGGTTTCAAAGGCTTCGCGATCGACGGCGTCGCGCGGCAATTTGGGGGCGCGGTTGGGCTCGGCGTCTTTCATGTACTCGACGACCTTGGGGCCCCACGCGCTCCAGACCTTGCCGGGATAGTGGACGTTACGGCTGTCGAACCAATTGTTGAAAACGGTGATGCCGATATTATCGGAATCCTCGGGACGCTTCGCCATCACGTTGACGATCAGCGCATGCAGCGAGGTCATCTCGTTGGCGGACAGCATGTGCAATTCGCGCTCGGTCTCGGACGATTCGAAACGCGCGATGGTCAACACGATGCCAACGATCAGAATGGCGACGCCGAATCCGACGATCGCCATAAACCGGCTCGAAAGCCGGAGATGGTGCCAAAATCTGGCCACGAATACGTCACCCCTTCCGATTCGGGCCTAGGGGCCGACTCGGGTCAAGAATTATCGATTCCGTAAAAAACTCTATTCCGAAAGGGTCGAAAAAGAAATACCGGCGAACCCAAAGGCAGGGGAAACTCAGCCTGAACCGGGGGTGTCGGGGCGAAAACGTCCGGTAGGGCCAGGGGTCGGGTCGTCGTCAACAATCATTCGGTCTAGCTTCCCATGCGAGAATGTATACTAACTTATTGAACGCAGAAGTGTGGCTGTCGGCGACAGAGCCGGTCGAACCCCAAACCGCATCGATTTGTCTGTTCAGGTCGCAATGAGGCGATTTTGGGATCGAAAGTTACCGATCTTGCTTGCATCGTGGAATGACGTTAGGCAAATATGTCAACATGACTGACCAAACAATTCAGGCCGCGTCCGCTCCTCCCGGCGAGGAGGACCTGCGGCAGAGCATCGAATTGCTGTTTTTCGCCTATCGAGACTTCACCGCCGAGGCCGACGCGGTCCTGGCCGAATACGGCTTTGGCCGGGCGCATCACCGGGTAATCTATTTCGTCGGTCGTAATGCTGGGATTACCGTCAGCGATCTTCTCGACATCTTGCGGATCACCAAGCAAAGTCTGGGGCGGGTGCTGGGTCAATTGGTGCTGGAAGGTTTTATCATCCAGCGCCCCGGCCCCCGCGACCGTCGCCAACGCCTGCTCGAACTGACCGGGAAGGGAGTGGCGCTGGAACGTCGGCTGACCGGACGACAGACCGAATCGATTGCCCGGGCCTGTGCCGGGGCCGGTCCGCAGGCGGTCGAGGGCTTCCGGCAGGTGCTGCTGGGACTGGTGCAAGACAGCGACCGCGGCCGCTTCACCCGGCGGCCCGCGGCGAACGGAGGCGGCTGACGGCGATGGAAGGCGGACATGTCCTGGTGGTCGATGACGACCGCCGCCTGCGCGATCTGCTGGGCAAATATCTGTCCGAGAACGGCTATCTGGTCGTCACCGCCGCCGATGCCGCCGAGGCGCGGGCGCGGATGGCCGGGCTGGCCTTCGATCTCATCGTGCTGGACGTGATGATGCCGGGCGAGGACGGGATGAGCCTGACCCGATCCTTGCGCGCGGGGGGCGACCGGGTGCCGATCCTGCTGCTGACGGCGCGGGGCGAGGTCGATGACCGCATTCGCGGTCTGGAAGCCGGGGCCGACGATTATCTGTCGAAACCGTTCGAGCCGCGCGAATTGCTGCTGCGGGTCGGCTCGATCCTGCGCCGGGCTCCCCGCGACGATGCCGAACCCGCGCTCACCACGCTACGGCTGGGGCCGTTTACCTGGGACATCGCCCGGGCCGAACTGCGCCGGGGCGATCAGCCGGTCCACCTGACCCAGGCCGAGCGCGACCTGCTGGCGGTGCTGGCCGAGACCGCTGGGCAGGGGGTGTCGCGCGACGAGCTGGCGGCACGGACTGGCAGCGCCGCCAACCCCCGCGCCGTCGATGTCCAGGTCACCCGTCTGCGCAAGAAGATCGAGGATGATCCGCGCCTGCCGCGCTATCTCCAGACCGTGCGCGGCACCGGCTATATGCTCCGGCCCGACTGACGCGGCGCACTCTATATATAAAGATGGGAATACGCGATGATGCGGCCCGGCATGTGGTTGAAGGAAGCGTTGCCCCACGGGTTGCTGGGGCGCTCGCTGCTGATCATCGTGATGCCGTTGGTCGTGCTACAGCTGGTGTCGGCCTATGTCTTCTACGCCAGCCATTGGGAGACGGTGGCAAGGCGGCTGGCGAAAGGTCTGGCGGGCGATATCGGCGCGGTGATCGAATCGATGCGGGCCTTCCCCGATCCGGAATCCCGCCGCATCGTGCTGGCGATCGCCGCCGAGAAGATGGAACTGGATATCCGCTTCACCCCCGATGGCATCTTGCCCAATCAGCCGGTGCCGCCTCCGGCCAGCTTTCTCGAGCGGGCGATGAACGAAGCGATGGGCGAGCGGGTTCAACGCCCCTTTCGGATGGATGCCGACTCGCTTGAGCGCGAAGTGGTGATCCTGGTCCAATTGTCCGACGGGCTGCTGGAGATCTATGCCCCCAAGAAGCGGCTGTTCACCTCTACCACCTATGTCTTCATCCTGTGGATGCTGGGAACGGCGATGCTGCTGTTCGGCATTGCCACGGTGTTCATGCGCAATCAGGTCCGCAGCGTCCGCAAGCTGGCGGTGGCCGCCGACCGCTTCGGCAAGGGCCAGGACGTTCTGGGCTTCAAGCCCGAAGGGGCGTCGGAGGTCCGTCAGGCGGCTCAGGCCTTCAACCTGATGCGCGAACGGATCCAGCGCCAGATTCAGCAGCGCACCGAGATGCTGGCCGGGGTGTCGCACGATCTGCGCACGCCGCTGACCCGGATGAAGTTGCAACTGGCGATGATGGGCGATCTCGACGGCCGTGCCGAGCTGGACGAGGATCTGGCCGAGATGGAGCGGATGATCGAGGGCTATCTGGCCTTCGCCCGCGGCGAGGGGACCGAGGCACCGGTCGAGACCGACCTGCCCGCCCTGGTCGAGGACGTCGCCGGGCGCTTCCGCCGCCAGGGGGCGGTGATCGACCTGCACAGCGAGGGCGATCTGACCATGCCGCTGCGCCCGGTCGCGCTCAGCCGGGTGCTGGCCAACCTGATCGGCAACGCGATCCGCCACGGCCGCTCGGGTGGCCATGTCTGGGTCCGGGTCGGTCGTCGCCAGGGGGCCGCCGAAATCCTGGTCGATGATGACGGCCCCGGCATTCCGCCCGAAAGCCGCGACGAGGTGTTCCGTCCGTTCACCCGGCTCGATCCCGCCCGCGCCGCCGCCGTCGGCGGGGTCGGGCTGGGACTGACGATCGCCCGCGACATCGTCCGCGCCCATGGCGGCGAGATCAAGCTGGAGGATTCGCCGCTGGGTGGCCTGCGGGTGCGGCTTCGCCTGCCGCTGTAAGGGCTAGTTGCTCAGGCGGCCGAGACGGGCGGCACCGATCCCGATATGGGTCGCCGACGGAATCGAGTCCATCATCTGATCCATCTGGTGGCGATGGCGCTGATAGCGTTCCAGTTCGCGTCCGGCGAGGCGGATGCCGGTCGGAACCTTGATGCTCATCGGGTTGACCTGGGTGTTGCCGACCAGCACTTCATAATGAAGGTGCGGGCCGGTGGCGCGGCCAGTCGCGCCGACATAGCCGATGATCTGCCCTTGGCTGACATGGCGGCCGGTATGGATGCCCTGGGCGATCCGGCTCATATGGGCGTAGGCGGTGCCATAGCCGTTGCCGTGGCGCAGTCGGACGTAATTGCCATAGGCCCCGAACGGACCGGCCATCTCGACGGTGCCGTCGCCGGCGGCCTGGATCGGCGTGCCGGGGGGGACGCCGAAATCGATCCCCTTGTGCATCTTGCTGTAGCCGAGGATCGGGTGATTGCGCATCCCGAAGCCCGAGGTGATCTTGGCACCATCAACCGGAGTCTTCAGCAGCGCCTTCTTCACGTTCTCGCCGTTGGCGGTGAAATAGTCGCTCTGGCCCTGGGGGTCTTCGTAACGGTACAGGCTGATCTCGGACCCGGACAGCTCCAGTCCGGCATGGAGCAGGTCGCCAGCGCGGACCAGCTTGCCCTTGGTGTCGTACCAGCCCTCGAACAGAACGTCGAAGGTGTCACCCGGCTGGATGTCGCGCTGGAAATCGACGTCATAGCTGAGCACCTTGATCATCGCCAGGATCACCGGCACCGGCACGCCCGCGCTTCCCGCCGATTCGTACAGGCTCGATTTGATCGTCCCACGATAATGAGCGACCTGACGGGTGACCTGACGATGGGTCTCGATTGCTTCGAAATCCGAGCCGGTCCAGCGGGCGGCAACGTCTCGCACCGGATCGGCGGCTAGGCTGACTTGACGGAACGGGCCGCGGCCAAAGCCATACGGAGACGGGGCAAAGGTGACGGTAACCTTCTGCCCCGCTTTCAGCGTGCGCGGGTCGATCCGGGTGAACAGTGTCTGGGCGGCTTGGGCGGCCTCGCTGGCGGCGATCCCGGCGCGGGACAACACCTCGGTCAGCATCTCGCCCGATCCGATCTGCAACACCGACTCGACCGGGCGGCGGGCAATGTCTTCACTCTCGCCATCGCCGCTTTCAGGGATCGCGAGGGTACGTCCCTCGGCTTCAAGATCGACATAGGCGGGGGGCGTGGTGTCCAACGGGCCTTCGTCGCCGCCGAACGGGACGAACGGGCGGGCCAGGAAGACCGCGACCGCTCCCACCAGGCCGACAACCGCGAAAGCCTTCAGGCTGCGTTTCAGTTTGGCAGTGATATGGCCGGCCAAGGGAGAGGATCACTTTTGCCGTTTACAGAACTGTCGCGGGTTATCGCAGCCCCGCCGCCCTCAAGGCAACCCTAAATGGCCTGCGTTTCCGCTTGACTGTGCCATGGCGGCACGGAAAACGATCGACTCTTAAATAAGATCAGAAAAATGCAGATCGCCGCCGAATTAAGGTTGACGGGGTTGGGTGTGGGGCCTATAAACCGCGCCTCGCCGGGACGAACCTTCGGGTTTGAAACGGCGGGGTTTGAAGGGTTAACGGCTTCTGCGGATTGCAGAAAAAAGCAGTTGACACGGAGACCGGGGCGGGATAGAAACCGCGCCTCGCTGTTTCGGAGCCGGTGGTTCTGAGGCGGCGGCGAAGACCGGAAACGGAAATCGCCGCGGAGCGAAAAAAGAGATTGACACGGCCGGCCGGGCCGATTATAAACCGGCCTCCCCGCTGCGGCGGGGCCCGCACTGAAGCGGGACGGAAATTGGCAACGATTTCCTGCTGTTTGACAAGTGAAGAGACAGGAAGGGATGCGCAG
>NZ_FNWO01000008.1 GCF_900108475.1 Magnetospirillum fulvum | reverse complement strand
TCACCCTTCAGCCGGTAGCGAGTAACGCACGATCCGGATATCTGCGTCTGTCTCGCTGCTCAGGGTGATTTCCAGCACCTGATTGACCAGATCGGACTGCGTGTCGAGGTCGTCGAGCGCCACCTCGAACAGTTCCATCTGCATGTCGAGATCCATGCCGACCGGACCGTTGAGGCAAATGAGCCCGGCATGGAGGTCGATATCGACGTATTCGCCGCTGCCTCCCGGGGCGTTGGCCGGGCCACGGAAATCGATCGAGTTCTTGGTGACGAAGGTCCAGTCGCCCTCCAGGATCACCGGCATCAGCTCCCAATCCTTGGCGCCGCCCTTGCCGATCCAACGGACATGGGAAGCCTCAAGATGGCCGCGCTCACGGGCCAGCTTGGCGAGCTCCTCGCTCAAGCATTCGTCGATCAGTAGCCTCATGCCCGGCGACGCCGGGGCACGGTGCGCTCGGCGGAGAGGGTGGCGTCCGGCGGCAGGATTGTGAAGCGGCGTGGCCGGCCGCGCACCGGATTGGCTTCGCCATAGAGGAGGGCCAGATCGAGAGCGGTTTCGTCCAGCCCTGGATAGGCGGCGAAAATCCGCTCACGAGGAAGTCCGGCGGCGACCGAGGCGACCAGATCGTAGACCGGGATGCGGGTGCCGCGGATCACCGGACTGCCACCCAGGATCCCCGGATCCTCGACGACCATCGCCCGCGTCGCCTCAAGCCGGGTCGAGCGATCATCGGCGTCGGCGATGAAGTCCGACAGGGTGACGGAGAGGAAGCCGTCGCGGACGGTCCAGTTGGCCTTATTCCAGCCGACGAACGGGTGACGGGCCATGTCGCCGGTGATGCGTTCGGAGAAGCTGTGGATCAACGTCAGGCGCTTTTCGGCGGTCAGGGCCTTGGCCGCGCGAAAGTAGAACCCCACCAGCGGGCAGGCGGCCAGTTGCACGCGTCGACCGTCATCCACGGTGTACAGCGCTGCGGGCAGGATTTTCTCGTCGATCACCCGGTTGATGTCGCGGACGGTGACGCTGGCGACGATGGCAGCTTCGCTCGGGGTCAGCAGACTGGCGCGCATGGCGATCCTCGAAAAAACATTCCGACACACCGGAAGATAATCAATGGGAGCCGGTTCGACAAGGGCTCCGTCTTGTCCGAAGCCGGTGATGGGT
This sequence comes from Magnetospirillum fulvum, assembly GCF_900108475.1. Classification (GTDB taxonomy): domain Bacteria; phylum Pseudomonadota; class Alphaproteobacteria; order Rhodospirillales; family Magnetospirillaceae; genus Phaeospirillum; species Phaeospirillum fulvum_A. The sequence goes on along the minus strand of NZ_FNWO01000008.1, from coordinate 198,002 downwards.
CGTTACCGGCACACGGGGCAGGATGTCTGGTTGATCGTAAATCATCGTAGCTAAAGGCGATTTTCGATTCCGGGGTTCTGCCTGACCCTTATCCCAAGCGCCCGGCAACAGTGCCGGACCGGTTCGGGACAGGCCGCCATGACCCCCACTAAGCTGCTGATCGGCCAGATCCTGGTCGTTTTCGCGATCACCCTGTTCGGGGTGTGGTCGGCGACCCAATGGGCGGCGGCGATGCTCGGCTATCAGACCCAGCTCGGCCCGCCCTGGCTGGTGCTCTTCGGCACCCCGGTCTATCGCCCCTGGCAGTTGTTCCCCTGGTGGTATGCCTACGAGGCCTATGCGCCGCACATCTTCGACAAGGCGGGGATGCTGGCCGGGGCCAGCGGCTTCATGGGCTGCGCCGCCGCGATCGCCGGTTCGCTGTGGCGGGCGCGGCAGAGCCGGCTGGTCACCACCTACGGCTCGTCGCGCTGGGCGACCGCCCGGGAAGTGGAGCGGGCCGGGCTGTTCCGCTCGGCGGGGGTGTTTCTTGGCCGACTGGGCAACCGTTATCTGCGCCATGACGGCCCCGAGCATGTGATGGCGTTCGCGCCGACCCGCTCGGGCAAGGGCGTCGGGCTGGTGGTGCCGACCCTGCTGTCCTGGACCGGCTCTGCGGTGATCCACGACATCAAGGGCGAGAACTGGCAGCTCACCGCCGGCTGGCGGGGGCGGTTCTCGCATTGCCTGCTGTTCAATCCGACCGATCCCCGTTCCGCCCGCTACAACCCGCTGCTGGAAGTCCGCAAGGGCGCCGACGAGGTCCGCGACGTCCAGAACATCGCCGACATCCTGGTCGATCCCGAAGGTGCGCTGGAGCGGCGCAGCCACTGGGAGAAGACCAGCCATTCCCTGCTGGTCGGCGCGATTCTCCATGTGCTGTATGCCGAGGAGGAAAAGACCCTGGCCCGGGTCGCCACCTTCCTGTCCGACCCCCGCCGCGGCTTCGCCACCACCCTGCGCCGGATGATGGAGACCAACCATCTCGGCACCCCCGACCATCCCCAGGTCCATCCGGTGGTGGCGTCGGCGGCGCGGGAAGTCTTGAACAAATCCGAGAACGAGCGCTCCGGCGTGCTATCGACCGCGATGTCGTTTCTCGGCCTTTATCGTGACCCGGTGGTTGCCGCGACCACCGTCGCCTGCGACTGGCGGATCGCCGATCTGGTCGATGCCGAGCGGCCGGTGTCGCTCTATCTGGTGATTTCGCCGTCGGACATCTCGCGGACCAAGCCGCTGGTCCGGCTCGATTTCTTCGAGACCGCGCTGGCCTTCATGGCCGGCTACGGCATCCGCGCCTATCTGATCGCCCAAAGCCTCAACCAGATATCCAAGGCCTATGGCGAGAACAACGCGATCCTCGACAATTGCCATGTCCGGATTGCCTTCTCCAGCAATGACGAGCGCACCGCCAAGCGGATTTCCGACGCGCTCGGCACCGCCACCGAATTGCGTGCCCAGCGCAACTATGTCGGCCACCGGCTGGCGCCATGGCTCAGTCACGTCATGGTCAGCCGCCAGGAGACGGCGCGGCCGCTGCTGACCCCGGGCGAGGTGATGCAATTGCCGCCCGCCGACGAACTGGTGCTGGTTTCCGGCCTTGCTCCGATCCGGGCGAAGAAGCTGCGCTACTACCAGGACCGCAATTTCTCGGCTCGGGTGCTGCCCGCACCGGAGCTGGCCGAGCACAGCTATCTCGATCGCCCGGCCGCCCGTCCCGTCGATTGGAGCGGATTGGTGCGCGGCCCGCACGTCCGCCTCGCCACCGCCGAGGAGTCTGCGCTGGGCTTCGAGGACGAAGGCGGCGTCCAGCAGCAGCGCCATCCCGGCCTGCCCGAGGAGGGAATCGTGGTGGCGGCGCGGTCTGATCCCGAGCCCGAACCTGTCGATGACGATTCCGATCTGCTCACTGACCAGCGGGCGATGGACCGCCTGCGCGGCCTCGGCACGGTGGTTCGCGCCCACGCCATCAACGAAGGCCGCGATGGCGCCGGGCCGGGCGACGATCTGCTGCCGAGCTTCTGAGGGAGGCGAGGATGAACCGCACCAGGATCCGCCATCAATTGTTCCTCGACCCGGACCTCAGTGCCCGGCTGGAAACGCTGGCGGCCAAACCGGGGGTGTCGAAATCGACCATTCTCGCCGACGCATTGGCCGCCTGGCTCAATCGCCGCGGCAGTCAGGAACTCGACGAGCGTTTCGGCCTGCGTCTTCACCGCATCAGCGACCAGCTCGACCGCATCGAGCGCGATGGTCAGGTGCTGCTGGAAAGTCTGGCGCTCTTTGTCCGCTATCAACTGACCGCCGCCGCGCCATGCTGCGCACCGCGATGGGACCGGCGATCGCCGCCGCCCTGGCCGATCCGCTCTATTCCTTTGACACGCTATGTCTTCAGCGATTCCTCTCGCCACCGGCGGACACTCATGACATCGAACCGCTGACCGGTGAAGACGATACTGCGTGGGAACCGGCTGCCTTGGGCAACACGCCGAAGATGGTCGCGAATTTCCATCCAGCGGATGTCGCCGCGCGAGTCGCGAATGATCAGATACACGGGAAACGCCTGCTGTTGCCAATATTCGGCGTGACGCTTCTCGTGGATCGCGAAGATCTCCGCACCGTCTTTTTTCCTCCTCGTCAGGTGGGAATCGCCTGATTTCAGCTGTAGGTAGACCTTGCGACCGGTAGCCTCCCCGCTGTCGGATTTGAATTCGATTTCCATGTCGATACCGTGGTCGCTGACGGAGAACTCGCGGCTAATCTGTCCGGCAAGCGCGACCGTCGAAATCACATCGCCGACAAGCACCCGTTCTTTGCTCTCACTGTCCAATATCCGCGCTGATTCCAACTGGAGATCTCGAACCCTCTGTTTGAGGTCCGGGCTGGCGAAAAGATCTTCGAGTACATCCCACAGGGGAACGCGTCTGTTCGGATCGTCGCATTTTACGCAAGCAATATCGCTCTTGCCCTCATTCAGGCGCTGCATGGCGATATCGCGGTTGCCCACCGGTGTACCGCAGTAGGGGCAGACGTAATGCCGAAAGCGGACGACGTCTTGTGCATTTTGCAGCAAATGCTCATGCACATATTTGCTGAAGATGATCTTTTCCTCGTTTGGGATCGCCGGATCAAAATACACATCCAGTTCACCCGCGCCTTCCGCTCGGCGGGTCAGCTTAACTCCGAGTTGCTTGCCTGTGAGGGTTTTGAAATCCGCAGCGTAACGCCAGAGTTGGTCCTGGTCGAAGGGTGCCGTGTGGTGAAGACGGACCACCAGGGTGGCATAGATGTCGTCGAGGAAGCCATTAAACTGATAGCTCACCAGGACAGCCGGATGCCCCACCAGTTCAGGGCGTTCGCGCCGGTAATAGCTGGGGAAGATCAAAACCGGGCCATCGCCCGTCTGTACGCGGAGACACAGACCACGCTCGACCAGAATCTGATGCATGGCAAGCAGGATGAAGCGCTCCTCCTCGGCCGCGAGCCGTTGCATGGACGGTCGGAAAGAGATATTTCCTTTTAAAACAAGCTCTTCCGTAATGCAGCCGCGCTCGTGTTTGTCCTCGCGCAAGGTTTGGATCACCGCCTGCGCATAGGCGTTGATGCATTCCGGCTGCAGCAACACCCAACTGCCAAAGGCGAGATCCCAGACGATTCCCGGGCCGCACAGCAACCCCACCACCGCCTTCAACTCCTCATCGCTGAACTGGGAAACCGAACCGGTCAGGCGAATCCGCAGCGTCTCCCGCAGTTCGTTGAAGCGGAGAAGGACCCGACCTTCGTCCTTAAGCCGGACAATCTCCTCCTTTAGTTGCCTGAACAGCAGCGGCGAGGAGCGCCAGGGGATCTCCTCCCAATCAATACACTCGACGATCGCTTTCTGGAGATCCGCGCAGCCTGTGCCATCCTTGGCGCTGGTTTCGAGAAACGCGGCAAACCCTCGTTCCCGCGCGAAGGTCTCTACCTGCTGGCGGCTCACTCTCAGCCCCCCGGCGTCGATCCGGCCGGCGACGAGAAGCTTTGAGAAGGGCTTGCCGGATGCCCGGGCGAGGTCACGATCCCACTGGCCGAGTGTCTCGAACACGTCCTCCTTCTGTCCGTCGAACACCAGCACCGCAGCTGCTGTTTCATCGAAATAAAGCTGATGGATCAGGCGCTGGTCCGCCTGACCGCCGAAATCCCACAGCCAGATTTCCCGCTCGGCCTCTCCGGTCTCGATACCCGGCAGTTTCCACTGGGTTGCCCAGGCGCCAACGGTCGAGTCGCTTGGCTGCCAGGATTCGCCGGCGAGCACTTTGGACAGCCCGGTTTTGCCGGCACTGCTGTCGCCGACAAGCAGAACCTTGGCGTTGGTGTATTGGGGGAGAGCGGAGAGGACGGCAGGAATGGCCACAGGATCGGATGGCGTCGTCGCTGTGATGATGTCCGACAGGTCCCAGGACCGGAAGGTACCGCTGCTATCCCCTGAGAACGCGTATTGCTGATCGCGGCTCCACGCGACGAGCCTAATGTCATCGTCGTGCCCGTCCAGAACCCGCAAGCATTTTCCGGTTGAGGTGTCCCAGAGTCGAACTGTCGTGTCAGCTGAGCCAGAGAGAATAAATCGCTGATCCACGCTCCAAGCCAAACTCCAGACGTAGTCATGGTGTCCATGGAACACACGCAGGCACTGGCCGGTGTCAAGATCCCAAAGCCGAATCGTGCGATCCTCACCGCCGGAAAGGGCGTGGCGCTGGTCCGGGCTCCAAATGACCGTCCGCAGTTGGCCCGTATGCCCCTCAAGCACACGCAAGCGCTTTCCGGATTCGGCATCCCAAACATAGATCGTGTTATCCCGCGAGCCCGAGAGGATGCGGCGTTGGTCGGAACTCATGGACAAACCAAAAACGCCATTGGAAGCCTGCGCCGAGAAAGTTCTGAGGCAGGCGCCGCTTGCCGTATCCCAGAGACGAATCGTTCCATCGTCCGCACCGGAAAGGATCAAGGTCTGGTCTTTGCTCCAGGCGACGCAAGAGACAGAGTTCGTGTGGCCTTCGAGCTCACGCAGGCATTTTCCCGTCGTTACATCCCAAAGCCGCAACGTTCTGTCATCGCCGCCAGAGACCGCGAAACGCCCATCCGGGCTCCACGCCACGGCCCAGACATTAAGGCTGTGACCGTGGAACGTGCGGAGGACTGTCCCGCTCTGGATGTCCCAGAGTTTTACGGCGGCTTGCCCGCCGCCGGTGAGCGCAAGGCTTCGGTCCGGGCTGAACGCGCCCGAGAGAACCTCAGTCTCGTCAGCGCTGCTAAAGCTAACAAAATTTTGGCCCAGAGACTCGGCATTTTCTTCGTCCGCTGGCGGCTGACAGGCTTCCCGCAATGCCGAATAGGCCCTTTCCTGCACCGGATGGCGCCAGTCGATATAAGCGATCATCGCCAGACTGCCCCGCAGCGGCGTGTCATCAAGCCGCAACGGGATGAACCGTCGGTCCCGGTTCAGTGGGTCGCGGAATCGGAACGTCTGAGCTTCCATTTGTGACCAGTCGGAGTCGGTCGCGTGCGCCGACATACACAGCACCAGTACGCGCGAATATTCCAGGCCGTGCTCGATCTTCATCGGAATGTTATCGCCGGGCCTGATTCGCCAATCATCAAGCCAGACTCTTATTCCATCTTCCCGTAATTTTTGGGCGATTTCGAAAACGACTGGCTTATCTTTGGAGCTGTGGCTCAGGAAGACATCGAATTCGAACATAAATCAACCATTCGCGTGTATACAATGCGTCTAATGGTACATTTATGAGGTTTCCGTGGCAATTAAATACTTTTTATGATATCGGCGTGTTTTCCTTTTAAGAGAATGTGTTGACGGGGCGGCCCCAGGAACTCCAGGGGGCCGTTCGGTCGGGCTTGTTCCTCACCGAGCAGGCCCGCGCCAACGATCCGTTCGCCCAGATCGGCACTCGCACCGTCTCGGTCCAGGTCACCAGCGTGGTGCGGGCCTCCGAGTCCTCGTTCCAGGTCAAATGGACCGAACAGGTCTATGAGCGCGGCAGCCTCGCCGCCACCAGCCGCTGGACCGCGCTCCCATCAGCATGATTGTTTCGCTCCTCGCCTTGGCCGCCTGCGTCGCCAAGGAGCCGCCGCCAGCGATTGCCTATGACGGGGCCGCTTTCCATCCGGCCGCCATCGCGCCGGAGCCGCCCCGTCCGGTGGAACTGGTCGAGATTCCCACGCCGCTGCCGTTGCCCGGCCAGCTTCAGCCGCTGCCCGAGCCGGTCAAGCCGGACAAGCGGAGGCCGACAATGCGGGTTGCCGCCGCCAACCGTGCGGCGCTGCAGGAACCCTTAGCCTATGGCTACATCAACGCGATCCAGGTCTATCCCTACAGCGAAGGGGCACTGTACCGACTCTATGCCGCGCCCGAACAGGTCAGCGACATCGCGCTGGAGCCGGGCGAGCAGCTCACCGCGGTATCGGCTGGTGACACGGTGCGCTGGGTGATCGGCGATACCACCAGCGGCATGGGCGAATCCAAGCGGGTCCATGTCTTGGTCAAGCCGTTCGCGCCCGGGCTCCGGACCAACCTGATTATCACCACCGACCGCCGCTTCTATCATCTCCAGCTGGAAAGCACCGCCCGCACCAGCATGGCGGCGATCTCTTGGACCTACCCGCAGGGGACGCTTCTCGCGCTGCAACGGAATAACGCCGCGGCCGAGGCGGCGGCCTCGGTCGCCGACGGTATCGCTCTCGAATCGCTGCGGTTCCGCTACGCCATCTCCGGCGACAGCCCGCCCTGGCGGCCGGTGCGCGCCTTCGATGACGGAGCCAAGGTCTATATCGAGTTTCCTGCCCGGATTGATCAGGGCGAGGCGCCGCCCTTGTTCGTGGTCGGGCCTGACGGCGAGGCCCAACTGGTTAATTACCGGGTGCGGCGCAATTACTACATCGTCGACCGGCTGTTCGCTGCCGCCGAACTGCGCCTGGGCGCCGATCCCCAACAGGTGGTGCGGATCAGCCGCACCGATGGCGTGCCCAAGAGCGGGGGCCGGTCATGAATACGCATGACGCCCCCGGCTCGCCCAAGTCCGATCCCGAATCCCTGGTGCTGCGGGCCCCGCCGCGCAACGTGCTGCGATTCAAGCGCGCGCTGCTGATCGGCATCGCCGGGGTAACCTCGGCGACAATCTTCGGCGTGACGTGGTGGGGGCTGAAAGGCTCGGCACTCAGGATCGGGCAGCAGGCTCAGGAACTCTACAACACCGAGCGCAAGACCACCCCCGACGGCCTCGCCGCCCTGCCGGGATCGTATGGCCAGATCAAACCCGACACGCCGCCTTTGGGGCCGCCCTTGCCGGGCGATCTCGGACGACCGATCCTCGAGCATCAGCGCCAGATGGGACTCGTGCCGGGGGCCGAGCCGGTGGATCAGGCGGCGGCGGCCGAACGCCAGCGACTGCTCCAGCAATCGCTGAAGGCCCGCGAAGCCGGGGTGATGTTCCAGATCAATACCCGGCCGCAGCCGGTGGGACCGGCGGCATCCAGTCCGGCGGTGGGGCAGGGGGGCATGCCGTCCAATCCGGATTCCCCCCGGCTCGCCCTCGATCCGGAACGCGATCCGAACGCCCAGCAGCGCAAGCTCGATTTCCTCAGCCAGAAACCGGAGACCGGCATCTATAATCCCCATGCCCTGCAAAGCCCGGCCTCGCCCTGGCAGGTGATGGCCGGCAGCGTCATCGCCGCCAGCCTCGTCACCGGGTTGAAATCCGATTTGCCGGGAATGGTGGTGGCGCAGATCACCGAGAACGTATTCGACAGCGTGACCGGCCGCACCCTGCTGATCCCACAGGGGGCCCGGCTGATCGGCAGCTACGACAGCGTCGTCGCCTTCGGCCAATCCCGCGCCCTACTGGTGTGGCGACGCATCGTCATGCCGGACGGAACCTCGATCCAGATCGACAATCTGCCCGCCACCGACACCGCCGGCTATGCCGGACTCGAGGACGGCGTCGATTACCATACCTGGGCGCTGCTGAAGGGCATCGCCCTCGCCACCCTGCTCGGGGTCGGCACCGAACTCAGTTTCGGATCGAACGAGGGTGATCTGGTCCGCGCCATCCGCGAATCGACCCAGCAGAACGCCGATCGCGCCGGTCAGCGCCTGACCGAGAAAAACCTCAACATCCAGCCGACCCTGACCGTCCGTCCCGGCTGGCCGCTCCGCGTCATCGTCCACAAGGATCTGATCTTGTGCCCCTATCGGGGCTGAAAGGACCCGTCATGTTGAAACTTGGCAAACTGCCCGACCGCACCCCGGTCCGCATCGTCATCACTGTCAGCCCCGACCTCAACCGCGATCTCGTCGCCTATGCAGAGGCGTATCGCCAAGCCTATGGACATGCCGAGACCGTCGCCGACCTGATCCCCTCGATGCTGGATCTGTTCCTCGCCAGCGACCGGGGCTTCGTCAAAGCCCGCAAGGATGGCGCGATCACGGCTGATGCCGTCGAGCCGACCCGGCGGCGGAGGCGGAAGGAGGGCACGCCGGATTCGATCCTTACGGGAGTAGGGGGGCGTTTCATGAGCGTAATGGAAACATCAAATCATCCCAGAATGGCGGTTGGGTCGGGACGCTCACCTCATGCTTATGGAAGCCGATCTTCCTTTTGACCTTTCTCCCCCTCCGGTCTCATCGTCCTGACCAGATCACCGGTCTGGAGTGAATCCGGCGGATTGTTGATCACCGCGTCAGACGAGGTCAGGCCGGCGACCACCTCCACGACCTTGCCGCGATCCCGCCCCAGCGTCACCGGGCGCAGCACCACCCTGCCATCCGAATCAATCTGCGCGACCCGTGGGCCATCTCCCCCCATGATCAGGGCGCTGGGCGGTAGAGTCACGATGTCCACAGCCGCATCGAGCGAGAAGCGGACCTGGACATAAGAGCCCGGCTTTAAGGCCAGATCGGCGTTGTCGGCCTCGACTTCGACCAGCACGGTGCCCGAGCCCGGATCGACCGCGCCTGCCGTGCGGGTCGTGGTGGCCGTAAAGCGGCGACCCGGATATTCGGGAAGCGTCAGAATCGCTTCCATCCCCGGACGGATCTGGGGGGAGTAGAGTTGCGGGACGCGCACGCCGGCGCGGATGCGGCTGATGTCGGCGATGGTGAAGAGTGGCGCGGTCGAGGTGCCGCCCGCGCTCACCAGCGCGCCGATTTCCGCCGAGCGACTGGTCACCACCCCATCGAACGGGGCGACAAGCCGGGTGAAGCCGGTCAGCGTCTGCAATCTGGCCACGTTGGCCTGGGCCGCGCCAGCGATCGCGGTCTTGGCGGCAAGGTCGGCCTGCTTTTCCTCTGCCGCCTGCCTCGACACCACGTCCTTGGCCAGCAAGGCGTTCCAGCGGGCGGCGGTGGTGCCGGACAAGGTCTGGTTGGCGCGTGCCGTCTGAAGATCGGCCTTTGCGGCCGCCAGTTGTTGTTCGACCTCGGGGGCGTCGAGCCGCGCGAGAACCTGTCCCCGGCGGACCCGATCGCCGATATCGACGAACCATTCCCGCAAATACCCCGTTGTGCGCGCATGGATGGGGGCGCTGTTCAGCGGCTGGAGGATGGCGGACAGGGTCAGCACGCCGCCGGAGGCCGCCGGGGCGGGATGGATCACCGCCACACTCGGGATGGCCTGCTCGGCGGTCCAGGACGCCAATTGGTTTTGGCTGTGGACCCGTGTGGCAATTCCCCACCCTGCCACGGCAAGGGCAACGAGCAACAGGGTCGCCACGCCCTTTCGGCCTAAACGGCTCGACGTGTGGTCAGACATTGGAGTCCTCCTGGGCGGCGTGTATCGGGGTGGGGCGGCGATGGACAAGGCTGAAAATAACCGGGACGATCATCAAGGTGGCGAAGGTGGCGACGATCAGGCCGCCGATCACCGCGCGGCCCAGTGGCGCGTTCTGCTCGCCACCATCGCCCAACCCCAACGCCATGGGCAGCATGCCCAGAATCATGGCCAGCGCGGTCATCAGGACGGGGCGGAAGCGGGTCAAACCCGCCTCGAATGCGGCCCGTGCGCCATCGCCCAGTTCGACCAGCCGTTCGCGGGCGAAACTGACCACCAGGATCGAGTTGGCGGTCGCCACCCCCATGCACATGATGGCTCCCACCAGCGCCGGTACTGACAGCGTGGTCCCGGTCGCGAACAGCATCCAGACGATGCCGGCCAACGCACCGGGCAGCGCGGTGATGATGACGAAAGGGTCAAGCCAGCTTTGGAAATTGACGACAATCAGCAGATAGATCAGCACCACCGCCCCGGCCAGACCGAACGCTAAACCCGAAAAGGCGGTATTCATGGTCGCGGATTGGCCGCGCAGCATCGCAGTCGTGGCCTTGGGGGCCTCGGCCTTCATCTCGTCCAGCACCGCGTTGATGTCGGCGGCCACCGCTCCCAGGTCACGCCGGTCGATGGTGGCGAAGATGTTGATGACCGGGGCGATGTTGTAATGGGACACCACCGCTGGCGAAATGCCCCGGACGATGTCGGCGATCCCGCCGAGAGTCTGTGACGTGTCTCCCCCCTGGCCGGTGACCGGGATGCTGGACAACTCGTCCACCGAGCCGATCCGGTATTCCGGTGCTTGGGCCACCACGGGATAGGAGACGCCGTTGTCCGGGTTCAGGTAATAAACCGGCGCGGTCTGCCCGGTGCCCGCCAGCACGCTGGCCAGGCTGGTGGTTACGTCACGCTCGGTCAGTCCGAACTGGCCGATGCGGTTGCGGTCCACAATCACGTTCAGCTGGGGGGAGCGCGACGATTGCTGGAGGCGCGCATCGACCACGCCGGGGATGGTCGCGATCCGCCGCAGCACTTTGCGCGCGAACGCCTCGTTGCCCTTGACGTCGCGGCCGACGATCTGGATGTCGATGGGTGCGGGCGCGCCGAAATTCAGGATCTGGGCGGTGATATCGGCTGGCAGGAACGAGAATTGTATGCCGGGAAACGTCCGTGGCAGGTCTTCGCGCAGCTTGCGGACATACTCCGCCGTTGGCGCATGCTCAGGGGCGAGCTGGATCAAAATATCGCCGTCCTGCGGCCCGATCGTGCCGGAATTGTTATAGACCGAGTTGATGATGCTGTTCGGCATGCCGATGTTGTCGACCAGCGACACCAGTTCATGAGACGGAATGATCTGACGGATCCGTCGGGCGATGCGGTCGAAATCGGCCGAACTGTCCTCGATACGGGTTCCCACCGGCGCCCGGACGTGCAGCACCATGGCCCCAGCATCCACTGCGGGGAAGAAGTTCTGCCCCAGGAACGGCACCAGCAAGAACGACAGCCCCGCCGCCACCAGAAATCCAACGATGACCGGCCGGGGCGATCCCAGCACCCGTTCCAGCATCTGACCGTAGCGGCTCCGGACCTGCTCGAACCGTTGGTCGAAGCCGCGCTGGAAGCGGATCAGCGGATTGCGCGCGCCGGGGTTTCCAGCCTTGGGCGCGTGGGGCTTCAGCAGCGCCATGGCCATGGTCGGCACCAGCGTGCGCGACAGGATGAACGACGCGATCATGGCGAACACCACCGCCAACGCCAACGGCAGGAACAAAAAGCCCGCCACGCCGGGCAGGAAGAGCATGGGAACGAACGCGATGCAGATGCACAGCAGCGAGACGAAGGCCGGCGTCACGATCTGCTCGGCGCCGTCAAGGATCGCCTGACGCACCGGCTTGCCTTGTTCCAGGTGCCAGTTGATGTTCTCGATGGTCACTGTCGCGTCGTCCACCAGGATTCCGACCGCCAGAGCCAGACCGCCCAACGTCATGATGTTGAGCGTGTTGCCGCTGACCGACAGGCAGACGATCGCCGCGAGCACCGCCAGCGGGATGGAAACGGCGATGATGATCGTCGACCGCCATGATCCCAGGAACAGCAGGATCATCACCGAGGTCAGCCCGGCGGCGATGATGCCTTCGCTCACCACCCCTTGCACCGCCGCCTTGACGAACACCGACTGGTCGCCGATCGGCACCACCTTCAGGGCGTCTGGCAAGGTCAACTGGATGGCGGGCAAAGAGTCCTTGACGCCTTGGATGATCGCCAGGGTGGATGCCGCCCCGTTCTTCAACACGGTCATCACCACCGAGCGGCTGCCATCGACGTGGACGACGTTGGTCTGCGGTGCCGCGCCATCGCGCACATGGGCCACGTCGCGCAGGGTGATGGTCGCGCCATTCACCACCTTGACCGGCAGATCGCCCAATTGCTCGACCGAACCGGGGGCATTGTTCAGGCGAACGGCATATTGGGTGCTGCCGATCTTGACGAAGCCGGCGGGGGTGATCTGGGTCTGGGCGGCGATGGCGTCGCCGACATCCTGGGCCGACAGCCCCTTGGATTGCAGGGCCACGGGATCGATGTCGATCTGAATTTGGCGCAGGCTGCCGCCATAGGGATAGGGGACCGTGGCGCCGGGAACGGTGACCAGGGGCGGGCGAATGAGATTCACCCCCAGATCGAACATCTGCCCCTCGGACAATCCCTTGCCGGACAGCGCCAGTTGCAAGATCGGAACGGTGGCGGCATTGTAGTTGAGGATCAGCGGCGGGGTGATGCCGGGCGGCAATTGCCGCAGCATGGTTTGGGACACCGAGGTCACCTGCGCGGTGGCGGTGGGGATATCCGCCCCAGGCTGGAAGAAGATTTTGACGATCCCCATGCCTTGCAGTGACTGACTTTCGATGTGCTCGACATCGTTGACCGAACTGCCCAGCGCCCGCTCATAGGGCGTGATGATCCGCCCGGCCATGTCCTCCGGCGACAACCCGCTATAGGTCCAGGCGATGGCGATCACCGGAACCCGGATGTTGGGGAAGATGTCCACGGGTGTCCGGAGAGCGGCAAGCCCTCCGAAGATAAGAATCAGCAAAGCCATGACCACGAAGGTCAGAGGCCGGGCGAGCGCAATCCTGACGAGTCCGATCATGGTGGGCCTCAGTCGGCCAAAGAGGCTTGTGAGCCGCTGCGCGTGATGTCCATGGGAAGGGCCTTTCCAAGGCAACGGGACTGCTTCGGCAGACCCAATCTGTGTTGAGAAAAATTATCAGTTGCCCCGGTATGCGATTAGAGGGAAAGAATCGCATGGACCTATGAGATAGGCTCATCAATGGCGCGACAGGATTTCGGGGGCTTTTGCCCTCGATCCTCAAATCGGGAGGCAAAGCCTCCCGACCCCTCAATTTCTTCAAGTCATTGAAATAAAAGGAACCGGAGGCTCGGAGGCTGCGCCTCCGAGCGGGTCCGGGCGGCAGACCGACCGCGAAGCGGGGGCTTTCCGCCGCCCGCTAAAGCGCACTCGTCAGAATGGTTGTGACCACATCGCGCGTGTAGATGTCGGCGACGCCAAAATAGCTGGCATTGCCCAGCACATTCTCGATGGTGGCTGCCAAATCGGCCTGCTGGATGCCTAACTGCGACAGGCGGGTGGGGGTGCCGATCTTGTCGAACCACGCTTCGAGCGCGGCAATGCCGTCCTCGGCGGTGGCAACGCCGAAAATGGTCCTGGCAAAGCGTTCGAACTGAGCCGGGTTGCGACCATGATACCACTTCATCCAGGCCGGGATCACCACGGACAGCCCGGCCCCATGCGGCACATTGAACAGAGCCGAGAGAGAATGCTCGATCATGTGATTGGGATAACTGAAGCCCGAGGTGCCGGAATAGATCAGGCCATTCAGAGCTTGCGTGGCGGCCCAGGCGAATTCGGCGCGTGCGTCATAATCTGACGGATTGATCAGCAGGGTTTCCGTCGTTTCGATCACGGTGCCGATGATGGCTTCGACCATGCGCGAGTGGAATTTCGGCTGTACGGACGCCGTGAAATATCCCTCGATCGAATGGGCGATGATGTCCGCCGCGGAATAGACCAGATAATCCCGAGAGATGGTCTGCATCAATTCGGGGTTGATGATCGAGACCTTGGGGAAGCAATGCACCGATTGGATTGCGAACTTTTCCTTGGTCTCCTCATTGGTGATCACGGCGCCGCAGTTCATCTCGCTGCCCGTTGCCGCCAGAGTCAGGATGTCGAAAATCGGCAAGGCGGCCTTGATGGACCCTTTGCCGATGAAGAGATCCCAGACGTCGCCGTCGTAAAGGGTGCCCGCAGCAATCGCCTTGGCGCTGTCGAGGACGGAGCCGCCCCCGACGCTGAGAACCGCATCGACATGGGTGGCGCGTGCCAAGGTGATGGCGTCGCGAATCTTCGACAAAAGGGGATTGCTGACGATGCCGCCGCATTCAACCAGCTCAACGCGGTGGGCGGCCAGGCTTTTGCTCACGACGGCGAAAAGGCCGTCACGCTTGATGCGTTCGCTGCCATAGCAGAGCAACACCGTCTTGATGCCATGCTCCGCCAGATGCTGGCCGATCACCTGCTCTTTGCCCTTACCGAAATCGATCTTCGTCGGGTTGAAAAATGTGAAATTGTCCATTGGGGTATCCTTGGGGGGAGGGCCACTCTGGACCGATTCGTATCAGGTCTTCGGCATGGCGATTAGTGAGGGAAATGCGCAAGAGCTTATGAGAAAGGTTCATCAATGGCCCCGCTGATTCTAGTTCCGATAGCGCAGGGCGTTGACGAGCAGATTGAAGGCCGGAGAGGATTGCCGGCGGCTGGGATAATAAAGGTGATACCCCTGAAAGGGAGCGCACCAATCATCCAGCACCCGGACCAAGCGCCGCTCGATCAGGTGCGCTTCCACCATATCTTCCGGGATATAGGCCAGACCGAACCCGAGAAGGCAGGCATTGAGAATCTGGCTGCCGGAACTGAACGCCACTTGGCCTTCCACATGAACATTCAGATCCTTTCCGTCCTTCTCGAACTCCCAGATCAGGGTGCTGTCATAGGTTGGCAGGCGCAGATTGATGCAGGAGTGAGACAACAAATCCTGTGGCGTCCGGGGGATGTCCCGACCGGCGAAATAAGCGGGGGAGCCCACCACGGCGATGCGCAAATCCGGGCTGATCCTTAAGGCGATCATGTCCTTGGCCACCTGTTCGCCCAGTCGCACGCCAGCGTCATAACGGTCCGCCACGATGTCGCGCAGTCCGTAATCCGTGGTGATTTCCACCTTGATGTCGGGATAGTTGGGCAAGAACCTGGCCAGCTTCGGCCACAGCACGGTCTGGGCGGCATGTTCGGCGGTGGTGATGCGGATCGTCCCGGCCGGCTTTTCCCGAAGCTCGTTCAACGAGGCCAGTTCCGCGTCGATTTCTTCGAACTTGGGTCCCAAGGTCAGCAGCAATCGCTCTCCGGCCACGGTCGTCGAAACGCTGCGGGTGGTGCGTGTCAGAAGCCGGATGCCCAGCCGTTCCTCAAGCCCTCGGATGGTATGGCTGAGCGCCGATTGCGATACCCCAAGTTTGGCTGCGGCCTTGGTGAAGCTGCGTTCCCGGGCCACGGCCAGGAAGACGAGAAGATCGCTGACGTTCTCTCGTGCCATTCATGAAGCTCCTTCATAAGTGCATGCCGGTCTTAGCACCTAATCGCGAGGGGGTGCAGCTGCTAAATTTTCATCAACGGCAATCGGCGAGGCCAGGGCGGCGTCGACGATTCCCTTGATAAGGAACCGCGGCATGGACATCAAACGCAACGGATCGCAGCCTTCGGTGCAGGGGTCTGACGATTATTTCACCGGTATGGTCCGTGTCGACCAGCCGTTCCAGGGAACCGGCAACGCCCGCATCGGTGGTGCCTTCGTTACCTTCGAGCCGGGGGCGCGCACGGCTTGGCACACCCATCCCTTGGGCCAGACCCTGATCGTTACGGCGGGGTGCGGCCTGGCCCAGGCTGAGAGTGGCCCGGTCATGGAGATCCGTCCCGGCGACGTCATCTGGTTCGCTCCCGGCGAACGCCATTGGCATGGGGCCACCGCCACCACGGCCATGACCCACATCGCTATCGCCGAATCCCAGGGCGGCACGGCGGTGGTCTGGATGGATAAGGTCGCCGACGACCAGTATCAAGGCTCCTGACCCAGATCATTCGCCGTCCCAAGCCGACGATCCGTAACGCCCTGCCTCAGGAAGCCTGATGGCTTTACAAGGAGAACGATGATGAAAAAACGCATGCTTGGGAAAAGTGGTCTCGAAGTTTCGGCCATTGGTCTTGGCTGCATGGGTATGAGTTTTGCCTATGGTTCACCGCCAGACCGTCAACAGATGATCGAGCTGCTGCGTCAGGCCGTTGAGAAAGGTGTGACCTTCTTTGACACCGCCGAAGTCTACGGTCCTTTTACCAACGAAAATCTGGTGGGCGAAGCGCTGGAACCTTTCAAGGGAAAGGTGGTCATCGCCACCAAATTCGGCTTCAAGCTCAATCCTGATGGGGCTCCGGGCTGGCAGGGGCTGGATAGCCGGCCCGAGACGATCCGCAAGGTGGCCGAGGCATCGCTGAAGCGCCTGCGTATCGACGCCATCGACCTGTTCTATCAGCACCGCGTTGATCCCAACGTACCCATCGAAGATGTGGCGGGAGCGGTGAAAGATCTGATCAAGGAAGGCAAGGTCAAGCATTTCGGCCTATCTGAAGCCGGTGCTCAGACCATCCGCCGGGCCCATGCGGTTCAGCCGCTCACAGCGATCCAGAGCGAATATTCCCTGTGGACCCGCAAGCATGAAACCGATGTTTTCCCGACGATCGAGGCGTTGGGGATCGGCTTC
Source organism: Magnetospirillum fulvum (assembly GCF_900108475.1). Classification (GTDB taxonomy): domain Bacteria; phylum Pseudomonadota; class Alphaproteobacteria; order Rhodospirillales; family Magnetospirillaceae; genus Phaeospirillum; species Phaeospirillum fulvum_A. The sequence goes on along the minus strand of NZ_FNWO01000008.1, from coordinate 181,257 downwards.
GTCGCCTACAGTCCGCTGGGCAGGGGGTTCCTGACCGGAACGATGAGCGGGGGCACCACCTTCGACAAAACCGATACCCGCGCCAATTTGCCTCGCTTCACGGCCGAAGCCCTGAAGGCCAATCAGGCGTTGATTGCTCTGTTGCAGGCCCTGGCGGAACGCAAGACGGCAACCCCGGCCCAGATCGCCCTGGCCTGGATTCTGACCCGCAAGCCCTGGATCGTGCCGATCCCGGGCACCACCAAGCTGCATCGTCTTGAGGAAAATTTGGGAGCGCAGACGGTGGATCTGTCGGCAGACGATCTGCATGAGATCGAAGCCGCAGCGGCCAAGATCACCGTATTGGGTGATAGATACCCCGAAAATATGGAAAAGCTGACCGGGCTCTAAGTGGAGTAAATCCCATGAGCCGGCCCGAGACCGTCGAATTCAACGAGATCCTGTTCCGCCCCACCAGCCAAGAGCTGTAAGGAGAGCCATGATGGCCCCCAACCCACAAGCCCAGAAGAACCACGACGAACTGTTCCCCGGTCATGTCTCTACCTTGGCGGTGACCGATCCCGAGTTGATCGAGACCTTCGACAACTTCGCCTTCGACGAAGTTCTGCGCCACAGCACTCTGGATCAGCGGACCCGGCTGATGGTGCAGTTGGCGGCGATTATCGCCAGTCAGGCTGTGCGTGAGTACCGCGCCATGTTGGGGGCGGCGCTGACCATCGGCGTCACCCCGGTCGAGGCCAAGGAAATCGTCTATCAGGCGGTCCCCTATGTGGGTATCGCCAAGGTCTTCGATTTCCTTCATGCCACCAACGAGGTGCTGACCGAGCGGGGGGTCACCCTGCCGCTGCCGGGACAATCCACCACCACGCCCGAGACCCGCATGAAGAAAGGGCTGGCGGTGGAGACGCTGATCGTCGGCGATGAGATGGTGCAAACCCTCTATGCCACCTCGCCCGACGATATGCTGCATTTCCAGCATTATCTGTCGGGGAACTGTTTCGGCGACACTCTGACGCGGACCGGTATCGATATCCCGACCCGCGAGCTTCTGACGTTCAGCATGCTGGTCGCGCTGGGCGGCTGCGAGCCGCAGCTCAAAGGTCACGTCGCCGCCAACCTGCATGTCGGGAACGACCGAGCCAAGCTCATCGACGTGCTGACCCAACTTCTGCCCTTCATCGGCTATCCCCGTACCCTCAATGGGCTGCGGGTCGTCGATGACGCCACCAAGTCGCAGACGCCTTAAGACCTCTGGGAGACATCCGATGTCACAGCGCACATGGTTCATCACCGGCGTCAGCAGTGGCTTTGGCCGGGAGCTGACCGACCAGCTTCTCGAACGCGGCGACCGTGTCGTCGGCACCGTCCGCGACACATCGAAGATCGCCGCGTTGAGTGACCGTTATCCCGACAGCTTCTTCTCTGAAGTCCTGGACGTGACGGACCGAGATGCCGTCCGCAGGGTGGTTGAGCGTTCCTTCGCCAAGCACGGGCGTATCGACGTCGTCATCAGCAATGCCGGCTATGGCCTGTTCGGGGCCGCCGAAGAGCTTTCTGACCAACAGATCGACCAGCTGATCGCCACCAACCTCACCGGATCGATCCAGCTTATCCGCGCCGTCATCCCGCATCTGCGGGGTCAGGGTGGGGGCCGCATCATCCAGATTTCGTCCTACGGCGGGCAGGTCGCCTTTGCCGGGAATTCGCTCTATCACGCCACCAAATGGGGCATCGAAGGCTTCGTGGAATCCGTGGCCCAGGAAGTTGCCGCCTTCGGCATCGGCATGACCATCGTTGAACCCGGTGGCGCCCGTACCGAATTCCGCTATGGCAGCGCCCAGGTGGCGACACTGACGCCCCTCTATGACGACACGCCCGCCCATGCCTTCCTGCGCATGCTCGACCCTAAGAACGGGCTAGCCCCGGGCGATCCGGCCCTCATGGCCGCGCGCATCATCGAAAGCGTCGATGTCGAACCCGCGCCGATGCGTCTTGTGCTCGGTTCACAGGCTTTGGAAAGCACCATTGCGACCTTGCGCAAACGGATCGAGGCCTTTGAGGCGCAAAGCGAATTGGCCGCATCCACGGACTTTCCCGCTGGGGCGTGACGTCACCCCCCCCCTGTCACGTCCCGAAGAGCCTGCCGCGCTTTTTTGCGCGGCAGGCTTTTTCAGTTCGGCTCATCGTGACTGTTGAAAGGGCGTTGCGTCGCTACACCGCGTGCAGACCCAGACTTTCGCGGCGGCCTAGGCCGGGCGTGGTCGCCAGCTTGACGATGAGGTCCGCGACGCTCTTGCGCGAGACAGAGGCACCGGCATTGGCGAATATCTCGCCCTTCACGGTCGTGCCGTAGGCGATCTCATCGCGATCATTGAGCCAGGCCGGACGGATGATCGTATAGTCGAGGTCCGATGCCTCGATCGTCGCCGCCGACTGGCGATAGGGATCAAGGATGCTGCCATGGCGCTCGCCCGGCACCTCGTCGTAAATGCCCATCGAGCTGATGAAGATCAGCCGCTGGACGTTTGCCTTGTGCATGGCGGCGATGATCGCGTCGGCCTGTTTCGCCATCGCACCGGACAGGTTGGCGTAAACGACATCCTGCCCCGCCATCGCTGCTTCGAGCGTCGCCGTATCGAGCACGTCGCCCTCCACCACGATGACGCGATCCTTGTCCGCCAGCGCGGACAGCCGCTTGGCTCTGCGTAGATACAGCGTCAGCTCGGCGTCGGTGCGGTCGAGCAGCAGATGGGTGGCGACACGGGCGATCTGCCCGTGCGCGCCGAGAATAAGGATTCTGGTCATTTCACCGTGTCCTTACGCATAGGGCTCATGGCCGGAGTCCTTATCAAACCAGCGGTCAGCGGTAGGAAAACTGGAGGATTGCGGCCGGGAGCCGGTCGCCGACGATCGTGATGCCGGCCGCCGTGGTTTCGATGTCCTGCATCTCGCCCTGCGTCAGCGACACAGTCGCCGCGCCCAGATTTTCGGTGACGCGCTCGAGTCGGCGGGTGCCGAAAATCGGGACGATGAAGGGCCTGCGCGCCAGCAGCCAGGCGAGCGCGACCTGAGCCGGGGTTACGGATTTCGCATCGGCGATGCGCTTGACCAGATCGACGATCGCCTGGTTCGCGGCGATTGCTTCCGCCGTGAAGCGCGGCGAGTTGGCGCGGAAGTCGCCCGTGCCGAAGCTGGTGTTCGTGTCGATCCTGCCGGTCAGGAAACCTGCGCCCAGCGGGCTCCATGGTACGAAGCCGATGCCCAGTTCCTCGCACAGCGGCAGGATTTCCGGCTCGGGATCATGCGTCCACAGCGAATATTCGCTCTGGATGGCTGTCACAGCCTGCACGGCGTGCGCGCGGCGGATTGTGTCGGCGGCCGCTTCCGACAGGCCGAAATGACCGACCTTGCCCGCCGCGATCAGATCCTTGACCACGTCGGCGACATCCTCGATCGGAACCTCGGGATCGACGCGGTGCTGGTAGAGCAGGTCGATCTTGTCCATGTTCAGACGCTTGAGCATCCCGTCCACCGCCCGGCGGATATGGTCAGGGCGGCTGTTCAGCCCAGGCTTGCGTTCGCCCGTAGCGGGATCGATGTTGAAGCCGAATTTGCTGGCGATGATCACGTTATCGCGGATCGGAGCCAGCGCCTCGCCGACCAACACCTCGTTGGTGAAGGGTCCATAGGCTTCGGCGGTGTCGAACAGCGTCACGCCCTGTTCGTATGCACCGCGAATGACGCGGATCGCCTCCGCTTTATCAGGGGACTCGCCATAGGTGGAGGCGAAGCTCATCGTGCCGAAGCCGAGAGCGGAGACGGTCAAGCCACCAAGATTACGCGTCTGCATGGGAATACTCCTTGTCAGGAAGGATCCGGGGCCGCCCCGTCATTTCGTTTCGGCCGACATGACTCGTTCGATCGGGCCAGCGTCATGAGGGCTATATACGAGGAGAGGTCGCATTATGTTAGATGTATAATCGAGCATGCCCTTATGCCTGGAGCTTATGAATGCGGCGGGAAGAGCTGAGCGATCTCGCGGCTTTCCTCGCCGTGGCGGAGGAACGGAGTTTCACGCGTGCCGCAGTGCGGCTGGGAACCTCGCAATCGGCGATCAGCTGGCGGTCCATCGCTGATCGGTTCCGGTGCGCCAAAACCGATCGAGGGGCGCTCGACTTGGGTTCGATACGCCCCTCGGGGAGGATCACACGGGAACCGGATTGGCGAGAAGACTGGCGTTGAAGGCATTCACCAGCGCATGCTCGTTGGCGCCCGGATTGTCACGGATGGGGCGAGCGGCTTCCACGACCACTTCCTCGGCTTCGGTGGACAGTCCGGCCATGGTCTGCTCAATGAAAGCGTCGAGTGGCATGGCGCGGGGATCGTCGCTCTTTTTGATCAGGTCGGTGTTGACCCACGGCGGAGCGATTTCCTGGACCCGGACCGAGGAGTCGCGCAACAGGAAGCGCTGTGACAAAGCGTAGGAATGCAGCGCCGCCTTGCTGGCGGAATAGACGGCAGAGACGGCCAGCGGCAGATAGGCCAGGGCCGAGGTGTTGTGGATGATGGTGGCCCGTGGTTGGCGCTTCAAATGCTCGATCAGTGCCGAGGTCAGGCGGATCGGTCCCAACAGATTGGTCGTGAGAATGGCCTGAGAAACAGTGTCGTCGATGACCGCAGCCGCGTTGTCGAACGGCATGATGCCAGCGTTATTGATCAGGACGTTCAGGGTCGGATAGTCGCGGATCAACGTGGTGGCGACCGATTGGATGCTGGCCGGGTCGTTGATGTCGAGTTCGATCGCTTTCATCCCGGGATTGGCGGCGGTGACTTCATCCAACAGAGCCTTGCGGCGGCCCGAGATGATCACCCGGTTACCCAGTTTGTGAAAGGCTTCGGCAAGGCCACGGCCGATTCCCGAGGTTCCGCCGGTGATGAAAATGGTGTTGTCTGTAAGTTGCATGATGTCGTTCCTTCCTTTCGGGAACTGGGGGGCTCAAGAGTCGGTCCGGGAGGATGTCACGCGGGAAAGCAGCGGCCGAAATCCTTGAGTAGATGGGGTGAGCCGCGCAGGCGGATCCGCCCGCGCAGCATTTCCCACGGCAGTTTTCGCTCCTTATTGACGAAGCCAAGCCATGCCTCACTGTCGGCTTGGATCTCCAGGTCGGCACGCCCAATAAGGCCGCTCTCGACCAAGATGCGCTGGTCACCGATGACCACCGTGGTTTCAACGGTTTCCTTGCCGCGAAAGCGAAAATGGTAGCGGGCCGCCACGCCCTTTGCCTGGCCGCGCTGGAACAGCAAGGGCAGCATACGCATCATCGCGACAACGGACGTCGGGCGACGGCCACTGCCGATGCGCCGGACGGTCTTGTGTGGGAAAACCCGGGCCGCGTGGTCTTCGGCATCCGATTCCGGAACGGCATAGACCAGTTCCGCCTTTTCGCGGAACGGCCGGACGATGTCCTGGAAATGCCGCTGACGATTGGCCAGGAACGAGGCCGCCTCATCACCGGCCGGACACACAGCGACGCAATAGTCGCAATGGGTGTTGGCGTCGTAGCCCAAGCTCTGCCACCAGGATAGGGTCTCAGCATCGCTGACGCGGCGTCGATAGTCGCTGCGGTTGCGGCTATCGGTAATGGTGTGGATCCATTCAACGAAGCCGCCGACTTTTTCCCGATAGTTATGGATCATGCAACTGCTGAAGTCGAAATGGCCGTCCTTCGCGATCGCCCCGGTGGGGCATGTGACGGCACAAAGGTTGCAGTTGATGCAAGGGCTAGCCGACAACGGCTGGTCCGGTGCCGCAATGGTTCCGTCCAACGCGATGGCGCCCAGATAGATGTCGGCTCCGAAGCGGGGATGCAGGACCATGCGGTTCTTGCCCATCACGCCCAAACCGGCCTCTTCAGCCAGGATTTTCAACGGGGCAATGAACGGAGAGCCATCGGTGCGGGAGGACTCGAACGGAAAAAGGCCGGAAATGCCGACGGCGCGGAGTCCTGAATCCTCCAGGTCGCGCACCACCTTGTGAATGATCTCTTTGACGTCGTGTGCGCCTGCCGTGAACTCGGCGGAAGAAAGGCTGCGCGCGGGAGAACGGATGGCATGCCGACTGAGCCTGCGGACGAAAACCATGAAACTTTTCGTCCATGGCAGCACCCGCAAGATGCCCGGCAGATCTCCCGCGAGACGAGGGCGATCCAACTCGACAAAGGCGACGTCGTCCGCCCCCGCTGCGCGGCAAAGCCGGTCAAGCATGTCCTTGTCAAGAACAACGCCCATCGGCGTTTCAGTCTGGGTCGTCACGCTCTTTCCCGCCGGGTGGAAATCCCCGTCGGCATCGTCACGGTGAACACGGCCTTCGATCGCCATGGTTCCGGTCCTTTTTCGCATCGTTGGGGGTGTGGATGCTGAAGTGGCTTGCATCACGATAGTGACATACGCTATATCGCTTTCATGATGAAAGCAACTGAGATGACGCGATGCAACGCAAGAGCTTCGATACCATGCAGTGCCCAATCGCCCGCAGCCTGGAGCGGGTCGGCGAATGGTGGAGCATTCTGATCCTGCGGGATTGCTTCCAGGGGTTGACGCGGTTCGACGAATTCGAGAAAAGCCTGGGGATTGCCCCCAACATGCTGACCCGCCGTCTGAATAACCTGATCGAGGCCGGGCTGTTGGACCGTCGGCAGTATCGTGAGCGTCCGCCGCGCTTCGAATATGTCCTGACCGATCGCGCCCGTGATTTTCAGCCGGTACTGGTGGCTCTGCTGGTTTGGGGCAACAAGCATTTTGCCCCGGAAGGGGCGAGCGTCGTCATCGTCAATCGCGAAACCGGAGAGCGTGCCGATCCGATCCTGGTTGATCGCGCAAGCGGCCTCCCTCTGTCCGATCCGATTTTCACAACGACGGCGGGGCCTGCCGCCGACGCGGAGATCAGAGGGCGCTATTGCCCCACGGGACCAGAAGAGATGAGCCCTGATTGAGGTCCCGCCTTCGGCGGTCCGCGTTCTCAGTGAGAACCTAGGTACGTCTTGAAAAGTTAGTCGAATTGCCGACGGGAGGGCTGAACGATGGGGTCCGCATTCGCCTCGCTTGGGCCGTCTGAGGAAGCGCCATGGCGTCCAAACCCAGCCTTCGCAGTGACGGCCGTATGCGTTGCGGTCCTGGGCTTGATTGTCGCCGATGGAAATCCTTGGCTGATGGTATGATAAAGTCATACCATCAGCCTTTCTTCCCAGGGAGGGGCGAGTTATGGCCGCTGCCGAGAAACGGACATTCAGCCTGCCCCGTGAGCAGGCGAGCTACATCGACAGCCTCGTTGCCACGGGCACCTATGCCACGAGCAGCGAAGTGATCCGCGCTGGTCTGCGTGCGCTTCAGGAGCGCGACGCGGCAGTGGACCGATGGTTGCGTGAGGAGGTCGTGCCGGTGGCGGTCGCCATCCAGACAAGCCCGGAGCGGGCTATCCCGGTCGAGCGGGTGTTTGATGAAATCCGGGCACTCCACGCCAAGCGCATCGACGGGAATGGCAATGCCTCATGAGGTCGTCTTTTCGCCGGAGACGTCAAACCGTCTCGCTCTCGCGGCCAACGATAACGGGACCAACACTTCCGACCCGGTCGATCCGCATATTCGCCGCATTGCCGAAGCCATTGGCCGTCACTTGGCGCGTGAGTACATGAGGCTACGGGCCAGAATCCCGAAAATGCATCAAATGACAATCACCTGTAAATATTTTTGAAGGGCAGGGCACGCAACCAGGAAGACAATGGAGGCCGTTCATGACCCGCGTCGTCCTCTATGCTCGCTATTCGTCAGATAATCAGAGCGTTTCGTCCATCGAAGACCAAGTCCGCATCTGCCGGGAACGGGCGGAGCGGGAGAAGTGGGCGGTGGGGGCTACCTATCAGGATGCGGCCATTTCCGGAGCCAGCATCACCCTGCGTCCCGGCATTCTCAACAACGAACTCTATGTCGGCGTCCTGGTCTGGAACCGCTTGCGCTATACCCGCCATCACCGGCGATAACGTCCATCAAAAGTAGAATTACACCATCTCACCACGAAACACAGATGCATCGGTTATTTTGGCCTGAATCCTAAGGCGGCATGCATGTCCGCTTCGCTGCCGCGCAGCACCTCGCGCAGGTGGCTGCGGGCGCAGCTGAGCCAGCTTTCCACGGTCGACTCGGTGGTGCCCATGACCTCTGCCACGTCGGCGCTGGTCAAGTGGTCGAAATAGGTCAGGGTCAGCGCTGTGCGATGCTGCACGGGCAGTTCGCCCAGTGCCGTTTCCAGCCGAGGGAAGACGTGGCGGCATTGGATGACGTCGGTGGGTTCGGGTATGACGTTGACGTCGGCGCTGGCGGGTCGGTGCTGTAGGTCGGCGCAGCGGTTGACCACTATGCGGTACAGCCAGATGGAGAACCTGGTGCGGCCCGGCTCCCAATCATGACGGTGGGTCCACGCCTTGATCAAGGCATCCTGGGTGACGTCCTCGGCAGCGGACGACTTGCATAGCAGGCGCAGGGCCAGGGCATAAGCATTGTTCACATGCCGTTCCACCAGAAGGCGATAGGCTCCGGCATCATCATCGAGCTTCATGCGCTCCAACAAAGTCTCATCGTTGGAGGCTGCATTGTTTCCCGGGCGGGCCGGGGCACAGTTGTGAACGTGCATGTCTTCTTCCACGTATCATATGTCCCTAAGGCATCGTGAGTTAAGGGGGCGTTTCCTAAATCACTCGATACTCATGCGCTGTCCGGAGATGATCCCCGCCGCACCAACCGGTGGGACAGGTCGTCCATCAGCACGAAGATCGATGGCACCACCAGCAAGCTCAGCACCGTCGACGTCAGCAATCCGCCGATCACCACGATCGCCATGGGCTGGCGAAAGCTGGGGTCGGCACCCAGGCCGAGGGCGATGGGCAGCATGCCGGCGCCCATGGCGATCGTGGTCATCAGGATCGGCCGCGCCCGCTTGTGACAGGCGTCCAGCAAGGCGTCGGCCCGGTTCATGCCGTGGTCGCGCCGGGCCATCACCGCGTATTCCACCAGCAAGATGGAGTTCTTGGTTACGATGCCCATCAGCATCAGCAGGCCAATGACGGTGGGCATGGAAAAGGTGTTGCCGGAAACCAGCAGGGCGATCAGAGCACCGCCCACCGACAACGGCAGGGCGGCCAGGATGGTCGCCGGCTGCAAGAAGTCGTGGAACAGCAGCACCAGCACGCCGTAAATGCAGAACACGCCCACCGCCATGGCCACACCGAAGTTGCCGAACAATTCGCTCATGCGTTCCAGTTCGCCCTGTTCCACCAGCCGCACCGATGGCGGCAGCGTGCGCATGGACGGCAATTGCTTGGCCTCGCTCATCACCTCGCCCAATGCGCGGCCGCCCAGTTCCACGGTTAGGGTAACGTTGCGCGAGCGGTCGATGCGGTCCACCTGAGCCGGGCCACTGCCGAAGCCGATTTCGGCCAACGAGGCCAGCGCCACTGGGCCATCGGTACCGCGCACCCGCAATTGCCCCAGCAGGCTCACGTCCCCGCGCACCGTCGGGTCCAGCCGCACGCGGATGGGGATCTGCCGCTGCGGTAGGTTCAGCTTGGGCAAGGCGGTGGAATAGTCGCCATAAGTGGCCATGCGCGCGGTGTCGGCTAAGTCCTGCGAGGTGACGCCTAATGCGGCGGCATGGGCGAAATCGGGGGTGATCTGGATTTCCGGCCGTTGTAGGGCTGCCCCCGAGGTAACATTGCCAACGCCATTGAGAGTGCGTAACTCGGCCTCGACCGTGTTGGCGGCGTTCTCCAGGGCAATCGGGTCGTCGCTGGCAAGGGCAATTTTCAATTGCTCCCCGTTGCCGCCCCTGCCCACTTCGACGCGGGCACCGGGTACTTGGCGCAGCCGCTCGCGCATGTCCGCCTCGATGGCGGATTGTTTGCGGTGGCGATCGCCGCGTGGCTTCAGTTCGACAGTCAGGGCCGCCGTACGCGGGTCGGTGACGGTCGATGCGTCCATTCCGCTCCCGGCGGTGGCGGTGCCCACCGAGATGAATACCTGCGTGACCTCGGGGAGTTGGCGCACGATCTGGCGGGCACGCAGGGCCATTTCGGCGGTGTCGTTCAGCGTGCTGCCCGGCGGCAGAGTCAAGGTGACCTGACTCTGGGCATCGTCCTGGGCTGGCATAAAGCCGGTCGGCAAAGCCGGGATCAGCGCCAGTGACACCGTGAAGAAGGCCAAGCCGCTCAGTGCGGTGCGGCCTGGATGGGCCAAGCAGGTGCGGACCCAGCCGAGATAGCGGGTCATCAATGCGCTGTCGCGCGCCTCGTGCTGTTGCGCGGTCATGAAGGTGGCGGCCATCAAGGGGGTGAGCATGCGCGCCACCAGCAGTGAGAACAGCACCGCCACCGCGGCGGTGACGCCGAACTGGCGGAAGATCTTGCCCGGAATGCCCCCCATAAAGGCGGTGGGCAGGAACACCGCTACCAGGGTCAGGGTGGTGGCGACCACCGCCAGGCCGATCTCGGTGGCGGCTTCCATGGCCGCCTCGCGCGGGGACTTGCCTTTGCGCATGTGGCGGGCGATGTTTTCCACCTCGACGATGGCATCGTCCACCAGGATGCCCACGACCAGCGCCAGAGCCAACAGCGACACGGTGTTCAGGGTAAATCCGGCCCAGTGCATCACGCCGAAGGCGGGAATGATGGACAGCGGCAGGGCGGTGGCCGAAATGATGGTTGCCCGCCCGTCGCGCAGGAACCACCACACCACCACCACCGCCAAAGCCGCGCCCTCCAGCAGCAGATGCATGGAGCCGTGATAATTGTCGATGATGGGGGTGACGGTGGTGCTGGCCTCGGTAATGGTCACTTCGGGGTGGGCGGCGGAGAAGGCCGCCACCTGGGCATGCACGGCGGCGGCGGTGCTGACCTCAGAAAAACCCTTGGTGCGGTTGATCTGGAAGGCGATCACCGGCTGGTTGTCGAGATACGCCAGGGTGCTGCGGTCGGCATAGGTATCAGTCACCCTCGCCACTTGGTCCAGGCGGACGTGGCGGCCGTCGGTCAGCGGGATGGTGATGGCTGCCACGTCGGCGACAGTGGCGACGGCGCCCAGGGTACGCAGCGACTGGCGCTTGCCGCCCACTTCGCCCAGGCCGCCGGAATTGTCTTTCTGCACCGCCTTGAGCTGCGCCGAAACCGTCGAGGCGGTAACGCCCAGTCCGGCCATCAGGGCTGGGTCCAGGTCCACATGCACCTCGCGGTCGATGCCGCCGATGCGGGTGACGCCAGCGACGCCCTTGGCCGCCAACACGGCCTTGGTGATGTCGTTGTCAACCAGCCACGACAGGTCCTGCTCGTCCAGCTTGTCCGAGCGCACCACATAGGTCAGCAGCGCGCCGGTCACGGCGGTCACCTTGGATACGCTGGGGCTTTCCATGCTGGACGGCAGATCGGCCTTGGCGCTGTCCACCGCGTTGCGCACCTCGTTCAGCGCTTCCTCGGCGTTCTTGTCGATGTCGAAGGTGACGGTGATGGCGACGGCGCCATCCGTGATGGTGGTGGTGATGTGCTCGATGCGGGGCAGCGACGCCAGCTTATCCTCGATCTTGCGCGCCACCTCGGTTTCCAGCTGAGCCGGGGCGGCGCCCTCCAGGCTGGCGGAAATCTTCACCGTGGGCAGATCCATGTCGGGAAATTGCTGGATGCCCAAGCGTTGAAAGCTGATCAGCCCCAGCATGGTCAGCACGAAGAACAGCAGCAGGACTGGGACCGGATTGCGGATGGACCAAGTGGCGAAGTTCATGGCCGCGCCTCCGCAACCGTCACGATCGCGCCGTCCGACAGGAAGGCACCGCCCGATTCCACGACACGGGCGTCGGCGGCCAGTCCCTCGGTAATTTCCACCCGGTTGTCGCGTCGACGCGCCGTGGTCACGGTGTGGCGGGCGACTCGGTTGTCTTCGTTCAGGGTGAAGACGTATGCGCGGCCATCGCGCAGAACCACGGCCGATTGGGGCACGGTCAGCGCCGACCGCGCCTCCAGCTCGATTTCGCCGCTGGCGTAGGAGCCGACGGTGGCGCCGCTGCCGCCGGGCAGCGCCACATAGACGATTCCCCGGCTGGTGCTGGCACTCAGGCTGGGCGCCGCCATGCGCACGGTGCCATCGACGCGGGTGCCGCCGGGCAGGATCAAATGCGCTTTCTGGCCCGGCCTGACCAGGGCTAGCTGCTGGGCGTCCAACTCGGCGTTCCATTCCACCCGGTTCTGGCGCAGCAGGCGGAAAAGCTCGGTTCCCGCCGCTACCACGTTGCCCAGGGTGGCCGAACGCGACGTGATCACGCCATCGTCTACGGCGCGGACCACGGTCTTGGCCAGAGTGATGCGGGTGGCCTCCCGGTCAGCCTCAGCGGCGGCCAGGGTGGCCCGCGCGGTTTCCTCGGTGATCAGGTATTCGGTCACCTGCTGCTCGGATAGCGCGCCGCTGTCCTTGACCACGCGGGCGCGGTGGGCGTTGGCCTGGGCCTGGGACAAGCTCGCCTTGTACTGGGCCACCTGGGCCTCCTGCTTGCGCAACTCCGCGCGTGTGCTGTCCTGGGACAGCCGCGCCAGTTCCTGGCCCTTGGTCACCACCGATCCGACGTCCACAAACAACTCGCTCACTCGAAGGCTACCCACCTCGGCGCCGATTACCGCTTCTTGCCACGCCACCAGGGCACCGCTGGCGCTCAGCAATTGTGGCCAGTCCTGGCGTTGGGGGCTGGTCGCGGTGACGGTCAGCACGGCGGGGCGCGGCGCCTCGGCCGGGGCTTGCAGCGCGCGCAGGGCCAAAGCGCCAGTGGCGACGATCAGCATGGCGGCGGCGATGCCGAACAGAATTTTCTTGCTCACGATTGCTCTCCGGACGCGGGCGCGGTGGCGGGGCTTTCCGGCTGCCAGCCCCCGCCCAGGGCCTTATAAAGCGCGATCCAGTACTGGATCTGATCGCGCTGCACGGTGATGAAGCTGATCTCGGCCGACAGCGCATTGCGCCGTGCCTGCTCGCGGTCGAGCAGGCTGGCCCCGCCAGCCCGCCAGTTGCGGTCGATGGACTCGAAATACTGGCGGTAGCCCTGGGCGGCGGCCTGAAGGTCGCCGGTGCGGCGGGTGGCGCCATCCAGGCGCACCAAGGACTGCTCCACCTCCTTGACGGCGGTGCGCACGCTTTGGCGCCAAGCGGCGAGTTGATAATCATAGGCAGCCTGGGCACTGTCCACCGCGGCCGCCCGCTTGCCGGCATCGAACACCGGCAACGACAGGCTGGGACCCACCAGCCAGGTTGTCATCAGCGAGCCCAGGCTGGCGCCCGAGCGGCTGATAGAGCCGCCGAGGGACAGGCTTGGATAGCGATCCGCCTCGGCGGCGCCGATCTCGGCGCTGGCTGCGGCCAGTTCGCGCTCGGCCGAGGCCACGTCTGGCCGCTGGACCAGCAGGCCGGCTGGCACCGCGTCCACCGCGAACACCGTCGGCTGCGGCAGGCGTGCCTGCGACTGTGCCAGGATGTCGTGCAAAGCGGGTTCGGTCGCGCCGGTCAGGTCCACCAGTGACTTCACCAGCACGTCGCATTCGGCGCGCTGGGCGGTCAGGGTCGCCCAGGCACTGGCGGCACCGGCGCGGGCCAGGGCACCGTCGGCTGTCGAGGTGAACCCGGCGCGCACCGACACATTGGTGGCGTCGGCGGTGGCCTGCTGTGATTTCGCCTCGTCGTCATAGGCAGTCACCAGCAACTGGCAGGCGCGGTACTGCACGTAGGTGTCGGCCACCTCGGCAGCCAACGACACGCGGGCATCGTGCCAGTCGTCGGTGCGCGCGGCCTGCCGCGCCTCGGCAGCCTCGGCGGTGCGGCGAAGCTTGCCGAACAGATCGACCTCCCAACTGGCATCCAGGCCGACACTCAGGCTGTTGGAAATCGTGACGGCAGCTGCCGTGGATTGCTGCCTGCCGCGCTGGGCCGAGCCGCTGGCGGTCAGCGACGGCCAGCGATCTGCCTGGTCGCCGGCCAGGGTGGCACGCGCCGCCTGGATTTTGGCCCAGGCCTGGGTCAGCGACGGGCTGTCGATCTCAGCCAAGGTCAACAGGCGGGGCAATGCAGGATCGTCAAAGCGGTCCCACCAGCCGACCAGACCGGCGGTGCTGCCGCCATGGGGCCGCGGCGCCAAGAATTGCGGGGCGGTGCCGGTGGGGGCGGGCGGTGTATAGTCGGGGCCCACGGCGCAGCCAGCGGCGGCCAAGCAGGCAAGGGTAACGAAAAGAAGGCGAAAACGGCACCGCATCACTTTGGCTCGGAAATTTCACTGCCGCCACCCTAGCGCGGAGTTGCGTTAGCCAGGGTAAAGCCTGTGTAAAGTTAGGTAAAAGTTCTCAATCTCCGTTGACAAGCGGAGGGGAAAGCGCAGTTTTCTCAGTATGGTCAAGGTACTACTTGTCGATGACGATTCCGAACTCACCGCCATGCTCTCGGAGTATCTGGCGCAGGAGAGTTTCGACGTTCACGCCGTGCATACCGGCGAGGAAGGGGTGACGGCCGCCCTCGGCGGCGATTACGCCATCGTCGTGCTCGATGTCATGCTGCCGCGACAGAGCGGGATCGAAACGCTGCGCCGCATCCGCCAGAACAGTGCCATCCCGGTGCTGATGCTGACCGCGCGGGGCGACAACATCGACCGCATTGTCGGGCTGGACTTGGGCGCCGACGACTACGTGCCGAAGCCATGCACGCCGGGTGAACTGGTGGCCCGGCTGCGCGCCATCCTGCGCCGGGTGTCGTCACCCGCGCCGGACTTTTTGCCGTCGGCGACCGTGCAGGTCGGCCACCTAACTCTGTGCCCGGCCAGCCGTACCGCGCTGTGGCGGGGCGCGCCGCTGGAACTGACCGGCATCGAATTCAGCCTGCTGGAGGTGCTGGCGCGCAGCGCGGGCCATCTGGTCAGCAAGCAGGACCTGTCGCTTCGCGCCTTGGGGCGCCCGCTGGCCCCCTTCGACCGCCGTATCGACGTGCATATCAGCAGCATCCGCCAGAAACTGGGCGCCCGTGACGATGGCAGGCCGTGGATTCAGTCGGTGCGTGGCCAAGGCTACCAACTGGTGAGCGCCTGACCATGGGCCGGCTGTTCCAGAAGCTGTTCTTCTCGTTCTGGCTGGCCATGATGGTGTCGTTCGCCGCCGGCGCGCTGTTCCTTAGCTTCTTCGGCTACCGCGGCCCGTCGCCCGGTGACGGGCCGCCCATCCTCCTGCCCACCGCCACCGGCGCGCTGGTCGCGTTCGCGTTCAGCTACGCGCTTGCCTGGTATCTGTCGCGGCCGCTACGCCACCTGCGGCAGGCGCTGCACACGGTGGCGAAGGGCGATTTCACCGTGCGCGTGCGTCCCCTCATGGGGCGCCGCCGTGACGAGATCGCCGATCTCTGCCGCGATTTCGACGCCATGACCGACCGGCTTCAGCAATTGGTCGAGACGCGCCAGCGCCTGCTGCACGACATCTCGCACGAACTGCGCTCGCCCCTGACCCGGATGCAGGCAGCCATCGGCCTGATGCGGCAGGACCCAGGTAAGACCGCCGCCATGGTGGACCGCATGGAAGTCGAAACGCAGCGGCTGGATGCCATGGTGGGCGAGGTGCTGACTTTGGCGCGCCTTGAGGTCGATTCCGGCGTCATCGCCCGTGAGCGGGTCGATTTGATCGAACTGCTGGCCGCCATCATCGAGGACGCCGCTTTCGAGGCAGAGGCGGCCGGCCGCCATGTGCGCTTCTCCGCCCACGGAGCCTTCGTTACCACGGTAGCCGCGGAAGTGTTGTGCCGCGCCTTCGAGAACATCATCCGTAACGCGGTGAAGTACACTGCCGAAGGTACCGCTGTGGATGTCACTGCGGAAGTTCTGCCCGGCACCGGCGGGCTGCGGGTGGTGGTGGAAGATAGCGGCCCCGGCGTGCCCGACGACATGCTGGACAAGATTTTCGACCCGTTCCTGCGCTTTGATGCCTCGCCCCAGCGCGAGGGCTACGGCCTGGGGCTCGCCATCGCCCGCCGCGCCATTGAATCCCACCATGGCCGGGTGTGGGCGGAACGCGCTGGCCCCACTGGCGGCTTGCGGCTGGAAGTGCGCTTGCCCGAGGGCGTGGTCTGACACCAGGCAGAGGTTACGCGCGTCAGTTCCTTGCGCTCGGCCCCCCAAGCCGTCTTCGGGCTCCATCTCGTTGGCGACATCCCAGAGCCAGTCTTCGACTACGACCCAGGTCGGTGGTGCCGCGAGCGATGGTCGTGACGCGGGCGATCTTGTTGCGTTGGGTGGTCATCAGGCCGCGTCGGCAACGCCCGTTCGCGGCGTCCAGTTCCACGGAAGCCGTTTATCGAGCCGATGGGGAATCCCCCTATAAATCAATCAGGGTAGATTCCGTGGCTCATCCACACTGGCGATCATGGTTATGATTCCTCGGTGTCGAGGAGCGGCGTGTCGGTTATCGCGACGCTCGTGTTCGGCTCTGGCGTTGGTCGCCTCTATACCGGTCTTGCCACGGAGCCGAGATGTGGATGAATACCAACACCATGTTTCGGGGTTTTTGGCCCGATTGGACGACGCCGAGGCCGCAATTTCCGAACGTGTCACGCAGGGGCTGCCGCGTGAACGGCTTTACCTTTTTCAAGCCGATTGCGGATCTGATCCATGATGCGGTTTCGAGCTTTAGGCTTTGCTCGCCTATGGATTGCTGCTGGGTGAAGTGCCGCTGAGCGTGCCTAGCGCGCTCTGCCTGCTGATGTCGGCCTTCATCCTTCTCATGAGCGTGTTGCCGCAGCGCAAGAAGGAAGCGGCGGCCGATGTCTTGGCCCCCAAGACCGAACCGCACGACCCCGAGCCACCGAAAGGAGCCACACGATGACCGAAAAGAGCGCCAGCGTGCATTGGGAAGGCCAAGGCAAGGGCGGCCAAGGCGTGATCAGTACAGAAACCGGCACGCTGAACCGCATCCCCTATGGATTCGCCAACCGGTTCGAGAACGACCGTCGTGGCACCAATCCCGAGGAGATCCTGGGCGCCGCCCATGCCGCCTGTTTCACGATGGCGTTTTCGTTCGCGGCGGAAAAGGCCGGGCTGGTCATTAGCGAGGTGGACACCTCCGCCAGTGTCCGTCTCGTTACGCAGGGCGAGGGCTTTGCCATCGACCGCATTGCTTTGACGCTGATTGCCACTGGGACGGGCATCGACAAGGCCAAATTCCAGGAGGTGGCTGCTGGGGCGAAGCGTGATTGTCCGCTGTCGAAGGCGCTGGCCAGCGTCCCCGAGATCACGTTGGAAGCGACATTAAAGGAGGAAACTACAGCAACCGGCAAAACGGGATTGGTTCCATGAGCGCCGACACGGTTGCCGATCTGTTCGTCCAGACGCTTGTCCGCGCCGGGGTCCAGCGGATTTATGGCGTGGTCGGCGACAGCCTGAACGGGATCACTGAAGCGCTTCGGCAACAGGGGGAAATCGACTGGGTCCACGTCCGTCATGAAGAGAGCGCGGCCTTTGCCGCCGGGGCCGAGGCGCATCTGACCGACCAACTGGCGGTCTGCGCTGGCAGTTGCGGTCCCGGCAATCTGCATCTGATCAACGGCCTGTTCGATTGCCATCGCTCGCGCGTGCCGGTGCTGGCGATCGCGGCACAGATTCCCAGCGCGGAGATCGGCCGGCATTATTCCCAGGAGACCCATCCGCAGACCCTGTTCGCCGAATGCAGCCATTTCTGCGAAATGGTTTCAACGCCGGAGCAGATGCCGGGCGTGGTGGAAACGGCGATCCGGGCGGCGGTTGGACTGCGCGGAGTCGCGGTGATCGTGATTCCCGGAGACGTTGCCTTGATGAATGTCTCGGCCGAGACGCGGTCCTCGGCCTCCTTGCTGCCGCCGGTTCCAATCGTCTGCCCCGGCGGCACTACGATTGACGCGCTGGCGGCAATGCTCAATGCCGCCTCTCGCGTCTCGTTATTTTGCGGGCGTGGATGCTATGGCGCTCATGACGATGTGATCCGTCTGGCCGAACGGCTGAATGCCCCGATCGTCCATGCTTTGGGCGGTAAGGAAGGGGTGGAGTACGACAATCCCTTCTCGGTGGGGATGACCGGTCTGATCGGCCTCAGTTCCGGCCATCACGCGCTTCAGACCTGCGACACGCTGCTGATGCTCGGAACGGATTTTCCCTATCGGCAATTTTATCCGACCGGGGCGAAGATCGCCCAGGTCGATCTCCGGGTCGAGAATTTGGGGCGGCGCTGCCCGATCGACCTTGGTGTGGTCGGCGATGTCGGGGCGACGATCGCGGCCCTGTTGCCGTGCCTGACCGCCAAGACCGATCGAACCCATCTCGACGAGAGTCTGGCCAAATATGTCCAGGCCCGCCAGGATCTCGACGATCTGGCGGTTGGTCATCCCGGACGGACGCCGATTCATCCGCAATATCTCGCACGTCTCATCAGCGAGCGCGCCGCCGACGATGCCGTGTTCACCTGCGACGTTGGCACGACGACGATCTGGGCTGCCCGCTATCTTCAGATGAAAGACCAACGCCGACTGATCGGCTCGTTCACCCATGCCTCGATGGCTAATGCGCTGCCGCAGGCGCTCGGCGCGCAGGCCGCTTTTCCGGGACGACAGGTGATCTCGCTGTCCGGCGATGGCGGCTTCACCATGCTGATGGGCGATTTCATCACCCTGACCCAGCAAGCGCTGCCGGTGAAGATCGTTGTCTTCAACAACGGCACGCTGGGGTTCGTCGAACTGGAGATGAAGGTCGCCGGGTTCCTGGAAACCGGCGTCGATCTGATCAATCCCGATTTCGCGGCGATGGCTCGGGCGATGGGCGTGTTCGCCCGCCGGGTCGAGGACCCGGCCGATCTGGAGGGGGCGCTGCAAGAGGTGCTCGACCATCCCGGCCCGGCTCTTCTCGATGTGCTGACCAACCGTCAGGAACTGGCGATGCCGCCCAAAACCACCCTGACCCAGGGGCTTGGCTTTGGCCTCTACGCGCTCAAAGCAATGATGAATGGAAAGAGCGACGACCTGATTGATCTCGCCCGCACGAACCTGTTCCGCTGAGGCGACCTGCCGACACGGGTGCCGCCGTTGAAAGAGAGACGTCATGAACCAGACTCGGATCGCCATAATCGTCGGCAGCCTTCGCCGCGACTCGTTCAACAAGAAGCTGGCGCGGGCGATTGAAAAACTTGCCCCGCCAGAGGTCTCGTTCATCCACATCCCGATCGGCGACCTTCCCCTGTATAATCAAGATGATGATGCCGCCCAGGCAGAACCGGTCACGCAATTGAAGGCGAGCATCCTGGCCGCAGAGGGAGTTCTGTTCGTCACGCCGGAATACAATCGCTCGGTTCCCGGTGTTCTCAAGAACGCGATCGACCATGCCTCGCGGCCCTATGGTCAGAGCGCCTGGCAGAAAAAACCCGCCGGAATCATCGGTGTCTCGGTCGGTGTCGTCGGTACGGCGATGGCACAGCAGCATCTGCGCAATATTCTGGCGAATCTCGACATGCCGACAATGGGCCAGCCCGAGGCCTTCATCCAGGCCAAGGAGGGGCTGTTCGACGCGGACGGAACCATCGGCCTGGACAGCCGGAGCTTTCTTGAGGGCTGGATGCGGCACTTCATCGCCTGGGTGCGGGCGCACTCCGCGATCGGCAACGCGGGATGCGGCCATTGACGGCACATCGTTCCGCGACGGA
Source organism: Magnetospirillum fulvum (assembly GCF_900108475.1). GTDB lineage: Bacteria > Pseudomonadota > Alphaproteobacteria > Rhodospirillales > Magnetospirillaceae > Phaeospirillum > Phaeospirillum fulvum_A. The sequence continues at coordinate 161,494 of NZ_FNWO01000008.1, read as the reverse complement.
CTTTCCGGTCGTATGTGTCGGCGGTTCGGCGGGAGGTCTTGATGCGTATACCCGGCTGCTGGGGCATTTCCCGGCCGATACGGGGGTTGCGATCGTCATCGTCAATCACCTCCGAACCGTCGCCACGATGCTTCATGAAATTCTGCCGCGCTACACCACGATGCCGGTTGAGTTGATCACCGAGCGGCTGCTGATCCAGCCCAACCATGTCTTCATCATCCCGGAACAGTGCGATCTGCACATGCAAGATGGGGCGTTTCGCTTAAAACCGATCTCGAAACCACGGGGCTGGCCCGACGTGATCACGGTCTTCCTGCGATCCCTGACGGAGAATTGGGACGGCCAGTTGATCGCCGTCATCGTTTCCGGCTATGACGGCGATGGCGCGGCGGCACTGTGCGGCATTAAAGAGGCGGGCGGCATCACGATCGCGCAAAAGCTTGATACCGCGCAACATCCCGACATGCCGGAGAGCGCCATCAACACCGGCTGTATCGATTTCATCCTCTCGCCCGAGGATATCGCTCGGGAAATCGTGCAGATCGTCGGCAAAGGAACACCTTCCGCTCCACAATCCCCGCCGCATTAACAAATGGCAGCCATCCTGGCGACCAGGGCGCGGCAGGCGGTGCGGATATCGTCTTGGTCGGCATCGCGAGCCATTTTGAGCAATTCTTAGAGGTCGACTCTCCCTTACGCTCTTATCCCACCGATCCGAACACCGCTCCGATCGCTGCGGTCACCGCCATCGCCAGAGCTCCCCAGAGCAGGACACGGATCGCACCGACCCGGACCCCGGCGCCCCCGACCCGCGCAGCCACACCCCCCAACAGCGCAAGAAACACCAGCGAGGTCGCCGACACCGCGACCAGCAAAGTGTCATGCGGCGCCACCACCACCACCACCAGCGGCAGCACCGCCCCGACCGAGAAACTGCCGGCCGAGGCCAGCGCCGCCTGAAGCGGCCGGGCACGGAGCGCCTCCGAGATGCCGAGTTCATCACGGGAATGGGCGCCGAGGGCATCATGTGCCATCAACTGATCGGCGACCTGTTTCGCCAAGCCCGGATCGAGGCCACGCCCGACATAGATCGCGGCCAACTCCCGGTGCTCACCCGGGGAGTCGATTCTGAGTTCGGAACATTCACGATCGAGATCGGCCTGTTCGGTATCGGCCTGCGAGTGAACCGACACATATTCGCCCGCTGCCATCGACATCGCCCCGGCGACCAGACCGGCGGTACCGGCGACCAGCACCGCGTGATGGGTCCCTTGCGCCGCCGCGACGCCCAGGACGAGACACGCTGTCGATACGATACCGTCATTGGCGCCCAGGACCGACGCACGCAGCCATCCGATCGTGTCGGTCCGGTGCCGTTCGGCGTGGCGCCTGATCATCGCCTTGAAACTCAACGGTCCCGGCCGTTGCCGGGACCATGACCGTTGCCGGGACCATGACCGTTGCCGGGATGGTCGTTGCCCATCGGGCCGCGAGGCTTCTGTTCGTGCGAATCGCGGCGCTCATGCGGCGGATCGCGATGCCCGTCGCGCGAGCGACGGACATAGTCATGGTTGTACCAGTTTTCCTGCACGAAATAGACCCGCTCACCGCAGGCATCATAACGGCGGCAGTTTTTCCGCCAGTTCCTGGCGTGGTCCGGCGGCACATGCAGATAGATCGGCGCGCGGTCCATCGCGATTGGCCCGATTGATTTTGGCTGGGAATAGATCAGTCGCGGCGGCGGAGAGTCGCCGAGGTCAAGGCGACCGTAGAAACCGGGCTGGTCGATGGTCAGCGTGCCCCCCTGCCCAGCGGCGAGGTTTGGGAGGGCGGCGACGATCAGCATGGCAAGGATGGCTGGGATCAGAGATCGGCTCACGCTGGCTCTCCTGATGGGATCAAAACGGGATGTGGCGTCCGGCCGCGTGATCAAGGCCGAGCGGATTGTCAGCGTTATCAGCATGGAAACACGCAGAGATTCGTGTCGGGATCGTCCAATGCGCGCGCCTTTCTGCCGTCACCGGAAGCTACGGTGGAAGCATCGGAATTTACTCACGACGTCAAATCCCAGTATGGATCGTCTCCACAGCTAATCGACGGATATTATATTAATAAATACATCGTGAAACTATTATTAAATAACAAAACAACTTATGGGTATATTCCGACGCTGCAATGATGCTTGTCTGATACGTTAATATGGCGGCAGCAATAAAACAAGATCGGGTCCAATGTTTTTGTCCAAGGGCTTCCCGATACGCGGCCTTCGGTGCCGATACATCAGCCCCCTCCGGAACCGTTCACTCTCGGACACGATTTCGAGCAACGGCGCGACCCTCCGGACTCCAGCGGGCGGACCACACCATCGGGTAGCGGGCCGCGAGGATTCGCCGCCCGACCCGCCCTTTCAAGGGGCGTCATCCGTCGAAGAGGATAGAGACATGAACAAGGATCGTATCGCCGGGTCGGCCAAGCAGGTCAAAGGCTCGATCAAGGAAACCGCCGGCAAGGCGCTCGGCGACAGCAAACTCACCGCCGAGGGCAAGAGCGACAAGGCCGAGGGCAAAATCCAGAACGCCATCGGCGGCGTGAAGGACGCGCTGAAGAAATAAGCGTGTGGCTCGGCCGGACGACATTCCCGGTCGGGTTGCCCTGCTCACCGTCACTTGAAAGGAAATGGCATGATTCGTTCGATCACGCGTCTGGCGAGCGCCGCCCTGGTTGCCGTGGCGATCGCCCCCCCGGCCTTCGCGCAGGGAGCGCCGCAGACTCTGGGCCTCCTCAAGATCGACGTGAAGTCGGTGGCCACCGGCTACCGGACATCCAAGGTGGTGGGTGCCACCGTCGTCAACGAGGCCAACGAGATCGTGGGAACCATCGACGACCTGATTGTCACGCCGAGCGAGCGGGTGCCCTTCGCGGTACTCTCGGTCGGCGGTTTTCTCGGCGTCGGCGCGAAATTCGTCGTGGTTCCGTTTAGCGCCCTTGAGGTGCGTGACAAGCAGATCCTGCTCCGCGATGCCACCAAGGAATCGCTGAAAAGCCTGCCCGAGTTCAAGTATTCGAACTGAAAACTCCTCCGGGGAGCGGGCTCTCCTGCCCCCCGGAGCATCTACTCCGTCGAGGTCAACCTCGTGCTGACGACTCAGGGCTAAGTGTTGATCGAACGTAATTGAAAAGACGGCTTACGAGCGCACCGGTCCTTCGCGGATTCGTCCTCTGGCGCGGACATTATTCATCGCGCTTCCGGTGGCTGCTGGCGCTGCCCAGGCCGACGATGCCCCCCGGTTCGGCCTGCTTGAGGAGAGCGGTTCTCTCTACACCAGTTACGACAGGCATTACTCTCAGGGGCTTCGCCTCTCCTCCCTTTCCCCCGAACTTGCGGATGAGCGGGGAGACGATCCAGCGCCGGATCCGATCTGACGAAATTCAACCCTAGAGCGCATTTCATTCAAACGAAGTCAGAGTGACATGCGCGACAAGCCCGAGCGGCGCTTGAGCCACGCCAGCCCCGGAGGGCTGCGGCCTTAGGCAAAATCCTAGAGCTGAGTCCATCCGAATGGAAAAGGCTCTCGAGCGCTTGCGATCGGTTTCTTGGCGCCCATCCTGGTGGTCGAGAAAAGGGAATATGGAGAGCCGCAAATGAGTAAACTGATGCTTGCCGGGGCGATTCTGGTTCTTCTTGGCGTGCTGGGGCTCGCCATCCCGTATTTCACGACCAGCGAAACCAAGGATGTGGCCAGGTTGGGCGATTTGAAACTGCAAACCACCGAAAGTACGTCGCATTTCATCCCTCCCGCAGCGGCCGGAGGCGTGCTCAGTCTCGGTGTTGTATTGCTCGTCGTCGGGTTCTTCAAAAAGACTTGAAACGGACTGTCGTCGGCATGTGGTGATCTCGAATGAACGACATTGCAATGCTCGACGTGCTGCTCTTCTTGCGTGCCTGGATCTTCCATCCGTTTCGCGTCGCCGCGATCGCACCTTCAGGGACAGCATTGGCCGAACTGATCACGCGTGAAATCTCATCGACCTGTGGGGCGGTCCTCGAACTCGGTCCCGGAACAGGCGTCTTCACGCGCGCGCTGCTGACGCGGGGTGTGCGAGAGGAAGATATGACACTGGTCGAGAGCGACGCCGATTTCAGTAAACTTCTCAAGAAAAGGTTCCCGAAGGCACGGCATCTCCCGATCGACGCGGCACGGCTTGACCGGGCTCATTTGTTCGCAGGTGCGCCGATCGGCGCCGTCATCAGCGGGCTTCCGCTGCTGTCCATGGCGCCAAAACATGTCCTCGCCATTCTCGCCGGAGCATTTGGCGTCCTCCGTCAGTGCGGAGCGTTCTATCAGTTTACTTACGGTCCGCGCTGTCCAATTTCACGGCGGGTGCTTGATCGGTTGGGCCTCAAGGCGATGTATGTCGGCCGCGTCTACCTCAATATTCCACCGGCGGCGGTCTATCGGATTACCAAGCGCACCCCCTTCCAAACGCATTGACGAATGGTTCGCCGGTCTGGTCAGCGAAGCCGACTCGAAAAATCGTGCATTATGGGGGTGGAGACCAAGACGGAAGCGACAATGTTGATTGCGCAGGATGTCAGCCAGACTGTGGCTGGCGGCGAGATGCGATCGGAAAAAGGCCAGAAGGTCGTCTGAAACGCCGCAGACCTGATCATTAAGTAATTTCCGATTCTTCCACGCTTACCAAGCATGCTTGTATTTATTAAAAAGCCAATCTCTTTGGCCAAAGAACACGGATCGGCTCCGACCATCGGTCGCGCATGGGCCGACGAAAAATAGAAACCAGCCCTATTTAGGGGACTTCAATGCCCCAACAAGCCAGCCTTGTATCCATTGCGACAGCAGTTCCACCGCACTGCATCGAGCAAGACGATGTTGCCGTCGCTGCACGACGAGTTTTCTCAGGAAATATCGGCGATTACGAACACTTGGCGCGGGTCTTCAAAAGCTCGGGAATACGCCAACGCCATGCCGTGAGGCCACTGGACTGGTATTTCGAACCGTTGGGCTGGCCGGAACGGACCGAAGCCTATCTCGACGGCGGATGCCAACTGTTTTTCGACGTGGCGACCAAGGCGCTTGAGGCGGCCGACATCGACGCTGCCGAGGTCGATACGGTGGTCACGGTCTCGTCGACGGGCATCGCCACACCCAGCCTCGAAGCTCGCGTCGCCAGTCGCATCGGCTTTCGCGCCGATATCGAGCGCGTCCCGGTCTTCGGCCTTGGCTGTGCCGGAGGAGTCTCCGGGCTTTCCCTTGCGTCTCGCCTGGCGGAATCCCGTCCTGGCACGATCGTCTTGCTGGTCGTCGTCGAACTTTGTTCGTTGGCATTTCGTCCCGACACCTTGACCAAGGCCAATATCGTCGCGACCGCCTTGTTCGGCGACGGCGCGGCAGCATGTGTCTTGCGTGCTGGCGAACCGGGCATCGCCGAAATCGAAATGAGTGGTCAACACCTTTGGCCGGACACGCTCGACATCATGGGATGGTCGGTTGACCCCCAGGGCCTGGGGGTGATTTTCGACCGCGCCATCCCACCCTTCGCCGAAACGCACATGGCTCCGGCCGTTGCCGCTATTCTCGATCGTGTCGGCTTAACAATAAACGATATTGATCGAATTGCATTCCATCCGGGCGGCACCAAAGTCCTCAGCGCCTTAGAGCGGGCTTTTGACCTGGGGCAGGGGGCTTTGGACCACGAGCGGGCGATCTTGACCGACTATGGCAACATGTCCGCTCCAACGGCTCTTTTCGTGCTGGAGCGAGTCATACAATCAGGGCCGCCGTCCCGCGTCTTGTTGACTGCGATGGGGCCGGGTTTCACCGCGACCTGTGTCTCCCTCCGGAGCGCCACATGACGTCGGCAGCCCTGCTGCTCGTCTTCGTTACTGCGGAGCGTTTGGGCGAGTTGTGGCTGGCTCGCCGCAATACCACGGCCTTGTTGGCGCGAGGCGCATACGAGGTCGCTCCAGGTCATTACCCAATGATCGTCCTGCTCCATGCCTCCTGGCTGGCTGGGCTATGGCTCTTTGGCCAGACCAATCCGCTCAATCCGTATTGGCTCTCAATCTTTATCCTCCTACAGGCGCTGCGCTTCTGGGTTTTGGCAACGCTTGGACGGCGCTGGACGACCCGGATCATCGTTCTGCCAGGGGCCCCTTTGGTCACGAACGGTCCCTATCGGCTTATTGCGCATCCCAATTATCTCGTCGTCGTGGGCGAGGTCGCGGTTCTCCCTCTTTGCCTCGATTTGCCATGGTTTGCGCTGGTATTTTCAGTCGCTAACGCAGCGATTCTCGCCATCCGGATCCGGGCGGAGAACGAGGCCCTTGGCCGATTGCGTGGCCCCCCCGAGGAGATGAACCGTATCCCTCGGGGATTGTGATGTTTTCCACCTGGCTCGGCTTTGCCATGATGTGCATCGGCATGTTTATGGCGATCCTCGATGTCCAGGTTGTGGCGACCTCGCTTCCGACGATCCAAAGTGCGCTTGCCATCCCGCCCGACCAAATGAGCTGGGTACAGACCGCCTATCTCATTGCCGAAGTGATCGCCATCCCGTTGACCGGCTTCCTAACGCGCCTGTTAAGCATGCGTTTGCTGTTCGTCATCTCCATCGTCGCCTTCACATTGACGTCATTGGGATGCGCCGCCAGCAACAGCTTCGGCGAGTTGATTGCCTTTCGTATTCTGCAAGGATTCTCGGGAGGAACGCTGATCCCGGCCGTTTTTTCGGCGGTTTTTCTGCTCTTTCCGGCTGAGCGCCAGAATGTCGCCACTATGCTCGCCGGGGTATTGGCGGTACTGGCCCCGACGGTCGGTCCGATCGTCGGGGGATGGATCACCGATACCTATTCCTGGCACTGGCTATTTTTGATCAACATCATTCCCGGCCTTCTGTCGGCGATTGTCGCCAGTGCCTTATTGCCGAAATCGCCCATGTGCCTCCACGAGGCCCGCACGCTCGATATCCAATCGCTAATCCTGATCGCGATGGCCTTGGCGACGCTGGAACTCGCGCTCAAGGAAGCGCCACAGCGGGGATGGATTTCTGGCCTTGTAATCGGACTGCTGACCCTGAGCGTCGCCAGCATAACCGGCTTTATCCGTCGCACCATCCGCGCCCCCCACCCGATCATTGACTTTGGCTGTTTCGCCGACCGCAATTTCACAATCGGCTGCATTCTGAGCTTTGTTCTGGGGATAGGTTTGTTCGGGTCGGTGTATCTGATGCCGGTCTTTCTCGCCTTCGTCAGGAATCACGACGCGCTGGAGATTGGGGCGATCATGCTGGTTACGGGCTTGGCGCAGCTCTCGGTTGCTCCGATCGCCGTTATACTGGAGCAGCGCATCGATGCCCGTCTGCTGACGGCATGCGGCTTCGGACTTTTTGCCACCGGCCTCGGTCTAAGCGCCTTTCAGACCCCGCAAACCGACTTCGACGCTATGCTCTGGCCGCAGGTTATTCGTGGCCTCGCCATCATGTTCTGCCTTCTGCCGCCCACTCGCCTGGCGCTGGGTTGCCTGGAAAAAAGCCAGGTGCCGGACGCCAGCGGTCTGTTCAATCTGATGCGTAACCTTGGGGGAGCCATTGGTCTCGCCCTGATCGACACCGTCATTTACAGCCGGTCGGCCATACACGTTGCGGAGATCACGACCCGTCTGCAAGCTGGCGATATTGCCACTGCCAAATTTGTCGGCATCCCACTGGCCCTCTTTGCCACGCGTTCGACCGTCATCATTGACGCCGAGATGAAGGCGACTCTCCAAGTGCTCGTCGAAAATGCCGCGCTGACGTCAGCCATTAATGATGCTTGGGCGATGATTGCGTTCCAGACAATTGGGGCCTTGATCTGCATCCCCTTTGCCAGGCGTTTGCTTGTCCTGCCCCGAGGTCATTGAGGGCCGTTATATCCACGGTTTGGATGATGCGGCGATTTGCACGATTTCATGGGCAATTTTATCAGGTGACAAAACAAAATCGATGCAGCCGCTTGCAATGGCGCTCGCCGGCATATCTGGCTGCCCAGCCGTATCGAGCCTCTGCGCAATGGTAATGCCCCCGACATCTCTGATGTCGCACAACGCCGCCGCTCCATCGCCGTCATAGCCGGAGACAATGACGGCGATCAGCTTGCCGTCCCAGTGATCGGCTAAGGACCGCAGGAACACCGTAATCACGTCGGGCCACCCCTGCGGTTTCGAGGTCGGCTTGAGACGGAACGCTCCGTCAAAAACGTGCAAATCACGCTGAGACGGAATGATGAACACCCGGTCGGGCCGGATGAACAATCCCTCCGAGATCAACTCAACCGGCATCTTCGTATAACGGGGGAGAATCTCGTGGAGTTGGGTGGATACAACCTTCAGGTGATTAACAATAACAATGGCAACACCCATATCCGCCGGTAAATTCTGAAGTAATTGAATATAGGCGTCGAGACCACTCGCCGAACCGCCGATACAAACGATGGGGAATTTGTTTTCCATTCTCTTCTGCTTTGCCGAAATATTTCCCAGGGCCGCGCCCCACCGCATCATGTCACGAACACCTTGGTCCGTATAAACTGGCCAGTGAAGACTCGGAAATCACTCATTGGTAAGTAAATTCCGACCCTATCAATTAAATTAATTTTAATTATATAATGAAAATACAGATATTACCTATCCACAACAAACCCGCTTTATGGTGGGTTTAGTGACAAAGGCGCGCGAAATGCAAACAATAATTATCGTCGTATTGCTGATAATACTGCTTGGCGGGGGCGGCGGATATTATGGATACGGCCTCTATGGCGGCGCCGGTCTCGGCGGGGCTTTTGGCTTAGTGCTCGCCGTTCTTCTCATCCTCTGGTTTTTGGGAGCTCTTGGCGGACGGAGATCGTGACGACAACCGACCCTTTCGCCTCATGGGGGCCTCCCCTACGAATGGCGGGGGTCGGAATCGACGTCCAAGAGGAGAGAGATCGCATTGGGTGCGCCAGACTCTGACGTAACCGAACATCCGAAGCTTCTCCAGATCATGGGGCCTGGGCTGATTACCGGTGCCTCCGACGACGATCCCAGCGGCATCGCCACCTATTCGCAGGTGGGAGCACAGTTTGGCTACGGTCTCGCCTGGACCCTGGTCCTGAGCTTTCCGCTCATGGCGGCGATCCAGGAAATCAGTGCCAGAATCGGCCGGGTCACCGGATACGGCATCGCCGGCAATCTGCGCCGTCATTATCCGGGATGGCTGTCGGGAGGAATCGTTGGGCTCTTGCTGCTGGCGAACATCATCAATCTGGGAGCCGACCTTGGAGCCATGGGTGCCGCGCTGAAACTGTTGATCGGCGGTCCAGCACATCTTTACGTCGTCTTGTTCGGCCTGTTCTCGGTCGGCCTTGAAATTTTTGCCCGCTACGCCCGGTACGTCTCGATTCTGAAATGGCTGTGCCTGTCTTTGTTCAGCTATGTCATCTGCGCTTTCGTGGTCAAGGTGCCATGGACCGAAGTAGTGTGGGCGGTCATCACGCCCCCGCTGTCGCTGTCTGCGGACTATCTGATGGCTATCGTTGCCGTTCTCGGCACCACGATCAGTCCATATCTGTTCTTCTGGCAAGCCGAACAGGAAGTCGAGGACAGCAAGGAAAGGCTGGGCGCACGCCCTCTCATCCGCGCCCCCGAGCAGGCGGAATCCGAATTCTCCCGTATTCGTATCGACACCTATCTCGGCATGGCGATATCCAATGCCATTGCCTTTTTCATCGTTATCACGACGGCGGCAACGCTCCATGCCAACGGCGTCACCAATATTCAAACCTCGGCCCAGGCGGCCGAAGCGTTGCGGGAACTTGCTGGCCCCTTCACGTTCATCATCTTCGCCGCCGGAATCATCGGCACAGGTCTGCTGACGGTTCCAGTCCTGGCAGGATCGGCGGCTTATGCCTTGGGCGAGGTCTCGTATTGGCATGTTGGCCTCGCAAGAAGGCCGCTTCGCGCCAAAGCCTTTTATGCCGTGATAGCCGCCGCGACAGCACTTGGCGCAGGCCTGAACTTCACAGCCCTCGATCCGGTCAAGGCGCTGTATTGGAGCGCCGTTCTCAATGGCGTGGTGGCCGTGCCAGTGATGATTGCCATGATGCATCTCGCGATGCGCCCAGCCATCATGGCCGGGTTCATCCTGCCTCGGGCTCTTAAGATCGCCGGGTGGATTGCCACCACGGTGATGGCCATTACCGTGGTGGCAATGATCGTGGCATGGCTTTAAGGCATCGGCGACTTATACCGACCGTCCTATGAAATGACTATTTGATCTATGAGCAGAGGCCGAGCCGCGCAGGCCATCAAGGCATTGATGACGCATCCCTCGTCCCCTAAACAACGCAACGCAACCAAGCGGGACGCGACGCCACCATCAGGGTCCGGCCACCGGCCTTGCTGACCGTCTGATCGGCCAGCCCCTTGGCGCGTAATTGTCCGAGGAAGGGGGCCAGCCCGGCCTTGGCGCCGTCATGCGCCAGTTCCATGACGACAATACGCGATGTCTCCAGGTGTTCGATGGCGTCATGAAGGTCGGCACCGATCGTCTCGACCCCAGTGAACCAGATCACATCGGCCGCCCCCATCTCACGCCGTCCGAAAGAGGCCGAGCGCAGGGCGACTGCGCGCTTGCATCCGCTCCGGGCCAGCCCGGGTAGGTGATCGAAAGCGCCTGGCCCGATCACCACCACCCGGTCATCCGCCCGAATGGCGGTGGCGGCAAGGAGACTCTGGGGGCTGCACTGAACCGGGGTGGAAGGAAGAGGGGAAGGCTGCAATTTCAAGGCGATCGACATGGTGGACCAGTCCTAACCAATTGACGATGGGGCAAACCTACCCCCCACGACAATCATGCTTCCACGCTGTTTTGCGTAAGCAGCGCATCAACGGATCCTTACGCGGTGTCGTCGAAAAACCGTATCGAGACCTTATCGACAAGGCGCTTAGGGTCGATCCGCGTGCAGCGTCAAGGAGGTTTCATGCGTATTGTCCATAGCGTTCCCCATCTTGCCGCTGCGGTGGCGTTCATCGCCGTTTGCAGCTTGGCGCAGTGCGCCGCCGCCCGCGGCGAAGAGCCCGGTCCCCAAAATGGCATCGCGTCCTGGTACGGCAAGGGGCACGTGGGCCGCCGCACCGCCAACGGCGAAATCCACGATTCCCGCATGGCGACCGCCGCCCATCTGCGACTGCCGTTCGGCTCCAGGGTCAAAGTGATCAACCGCAAAACTGGGGTTTCGGTGGTGGTTCGCATCAACGATCGCGGCCCCTTCGTCAAAGGCCGCATCATCGACCTGTCCGAGCGCGCAGCGCGCGATCTCGGTCTATTGGCCGACGGCATCGCTCCGGTCTCGATCTCCCTGATCAAACCGCAGGAGCGGACATGGCGCATCGCATCCCGATGACGACGCAGACCGCCCCGTTCGCGCGCGCTGGCGACGAGCCGACGCTGACGGACCTTCTGGCCGATCCCGTCCTTCACGCCCTGTTACGCTGCGACCGCCTGTCCGAGGGCGATCTTCGGACAGCCATCGAGCGCGGCCGAGCCGCCCTCAGACAGCGCGGGTAAGAAGGTCTTTACGATTCCTTTATGGACTCCCGCTTGGAACCTTGATGCCGGGTCGGCGTAGGTTCCGACCATCTGAAATTTCAACCGGAGAGCACCGATGTTCGACATCGTGTTCGTCGTTGCCGCGCTTGCCTTCTTCGCCCTGACCGGCGGGTTCGTTCGCGCCTGCGAGCGCATCTGAGGGGGGGATCCATCCCATGACTTTTGATCTGATCTTTGGGGGCATCACCGTGGCGGGCCTGGCGGTCTACCTGGTCTATGCCCTCGTCCGTCCCGAACGCTTCTAGGAGAACGGCCGTGAACGCCGCGGGCATTCTGCAAATCGTCATCTTTTTCGCCGTGCTGACGGCAGGCGCCATCCCCCTTGGGGCCTACATGGCGCGGGTCTTTACCGGGGAAAGGACTTGGTTCGATCCGGTCCTCAAGCCGATCGAGCGCCTCATCTACAAGATCTGCCTGATCAAGCCGGACCAGGAGCAGCATTGGACGGTCTACGCCTTCTCTTGCCTGGTGTTCAGTGTGGCCGGGCTGCTGCTGATATACGCCGTGATGCGGCTTCAGGCGTGGCTGCCGCTCAACCCGGCCGAGATGTCCGCCGTCGCCCCCGACCTTGCCTTCAACACCGCCGTCAGTTTCACCACCAACACCAACTGGCAGAACTATGGCGGCGAAAGCACCATGGCCTACCTCACCCAGATGCTGGGCATGACGGTGAAGAACTTCACCTCGGCGGCGACCGGCATGGCGGTTCTGGTGGCGCTGGTGCGCGGCTTTGCCCGTCGGCAGGCGAAGACGGTGGGCAATTTCTACGTCGATTCCGTCCGCTCCATCCTGTACGTCCTGTTGCCGCTGGCCGTCTTGGTCACCCTGGCGCTGGTCTGGCAGGGCATGCCGCAGAATCTCGACGCCTATGTCGAAGCGACCACGCTCGAAGGCGCCAAGCAGGTGATCGCCCAGGGACCGGTGGCCAGCCAGGTGGCGATCAAGCATCTCGGCACCAATGGCGGCGGGTTCTTCAACGCCAATTCCTCCCATCCCTTCGAGAACCCGACGGCGCTCAGCAACCTGATCGAGATTGCGGGCGAGGTGCTGATCTCGGCCGGGCTGGTGTTCGCCTTCGGCCGCATGATCGGCGACAGGCGGCAGGCCCGCGCGCTCTACCTCGCCATGGCGACCATGCTGGCGATCGGCATCAGCGTCTGCTACTGGGCCGAGGCCGGCGGCAATCCGCAGCTTCAGGCGATGGGCGTCGATGTCGCCTCCGGCGACCGTGCCCCCGGCGGCAACATGGAAGGCAAGGAGGTTCGCCTGGGCATCGCCAATTCGGCGATCTTCGCCGCCACCACCACCGGAACCTCGACCGGCGCGGTCAATGCGATGCATGACAGCTTCATGCCGCTGGGCGGCATGGTGCCGATGGTCAACATGATGCTGGGCGAGGTGGTCTTCGGCGGCGTCGGCTGTGGTCTGCACGGCATGATCGTCTTCGTCATCGTCACCGTGTTCATCGCCGGTCTGATGGTGGGGCGCACCCCGGAATATCTCGGCAAGAAGATGGAGGCCCGCGAGGTCAAGCTGGCGGTGCTGTGCATTCTGATCTTCCCACTGTCGATCTTGGGCTTCAGCGCGGTCGCCATGGTGCTTCCGGTGGGGCTGTCCTCGATCGCCGCTCCCGGGCCGCATGGGTTGAGCGAGGTGCTGTATGCCTACAGCTCGGCCACCGGCAATAACGGCTCCGCTTTCGCTGGCCTGTCGGGCAATACGACATTCTACAACACCACCCTGGCGGCGGCGATGCTGATCGGGCGGTTCCTGATCATCGTGCCGACTCTGGCCATCGCCGGTTCGCTGGCGGCCAAGAAGATCGTACCGCCGTCGGTCGGCACCTTCCCCACCCACGGCTCGCTGTTCATCGGCCTTCTGATCGCCGTCATCGTGGTGATCGGCGGCCTGACCTTCTTCCCGGTTCTTGCCTTGGGTCCGATCGTCGAGCATTTCGCGCTCGGCGCTGGCACCCTGTTTTAGAGGGATCATTCCATGGCTATCCATCGTCCGCAGGACCTGTCCCTGTTCGACGGTTCGATCATTCGGCCGGCAATCGTCTCCGCCTTCGTCAAGCTGGAGCCCAGGGATCTGGTCCGTAACCCCGTGATGTTCACCACGGCGGTGGTGGCGGTCCTGTCCACCGTTTTGTTCTTCCGCGACGTCGCCATCGGCGGCGAGTACACGGCAGTCGTCGGCCAGATCGCCGCCTGGCTGTGGTTCACCGTGATCTTCGCCAATTTCGCCGAAGCCGTCGCGGAAGGGCGCGGCAAGGCCCAGGCCGAGTCCCTGCGCAAGACCAAGACCGAAACCGCCGCCAAGAAGGTGGCCTCGGCCGAGGCTTCCGCCTTCAAGTCGGTTGCGGCGACCAGCTTGCGGACCGGCGATCTGGTGGTGTGCGAGGTGGGCGACACCATTCCCGGCGACGGCGAGGTGGTGGCGGGCATCGCCACCATCGACGAAAGCGCCATCACCGGCGAATCGGCTCCGGTCATCCGCGAATCCGGCGGCGACCGCTCGGCGGTCACCGGCGGCACCCGCGTCGTCTCCGACCGCGTCGTCGTGCGCATCACCGCCAATCCGGGCGAAAGCTTCCTCGACCGGATGATCGCCCTGGTGGAAGGGGCCAAGCGCCAGAAGACCCCCAACGAAATCGCCCTGACCATTCTGCTGGTGGGCCTGACCCTGGTGTTCCTGATCGTCTGCACCACGCTTCCCGCCTTCGCCAGCTATTCGGGGACGGTCATTCCGGTGGTGTTCCTGATCGCCCTTCTGGTCACCCTGATCCCCACCACCATCGGGGGCTTGCTGTCGGCGATCGGCATCGCCGGTATGGACCGGCTGGTGCGCTTCAACGTCATCGCCAAGTCGGGCCGCGCCGTCGAGGCGGCAGGCGACATCGACGTGCTGCTGCTGGACAAGACCGGCACCATCACGCTGGGCGCTCGTCAGGCGGCGGAATTCATCGCGCTGCCCAACGTCAACGAGCGCGAACTGGCCGAGGCCGCCTTCCTGTCGTCCCTGGCCGACGAGACCCCCGAGGGCAAGTCGATCGTGGCGCTGGCGCGCAGCCGGTTCGGACTGACCGACCCGGCCTTGGGCCGGGCCACCACCTTCGTCCCCTTCTCGGCGCATACCCGCATGTCGGGGGTGAATGTCGAAACCCCGTCGGGCCTGATGGAAATCCGCAAGGGGGCAAGCGATTCCGTCACCAACCATGTTGCCGCAAAAGAGGGCAGAACCCCCGGCGGCGTGCCGAAAGAATTGGTCCAGACGGTCGAACGGGTGGCCAAGGCAGGCGGCACGCCGCTGGTGGTGGCCCGCGGCAGCCGCCTGCTCGGCGTCATCTATCTCAAGGACATCGTCAAGCCCGGCATCCGCGAGCGCTTCGCCACGCTCCGCGCCATGGGGATCCGCACGGTGATGATCACCGGCGATAATCCGCTGACCGCCGCCGCCATCGCCGCCGAAGCCGGGGTCGATGACTTCCTGGCCGAGGCGACTCCGGAGAACAAGCTCGATCTGATCCGCAAGGAGCAGGCGGGCGGGCGGCTGGTGGCGATGTGCGGCGACGGATCCAACGACGCCCCCGCTTTGGCCCAGGCCGACGTGGGGGTCGCGATGAACACCGGCACCCAGGCGGCGCGCGAGGCCGGAAACATGGTCGATCTCGAAAGCGACCCGACCAAACTGATCGAGATCGTGATGATCGGCAAGCAGCTGCTGATGAGCCGGGGCTCGCTCACCACTTTCTCGATCTCCAACGACATCGCCAAGTATTTCGCCATCATCCCGGCGATGTTCATGGTTTCCTATCCCCAACTCCAGGCGCTCAACGTCATGGGGCTGGCCAGCCCGCAAAGCGCCATCTTGTCGGCGATCATCTTCAACGCCCTGATTATCATCGCGCTGATCCCGCTGGCTCTCAAAGGCGTGAGATACAAGCCCGCCGCCGCCGAGACGCTGCTGCGCCGCAATCTCCTGGTCTACGGACTGGGCGGCATCATTGTTCCCTTCATCGGCATCAAGGCGATCGACCTGCTGGTCACGGCCCTCGGCCTCGCCTGATCCCGGAGTGACTCATATGATCAAGCAAATCCTTCCCGCGATCCTGCTGACCCTGCTGCTGACCGTGCTGCTGGGGCTGGCTTATCCGCTGGCGATGACCGGCCTCGCCGGAACGCTGTTTCCCCGGCAAGCCCATGGCAGCCTGATCGAGAAGAACGGCCAGATGGTGGGCTCGGCCCTGATCGGCCAGAGTTTCGAGACGCCGGAATACTTCCATTCCCGCCCCTCGGCCACCACCGGCGCCGACCCGGCGGATTCCACCAAGACCGTTCCATCGCCCTACAATGCCGCCAATTCGATGGGCTCCAACGCCTCGCCCAGTTCCAAGGCCTACATCGAATCGACCCAGGCTCTGGTGGACCAGATCAAGGCCGAGAACCCCGATGCGCGGGGACCGGTTCCGGTGGATCTGGTCACCGCCTCGGGCAGCGGGCTTGATCCGCACATCTCGCCCGCCGCGGCCGAGTACCAGACCCCCCGCGTCGCCAAGGCCCGCCATATCCCGGAAGGGGATTTGCGGGCGCTGGTGGCGGCCCACACCGAGGGTCGCGTGTTCGGCATCCTCGGCGAATCCAGGGTCAACGTGCTGAAGCTCAACCTCGCCCTCGACGAGCGTAGACCTTTGGCGAAATAGGACGAGCGAAGCGATCATGGCGCGCGTCCTGGTCGTCGATGAGGACCCGCAGGTCCGCAGGTTCCTGGGCGTCAGCCTGGAAACCTGCGGCCACCGGGTGGCGGAGGCCGAAAACGCGTCGGACGGCCTCCGTCTCTGCCAGGGACGCAAGTACGATCTCATCATCCTCGATCCGGGAGTTTCGGACATGACCGGCCTGGAGGTCATCAGCTCGATTCGACGACGAAGCGCGGCGCCGATCATCGTGCTGTCGAACCGTGCCGACGAAGCGACCAAGGTTGAAGCGCTCGATCGTGGCGCCGACGATTATGTGGTCAAGCCGTTCGGCATCGGCGAGTTGATGGCGCGGATGCGTGCCGCCCTCAGGACTTCGCGGCCTCTCCTCAAGCCCGCACTGGTGGTGGTCGGCGACCTTCGCATTGATCTGAGTGAGCGCCGCATCACCCGCAACGGCCGCGATGTTCATCTGACCAAACGGGAATTCGATCTTCTGAAAGTCCTGGCCTCCACGCCCGATCACGTCATCTCCCATCATGCCCTGCTCAAGGCGGTTTGGAAGACGGTCCGGGGAGACGGCGTCACCTACCTCCGGGTCTACATCATGCAATTGCGGGAAAAGCTGGAGCGGATTCCCTCGCGCCCGACCCTCATCGTTACCGAGCCTGGGGTCGGCTACCGTTTGAAAACGTCGGGCGACCAGTTGTCCAAGGGCGACGGATCGTGAAGGTCCCGCGCCTGGGCATGCTGTCCCGCTCTCTCCTCCGCGCCGCCGCCCGAGGCATCACCACCGATTCCGTTCGTCATCTTGTCGATGCCTCGAGCGTGAAGGCAGGTATGATCGACATTCGAACGCTCAACCTGGAATTGGACGCCCAATGGCCGATGAAATGATGCCGACGCCATGAACGACGACCGGCCCTCGCCCGATGCCCTCCTGGCCGTCGCCCAGCGTGAATCGCACGGGAGGCTGAAAATTTTTCTCGGTGCCGCTCCCGGCGTCGGCAAAACCTACGCCATGCTTCAGGCGGCCGCCGAGCGTCGGCGTGAGGGGGTGGACATCGTCGCGGGTGTGGTCGAAACCCATGGTCGGCGCGAGACCGAGGCGCAACTCGGCGGTCTCGATGTCCTACCCGCGCGGCAGATGGAGTACCGGGGCAAAAGTTTCCGGGAAATGGACCTCGACGCCATCCTGGCCCGTCACCCGCAATTGGTGCTGGTGGACGAACTGGCCCACACCAATGTTCCCGGTTCGCGCCACCTCAAGCGCTGGCAGGATGTGGAGGAGATTCTTGCCGCGGGCATCGACGTCTTCAGCACACTGAACATTCAGCATCTGGAAAGCCTCAACGACATCGTCGAGCAGATTTCCGGCGTCAAGGTGCGCGAAACCCTGCCCGACAGCGTGCTGTCGTCGGCCGACGAGATCGCGCTGATCGATCTGCCGCCGCAGGAACTGATCAAGCGGCTGCACGAGGGCAAGGTCTATGTTCCCGAACAGGCCAAGCGGGCGGTGGGGAACTTCTTCTCGCCGGGCAATCTCACCGCGCTGCGCGAGATGGCGTTGCGCCACGCCGCCGAGCGGGTCGATGCCCAGATGGTCGATTACATGCGGACTCACGCCATTCCGGGGCCATGGCCGACCCGCGAGCGGATCTTGGTCTGCATCGACGAGCGGGTCGAAGCGGCCAAGCTGGTCCGGGTGGCCAAGCGGGCCGCCGACCGCCGTGGTGCCGCCTGGGTGGTGGTAACGGTAGAGACATCGACGTCCCATACGCTGACCGAAGCCGACAAGGATCGAATCTCCGAGGCGTTGCGCCTGGCCCAGCAATTGGGCGGCGAAACCGCGCTGCTGCAAGGCGACGACGTCGTCACCACCGTGCTCGATTACGCTCGGGAGCGCAACGCCACCCAGATCGTCGTCGGCCGGGCGCGGCCCCGCCGCTGGCGCATTGGAAAATCGGTGACGGAACGGCTGTTCGCCGAAAGCGGCGACTTCAACGTCTTCGTGGTCGGCGGCCAGGATGACGAAAAGCCTGTCCCGAGCCTACGACGACCGAAGATCAAGGAGAAACCGGACTGGATCAATCTGGCGTTTGCCGCGCTGTGCGTCAGCGGCGCCACCGGCATCGGCTTCCTGATCGACAGGTGGCTTCCCGCCGCCAGCATTTCGGTGGCCTTCCTGCTGGCGGTGATGGTGGTGGCGATGCGCTCGGGGCTGCGTCCGGCCATCGTGGCTTCGGTGGCCAGTTTCTTCGCCTTCAACTTCTTCTTCACCGAGCCGCGCTGGACTTTTGCGGTCAGCGACACCAAGAACATCCTGACCTTGGTGTTTTTCCTGATTGCCGCGGTGATCGTCTCCAACATGGCCAGTCGGCTGCGTGCCCAGATCCTGGCAACGCGGGAAAGCGCCCGACGGACGACCAATCTCTACGATTTCGGCCGCAAGGTCACGGCGGCGGTGACTCTGGACGACGTTCTGTGGGCGGTGGTCCACCACGTCGCGACCACCATCCACGGCAAATCGCTGGTGCTGCTGCCGGATGGCGCGGGTTTGTCCATCGCCGCCGGCTATCCGCCAGAGGATCAGTTGGACGACCGGTCTGCGGCGGCGGCCGACTGGACCTGGACTCATGGCAAGTTGGCTGGACGAGGCTCGACGACGCTGCCGACATCACTGTGGTTGTTCCTGCCGCTGAAGACGGCGCGAGGGCCGTTCGGTGTGTTGGGGGTCCAGATGAGCGAGGATGCCGACATGCCGTCGCCCGAGCAGATGCGCCTGCTGGAAACTCTGGCCGATCAGGCGGCGGTGGCCATCGAGCGCACGACCCTGGTGGCCGACATCGAAACCGCTCGTGTCGCCACCGAACGGGAACGCTTGCGTTCCGCCCTGCTGTCGTCCTTGTCCCATGATCTGAGGACGCCGCTGGTCTCGATCATGGGGGCGGCATCGAGCCTGCAAAACTATGACGACATGATGGATCATGCCAACCGCCACGAGCTGACCCAGACCATTCAGGATGAAGCCGAGCGTCTGAACCGCTTTGTCCAGAACCTGCTCGACATGACCAAACTGGGGGCGGGGGCGCTGAAGCCGAGGGCAGACTGGGCCGATCTCAACGATATCGTCGGTGCGGCGGTGGAGCGAACCGGACGTCTCGCCCGCGACCACACCATCAAGGTGGATATCGATCCGGGCGTGCTGCTGCTCTGCGTCGATCCGGTGCTGATGGAGCAGGTGTTCTTCAACTTGCTCGACAATGCCTGCAAATATGCTCCTCCGGGCACGGTGGTGAAGGTCTGGGCGCGGCGGACTCCGAATTACGTCACCATCGAGGTCATCGACCAGGGCCCCGGCATCCCGCCGGAGGCGAGCGAGAAGGTGTTCGACATGTTCTATCGAGTCGATCACGGAGACTCGAAGGCGGCCGGCACCGGGTTGGGGCTGGCGATCTGCCGGGGGATCGTCGAAGCCCATGGCGGCACCATCAAGGCCGAGCCGGGGCTGAACGGGGCTGGAGCCGCCATCGTCATTCACCTGCCGCAATCCCACGACATCGATGGTTTGGCGGCGCGCATCAGCGCCGATGCCGAACCGGAAGGGACATGATGAGTACGCGCATTCTGGTGATCGACGACGAACCTCAAATCCGCAAGTTCATGCGGATCTCCCTGACCGCCAACGGTTACGAGGTGATCGAGGCCGAGAATGCCGCCCAGGGTATCGAGGCGGCCCGCAGCCAGCAGCCGGACTTGCTGGTACTCGATCTCGGCCTGCCCGATCTCGACGGCCAGGAGGTCATCAGCGCGGTGCGGGAACGCTCGGACGTTCCCATCATCGTGCTGTCGGTGCGGGCGCATGAACTGGACAAAGTTGAAGCGCTCGACCGCGGTGCCAACGACTATATCGTCAAGCCGTTCGGGGTAGCCGAGATGATGGCCCGGGTCCGCGCCGTACTCCGCCAGCGGGCCGCCAAGGGCAACAACGATATAGTCGCGGCCGGGCCGGTCCTGATCGATCTGGGGCGGCGGATCGTTACCCGCAACGGCGATGAGGTCCATCTGTCCAAACGGGAATGGGGTCTGCTGGCCTTCCTGGCCAGCCAGCCCGACCATGTGCTGACCCATAAACAGATCCTCAAAGAGGTCTGGGGGCCGGCGCATGGCGAGGACACCGCCTATTTGCGGGTCTACGTCAATCAACTGCGCCAGAAGCTGGAAGCGGATCCGGCGGCGCCCACCCTGATCGTCACCGATGCCGGGGTGGGGTACCGTCTCAGGCGGGGGGAATAGCCTGTACGAGGCCGAGCTGCCCGATCAGAAACGAGTATAACTCGGTCGCGTTGGTGGTGCGGCGCAACGTCTGACAGACATGGTCATCGCGCAGCATTCGGCAGACCTGGCTGAGGGTCCGCAAATGATCAGCCCCCGCCGTTTCCGACGAGAGCAGCAAAATGAGCAGATCCACCGGCTGCTCATCGATCGCATCGAAGTCGATGGCGCGATCAAGCTTCAGAAACACGGCGCAGAGGCTGTCGAGACCGGGCAGCCGGGCATGGGGAACGGCAATACCCGATCCCACCCCGGTGCTCCCCAGGCGCTCGCGATCGACAAGGGCATTGAGAATGGCCCGTTCGGGCTGACCGGTGCGGCTGGCGGCCTGCCGCGCCAACAGCCCCAAGGCTTCTCTCTTGCAACCGACCCGCACCCCGGTCAGGACGGATTGCGGCTGAATAAGGTCACCAATCTTCATAAGGTTCATAAGGCATCCCACTTTGTCATCACCTGTCCGCTCGACGTCATGCGGGATGACGCACCACTGGCCGCGGGCCGCATCGAGCCGCCACCTGTGGTCGGCCCGTATCGGCAGGCCTGCTCCATCCGAAAGTCCGCGGCGCCGCTCCATCGCTGCTTCGCGCGGCATTCTGGGCGAGGAACATATGAAACATCACGTCTTCGAACCCTAGGGCGCTCGCCGATAAAGGTTCCAGACGGCCTTTCAGCCGTTGGCATAAGCCGATCATAAACAAACCTTTATCGCCTCTCGTCTCGATCCTTAACCCCCATCGACGGGAAAATGACTCGACCGCACGAAGAGCCCCTGCACGCCGGGGGCGGCGAAACGGAGGGGGTCATGTCCGGCATTGATGTGTTGGGTATGCTGATCGGCATCAGTCTGGTGGTTGCGGTGGCAGCCTATCTTCTCTTTATCTATTTCCATCCGGAACATTTCCGCTGGCTGGTTTCCGCAGACCTAGGGTCAAAGTCCAATCATGATCCATCGCTGACGCGTGAATTTGACCAACGCATTTAGCCGGTCAATTGACAGCCTGGTTTGGCAGGGGAGCTGGAATCCGGACCCAGGGCAACTGTCCGCTTCCCGAGCGACCGTATCTCGGCATGTCGGACGACAACTGGGGCGACGTGGCCGCCTTCATCCGTCGCTATGACCGTCCGGGCACGCTGTTCTATTGCGACCCGCCCTACGTCGGCTCCGAGGGGTATTACGGCAAGGCTCTTTTCGGCTCCGACGATCTCGACCGTCTGGCCACCGTTTTAACGGGCATTCAAGTCCGCTTCATCCTGTCCAACCTCGACTGCCCCGAGGTCCGCATCGCCTTCGTTGGCTGCGAGATCAGGGAGGTCAAGACCCGCTATTCCTGTGTCGGCGGCAGCGATCGTGACTCGGTCGGCGAGGTGGGACCTGAGGGTTACGCTGCAAAACCATGTGGCGCGCTACACTGCATGATGTCGGTGGGAACGCGCTTCTGGAGGGAGAAATAATCGCCCTTGCGCTTCAGGTAAGGAGGCATGCCCCTGTCCTCGATTGTAGGCCAATCGAGAGTGCCTGACGTGGCGGAAACGCAGGCTTTGGCGGAATCCTGGGGTCTGGAAAGGGATTGGTGGGCCCGGCAGGACTCGAACCTGCAACCAGACCGTTATGAGCGGCCGGCTCTAACCATTGAGCTACAGGCCCCACCGGGGGGTGACCATACCCAAAGGGCGGAAGAAATCAACGGCGGATCGCGGGTGACGGCCAGTTTGACGGTGGCGCTACTTCAGCCCGATCAGAACGGCGATGGCGACGGTGGACACCACCGCCGCCAGCACGACCAGCCGACGGCGGCCGCCAGGCTGGACGTTGTCGTTGGCGGGCGGAGGAATCCGTCGGAACGGCGCCCGAAGGCGCCGCCCGTCGTTCGGATCCCGCTGTCGGCCGGTGCTAGCCACGCTGGTGCAGCGGCAGATAGTGGCGGGGCGGCGAGCCAACATAAAGCTGGCGCGGGCGACCGATCTTCTGTTCCGGATCGGTCAGCATCTCGTTCCACTGGGCGATCCAGCCGACGGTGCGCGCCAGCGCGAACAGGCTGGTGAACATCTGGGTCGGGATGCCCATGGCACGGAAGATGATGCCGGAATAGAAATCGACGTTGGGGAACAGCTTGCGTTCGATGAAATACTCGTCCGACAGCGCGATCCGCTCCAGTTCCATCGCCAGTTCGAGCAACGGCTCGTCCTTGATGCCCAATTCGTCGAGCACTTCGTGGCAGGTGCGCTGCATGATCTTGGCGCGGGGGTCGTAATTCTTGTAGACCCGGTGACCGAAGCCCATCAGACGGAACGAATCGTTCTTGTCCTTGGCGCGCTTCAGGAATTCGGGGATGCGCTCCTTGCTGCCGATTTCGTGCAGCATCGCCAGAACCGCTTCGTTGGCGCCGCCATGGGCCGGACCCCACAACGAGGCGATACCCGCAGCGATACAGGCGAACGGATTGGCCCCTGACGACCCGGCCAGACGCACCGTCGAGGTCGAGGCGTTCTGCTCGTGGTCGGCATGCAGGATCAAGATGCGATCCATCGCGCGCGCCAGGGTCGGGTTGACCTTGTAGGGCTCGCACGGCGTCGCGAACATCATGTGGAGGAAGTTCGAGGCGTAATCGAGATCGTTGCGCGGATAAACGAAAGGCTGGCCCATCGCGTATTTATAGGTCCAGGACACCACCGTCGGCATCTTGGCAATCAGGCGATAGCTGGCCACCATCCGCTGGTGCGGATCGTTGATGTTGATCGAATCGTGATAGAACGCCGCCATCGCGCCGACGACGCCGCACATGACCGCCATCGGGTGGGAGTCACGGCGGAAGCCGCGGAAGAAGAACGAAATCTGTTCGTTCAGCATCGAATGGCGCGAGATGTCGGTGACGAACTTCGTCCGCTGGGCGTCGTTCGGCAGTTCGCCCTTCAGGATCAGGAAGGCCGCTTCGAGAAAGTCGCCATGCTCGGCAATCTCCTCGATCGGATAGCCGCGATGGAGCAGAACCCCTTCGTCGCCGTCAATATACGTGATCGCCGATTTGCACGATCCGGTCGAGGTGTAGCCGGGATCGTAGGTGAACAGGTCCATGTCCGAATAAAGCGACCGGATGTCCATCACCTTCGGCCCGACCGTACCCGCGATCAACGGCAGTTCGACGCTTTTGCCCGAGCTGTTGTTGGTCAGCGTGACGGTCTCTTTTGGCGACGCGGGGGAATCTGTCATTTTTTTTATCCCTGTTTGTTCAAAAGGATCAGAGTCGGCTCCGTCAATCAGACCGCGACCGCTTGCGAGGGAAGCGAACCGGTCAGCACGTCACCGATGCGGCCCAGGGACTCTTCGCGGCCCAGGACCTCCATCACTTCGAAAATCGGGGGGGAAACCGTCGCTCCGGCCAGGGCGGCGCGGAGCGGCTGAGCGACCTTGCCCAGCTTCAGGCCACGTTCCTCGGCCATCGTGCGGGCGATCTCTTCCAGCGTTTCGCGGTTCCACTCGGTCAAGGCGGCGGCGCGGGCGGCGAACAGGGCCAGATCGGCCTGCGCGTCGGGATCGGCGACGATCTTGGCCGCCTTGTCGTCCAGCGCCAAGGGGCGGGCCTGGACGTAGAACAGCGCGGAGTCCGCCAGTTCCACCAGAGTCTTGGCCCGATCCTTCAACCCGGTCATCCCGGCGACGAGGCGGGTGGTTTCGGCTTCGGCGAGCGGGCGACCCAGCTTTTCTTCAAGCCGGGGCGCGATCAGACCGGTCAGGCGACCATTGTCGGCCTGACGCTGGTAATGGCCGTTCAACTGGGTCAGCTTGGCGAAATCGAACCGCGACGGCGAGCGCCCGGCCGAATCGAGGGTGAACCACTTGATCGCCTGCTCGGTCGAAATGATTTCGTCGTCGCCGTGGCTCCAGCCCAGGCGCAGCAGGTAATTGCGCATCGCCTCGGGCAGATAGCCCATGTCGCGATAGGCATCGACGCCCAGCGCGCCGTGACGCTTCGACAGCTTGGCCCCGTCGGGGCCGTGGATCAGCGGAATGTGGGCGACGGTGGGCACCTCCCACCCGCTGGCCCGGTACAATTGGGCCTGACGGAAGGCGTTGGTCAGATGGTCGTCGCCGCGAATCACATGGGTCACCCCCATGTCGTGATCGTCGACCACCACCGACAGCATGTAGGTCGGCGTGCCGTCGGCGCGCAGCAGGATCATGTCGTCAAGCTGTTCGTTGGCGACGCGGACGTCGCCCTGGACCAGATCGGCGATCACCGTCTCGCCCTCGGTCGGGGCCTTCAGCCGGACGACGAACGGGGTATTGGCCGGAGCATCGGCGGGATCGCGGTCGCGCCAGATGCCGGGATAGCGCATCGGCAGCCCCTTGGCCCGCTGCTCCTCACGGATCGCGGTCAGTTCCTCGGGCGTGCAGTAACAGCGATAGGCCTTGCCCTCGTCGAGCAATTGGTGGGCCACCTGGGCGTGGCGCTCGGCGCGGGCGAACTGCATCACCGCTTCGCCGTCCCAATCGAGACCCAGCCATTCCAGGCCGTCAAAGATCGCGGCGACGGCGGCGTCGGTCGAGCGGGCGCGGTCGGTATCCTCGATTCTGAGGAGGAAGCGGCCGCCGTGATGACGCGCGAACAGCCAGTTGAACAGAGCCGTCCGCCCCCCTCCGATATGAAGGAAGCCGGTGGGCGACGGAGCAAAGCGGGTAACGACGGTCATGATAAGGGTTCGGCATCCTTTGCCGCGAGAGACAGAGCCCTCTTGTTTACCATATTCTCGAGGCCCTGACAGCCCGGTGTTGGAAACAATGGCTGAAGACACGTCCGCGTTCCGTGCAATCCTCCCCGCGGTCAGCAGGGGGATGCTGGCCGAGCGGACGCGGTGGCCGTTGTGGATACCGGTGTTTTTGGGCCTTGGCATCGGCGGCTATTTCTCCCTCCCGGTCGAACCGCCATTGTGGCTCTCCGGGTTGGGACTTGCGGCTACGGCCCTATTCCTGGTGCTGGCCTTGGCGCGGCGGCGATTGGCTCTGGTCGCGGCGGCGGCGGCTCTGCTGGCGCTGGCGACCGGTTTTTTCGCGGCCGAGCTCCGCACCGCCCTGGTCGCCGCCCCGGTGATCGAGCGGGCGAGCGGGGCGCTGATGCTGGAAGGGCGGGTGGTCGAAATCGAGCGCCTGCCCGGCGAGGCGCTCCGCGTCACCTTCGACCGGCTGAGGCTGGAGCGGGACGAACCGATCGTCGTGCCGGAGCGGGTACGGTTGCGGTTGAAGCCCGGCTCTCCCCCCTTTACCGTCGGCGACCGGCTGCGGCTGCGGGCGATGCTGATGCCGCCGCCGCACCCGTCGATGCCCGGTGCATTCGACTTCGCCCGCTTTTCCTGGTTCAAGCGGCTGGGCGCGATCGGGACCGCGCTCGGCCCGCCCGAGATCGTCGCCGCTGCGGAACCCAACCTCGACGGCGGCTTTGGCGTTGCCGTCAACGCCCTGCGCCATCGCCTGACCGAACGGATCGTCGCGGTGCTGCCGGGCGATCGCGGCGCGGTGGCGGCGGCGTTGATCACCGGCGATCAGATGCCGATTTCGGCTCCGATGATGCAGGCCTATCGCGATTCCGGGCTGGCTCACATCCTGTCGATTTCGGGGCTGCATATCAGCCTTGCCGCCGGGCTGGTGTTCGTCGGTCTGCGCGCGCTGCTGGCGCTGATCCCGCCGGTGGCGCTGCGCTATCCGATCAAGAAATGGGCGGCGGCGCTGGCGATCCTGTTCGCCTGGGGCTACACCCTGTTGGCCGGGTCGCCGGTGCCCGCCCAACGCTCGTTCCTGATGATCGCCCTGGTGTTGCTGGCGGTGCTGCTCGACCGCACCGCGCTGTCGATGCGGCCGGTGGCGCTGGCGGCGACGCTGGTGCTGCTGGTCGAGCCGGAAGAGCTGATCGGCCCCAGCTTCCAGATGTCGTTCGCGGCGGTAATCGCCCTGATCGCCTGGTACGAGACCCAGGCTCCGCGTCAGGCGGCATGGCGCGAGGCCCATCCCGGTCCGCTGGCCGGGATCGGCCTTTATGCCGCCGGGATCGCGCTGACCACCCTGATCGCCGGAAGTGTCACCGCGATCTTTGCCATCTACCATTTCAACCGGTTCGCGGTGTGGTCGGTGCTGGCCAACATGCTGGCGGTGCCGCTGACCGGCTTTTGGGTGATGCCGTGGGCGCTGGTGCTGTTCCTGCTGCTGCCGTTCGGGCTGGAGGCGGGGGCGCTGGTGCCGATGGGGTGGGGGGTCGAGGCGGTCAACCAGATCGCGCTGTGGGTGGCAAGCTGGCCCGGAGCCGCTTTCACCACGCCCACCCTGCCGATGGCCGGACTGGTTGTCTTTGCCCTGGGCGGCTGCTGGTTGTGCCTGTGGACCAGGCGCTGGCGCTGGTGGGGGCTGGTGCCGATGGTTTTGGGGCTGGCCTCGATGGGTCTGGCCGATCCGCCTGATCTGCTGGTCGATGGGCGCGGCGCGGCGATGGCGGTCCGGACTGCCGACGGGGCCTTGCTGCTGAACGGCAAGGGCGGCCGCATCCTCAAGGAGACCTGGAGCCGCCGCGCCGGACCCGAAGCGCCGGAACGCTGGCCGCGCCAGAGTTCCTCGCGCGATGGGCGGCTGCGCTGCGATCCTTTCGGCTGCGTCTGGCGGGCCGAGGGACGGGTGGTGGCGCTGATCCGCGATGAAGCGGGGATCGAGGCGGCTTGCGCCGGGGCCGGGCTGGTGGTCAGCGCGGTGCCGCTGCGGGGAACCTGTCGGGGGGCGGGGCTGGTGATCGACCGCTTCGACCTGTGGCGGCGGGGCGCCCATGCGCTGTGGCTCAGTCCCACCCATGTCCGGGTCGAAACCGTCGCCGAGGTCCAGGGCGACCGGCCGTGGTCGTGGCATCCCCAGCCCAGGCGGCGCAAGGCGGTCGTACCTGCGCCCGCGCCGTCCGAACCAGTCGGGTCCGAGACGGCGGACGAAGAGGAATAGCCTCTCTCGGTTAATCGACGATGGTGAACGCGCCGTTCCGGATTTCCAGCATGTGGAAGGCATCGGGGCCGAGGCCGAGATGATCGGTCGGCGAGAAGGTGACCATTCCGGCAGTGCCGGGGAAGTTGGCGGTCGCCTCCAGCGCGTCGCGGACCGCCGCTTTGTCGGTGGTTCCGGCGCGGCGGATCGCGCCGACCGCCAGCATCAGGGCGTCATAGCTGTGCCCGGCCATCATGTTGATGTCGGTGCGGGTCCGGGCCTCATACGCGGTCTTGAAGCCGATCAGCAGCGCCTTGCGCGGGTTGGAGTCGGGCAATTGCTCCGGGGCCGACAGCGCGCCGCCGGGCAGCCGCATTCCATCGGCGGCCCCGCCGACGAGACGGAGGAAATCGCGCGAGGCGACGCCGTGCGACTGATAGACCGGCAGGGTCAGACCGATCTGGCGGATGTTCTTGGTCACCACCGCCGGGCCGTTGCCGGTGCCAAAGACGAACAGGGCCTGAAGGCCGGGGGTGGCGCGGATCTTGGTCAGTTGCGGGGTGACGTCGGCATCCTTGGGCGAGTAGGTCTCGTCGGCGAGAATCTCGATGCCATAGCTGGCGGCGCGGGCGACGGTCTGGTCGTGGCCCGATTTGCCAAAGCCGCCATTCTCCGACAGCAGGGCAATCTTGGTCAGTCCGCGCTTCTTCAGATCGGCCAGCACCTTTTCCGCCGCCATCCGGTCGGTCTGCGGCACCTTGAACACCCATGTGCGGACCGGATCGACGATCGCACCGCCGCCACCCATCGAGATATAGGGAACCCGCTCGCGCTCGATCTGGTTCAGCACGGCCAGACTGGTGGGGGTACCCGATCCGCCGATGACGAGATCGACCTGATCGTGGTCGATCAGACGGCGGACGAACGAAACCGCCTTTTCCGGGTCGGAGCCATCGTCATAGACGATCAGGCTGATCTTGCGCCCCAGCACGCCGCCCTCGGCATTGACGGTTTCGACCAGCATGTCGAGCGCCTTCTTTTCCGGGTCGCCCATCAGCGACATCACCCCGGTCAGCGACAGGAACGCGCCGATCTTGATATCGTCTTCGGCGCGCGCGCCCGAAAGCGGAGACAGACAGAGAGTCAGGGCGAGGAGAACCCCGCACACTCGGTTCAAAATCATCATCCGATATCCTCTTGCGTTCATCGGCGCACCCCGCTTTCGCCCTGTGCCAGGGGAGAATGCGTCTATGACTTGCAGGATGTAAATAGACCTTCAGACGGTTTGACCTCGGGTACCCACCTTAGTATGAATCGGGGGCGGAGCCGAATGGCTGGATCGGCTCTCGTCAAAAGGGTGGGTAACAAACGCCATGTTTCGCTGGAACATGTCCCTGGAAACGGGGATCGAGGCCATCGACCGGGGAAGACGGGCGCTGATTGAGGCAATGGCCGATTTCTTCCGCGCCCTGGACGATCCGTTTCTCGACCGCCGGATGGTGGCCGAACGGACCGGGGCTATTTTTATCGCGATGAAGGCGGCCTTTGCCGCCGAGGACGAATTCCTGAACGGGCGGGACGGCGGCGAGGCGCATCAGGCCAAGCACGGCACCTTGATCCTGGCCTATGTCGATCTGTGCAAGAAGATGGTGCCGAAGATCGGCACCGCGAAGCAGGCCCAGCAGACCTGCCTGGAAATCTATCGGATCATTGATGGCGGGCTTTATCATCACCTCAAGGACGAGGTGCTGCCCTACAAGGCCATGGTCCGCTCCCGCAAAAGCGCCTGAGGCCACGCCCAGGATCGCCCCCGAACAAAAGCTTACTGTCCGGGGGTCGCCTTCGTGGGGACGGCTTAGGGTGCGGTGACACTTAGCCCATCGCCGCGTCCCTTCGGGCTGCGGGAAGTGTCAACGTACCCTAGGCCTTCTTGACGAATTCGGACTTCAAATTCATCGCGCCGATCCCGTCGATCTTACAGGCGATGTTGTGCCCGTCGGCTCCATCGACCAGACGGATGCCCTTGACCTTGGTGCCGCCCTTGACGACCAGGGACGAGCCCTTGACCTTCAGATCCTTGATCACCGACACCGAATCGCCATCGGCGAGGACGTTGCCGTTGGCGTCGCGAATCACCCCGTCTTCGACGGCGGAATCGCCTGCGCCAGCCTCCGGATTCCATTCATGGGCACAGTCCGGGCAAACCCAAAGGGTGCCGTCGTTGTAAACATTTTCCGAGTTGCACTCGGGACACTTCAATCCATCGCTCATTGTCTACCTCGTCAACAGAGGCGAAATCCTAATGCACCGGCACCGCGAAAGCCACCGGGGTTCGCAGGAAGGCGCCGATCCGGCTGGCGGGGACGAACACCGTCAGGTCAAGTCGCCGCCCCGACGATTTCGCCCGGCCGCTCAATTCCTGGATCAGCACCCCCCACAGGCAGGCGCGGCTGGGATCGAACACGCCGCCTCCCGACGCTCCGGCATGGAAACCGGTGGCGAGAATGTCGGTCCAGTTCCCGGTCTGCCCGTCCGAGGTGATCGGCGAGGCGATGGTGGCGGACGGAGTCACCGTTCCCAGCGCGGCGACCTGCACCGGTTGGCGGGGGGCCGGGTTGTCGTTGCAGATCCGGACCTGGGGCTGGGTCCGGCGATGCGGCGGCAGGCTGTCGGGGGCAAGCCGGATCAAAGCGAGGTCGAGCCCGTCTTCCCGGCCGTCGCGGATCACCTCGCCGTCCAACCGCTGTCCGTCGAGCAGGATGGTGACGGCGGTGCTGGCGGGATTGACGGTGACGACGTGGGCGGCGGTCAGGATCAGCCCGTCGCCAAGATAGGTTCCCGATCCTTGCGAAAAATGAACGCCGTCACCCGTCGGCTGTTCGACCCGGACGCCTCGTTCGGCGGCCAGATTGCCGCCGCTTTCTTCCTCGCCTCGCGCCGGAAGCGGGATCAGCGCCAGCCCGGCCAGCAAGGTGACGAGGGCCAGAGCCAGAAGCGTGTGCCGCGTCATGGTCAGAGCGGCCGGTCCGGGGCGGCGATCGCGGCGGGAAACAGCCGCCGGTCGGGGGCGATCGGGCGGCGGCGGTGGCGGCGCAGCAGAAGAGACCGCCACCATTCCGGGTAGTTTTCGACGGTCTGAACCTCAAGCTCGTCGTGGTTGATCTGGGTTCCCACCTCCAGATAGACGTCGAGATTGGCAAGATCGGGGACCGGCTGGGTGCCGGTCCGATGTTCCGCCCACATCTCGGCGTAAAGCTGCTCCAGCCGGTTCACCAGCAGGGGCACGTCGAACAGGGTGCAGGTGTCGCGTCCCGCCTCCAACCGCTGGCGATAGGGCACGAGCAGGGTACGGTCGCGGCCTAGTGCGACGGCGCGTTCGACATAATCGGAGACGGTCTCGCAGACCAGATCGGCCAGACCGGCGGCGCGGACCAGCGAGCCGCAGACTCGCGAGGCGAACGAGCGCCCGCTGACGGTCAGCACCGGAACCCCCATCCATAGCGCGTCCGAAGCGGTGGTGTGGGCACCATAGGGGGTGGTGTCGAGGAATAGATCGGCCAGCCGATAGCGGGCGAGATGGTCGGGATTGGCCAGCTTGTCGGCGAAGATCAGGCGGTTGGGGTCGATGCCGCGCAGGGCGGCATGGGCCTTCAACCGCTCGTGCGCCGGTTCGGTGCTGCTCAGCAGCCACAGCACGCTGTCCGGAACCTGAGCCAGGATCAGCATCCAGCGGTCGAAGGTGAAGCGGGTGATCTTGTGGGTGCCGTTGAAGCAGCAGAACACCGTTGCCGCGTCGGGAAGCCCGGCCTCGGCCCGGGTCGGCACCCGCTCCGACACCGTCCGCAGGCGGTTGGTCGGCTGATAGCAGGGCAGCCGCACCACCTTTTCCGAGTAATAGATCTCCTGATCCGCAGGGATGATCCAATCGTCGGCGATGATGTACTGGTGATAGGGGCTGGCCATCGTGCCGGGAAAGCCCAGCCAATTGACGATCACCGGGGCGGGGCGGAGCGCGACCAGCTTGTGGCGGGCCTCGCGGGTATAGCCGTTGACGTCGATCAGGATCTGAATCCGGTCCTCGGCGATCCGCCGCGCCGCGCTTTCGTCGTCGAGATCGCCCAGCGAACACCAGTGATCGCCCGCACTCTTGAACGCGGAATGCATCTCGTCGTCGCTGTGCGGGCCGCAATAATAAAGGAACACCTCGACCTTGCTCCGGTCGTGCAGTCCGGGCACCTCGGCGAACAGATGCCCGACCGCATGTTGGCGCAGGTCTGACGACAGATAGCCGATCCGCACCGGCCCGTCGGTCGCTTCGGCCGCGTCCCATTCCAGCCGTGCCCCCTCGGGATCGCCGATATCGTGCCGGTTGTAATGGGCGGCGATGGCCAGATGCAGCATCGGATCGTCGGTCAGCGCGGCGGCCGACAGCGGCGACAGTCCGGTCATCAGGGCCGAGCGCTCGACCCGGTCCCACGGATCGACGATCGGCCATTTGCTTTGGCGCTGGCGCAGGGCCAGCAGGTGCTGGGCCACCTCGCGCTGGCGGGGGTCGATCTCAAGGCTCTGCCGCAGCATGTCCTCGGCGGTGTCATCCTGGTTGGCGGTCTCCAGGGTGCGGGCGATCTGGTTCAGCGCGGTGATCTTGTGGGTGATCGCGTTGCCGTTGATCTGCTCCAGCTTCTTCAAGACCACCGACCATTGCACCACCGAAAGACCGACGGTGCCCTGGCGTTCGTAGATCCGCCCCAGATTGATATAAGCGGGCATGAAATCGGGGTTGAGGGCGATGGCCCGCTCCAGCGCGGCCCGGCCCGCCTCTAACTTGCCGAGATCGGTGAGGACGACCGAGTAATTGAACAGGGCGGCATAGAACAGCGGATCGTCCTGATTGTGCTGGATCCAACTGGCGTAAAGCGGTTCGACCGCCTCGGTCTGGGAACTGTTCTTCAGGGTCTCGGCGCTGCGAATGAGGTCGAGGAGGCTCATCGTCCGCGCCATCGAGTGAAGAAGGGCTGGGGCCAGAACGGTACTCGTCATCGGTCTGTCTTACTCCAGAAGGATCGTCCACCCCCGGTCAGGAGGTGGCGGCGGTCAGGGCCGCGATCTGTTCGGCGGTCATCGACGCCAATTGGGTCGCGGTAAAGGCTTCGATCTGCGCGGCGTCCAGGGCCTCGATCTCGGTGGTGGTCAGGTACGAGATCGTCGTCGAACTGAGCGCCGCAATCGTCGTCGTCGTCAATCCGCTGATCTGGGTCGAGGCCAGCGACCCGAACTGAGTCTCGGTCATCGCCGCCAGTTGGGTTACGGTCAGCGCCCCGATCTGGGTCGAGACCAGCGCCCGCAACTGGGTTGCCGACAGGCTTTGAATCTCGGTTGAGGTCAGGCTGGATACCTGGGTTTCGCTCAAGGCGGCGATCTGGCTGGTCGAGAGCGCGGCGATCTGGTCGGCGCTGAGCGCGCGCAACTGCATCCGCACCAGCGCGCCAAGCTGGGTAATGGTCATCGCCGCGATGCTGGTGGTGGTGATGTCGTCGATCTGATCGACGGTCAGTTCCCCGATCTGGCTGGTGGTCAGACCGCTCAATTGGGTCAGCGTCATCTGCTCGATCTGGGTTTCGGTCAGCCCCGAGATCGCGGTCGAGGAGATGGACCCGATCTGGGTCGCGGTCAGGGTGGCAAAGGCGGTGGACGTCAGCGCCCCGATCTGGGTCGCGG
This sequence comes from Magnetospirillum fulvum, assembly GCF_900108475.1. Taxonomy (GTDB): domain Bacteria; phylum Pseudomonadota; class Alphaproteobacteria; order Rhodospirillales; family Magnetospirillaceae; genus Phaeospirillum; species Phaeospirillum fulvum_A. The sequence continues at coordinate 128,153 of NZ_FNWO01000008.1, read as the reverse complement.
TCAGGCCGTTCAATTCGGTGGTGGTCAGCAGTCCGACCTGGGTGGTGCTGAGGCTGGCAATCTGGGCGGTGGACAGGCCGGCGATGCCGCTGGCCGACAGGCTGCGGAACTGGGTGGTGCTGAGGGCGGCAAAGGCGGTGGTGGTCAGACCGCCGACCGCTGCGGCGCTGAGCGCGGCGATTTCCGTCGCCGTCATCGCCTGAATCTGGCTGGTCGTCAGCGTCGCGACCTGGGTCGCGGTCAGGCCGCCGATGCCGGTGGTGGACAAAGCGGCGATAGCGGTGGTCGTCAAGGCGGCGATCTGGTCGGCCGACAGGCTGGCGACCTGGGTCGCGGTCAGTCCGGCGATTTCGGTGTTGGTCAGATCGTCGATCTGGTCGGTGGTCAGGCTGGCGATCTGGGTCGTCGTCAGCGCCGCGATTCCGGTGGCCGACAAGGCGCGCAATTGCGTGGTGGACAAAGCGGCGATGATGCCGGTTCCCAGCCCGGCGATTGCGGTGGTGGACAGCGCGCCGATCTCGGTCGCGGTCAGCGCGGCAAGCTGGGCGGTGGACAAACCGGCGATCTGGGTCGCACTCAGCCCGCTGGCCCCGGTGGAAGACAGCGAGGCGATCGCGGTGGTGGTCAAGGCGGCGATCTGGGTCGAAGACAAGGTCGCGACCTGGGTCGCGGTCAGGCCGCCGATCTGGGTCGCGGTCAGCACCTCAAGCTCGGTCGCCGACAACCCGCCGATCTGGGTCGCGGTCAGCGCCGCGATCTGCGCCGTGGTCAACGCGGTCATCTGCTTGGTCGAGAGCGTTCCGATCTGGGTCGCCGACAACCCGCCGATCGCGCTGGTGGAGAGCGCCGCGATTTGAGTGGTGGAGAGCGCCGCAAGCAGGGTGGACGGCAGCGCCGCGACCTGGGTCGCGGTCAGCCCGGCAAGACCGGTCGCGGTCAGGCTGGACAGATCGGTGGACGACAGCGCCGCCAATTGGGTCGCGCTCAACGCCCCGATTGCGGTCGAGGTCAGGCCGCGCAATTGGGTCGTGGTCAAATCGTCGATCCGGGTCACCGACAATTGACCGATCTGGGTACTGGTCAGCGCCGCCAGTTCGGTCGTGGTCAACGCCTCGAACTGGGTGGTGGACAGCGCTTCGATCTGGTCGGCGCTCAAGCCCCTCATCGCCGAGGTCGCGAACGCGGCGATCTGGCTGGTGGACAGGCTGGCGATCTGATCCACGCTGAGGCTGGCGATTTGGGTGCTGGTCAGCCCTTCGATCCCGCTGGTGGACAGCGCCCCGATCTGGGTCGCGTTCAGGCTGGCGATCCGGGTGGTGGTCAGGCTGCCGATCTGGGTCTCGGTCAGCGCCGCCAGTTGCTTGGTGGTGAGGGAATCCAGCCCGGTCTGGGTCAGTCCCGACAAAGCGGTGGTGGTGAGCGCGGCGATCTGGGTGGTGGCGAGCGCGCCGAGCAAGCTGGTCGGCAGGCTGGCGATCTCGGTCTCGGTCAGCCCCTTGATCTGAGCGGTGGTCAGCACGGCCAATTGCTTGGTCGATAACGCCGCCAATTGGGTGCTGGAAAGTGCGCCGATCTGGGTCGCGGTCAGCCCTTTGACCTGGGTGGTCGAGAGCGATTCGATCTGGGTCGCCGACAGCACCGCCAGCTGTTTCGTCGTCAGCGCCCCGATCTCGGTCGCGGTCAATTGGGTGATCTGGGTGGTGGTCAGCGCCCCGATCTGGGTCGCGGTCAGCCCGGCGACGGCGGTGGAGGTCAGCGCCGCGACCTGGGTGGAGGACAGCGCCGCGATCTGGGTGGTGGTCAGAAGGGCGATCTGGGTCTCGGTCAGGCCGCTGATTTCGGTGGTGCTCAACTGGGCGATCTGGGTCTCGGTCAGGCTGGAAAGCTGGGTCGAGCTCAGTTCGGCGAATTGCTTCGCGGTCAGCGCCGCCAATTGCTTGGTCGAGAGCGCGGCGAGGGTGCTGGTGCTCAATCCGGCAATCGCCGAGGTCGAGAGCGCGGCAATCTCGGTCGTGGTCAGCGCCGCCACTTGGGTCAGGCTCAGCGCCGCCACCTGGGTCGAGGTCAGCCCGGCGATCTCGTTGGCCGACAGGCTGGCAATCTGGGTGGACGACAGCGCGGCGATCTGGGTCGTGGTAAAGGCGGCCAGTTCGGTCGAGGTCAGACCGCGCAATTGGGTGGTGGACAAAGCGGCGATCTGGGTCGCGGTCAGCCCCTTGATCTGGCTGGTTTCCAGACTGCCGAGCAGGGTGGTGGACAGCGCCGCGATCTGCGTAACGCTCAGGCTGGCGAGATCGGTGACGGTCAGACCGTCGGACGCGGTGGCGGACAAGGCGGCGATCTGGGTCGCCGACAGCGCCGCCACCTGGGTGTCGGTCAACGCGTCGATCTGGGTCGAGGCCAACCCGGCGATCTGAGTCGCGCTCAATCCGGCGATCTGGGTGACCGACAGGGCCTGAATCTGGGTCTCGCTGAACGCGCCGATCTGGGTCGCGGTCAGGGCGCCGAGCAGGGTGGTGGACAGGCCGAGCAGTTCGGTGGTGGAGAGGCCGCCAATCGCATCGGTCGAGATTGCCGCGATCTGACTGGTGGTGAGGGTGCCCAACTGGGTCACCGACAGCGCCGCCACTTGGGTGTCGGCCAGGGCGGCGATGGTCGCGGTGGCCAGGCTGGCGATCTGGGTGGTGGAGAGTGCCGCGATCTGGGTCGTGCTCAATCCCTCGATCGCGGTCGATCCCAGCGCGGCGATCTGGCTGGTGGAGAGTGCGGCAATCTGGCTGGCCGACAACGCGGCCAGTTGAGTCTCGCTGAGTGCGGCGATGCCGCTGGTGGACAGCGCGGCGATCTGGGTCGCGCTCAATCCGGCGATCTGGGTCTTGGACAGCGCGCCGGTCTGGGCGGCCGACAGCGCGGCGACCTGACGGGTCGTCAGCGCCGCCAGATCGGTCGTGGTCAGTCCCTCGATCGCGGTGGCGGTCAGGGCGGCGATCTGGCTGGTGGCGAGGGAGGCGACCTGGGTCGAGGTCAGCGCGGCGACCTGGGTCGAGGTCAGGCCGCCGATCCCGGTCGCCGACAAAGCGGCCAACTGGGTGACAGACAAAGCGGCGATCTGGGTCTTCGACAATTCGCCGATTGCCGTCGCCGACATGCCCTTGATTTGGGTGGTGGTCAGCGCAGCGATCTGGGAGGTTGCCAGCGCCGCAAGCAAGGTATCGTTGAGGGCGCTCAATTGCGCCGTCGTCAGGCTGCTCAGTTGGGTGGTGGTCAGCACCGCGATATCGCTGGTGGTCAGCCCGTTGATTTCGGCGGTCGCGATCGCGGCGACCTGGGTCGAGGACAGCGCCGCCACCTGGGTGGTGGTGAGCGCGGCCAATTGGGTATCGGTCAGACCGCCGATTCCCTTGGCCGAGATCGCGGCGATCTGGGTGGCCGACAGCGCCTTGATCTGGGTGGTGAGCAGCCCCGACATCTGGGTCGATCCCAGCGCGGCGATCTGACTGGTCGATAGCGCCGCCAGATCGGTCAGGGTCAGACCGGCCAGCGCGGTGCTGGAGATTGCGGCGATCTGGGTGGTGGTGATCGCGGCGATCTGGCCGGTCGAAAGGGCGGCGGCCTGGGTGCTGGTCAGTCCGCTCAGTTGGGTGGTGGACAGCGCGGCAATCTGCGTGCTGGTCAGTCCGCTCACCTGGGTCGCGGACAGGGCTCCGATCGCGGTGCTGGTCAGTCCCTTCAACTGGGTGGTGGACAGGGCAGCGATCTGGGTCGCGGTCAGCCCGGCGACCTGCGTGGTACTCATCCCGGCGATGTTGGTCGCACTCACTGCGGCCAACTGGCTGGACGAGATCGCGGCGATCTGGGTCTGGCTGAACGATCCCAGTTGGGTTGCGGTCATCGCCGCCAATTGGGTCGCGGTCAACGCGTTGATCTGGGTGGCGGACAGCCCGGCAATCGCACTGGTGGCCAGGGCGGCGATCTCGGTGGTGGCCAGGGCGGCGATCTGGGTCACCTTCAGCGCGGCAAGCTGGGTACTGGCCAGACCGCTGATCGCGGCGGTACTCAAGGATTTGACCTGGGTGGTCGTCAGGCCGGTCAGTTGGGTGGTGCTAAAGACGGCGATGTCGGTCTTGCTGAGGCCCTTGATCTGGGTGGCAGACAAAGCGGCGATCTGGGTGACCGACAGAGCGGCGATGGCGGTGGTGGACAAAGCGGCGATCTGGGTCGAGGTCAGCGCCGCGATCTGCCCGGTCGAGAGGGCGACGATCTGGGTATCGTCCAATCCGGCGATCGCACTGGTGGACAGCGCCGCGATCTGGCTCGCATTCAGGGTCTCGATCTGGGTGGTGGCCAGCGCCGCACTCTGGTCCGAGGTCAAGGCCCCGATGTCGGTGGTGGTGATCGCCGCGATCTGGGATTCGGTCAGGGCGGCGATCTGGGTGGAGGAGAGCGCCGTCGCCTGGGTCGCTTTCAGCGCCGCGATCTGACTGGTGGTCAGTGCCGACAGAGTAGACGTCGAGAGTGCGGCGATGGCGGTGGTCGAGAGCGCGGCGATCTGGGTGGTGGTCAGCGCCGCCGCCGCAGTCGCGCCCAACGCTTCGGCCTGGGTGGCGGTCAGATTGGCGATCGCGGTGGTGGAGAGCGCCGCCAGTTGGGCGCTGTCGAGGGCGGCAAGCTGGGTGGTGCCGAGGGCGGCGACCTGGGTTCCGTTCAGTCCCTTGACCTGGGTGGTGGTCAGGGTCTTGATCTGGGTGGCCGAGAGCAGGCCGACCTGGGTGGTGGTCAGCCCGGCCAGAACGGTCGAGGCGATCAGGCTGAAATCGGTGGCCGTCAGCGAGGCGATCTGCTCTTCGGTCAAGCCCCGGATCTGGATCGCGGTCAACGCGGCGAACTGGGTATCGCTCAGTTCGCCCAGATCGGTCACGGTCAAATCGGCGATGTCGCTGCTGGTCAGTCCCTTTAACTGGGTGACGGTCAATGACTTGGTCTGGGTCGCCGACAGCGCGCTGAACGCGGTTCCGGTCAGGGCCGATATTTGGGCCGAGGTCAGCCCGGCCAGTTGGGTGGTGGACAGCGCGGCGATTTCGGTCGCGGTCAGGCCCGTTGCCGCCGTCGTGGTCAACGCCGCCAGTTGGGTGCTGGCGAGGGCGGACAATTGGGTCGTGGTCAGCGCTTCGGCTTCGGTGCTGGTGATCCCCTTGATCTGAGTGGTGGTCAGGGCCGCCAACTGGGTAAGGGTGATCGCCTGAAGCTGAGTGACGCTAAGCGCTCCGATCTGGGTCGAGGACAGTCCCTTGAGCTGGGTGGCGGTCAGCCCCTTGACCTGGGTGGTGCTGAGATACCCGACCTGAGTGGTGGTGAGCGCGGCCAGCCCGGTCGAACTTATCGCCGCCAACTGGGTCTGGTCCAACCCGGCGATCTGCTCTTCGCTCAGACCCTTGATCGCCGTCGCCGACAGCGCCGCGATCTGGGTGGTGGACAATTCGGCAAGGTCGGTATCGGTCAGCGCGGCCAGCGTGGTGCTGGTCAGCCCCTTGATCTGGGTGGTGGTCAAGGTAGCGACCTGGGTGGAATCGAGCGCGTTGAACGTCGTCGTCGATAGCGCCGCCAGCTGGGTCGAGGTCAGCCCGGCCAGTTGAGTCGAGGTCAGAACGTCGATCTGGCTCGCGTCCAGCGCCGCGATCGCGGTGGTGGACAAAGCGGCGACCTGGGTCGCGGCCAGCGCCGCGATCTTGGTGGTGGAGAGCGCGTCAATGCCGGTGCTGGTGAGTCCCTTGATCTGGGTGGCGGTCAGCGCCGCCAACTGGGTGGTGGACAGCGCCGCCACCTGCTCGGACGACAAAGCGGCGATCTGGCTGGTGGTCAGGCCCTTGGCCTGGGTGGCGGTCAATTGGGCGATCTGGGTGGTCGAGATCGTCCCGATCTGGGTGACGGTCAGCCCGCTTAATTCGGTCGAGGTCAGCGCGGCCCATTGCGTCGCGGTCAGGGAGCCAATCTGATCTTCGCTCAGCCCCCGGATCTGGGTGACCGAAAGAGCCGACAATTGCGTCAGCGTCAGTTCGGCCAGATCCTCGACGGTCAGGGCGGCGATCCCGGTGCTGGTGAGTCCCTTGATCTGGGTGGTGGAGAGCGTGGCGACCTGGGTCGCGGTCAGGGCATTGAGCGCCGAACTGGTCAGCCCGGCAAGCTGGGTCGAGGTCAGCGCCGCCAACTGGGTCTGGGGCAGGGCGGCGACCTGGGTGGTGGTCAGCCCCTTGATTTGGGCGGCGGTCAGCACCGCGATCTGGGTGGTGGTGAGGGCGGCGACCTGGGCGGTGCTCAATTGGGCGATCAGGGTGGTGGTCAGCCCCTTGACCTGGGTGGTGGTCAGTGCGGCGATCTGGGTGGTGACGAGCGCCGCCAGACGGTCGTCCGACAATGCGGAAATCTGGGTGGCGGTCAGGCCCTTGACCTGGGTGGTCGAAAGCTGACCGATCTGGGTCACCGACAATTGGCCGATCTGGGTGGTGGAGAGCGCCGCCACTTGAGTGGCGGTCAGAACGGTCAATTGGGTCGAGGTCAGCCCGCCCAATTGCTCTGCGGTCAGGCCCTTGATCTGGGTCGCGGTCAGCGCCGCCAGTTGGGTGGTGGACAGTTCCAGCAGGTCGCTCTGGGTCAGTTCGCCGATCTGGGTGGTGTTCATCCCCCGGATCTGGGTGACGGTCATCGCCCCGATCTGGGTGGTATTCAGGGCCAGAATGGCCTGGGTCGACATTTTGGCGATCTGGGCGGCGGTCAGTCCCTGGACCTGCTCGGTCGAGAGTGCCGCCACCTGGGTCTCGGACAGCGCTGCCGCCGCCAGGGTGGTGAGGACGGCAAGCTGGGTCGAGGTCAGCGCGGACAATTGCCCATTGGTCAGCGTGGCGATCTCGGTCGCGGTGAGTCCCTTGATCTGGGTGGTGGTCAGCGCGGCCAACTGGGTGGTGGACAGCGCCGCCACCTGCTCGTCGGACAAGGCGGCGATCGCGGAACTGGTCAGGCCCTTGATCTGGGTGGTGGTGAGCGCGGCGATCTGCTCGGTCGAGAGCAACTGGACCTGGGTGGAGGTGAGACCGCTTAATTCGGTCGAGGTCAGCGCGCTCAACCGGTCTCCGGTCAGGCTGGCGATCTGGCCCTCGGTCAGGCCCTTGACCTGGGTGGTGGTCAATTCCGCCAACTGGGTGTCGGTCAGTTCGGCGAGATCGGCGACGCTCATCGCGGCGATGTCGGTGCTGGTCAGCCCTTTCAATTGGGTCGTCGTCAGTGATTCGACCTGGGTCGCGTCCAGCGCGACGATGGCGCTGGACGACATCGCGCCAATCTGGGCCGAGGTCAGTCCGTCAAGCTGGAGGGTGGACAGCGCCAATGTCTGGGTTTCGTCAAAACCGCGCACCGCCGTCGTCGTCAGGGCCGCGATCTGCGTTGCCGACAGGGCGGCAAGCTGGCTCTGCGACAGCGCTCCGACCTCGGTCGAGGTAAATCCCTTGATCTGAGTGGTGGTCAGCGCCGCGACCTGAGTCGGCGTCAGCGCCTCCAGCAGCGTCGTCGTCAGCGCGGCGAGTCCAGCGGCGGACAATCCCTTGACCTGGGTGGTGGAGAGCGCGGCAAGCTGGGTGGTGGACAGGCTGTTGATCTGGGTCGAGGTCAGCGCGGTCAATTGGGTCGAACTGAGGGCGGCAAACTGCTCGTCGCTCAAGAGCCCCAGTTCGGTAACGGTCAGCGCCTTGATCTGGGCGGCGGTCAGCACCGAAATCTGGGTGGGGGTCAGCGCGGCCAATTGCTCCGAGGTCAGGGCGGCGATCTCGATCGCGGACAATCCCTTGATCTGGGTGGTGCTCAGCGCCGCGATTTCATCGGTGCCGAGCGCCGCGATCTGCACGCTGTTCAACACCGACAATTGGGCGACGGAAAAGCTGAGCTGGCTGGTCGTCAGCGCCGCGATCTGGGTTGTCTCCAACCCCTTCATCTGGGTGGTGGTCAGATAGGAAAGCTGGGTCGCGCTCAATCCCGAGATCTGGGTGACGGTCAGTCCGTCAAGCTGGGTCGATGTCAGGGCAAGAAAATCGGTCTTGGTCAGCGAAGAGACGACGCTCAGAGATAATGCGGAAATTTGTGCCGACGAATAGGTGGAATAGACTGACGAGGATACCGACGATACCATGACGCAGCTCCCTGTCAGTCTCTGGATTGTTGATTTATAATTAAGATTGAAGCCACGTTATTCGCCCTTCAGTCGCGGGCGGGACCACTTTGGTCTTGATCGCTCCTTGTCAGGTGATACGGCGGCGGCGGGCATTTCAGGCGTTGAAGAGTTCCGCCCGATGCCGCACGGCCCGGTGCCATGGGGGCGGACGGATATGATCCTCAGCGAGTTTTGCTGAAAATAAGTCTCGTATGCGCTTAATGTTCTATCGAAAGGCGTCCTGGTTGGGGCGAAACGCGATATTCGCGTGACGGACTCCATCACTTCAATCGCTTTGACCATTGACATTCCGGACAATACTCAATCCATATCGACAAGCAATCCGGGGAATCCCCATCATCCGAGATGGTCGCCAGATTTTCCGCTATCCTTTATTGTCGATGCTGTTGTGGCGATTTGGGCGTCTGTCGCCTTACCCTGTCGATGGTTCGGCGTCATGGACAATGGGGCGGAGTGTGAGGGCGTGACACAGTGGTTCTGCGCCCTGCTGGCGGGGCTGGCTTTTCTTCTCGTCGCAGCCATGCCGGGCGGGGTGTGGGCGGCCGATCCGATTGCCGTCCTCCCGGTCGCCGAACTCGATCTGTCGAAACAAGTCGATTGGTGCGCGGCGGACCCCGGTCTGGACGTCGTCGCCATCGCGGCGGGTGGCTGCCGGTTTGCCCCCGCCTCGTCCAAAGCGCTGGCGCGCGGATTTTCGAAACAGGCGTTCTGGCTGCGTCTCGTCCTGGTCAATCCGGCGGCGGAGCCGGTCGTTCGCTGGTTGCGGGTCGGCCATGCCCGCCTGTTGCGGGTCAGCTTCTTCGAGGCGGTCGCCCCGGGCCAGTGGCGTCGCTCCGACACCGGGCTCACGGTCCCAGCGACCCGGCGACCGGTCTTTTCCATTGATCCCATCCTGCCGGTGACCTTGGCGGCGGGAGAGCGTCGCACCCTTCTGGTCCGGGTCGAATCGACGACCTTCATCGACCTCAATCCGACGCTGTGGCAACCCAACGCCTATGCCAAAAGCCGCGGACAGATCGTGCTGTTCCAGGCCGCCAGCATCGGCTGCCTGCTGGTGACGACTCTGTTCACGATGATGATCTATTTTCAGTGGAAGGATCTGGCCTACCTTTACTTCGCGGCGGGTTTGTTTGCCAAATCGGTCTATCTATCGACCGATACCGCGCTGCTGCCGACCTATCTGTGGCCCGAGGATCTTTCCTTCGATATCCGCCTCCACGCGTTGGCAGGGCTCGCGATCGGGCTGTTTTTCGTGCTGTTCATCAGACGGTTCGTCGGCACCCGTCCGGCCTATCGCGGGTACCATGCCGTGCTGCTCGTCCTGCTGTTCGGCGGGATGATCCCGGCGGCGATCTGGTCCTGCCTGGTCGATTACAGCGCCGGCATCAGAGTCATGCTGCTGCTGTCGCTGTTGATGTCGACCCTTGCGATCGCGCTGTGCTGGCGGGCTTGGCGTAACGGGTTCCGCCCGGCCGGATTCCTGATGATCGCCTACATCATCTTCGTGGCGAGCCAATTGACCTATGCCTTCGTCGCCTTTGGCGGCGGGGCCTATGTCGATCTGATCTCGATCATCAATCTGTGGGGCTTCCTGATGAGCTCGCCTACCGCCTTGTTCGGCATCGCGATGCACAAGGACGATATGCAGCGCCAGTTGATCGCCGCCCAGGCGGAAAGCGCGGCCCGGGTCGATTTCCTGGCCCGGATGAGCCACGAATTGAGGACGCCGCTCGACACCATCCTCGGCACCGCGCAATTGCTGTCGCGCGCGCCCGGTCCGCCGCGACAGGCCGAAGGGCTGTCCACCATCCGCGACAGCGGGTGGCATCTGCTGCGGATGATCGACGACATTCTCAACCATGCCCGCGGTCTGGCCGGGCGGTTCACCCTGGTTCCGGTTCAGGTGGATTGGCCGTCCTTCCTGCGCGGAATCGAGGCGAACGGACGGCTGCTGGCGGCGCGCAACGGCAACACCTTTCTGCTGCGCTGCACCGGCGCTCCCCTCCGCACCGTGCGGTTCGACGACGGACGGGTGAGGCAGATTCTCGACAATCTGCTGAGCAACGCGACCCGCCACACCCGGAACGGCCGGATTCAGGTCAATTGCGTCCCGATCTGGACCGACCGGCCGAATCAGCTTCTCCTTCATTTCGAGGTGATCGACACCGGCGAAGGCATCGCTCCGGCCGATCGCGATCGCATCTTTCTGCCGTTCGAACGGGGGGGCCGCACGACCCGTCAAGGCGGGCGGGGGGTGGGCATGGGGCTGGCGATCTCGCGGCAATTGGTCGAATTGATGGGCGGCCGACTGACGGTGGAAAGCCAATTGGGGATGGGAGCCTGCTTCCGCTTCCAGGTGATGGCCGAGGCGGCGTGGGCGGGCAGCGGTCCCTCGGCCGACAGCTCTCTTCCCGCCGCCGTCTTGGGCGGGCAGCATAGCGTTCTGCTGGTCGAGGACGAAGAGGAGAGCCGCCGGATTCTCGCCACCCTGCTGAGCGAAAGCGGCTTTGTTGTCCATGAGGCGAGCAGCGGCCGGGAAGCGGTCGAATGGTGCGCGATGGTCGATTCGGTCGATGTGGTGATGACCGATCAGTTCATGGATGACGGCGATGGGTGGATGGTTCTCCAGACTCTGAGCCGTCTCTATCCCGATTTGCCGGTGGTGCTGATGTCGGCGGCCCCCCCCACTCCTCCCGCCGGATTCCCGGCCCAACTCAGCTTCGCCGCCCATCTGTTGAAGCCGCTCGACCATCGCCGGGTGGTCGGCTGTCTGGGCGATCTGCTCGGGTTGGGGTGGGAAGATAAAGCCGAGCCCGAGCCCGCTCCGGTGGACGAAACCCCGGTTCCGTCATCGTGTCGCCCCGATCGCGCTGAAATCCGGGTGTTGCGGGAAATGATCGCGAACGGCCAGATGAGCGCGATCATGGCCTGGGCCGACGAGCTCGCCTTGCGCGAGCCTCGCTGCGCCCCGTTTGCGAAACGCGTCCATGCCGCCGCCCACCAGCTTGATTTTCCCACCCTCCAGGCTCTGGCGGAGCAATAGCGCCGGGCTACAGCGATCGGACGTTGCCGAGAAATTCGCCGACGCATTGTTTCAGTTTCCCCGCCTCGGTGCCAAGGCCGGAAGCGGCATGGGCGACGTTGCCCGCGACCGCGCCGGTCTGCCGGGCCGCCCGGCCTACTTCATCGACACCGCCCGCCATCTCCGCCGTTCCTCCGGCGGCCAGTTCGGTATTGCGGGCGATTTCGGCGGTGGCGGCCCCCTGCTGCTCGACGGCGGCGGCGATCGCGACCGAGATTTCCTTCATGTCCTCGATGGTGTCCTTGATGCCGAGGATCGTATCGACGGCGCGTTGGCTGACCGTTTGCATCGCCTCGACCTGTCGGGCGATTTCCTCGGTCGCCTTGGCGGTCTGCGCCGCCAGGATTTTCACCTCGCCCGCCACCACCGAAAATCCCTTGCCGGACTCTCCGGCCTTGGCCGCTTCGATCGTCGCGTTCAAGGCCAGAAGGTTGGTCTGGGACGCAATCTCCCGGATCAGCGTCACCACCGCGCCGATATTTCCGGTTGCCGAGGTCAGGCCGGTGACGATGTCGTTGGCGTTGCTGGCTTCGGCAGCCGCCATCGTGGCGATTGCCTCGGATTGCGCGACCTGACGGCCGATTTCGCTGATCGAGGAACTCAGTTCCTCGGCCGCCGTCGCCATCATCTGGATTGTCTGCGAGGCTTGGGTGACGGCATCGCCGACTTCGGACGCGGTCTGGGTGGTGTTTTCGACCGAGGAACTGATCTCGCCCGAGGCCTGGGTCATGTTGGCCGCCGCCCCTTCGAGCGCGACCAGGACGGATTCGACCGACTGATCGAAACTGTGGGTCAGGTCGAGCAGGGCCTGAGCCCGCTGTTCCCGGCGGATGAGGTCGGCCCGTTCCCGCTCGGCGAGGGCTGCCGCCTCCTCAAGCTTGTCCTTGAAGACGGACAGGGCGCGCGCCATCGTCCCCACTTCGTCCTGGCGCGCGGTATAGGGAATCTCAATCTGCCGGTCTCCGCCCGCGAGTTGGACCATCGTCCGGTTGAGGCGCAACAATGGGTGGCTGACCGAGCGACCGACTCCGACTGCCATCGCCATTGCCAGCAGGACGACGGCAAAAGCGAGCCCGAGATTATGCATCCTGGCCTGGGTGAAGGTCTCGCCGCGCTGGCGCAGCAGCCGGTCGAGTTCGCCCCGCGAGGCCCGCCACAACGCATCGGCGCGGATGAGCACATCGTGCTGGAGCGCGGTCAGACGCGTCGGGCTGGTCTGAGGCGTGCCCCGGTCCTGGGTGGCGACGGCCTGCAATTCGGTCAGATAGGCCTGGGCCGTTTTGGCCAGGGCGGCGTGCGGAGCCTGCAAAGCGGCGGCCATTTGCTGGTCGGGATTGCCCCGATATCCGGACTCGAGCGAGGCGGCCACCCCCTCGACGACAGAACGAAAATCGCCGATCCGGCTGAGCAGTTCGGCCAATCCGGCGATGGTCCGGTTCTCATCGCCCGCGACCGGAAGGGCGGCCCAATAGACCTTGGCCGCACCCTCGATCAATTCGGGCAGCTTCACCACCGCCACATCCATCGCGTAATAGGAATCGAGATCGGGATCGAGAATCAGATTGGACCCGTCTCCCACCCGGGCGATGACTCCCCGCGTCGCGACGACCGCCGCCTCGATATCGGCGACGGTGGGGTGGGGAAGGGTCGCGGCGGTCAAAGCCTGTTTCAGCGGAAGGATCGTATCGCCGGTTCCCATCGTCTTGCCCAACTCGGCGTCTTGGCGCAGCACGGCATCGACCATCGGCGGCAATAACGAGGCGGTTTCCGCATGGAGCTGCAAGGCGACAAGTCCGACCTCTAGCTCCGCCAGGCGATTGAGATAGGCGACGCCCTGGCGTTCCTTTGCCGCGAAGTCGATATCCTTCGCCGCCTGGGTCAGATAGAGCCCGGCCAGGAAAAGAACGGGAAGAATGAAAACAACCGAAAGTAGGGCCAGTTTGATGCTGAGACGGAGATTATGAAACACCGGTCCCCCCAAATAAGAAAATACTTTCGCACGAAATAACATCTTACAGGCGAGATCGGATCTGCTCATCCTGTGACGGTAAATATCGAATTTACTCCGCCAGAGGGGGGTAAACTTTTCCCGGCGGTGCAGAAAGCAATCCTCGCGGAACTATTTTTTCGGTGGTTGGGGCGGATGGGGCATGGAATAATGCGGCGTGATGTGATGCAGAGAGTCAGGGTTTAGCGCTGCAAACAGACCTTCTCCTGATTGACGATTCCTTGACCGATCTTCGTCTTTTGATGGAGATGCTGGCGGCGCGCCAGTTTAAGGTCAGCGTCGCCTTCGACGGAGCCAAGGGCTACCAGCAGGCGGTGCTGCAACGGCCCGCGCTGATTTTGCTTGATGTCTGCATGCCGGGAATGGATGGCTTTGCCACCTGTCGCCATCTGAAAGCCAATCCGGTCACCCAAATGATCCCGGTCATTTTTCTGACCGCAGCCAATGCGCTCGACGAGCGGTTGGGCGGATTTGCGGTGGGGGCGGTCGATTATATCGGCAAGCCGTTCGATGAGAATGAGGTGCTGGCCCGCGTCGGGGTGCATCTGCGCCTGATGCCGAAGCTGGCGGTCGAACATGCCGCCGCCAGCCCGCTTCCGCCTGCGATGTCGCGCAACAACGCGTTGGTTCAGGCGGCGCAGAAAATCATGGCCGACCAGATCGCCAATCCGCCGTCGCTCGAGGATCTGAGCCGCCTGCTCGGCACCAATCGCCGCCGGATCAACCATGCCTTCCAGGAATGTTGCGGTCAGCCCGCCTTTGGCTGGCTGCGCGAAGAGCGCCTGCGTCAGGCCCGCAATCTGGTTTGTCAGACCGATACGCCGATTTCGCTGATCGGCGACCTGCTCGGCTATTCGTCCCCGGCCAATTTCACCCGAGCCTTTCGCGAGCGGTTCGGCTTCGCGCCCCGCGATCTGCGCTGTCTGGTCCCGTCCTTCGATGGCGCGGGATCGGGGGCGGGCGAAACCGGCCGACGTTGAGCCGGTCGGCCGGGTTGTGTACAGTCTGTGGCCCTGGGCTTATCGTTTCCCGCCCGCGACACCGGATGAGCTGATCTTATGATTGTTGGACTCGGCCTGCTGTGTCTTGCGTATTACGGGGCAAAGAAACTGCCCGAAGACAGCCCGATTGCGATCAAGATCAGGGAGGTAAGCGAAACCGCGATCCGCTATTTGACCGACGAGAAGCCGCCGCCCGAAAATCTTGAAGACGACAAAGAAGCGGAAAAGAAATACGTCCCCGAACCCGCCGAGGTGATCCAGGGGCATTACACCAACGCCAGCGCGTTCTGCCTGGGGGCGCTGGCGGTCCGGCGCTTCGTTCCGCTGGCCGGTCCGATCGGATTTGCCGCCTACGTCTACGGAATGGGGCCGCATCTGCGCGATGTCGAAGCGTCCCTGCTCAAGGAAAAGAAGATCGATTGCGACAGTCTGTTTCTGTTCGCCGACGTCCTTGCCCTGGTCACTGGGAATTATGTCGCCGCCGCTCTCAGCCTGTACATGATCCATCTGGGAAAGCTGGGCGTGCTCCGGGCCAAGGATCTGAGCCGCAAGGAACTGCGTCATCTGTTCCTCGATCTGCCCGGCAAGGTGTGGGTGATCCGCGACGGGTGCGAAATCGAGGTCGATCTCGAATCGGTGCAGAAGGACGAATGCATCGTTCTGCACGGCGGCAACGTGATCCCGGTCGATGGGGTGATCGTCCAGGGCATCGCCGGGATCAATCAGCAGGCTCTAACCGGCGAGGCCCAGATCGTCGAGAAGGGGCCGGGTGAGTCCGTCTTCGCCAATACCTTCGTCAGTTGCGGTCGCATTCTGGTCAAAGCGGAACGGTCGGGGTCCGAGACCACCTCCAATCAGATCGCCGACATCCTTCTCAATTCGATCAGCTACAAGTCCGACGCCCAGTTGAAGGGCGAGAAATGGGCCGATCAATTGACGATGCCGCTGTTCTATTCCTCGCTCGGTCTGCTGCCGATCATCGGTCCGGTTTCGACCTCGGTGTTCATCAACTCGCATATCGGGATGCGAATCCGCGTCTTTGCCCCGATGGTCACCCTGAAACATATCAGCATGGCGTCGAAGAACGGTCTGCTGGTCAAGGATGGGCGGGCGCTGGAACGGTTGATCGAGGTCGATGCGATCTTGTTCGACAAGACCGGGACGCTCACGCACGAAGATCAGGATGTGACCCGCATTCACTGCGTCAACGGGTGCGACGAGGCCGAGTTGATCCGCTATGCCGCGATCGCCGAGCAGAAACAGACCCATCCGATCGCCCAGGCCATCCTGCGCAAGGCGCGCGAGATGGAGGTGTCGTTCCCCGATATCGAGGATTCGAACTATTCGATCGGGTACGGGATCACCGTCGTCTGCGGCGACGAAATCATTCAGGTCGGCAGCGTGCGCTATCTGGAAGGGGAAGCGATCCCGTTGCCCGACGATCTGCGCCAGTTGCAGATCCGCGAGCAGACCGCCGGGCATACCTTCGTGTTCCTCGCGGTCGATGGGCAGGTGCGGGGCGCGGTGCAACTGGAGGCGCAAATCCGCGCCGAGGTCGAACAGGTCGTCGCCGGACTCCGCCAGCAGGGGATCGGCTATATGGCGATTGTTTCCGGCGATCACGACGGTCCGACCCGGGCGCTGGCCGAGCGATTGGGGATGGATGCCTATTTCGCCAACGTGCTGCCCCAGCAGAAGGCCGAGATCGTCACCAGATTGCAAGACGAGGGCAAGGTCGTCTGTTTTGTCGGCGACGGGATCAACGATTCGATCGCGCTGAAGCAGGCCGACGTTTCGATTTCGGTGGCCGGGGCCTCGACGATCGCCAAGGACATGGCCGAGATCGTGCTGATGGACGGCCATCTCCATGAAATGAACCTTCTCCACGACATTTCGTCGTCGCTCGACCGCAATCTCAACAAGAGCCTGTGGTTCTGCATCGCCCCCGGCGTGGTCAATCTGTTCGGCACCTTCGTCGTCAAATTCACGACGCTGACCTCGCTTTTGGTCAACACGTCCTTTGCCGGGATCGGGATGGCGGCGGTTTCCTCGACCCCCGACGTCGTCCGCGAGCCTGCGCCCGAGCCCGAGGATGCGGAGGCGGAGTCCGGTCGATGAGGGACGCGGTCGAGGGGACGCGCGGGCGGGTGGCGGTGTGGTGGCTGGCGGTCGAGTCGGTGGCCGAGAGCCAGTGGCCTGCCTTGGCTGCGCTGCTGGACGAGGCCGAACGCGAGCGCGCCGCCCGCTTTCATTTCGAGCGCGACCGCCACAGCTATATCGCGGCCCATGCCCTGGGGCGGCGGCTGCTGTCGTCGTGGGCCGGCGGCGCACCGCAGGATTGGCGCTTTTCCGTCGGCGAGCACGGCAAGCCCGAAGTGGTGGTGGCGGAGGGAGCGCCGCTCCTGCGGCTCAATCTGTCGCATACGCGGGGGCTGGCGGCGGCGGCGCTGACGGAGGGCGGCGATATCGGCATCGACGTCGAGTGGCTCGACCGCAAGGCGGCCAGCCTCGATCTGGCCCAACGCTTCTTCGCCCCCGCCGAATGCGCCCAACTGGCCCGGATCGCGCCCGAGCAGGCGGGCGAGGCGTTTTTGGACTTCTGGACCTTGAAGGAAGCCTACGTCAAGGCGATCGGCAAGGGGCTGGCCCATGCGCTGGACCAGTTCGCCTTTACCCTGGCCCCGCTCGCGATCCATTTCGAGCCGACGCCGGGCGACGATCCGGCCGACTGGCTGTTCCGCCAGTTCCGGCCGACGCCGCGCCATGTGATGGCGCTGGCGCTGCGTCCGTCCGGGGCGGGCCAGCCCGAGATCGAAGCGGTGGCCCGCACCGCCGCCGACCTGATCGGCTCGGGGTGAGAGGTCTTGACGCTGTTTGCCGCATTGGGGACAATGGTTGTCCTGTTTCCTGGCAGGCAATGCGCCCTTGGGGCAGATCAGGGTGGAGTTCCCGATGCAATCCGCCGTTTTGCCCGATGGCCGTCAGATTTATTGCGTCAATGCCTATGAAGTCGAGTTCGGAATCCACGAAATATTTTCCGACGATCTGACCGCGCGTGGTCTTCGCCTGCCCGCGAACGGCACCTATCTCGACGTCGGGGCCAATATCGGTCTGTTTTCGCTTTATCTGCGCGATCGCTGTCCCCAGGCCCGCATTATCGGCTTCGAGCCGATGCCCGCCGTGTTCGCGCCGCTGGCGGCCAACCTCGCCGCACTGACCCCGCCCGGCGAAGCGGTGGAACTGGCGCTGGGCGACCGGCCGGGCTGGGCCGAGTTCGACTATTTCCCCGGCATCGCCGCACTCTCGACTCAGAACCGCGCGGTGGGCCAGACCATGGCGGCCGGGCTGCGGGCGCTGTTGGGCGGCCATCAGGCCGGGAGCGAGGTTCAGCACATCGTCGAGCGCACCGGGGCGGCCGAGGCGGTGGCCGATGACGGCTTTCTCGACGCCCTGCTGCGGCCCGAGCGGGTGCGGGCGCAGGTCGATACCTTGTCGGCTCAGATCGCGGCCCTGGGGGTGGAGGCGGTCGATCTGCTCAAGATCGACACCGAAGGGTCCGAGCGTGAGGTTCTGGCCGGGCTGGCCGAGGCCGACTGGCCCAAAATCCGCCAGTTGCTGGTCGAGGTTCATTTGGGACCGGAGGTGACGGAAACGATGGCGGCCGATTTGCGCGGCCGGGGCTTTTCCACCACGATCGGTGCCCATCCCCTGTCCCAAGGCGGGGCGGCGGTTTTTCACATCTATGCGGCACGGCCTTAAGCGCCGGGAGGGAGAGGAATGGTTGAGACCGTAGCGGGACCGGTGACCGGACACGATTGGTGGCGGATGCTGAGCGATAAGGCGTTCCTGGCCAACCCTTATCCGGATTTGCACCGCCTTCTGGCGCAGGGACCGGTTCACCTCGACGACCAGTCCGGGATTTATTTTGTGCTGGGCCACCAGGCCTTCGCCGAAGTGGTCCGCTCGCCCGCGATCGGCCGCGACACCCATTATTGGAAGCCGGGCTGGAATTGCGACGATTTCCGCACCCGCGATCCGGTCGGCTATGCCCTGTTCCAGGGCGTTCAGCCGCAGATGATCAACGTCGATGGGGCCGACCATCAGCGGATGCGCGGGATGTGGGAGAAGTCGTTCCGCCCCGGCGCGATCAACGAATTGACCCCGATGATCCAGGCCGAGGCCGACCGTTTGCTGTCGGCCCTGCCCGACGAAGGCGAGTTCGACATCGTCGCCGCCTTTGCCGCGCCGATGCCGTTGCGGGTGCTCGGGAACCTGCTCAACCTGCCCCCCGAGATGGACGACACCATCCATCGCTGGAGCGAGGCGCTGATCCGCATCGCCGACGTTCTGCTCTCGCCCGAGGACAAGCAATCGGCGCTGGACGCGCTGATCGCCTGCAAGGCCTATCTGCGCGACTTCCTGGCCGAGCGCCGGGCCGCCGCCGATACCAGCCTGACCAGCATCATCCTGCGCGCCCAGGACGAGGGCGTGTTGAACGAGGAAGAGACCCTGGTCAACATGGTGTCGATGCTGATCGCCGGGCACGAAACCACCGTCACCCTGATCGGCAGCGGCCTGTTGCTGCTGCTCGACAATCCCGATCAGATGGAGCGGCTGCGGGCCGACCGCTCGCTGGTGCCGCTGGCGGTCGAGGAATTCATGCGCTGCGAGCCGGGCGGCAACATGATTTTGCGGGTGGCGCGCGACGACGTCACCATCTGCGGCACGCCGATCCCCGCCGGTTCGCCGCTTCTCGGCATGATCGGTGCCGTCAACCGCGATCCCGCCCGCTTCGAGGATCCCGATCGCTTCGACGTCGGACGGCAGCCCAATCCGCATTACACCTTCGGCGGCGGGGCCCATTTCTGCCTGGGCGCGCCGCTGGCCCGGCTGGAAGGACTGATCGCCGTCAACGCTCTGCTTGATCGCTGGCCCTCGATCCGCCGCGCCGGTCCGGTCGAGTGGCGGGTCGATCGCATCAACGCGCGCGGTCTGGTCAACCTGCCGGTGCGGGTCGGCAGCGCATGACCCGCCCGGTCGGCGTCGAGGCTCTCGGTGTCTATGGCGGTGCCGCGAGCCTGGACGTCCGGGCGCTTTGTCTGCATCGCGGTCTCGACATGCCGCGTTTCGACAATTTGCTGATGCGCGAAAAGACGGTGGCGCTGCCGTTCGAGGATCCGGTCACCTTTGCCGTCAACGCCGCCAGACCGCTGGTCGAGGCGATGTCGGCCGAGGAGCGGAACCGGATCGAGATGGTGGTGACCTGCACCGAATCCGGCATCGATTTCGGCAAGTCACTCAGTACCTATATCCACCATTACCTCGGACTTTCCGGCCATTGCCGCCTGTTCGAGATCAAGCAGGCTTGTTATTCCGGCACCGCCGGGCTTCAGATGGCGGTGAATTTCATCCTGTCGGGCACCTCGCCGGGGGCCAAGGCGCTGGTGATCTGCACCGATCTGTCGCGCTTTGCCCTGGCCGATGCCGAGGCGATCCAGGAATGGGCCTATTCCGAGCCCAGTTCCGGCGCGGGCGCGGTGGCGATGGTGGTCGGCGATTGTCCCCATATCCTGCGGATTGATCCCGGTGCCTATGGCAATCACGGTTTCGAGGTGATGGACACCTGCCGCCCCGGTCCCGACACCGAGGCGGGCGACGCCGATTTGTCGCTGATGGCCTATCTCGATTGCGCCGAGCGGGCGTGGAAAGACTATGCCCGCCGGGTCGAAGGCGCCGATTTCCGCGACAGCTTCGCCTATCTCAGCTTCCACACCCCGTTCGGCGGCATGGTCAAGGGCGCTCACCGCACCTTGATGCGCAAGCTCTACAAGGCGCGGCCCGACGAGATCGAGGCCGATTTCGCCCGCCGTCTCGGCCCCAGTCTGGCGTTCGGCCAGCGCGTTGGCAACACCGCCGGCGGTTCGGTCTTCCTTGGTCTGGCCGGTCTGCTCGAAACCGCCCCGATCGCCGCGCCGTGCCGGGTCGGCCTGTTTTCCTACGGTTCGGGCTGCTGCTCGGAATTCTTCAGCGGCGTCGTCACCCCGGAAAGCCAGCGCCGGGTCCAGGCCAGCGGGATTGCCGCCGCGCTGGATCGCCGCCACCCGCTGACGATTACCGAGTACGAACATCTGTTGCGGGGCGATCAGGTGATCCGCTTTGGCCAAAAGGATGCCACCATCACCCCCGATATTCTTCCGGCGGCCTGGGCGGCGATCGAAGGGACGGGGCGTCTCGTTCTCGATGGCATGGTCGGCTATCATCGCACCTATCGTTTCGTATGACGGGGAGAGAGATGGACAGCGATCAAATCCTGGACCTGCTGACCGCCGAGATCGGCGAGGTGGTGCCCGATCTGGCTGGGCGGTCCTTCACCCGCGCCGAATCGATGGCCGAATTGGGAATCGATTCGATCGAGCGCAGCGAAATTCTGATCAACACCCTGGAGAAGATCGGGCTGGTGCTTCCCCTGGTGCAGTTGCACGGGCCGCGCAATCTGGGTGAACTGGCCGATCTGATCCATGCCAAACTCGCCGCCGCCTGACATCGTTATCAGCGGGATCGGCGTCGCCAGCGGTCTGGGCTATGGCAAGGCCAGCCTGATCGAGGGCTTGCTGGCTGGGCGCGACGTCTTTGGAATCCTGGCCCGGCCGGGGCGGCAGGCTCAGGACGGCTCGACCGCCTTTATCGGGGTCGAACTGGACGAGCCGCCCGCGATCCTGTCGCCTCGGGTGGCGCGCACCGCCGGGTTTGGTGCCCGGGTCGCGATGGCGGTGCTGGACGAGGCTTGGCGCGAGGCCGGTCTGGACGCGGTCGATCCCCTCCGCATCGGGCTGGTGGTGGGCGGCGCCAACCTGTTCTCCCGCGACTATCTGCTGATGGCGCAGCAAACCGCCGGGCGTCTCGCCTTTGTGCCGCCGCGCGCAGGCCATGTCTATTTCGACAGCGATCTGGGCGGGCTGGCCGCCAGCACCTTCGCCATTCGCGGTTTCGTCCACAGTGTCGGCGCGGCCTCGGCCAGCGGCGCGGTGGCGACGATGATGGCGGCCGAGGCGGTGCGGTCGGGCCGGGTCGATGCCTGTATCGCGTTGGGGGCGATGCAGGACGTCTCCTATCTCGATCTGCTTGGCCTGCGGGCGTTGGGCGCGATGGGCTCGGTCCGTTTCGGCGGCCAGCCGGGCCGAGCCTGCCGACCGTTCGATGCCGATCACGACGGCTTTCTCTTTGGCGAATCCTGTGCCGCCCTGGTGCTGCGCCGAGGCTGCGATGTCGGAGCGGGCTATGGCACCCTGGTCGGTGCGGCGGCGGTGGCCGATGGCCAGCGCGGTCCCGAGCCCGATGGCGCCGGTCAGCGCCGGGCCATTCTCCAGGCGCTGACCCAGGCCGGACTGACCACCGCCGAGATCGACTATGTCAACGCCCACGCCACCAGCACGCCGAAGGGCGATGAGGTCGAGGCGGCGACCCTGCGCGATCTGGGACTGGGGCATGCCTGGGTCAACGCGACCAAATCGGTTCTCGGCCATGGCCTGTCCGCCGCCGGAGCGGTCGAACTGGTGGCGCTGCTGCTGCAAATGCGGGCCGGGATGCTGCATCCCACCCGCAACCTCGACAATCCGCACGAACCGGAATTGCGCTACGTGCGGGGCGAGGCGCAGCCGCATTCGATCCGCCACGCGCTGAAACTGTCGTTCGGGTTCGGCGGCACCGATGTCGCGCTGGCGATCCGGAGCCCGTGATGACCTTCGAGACACTGACCGCCGAGACTCGCGACGGCATCTGCACCGTCACGATGACGCGCGAGCATAGCGGCAACGTCCTCTCCGCCGCCTTGCTGGCCGAGCTTGACCACGTGGTGGCGCGAGCCGAGGCGGCCGACGGCCCGTCCGTGCTGGTGCTGACCGGCGGGGCCCGGGTGTTCTGCGCCGGGGGCGATTTCCAGGCTTTGGCCGAGGGCGACGGCATTCTCGATCCCGCGCCGCTTTATGCGCTGTGGCAGCGTCTGGCGACGGGGCCGTTCGTCTCGGTCGCGGTGACGCGGGGGCGGGTCAATGCCGGGGGAGTCGGGCTCGCTGCCGCCTGCGACATCGTCCTGGCCGAGTCCGGTGCCAGCTTCGCGCTGTCGGAATTGCTGTTCGGCCTCTATCCCGCTTGCGTGTTGCCGTTCCTGATCCGCCGGGTGGGGGAGCAGCGCGCCCATTACCTGACCCTATCGACCCAGCCGGTCGGGGCCGAAACCGCGCTGTCGTGGGGGCTGGTCGATGCGATCGAAGACCCGGTCGAATCGCTGCTGAGGAAGCATCTGCTGCGCCTGAAGCGGCTGTCGAAGCCCGCGATCGCCGCCTACAAACAATATCGCGCCCACCTGTCGCCAAGTCTCGACGCGGCGCGTCCGGCGGCGCTGGCGGCCAACCGGGCGATGTTCGACGATCCGGGTCTGCGGGCCGGAATCCGCCGCTATGTCACCGAGGGGACGTTTCCCTGGGAGGGTTAACACCAAATCCCGATGAGTGGACCTCATAAGGATTTGGTTAGGCGGCGCTGCGCAGATCGACGAGGTGCGTCGGCCGCAAGGCCGGGCGGGCGATATCCTGGCCGGGGACGCCCTCGCGGCGGACGAAGAACCGGTGCAGCAGGACGATCGACAGCAGGAACAGAAAGGTCTGGTTTTCCTTGGGGCTGATCTCGGCGGCGGGGCGGCTTAACACCTTGGCGGTGAGGCGGCGGGCGAACCCGGCATCGAGGAAGGGCAGACCGGCCAGTTCGGTCTCGGACTGGACGAGGTCGAGATAATCCGGCCGGGCGGCGGCAAAGGCGGCGACGTCGGGGGCGCGATAGGGGAATTTGCGCTTGTTGACGACGCAGGCGGGCAGTCCGTCGGCAAAAGCCCGGCGCAGCAGCCGCTTTTCGTCGAAACCGTCGTCGAATCTGAGGTTGCTCGCGTTGGCGGCGTCGATCACGCCGGGATCGAGGAACGGGCAGCGATTTTCGACGCCATGGGCCAGCGCCGGGCGGTCGCCCTGGGTCGAGAGCAGATAGCCGGGCAGCAGCGTCTTGTATTCCAGCCATTGCGCCCGCTGAACCGGGCTCATCGCCGCCAGTTCGGGGTGGGCCTGGACCAGGGCGGTGATCGGGCCGAACGGATCGCCGTCCGGTTTCAGCAGGCGGGCGGAGAAGCGGCCGTTCTGGAAGCGGAGTTCGTGCGAGAACAGGCCGGGCATCCGCTCGGTAGAAAATTGCTGATACAAGCCGGTCAGCGCCACCACTTCCTGCGGGCCGTAATGATCGAGGTGGGGATAAAGCCGTGCCAGTATCTGGCTTCGGGTCGCTTCGTCAAAGCTGTCCCAGCGTCCCCGCACCTGGGTTTCCTTGAACAGATCGTAGCCGAGGAAGGCTTCGTCGGCCCCTTCGCCACTGAGAATCACCTTGATCCCGGCCTCGCGGGTCAGCTTCGACAGCAGGAACATCGGGACGAAGGCGCTGCGGAAGGCGGGGATTTCGCTGTGATAGACCGCCGCCGGACAGGCATCGGCGATCGCGGCGCCGTCGATCCTGAGAGCGTGGTGACGGGTGCCAAGCGCCTCAGCCACCGCGTTCTGCTCGGCCGATTCGTCCAGGGAGGGATCGTCGAACGTCACCGAGAAGGTGGCGGGGGGGCGGGGCGAGAGGTCGGTGGTCAGGCGGGCGACAATCGCGGAATCGATGCCGCCGCTCAGATAGACCCCGACCTCGACATCGCTTCTGAGCCGCAGCCGCACCGATTCGGTCAGGCGCTGGTGGATCAGTTCCTGGGCCTCGGCCTCGGTGGCGGGGGCCGTGTCGGTGGCAAAGCCCAGCGGCGCATAGGTGTGGCGGCTGACCGCGCCGCGCCGGACCTCCAGCCACGCCGCCATC
Source organism: Magnetospirillum fulvum (assembly GCF_900108475.1). Taxonomy (GTDB): domain Bacteria; phylum Pseudomonadota; class Alphaproteobacteria; order Rhodospirillales; family Magnetospirillaceae; genus Phaeospirillum; species Phaeospirillum fulvum_A. The sequence goes on along the minus strand of NZ_FNWO01000008.1, from coordinate 103,956 downwards.
GGCAGGGATTCGATGCCGCGAAAGCCGCTTTGGTCGGGCAGCGGGGTCCAGGTCGCCAGGATCGAGGCCAGTTGCGCCGGGTCTTGCTCGAACGCGAAGCCGGGCACCGCCAGGAACGCCTTCATTTCCGAGGCGAACAGCAATCCGCCGCCATGACGGGCGAGAAACAGCGGCCGCTTGCCGAAGCGGTCGCGCGCCAGCACCAGCCTCTCCTCGCGCCGGTCGTAGAGGGCGAAGGCGAAGCCGCCATTGAGGCGGGGCAGGCAGGCGGCATCCCAGGTCAGCCAGGCCTGGAGCAGCACCTCGGTATCGCAATGCGTCGCAAAGACGACGCCCAGCGCTTCCAGTTCGGCACGCAGTTCGCGGTAATTGTAGATCTCACCGTTATAGGCCAGCCAGAACCGCCCGCTCGGGTCGCTCATCGGCTGGGCTCCGTCGGCGATGTCGATGATCGCCAGCCGGGCCGCGCCCAGCGCCCAATCGTCGCCAACGACCGCCCCCAGCCCGTCGGGGCCGCGATGGCCGATCCGGTTCAGCATCGCTGCGACGATGTCGGGCAGCGCGCCTGACGGCTGATTGGTTCCGACCAGCCCGACTAGGCCGCACATGGGCCGACACCAAGGGGGCCGACACCGGTCATTGCTGCGCGCCTTGGGCCAACTTGGCGGCGACGGTGTCGCGGATCTGGGTCAGGCTGACCAGCACGTTGCCGGTCATCTCGGCCTCGGTGAAGTGAATGCCGAATTCGCGTTCGAGAAAGCGGCAAAGATGGACATAGCCATAGGAATCCATCACCCCTTCCTTGAACAGATTGCTGTCCTCGGGAAAGCTGTCGTCGAATTCGATCAGGCATTGCTCTTCGATAAAAGCGCGGATCTTATCCATGGGCATTCGACCATCGTTTCAGAGGGCGGGAGCAAGCATACCCTGGAACTTCCGGCCTGTCTTGAGCCAGGATCACGCCGCGAGGTGGCGCAGCGCCGCCAGCGTCTTGTGCAGGCGTTCGCTATCGCCGCCGAACGGCGACAGCACGCTGAACAGCCGGGACTGCGAGCCCTTGGCCAGGGTCTGGCGGAACAGCGCGGCCAGGGTGCCCGAGGGGCTGAGATCGACATAGACCGCGCCGCCGCGCGCCTCCAACTCAGCCAGGGTGGTTTGCACGTTCATCGGCTGGCGGACGATCCGCCACACCAGATCGGGACTGGCCGGACCGGTCGGCGTGCCGGTGCAGCAGGACCAGACCGGCCAGAACGCGCTTTCGCGGCGCAGCCCGGCGGTGGCGGCGCGGCAGGACTCTTCGACCGGGTCGATGAAGCGGGAATGAAAGGGATAGGGGACCGGCAAAGGCTGGAACAGAATCTCGCGCCGTCGCAATTCGGCGGTGACCGCCTCCAAAGCTTCGGCCGGGGCCGACAGGACGAAATGGGTGTGCGAGGTGACCCCCGCCACTTCGCTCAAGGATTGCAGCAGCGGGCTTTCGTCGTACAGGGCGGGCGAGGCCAGCACCGCCACCATCCCGCCCGGCGGGCAGGCGGCGCGGAATTGGGCGGGCTGGTCGGCCACCGCCGCCAGCGCGGTCTCGAACGGAATCATTCCGGCGACGCTTTGGGCGACGATCTCGCCCAGGCTGACCCCCAGCAGCGCGTCGGGGCGCAGGCCGTGATGCTGGACCGTCTTGGCCAGGGCGTATTGGACCAGGAACAGCGCGGGATGAGTCTCTTCCAGCCGGTCGAACGGCTGGCTGGGGCGATGGAGGCCGCCGTAAATCGCCTCTCGCACCGAAAAGCCGTGACGGGCCGCGACCAGCGCGTCGCCCGCTTCCATCCAGTGGCGAAACACCGGCTCGTCCGCCATCAACTGGGCGGCCATGCCGTAATATTGCGCGCCCTGACCGGCGAAACAGAACATGACGGGAAGGGGTGGCACGGGCGTCGGTCCTGTTATCGGGACGGGGAAAGCGCGATGTCGCTCGCGGCCAGGGCGGCGTCGAGACGGGCGGCGCAGGATTCGAGATGGGGCGGCCGCAGCAGCGAATCGTGGTCGCCCGCGACCGGCAGGACGGTTAATCCGGCGGCGGCCAGGGTGCGCCAGGCGGTTGGGGCCGCCGCGTCTCCTCCGCCCGCCCGCAGCAGGGTCAGCGGGACGTCAAGCGGCGCGGGGACATAGGCCATCAGCGCCTCGTTCTGGGCGCAAAAGGTCGCGAACAGCGGATGCGACCGCACTTCGTCTCCGGGCAAAAGGACGTCTGTGCCGCCCAGCACGTCGCGGCGGAACGCCCGCTCGACCGGGTCGCCGTCCCCGCCCGCCAGGGCGGACTCGAAACGGGCGATCTCGGCGGGAAGATAGCTGTCGATCAGGCAGAGCAGGGAGACCGTCTCGCCGTTCCGGTGCAGGTGCCGCGCCATCTCGAAGGCGAGCACGCCTCCCATCGACCATCCGGCCAGACGATAGGGGCCGTGCGGCTGAAGCCTTTGCAGGGCGGCGACATGGCGGGCGGCCAACGCGGGCAGATCGGCGGCGGGCGGCGACCCGTCGGCTTCCAATCCATAGACCGGCACAGCGGGAGCGAGACGGCGGGCCAGATCGCGATAGCAGGTCACGGTTCCGGCGGCGGCGTGGACCAGGAACAGCGGCAGTCGCGCCGTGCCCCGGGCCGGGCGCAGCGCCACCGGTGCGCCGCTGTCGGCCGGGTGGTCGGGACGTCCGGCCCGCAGCACTGCAGCCTGTTCGGCCACCGTCTGGGCGGCCAGGATGTCGGCGGCGGCGGGACGCCAGCCGAAGCTGCGGCCAATCTCGTTCAGCAGCCGGACCCAGGCGAGGGAGTGACCGCCGCACAGGACGAAATCGTCGTGGATGCCGATGGTGGCGGGCTCGCGTCCCAGCACCCGCGCCCAGATTTCGACCATTTGCCGCTCCAGCCCGTCCTGGGGGACGTCGCCGGTGATCACGGCGCGGGCCGGTTCGGGCAAGGCGGCGCGGTCGAGCTTGCCGTTGGCGGTCAGCGGCAGTGCCGTCAGCCGCACATAGGCGGACGGGAGCATGTGAGCGGGCAAGCGGGCGGCCATGTGGGCGCGCAGGGCGGCTTCGTCCCAGCTTTCGCCGAAGGGAACGGCGTAGGCCAGCAGCCTGCCGTCGGGACGCGCCACCACCGCCGTCTCGCGTAGGCCGAACCCGGCCAGGGCGGCTTCAACCTCGCTCAATTCGACGCGGAAGCCGCGAATCTTGACCTGATCGTCGATCCGGCCGTGAAAGGCGACCCTCGGCTCGTCGCCCGGACTCCACGCGCCCAGGTCGCCGGTGCGGTACAGCCGCCCCCAGCGGCTGTCGATAAACCGTTCGGCGGTCAGGTCGGGACGGTTGTGGTAGCCCAGCGCCAGCCGGGTTCCGCCGACATACACTTCGCCGATCACCCCTTCGGGCACCAAAGCCCCGGCGGAATCGAGGATCAGCACGCGGGTGCCGGGCAGGGGACGGCCGATCGGAACAGCGGCACCGGGTGGCACGGTCGCCTCGACCGCGTGGGTGAGGCAGGTGATGGTGGCCTCGGTCGGACCATAGGCGTTGAGCAGTTTTACGCTGGCCAGCGGGCCGCGTTGCCACAGCCGCACGGTGTCGGCGGACAACGCCTCGCCGCCGACGATCAACAGCCGCAGCGCGGGCGGCGGCGGTACGTCGCCCCAGGCCAGCAGCACCTCGCGCAGATAAGCAGGCGGCAAATCGGCGACGCTGACCCGCTCCTCGCAGAGGACCCGGGCCAGATCGTCGGGGCTCCAGGCCGGGCAGGTCCGCATCAGCACGCGGGCCCCGGCAACCAGGGTCGGCACGATCTGCTCCAGCGCGGTATCGACGAACTGGGGGGCGAAATGCAGCACCCGGTCGGCGGCGGTCAGTCCGAATTCGTGGGCGATCGCGCCGACATGGTCGGCCAGCGCGCGGTGCGACACCACGACGCCCTTGGGCGCGCCGGTCGAGCCCGAGGTATAGATCATGTAGGCCGGATCGGACGGACGCGGCCCCGATCTTGGACGGCGGGCCGGGCGGGCGGCGATCGCCGCCGCGTCGCGGTCAAGGTCGATCGAGTCCGGCGCGGCCAGGGTGCCGGACCGGGTGACCACCGCCTTCGCGGCGCAATCGGCCAGCATCGCGGCCAGTCGGGCGGGCGGCGCGTCGATGTCGAGCGGCACCCATACCGCGCCCAGGGTCAGGCAGGCGAGCAGGACGACTATGCTGTCGGCCTCGCGCCCCAGCGCCACCGCGACGCAATCGCCGCGCCGCACGCCGTGGGCGCGCAGATGGCGGGCCAGCCGGTTGGCGCGGCGGACGAGGCGGCGATAGCTCAGTTGTTCGTCACCCGCCTGGACGGCGATGGCGTCGGGATCGGTCTTGGCCCGGTCGGCGATCCAGTCGGCGACCAGACCGGACCGGCGGGCCAAAGCGGGCGGGTTGCTGTGCCGTCCCAGCAGCCGCTTGCGCTCGGACGGGGCGATCAGGTCGAGATCGCGCACCCGTTCCTGCGGGTGGCGGGCCATCGCCTCGGTCAGGCGGACGAAGCGGTCGAGCAGGCATTCGATCGTGGCGGGATCGAAGCGGGTGCCATCATATCCGGCGACCAGCCGCCAGCCATCGCCGACTTCGTGGATTTCCAGCCCGAACAGGCTGTCGCCGGGCTGGCGCAACGCGGGCAGGAAGGCGGCGTGGCCGCTGCCGGGCGGCAGCGGGGCGGCGGCGGCCAGCGGGAAGTTCTGATAGGCGAAGCTGATCTGATAGGGCGGCTCGCCCGGGGCCGACCGGCTGAGATCGCGGGCGATCGCGGCAAAGGGAACGTCGCTATGGTCAAGCCCCTCGATCAGGCGGGACTGGACCGCGCGGACCAGACGGTCGGCGCGGTCGCTTCCGCTCAGTCCGACGCGCAAGGCGATCATGTTGACGCAATAGCCGACGGTGCGGGCGAAGCGCCGTTCCGGACGGCGCAGGGTGGGGACGCCGATCACGATGTCGTCGAGCCCGGTATGACGGTGGATCAGCGCCGCCAGCGCCGACAGCAGGAACGCCGCCGGGCTGATTCCCAGCCGCGTTGCCGCCGCCTTGATCGGGCTGGTCCGCTCCGGCTCGATCCGGCGTTCCAGGCTGCGGCCATCAATCGCCGCGCCGGGTTGGCCGGGGCGGTCGGCGGGCAGCTCCACCACCGGCAACGGCCCGGCGAGGTGCCGCCGCCAATATTCGGCCTGGGCCACACCGGCGGGAGAGGCGGCCCGCTCGCGCTCCCACGCCGCGAACGCGCTGAAATCGGCTCCGTCCGGGGCGACCGGCTCCAGCCCCTGGGCCAGTCGGCCATAGGCATCCCACAGCGCCGCCGCCACCACGGCACCCGACGCTCCGTCGAACACGATATGATGGACCAGCAGCAGCAGGATCTGGCTGCCGCCGCCCAGCGCGCCGCCATGCAACAACTCGATCCGGCAGGGCGGCCCGGCACCAAGGTCGAACGGCCGCAGCGAGCGGGTGCGGGCGAAATCGACCGGGTCCATTCCCTTGGGCAGTTCGACCCGCTCCAGCGGGCGAGCGACCGGCTGAGCCACCAGAGCGGGGGCGTCGCCGGGATCCTCGACCCGGGCGGTCAGCACCGGATAGGTCTCGAGCAGCCAGCGGCAGGCCCGCTCCAGCAGGCCGAGATCAATCCCGTCGAGGCGGAAGGCGAGCGGCACGTTATAGACGACGCTGTCGGGATGGAGCGACTGGACCACCCACAGACCCTTCTGTCCCTCGGTCATCGCGATCCGCCACGGCCCGGCGGCGCGGACGGGCGGCGGCGGGGCGCTCTCCGGCCGCGCTTGCCCGGCCAGCCACGCGATCAGACCGGCGGGGGTTTCGGCCTGTTCGACGGCGCGACGGTCGAGCCGGATGCCGGTGGCCTCTTCGACCGCATAGCCCAGCCGCAACAGGATCATCGAGTCCAGACCCAGCGCGGCAAAGCTGGCGGCGGGATCGAGTGCCGTCACTCCCAGTTCGGCGGCGAGGCACCCGGTGACAAGGGCGGCGAGGTCGGTGCCTTTGCGGTGCGCCTGCCGGGGCGGCGGCAGCCACGCCCGCTCGCGGGCAAAGGGATAGGGCGGCAGCACCAGCATCGGTCCCGCCTCGTCGCGGTCAATCTCGTCGGGATCGGGCGCGCCTTTCGTCTCGGGCGGGTCGCCGGGCCGGGCGCGCTCCAGTTTGGCGGCCAGATCGTCGCGGTCGGACGCCACCACGCACATTGCGTGCTCCATCGTCTCGCGGCCCAGGCGCAGGGTGGCGGACAGTCGGGCCAGCGACAGAGCGGGGGTGGCGCGGACGAAGGCGGCCAGTCCGCGCAGCCGCTCAGCCAGTTGCTCGGGGGTACGGGCCGACACCGGGAACCGGCGCGGTTGGCGGGGTTCGGGGGCGCTTTCCCTGGCCCAGGCCGGGGCTTCCTCGATTACCAGATGGACGTTGGAGCCGCCTGCGCCGAACGAACTGAGCGCGGCGCGGCGCGGCTGGACTGTGCCGCCGATCTCCGGCGCGGGCCAGTCGGTGTTCTCCCACACCGGGCGGAAGGGCGAGGCGGCGAAGTCCAGCGCCGGATTGAGCCGGGCCGGGCGCCGCGTCGCCGCCAGCCGGTGGTGCTGCAATTGCAGCAGCACCTTGGTCAGTTGGGCCAGACCCGACGCCGCCTCGGCGTGGCCCATATTGGATTTGACCGCGCCCAGGGCGACGCTGCCATCGGCCCGGCCCAACCGGCGAAAGGCGCGGGTCAGCGCCCGCAACTCGATCGAATCGGCCAAGGCGGCCCCGTTGGCGGCGGCCTCGACATAGCCGATCGTGGCGGGATCAATCGCGGCGGCGCGGATCGTCTCCTCGATCAGCCGGGCCTGGGCGTCGGCGCTGGGGACGCCGAACCCGGCGGAATGGCCGCCATGATTGGCGGCGCTGGCCTTGATCACCGCCAGCACGGCATCGCCGTCGCGCCGCGCGTCGGCCAGCGGCTTCAACAGCACCGCTCCCACCCCCTCGGCGGGAAGATAGCCGTCGCCCTCGGCGAAACTGCGGCTGTCGGGGGCGCTGCCGACCAGCCCGGCGCGGCTGAGGCCCTGGTACTTGGCCGGGCCGAGCGACAGGTTGACCGCCCCGGCGACGGCCAGTCGGCATTCGCCCGCGCGCAGGCTCTGGACCGCCTGATGCACCGCCTGAAGACCGGACGAGCACATCGAATCCACCGCGACGCTGGGGCCTTGCAGGTCGAAGACGAACGACACCCGGTTGGCGATCGCCGAATAGGAGGCCAGTTGCACCAGCGCCTTGCTGTCGGGATCGGTGTCGAGGGTGCCGTAATGCTGGTACATCGCGCCGACGAACACGCCAACTCTCGATTCGTAGCGCTCGCGGCGGCGGGCCTCCGTCTCGCCCGCCCGTTCCAGTAGATCCCAGACGGTTTCAAGGAACAGCCGTTCCTGCGGATCGGCCAGGGCGGCGGCACGGGGCGAATAGCCGAAGAAAGCGGCATCGAAGCCCTCGATGTCGTCCAGGAAGCCGCCCCATTTGCAATGGCTGGTCCCCGGCTGTCCCTTGATCGGCGAATAAGCGGGGTCCCAGCGGTCGGGGGGGACTTCGCCGACAAGGTCGCGCCCGTCCTCCAGCGCCGCCCACAGCGCCTCGGGGCTGTCGGCACCGGGATAGCGCCCGGCCATCGCGACGATTGCGATATCGCCGGTCTGAATCTGGGCCTGGGTCGGTACGGCGGGGGGCGCCGGCTCGGGCCGGGCCGCGTCGTCGCCGAGTGCCGTCGCCAATTGGGCCAGGGTGGGATGCTCGAACAAGATCGTGGGCGGCAACGGCCCGACCTGACGCTCCAGCGCGGCGACGATCTCCAGCGCCGACACCGAATCGACGCCGAAACGGTCGATTGTCGCGTCGGGGGCGAGCCGGTCGGGAGCGATCCTCAGCACCTCGGCGAAGCAGGCGGTGACGAGGGCGAGCGTGGCCGGAGACGGGGACGGGGACGGGCTCGCCGGGGCCTGCGCGCGGATTGGGGCGGCGGGCGGGGCCGCGTCCAGCATCGCGTTGATCCGGGCGGGGTCGCCCTCCAGCACCAGCACCTGATCCTCGCCCGCATGGCCAAGCAGGGCGTCGAACCCGGCCAGACCGGCCGCACTGTCGAGGGGGCGGATGCCGGTTGCGCGCTCGATCGCGGCGATGGTCTCCGCCCCCTGGCGCATGCCGCCGTCTTGCCAATAGGGCCAGTCGATCGACAGGGTCCGGCCGTGCCGCTCGCCCTGCGCCACCAAAAGGTTGCGGTGGGCGGCGAAGGAATCGAGATAGGCGTTGGCGGCGGCGTAATCGGCCTGCCCCGGATTGCCGAGCGCGCCCGAGGCCGAGGCGAACAGCGCCAGGAAATCAAGCTTAAGCGACGCGGTGGCGGCATCAAGCGCCAGGGTTCCGGCGACCTTGGGGGCAAGGACGGCGCGCAGATCGGCCTCGCTCTTGCGGATCAGCAGGCTGTCGCGGGTGATCCCGGCGGCATGGACGATCCCGTCAAGACCGCCGCGCTTGGCAACGATCTCGGCCACCAGCGCCGCCATCGCGGCCCCGTCGCCGACGTCGGCTTGACGATACTCCACTCCGACGGGGCAATCGGCGGGGGCCGAGCGTCCGACCAGCCACAGGCTGGCCTTTGGGGCGTGGCGACGGATATGGGCGCAGAGATGGCGGCCGATGCCGCCCAATCCCCCGGTAATCAGATAGGTTCCCTCCGCCCGCCACGGCGATGGCGCGGCGGCGGCGGGGCGCAGGCTTTGCCAGTGGCGGACCCGGCGCTCGGCCCCGCGATGGCGGATCTCGGCGTCGCCGCTGGCCTGATCGGCGCGGAGCCGCGCGGCGGCATCGGGGTCGGACAGATCGAGCGCGACCGTCTGGGTAAGGAGGCCGGGCCGTTCCAGCCGGGCGCAGCGCAGCAATCCCGCCAGTCCCTCGTGGCGGCTGTCGGGTGGCACCACCAGTTGGACCAGGGCGCTCTCGGGGCGGCGGCGGAACAGGGCCTGGATCAGGTCCAGCAGCCGGGCGGCCTGATCGGGATAGGGGGCGGGGGCCAGCGTCACCACCTCGGCCGGAGCCAGTGCCTCGGTCAGCCCCGCCACGGCCGTGGCGGGCGGCTCGACCAGCACGACCAGCCGGGTTTCGGCGAGCGGGAGCGCCCCGGGGGCGGCTGCGCGTTCGCTCCAGCGGGGGGCAAAGAACAGCGGCAGGGCCGGGGCGGCATCGACTGTCCGGGGCGTGGCGGGCGTGGCGGCGAGGGGCAGTCCCGGCACCCAATAGCGTTCGCGGGCAAAGGGATAGGTCGGCAGCGCCAGACGGGTGGGAACCGGCCCGACCCACAGCGCTCGCCAGTCGATTTCGGCCCCGCCGACCCAGGCGGCGGCGAGTGTCGCCGCCTCGCCCGTCGCGACCCGGCCCTGGCCGCGTTTGGCCCGGCCGCGCACGCCGTCGCCGCGATCAAGCGCGGCGATCAGCGCCTCTTTGCTATCGGCAACGATCGCCAGCCGCTCCTCGAACCCCTCGCGCCCGGTCTGCAAGGTCCAGGCCAGCGCGGCCAGATCGGCCTCCGCCAGCCGGTCGAGCCGGGCGCGCAGCCGCGTTGTCGCCTCCGCCAGCCGGTCGGGATCGCGGGCCGACAATACGAAGACGTGACGGCGCGGCGGCTGGACCGGCTGGGGCGGCGGTAGATACTCTTCAACGATCACATGGGCGTTGGCCCCGCCCGCGCCAAAGGACGACAGCCCGGCCCGACGCGGTTCCTCGCGCTCGCCTCGGCGGGGCTGGGGCCAGGGCGCGGCCTGCTGCTGGACGACGAAGGGGGTTCGGGCAAAATCAATGCCGGAATTGAGCACCCGCGAATGCAGCGACGGCACCAGGGTGCGGTGGCGCATCTGCAACAGCACCTTAGCCAGCCCGGCGATTCCGGCAGCGCTTTCGCAATGGCCGATATTCGACTTCACCGACCCGATCGCGCAAAAGCCGGTGTCGGCGGTATACGCGCCAAAGGCTCGGGTCAGCGCGGCGATCTCGATCGGATCGCCCAATTTGGTTCCGGTGCCGTGGGCTTCGACATAGCCGATCAGGCGCGGGTCGAGGCGGGCGGCCGCCAGCGCCCGGCCGATCACCGCCGCCTGCGCCGCCGGATTGGGGACGGTATAACCGTTGGTGTGGCCGCCATGGTTGAGCGCGCTGGCGCGGATGATCCCCAGGATGCGGTCGCCGTCGGCTTCGGCCTCGGCCAGCGGCTTCAACAGCACCGCGCCCACGCCTTCCCCCGGCACATAGCCGTCGCCGCCTTCGCCAAAGCTGCCGCAACGTCCCGATGATGACAGGAAGCGGCCCTGGGCCAGGGCCAGATATTTGTTGGGGTGCAGCGTCAGGTTGACGCCCCCGGCCAGCGCCATCCGGCACGATCCGGCCCGCAGCGACTCGCAGGCGAGATGCAACGCGGTCAACGACGACGAACACATCGTATCGACGGCGAGGCTGGGGCCGTGGAAGCCGCAGAACGACGACACCCGGTTGGCGATCGAGGCGGCCGAGCCCGACAGCGCCAGCGGTTGACCGGCCTGGGTCCGCTCGGCTCCGTACAACTGGTATTCCTCGTACATCACCCCGACGAAGATTCCGACATCGCCGCCATCCATCGGGGACGCGGCGCGGGGCAGGCTGGCGCGGGTATAGCCCGCATTCTCCAGCGTTTCCCAGGCGCATTGCAGGAACAGGCGGTCCTGCGGGTCGATATAGTTCGCCTCGCGCGGGGCGATGTTGAAGAACAGCGGATCGAAGCACTCGACGCCGTCGAGAAAGCCGCCCCATTTGCTGTTGGTCTTGCCCGGGATACCCGGTTTCGGGTCATAGAAGCGGGCATGGTCCCACCGCTCGGCCGGGATTTCGGTGATGCCGTCAAAGCCCGATTCGAGCCGGTGCCAGAATCCATCGAGATCGTCGGCTCCGGGAAAGCGCCCGGCCATCCCGATGATCGCGATCGGGGTCTCGGCGGCGGCGACCAGCGGCGCGGCGCGGGCCGGGTCGGGCGGAGTGTTGCCGCCCGCAGGCGGCGGGGCCAGTGGCGGGGGCGGCGGAGGGGGCTCGGCTCCGCCCAGCAACCGGACCAGGGCGTCGCGATGGTGGGCGAGGAAATAGCCGCTCAAATGCTCAAGGGTGCGGTATTCGAAGAACAGCGTCTTCGGCAACGGACTGAAATCGGCTTCCAGCGCGTCGGTCAGCCGGACGATCATCACCGAATCTATGCCATAGGCATCAAGCGTCGCCTCGGCTTCGACCTCGGCTTCGGCGACATTGGCCTCGCGCGCGACCAATCCGGCCAGATGGGCGAGGGTGGCGGCGCGAAGCCCGCTGTCGCTCTCGCTCCGGGCCGTTTTCTTCAATTCGCGCAGCGAGAAGCCGGAGAGGCGCTGGCAGAGCCGTCCGCTGTCGTCGGCGAGGTCGATGTCGAACCGGTGAACCTGAGCGCTGCTCTCGGCCCGGCGGACAAAGGCCCACATCGCGGCTTGGGTGGGGGCGAAAACCTCGGCTTCATCCAGACCGAACGGGATCGCCGTACTGGTGCCGCCCTCGGCGGGGAACAGGCCCAGCACGGCCTGGAAGGCGGCATCGACGATGCTGGGATGTAGCGCGAACGAGGTTCCCGCCGCCGCGTCGGGCAGGCGGATTTGCGCCAGCACCGCCCCTTCGCCGACATGCAAGGCCGCCAGCGCCCGGAAGGCCGGGCCATACTCCAGCCCCAACGCGCGGAAGCGCCGGTACAACGTCTCGACATCGAGGCTGTCCGGGCAGCGTTGGCGCAGGGCGGCGAGATCGAGCGGAGCCGGAGCGGGCGCACCGAGCGGCGCGATCAGTCCCAGCATGTGGGGAATCGAATCGGGGCCGCCGCTCAGCAGGCGGACGGCAAAGGCACCGTCCTCGGCCGGGCCGAGCGGCAGTGTCGCGGTGACGCTGCCCTGGTCCAGCCGCAACGGCGATTGCCATACCACCCGGCGCAGCACCACCGGGGCGAATCCGGCTCCGGCGGCAAAGGCGGCGCGGGCCAGTTCCAGCCCCATCGCGCCGGGAAGGAGGCGGGCTCCTCCGACCCGGTGGTCGCGCAGGACGAAATCGTCGCAGGACAGACGCCAGGTGAAGGCCCCGCTTTTCCGCACTGCCGCTGCCGATCCGGCGAAGCTGGCGTTGATGTGGTAGCTGTCGCGGGCGAAGGGATAGGTCGGCAGGCGCAGCCGTCGCCGCCCGTTTCCCGCCCGCGCCGCCCAATCGACCGTGTCGCCTGCCAGCCAGCGCGTCGCCAGCGTCGCCGCAGGCAGGGACGGATCGAGCGGCGCGCCCGCTTTGTGTCCGGCCTCCAGCTTGGCCGTGTCGCCGGTCTCTCCGTTCAGGAAGGCGGTCAGCCGCTCCCGCAATTGCGCCAACGAGTCGATAGCCGCCGCCCAGCGGACCCGCATCGCGTCCCGCCCAACCTGAAGGGTGTAGGCGAGATCGTCGAGGTCGGTCTCGGCGATCCTGCCCGAGGCGACCACCTCCAGCAGATTGCGGGCCTGATCGCGCAGCCGGTCGCCGTCCCGGGCCGACAGCACGATGACGACCGGGCCGGTCCGGGGCCGGGCCGGGGCGGGGGGGTGTTGGTAATGCTCGAGGATCACATGGGCGTTGACGCCGCCAAAGCCGAAGCTGCTGAGCCCGGCGCGGCGGGGCAGCGGGCGGCCCTGGCCGTCCGTGGCCGGTTGCCACGCTTCGGCGGCGCGGACGATGCGGAACGGCCCGTCGCCAAGGTCGATATAGGGGTTGATTTCGGCGCAATGGAGGCTGGGGGCCAGGGTGGCGTGCTCCATCTGCAACAGCACCTTGATCAGCCCGGCGGCTCCGGCGGCCAGTTCGAGATGGCCGATATTGGTCTTGACCGAGCCGATCCCGATCCGGGCGCCCGTGGTGTCGCGGAAGGCCGCTTTCAGCGCGTTGATCTCGACCGGATCGCCAAGCGGGGTACCGGTGCCGTGGGCCTCGATATAGCCGATGGTGGCGGGGTCGAGCCCGGCGCGGGCCTGGGCCTCGCGCAGCAGGTCGGTCTGGGCGGCGGTGTTGGGCGCGGTCAGCGAATTGGCCCGGCCGCCGTGATTGACCGCCGATCCCCGCACCAGTGCCAGGATCGGGTCGCCGTCGCGTTCGGCCTCGGACAGGAATTTCAGCACCACCATGCCGACGCCTTCGCCCCGGACATAGCCGTTGGCCTGGGCCGAAAAGGTTTTGCAGCGGCCATCGGGCGACAGCATCCCGGCCTTGGCGAAATTGATGTGGGCCTCGGGGGTGACGATGGTGTTGACGCCGCCCACCACCGCCATGTCGCAATCGCCGCCCCGCATCGCCTGAATCGCCCGGTGCAGTGCCACCAGGGTGCTGGAGCAGGCGGTTTCGACCGGCTCGCTCGGGCCATGCCAATCGAGGAAATAGCTGATCCGGTTCGGGCCGATCGACGGCACCGCTCCGGTCGCGACATAGCCCTCGGCCCCGGTGTCGTCGCCGATGATGTCGCGATAGCCGCTGGACGAGGTGCCGACGAACAGGCCGACGCGGCGACCGGCGAGGCTGCGCGGGGCGTGACCGGAATCCTCGATCGCCTTCCACACATGCATCATCACCAGACGCTGCTGCGGGTCCATCAGCTTGGCTTCGCGCGGGCTGATGCCGAAGAACAACGGGTCGAACTCGAACACGCCCTCGATGAAGCCGCCCCAATGGATGTTGGTCTTGCCCTGCTCGACCTTGGGGTCGCCGTCGAAGGCCTGCCAGTCCCAGCGGTCGGCGGGAATGCGGGTGATGCAATCCTGCCCGTTCTTCAGATTGTCCCAAAAGGCGTCGCCGTCCCGCGCCTTTGGAAAGCAGCAGGAAAAGCCGACGATCGCGATCGGATCGCCCGCGTCGGGGGCAGGCGCGCGCGGAACCGGGGCCGAGGCGACGACCGCCGGAATCGGCGCGACCCGGAGCGGGGCGGCGGGACGGGGCGCGGCCGGTTTGGGCTGGCGCGGCACCGTGACGCTGCCCGCGATATGGCGGGCCAGCCGGTTCAAGGTGGCGAATTCGAAGAAGTCGGCCGGGGTCAGCGACAGGCCCAGCTCGGCGTTCACCTTGGCGGCGAAGCCGGTCATCGTGATCGAATCAAAGCCGAATTCGCCCAGTTCGGCGTCGGGGTCGAGCACCTCCGGCCCGACCTCCAGCACGCGGGCGGCGATTTCGGTCAGGGCCGCCCGCGCGGCGGCGACCGGATCGGCTTCGTCGCTCCGCTCCTCTTCCACGCTCTCTTCGACCGGTTCGGGCTGGGGCGTCGGGGGGAGTACCGCCGCGACCGGCTGGGGGGCGGCGACATGGTCCGGCCAATAGCGGGTCTCGGCCAGCGGATAGCCCGGCAGATCGACGGCGCGGGGCCGGGATTCGCCATAGAGCAGGGTCCAATCGACCGGGAAGCCCTTGGCCCAGACCTCGATCAATCCGTCGGCGCGGCCGCGTCCGGCCAGCCCGGCGATGGCGCGCGCCACCTCGGCATCGCTTTCCAGCACCGACACCGCGCTCCGGCTGCGGCGGACCCGGCCGAGATGAAGGGCGGGATCGTCGGTTCCGGCCAGGAAGGCATCGAGCCGCAGCGCCGCCTCGGCGGGCGACCCGGCGACGAAGCCGAGCCGATGCTCCAGCGCGTCGCGGCGGGTTTGCAGGGAAAAGGCGATGTCGGCCAGATCATGGCGGTCGAGCATCCCGCGCAGATCGAGCGCCATCCGCCGCAGCGCCTCTTCCGACTGGGCCGACAGCACCAGCAGGGCCGGGCCGGGGGACGCGCGTCCCGTCTGCTCCGGTTCGGGCGGCATTTCCTCGATGACGACATGGGCGTTGGTGCCGCCAAAGCCGAAACTGCTGATCCCGGCGCGGCGGGGCAGGGGCCGCCCCGCGCCATCGACCGGCGGACTCCATGGCCGGGTCTCGCGGATCACCTCGAACGGGCTGTCGTCGAGCTTGAGATAGGGGTTGAGCCGCTCGCAATGCAGCGTCTTGACCAGGGTGCCATGCCGCATCTGCAACAGCACCTTGATCAGCCCGGCGATCCCGGCGGCCAGTTCGAGATGACCGATATTCGATTTGACCGAGCCCAGCCCGCACGCCATCGCCGGAGCCGGGCCAAAGCGGCGTTCGGCGTCGCGGGTCAGATCGGCGAAGGCGGCGCGCAGCGCTTCGACCTCGATCGGATCGCCGAGCGGGGTGCCGGTGCCGTGGGCCTCGATATAGCCAAGCGTTCGGGGGTCGAACCCGGCGCGAGCATAGGTGGCGCGCAGCAGGTCGGCTTGGGCGCGGGGATTGGGTGCGGTCAGCGAACTGGCGCGGCCGCCATGATTCTCGCCGCTGGCGCGGATCACGGCGGTAATCCGGTTGCCGTCGCGTCTGGCTGCGCTGAGGCGCTTCAGCAGCACCAGACCGACGCCTTCGCCGCGCGCATAGCCGTTGGCGGCGTCCGAGAAGGTCTTGCAGCGTCCGTCCGCCGCCAGCATCCCGGCCTTGGCGAAACCGATGAACGAATCGGGCAGCAACAAGGTGTTGATGCCGCCCGCGATCGCGACCTCGCAGGTGCCGTCGCGGATTGCTAGGGCGGCGCGGTGGAGGGCGACCAGCGCGCTTGAGCAGGCGGTCTCGATGGCGACGCTGGGGCCGTGCAGGTCGAAATGAAAGCTGATCCGGTTGGGGCCGAGCGACGGGGCCAGACCGGTCATCGCATAGCCTTCGATCCCCGCCCCGCTTTGGGCCAGCAGGCGGCCATAGCCGGTATCGGCGATGCCGATGAACACCCCGGTATCGGTTCCGGCCAGTTTGCGGGCGGGAATCCCGGCATCCTCGAACAGCCGCCACGCCTGGGTCAGCAGCAACCGCTGTTGCGGGTCGATCATCCGCGCTTCCGGTGCCGACAGGCCGAAGAATCCGGCGTCGAAGCGGTCGATTCCGTCGATGAAGCCGCCCTGGGCCAGGGTGCCCGCTGCCTGCCAGTCCCAGCGCTGGGACGGAACCTCGCCGATGCAATCGCGCCCCGCTTCCAGGTTGGCCCAGAAGGACGAGACGTCGGCGGCCTGGGGAAAGACACCGCTAAAGCCGATGATCGCGACCGGATCGTCGGCGGCGGCGGGCGGGGTCGCGCGCGCAATCGCGGGGGTGGCGAGGGTGACCTGAACCGGAGCGGGCGTCGGCGTTACGACCGGGATGGGCGTTACGACCGGCGCGATTCCAAGCTGTTCGGCCAAGCTTGCGCCGTTGCTCGCGCTCAGATGGGCGGCCAGCGCCGCCAGGGTCGGGTATTCGAAGAACAGGGTGGGGGTCAGGTCCAACCCGAAGCGGAGGTTGAGGGCGTTGGCGAATTGGGTAAACCCGATCGAATCGAAGCCATAGGCGGTCAGTTCCTCGTCGCTGGCGAGGTCGGCGGCCGATACCTTCAATTGGTGGGCAGCGGCGCCGATCAGCGCCGCCAACAGCTTTTCCTCGAGGCCGGGCGGGGCGGCGGCCGGACCGGCGGCGACGGTCGCGGCAGGTTTGGCGGCGGGAGGCCCCTCCATCCGGCGGCGCAACCGCTCGGCATCGCCCGCCAGCACCAGCAGGCGCGGCTCGCTCCCGACCAGGGCGGCGGCCAAGGCGGCCAGTCCCTCGGCGGTGCCGAGCGGCACCAATCCGGTGGTGCGGGTCATCATTGTCCGCGTTTCGGCGTCGATCGTCATCCCGCCCTCGGCCCATAACGGCCAGGCAATGGCGACGGTGCGGCCATGGACCAGACCGGCGCGGCGGCGCACCTCGCGCGCGGCGGCGAAACCGTCGAGGAAGGCGTTGGCGGCGGCATAATCGGCCTGACCGAAACTGCCCCACACCCCAGCCACCGACGAGAACAGCACGAAGAAATCAAGCGGCGCATCGCCCAGGGCGCGGTCGAGGTGAAGGGTGCCATCGACCTTGGGGGCCAGCACCTCGGCCAGGGTCGCCGCACTCTTGCCCGCGACCGTTCCGTCGCGCAGCAGCCCGGCGGCATGAATCACCCCGTCCAGCCTGCCGTCGCGGCGGCGGATGTCCTCGATTAGGGCGGCGACCGCGTCGGCATCGGTCAGATCGACCGGGACGAAGCGGACCGCCTCCCCCTGAGCCGCGAGCCAGCCCTGCGCCTCTTCGCCAAGGCGGCGTCCGGCCAGCACCACCACCGCCTGTGGCGCGGCGGTGCGGATGGCGCGGGTCAATTGGCGGCCCAGCCCACCCAGCCCGCCGGTAATCAGATAGACCTTGCCGTCCCGCCACGGCGGCGATGCCGGGGCGGCGGCGACGTCCTCCCATCCCTCCTGCCACAGCGTTCCGTTTTCCAGCCGCAGCCGGGCTCCGGCTCCGGCTAGGGCGGCCTCCTCCAGCCGTGCCGCGACCAGTGCGCGGTCGAGCCCGGCGGGCACGATCACGACCTGTCCGCCGATCTTCGGCCGCTCCTGGGTGGCGCTCCGCAGCAGGCCCAGCGCGCCCGACAGCGGCTCGCCGGCGGGATCGTCGGTGCAGACCAACTGCACCAGCCCGTCGGCCCCCTGCATCTCGGCCAGCAGCGCCGTCGTCACCAGGGCGTAGCGGGTCTCGAGCGGCACAGCCGGATCGGCGATGTCGTCGGCCCACAGAACCCGGCGGGCGGCGGGCGGCGCGCTCATCGCCCGGAGGGGCTGCCAGCGCGGGGCGAAAGTCAGCACGCTTTGCGGCTCGGGCAGGCGGGTGGCGAACCCGCGCAGCCGCACCCGCACCGTGCCGTCCTCGCCGATCAGGTCGATATCATGGCTGCGGACACGCAGGGCGGCGTCGGACTCGGCGGCGGGGCGAAGATAGGCCCACATCACCGGGGCCAGCGCTCCCACCGGCTCGACCCGGTCGATCGCGAAGGGCAGGGCGGCGCTGTCGCTCGGCCCCTCGGCCAGTGCCATCCCCAGCGCGGACTGGAAAGCGCCGTCGAGCAGGCTGGGATGCAGACCGAACGACTCGAGCGACCCGGCCAGCGCGGGCGGCAGGGTCAGACGGGCCAGCACCTGGGGACCGGGACCGATCGACAGATGCTCGATGGCGCGGTGACCGGGGCCGTAATGAAGCCCCATCCGGTCGAAGATCGCATAGACCTGTTCGGCGCTGTAGTGCGCGGTCTGGGCCGCCTCCAGAGCGGCGAGGTCATGGCGCTCTCCCGGAGCGGGGGCGGCAAAATCCAGCCGGATCTGGGCGTGCAGGATGTCGTCGCGGCCCAGGATTTCGATCCGGGCGGCGGCGCGGTCGAGCCTGATCTCGATCTCGGTCGGAGCGGTCACGCTCAACGGCCTGATCCACACCACGTTGCGGAGCGCGCCCACGGTCAGACCGGCCCGCCCCGCCGCCGCCCGCGCCAGTTCGAGATAGACGACGCCGGGCAGCACCGGCGTTTCGCCCAGGCGATGGTCGGTCAGGAAGACTTCGCGTCCGGTCAGCCCGACGCGCCAGCGATCGGGGCCGCTTTCCTTGAGCGGCGGCAGACCGACCCGTTCCGGGGTCGCTGTCGCTGTCGCTTTCGTCTCCGTCTCCGCCACCGGCAGCCAGAAGCGCTTGGACTCGAACGGGGTCGGTGGCAGCGCCAGCCGATGGCGGCGTCCCTCGCTCCACAGGCGCGACCAATCGACAAAGTCGCCCGCGACCCAGCGGGCGGCGATCCGGGCGGGGTCGCTGTCGGTAATCGTCGAGACCGAACGGCGCCGATCCGGCGTGCCGTAGGCGATGCCGTGGTGCGATCCGGCGACGAAAGCGTCCATCTGCCGGGCCAGATCGGCCGCATCGCGGACGACGAAGGCGACGCGGACGGAGAGGGCATCGCGGCCAGTCTGAAGGGTATAAGCGAAATCGTCGAGATCGGCGGTCGCGACCAGGGGGCGGAGTGCGGCGACGAGGCGGCGCAATCCGTCCTCACTCCGCGCCGACACCGGCACCACCAGCGGGCGGGGACCGGGGGCCGGGGCGGTGGCCTTGGCCGGGCGGTATTCCTCAATCACCAGATGGACGTTGGCTCCACCAGCCCCGAACGAACTGAGACCGGCGCGGCGCGGCATCTCGGCTCCGTCGATCACCGGGCGGGTCCAGGGCCGCGCCTGATCCAACAGACGGAACGGGGTGCCGGTCAGGTCGATCAGCGGGTTGGGCGGCTCGCAATGGAGCGAGCGGTACTGGGTGCCGCTGCGCATCGCCAGCAAGATTTTGATCAAACCGGCCAGACCGGCGGTGGTTTCGCTATGGCCAATGTTCGACTTGATCGAGCCCAGGCCGCAATGGGGCTGGGCGGCGGGGGGAAGGCCACGTTCGGCGTACAGATCGGCGAAGGCGGTCTTTAGCCCCTCGATCTC
The DNA here is from genome assembly GCF_900108475.1 of Magnetospirillum fulvum. Lineage (GTDB taxonomy): Bacteria > Pseudomonadota > Alphaproteobacteria > Rhodospirillales > Magnetospirillaceae > Phaeospirillum > Phaeospirillum fulvum_A. The sequence goes on along the minus strand of NZ_FNWO01000008.1, from coordinate 84,508 downwards.
GACCGGATCGCCTAACCGCGTTCCGGTGCCGTGACATTCGACCAGGGTGACGCTGCGCGGGTCGATCCCGGCCTGGCGGTGAGCGTCGGCGATCATCCGCGCCTGGGCGGCAGGATTGGGCGCGGTCAGCGAGGTGGCGGTGCCGCCATGATGCTCGGCGCTGGCCAGGATCACCCCCAGGATCGGGTCGCCGTCGCGCTCGGCCAGATCGAGACGCTTCAGCAGCACCGCGCCCACGCCGTCGGCGCGGGCATAGCCGTCGGTGTCGCGGCCAAACGGGCGGCAGCGGCCGCCCGGCGACAGCATCCCCAATTGCGAGAACAAGATGTGCTGCTCGGGCGACAAAATCAGGTTCGAGCCACCGGCGATCGCCATCTCGCACCCTTCATGGCGGATGCTCATCACCGCCCGGTGCAGGGCCACCGCCGCACTGGAGCAGGCGGTGTCGATCGCCTGACTGGGGCCGTGGACGTCCAGCAGGAACGACAGCCGGTTGGGGCAGAAGCAATGACCGAGCCCGGTCATCTTCTGGGCATCCATCAACCCGGCCCGATTGATCATCGCGGTGTAATCGAGCAGGTTGATGCCAAGGAACAGCCCGACCCGCTTGCCGCTCAATCCCCCCGGCGCATAACCGCCGCGTTCGATCAGCGACCACACGCATTCGATGAACAGACGGTGCTGCGGGTCGATCAGCTCGGCCTCGCGCGGCGCGATGTTGAAGCTGGCGGCATCGAACCGGTCGATCCCATCGACGAAGCCGCCCCATTTGACCTGAGTGAAGGGGCCTTGGCGCGGATCGCCCCACACTGCCCGCCAGTCCCAGCGCTCGGGCGGCACCTCGCTGATGCAATCGTCTCCGGCGGCGAGGTGACGTTCCAGCGCGTCGAGGTCGGGGCTTTGGGGAAAGCGTCCCTCCATCGCGATGATTGCGACAGGGGCGTTGCCGTTCCCCGTCTCGGCCCGGACCGGGGCCGGACGGCGGAGCGCCCGGTGACGGCGCAGCCAGTCGCCGATCTCGGCTGCGTCGGACGAGACCTGAGCCGGGGCTGGTGCTGGGGGGGCGGGCGGCGGGTCGCGGCGGGCGTAATGGGCCTCGATCGCCGTGCCGTGGCGCTGGCGCAGAATCCGGGCGAGATCGTTGAGGTGGCGGGCTTCGAAAAAGGTGGTGGGGGCTACCGAGATCCCAAACACCCGCGAAATCTGCACCATGATCTCGGTGATAGCGATCGAATCGATGCCGAAATTGGCCAGATTTTCGGTGGGGAGCAAGTGTTCGACCGGCATCCGCAACGCGGCGGCGGCAATCGCCACCACGTCGTCTTCCAGGCGATTGTCCACCACCCCCGGGGCGGTCGCCGCCGCCGCCGCGGGGCGGTCGGCGGCTGGGGCAACGACGCCGATGCTCGCCATCAGCTCCTGCTCAAGCAGGCGGCTCATCGCATCGGCCATGTCGGGGGTGGTGGTCTCGGTCATCGCATGGTCACCGTTGTTTAGTTCCCCGCCAGCATGTCGCGATAATGGCGCATCGCGGCCAGCAGCTTCCACAAATCCGCCTCCCACAGGTGGCGGTAGGATTTGACGAAATATTCCTGGCCCAGGTCGGGCTTATCGACCTGCTTGGCGGCGAGGAATTTTTCCAGCCCCGGCGTCCGCCCGGCCAGGGCGCGGGCGTAATTCTGCACGAACAGACCCTGGGTCTTCAGCCCGTCTCCCAGCCCGGCGGCCGAGTTGATGAAGCCCATGAACAGCAGATTGTCGAGATTGCGCGGGGTGGAATGGAGGAACAGATCGGGGATGCCCGCTTTCCACTCCAGCAGGTCGCGGTCGAGGAAGGGGAACTCGCGGCGATAGCCGGTGGCATAGACGATCAGGTCGAACTCGGACTGGCTGCCGTCCTTGAAGGTGACGGTCTTCCCGGCGAAGCTGTCGATGTCGCCCTTAGGCGTGATGTCGCCGTGGCCGATGTAATAGAGGATCAGCGAGTTCATCACCGGATGCGCCCCGTCGAGGGGATAATCGGGGCGGGGCAGACCGTAATCGGTGGCGTCGTACCCGGCCAGTTTGAACACCTGCTCGATATAGGCCATCGTCTCCTGGCGGGTCTTGAACTTGGCCCCCAGTTCCATCATCCATTGCGGCGTCGGCTTCCCGGCGATGAATTTCGGCTGGTAGTAATAGCCGCGCCGGGTGCTGTGGCTGACCTCGGCGGCGGCGTGGGCGGCATCGACGGCGATGTCGCAGCCGGAATTGCCGCCACCCACCACCAACACCCGCTTGCCGCGCAACTGGTCCAGGCTCTTATAGTCGCGGGCATGCAGCACCTCGCCGGTAAAGCTGCCGGACGGCGCCGGGTCGGGGAACAGCGGCTGGTTATGCAAGCCGGTGCAGACCACGACCAGATCGTAATGCTCGTCGTGACCGGCCCCGCTCTTCAGCCGCCAGCCCTCGCCCTCGCGGTCGAGCCGGGTGATCGGGGCGTTGAAGCGGGCATGGTCGCGCAGACCGAAATGGTCGGCATAGGACAGGATGTAGCGCCACATCAGCTTGTGATTGGGATAGACCGGATACGCGTCCGGCATCGGGAAATCGGGCACCTGGGTGTTGAATTTGGGCGAGATCAGGTGCAGCGACTCGTAGGTGCGGCCGCAGGGCGCTCCGCTGTTCCACACGCCGCCGAAATTGTCGCACGCTTCGTAGAGGTCGAACGCGATGCCGCCGTCGATCAATTCTCGTCCGACGCCGATGCCGGTGGGGCCGCCGCCGATGATGGCAACCTTGAAGGCTTTATTCATGATGTCGTGTTCTCCTCAAGCGTGATGTCTGGCAAATCGGTTGCAGATAACAGTCTCAGTCCGTCGAGGCTCAGGCAAGGCTGGCCGTGCGGATCGAACAGCGTGATCGAAAGGGCGGCGTCGGCGGGGTGGCGCACCCGGACCAGGATCGTCGCGGGCAGGGCTGCGAAAAGGGCGATGCGTTCCACTGCCAGCGGGGAAAGCGTGGCCTCGCCCCGGGCAAAACCGGCCAGACGCAACGCCAGGGTCAGCGCCGCCGGATCGAAGCCACTGGCCGGGGAGTCCAACTCGATCCGGGCCAGCCAATCGGCACCGTGGCGCCAGACGGCGCGGACGGCGCGGGTGTCGGGGGCGAAGCGGTGGAACGCCGCCGTGACGTCGTCGCCGCCGGACCGCGCTTCGACCGGCAGCAGCGGCGGCGGGGCGGAGGGGGCCTCGCTCACCTCGCCGACGGCGCAGGGCGTCGCCTCCGCTCCTTGGGCGACGATCCGGAACAGCAGGCCGAGCGCGTCGCGGTCGATTGCGACCTCCAACCGGCGCTCCCCGTCCTGGGGTCGCCCCCACACCACATGGCGCAATTCCCGCACCTTCCGTCCCGTCTCGCTCTCGGCGGCGGCACGGGCCAGATCGGGCAGGGTCAGCGCCGCCAGGACGGGGAGCGGAGCCGCTGTTTCCCCGACCGGCGCGGGCGGCGCGGTCTCGACCCAATGGCGGTCGCGGGCGAAGGGATAGCCCGGCAGATGGAGGCGGCGGCCCTGGATCGGACGCTGCCAATCGACCTTGGCTCCCCCGGCCCAGGCGGCGGCGAGTGTTTCCGGGCTGGTCCCGCTCGGGGGCGGATTTGTGTCCGACTGGACCAGGGTCCAGTGACTTCCGGCCGGAACCTGCCCCGCCGCCACCGCCGCCAACGGGGCGAGCAGCGAGGCGCGGTCGGTGAAGACGAAGGCCAGCCGGGCCGGGAGCGCCTTGCGCCCGACCTGAAGGGTCAGGGCCAGCGCGGCCAGATCGAGGTCGGGGCGCGCGGCGACGAAGCGGTGCATCTCGGTGGCATAGGCGATCAACCGCTCGCGGCTCCGCGCCGACAGCACGAACACCAGCGGACCGGGCAGGCGGGGCGGGGTGGATGGGCGGGACGGGGCGCTTTCCAGCACCAGATGGGCATTGGTGCCGGAAAAGCCGAACGAACTGACCCCGGCGCGGCGCGGCGCGTCGCCTTGCCACGGACACAAGGCGGTATTGATCCGCAACGGGGTGCCAGAGAGGCGGATATGCTCGTTCAATTGCTCGAACTGGATCGTGGGCGGGATTTCGCCCCGTTCCAGCGCCAACATCGCCTTGATCGCGCCCGCCACGCCCGCCGCGCCCAGCAAATGGCCGACATTGCTTTTGACCGAGCCCAGCGCCACCGTGCCGGGGCGGTCGGCGATTTCGGCGAAGGCGTCGGTCAGCCCCTCGATCTCGATCGGATCGCCGAGCGGCGTGCCGGTGCCATGGCACTCGACCAGCCCGATGCTGGCCGGGTCGATCCCGAACCGGCGGTGGACGTCGGAGATCAGCCGGGTCTGCGCCTGCGGATTGGGGGCGGCGATGCCGTTGGTGCGGCCGTCCTGGTTGATCCCCCAGCCCCGAATCACCGCGTGGATCGGGTCGTGGTCGCGCTCGGCCTCTTCCAGCCGCTTCAGCAGCAGCACGCCGACGCCCTCGCCGGGGACGAAGCCGTTGGCGCGGTGGTCGAAGCTGTAGCAGCGCCCGTCTTTCGACAACATGCCGACCTTGGCGGTGTCGATGAACATCTCGGGGCCGATCATCACGCTGACGCCGCCCGCCAGGGCAAGGTCGCTGTCGCCCACCAGCAGCGAGTTGCAGGCTTCGGCGATCGCCACCAGCGAACTGGAGCAGGCGGTGTCGAGCGACAAAGCCGGGCCGCGCAGATCGAGCAGGTGGGCGATGCGGGCGGCCAGGATCGAACTCGACCGGCCCAGCAGGCTATAGGCGTTGTGCTCGTCGATCAGGTCGGCATAGCCGCTCGCTCCCGCGCCGACGAACACTCCGCACCGGCTGCCGCCGAGTGAGGCGGGATCGAGACCGGCATCCTCGAACGCATGCCACGCCTGTTCGAGGAACAAGCGCTGCTGCGGGTCCATCAACTCTGCTTCGCGCGGGGTGATGGTGAAGAACCCGGAATCGAAACACTCGATCTCGTCGATCGCGCCCATCCATTTGCAATAGGTGGTGCCGGGATGGAGCGGATCGGGATGGTAGAAGCGTTCGATGTCCCAGCGCGATAGCGGCACCTCGGTGATGCAGTCGCGACCGGCGCGGAGATTGTCCCAGAAGGCGGCCAGATCGCGCCCGCCGGGGAAACGTCCCGACGCGCCGATGATCGCGACCGCGTCGGCGGCCGAGCGTTCGGAACGGTCGCGGCGGACGATCCCCACTGCCGCCGGGACGACCGGGGTTGCCGCCGGGGCGACCGGAGCCGGTGCGGCCGGGGCGGGCTTTTGCGTCGCGATATGGGCGGCCAGCGCGTCGAGGGTGGGATGGGCGTAAACCGCCGTGGCGGGCAGGTCGATACCGAACCGGGTGTTCAGACGGCGGACCCAGGTTAGCGCCAGGATCGAATCCAGCCCCAATTCGACGAAGCTGGCCCCGCCGCCGATCTCGGACGGAGCGATCATCAACTCCTCGGCCAGGCTCGCGATCAGTTCGGCCCGCAGGTCGCGGCCGGACGGAGCGGCAGGAGGAACCGGGGCCGGTACCGGGGCTAAGATGGGAGCGGCGGGCGACAACGTCGCCAGCCCGGCGAGATGGTCGATCAGGGTGCCGACGGTGGGATGGGCATAGACGATTGTCGCCGGAAGCTCGGTTCCCAGCAGACCGCCCAGGCGGCGGACCCAGGTCAGCGCCAGGATCGAATCCAGCCCCAGTTCGAGGAAATTGGCTCCCTCGGCGATCTCGCCCGCCGCGATCATCAAATCTTCGGCCAGCGTGTCGATCACGATGGCGCGCAGAGCATCGCGGTTACGGGCGGCGGCGGGCGCGGCAGTGACCGGGGCGGTGGGGGCGGGGAACATCTGGGCGATTCGCTCCTGCACCCGGGAATTGCCGATAAAGGTCGTTTCGTGCATCGCCAGTTCGCGGGCGAAGGTGGCGTCCAACCGGTCGCGGATCGGCTGGGCCGCCGCCGCTTTCAGCGCCCGCAGCCGCTCGGCCGGAAGACGGGCCAGACCGTGGGCCAGCGCCAGGGCGGCGGGACCGATCTCGGCTCCCGGAAGCACCTTAAGGTCGGGCCGCCGCGCCGCCAGATCGCGGCCGCGATAATCGTGGGCGGAAAACAACACCTCGCGCCCGAGCCGGTCGCCCAGCCGGTGCGGGAAGATCAGGGTCGCTCCGGCACCGGGGGTGAAGCCGTACCACAGGTAATTGCTGTGATAGACCGCCTCGGCGGCGAAGAAGGTCAGGTCGCAGAACATCCCCAGCGACCAGCCCGCCCCGATCGCATGGCCCTGCATCGCCGCGATCACCGGCAGCGGGCAATCGAGCGGCAGGGTGTAGATGGTGCGGTCGGTAAAGCGGGTCTCGCCGCGCTGGAGCGAGTCCAGCCCCTCGCGGGTGCCGCCGCAGGCGAAATAGCCGTTAAAGCCGGTCAGCACCACCACCTTGGCCGGGTCCAGCCGGGCGATTTTGGCGAACGCCTCGCTCAACCCGTCCATCAGGGCGTCGGTGAAGACGTTCTTGTGCTCGCGCTCGATCATCTCGAGAACGACGACCCCGTCGGGATACAGCGACAGCGCGACGCAGGACGAGGTCAGAGCGATGGCCTGGGCCGGGCCGGGCGATGGCGCCTCGTCTCGTGGCCAGAGTGCGGCGGCCTCGGGCACGTCGGCCCGGCGCATCGCCCGCTTCAGTTCGATCAGGGCTTGGCGGGGGGCGGCGGCGATCCGGCGGGCCAGCACCGCCGCTTCGTCCGGGGCGGCGGCGAAATCGGCGGAATCTGCCAGCGCGGTGGGTGCTGGTCCTTTGCTGTTGGTCACCACCACCGGCAGCGGGCAATCGAGCAGCAGTTCGGGCCGGGCGATCTCGCCCTCAGCTTCCAGCAGCACGACGCGAACGGTTTCGTCGGCGCGAGCCTGGGCCAGCGCGGACTCCAGCCCGGTTCCGTCGCCGGTCAAGCTTAACGTCCGCACTCCGTCGCGATCGGAGCCGTGACGAACCAAGCCGGGGGCGGCGGGGGCACTGCCCAGCGGCGACAGGGCGACGCGGGCGGCAGCGGCGGTAACGAACGGCCCGGCCAGCCGGGCCGGGTCGGCCAGCCGGAGCGGGAGGCTTGGCCCCGATGGGGACGGCGGTTCCGCTGGCGGCGGGGGCGCGGGACGGACCCAGCAGCGGGTGGCGACGAAGCGGGTCGTCGGCAACGGCACCCGATGCCCGGCGGCGGGGGCGGGCAGCCGTTCGCCGCGCAGGAACGCCTGGACCAGGGCTTGGGGCGATCCGGCCGGGGCCAATGGGGCTGCGGCGCTGTCGGATATGTCGGAGCACGCGATCCCGCTGGCGGCATCGCCGTTCAGCCAGCGCCGCAGCAATCCGATCAGATCGTCGCGGTCGGCGGCGACCAGCCCCAGCCGGTGGCGTAGCGGGCGGCGGCCCGCGATCAGGGTAAAGGCGATGTCGGCCAGGGCCAGATCGGGGTCGGCCTCGATCCGGTCGGCCAGCCGGGCGGCGAGATCGCGCAGCAGATCGGGCGTCCGCGCGCTCAACACCACCGGATGCGGACCGGGCCGGACGGCCAGCGGCGCGGGCGGCGGCGGAGCCTCGACCACGACATGGGCGTTGGTGCCGGAGAAGCCGAACGACGAAATCCCCGCCCGCCGCCGCTCGGTCCAGCGCAGCGGCGCGGCATTGACGGCGAACGGCCCGTCCTCGAAGCGGATGTCGGGATTGCCGCCGTCGAAATGAAGCGTCGGCGGGATGGTGGCGTGGCGGAGGCAGAGCAGCACCTTCAGCAGACCGGCGATCCCGGCGGCGGTGGTGGCATGGCCGATATTCGATTTGACCGAGCCCAGCGCCACCGTGCCGGGACGGCCGGAGCCGAACATCCGGGCCAGCGCGGCATGTTCGATCGGATCGCCCAGCTTTGTCCCGGTGCCATGCGCCTCGATCAGGCCGATACTGGCGGGGTCGATCCCGAACTCGGCATAGGTGGTCCGCAACAGCCGTTCCTGCGACGCCGCGCTGGGGGCGGTGATGCCGTTGGTGGTGCCGTCCTGGTTGATGCCGCTGGCGAGAATCACGCCGTGGATGGTGTCGCCATCGGCCAGCGCGGCGGAAAGCGGGCGCAGCAGCACCGCGCCCACCGCCTCGCCGGGGACGATGCCGTCGGCACCCCGGCCAAAGGCGGCGCAGCGTCCGCTCGGCGACAGCATGTTGGCCTGATTGGCCGAGCGGAAGAAGCGCGGCGTCGATTGGATGAACACGCCCCCGGCCAGCGCCATCTCGGACTCGCCATTCCACAGGCTCTGGCAGGCCAGATGCACCGCCACCAGCGAGCTTGAGCAGGCGGTATCGACCGCCAGCGCCGGGCCTTTGAGGTCGAGAAAATAGGCGATCCTGGCCGGAATGAGCGAACTGGTATTGCCCCAGAACGCCTGCCCCGGCACGCTTCCTTCGAACAGGGCGTCGTAATCGCCCGCGGCACAGCCGACGAACACCCCGACCCGGCGGCCGTGGATGTCGGCCCCGGCATGACCGGCATGGTCGAGCGTCTTCCACGCCTCTTCGAGGAACAGCCGCTGCTGCGGGTCCATATAGGTCGCTTCGAGGCCGGAAATGCCGAAGAAGACCGGGTCGAAATCCTCGATTCCCTCGATGAAGCTGCCATGGCGGCCATAGGAACCGGGCGGGGCGTCGCGGTAAAGCGGGGCGAGGTCGAAGCGGCGGACCGGCTCGACCAGATCGGTGCCTGCGACAAGATGCCGCCACAACGCCTCGGCGTCGGGCGACCCGGCGAAGCGGCCGCTATAGCCGACGATCGCGATCGGTTCCCGCTCCGGCCCGGTGCTGACGGACTTTACCGCAGCGGGAGCAGCGGAGACGGTGGGAGTAGCCGCCGCCGCGACTCGGGGGGCGAGGAAGGCCTCCAGCCGCTGCACGGTGCTGTGATCGAACAAGGCGGTGTGGTCAAGCGCGGCCGGGCCGAAGGCGCGGCGCAGCTTGTGCACCAATTCGGCTCCCAGGATCGAATCCAGCCCGTAATCGGCAAAGGATTTGCCAAGGTCGATGGCCGTGGGGGCGAGGTTCAGCACTTCGCCCAGCACCGCCAGCAGACGGGCGCGGACGCTTTGGTCCGCTGCCGGATTGGCCGTGGCGGGGGAAGCGGTGGCGATTGTGTCGGGCCGGGACATGGGGGCGCGGGCGGCGACGATCTGCTGGCCCAGGGCGCGCTCGGCCTCGGTCGAGCCCGCGACCCATTCCAGCCCGATTGCTTCGATCTGGGTGCGCCACGATTGCGCCGTCAGCGCCGGGGTACCGGGGATGCGGCGCTCGGGATCGGTGGCGCGCCACCAACCCTCCAACAGGCCGAAGGTGACATGGGTGAACAAGGTGGCACGGCTGGTCTCGTTTAGCAGCAGCAGCCCGCCCGGGGCCAGCGCGTCGCGGACGTGGCCCAGGGTGCGGGCGATGTCGGCGGTGGCGTGCAGGACGTTGGCGGCGACGACCAGATCGTAGCCGTGGGGTGCGACCGCCTGCCTCTCCAGCGGTTGTTCGACGTCGAACAAAGCGGTGGTCAGGCACGGCCAGTCGGCCTTGTAGCGGCGCTCGGCATGGATCAGGAACGCCCGCGACAGGTCGGTGTAGCAATACTCGGCGACACGGTCGGACACAGGCGCCAGCGCCTCGAACAGCCGTTCGCTGGTCCCCCCGGTGCCCGCGCCGATTTCGAGAATCCGCAGGGTCGGGCGTTTCGCGGTGCGGACGAACGACGCCGCCGCCTCGGCCAGGGTGCGGCTGAACCGGATTGCGACCGGGTCGTCCTTGTAGGTGGCTTCGACCAGCCCCAGCCGTCCCTCGGGGAACATCACCGCCGTCGCGTCAACCCGCCCGGCCAGGATGTCGGGCAGGGCGCGCAGGGTCGCCTCGGCCAGGTCCATCTGCGCCGCCGGGCCGCCGCTCTGGCGCAAATCCTGCCACGCCGCCCACGGATCGCCGGACGGGGCGGCACCCTTGGTCGCGGCCAGCAGGTCGTCGATGGCGGCGCGCCAGCGGGCCAGTGCCGGAACCGGCGGGGGCAGACCGGGCAGGATCGCGGCCAGGACTCGGGCGATCGCGCCTTCCAGCCGGTCGCTGTTGGCGCGCAAGGCGGGCTCGCCGTCGGGAGTGGCGATCGCGGCGGTTAGCCGGTCGCCGACCGGCAGCCAGAACCTCTGGCGCTCGAACGGATAGGTCGGCAGCGACACGATCGCGGGCCGGGCCGGGCGGGGTAGTTGCTCCCACCCGACCGCGACGCCCTTGACCCACAGCGACAGCAGCCGGTCGAGCTCGCCCCGTTCCCACCAGCGGGCGACGATGTCCGACAGCGCCGCATCGTCGCCGAGTGCGCCCAGGATATCGCGATGCTGCCCGGCGACGCCGGATTGGACGGTTCCGCTTTTGCCCGCCAGCCAGTCGGAGAGCGCGGCCGTGAGCGCGGCGACGCTGTCGACCGCGACGCCCAGCCGGTGTTCCATCGCCTCGCGCCCGATTTGAAGGGTCCAGGCGATGTCGGCCAGCGCCGGGACGGCGGGGGCGGTTTCGGCCTCGTCGCCAAGCTCGGCCAGCAGGCGGTCCAGGCTGTCGAGATGGGCGAAGATTGCAGGATCGAGCGTGCGGCCCAGCCGCGCCTCCAGCCAGCCGCGCAGCGCCAGACGCTGAGTGGGACCAAGACCCAGACTGTCGAACGGTTCGGCACCGTCGATATCGGCGGGAGAGACGGCGAGCAGCCGGGCCAGTTCGGCGCGAACTGCGTCGGCCAGTCCGGCGGCCAGGGTCGGGCGGCCCGCCGGGGCCAGCCGGGCGCACAGTTGTTCGGCCTGCCGGCGCAGGGCGGCGGCGGTGCGGGCGGACAAAAGGATCGCCTGCGGCCCGGCGACGGGTGGCGCGGCGGGCTGGGGCGGGGCCTCGGCGACGATCAGGTGAGCGTTCGCTCCCCCGGCTCCGAACGAGGAAATCCCGGCGATCCTCGGCCCGGTCGGACTCCAGGGGGTGAACTGGCGGACGAGCCGGAACGGGCTGGAATCGAGGTCGAGGTTCGGATTGACCGTCTCGGCGTGGAGGGTGGGGGGCAGGGCGCGGTGGCGCAGCGCCAGGATAACCTTGGTCAGCCCGGCCAGTCCCGCCGCCGCCTCAAGATGGCCGATGTTCGATTTGACCGAGCCGAGCGCGCAGGCCCCCCGCCCGACTCCGTCGGGGGCGAAGGCCTGGGTCAGCCCGGCCAGTTCGATCGGGTCGCCGAGATCGGTGCCGGTGCCGTGCGCCTCGACATAGCTGACGGCATCGGCGCCAAGTCCGCTCTCGGCCAACGCGGCGCGGATCACGTCGCGCTGCGCCGCCGGATCGGGGACGGTATAGCCGTTGCTGTGGCCGCCGTGATTGATCGCGCTGCCCCGGATCACCGCATGGATATGGTCGCCGTCGTCGACGGCGCGGCCGAGCGGTTTCAGCACGACGCAGCCGACTCCCTCGCCGGGGACGAAGCCGTCGGCCCCGGCCCCGAACGCCTTGCACCGTCCGCTCGGGCTTAACATCCGGGCGGCGGACAGATCGACGAAGCTGCTGGGATGGAGATAGAGGTTGACCCCGCCGACCAGCGCCATCGACACGCTGCCCGCGCGCAAATGGGCGCAGGCGAGATGCAGCGCGGTGGCCGAGGCCGAGCACATCGTATCGACCGGCAGGCTGGGGCCGGTGAGGTCGAGCGCGTGCGACAGCCGGTTGGCGATGCTGGCGAACGAGGTGGAGGGCTGGATCAGCGCCCCTTCGTCCGAGACGAACGGCGGATGGCGGCCAAAGCCGGTCTTGGTGACGCCAACGAACACCCCGACCGGATTGGCGGCGGCAAGCCGGTGCGGGCTGTATCCGGCATCTTCGACCGCCGCCCAGCCACACATCAGGAAGAGCCGTTCCTGCGGGTCCATCGCCGCCGCCTCGCGCGGCGACAGGCGGAAGAACAGCGGATCGAAATCGGCGAAGCCGTCGAGGAACGCGCCCCATTTGGCGTAGGACAGCCCGTTGGCGACCGCTTCGTCGCGGTCGGGCTCGAAAAAGCCGTCGAGCGACCAGCGTTCGGGGGCAATCTCGCCGACCGCGTCGAGTCCGCCCGCCAGATTGGCCCAGAAGCCGTCAAGATCGTCGGCACCGGGATAGCGCCCGGCCAGACCGATGATCGCGATCGGCTCCGACACGGCGGCGGCGGCGGCGGCGGGCGACGCGATGGCGGGGCAAGACAGCGAGACCGGGGCGGCCTTGGCGGCGGGCGGGGTCGATCCGGTCCAGCGGCGGCAGGTCTCGCCATGATCGCGGACCAGGGCTTGGGCCAGCGCGGCCAGGGTGCGGTGCTGGAAAAACAGGGTCTTCGGCAACGGCCCGGCCCCGTCGTCGAGCGCGGCGTTCAGCCGGGTGATCATCAGCGAATCGATGCCGTATTGGTCGAGCGGGGTGTCGGCATGGATCGCGTCGGCGGCAAATCCGCCCGCCTGGGCGAACAGGGCGCGCAGACGAGCGGTCACCGCCCGGGTCAAATCGGCATCGTCCGGCCGGTCGGACGGGTCGGGGCGGCCGGTCGCGGGCGCGGGTTGGGTGGTGAAGAAGGCGCGGATCCGCGCGCCGTCCCCGGCCAGCACGGCGGCATGGGGAACCCGGGCGGCAAGGATGCGTCCCAACGCCGCCAGCCCCTGATCGGTCGATAGCGGGCGCTGGCCCATCCGCTCGAACAGGGCGTCCTGGGTCGCGGCATCGGCGCGCATCCCCCCCTCGGCCCATAGCGGCCAGTCGATCGCCACCAGCGGCAGACCGCGCGATTCGGCCAGGGCGGCAAGGTAGCCGTTGGCGGCGGCGTAATCGGCCTGACCGATCGTGCCCACCGCGCCTGCCAGCGAGGAAAACAGCACCAGGGCGGAAAGATCGCGCCCGGCGCAGGCGCGCAGCAGTGCCTCGGTCCCCGTCACCTTGGGAGCCAGCACGGCGGCGAGATCGTCGGCGCTTTTGCCCCCGACCAGTCCATCGCGCAGGGTTCCGGCGCAATGGAGCACGATGTCGAGGCGGCCATGCACCTCGACGATGCCGCCGATCAGGCTGGCGACGGCTTCGGCATCGGCGATGTCGGTTTGGCGATAGACCGCGACCGCGCCCAACCCGCGCAATTCGTCCAGGAAGGCGGCGCGCACGGCATTTTCCGGGCGGCTGCCGCACAGGATCAGCACCGCGCCGGGGACGTCGCGCGCGATCGAAAGCGCCAGCAGCCGCCCCAGGCCGCCCATTCCGCCGGTGATCAGGACGATTCCCCGGCTCGGCCAGGGGGCCGTTTCGGTCTCGGTCCATTCGCGCCAGTCCCGCACCAGCCGCTGGCCGCCCCGATAGCGGACCCGGCTGCTCCGGCTGCCGTCCTGGGCTTCGTCGGCGAGCAGACGGGACAGCGCATCGGGCGACAGGCCGGGCTCGACCGCGATGGTCTGGACGGCAAGGCCGGGGCGTTCCAGCGCGGCGGATTCAAGCAAGGCGGCAAGACCGGACAGCGGACCGTCCGGCACCGCCAACTGGACCAGGACTTCGCCGCCGGTCCGTTGCAGCAGCAAAAGCAAATCGCGCGCGGCGGCGGCGTACTCGGCGGGCAGGGTCGCGCTCTCGGCGCCCCGCCCGGCCGCGATGGCCAGACCCGCACCCACCGCCAGCCGCCGCCCCGGTCGGGGCTGGCCCGGGCGGAGTGCCGCCGGTCGCCAGTCGGGGACGACGATCACCGTCTCGCTTCGCGTTCCCGGCAGCCAGAAGCGGGTATCGGCGAACCGGTGCGGCGGCAACGGATGGCGACGGGGTGGGGTGGCGGGGCGGTACGCCTCGACCACGACATGGGCGTTGGCGCCGCCAAAGCCGAAACTGCTGATCCCGGCGCGGCGCGGATTGGGGCCTGCGGGCCATGGCTCGGCCCGCTCTTGCAGGCGGAACGGGCTGCCGCCCAAATCGAGATAGGGATTGGGCGGGCTGCAATGCAGGCTGGCGGGCAGCATCCCCCGCCCCATCGCGGCCAGCACCTTGACCAGACCGGCCAGACCCGCCGCCGCTTCGAGATGGCCGATGTTGGACTTGACCGTGCCCAGCGCGATGAACGGCTGGCCGACGATCTCGCCACCCAGCAACGCCTCGTAAGCGCGGCGAAGACCGTTGATCTCGACCGGGTCGCCCAATTGGGTTCCGGTGCCGTGCGCCTCGATATAGCTGACGCTGCGGGGGTCGATCCCCGCCATCGCCGTCTGGATCAGCGCCGCTTGGGCGGCGACGCTGGGCGCGGTCAGAGCTCCGGCCCGGCCACCGTGATTTTCCGCCCCGCCGATCAGCACGCCCAGGATGCGGTCGCCGTCGGCCTCGGCCTCGGCCAGACGCTTGGTCAGCACGACAACGATTCCTTCGCCCCGGCCATAACCGTCGGCTGTGGCCCCGAACGCCTTGCAGCGTCCGTCGGGGCTCAGCATCCCCGCCTGGGCCGGGCCGTCGAAGCCCTCGGCCGCCAGGGCCAGATTGACCCCGCCGACCAGGGCGGCCCGGCAGGTGCCGCGCCGCAATGCCTCGGCGGCGCGCAGCAGCGCGACCAGCGACGACGAGCAGGCGGTGTCGATCGTCTCGCTCGGGCCATGCAGATTGAAGGCGTGCGAGACCCGGTTGGCGATCATCGCCAGCGAATTGCCGGTCGAGCCGTACCCGTCGGCGGCAATCCCGCTTTGCCGCAGCAGGCTGGCGTAATCGAGCGCGCTGGCCCCGACGAACACGCCGCAATCGGCGGGCAGTTCGTCGGGACGGTAGCCGGCATCCTCCAGCGCGCGCCACGCCGTTTCCAGCATCAGCCGCTGTTGCGGGTCCATCCGCTCGGCCTCGACCGGCGAGACGCGGAACAACGCGGCGTCGAAGCGGTCGATATCGGCCAGGAAGCCGCCGCGCCATTTGCCGTCGCGGCTGGGGCCGGTCAGGTCGTCGCCCGCCAGCAGGCGGTCGAACAGCGCGTCGATCCCCTCGGCACCGGGGAAGCGTCCCGCCATGCCGACGATCGCGATCTTGTCGTTGCCGTTCGGGTCCAGAGCGGGGCCGGTCCGCGTCGGGGCGGGCTGGATTCGGGCGGGTTGGGCGGGCGGCGGTGCGGTCGGGCGCGGCGGCAGGGCGGCGGTGACGCCGTGGCGGCTGGCGAGATGGGCGGCCAGCGCCTCCAGCGTTCCCGCCTCGAAGAACACGGCGGGCGACAGCGTGATCGCATAGGTCGTGGAGATCAAGGTCGCCAGCCGGGCCAGCGAGATCGAATCAAAGCCCAGTTCGTAGAAGGCCTCGCGCAATCCCACCTGCTCGGGCGGGAATTTCAACATTTCGGCCACCAGGGCGCGCAACTCTTCCGCCAACCCCGGAATGTGTTCCGGCGCGGCGGTGGGGCGTGCCGCCCTGTCCGGGGCGGTCGCGGCGGTGGCGCTGTCGCACATTCCTTCGGCGGCAGCGACGATGCTGCCATCCTCGGTCAGGAACCACAGGGCGAAGCGGCCCGGCCCGTCCTGGCGCGCCAGCACCTGGGCAACCGCGCCGCTGCCGGTCAGGGTTACCCGCTCGATCGCGGCTATACCTTTCGCGTCGAGCAGGGTCAGCGCCTGGAACGCGGCCCCCAGCGCGGGGGCGGACAGTTCGAGCCCCTGCTTGCCATGGTCCTGCTGGGGCGGATTTCGCCGCAGGCGGCAGAGAAGCGAGCCGTCGGCGAGACGGTGCGCCTGCTCGATCCCTTCGAGATAGGGCGCGAAATCAAGCCCCCGGTCCCGCAGCAGGTCATAGCACGCGACCGGCTCGCCTGCCGTTGCGGCTGGTGGGGCCGACAGGGGGGAGGGTCCGGCTTCGAGCCTCGCCCCGACCCAGGCGATGCCGTCGATGGCGAGCGCGACATTGTTGCCATCGGTGGTGGCGGTCAGTTCGCGTGCCCGCGTCCAGTCCGGTTCGGTCGCTACCGTCAGGTCGCGGATCGTCAGCGGCCCGGTGATCCCGGCGATCCTTGCCACCGCCGCCACCACCTCGATCGCGGCGGTGGGCAGGATCGCGGCGACAGGGCCGCGTTTGAACACGTAATCAAGCAGTTCGGACAGATAAAGCGGGGTGACGTAGCTGAGCCCGGCCAGATCGGAGCGATTGCGGCCGACGAAGGGATGCAGCTTCTGCGCCGATCCCAGCGGCCGCACCACCGAGGGGGCGTCGGGCTGCTGCTGATACCAGCAGCGGATCCGCTCGAACGGATAGGACGGCAGCGACAGACGCAGGCGGCGCTGGCCCTGATGCAGCGCCTCCCAATCGGTTGGAGCACCGCTGATCCAGGCGGCGGCGGCGGCGCTCGGGTCGGCGGGATCGGCCGCCGCCACCGGATCGGAATCGAGGATCGAGCGGGTATACCAGCGGCCCGGCCCCGCTCCGGGGGCGGCAAGCACCGCCTGCAACCGCGCGATCGCGTCGGCGCGGTCGGTCGCCAGCAGGGCCAGACGGCAGGGCAATTGGTTGCGCCCGACCTGAAGGGTATAGGCAAGGTCGGCCAGCGCCTGCTCGGGATGGGCGTCGAGATGGGCGAGAAGACGGCGGACCAGCGCGAGCAGGGTCGGCTCGCTCATCGCCGAGACGACCAGCAGAGAGGGTCCGGGCGGCGGCGGCGCGGCGGGCGGGGCGATATATTCCTCGATGACGATGTGCGAGTTCATTCCGCCCGCGCCGATCGAGGTGATTCCGGCCCGGCGCGGAATCGGGACGCCGGTTTCGTCGGTCAACCGGGGCCAGGGGGCCAACGCGCGCTGGACCCGGAACGGAGTCTGGTCGAAGGCGATGTTGGGGTTCAGCGTCTCGGCATGGAGCGACGGTGCAAGCTGGCCGTGCTTGAACTGCATCAGCACCTTGGCGATTCCGGCCAGTCCCGATGCCGCCAGCAGGTGGGCGATGTTGCTCTTGACCGTGCCGATCGGGCAGGTCTGGACCGCGTCGGTCTGCTTGCGCCACACCTGGGTCAGCGCCCGCACCTCGATCGGGTCGCCCAAGGCGGTGCCCGAGCCGTGGCCTTCGACATAGGTGATCGTCGCGGGCGACAGCGCGGCATCGTCTAACGCCTGTTCGATCGCGGCGGCCTGCTGGTGCGGGTTGGGCACGGTAAAGCCGTTGCGGATCCCGGCATTGTTGACCGCCGTGCCGCGAATGACTCCATAGATATGGTCGCCGTCGCGTTCGGCATCCTCCAGCCGCTTCAACACCAGCGCGCCGACGCCTTCGCCCAGGATGGTGCCGTCGGCCCCCAGGCCGTAGCCGCGAATCACCTCGGCGGTCTTGCTGGTGAAATGCTCCTGGCTGGTCGCGATCAGCTTTTGCGGATGGACCAGCAGGCTGACGCTGCCCGCCAGCGCGATCGGGCAGCGTCCGGCCCGCAGCATGTGCACCGCCTCGTGGACGCAGGTCGAGGCGGTCGAGCACATCGTGTCGAGGAAATAAGACGGGCCGGTGAAGCCGTAATAATACGACACCATGTTCGGGACGGTGCCGGTATAGCTGCCGCTGGCCAGACTGCCGCGCATCAGCATGTTCTGGAAGCCGAACAGGTCGTATTCGTTGGTCATCGACCCCATGATGACCGCGACGTTGCCGCCATAGCGGCTTTGCAGCGTTTCGCGCGAATATCCGGCATCCTCGAACGCCTCGACCGAGGATTGCAGGAACAAGCGGACCTCGGGCGACATCAGTTCCGCCTCGTATTGCGAGATGCGGAAATAGCGCGGGTCGAAGGCGGCGATGTCGTCCAGGAAGCAGCCGGTCTTGACCACCGTCTTGCCCAGCACGTCGCGCTCGGGATGGAGCAACGCGGCATGGTCCCAGCGGTCGGCGGGATAGGGCTCGAACCCGTGCAGGCCGTTGGCCAGCATGTGCCAGAACGCGTCCTGGTCCGACGCCTTGGCGACATGAAGCGACAGTCCGACGATCGCGATGTCGTGGCTGCCGCGACCGGGCGCGGCCGGATCGGGATCGGGCGAGGGAGCGGCGGCGCGGAGGATGTCCGGGTCAGGCGCGGCCCGGGCCGGTTGCGCGGGGGGCGGAGCCGGAGCCGGAGACGGGGCCGGGCCCAGCGCCCGGGCCAGGGCGGCGCCATGCTCGGCGGCCAGATAGGCGGCAATTCCGGCCAGATCGACATATTCGAAGAACAGCGTTTTCGACAGCGGCCCCAACGCCTCTTCCAGCCGGTTGGTCGCCTCGACGATCGCGATCGAATCGAGGCCGTATTCGTCGAGCTTGCGGTTGGGGCGAATCTGTCCGCCGTCGAGCCGCAGCACGTCGGCCAGGATGTCGCCGACGAACTCCTGCACTTGGGCCAGCGATGGTGTGTCGCCCGATGGGGTGCGCTCGTCCGGCGGCGGTTCGGCGGAATCGCCGAACTCGGCCAGGGTGCGGCGCAGCCGGAGCGGCTCGCCATAAAGAACGGTCAGCCCGGCCGGAGCCTTGGCCGAAAGGGCGAAATCGAGCGCGGCCAGACCGGCGGCGCGCGGCATCGGATCGGTGCCGAAGCGGCGGTGCAGCGCGGCCAGACTGGCGGCATCGACCGTCATCCCGCCGTCCTGCCACAGCGGCCAGGCGATCGCGACGGTGTGGCCCTGGCGCTCGCCGCTGGCGACCTGGGCGGCGCGGTGTTGGGCGAATCCGTCGAGGAAGGCGTTGGCGGCGCCATAGCCGCCCTGACCGGGATTGCCGAATACCGAGGCGACCGACGAGCATAACAGCAGGAAGTCGAGCGGAACCCGGGCGGTGGCGCGGTCGATCGCGACGGTTCCGGCCAGCTTGGGGGCCAGCACCGCCGCTTCGCGGGCGGCGTCGCGGGTCAGGATATAGCCGTCGTCGAGCAAACCGGCGGCATGGATGATGCCGCGTAAGGCGCCAAGGCTGGCGACCAGCGCCGCGACCGCCGCCTGGTCGGTGACGTCGCATTGACGGTAGACGACCCGGTCGCCCAGCGCGGTCAGGCGGGGATCATCGGCGGCGACGGGAGCGCGACCGCTCAACACGACGCGCCCGGCTCCGCGCTCGACCAGCCAGCGGGCGAAGATCTGCCCCAGCCCGCCCAGCCCGCCGGTGATCCAGTAGGTGGCATCGCCGCGCAGCAACGGCGGCGGCGTAACCGGCGGCGGTGCGATCTCGACCGGCCGCCAGACCAGCCGCTCTCCTTCCGCTCCATAGCGGATTTCCGGCCAGCCATCGGTGCGGCCGCGTTCAAGCGCGACGATCGCGGCGGCGCGGGCCGGGTCGGCGACCAGTACCAAGGCAGCGTCGAGCCTTGGCTGTTCGGCGCGGGCGGTCTTCAGCAGCGCGGCGAGCGGCTGAACCAGCGCCGGGGACAGGCTGTCGGCGGCCAGAACCAGCACCTGACGGAGCGGGCTGGCCCGCAGCGTTTCGACGAGGCGGTCGTGGAGGATCGCGAACCAGAGGGCGGCGGTGGCGGCAAGATCGTCCCCGGCGGGCGGCAGGCGGCAGACCGCACCGTCAAGAGTAGCCTCGATCCCGGCCAGCACCACCAGCGTCTCGCGCCGGGGCGGGGCAAGCGGCAGCGGCGCGGCCAGCCACTCCCCGCTCGCCAACAGCGGGCGGTCGGCCCCGGCCGGGTCGGGCTCCGCCCCGATGGCATTCGTCATCAGTCGCAGCGCCAGATCGCGCAGCACCACCCGCACCGCCCCGCTTTTGTCGGCCAGTTCGATATCGAGCCGCCGCAAGCCCGGCGCGCTGGCGATCAGGCGCAGCCGGGCCGTCATTACCGGCTCGCACGGGCCATACACCTCGACGCGGCGGCAGGCGAACGGCACCGCGCTCCCGTCCATCGACTCGCCGCCCAGCGCGACCCAGGCCTGGATCGCGGCGTCGAGCAGCACCGGATGCAGCGGCAGCGCCGAAAGCGTCGGGTGGAGCCTGCGTGGCAGACGAAGCACCGCCAGCACCGATCCGTTGCCGCCATGGACCTTGGCCAGGGCCTGGAAGGTCGGGCCGTGCTCGATCCCGCTGGCGCGCAGGCGGGCATAGCATTGATCGACCGTCACCTCGTCGCCCGGTGGGGTCGGGTCGATCTGTCCGGGCGTACCCTCCAGCCGCCGCACCACGCCCTGGCAATGGGCGGGGCCGTCGCTGCCGGTCTCGGCGATCGCAAAGGCGACACCGTCCGCTCCGGCGGTGAGGCGCACATCAAGCTCGGTCGGGCCGTCGCCAGCGCGGACCGGTCGCGCCCACACCACGTCTTCGAGCACCAGCGGTGCCGCGACCGCTTGCGACAGGATCGCCGCCGCCCGCGCCATCTCCAGCGCGACCATCCCGGGCAGCACCTGAACCCCGCCGACATGGTGGTCGGCCCAGACATAATCCGGCCCCTTGAGACGGGTGCGGAAGTGAACCCCGCCAAAGCCCGACAGGTTGCGATGGAGCAGGGGGTGGGGCACGCCGCTGTCGTCCTTGGCGGCAATCGCCTCGTCCATCCAATGGCGCAGGCGATGGAATTGGGTCAGCGGGCCATGCAGGCGGCGGGGCGGGGTCGGCCACAACGCCGCCCAATCAATTGTGTCGCCCGCCAGCCAGCGCGCCGCCGGGCTGTCCGGGGCGGGCGGCGGCGGCGGGACGGGGGCGGCCAGGGCACGTTGGACCTCGTCCCAATCCGAGGCGACCAGCACCCAGCGCGCCTCGAACGCCTCGCGGCCGGTTTGCAGGGTATAGGCCAGCCGGTCGAGCCTCAGCCCAGGCGGCCGGGCGGCGACGAAGGCGCGCAACGCCTCGATCTGCGCCGCCAGCCGCGACTCGTCTTTCGCCGACAGCGGCAGCACCAGCGGCCCCGTGGCCGCTTCGTCGGGAGGCGGGGCGGGCGCTTCCTCGACCACCAGATGGGCGTTGGAGCCGCCAAAGCCGAACGAACTGACCGTCGCCCGCCGTGGGCTGGCCGGATCGGACGGCCATGGCGTCGCCTCGGCCTGGATGCGGAACGGGGTGCCGGACAGGTCGATCAGCGGGTTCAGCGTCTCGAAGCCGACATTGGCCGGGATCTGACCGTGGCGCAGGGCGGCGATCACCTTGACCAGTCCGGCGATTCCGGCCGCGCCTTCCAGATGGCCGATATTGGTCTTGACCGAGCCGATCCCGCAGGATCTTTCCCGGATCGGGCTGCCGGATTGGGCGTGCAGGCGGGCGAACGCCTGTTTCAGCCCGGCGATCTCGATCGGATCGCCCAACGGGGTGCCGGGGCCGTGCGCCTCGATATAGGACACGCTGGCCGGATCGATTCCGGCACCCTGATGCACCTCGACGATCAAGTCCGCCTGGGCGGTGGGGTTGGTCACCGTCAGCGAATTGGTCCGCCCCCCGTGATTGAGGCCGACATTGCGGATCACCGCGTGAATCGGATCGCCGTCGGCCAGGGCGCGGTCCAACGGTTTCAACAGCAGCATCGCCCCGCCTTCGCCCCGGACATAACCATCGGCGTCGGCCTCGAAGGCACGGGCGCGGCCGGTCTTCGACAGCATCCCGGCCTTGGCAAAGGCAACGAAATGATTGGGCGACCAGATCAGATTGACCCCGCCCGCCAGCGCCATCGTGCATTCGCCGCTTCTGAGCGCGCGGACGGCATCATGGAGCGCGGTGGCCGAGGCGGCGCAGGCGGTGTCGTTGGTGACGCTGGGGCCATGGAGGTCGAAGACATGCGACACCCGGTTGGCGATGATCGAAAAGGCGATCCCGGTCGGGGTATAGGCATCGACCTGGGCCAGATGCTTTTCCAGCAGTTCGGCGTAATCCCAGTGGCAGACGCCGACGAACACGCCGGTGCGGCTTCCGGCCAGGGCGTGAGCGGGGTATCCGGCATCCTCGATCGCGTGCCACGCCATCTCCAGGGCGAAGCGCTGCTGCGGGTCCATCCACGCCGCCTCGCGCGGCGAGATCGCGAAAAACTCGGCGTCGAAGCAATCGGCGTCTTCGACGAAGCCGCCCCAGATCGCGTTGGTCTTGTTCTCGCGCGTCGGATTGCCGCGCCATTCGTCCTTGTCCCAGCGGCGGCGCGGCACCTCGCCGATCAGCGAGCGTCCCGCCGCCAGATGGGTCCAGAAGCCGTCAAGGCTGTCGGCTCCGGGCAAGCGCAGCCCGAGTCCGATGATCGCGATGGGGGCGGGAGAGGGGGGCGGGGCAGGCGTTTTTTTCATCGCGCCTGACCCTCCAGCCGGGCAAAGCTCGTCTCCAGCACCCGGGCGGTTTCGGCCAGCAGCTTCAGCCCGATCTCATCGACATGGCGGTTGCGCCACGAGGCCAACGGGGTGTCGGCCACCCACTGGTTGAAGGCCCCCAGCGCCGGGCCGCAATGAATCTGGAAATCGACTTTGTGGCTGGTGTCGCCGTCGAGTGCCCAGCGGCTGCAATCCTTGAAATAGCGGCGGAACACCAGCGCCATTTTGTGCTTGGGCATCCGTTCGGCCCGCTCGATCTCTTCGGGCGACAGCCGGGCCTTGACCTGATCCCACACCGCCGCCAGCGGGCGCTGGAAGGTGCGGTCCTCAAGCTGGCGGCGGCTGGCCGGGTCGATCGCATCGAGCGACTCGTACTGGCGGTACAGCGCCACCAGCTTGTCCGCCCGCGCCGGAAAGAACAGCCCCTTCTTCAGCACCTGGACCTTCGAGCCCAGTTCGAACATCTCGCCCGAGGGGGCATAGGCCATGTCCTGGACGGCGGCGCCTTCCAGCAGATCCTTGACCACCGGGCTGGTGCCCGCCTCGATCGTGCATTGGTTGATCGAGCCGGTGACGAGATAGTCCGCGCCCAGCATCAGCACCGCCGCCGCCGCTTCCGGCGTGCCGATCCCGCCCCCGGCACCGACGAAGATCGGCTCGAAATCGGGGAAACGGGCGGCGACGGCGTCCCGGACCCGCAGGATCGCCGGGATCAGGGTGAACGGCATGCCCTGATCGGTGTGACCGCCGGAATCGGATTCGACGGTGATCGCGTCGGCCATCGGCACCCGGCCCAGCCATTCGGCCTGTTGGGCGGTGATCGCGCCGCTGTCGCGCAATCTGGCTACCACCCGCTCCGGCGCGGGCGACAGGAACAGCTCGGCGATTTCGGGGCGCGACAGCTTGGCGACGATCCGGTTGGTGGCGCGGATGCGGCCGTTTTCCTCGACCAGCCCGACGGCGCGATAGCGGGCCAGCGCCGGGGTCACGTCCATGAAGGCCGACGCCTCGACCATCCGCACCCCGGTTTGCACCAGCAGGTCGGTCAATTGCTCCTCAAGGGCGGGATGGTTGACGTGGGCGATGTAATTGACCCCGAACGGCGCGCGGTCGGGAAGCTCGGCCTGGATCGCGGCGATGGCCTGGCCGACCGCCGCGATCGACAGGCCGCCCGCGCCGAAAAAGCCCAGCATCCCGGCCCGGGCCAGCCGGACCACCATCTCGACCGACGAAATGCCCTGATACATCGCCCCGGCGACATAGGCGTGGCGCAGTCCGAACGATTGGCAGAACGCGGCCGAGCCGATGCGGAACCGCCCCGGAACAGCGGCCGGGGGCGCAGAGGCGGGCACCGGCACGGGTGGCGGAGCAGCAGCGGCCGCTTGCGCCTCTTCGGCGGCCAGGATGGCGGGGTCGAGCGGCCCGGCCTCGGTCTCGGTGCGCTTGACCATCGGTTTGACCACCGGCGGCCCGTCCGGACCGATTTCGGTGAAATCCTCGAAGCGGGCGCCCTTGGCCAGCAGCCAGCGGATCGAGTCGCACCAGCGCACCGGGGCGGTGATCTGCTCGACCATCCGCTCGCGCAGCCGGGCCGGATCGTGGGGACGGGCGGTGACATTGGAGATGATGGGAAGAGTCGGCGTGGCGAAGGCGATATCGGCGACGAAGGCGGCGAAGTCGCGCCGCGCCTGTTCCATGAACGGGGTGTGGAAGGCCCCGCCGACCTGCAACACGACGTAATGGCTGGCCCCGGCCGAGCGGAACAGCGGTTCGGCGGCGACGATGGCGTCCTTGGCTCCCGACACCACGATCTGGCGTGGGGTGTTGTAATTGGCGACGAACACGTCGGACAGGCTGTTGTCGCGGATCACCGCCGCGATCTGGTCGGCGTCGAGGCCGATGATCGCGGCCATGCCGCCGCCGGTGGCGCGGTCCATCAACTCGCCGCGTCGCTGCACCAGCTTGAGGCCCGCGACGAAATCGACCGCTCCGGCGGCGAACAAAGCGGCGTATTCGCCGACACTGTGGCCCAGCACGATGTCGGGCCGTGTCTCCATCTGAAGGAATTTGAGCGCCGACACGACATATAGCGCCGGTTGGGTGTGGTTGGTCCGGGTCAGCCGCTCGATCGGCCCGGCGAGGCACAGATCGGCGATCGAATAACCCAGGGTTCTGTCGGCCTGGGCGACCAGATCGGGGAAGGCCTCGAACAATCCGGCGCCCATGCCGATCCGTTGGGCGCCCTGGCCGGGAAACATGAAAATCTTCATGATGACCCTAGACCCCCCGAAAGAATGGACACCCGATCAAGCGGCAAGACATCCGGTCGGTTCAGGGAGGTGCCTCCCACGACCGACGGAAACCGAATTCGATTGTAGCTGTCTGCGAGGAAGAGGAACAGGTCTAGCTTCATTACCGGTTTGTCGGCTGTTGTGGAGGCTCTCTGTAGTTAATATGACGGACTTTTCCTCTTATTGGGTTGGTTGTGGTGCGCAGTCTCTTGGTTTTTTCAGTATAATAGAATAATTTTAAAGTTAAATTATTCATCATAACGACGTTTAATTTTTTAATTAATGCTTGATAAATAATTTTATATAAGGAGTCTCATCTCCTGCATTGACCTCTGGTCTTCGGTCATTGTCGGCGCATCTATCCAATGGCAAGGTGTGCTTGGCTGATCGGCTCTCCCCGTCGATGTCCCGGTGGGGCCGAACTGTCATAAAGAGTCGGTCGTGAAAAAGTCCTTCGGCCTTTGGCCTCAGTGTACTTTTCCCCGGTTCAAAAAGAATCCCCGTGCTCAATCAAGCTTTCCGCGCGGGGATGGATTTGGTTCCCTCCGAGGCCGATGGGCGACGCCCACGGCTTCGGAGGCTGGTGAAACAGACAACACGAAAAATGGGCGCTGGGCCGCCCCTAGCCCATTTTTCTCCTTTTAATCCAACGGGAAAAAGTACACCGAGCGACAGCAAGGGACTTTTTCACGGGAGACTTAAAGAGGGTTTGCGGACTGTCGCCGGGCTATCAACAGGGACGATCTCTTATGGAAAAACGACGTAACGGCGACGTGTTGCTGGAAACCGTCGCGGTCGATGGCAAGCAGGTGGTCGATGTCGGCTGCGGCGAGGGCCACATCGTCCGGTTGCTCACCCGCCACGGCGCGCATGTGATCGGGGTCGAATGCAGCCCGCGGCAATTGGTGGCGGCATGGGCGTATCCGCGTGTCGGCGACGAGCGGATCGTCAGCGGGGTCGGCCAGGATCTTCCCGTCGCGGCGGACAGCGCCGATCTGGTGATCTTCTTCAACAGCCTCCACCACATTCCGCCCGACCAGATGGCGGTGGCGCTGGCAGAGGCGGCCCGCGTGCTGCGGCCGGGCGGGCTGGTGTACCTCTCCGAACCGCTGCCCGAGGGATTGTTCTTCGAGACGGTGCGGCCGATCGACGACGAAACCGCCGTCCGCGCCCAGGCGCTGGCCACGATCGAGCGCTGCGATGCCTGCGGCCTCGCCCTGGCCGGGGAAATCCGCTATTGCCACGAGGTGGCGATGGATTCGTTCGCCTCGTTCCGCGCCCGGGTGATTTCGGCCAATGCCGACCGCGAAGCCCGCTTCGACGTGCTGGATGCCGAGATGCGGGCGTTGTTCGCGGCCAATGCCACGCCCGGCCCGGACGGAACTTTCCGGTTCGAGCAGCCGATGCGGGTCAACCTGCTGCGCAAACCCCCCGCCTGAGCGGGGGGCGGCGGTCGGGCGTTACGCCGTTCCGCCTTGCACCAGCAGCACCGCCAGCACCAGCGCCGCCATCAGCACCGTTTCGACCAGCAGCAGGATCACCGGCTTTGGCCCCAACTGGGTCATCGCCTTCAGCGAGGTCTTCATCCCCAGCGCGGCGATCGCGGTGACCAGACACCAGCGCGACAGATCGTTCAAGCCGGTGGTCACCAGCGCCGGGACCCATCCGGTGCTGTTGATTCCGACCAGCACGGCGAAGGCGACCAAGAACAACGGCAACAGCGGCGGCTTCTTGCCCTGCTCGCTGCGGACGCCGAACGCCAGCGAGACCACCATCACGATCGGCAACAGCATCGCCACCCGCAGCAGCTTGACGAAGGTGGCGGTATCGCCGGTCTGGGTCGATAGGCTATAGCCCGCACCGACCACCTGGGCGACGTCGTGGATGGTGCCGCCGAGGAAGATACCGGCGCTGTTCGGCCCCAGCCCGAACCCGCTGACGATCATCGGATAGAGGATCATTGCGACGGTGCTGAGCGTGGTGACCCCGATTACGGTGAAGATGGTGTCGCGCTCGGACTGCTCGGTGCGCGGCAACACCGCCGCGATCGCCAATGCCGCCGACGCGCCGCAGACCGCGACCGCGCCTCCGGTCAGCACGCCGAAGGCGCGCCCCAATCCCATCAGCCGCGCCGCCCCGACTCCGACCAGGGTGGTGAAGGCGACGGTGACCACCATCAGCAGCGGAGTCTCGAGTCCCAATTCGGCGATCTGGCCGAGGGTGATCCGCATCCCCAGCAGCGCCACCCCGATCCGCAGTACGGTGCGGGACGCGGTGGCGATGCCCTCGACGCAGCGTCCTTCCTGCGACAGGAAGTGAAACGCCATCCCCAGCAGCAGGGCGTACAGCATCGTCGGGCCGCCGTAATGATCCGACAGGAAGCTCGCGGCCAGTCCCACCGTCGCGGCGGCGAGCAAGCCGGGAAATTGGGTCCGCAGCGTCGCGATCGCCGCGCCGCCCCGTTCGGCGATGCCGCTTGGCTCAGTCATGATGCGCCTCCGCCCCCGGCTGGGCAAAGGCGGTTCGCAGCGTCTCGGACAAAGCGGCGGCGGTTGCCGAATCGAGATCGAGCAGGGTGAAGCGGTGTCCTTCGCGGATGCGCAACCGGGCCAGATGCATCCCGCTGTCATAGATCAACGACTGCACCACCACCTCTTTTCCCCAGGGAGCGAGGAGGCGTCCAACCTCGGTTGCTGTCGCCTCGCCGGTCTCGTCATTGCTCATTTGTTTTTTAATCCCTCAAAGGAGTGCCGCATCGGGCTGAAAATCATAATATTAGAATATTGTAAATTATCGTATTGCGATGTTCAAGCGCATGTTATAGCCTGAATATGTTCGGCATAGATCGAGCATAAAGAGCCACCGGATTAACCGGGGTCAGTGCAGGGCGGTTGTGTAGGAAACTCCGACTTCGTCGGAACTGTCTGTTGATTTGAGCATTGCCGATTCAAATTCGGCGATGAGCGGAGTTGTCTGCTTGATCGCGGCAACCCGAACGGACGTTTCTTGCCAAAAATCCCCCTGAACGTCGATGGAAGAGGCGAGGAGACGAGTCGATGTCGATGGAGATGCCCAAGACTCCGATGCTGGATCAGCTGGAAAGCGGGCCGTGGCCCAGCTTTGTCAGCGGCCTGAAACGACTGGCCCAGTCGGAGGACAAGTCCTATGCCCCGATGATGAAGGATCTGCTGGGGCAGCTCGAACGCTCGTACCAGACCCGCAAGGGCTATTGGAAGGGCGGCACTATCGGGGTGGTGGGGTACGGTGCCGGGGTGATTCCGCGCTTTTCCGAACTGAAGGACGAGTTCCCCGCCTCGGCCGAGTTCCACACGCTTCGGATCATGCCGCCGGCCGGGATGCATTATACCGCCGAAATCCTGAGCCAGCTTTGCGACATTTGGGAAAAATACGGCTCGGGCCTGATCGCGCTGCACGGCCAGTCGGGCGACATCATGTTCCAGGGCATCCGCTCCGAGAACGTCCAGCCCTGCTTCGACGAAATGAACGAGCTTGGCTTTGACCTGGGCGGGGCGGGGGCGGGGGTGCGGACCTCGATCTCCTGCGTCGGCGCCGCCCGTTGCGAGCATTCCTGCTTCGACGAGGCGCGGGCGATGCGGATGCTGGTCAACGCCTTCCTCGACGAGATGCACCGCCCCTCGCTGCCCTACAAGTTCAAGTTCAAGGTGTCGGGCTGCGCCAACGATTGCGCCAACGCGATCCAGCGTTCCGACTTCGCGGTGATCGGCACTTGGCGCGACGAAATCCAGGCCGACCAGGACGAAATCCGCCGCATCGTCGCCCGACGCGGCCGCAAATGGCTGATCGATCAGGTGATTACCCTGTGCCCGTCGCACGCGCTGTCGCTGAACGACGACGACAGTCTGGACATCGCCAACCACGATTGCGTCCGCTGCATGCACTGCATCAACGTCCTGACCAAGGCGCTGTCGCCCGGTCGGGTCCGGGGCGCCACCGTGCTGATCGGCGGCAAGCGGACGCTGAAGATCGGCGACCTGATGGGCAGTGTGGTGGCACCGTTCCTCCGCCTGGAGAGCGACGAGGATTACGAGGCCCTGCTCGATCTGGCTCGGCGGGTGATGGATTTCTTCATCGACAACGCGCTGGAGCACGAACGTACCGGCGAAATGATCGAGCGGATCGGGCTGGTCAATTTCCTGGAAGGGATCGGGCTTGAGGTCGATCCCAACATGATCCGCCACCCCCGCACCAATTCCTATGTCCGCACCGACGGGTGGGACGAGGAAGCCGCCAAGTGGAAGGCTCGCCACGGCGCCGCCGAATAGTCCCGCCCCTTACCCCCGCCGATCACGATCGCATCCCGTCCCGAGGAGGAAACCTTGGCCCCACCGCGCAGACCCGTCGAGAGTGGCGTTCCCGACCCCATGCCCTTCATGCATCCGCTGCTGCGGAAGAATTACGGCACCTGGCGCTGGCACGAGCGGCCCCGTCCCGGCGTTTTGCGCCATGTCGCCGCCAGCGGCGACGAGGTGTGGACGGTCAAGGCGGGAACCCAGCGTCAGCTTGACGTCTATACCGTCCGCGCCCTGTGCGCGATCGCGACCGATCTGGCCGACGGCCATCTTCGCTTCACCACCCGCTCGAACGTCGAGTTCATGGTGGGGGCGGCCGAGCGGGTCGATCCACTGATCGCGCGGCTGGAGGCCGAGGGCTTTCCGGTCGGCGGCACCGGCAATTCGGTGTCGATGATCTCGCACACCCAGGGCTGGCTGCATTGCGACATCCCCGGCACCGACGCTTCGGGGGTGGTCAAGGCGCTGATGGACGCGGTTCACCACGAATTCACCCATGAAGAGATGCCCAACAAGGTGAAGATCACCACCTCCTGCTGCCAGATCAATTGCGGCGGCCAGGGCGACATCGCCATCAACATCCAGCACACCAAGCCGCCCAAGATCAATCACGACCTTGTCGCCGGGGTGTGCGAGCGCCCGGCGGTGGTGGCGCGCTGTCCGGTCGCGGCGATCCGTCCGGCGATGGTCAACGGCAAGCCCAGCCTGGAAGTGGACGAGGCGAAATGCGTCTGTTGCGGGGCCTGCTATCCGCCCTGTCCGCCGATGCAGATCAACGATCCGGTCCATAGCAAGCTGGCGATCTGGGTCGGCGGCAAGCATTCCTCGACCCGCTCGAAGCCGACCTTTCACAAGCTGGTCGCGGCCGGGATTCCCAACAATCCGCCGCGCTGGCCCGAGGCGACCGAAATCGTCCTCACCATCCTCGATGCCTACAAATCCGGGGCCAAGCCGTGGGAGCGGGTGGGCGAGTGGGTCGAGCGGATCGGCTGGGCCCGCTTCTTCGAAGAGACCGGGCTGCCGTTCACCAAATATCACGTCGATAACTGGCGGGGCTCGCGCGGCAGCCTCAACAGCTCGGCCCATCTGCATTTCTAAATCGAACGGGGAGAGCAGCAGCGATGAAGTTCGCGATCCTGGTCAACGAGGGACCGTTCAATCATCAGGCCTCGGATACCGCCTACCATTTCGCCCGGGCGGCGCTGGACAAGGGTCATCAGATCCTGCGGGTGTTCTTCTATTACGACGGCGTCCACAACGGCAACCGGCTGTCGTCGCCCCAGGCCGACGAGCGCAACATCGTCGCCCGCTGGTCGGCGCTGGCCGAACAGAGCGGGACCGACCTAGCCGTCTGCGTCGCCGCTGGATTGCGGCGCGGCATCAAGGACGAGGTGCTGGCACCGGGCTTTCGCATCACCGGGCTGGGCCAGTTGGTCGAAGCCGGGATCGACGCCGACCGTACCCTTGTTTTCGGTGATTAGAGGGAAGCCCAAGCGATGACCGATCAACCGGTGATCAAGAAATTCATGGTGGTCAACCGCAAGGCGCCGCACGGCACAATCTATGCGCTCGAAGTGCTGGAGATGGTGCTGATCTCGGCGATGTTCGACCAAGACGTCCATGTCGTCTTCCTCGATGACGGGGTCCAGCAATTGCGCAAGGGCCAGAGCCCAGCCGCGCTGGAGATGAAGGATTTTTCCAAAACCTACCGGGCCCTCGACGGCTACGGGATCGAGAAAGTCTATGTCGAGCGCGAGTCTCTGACCGAACGCGGGCTTGGCGAAGACGATCTGGTGATCCCGGTCGAACTGATCGACCGGGCCGAGATGGCCCGGCTGATGGACGGGATGGACGTGGTGTTGAGCGCCTGATACCGGCGACCGTCAGTAATGGGCTGGTCCAGCCGCCGTTGAGGCGGCGGCCAAGGGCGCGGAGGCGCCCGCCCGGCGAGGGACTATACGGCGGATCAATTCATTGAGCCGCCGGTATGAAGGGAGAGGCCCGAAATGCTGCATACCGTCAACAAATCGCCGTTCGAGCGCAACACCCTGGAAGCCTGTCTGAAGCGGGCGCTGCCGGGGTCGGCGATCCTGCTGATCGAGGATTCGGTCTATGCCGCCCAGGCCGGAACGGTCCTGGCCGACGCGATGAGCCAGACCGCCCGCGCCTTCGACGTCTTCGTGCTCGGTCCCGATCTCGCCGCCCGCGGGATTGATCCCGACCGGCTGGTCGAAGGGGTGTGGGTGGTCGATTACGGCGGCTTCGTCGATCTCGCGATCGAGCGCGGTCCGGTTCAGTCCTGGCTTTGATCCAAACGAACATAAGGGTGTTTCAATTATGGCATACGAAATCGACGGCAAGGTGATCGAGCACGACGAGGAAGGCTATCTGACCGACATCGCCCAATGGAGCGAGCCGCTGGGCGGCGTGATCGCCACCAAGGAAGGTCTGGCAATGACGCCGGAACATTGGGAGGTGGTCAATTTCCTGCGGGAATATTACGCCGAATACCAGATCGCTCCGGCGATCCGGGTGCTGACCAAGGCCCTGACCAAGCGGATGGGGGCCGAGAAGGCCAGCAACAAATATCTCTACGACCTGTTCCCCTACGGTCCCGCCAAGCAGGCCTGCAAGATCGCCGGTCTGCCCAAGCCGACCGGCTGCGTCTGAGCGGGGAGGGGCGACGCGATGGCGGCGGAACTGGCGATGGCGGCGATCCTGGTGGTGGCGGCGAGTGCTCTGCTCGTCGGGCTGACGCTGCGGATCGTGCTGTACGCCCGCACGCCGGCCCCGCTGCCGCTCGCCACCACCCCGGCCCCGACCGGACGGGTCGGGGCGGCGCTGCGGGTCGGGCGCGAGATCGTGCTGTTTCCCAGCCTGTGGGGGGCCGATAAGCCGCTGTGGCTGGCGGCGATGCTGTTTCATCTCGGGCTGGCCCTGGTGCTGGCTCGCCACCTTCGCTACGTGATCGAGATCCCCCCCGCCTGGGTGGTCGCGCTCCAGGGACCGGGACAGCTTGGCGGCATCCTGATGATGGCCGGTCTGGTCCTGCTCGGGCTGCGCCGGACCCTGATCCGGCGGGTCCGCAAGATCAGCCGTCCGACCGATTATGGCTGGTTGCTGCTGTTGCTGCTGATCGGCGGCTCGGGGCTGGCGATGACCTATCGCTGGCACACCGACATCATCGGATTAAAGGCGTTCCTGGCCGGACTGTGGCGACTCGACCTCGTCCCCCTTCCGGGCGATCCGGCCTTGATCGCGCATATGGTGCTGGCGGCGGCGCTGATCGCCCTGCTGCCGGTGTCGAAGCTGCTGCATGGCTTTGCCCTCGTCTTCAGCCCCAGCCGGGCCAGCCCGGATTCGACCCGCCTGGGAGAGCGCCGCCATGGCTGATTTCGTCCCCCCGCCCTTGTGGCCCGAAATCGGGCTGGAGCCGGTTCCGTCGCCCGAGGACGGGCTGATGGCGGCCTGCCGTCCGTTCGTCGCCGCGCCCGCTCATAATCAGGCGCTCGGCTTTCCCGGTGAACTGGTCGAGGATTGGGAGACCCGCGCCGTGGCCCGGCTGGGCGAATTGCTGGCGGGCAACCGGGCGCTGCGGGTCTATCTCGATGCCTGCGTCGGCTGCGGGGCCTGCGCCGACAAATGCCATTTCTTTCTTGGCACCGGCGACGCCAACAACATGCCGGTGGCGCGGCAGAACCTGCTGCGGGCGGTCTATTGCCGTCATTTCACTCCGGCCGGACGGCTGCTCGGGCCGCTGGCCGGGGCGGGGCGGCTTGACCGCGCCCGGCTCGATTCCTGGTACGGCTATTTTCACCAATGCTCGCAATGCCGCCGCTGCTCGGTGTTCTGTCCGATGGGGATCGACACCGCCGAACTGTCGATGGCGGCGCGCGAGATCATGAACAGCATCGGGTTGGGGCAGAAATATTGTAACGAGATCATCGGCAAGGTCTACGCGATCGGCAACAATCTCGGCCTGCCGCCGCCCGCCTTGGCCGACACGCTGGAAGGGCTGGAAGAGGACGTCCGCGACGAAAGCGGCCACGACGTCCGCTTTCCCCTCGACGTCCGGGGGGCCGAGGTGCTGCTGGTCACCCCCTCGGCCGATTTCTTCGCCGAACCGCATGTCGATGGGCTGATCGGCTATGCCAAGGTGTTCCATCAGGCCGGGCTCAGTTGGACGCTGAGTTCGTATGCGTCGGAAGCGGCCAATTTCGGTCTGTTCATCGGCTCGGTCGAGCAGATGCGCAAGATCGCGCTTCGCATCCGCGCCGCCGCGCTTGATCTCGGGGTCAAGCGGATCGTGTTCGGCGAATGCGGCCATGCCTGGCGGGTGGCTCATGCCTTCCTCGAAGAACTGGCCGGGCCGTTCGATTTCCTTGATCCGCGCTATCCCCGCCCCCAGCACATCGCCGAGATCACTGCCGACCTGATCCGCACCGGCGGCATCCGCCTCGATCCCGACGCCAATGCCGGAATGGTGGTGACGCTGCACGATTCCTGCAATGTCGCGCGGGCCTCGCGGATGGGCGACGAGCCCGGCGGCCAGTTCACCCTGCCGCGCGAGATCGTCCGGGCGGCGGTGCCGCGCTTTGTCGAAATGCATCCCGACACCACCCATGACCGCACCTTCTGTTGCGGCGGCGGCGGCGGGCTGCTGACCGACGATCTGATCGAGCTGCGGATCAAGGGGGCGCGCCCCCGGATGCAGGCGTTGAAGCAGGTGGTCGAGCAGGACGGCGTCACCCACCTCTGCGCGCTGTGCGCGATCTGCAAAAGCCAGTTCACCAAGGTGCTGCCCGCCTACGGGTTCGACCGCGAGATGATGGTTTCTCTGCACCAACTGGTCGGCCAGGCAATCCGGCTGGGCACGTCAAGCCTTTGAGGGAGACAGACCGATGACCGCTTTTCCGGCTGCCCAACCGCTCCCCGCGCCGACCTTCCGGCGCTATCGCGACGGAGACGATGCCCACCGCCCCTGGCAGGAGGAAATCTTTCAGGCCGGGTGGTCGCACAAATGCCCGACCTATGTTCACAAGACCTCGCCCTGTCAGGCAGCGTGCCCGTCCGGCCACGACATTCGCGGCTGGCTGGCGATGGTGCGCGGCCGCGACGTCGCCCGCGACGGCACCGGCTGGCAGGAAGCGGCCTTTCGCCGGATGGTCGAGGCCAACCCGTTCCCGGCGGTGATGGGCCGGGTCTGCCCCGCGCCGTGCGAGGATGGCTGTAACCGCAACGAGGTCGAGGACGCGGTCGGCATCAATGCGGTCGAGCATTTCATCGGCGATTGGGCGCTGGCCCAGGGCCTTGCGTTCGATCCGCCGCCCGCTGACAGCGGCAAGCGGGTGGTGGTGGTCGGCGGCGGCCCGGCCGGGCTGGCGGCATCCTACCACCTGCGGCGGCGGGGTCACTGCGTCACCATCCTGGAAAGCCAGCAGGCTTTGGGCGGCATGATGCGGTTCGGCATTCCGGGCTATCGCACCCCGCGCCCGGTGCTGGACGGCGAGATCGACCGCATCCTGGCGCTGGGAATCGAGGTGCGGCTGGGCGTCCGGGTCGGCCGCGACGTCGCCCTCGCCGATCTGGAGCGCGAGTTCGACGCGATCTTCTGGGCGATCGGCACCCATAGCGGCCGGGGATTGCCGGTGCCGGGAGCCGATGCCCCCAATTGCATCAGCGGTATCGCCTTTTTGCGCGCCTATAACCAAGGGCGGTTGCAGACGGTGACCGGGCGGGTGGTGGTGATCGGCGGCGGCGACACCTCGATCGACGTCGCCTCGGTGGCGCGTCGTCTCGGCCATGTCAGCCATCTCGCCGACAAGGACCGTCCCGAGACCGTGGTGCTGGGCCAGACCGCCCACGATGTCGCCGCCAGCGCGCTGCGCCAGGGTGCCCATGTCGTGCTGACCTCGCTGTTTCCGGTCGAAAAGATGATGGCGGCCGAGCGCGAGATCGTCGATGCGACCCGGGAAGGGGTCGAGATCATCGGCGGGGTGATGCCGCTTGAGGTGCTGACGGATGGCGACGGCCGCGCCCGCGCGATCCGCCTGTGTCGCTGCGAGATGGAGGGCACCGCGCCCCGCCCGTTGGTCGGAACCGAATTCGAGATCGAATGCGATCTGGTCGTCGCCGCGATCGGCCAAAAGGGCGATCTGGCCGATCTGCCCGAACTCGACAGCGGCACCGGCTTTATCGCCGCCGACCGTAGCTTGGCGGTGCCGGGACGGCGGGGGCATTTCGTCGGCGGCGATATCGTCCGGCCCCATCTGCTGACCAGTGCGATCGGCCATGGCCGCCTTGCCGCCGACAGTATCGACCGCTTCCTCAGCGGCGAGGAGGCCCGGCTCCGTCGTCCCAAGGTCGAGGGCGTGCTGTTCGATCTGCCCGCCCGGCTGGCCCAGGACGGGCTCGCCTCCGCCGATGGGGCGATCCACAATTACGAGGACCGCGCCCCCCACGAGGTGATCCCCCACGAGGATCTGTTTCTGGCCCATTTCGCGCCCGTCGCCCGCCATGCCCGCCCGCATGTCGAGATCGAAGCGGGGGCGGTGCTGGGCAATTTCGACGAACGGCTGGGGGGCTTGAGCGAGGCCGAGGCGATCGACGAGGCCAAACGCTGCATCGGCTGCGGTCTGTGCCTTGAGTGCGACAATTGCCTGATCTACTGCCCCCAGCACGCGGTCGAGCGTCTGCCCAAGGCCGAGCGCGCCCCTGGCCGCTATGTCCGCACCGATTACAGCCGCTGTATCGGCTGTCACATCTGTCACGACGTCTGCCCCTCCGGTTACATCCAGATGGGGCTGGGGGAATAGCGACGATGATCCCGGTCCGACCGCTTGTGGGCCTGCTCGTCCTGGCCGTCGCCGCCCCGGCCCTGGCCGCCGAGTCCGGCTGTCTTGCGCCCCCCGACCGGATGCGGCGGGTGCATATGGACCTGCTGCGCCACGACCGCGATCAGGCGGTGCGTCTCGGTGTGCAGCGGCCCGGCCACGGACTCGCCGCCTGCATCGACTGCCATGCCCGGAAGGACGAGGCGGGGAGGGCGGTTCCAGCCTCGGATTCCCGCCATTTCTGCGCCGGATGCCATCGCGCCGCGGCGGTCGCGGTCGATTGCTTCGCCTGCCATCGCTCGATCCCCGCCCCGCCGGAGACAACGCCATGACCCCGCGCCGGACCTTCCTGGTGGCCGCCCTGACTGGCGCGGGAATGGCGACGCTGGCCCCCGGTCTGTTGCTGATCCCGGCCCAGGCGGCCGCGGGGGCCGATCCCGCCCGCCGCTTTGCGATTCTGATCGACGTCACCCGTTGTTCGGCCGATTGCACCGCCTGCGTCACCGCCTGTCAGGCCGAGCAGGGATGGGGGCCGCAGGGATTGGGGGCCGCCGATCCCCACTGGGTCCGCAAGGTCGAGGCGACCGATCCCACCACCGGGTCCACCCTCTCGCTGCCGGTGCTGTGCCAGCATTGCGACAATCCGCCTTGCGTCGATGTCTGCCCGACCGGCGCGTCGTTCGTCCGCCCCGACGGCATCGTTCTGGTCGATCGCCATCGCTGCATCGGCTGCCGCTTTTGCCAGATGGCCTGTCCGGTCAAAGCCCGCTCGTTCGTCGCCGCGCCGCAGGACGACCAACGCCCGCACATGCCACGCGGCCAAGGCACCGTCGAAGCCTGCACCCTGTGCGTCCACCGCCTCGATGCCGGGCGCCAACCGGCTTGCGTCGAAGCCTGCGGACGCGACGGCGGCGGGGCGATGCTGTTCGGCGATCTGACCGATCCCGACGGTCCCCTTGTCCGCGCGTTGGCCGCCCGCGCCGCCTCCTCGCTGCGGGCCGATCTCGGTCTGGGCGGCCGCATCCGCTATGCCGGTTTATAGGGAAGGGAGAGACGCCATGGCCGCCGCCACCCCAATCTTCACCGCCCTTGCCGCCAACCGCCGGATCGGTGGGGTCGTGGCCCTGCTGGCGCTGCTGCTCGCCGCCGGGCTGGCCGCCGCCCATCGGGTCGAGCTTTCCGGTCACGCGATTACCGGGATGACCAATCATGTCGTGTGGGGCCTGCCCCATGTCTGCGCCCTCTTTCTGATCGTCGCCGCCTCGGGAGCGCTGAACGTCGCCTCGCTCGCCTCGGTGTTCGGCCGGGTCGAGTGCAAGGGTCTGGCCCCGTTGTCGGCGCTGCTGGCGCTGGCGCTGCTGGTCGGCGGGCTGTCGGTGCTGGTGCTCGATCTCGGCCGCCCCGACCGGCTGCTGGTGGCGATGGTGCATCAGAACCCGACGTCGATCTTCGCCTGGAATATCGGTCTCTATGTCGGCTTCCTGGGATTGGGCGTGGTCTATCTGGGCCTGCTGATCGAGCGGAGGTTGAACCGGTTCGCTGCCCCGGTCGGGCTGGCGGCGTTTCTGTGGCGGTTGGTGCTGACCAGTGGGACCGGGTTGATTTTCGGCCTTCTCATCGCCCGCCCGCCGTTTCACGGCGCGATGATGGCCCCGCTGTTCATCGCGATGTCGCTGGCTCAGGGCGGCGCGGTGTTTCTGCTGGTAGCCCATCTGCTGTCCTGGCTGGGGGCGGCGCAGCCCGCGCCGGAGACCGAACGCTGGCTGGGCCGTCTGCTGGGAGCGTTCGTCGCCATCCAGATTTATTGCGTGTTGCTGCTGCACGTCACCCATCTCTATGCCGCCCGCGATCTGGCGATGGAACGGTTCCTGCTGCGCGACGGCGGACTCTATCCGCTGCTGTTCTGGGGCGGACTGGTCCTGCTGGCCGGGGCGCTGCTGCCGCTGCTGTCGCGCCGGGCGCGTCCGCTGGCGGGGGCGGCGCTGACGGTGGCGGGCGGGCTGGTCCAGCTTTATGCGCTGCTGATCGGCGGGCAGGCGGTCCCGCTCGATCTGCTGCCGGGTCGGGTGGTGCGCTCGGAGTTCGGCGACGGCGTCCCGGCGTCTTATCTCCCCAGCCTGCCCGAGGCGGCGCTGGGCCTGGGCGGGGTTGCGCTGGCGCTGCTGCTGGTGCTGCTGGGCTGCCGGGTGTTGCGCCTGGTGCCGGAGGCCAGTCGATGAGCCCCCGTCTGCTGATCTCCGCCGCCCATAAATCCTCGGGCAAGACGATGGTGACGCTGGGGCTGTGCGCGGCGCTGCGCGCCCGGGGTCTCGACCTGCGCCCGTTCAAGAAAGGACCGGATTATATCGACCCGTTGTGGCTGTCGGCGGCGGCGGGTCGGGTCTGCCGCAATCTCGATTTCCACACGATGGGCCGTGCCGAAATTGTCAGCCATTTCCGCCGTCACGGCGATGGCGGCGATCTGGCGTTGATCGAAGGCAATAAGGGCCTCTATGACGGAGCCGATCCCGAGGGGGGCGACAGCAGCGCCGCCCTGGCCCGGGTGTTGCGGGCGCCGGTGGTGCTGGTGATCGATTGCGCCGGAATCACCGGGGGGATCGCGCCCTTGCTGCTGGGCTATCGCCGTTTCGACCGCGCGGTCCGGATCGAAGGCGTGATCCTCAACAAGGTCGCAGGCCCCCGCCACGAGGCCAAGCTGCGCGCCGCGATCCGGCGTCATTGCGGCGTGCCGGTGCTGGGGGCGATCATGCAATCGGAGCGGATGGCGATCGCCGAGCGCCATCTCGGTCTGATCCCGGCCAACGAACTGGCCGGAGCCGACGCGCGGATCGAAGCGATCGGAGCCGCCATCGCCGCCCAGGTCGATCTCGACGCGGTGCTGGCCGTCGCTGCCGAGGCCGGGGCCGCGCCCGGTCGGCGGCCGAAAGCGGCGGCCCCCGTCCCCGCGCCGTTTGGCCGGGTCGCCTATCCCCGCGACGCCGCCTTTGCCTTTTATTATCCCGAAGACCTGGACGCGCTGGCGGCCGAGGGGCTTGCCCCGGTGCCGTTCGACAGTTTGCGCGAGTCCCGGTTGCCACCCGATATCGACGGTTTGTTTCTCGGCGGCGGCTTTCCCGAGGCGCACATGGAGGCGCTGGCAGCCAACCGCCCGCTGCTGGGCGACATCCGCGCCAAGGTGGCGGCGGGGCTGCCGGTTCATGCCGAATGCGGCGGGCTGATGCTGCTGACCCGCGCCATTGCCTGGAACGGCCGACGGTGCGAGATGGTCGGCGCCCTCGACGCCGAGGCGGTGATGTTCGAGCGGCCCCAGGGGCACGGCAACGTGATCCTGCGCGAGACCGCCGACGCGCCTTGGCCGCAGACGGGGCGGAGGCTGGTCGGCCACGAATTCCATCATGCCGGTCTGGTGGACATCGGCCCCGAAGCCCGCTTCGCCTATGACGTGGTGCGCGGCCACGGCATCGACGGCCGCCATGACGGGTTGGTTCACGCCAACGTCCTGGCCGCCTTCACCCATCTGCGCGCGGTGGGGCCCGATCCCTGGCCCCGTCGCTTTGCCGCCCTGATCCGCCGCCGCCGTCTGTCGCGGCCGGTGGCGGTCCGTTCCCCCCTTATCGTCACAGGAGGCCTATCGCCATGTCCGCACGCCATTCCATCGACGCCCGTCAAACCTTTTGCCCCGGCCCGATGATGGAGCTGATCGCCGCCTTGAAGGAAGCCTCGATCGGCGACGAGGTCGAGGTGCTGTCGAGCGACAAGGGCTCGGCTGACGACATTCCAGCCTGGACCCGCAAGGTCGGGCATCACTTGGTATCGAGCGAGGATCGCGGCGACCATTGGGCGATCGTGGTCCGCAAAATGAAGTGATATCGGCGAACTGTTGAAGGGACCTGTTCGCCGGTATCAGGCCGCCATTGCGGCGGCGGCCAAGCGCCCGGATGGGCGCGCCCGGCGAGGGACAATACGGCAAGTCAATTCATTGACTTGCCGGTATGACGCACCTGCCTCTTTCAAGTCCGGGACGATAACCGGACACGGGGGCGACCAGGGGTATCGGCCAACACATGGGAGGACGACAATGCGCGCCAAGATTCTCATTCTCGGCAGTGGGCTGGCGGGAACGATCATCGCCAACGGTCTGTGCCGCCGTCTCGGTTCGGAACTGAAGGGCGGCGAGGTTGCCATCACCGTGCTGGGCACCACGCCCCGGCATCTGTATCAGCCGGGATTGCTCTATATTCCGTTCGGGCGCATCCGCGAACAGGAATTGTACCGCGAGCAGAAAACGGTGCTGGACCGCCGGGTCAATTTCATCATCGACCCGGCCAAGCGGATTGATGTCGAGGCCAATCGGGTCGAGACCCAGTCGGGCAAGGTGCTTGATTACGATTATCTGGTGATCGCCACCGGGTCGCGGCTGGTGCCGGAAAGCATCCCCGGGCTGAAGGAGGGGGCGCATTCCTTCTACGATATCGAGGGCGCGCGCAAGCTCCGCGCCGCGATCGACGCTTTTGACGGCGGGCGGATCGTCGTCAATGTCAACGCTCCGCACAAATGCCCGGTGGCTCCGTTGGAAATGACGCTGATGCTCGACGAGCATCTCAACAATCGCGGCCTGGCGGGTAAGTTCGAGATCACCTACACCTATCCGATCGGCCGTCTCCATGCGCTGGAGCCGGTGGCGACCTGGGTAACGCCGGAATTCGACCGGCGCGGCATCCGCTCGCAGACCTTCTTCAATACCGCCGCGGTCGATCCGGTGGCGCGGACGATTTCGTCGGAGGAGGGCGATACCCTGCCTTACGACCTGCTGATCACCATTCCGCCCCATCGCGGCGCCCAGGTGATCGAGGAATCCGGGCTGGGCAAGGGTGGCTGGGTGCCGACCAATCCCAAGACGCTGCTGCGCGACGGCTCGACCAACGTGTTTGTCGTTGGCGACACCACCAACATTCCGATCTCGAAGGCCGGGTCCACCGCCCATTTCCAGGCCGATACGATCATCGACAACCTGTCGCTGTTGATCCAGGAGAACCGGTGGGCGCGCGATTATGACGGCAAGGTGTTCTGCTTCATCGAGACCGGGATGAACAGCGGCACCTATGTCTGGTTCAACTACACCACGCCGCCCCGGCCCAGCCCGCCGACCCAGATGGTCCACTGGTTCAAGCTCGCCTATAACCGGATGTACTGGTTATCGGCCTGCGGCCTGCTGTGAGCGGAAAGGAGAACGCGATGAACGCCACCACGCGTCCCCCCCTTGATGGAGCCGCCGCCGCCGTCACCGATGCCTTGACCGACGGAATGGTCGAACGGCTGGTGACGACCGGGGCCAACGGGCTCGAACTGCTCGACCGTCTGAACGATCCCGACACCCGGGCGGCGGTTCACCGCCTGCTCGACGGTCTGACCACGCTGCACAATAGCGGCGGACTCGACACCTTGTTCGAAATCGCCGCCGTTGCCCATGCCGCCCGCTCTGCCGCCAGCGACAGCATGGTCGAGCGTCTGACCGAGTTCGCCGAGAGCATGGTCACCAACATGGCGACCCCGGAAATCGCCGAACTGGCCCGCGACACCGAACGCGCCCTGTACGACGCCCAACGCTGCTGCGACGCTCCCGACGCCCCGAAGAGCCTGTGGGGTGTAATCAAATATCTGTTCAAGCCCGAGACGGTGCGGATGCTGTATCTCGCCATCGCCTTTGGCCGCTGCTGGCAGGACAACGCCAAGACCACCGCGAAAAGCATGGTTCCGGTGCCCAATCAGTGAGCGTCGGGTTAAGGAGGTCTCATGAGTGCGATTCATCCCCGGTTCGGGCGGGTCAGTCTGGTCGGTGCCGGTCCCGGCGATCCCGATCTGCTGACGGTGAAGGCGGCGCGGCTGATCGCCACCGCCCGCTTGGTGGTCCATGACCGTCTGGTCAGCGACGCCATCATGGCCCTGGTGCCGCCCGATGCCGAACGGGTGTTCGCCGGGAAGGAAAGCGGGTGCCATCATCTTAGCCAGACCGAAATCAACCAGGTGCTGCTGCGGCTGGCCCGGTCGGGTCGGGATGTGGTCCGTCTCAAGGGCGGCGACCCGTTCGTGTTCGGACGCGGCTCGGAAGAGGCGCTGGTGCTGGCTCGGGCCGGGATTGGGTTCGAGGTGGTTCCCGGCATCAGCGCCGCCGCCGGAGCGTCGGCCTATGCCGGAATTCCGCTGACCCATCGTGGGCTGGCCAGTGCGGTCTGCTTCGTTCCCGGCCATCGCCACGATGGCGGACGGCTTGACCTGGATTGGTCGCGGCTGGCCGATCCCGACACCACGCTGGCGGTTTATATGGGGCTGCAATCGCTGGCCGAGATTTCGGCCAATCTGATCGCGGCCGGTCTGGCTCCCGACACCCCCGCCGCCGCGATCGAACAGGGGACCACCGACCGGCAGCGGCGGCTGGTCGCGACCGTGGCGACGTTGCCCGATCTGGTCCGCGCCGCTGGCTTCCAGCCCCCGACCTTGATCGTCATCGGCCGGGTGGTGTCGCTGGCGGGCGATCTCGATTGGCGCTCGCGCCCGCTGGCTTGTGCCGAGGGGGCGATCTCGTTATATTAGGTTGTATGAATTTACATAATTCCTGGACATCGGGACGGTGAGCGTCGGGCTCATCGTCCTCGGGGCGGGCGTGGCGGCGGCGGGGCTGGCGGGGATCGCCTATCTGGCGTTGCTGTGGAGTTTCCGGGTTCCCCGCATCGTTTCTGCCACCGATCCCGCCGCTTTTGGCTGTCGGTTCGAAGCGGTGCGGGTGCCGACCGTTCGCTCCCGCTCGCTGTTCGGCTGGTATCTTCCCGCCGCCCCCGGTGCCGCCGCCGTCGCGGTGATCCATGGCTGGGGAGCCGGGGCGGATTCCCTGCTTCCGCTGGGGGCCAGCCTCAACCGCGCCGGTTATGCCGTTCTTCTCGTCGATGCCCGCTCGCACGGGGCAAGCGACGGCGACAGCTTTTCCTCGATGCCGCGTTTCGCCGAGGATCTGGACAGCGCCCTGGACTGGCTGAAGGCCCGTCCCGGTCCGCCGCCGTCGCGGCTGGTCGTGCTCGGCCATTCCGTCGGGGGCGCCGCCGCGTTGCTGTGCGCGTCCCGCCGCGACGATCTGGCGGCGGTGGTCAGCCTGTCGGCCTTCGATCATCCCGAGCGGGTGATGCAGGTCTATTTCGACCGCGCCCACATTCCTTACCGCCCGGTCGGCTGGCTGCTCAACCGGATCGTCGAGCGGGTGATCGGCCATCGATTCGACGATATCGCGCCGCTGGCGACGATCGGCCGCATCCGCTGTCCGGTGTTGATCGGCCATGGCGCCGAAGACGAACTGGTTCCGGCGGCGGTGGCGGCGGCGATCGCCGCGCGGGGCGATCCGGCCCGGGTCGAGGTGCACATCCTGGCCGACAGCACCCACGACCGCCCGGCGTCGTTCGACCTGCTGGGCGAGATCATCGTCGCCTTTCTGGCGCGGAAGATGGCCTGAGCCGTAAGAAGAGCGTCGTGCGTCGTCATACATGACGCACGACGCGATTGCCTCATACCGGCCAACCCTCGATTTGCCCCGTTGGCCGGTATCTTGCCGCCATTGCGGCGGCGGCCAAGCGAGCGGAGGCGAGCGCTAAGGCAGAGGGGCAATACGGCGGGTCAATTCATTGAGCCGCCGGTATC
Source organism: Magnetospirillum fulvum (assembly GCF_900108475.1). Classification (GTDB taxonomy): domain Bacteria; phylum Pseudomonadota; class Alphaproteobacteria; order Rhodospirillales; family Magnetospirillaceae; genus Phaeospirillum; species Phaeospirillum fulvum_A. The sequence goes on along the minus strand of NZ_FNWO01000008.1, from coordinate 41,109 downwards.
ACTCGGCCAGGGTGAAGCGCCACGAACAGACCCATTCGGCGGGATGGGGATCGGGCGGACAGGCGATGCAGGTACAGGCGATGCGGCGGTCGATGGTGTGGGCGAAGGTGGTGTATTCGACGATCCCGCCCGATTTACAGGGATAATCGGTCAGCCCCTTGCGCTGCCGCGCCGTCTGCACCCGGCATTTCCGCATCCGCATCACCAGGGCACCGCTATCCTCGAACAGGATTTCCTGTTCGTTGATGCTGGCATAGAGGCGGTGACGCAGCGCCTCGGCGAGCGCGGTCAAGCCGCCGTCATCTTCTAGTCCGGCCAGCGCCTTGACCCGGGACGCTTCCAGGGGCGAGAACACCGACCAGCACGTATCGTTGACCGTTTTGGCGGCGGCCAGTCCCTCGCGCTGCTCGACCGCCTGAAACCACACCCCATCGACCGCCAGCCAATTGACCGCCAGCGCCCGCAGCAACGCCTGGGCGGCGTCGGGCTCCATCCGGGCCAACGGGGCGGGCAAGCCGTCCTCGACCGCCACGCCCATCGTCTCGCACAGACGGTCGATGATGATCCGGCTGGCCCTGTCGCCCGCCTCGCGCTCCATCTCCAGGGCGCGCTCGATGCCGAACTGTTCGACCGCGTGGGCGAACCACAGGCCATAATGAACGATGGTGCGACGCACCGCGTCGATGGCCGCCGCGGCGACGGGCCGGTCAGAGGGAGTCATGCTGTTTCTCCAGACCTTTGATCGTTAAGGAGTCTGGTGTAACGGCAGGCACCCAGACGGCGCAACCGCAATCTTCGGGGGTGCCCGTCCGGGGGTCGTGCAACTGCTCAGCTTCGCTCGATTTCGGCGGCGGCACGGTCGAGCGCGGCGGCGATCGTCGCGATCTGCGTGTCGCTGAGCGGGCCGCGTTCGAGGCGCAGGCGCAAGGCCAGCTTGAGATTCTCGACCGCGCGAATGACCGGCGGCGAAGCGGCCTCGGCCTGGGCGGCACCGGCCGCCGCCATCCGGTCCAGCAAAAGGGCGACCGTGCCCCGGTTGGCGGCAAGGTAGGCCTGTCCCTCCGGGGTGATGCGGTAGAGCTTGCGATTGCCGTCGCTCGCCTCGACCGTGACGAAGCCCTGATCTTCCAGCATCGTCAGCGCCGGATAGATCGTTCCCGGACTCGGGCTGTAGCTGCCGCAGACCATCGCCGCGATCGCTTTGATGATTTCGTAGCCGTGGCGCGGCTTTTCCGCGATCAGATGCAGCACGACCAGATGCAGGTCGCCATGGGCGAACAGCCGTCCGAGCCGACTGCCCCCGCCGCCGCCGCGATGATGGCGGTGCAGACGCGAGAGCAGTCCGTCTCCGCCGCCGCCGTGGTTGCCTTGTCCGGTCCAATCCTCGTCGCGAGCGGCGCGACGGCCGCTTTTCCATCCGAATATCATGGTGTGTTCCCCTGCTTCTGCCGCCCCGGCAACGCGGCGATAATCCGTGGCGCATCAGCCGGAATCACGGTGAAAAACGTCGCCAGCGGCGCTGCGCCGGTCTCGCCCTTGCGCGGCGGCCGCACCCCGCCCGGCAGGGCGATCGCGACCGGTCCCTGCTCGCACAGGTCAAGGCAGCCGCAGGGTTCGACCGCGATTCCACTATCGCCCGATTCTTGGCGCAGGGCGTCGAAGACGGCGCGTCCCTCGGGGCAATGCTTGCCGACGCAGACATATAATGTTTCCGCCGTGGCGAGATCGGCGGCGGAGAGCGGGGCGGGAGCGGCTTCGCTCCGGCCGCTGCTCGGCTGATCGCAGCCGGGATAGAGGGAATGGTGACGGCCGCGGCGATGGCCGCCTTGGTGACGGTGCCGTCCCCCGGTGGGACGGGATTGGGATAAGAAACGCATCAAAGGTCTCCGATAGGGTTTCGATATAACGATTAAACGATATATCGAAACCCTATCGGAACGCAAGCGGTTTGACTCACGAGATTGTCCCCCGGCGGTGCGGTCGGCACTGCCGGGGGACGAGATGCCACGCTACTTCGCTAAAACGGCGAAGGCGCGGGCGGTGGCGTCGTTGACCTCGGCCCGCCATTTGGCGCGGATCGCCTTGGCCTCGTCGCTGTCGAGATTGTTCATCGCCGCGTTGAGGGCGGGATCGGCGGCGGCCGTTTCGTCGAGAGGAATCCGGGTCGCCAGAGCGCGGGCTTTCTGGGCCTTGGCGCTGTCGCCCTGCTTTTCCGCGTCATGAATGGCGGCAAACAAGTCCTTCAGCTTGGCATGACGGCTGGTGATCGCATCGTCGAACAGAGCCTTCAGCACGGCTTGGCGCGCCGACGCCTTGGCCTGATCGAACGCGTGAGCGGGCGGGGCGGCGTCGAAGGGGCGGGGATATCCGGCGGGCGCCTTGGCATAGACCGACTTCCGGACCGGCAGGCGCGAGACCGCCGGTTCCATCAGCAGCATCTGTCCGGCCGGTGACAGCAGGAACTGAACGAACGCCCGCGCCTGCTCGGGGTGCGGTGCCTTGGTGGTGATGCCGACATGGGCGGGGGTGACGAAAGAGACCGAGGGATAGGTGAAGCTGACCGGCTTGCCTTCGATCCGGGCCGGGCGGACGAAGAAATCCATGATCAGGGCGATGCCCTTGCTCCCGTCGAACAGCTCGTTCAGCAGGGCAGCACCGCCGCCGCCATCCATCAGGCTGGAATTGGCGGCGATTTCGGTCCAGGCCGCCCAGCCCTTGTCCCATCCCTGGTTCTGCAACAAGATTTCGATCATCGCCGGGGCATAGCCGACCGAGGACGGCACCGGCATCACGATATGACCGGCATAGACCGGCTTGACGAGGTCGCTCCAGTCGGTCGGTTTGGGCAGGCGGTGACGGGCAAGATAATCGGGCCGCACGGCAAAGCCGTATCCCGCGATCTCGAACGGCAGATAGGTTCCCGCCGGGTCGGCGATCCGCATCCCCCACACCGAGGTTTCGATCCCGTCGCCCAGCGATCCGAGCGGGCGCAGACCGCCCTCGCGGGCCAAAGCGGGGAAGGCGTTGGCGGCCGGAGCCCACCAGACGTCGATCCCGCTCTGGTCAGGGGCGCGCAACGCCTCCAGCGCCTCGGCGCCGTGGCCGGGCAGGAACTCGATCTTGATGTCGGGGCGGACCTGGGCGAACGCCTTTTCGTACAGCTCCATCATGTCGGGGGGGTAGCTGGTGATGACGCGCAGAGTCTCGGCGCGGACGGGGCCGGCCAGTCCCACCGCGCACAAGGCGGCAAGACACAAACGGGCGATCTTCATGGTGTTCTCCTAATCCAGGCGAAAATAGATGGGGGCGACGATCTCGAGTCGGGGTCGGGGCGGTGGCGTCAATGCCACCCGCTCCACCGTTTCGAGCGCCCCGGCGATCAGCACGGGGTTCCCTCCCTCACCCACGACGTGAATCGAATCGGGGTCGATGCTGCCGTCGGCAAGAATCCGCATTCGGATGCGGACTTCGCCGCGCAGACCGATCCGGCGGGCTTTGGGGGGGTAAATCAGACTGCGTTGCAACCGGGCGCGGACATCGGACAGATAGGCTTCCATGGCGTCGCTATCGCCGCTGCCGCTGCCCGTTCCCGAATCGGTGCCGGGTCCGGCGGCGTGGCCGTGTCCGTTGCCGCTGAATCCCTCGTCGGCCGCCGCGATCGCAGTGGACGCGGCAAGGGATGCCGACGCGGCGGCACCGTCGTTTGCCGATACGGCATCGGATGACGGGGCCGGTCCGGTCGCCACGGTCGGGATGGCCGGGCCGGGCCGGGCCGCAAGCGCGGGACGGCGGGGCCGGTCGATCCGTTCGGGACGCGGAGGACCATCCGCTCCCGCCGCCGGATTGGGGTCCGGATGCGGGGGGGCGGACGGCACCGGAGCCGGGCTCGGTGGCACGAAATCCAGCTCTACGACGATCGGCGGAGACGGCTCCGGCGGGTCCGCGGCGGGAGGTGAAGGTGCCCAGGACAGGGCCGCCATCGCCATCGCTCCATGCACCAGGAGAGAGGCGAGGACGGACCGTGGCCAGAGCGACCCGCCAACGGAAACCGGAACCGATCCCGCGTCAGAACGTAACGCGGACATTGGCGAAATAATTCCGCCCTTCCTCCGGGAACCCGTCGTTGGTCTGGTAATTGTTGTCGAAGAGGTTTTTCGCGCCGGCTTCGACGGTCAGGTCGTCGATCGGCTTCCACGCCACCTTCAAGTTGGCAACGGCCATATCGCCGCCGCGATAGTAAGCGTCGGTCGAACTGTTCTGCATCCAGCGTTCCGAGGCCAGTTCGACCGATGGAACGACGTGGACCGCGTGAAGAGCCTCCCAATCGGCAAACAGCGTGCTCTTGTGCCGGGGGATGCCGGTCTCGCGCAGGGTCTTGTTGGTGACCTCGGCCAGCATGAAGGTGTAATTGGCCCCGAGTTCAAGCGAGGGAAGCACCAGCGACGAGGCTTCGAGTTCGAACCCTTTGTGCCGGGCGCTGCCCGCGTTGATGTTCTGGGTAAAGGTGTCGCCACCGACCCGGATCGAGCGGGTGGTGATCGCGTCGTCGATATAGCTGTGGAACAGGGTCGCTCCGACCTTGGTGTCGGCGCCGATCTTGTCCTTGATCGCAAGCTGGGTGTTGATCGACTTTTCCGACTTCAGGTTCGGACTGTTGTAGGCGGTGCCGAACTTGTTGCTGAAGCGCTCGCTCAAGGTGGGGAACCGGGTCCGCCGCTCGATCGAGGCGCTGACATTGCCGCTGTCGCTGTAGCGATAGACCGTCGCCATCTGCGGATTGAGGGCGTGATCGTCGGAGCGTTCGTAATGGATCGCCCGGCCGACATTGCTGACGATGCCCCAATCGTCGGCCTTGTTGAGGATCCGCAGGTCATAGCTGACCCCGGTAATCAGATCCCAATCCCTTGTTACCTTGAAGGTGTTCTCCAACGCGGCGGAATAGGTGTCTTCGTTCGATTCCTGCCAGGGCTCCAGGACAGTGGCGCTGACGCGCGAGCGCTCCTTGTGGGAGTCCGACCGTCCATGCAGGGCCGCGCGCAGCATGTCGCGGCCAGCCAACATGTTGAGGCCGCCCTCGATGCTGCCGCCCCAGGCGGTATCGCGGTAATTGCTCCACACCCCCTGTCGGGCATGCGCGTTGGTGTAGGTTTCGTTGGCGTAGAAATCGACCGTGTTGTTCATCTGGTCGTAGAAGGCGCGAACCTTGATGTACGACCCGTCGTCGGCGGTGGTCTTCGACAGCCAGTACAGGCTTTTCTTGCCCCATTCCGGCCAGCGCCAATAACGATTGTTGGAGACGGTGTTCGGCGGCGCGCTCTTGCGGCCGTTCTGGTCAATATAGTTGATGCTGTATTCGTCGTCGGCGTTCGGAATATAGCCGACTTTCAGGTTGATCTTGTAATCCTGCTTTTGCGATTCGTTGCGATTGCCGCCGTTTTCAGAGGCGGTCGCCTTGAAATCGTCGGACAGGCCGAAATGGTCTTTCTGCGCCCACTGGCCCGACCCCTGGATGTACCAGTTCTTTTGCAGGGTGCCGACATAGGCGTCGGTGGTGAAGCCGTTGAACGCTCCGTTGGCGTCGAAACTGGTTCCGGTGCGGACGTCGCCGCTTAACGGCGCGGTCGGACGACGGCTGACCAGATTGACCGAGCCTCCCATCGCGCCGGGGCCGTTGATCACCGAGGTATAGCCCTTGGTCACCTGGATTTCGGCGATGTCCGAGGTGGTGAACCGCGCCATGTCGAGGCGGTTGTCATAGGGCAGATAGACCCGGATGCCGTCGATATAAAGCGGCACCCGCAGGCGATCCATGCCGCGAATGTAGTAATTGGATTCGTTGCGGGACGATCCCCCATGGGTGATCGAGGTGCCCGACATTGCGTTCAGGGCGTCGTCGAGCGTTTCGCGGTTCAACAACCGCATCTCGTCCAGAGTCAGAACAGACGTTCCGGGTAACTGACTTTCCGTAGGTGCGCTGACATGAACCTCGCCCAGGGTAAAGACCCCGGATTCTTCGGCAGCCAAGGCCGAAATCGGCCCCAAGGCGGTACAGGCGATAACAGTGACCGTCATCGGTCTCATCATGATGGTTCCCCCCACATCGTCATTGGCTGGTCTTGCGTCCTGGGGAGCGCTGCCCCCAAGGCGGCCCCAATCCAGCCACATCGCGTGACGCTATATAGTTTTTCTATATAGCGATAACCTCAATACGGTCACGGGAAGGAATGGGCAAGAAAAATGTCATCAAAGCTGCCCTATCCAGACGATAGGGTTATGTGAGGGGGTAGAGACAAAATAAAACCCCGCCCGGATCGCGATCCGGACGGGGTTTTATCGGAATGGTAAAGACTTACCGAAGTCGTCACCACCTTTTGTCGGTGGGGCGGCCCGTCCGCTCCGGGGGGTGAGCGAACGAGCCTTGATCCGAACGAATGCGGATCAGGCCGACTTGCAGGTGCTGATGCCGAGCAGGGTATAAGCCGGGCACCAGCCGACCAGACCGCCCAGCAGGGGAGCGACGCCGATCCAGCCCCACACGCCGATGAAACCGGTCAGGGTGGCGACAATCAGCGCGATACCGACAGAGATACGAATGATGCGGTCGAGGCCGCCGACATTGGGGGTCATAAGCTTGGTCTCCTTCGAGAGTGGCGAAATCGCTGAGCCGATATCACCACGACCAAAGCGAGGGCTCAGTGACCTTGTCACACACCTTGAGAAAGCTGTCGCAGCGCGACCGGATCGCTGGGCTCGATCAGTCCGCGTCCCAGGCGGACCCAGCCGCGCCGCTCGAATTCCTTCAACTGACGGCTGATAACCTCGCGGGCGGTTCCCAACTCGACCGCGATTTCCTGATGGGTGGCGCGGATCGGCCCGCCCAGCCCAACGCGGGCGGCCAGCCAGCCAGCCAGACGGACATCAATCCGGCCAAACGCCACTTCCTCGATCAGCAACAGCAGGTCGGACAGGCGGCTGGCATAGGCGGAGAAGACGAAATCGCGAAAGGATTCGGACAGTCCCAGCAACTGGCGAAAGGCGCTGACCGGCAGCACGATCATCTCGACGTCGGTTTCGGCGATGCCTTCGGCGTCGTAATCGCGCGCGGTGATCAGGCAATTGGTGGTCAGGACGCAGGTCTGGCCGCTTTCGACCCGGTAGAGAACGATTTCCCGCCCGCCTTCCGAGATTTTATGGACCCGGATCGCCCCCTCGATCACCAGAACGTAATTCTGGCAGGTCGCGCCATCGCGGAACAGCACGGTCCCGGCCGGTACCCGAACCTGCCGGGCGGCGGCGTCGAAAACCCGCGCCGAGACGGGGTCCAGGTCGGGCAGGCTGGGATGGCGGGAAACGGACGTCATGACGGGCGGCCTCGCGAACGGAAACGGGTGGTATCCTAACCATCTACTGCTCGGCCCTTAAGGACAAGTTGTCCGCATCCCTTATGGCGCAACCGGGTCGGTCGGCAGGGGGCGGTTCAGTCGCCGGTGCAATTCGGTCAGAACCTTGAGCGCCGTCTCGGCTTCCTCGGCGGAGAAGAACGGGGACAGGTCTTCCGTCCACAGCGCGCAGAGGCGTTCCGCCTCCCGCCAGGCTCTTATCCCGGCGTCGGTCAGCGAATAGAGGGGCGACCGCTCGTGGAACGGGTTCGGTGCCCGGACAACGATCCCTTCCTCTACCAGCAGGTTCAGTTGCTTCTGGGCACCTTGCCGCGTGATTCCCATGATCTCGGCGATCTGGGGCGCGGGGACGGGACGCTCGGCCAGCGCGATCGCCCCCAGAACCTGCCAGCGGGCACTGGTCAGGCTGAGGCCCGCGACCAGACGATCGCCCTTTTCGAGAAGCCGTCCATTGACCCGGAAGACGCTTAGCATCAGGTCGGTCAAGGTCTGGGCGGTGGTTGTCACGTGATGTCCTCTTTCATCGGCGTCCTCCGGTCAAAAGCGCGGGAGGAATCCCCGCCATTCTATCGGGAAATCCGGCCGGTCAAGCGAAGACCGTCGCGGAAATTCTGGGAGAGCAAGACGATTTGAACCGCCCCGACCGCCAGTTCAAGCCCCTGGACCGCGAAAAAGGCGGTGTCCAACTCCCCGGCATTGGCTTTGCGGGCGAGAAAAAGGGCGGCGGGGATCATGATGACCAGTCCGTTGATGGCAAGCAGACGCATCCGGCGGCTCTTTGCGGCGGTCAGACCTGCGGGGCGGGATTTGGCGAGCATCGTCCCCGAGGCCCCGGCGGCGGCCATCGCCGGAATCAGGACGAACAGGCCGGACACGATCGCGGTCTTGACGGTGGCGATCGCATCGGCACTCAGAAGCGTTTCCGAAATGGCGGTGGAGAGCCAGAACGTCGCCAAGGTCAGCAAGGCGATGGCTCCGGCGGCGGCATGAAGGGTGCGGATCATGGCGAGGGCTCCGAGGGGGGGCGGGAATTGACAACTAGTAACCTAAGCGGTAACTGGTTGTCAATCGGGGCGCCTCAAGCACGCCAGAGCCGCCACCTCCCGGGCCTGACCGGCGGGCGCGCCCCGATCTTGCTGTCGGGTGTGGTGCGCGCTCGCCGGGTTACCCTCTGGTGCTTCAGTGCCCGCCGCAGGCCGAGGCGGGGGAGAACGCTTCGGCACTGCCGCCCAGCAGCGCCTGCACCGCCGCGCCGACGCTGTCCGCGCCGGTCAGGCGATAGACCGTGATGTTGGCCGACTGAAAGCCCATCAGCGGCCGCATGCCCATGCCACTGGCGATCATCGCAGTCACGCCCTGTTCCGCGAGCAGGCGGACCGGAACCATGCAGCCGCCTTCGGAATGTTCGACACCGTTCACCGTCGTCACGCTGGCGATCTCGCCGTTCTTGACCTGAACGAGCGTATAAAGAGCACACTGGCCGAAATGGGCGCTGACCGGGGCATCCAATCCCCCCGGAAGGTCCGAGGGAATGGCAATAAGGGCGGACCTCATTCGATTAAATCTCCATGCTGATGAAAAAGAGTCAAAGGCAGGCGGGGCGGATCAGCCGATCCGGACCTGGGTGTCGGTCAGGAAGGCATAAGGCGGCACGACCAGATTGGTCGGTGCCGGTCCCTTGCGGGCCCGTCCCGACGTGTCGTATTGCGAGCCGTGGCAGGGGCAGAACCAGCCGCCGAACTCGCCGCGCGGTTCGCCCGGCTTTTGACCGAGCGGAATGCAGCCGAGATGGGTGCAGATGCCGACGACGATCAGCCAGTCCGGCCGCTGAACCCGGACGGCGTCGGTTTGCTGGTCGCGCAGGGAAACCGCATCGTCCTGGACGGCTTGGGCAATTTCTTCCGGAGTGCGGTGGCGAACGAAGACCGGACGGCCGCGCCAAGTCACCGTCACGGATTGTCCGACGGCGACCTGGGACAGATCGACCTCGACCGTTCCAACCGCCTGGGTATCGGCGGCGGGGTTCATGCTGGAGACCAGAGGAATCGTCGCTGCCGCCAGTCCGGCCACGCCCAATCCGGTGGTCGTGGTCACAAGAAAATCGCGGCGGTTACAGTCGCATTGCGTCTCGGGGGGAGGGGCGGTCATGGAAGAGGCCTCCGGCATTTGAGGGAAGAGATGCGGATGTGATTTTCGAGGAGTTTAAGTTTCGATGCGGGCTCGGCCGCAATGAAAATTATCAATCCGGCTGGTATTTTACCGGTAAATATATTTAGAAACGATTCGAAATTATGGGGATAATTACTTAGGTGGATTCATTTCAATATTGTGGAATTGCGGGCAGGGGGCATCCCATCGGTTTGGCGTCGGCGGGTTGTCCGGGGGGGGGATCGCTCGTGGTGTCGTCACGTCCAAGGCTGGGGGCGACCTGTGGAAGGACTTAGGTTCGAACCGTCAGTTTTGACAGAGCCGTTTTTCAGCCCGCTCACCCCGCTCGGCGTCGTCGATAGGCCGCGCCCTCTAGTTTAAATTCCACATATCATTTTCGTTTTTTATTTATTCCCGATGGGCGTTCGAACAGACACCCCTCATCTTCCTGCGACTAAAACTCACCTGCAAACAGCTTGACCCTGCGGGGAGTGCGGACTAAAAATGCCTGATTGATTGCGCCTCGCAATATCATTCGCATTTCTCGGCGCCCCGCGCCGCCATGGGAGTTCGCAGTTATGGACATCAGCGTCCAGGATCTGAAACCGGGCGATTCCGCTCGAATTACCGGCTTTTCGCAGGGGGACCGTGATTATCGCCAGCGTCTGCTGGCGATGGGGTTGACCCCCGGCGTGTCGTTCCGGGTGACTCGGGTGGCCCCGCTGGGCGATCCCGTCGAAATCTCGGTGCGGGATTTCACCCTGACCTTGCGGCGGAGCGAGGCGGCCATCTTGAAGCTGGAGAGGGCATGATCATGGAGCATGTGATCGCCATTGCCGGCAATCCCAATTGCGGCAAGACCACCTTGTTCAACGCCTTGACCGGCTCGACCCAAAAGGTCGGCAACTGGCCGGGCGTTACGGTCGAAAAGAAGGTGGGATCGTACCGCTTTGACGGCGGCACCTATACCATGGTCGATCTTCCCGGCGTCTACATGGTCGGCGGGGTGACCCAGGGGTCCGAGGACGAACGGGTCGCCCGCGACTATATCTTGTCGGGCGAGCCGGAACTGGTCGTCAACATTGTCGATGGCTGCAATCTCGAGCGCAATCTCTACCTGACCGCCCAATTGCTGGAAATGCGGGTGCCGATGGTGGTCGCGGTCAACATGATGGATATCGCTGAACGTCACGGACTCACGCTCGATCTGGCCGCGCTGTCGCGGGCGCTGGATTGCCCGGTGGTTCCGCTGGTTGCCAGCCGTGACAAGGGGATCGCCGACCTGAAGGGGGCGATTGCCCGCGCGCTCGACCGCAAGCACGTTCCCGTCGCCCGGCCCGAGCCGAACCCGGCGGTGACGGCGGCGGTGACCGACCTGTCGGCTTCGCTGGCCGACGCGGCGGCGGCGCGCAAGGTCGATCCCGCCTGGGCCGCGCTGAAGCTGATCGAGGGTGACGCCTTCGCCGAGACCCTGGCCGGTGGCAAGCTTGACGGCGAACTGATCCGCCATCGCGCCGCGATCGAGGCGGCGTGCGGCGACGAAGCCGACATCGTCATCGCCGACGGACGCTTTTCCTTTGTCGCCGGGGTGATGGCGGCGGCGGTGACGCGCAAGCGGCGGGTGTCGAAGACCCTGTCGGCCCGGATCGATCAGGTGGTGCTGAACCGCTATCTCGGCGTTCCGGTTTTCCTGTTCGCGATGTATCTGATGTTCCTGTTCACCATCAATATCGGTGGTGCCTTCATCGACTTCTTCGACCAATCCTTCGCGGCGGTTCTGGTTGACGGATTGTCCGAAGTTCTGGCGTCGGTCGGTACGCCCGATCTGGTGATCGCCATCGCCAAGGGGCTGGGCAGCGGCATTCAGACGGTGGCGACCTTCATTCCGGTGATCGCCTGCCTGTTCCTGTTCCTGTCCTTCCTCGAGGATTCGGGCTACATGGCCCGCGCCGCCTTTGTGATGGATCGGGCGATGCGGTCGATTGGCTTGCCCGGCAAGTCGTTCGTGCCGCTGATTGTCGGCTTTGGCTGCAACGTCCCCTCGATCATGGCGACCCGGACCCTGGAAAGTCGGCGTGACCGCATTTTGACCATCATGATGGCTCCGTTCATGTCGTGCGGGGCTCGTCTGCCGGTGTTCGCGCTGTTTGCCGCCGCCTTCTTCCCCGAGAACGGCCAGAACATCGTGTTCGGGCTGTATCTGCTCGGTCTGGCCTTTGCGGTGGTGACCGGTCTGTTGCTGAAATCGACCCTGCTGCCGGGCGAGCCGACCCGGTTCGTGATGGAACTGCCGCCCTATCACCTGCCGACGGTGCGGGGCATCGTGATCCAGGCGTGGCAGCGCCTGCGCGAGTTTATCTTCCGCGCCGGTCGGATCATCGTGCCGATGGTGATGATCCTCAGCTTCTTCAACACGATGGGAACCGACGGCAGCTTCGGCAAGGAGAACACCCGTGAGTCGGTGCTGGCCTCGGCCAGTCAGGCGATCACCCCGATTTTCTATCCGATCGGTCTCACCGACGAGAATTGGCCGGCGGCGGTCGGGCTGTTCACCGGTATCTTTGCCAAGGAAGCGGTGGTCGGCACGCTGAACGCGCTTTACGCCCAGATCGACGGCGCCGAAGCGGGGGCCGCCTCCGATGCTCCGGCTCCGACTCTGGTCGAGAAGCTCGAAGGCGCGGTGATGACCATTCCGCCCAAGCTGCTGAAGGTGGCGGATTCCCTGGCCGATCCGTTGGGCCTCAACGTCTCCTACGTCGGGGATTCCGAGGCGGCCGCCAGCGAGTTGAAGGTCACCGGCAGTGTGTTCGGAGCGATGGTGGCCCGGTTCGACGGCGCTGCCGGAGCCTTCGCCTATATGCTGCTGATCCTGCTCTATACGCCGTGCGTCGCCGCCGCCGGGGCGATCCGCCACGAAGCCGGTGGGGCGTGGACCGCCTTTGCCGCAGTGTGGACGACGACCCTGGGCTATGTCTCGGCCGTCGCGTTCTATCAAGCGGCGATCTTCACCCGCGATCCGGTCTCGGCGACCGGCTGGTTGGCGGGATGCGTGGTGACGGTTGGTGCCGGTATCGCGGTGATGTGGCTGGCCGGGCGGCGTCAGGTCGCTCGTCTGATCGTCGCACCGGCGGAATAGGGGAGGGCGTTCGATGCTGACGATGAGTTCGGTGCGCGATTATCTCGCCGAAAACGGTCGCGCTTCGCTTGAGGATATCGCTGTTCACTTCGATTCCTCGCCCGAAGCGGCCCGTCAGGTGCTCGACCATTGGCTGGCCAAGGGCCGGGTGCGGCGGTTCGAACAGGGCGGCGGATGCGGCAAAGCCAGTTCGTCGTGCAGTTGCGCCTCGAAGCCGCAGGAGATCTACGAATGGACCTCGGTCTGACGATGTGATCCGAACCGAACCAGGGGGCCGGAGCCGATGCTCCGGCCCCTTTTTTGCGTCTGGTCGGGCCTATGGCAGTCTCCCGTGAAAAAGTCCCTCGCTGTCGCTCGGTGTACTTTTTCCCGTTGGATTAAAAGGAGAAAAATGGGCTAGGGGCGGCCCAGCGCCCATTTTTCGTGTTGTCTGTTTCACCAGCCTCCGAAGCCGTGGGCGTCGCCCATCGGCCTCGGAGGGAACCAAATCCATCCCCGCGCGGAAAGCTTGATTGAGCACGGGGATTCTTTTTGAACCGGGGAAAAGTACACTGAGGCCAAAGGCCGAAGGACTTTTTCACGACCGACTATGGCAGCGGTGAGACCACTTGCTTTAGCTCCAGCAAGGGACGGTCGAGCGACAGGTCGGTCTGCGAATAGAGGCTGATGCCAAAGCCCCACACCCCTCCGGCGGTGACCGGCTCCACCTGATCTGTCCATTCCTCCAATGCGGCGATGATGCTGGCGACCGTCGTCGCCGGATCATAGGCAAAGCGGGGGTGCAGCTTGACCGGCAGCAGCGTTTCGATCGGCGGGTCGGAGGCGACCAGGGTATAGCCATAGCGGATCGACAGGGCGATCTCGCGGCCGGTGGGATCGCCGTCGAACATCGTGTCGAACAGGCTCGTCAGTGGGTTGGTCGCGGGCACATCCGTCCATTGGCCGATATCGAGGCGGTCGCTGAGGGTGATCAGCGGCACCAGCGGTTCGGGGAAGCTGAGCGGTGCGGTGCTGTAGACGAAGGCCGAGCAGGTTTCCGGCCCATCCGAGCCCAGCAGGTGGGCGTTACGGATCACCGACACCGCCGCGTTGGCGTTCTGATAGCGGGCGATGGGCAGGCCGGGGATGACGCAGCGGACGGAAATCCTGGTGAAGGCGGGGACCAGATCGACGAGGTCGCGGGGGAAGGAATAGACCCGCACCTCGGCCTCGGTCGTGTCGGTTGCGGTCAGCGCCACCGCGCGGCCGTCGGCCCGGATCACGGTGAGATCGGGCCAGCCGACATCGCCATCGGCGGCCAGTCGTTTCAGCGTCAGCGTGACATAGACCTCGGTCCCCTCGATCGGGGCGGATTCCAGCGAGGCCAGGTAGTGATAAAATTCGTGCGGCGCGGCGCTGTCGGTGGCCCCGGACGCGGCCCGGCGCGATGGCGGCACCAGCCCGACATGGGCGGGGCGGACCCGCCCGGCGGCGGCGATGTCGGCGTTGCAACTGCCGATGCCCCACCAGCCCGACCACAGCGCAGCGACCCGTTCGGCCAGACCGGCATAGGTGTCGAGCGCGGTGGCGAGCACGGTGTCGGCCGACGAGGCGCCGGAATCCTGAAGCCCGGCCAGGATCTGCCACAGTGTGTCGCTGATCGCGGCATATTGAGCGAGTGCCCGGAACAGCGAATCGTCAAGGACGGCAAGGCAAGTCGCAGTCGGGGCGCGGTTGAACTCGATCTCTAGCCGGATCTGGTCCTGGGCGGCGCTCTGATGCGCGTAGGTGAAGACGTAGGACCAGTTGAACGCGTCTGCCAGCGTTGCCGGGTGCTCGGCGCTCCGTGCCGTTTGTGAGATCAGCGCGGGAAGCTCAGGGTACGCCCGCAGCGGTACCGGAACGAGCGGCGCGCCGAGATCGGACGAGAATGACGTTGGCGGAAAGCGGTCGAAGCTGCGGACGAAGCTCAGCCAGTTCGACGCTTCGTACCCGGCGACGATCGGGGTCACGTCGAACTCGATCTCGTTGACTTCATAGACCGGGTCGAGGGCAACCGAGCGGTGCCGGGCCGGTTGGGCCACGTCGAGCGGGAAGGACACCGTGCCGGTCGCGGTCGGGGCCAGCCGGGTCTTGGCATTGCCCAGTTGCGAGACTTTCCAGGCGTCGGGATCGCCGTTCAGGGCAAGCTGGCGCGCCGTCAGGGTCTCGTCGATCTGACGCAATTTGCCCGCGCCGGACAGACGCGCCGTCGCGGTGGTCGTTGAGGCGGTGATGGCGGCGTTGAAGAGCAGGATCGCGGTGGTGTCGTAGGCGAGGCCGAGGCGGGCGAGCAGCCGCTGATGGAGGCACTCGCGCGCGGCACTCCAGGCCTCGCCGCCGATGCCGCCGCCGCCGCTCTCTTGGGCGACCAGGATGGGGGAAAGACCGTCGGCGACGGCGCAGGCCAACAGCTTTTTGGCGGCGAGCAGGCGGCCGAGCGGGCCGGGCGCGACCCGGTAGGCCGGGGCGGCATAGGGCGCGGTGCAGATCAAATCCATCCCGGCCAGCCACGAGCGCGCCCATACCTCAAGGTCGAGTCCCTGAAAATCGACGATCTGGGACGTCCCCCATCCCCCGGTGGCGGGATCGAGCGATTTGATCTCGACCCCGCTTTCGGAGACCAGCGTGTTGGACAGCGGCCGCAGCGCGAAGCTGAACGGTTGCGCTCCGTCGAGACCGGGAACGAGAGAGGGCGGCGTGATCGCGACCTTGGTGATGCCGTCCGGCGCTAGAAACGAGACCGCCCAGATGTCGGTGGGCGCGGTGTCGCGTTCGGCCGCAAGCACCCGACCGGTCGCCAGCTTCAGCCCCGGAATCGCCGCTTCGAAGGCGGCGGCGAACAGATCGAGGGTAACGGCCCCGTCTTCCTCGCGCTCGGGCGTCGTGCTGCGCGCCGCCGCGATCGCCGATGAGGCCCGGACCACCGGCCCCGGCGCGGCATCGCTGCCGCGAAAGGCCGGATCGACCAGGGCGGGATTGCGGGCAAGAATCGCCCAGCAGCGCAACGGAAAGATCGGGGCGGGGACGTGCCACCCGCTGGTGCCGAACCGGGCGGTGATCCGGGTCTCGGCGGGCGGCAGCAGCAGAAGTGCGCCGGGGGCGAGGAAGGCGACCGCGTGATTGGCGCGGACGATGTCGCCGACGGTGACGGCGAGTCCCTCCGTCGCGAAACGGCGGATGATCGCGTTGACGCTGTCGGCGGCGGCGGTGACGATTGTCGGCTGGTCGGCCAGCGGCGAGGGGGCGAGGGTTACTCCGGCGGCGATGATCCCCGCTGTCGCCGCGTTGGCGCTGAGCACCAGCGTCGCGTCGAGTCCGTAGGTGAGCGCAAGGGACTCGGGGCTGACCGCGTCCTGGCCCGCCAGTCGGGCGGGGGGGCACAGCAGCAGGGCGCCCGCCGCCAGCGCCTGCGGGTCGGCGGCAAGCGCGGTGGCGAAATCGGCGATTGTCACCGGCGGGTTGGCGCGGGCGATCACGGCATCGAAACTGTCGCCGACTTCGGTCGGGAGCGACTGGCCCGCAACGACGAGGACGCGGCTCCCGGCGATGGTGCCGGGCACGGCCCGATTGACCTCTGTCAGCGCCAGTTGATCCGACCATCCCGAGCCGGTTGGGGCCGCCGACAGGAACAGAGCCGCGATTGTGTCGATGGTCTGGCCCGCGCGGATGCGATAGGGAATCCGCAGCCGGGCGGGATCGGCGGGCAGTGCCGCCAGTCCGGGGATCGGCAGTCCGGCGCTGCCGTCGGCCTGGGGCGAGACGGGGGCCTGGGGCGAGACGGGGGCAAGACCGGCATTATGACGCAACAGGTCGCCCGGCTCGATCGCAAAGGCGCGCGCCGCCGCGCCAAGCTCGGCCTTGTCCAATCCGGTGACGGCGGTGCTGGTCAGATAGAGCGGCGTTCCCGCCGGGAACAGGTCGGTGGTGGCGGTATTGGCGGCGGCCAGGGTTTCGACCGACAGGCCGGTCCCATTGTCGGCCAGCGTCCAGTCGGCGGCGACAATCTGGCGATCGACCACCAGGGTCGCGCCGGAACGGAACATGCCGGGCTGGTCGGCATTGGCGACGGCGGCCATCACCGCGTCGAAGGGAACGCCGTTGTCGCGAAAGGCCAGCGCGATATCGGCCAGCGTCGCGTCGGCACCGGGTTCGCCTTCGGGCGGCACTTCGACCTCGATTCCCTGGGCGGTGAAGACGAACCCCGCCGCCAGCAGGGCGGGGCGACCCTGATTGGCGGCAACCAGACTGGCCGGGGTGAGGTTGAGGCGGCGGGCCAACTCGGCCAGGGTCAGCCCATCGGCGGGCTGGGCCTTGACGATGCTGGGGACGACCAGTTCGAGGCCGGGATTGAGCGGCAGGACGCTATTGTCGGGATCGGCCAGCACATTTGCCGGATCGAGCCCGGCGGGAACGAGGTCGGCGACGCTGCCTCCTTGAGCGAAGACGGCGAAGCTCGGCACCGCCAGCCCGGTGGTGGGCACCTCGATCAGCGAGTCGATCGGCCGGTCTTCCCCGGCCTGACCGAGCGCCAGCCAGTCGATGCCGAAATGCGCGATGGTGTCGGCCAGGGTCGGGGTTGTCGTCGGGTCGGCACAGGCGGCTCCCAGGGCAGACGCCGCGCTTGAGAACGCATAGCAGGCCGAGACATGCAGTCGGAGCGGCTCGATCGCGACCGGCAGCGCGACCGGCGCGCCGTCGCTCGGCTGGTCAAGCGAGGTCGCCAGCGACAGAGTTATATCGGGCTGCATCACCTGATACCACGCCGCCGCGAACCGGCTGGCAATGTCGGCGGCGGCGGCTTCCATCGCGTCGCCCGGTGCGGTTCCGGCGGGGACCAATCCGCCCGGCTGCATCGCGATTCGGACCGCCAACACCGCGCCGGTCTGGTCTTGGCCGGGGGGCTGGACGCTCCAGGCGGCGGTCGTCGAGGGCCAGGCGGTGATGCCGATCACCGGATCGGTATAGCCGACCGTGATGTCGATCTGGCCGGAGGCGGCGGAAGAAAGCGGCGCTGCGCTCATGAGGCGCCCCCTGCGGTGCTGTTGCCAAAGATGTCGTTGAAGCCGAGAGCGACGGTGGCGACCGGGGCCGCGGTCGCGTTGGCCGTCGAAATCCCGGCATAGGGATCGTCGGCTGCGGGCGGCAATCCCGCCACGCTCGGCACCGAGGCGGTCTTGGCGAAGCGGTGGATTGGAATCACCTGGGTCACCGTCTGGCTGTCGTCGTCGCTTTCGGCGTCCCGAAGCGGCGCGGCCATCCGCATCGCCCGCGCCGCTTTCCCGCTATCGACCTGGGCTGCGACCGGCTGGCCCTCATGGCTGGCCGCGAAGCGGGGGCTGCCTTGCAGGCGATAGCCCGCAAGGCTGTAGAGCCGACGCGCCATCAGCGCCGGATCGTCGCCATCGTCGGGCGGGTTGGCAAGCCCGAAGGTAAAGCCGACATTGCCCGGCATCACCGTCGCCCGCCGGATCAGATCGCGGTCGTCCGGAGCGGCGACGAACAGCGCGGTCGAAGCCATATCGACCGGATCGCCGATCAGAGCGGCATTGTTGAAGGGGTGCAGCCGACGCTCCGCCTCGGCCTTGGACTGGCTCTCCAGCACCGAGATCAGGGTGATCACCGCGTTGCCGTCGCCGCTCCAGATCGCATCGTCGAAGCCGTTGCCATCGGCATCGCGGAGCTCCAGCCAATAGCCGCCTCCGCCGACGACGCTGGCCTCCCACAGCAGGGTGAGGAAGCCCAGCGGGTTCGACATCGGCGCGAAATAGGGGCCGGACGGCGGAGTCTCTCGCACCGCCAGGGTCCGGGCGCGCCGCGACGGCTGATTGCCCGAGCGGGTTTCGGTGGTGAGGTTGGTGCGGACGAGATAGGTGGAATCGGCATCGGTTGCGATACCGGCCAGACCGGCGGCGGGGGACAACAGGGCGGCGAAGAACAAATCGGCTCCGTCGCTGTCCCGATTGGTTTCGAGATAGCGCCACATTTCGAGCAGAGTCTGACGGTTCGCCGTATCGGCACCGATCATTTCGGCGGTATGGGGCCGACCGGGAATCCGCTTCAGGCGGATTTCGATCGTCGTCGCCCAGGCAAACCGCTCGACCGGGATCGAAGGCGCGGTGGGGCCGCGCTCGGGGTCGGTGCGATAGAGCTGCCAGGGCAGGGAATCGGCGGCGGCGGCGAGCGCGGCCAGAGCGGACGAGAACGGCCAGACGGACGGCATCCCGATGGCGGGCGCGCCATCGCTGCCGCCGAGAATGGGGAGGTCGGGCCGGGTCGCCACCTGCCAGATCACCTGTTGCGCCAGCCCGTGGCGGACCGGCACGTCCTCCCACAGCGGCAGGGCCGCAAGCGGCTGGGGCAGGATTGGGGCCAGGGTGGCGGCGGGATAGCCCGCTTCGAGCATTGCCTCGGTGACGACGACCGACAGCGCGGTCAGGTCGGCGGTCTCGACGATCATGCCGGGGCGGAGCCGGCCGGTCGCTGCGGCGGGATTGCGGGCGGCGAAATCGGGGATTCGGGCGGCAAGGCGCTCCGGCCCGCCCTCTGGCGCGATCACCTCGGTTTCGACCAGGGCGATCCACGGCGTCGCCACCGTTTCGGTCACGGTCACGGTCAGGCGTGGCGTCGTGCCGGGCAGGCTGGGGTTCGGAGCGGGACCGGTGACCTGCTGGCCGACCAGATCGAAAAGTCCGCCCAGCGAATCGTCGGTGGCGTCCGGCACCGGCAGGCGCTGGCCATGCAGCATGAAGCGCGATACCTGCCCCGCAACGTCGCGGATCGGGGTGTCGGCGGTCAGGCGGGGCATCAGGGCGGCGAGCCCGATCGCGGCGAGCGTCGGCACCGCCAGCGGCTGGGCCGGGTCGGGGGCGATCAATCCGGCGATGTCGGCGCCGATCCGCCCCACCGTCTCGATCGACAGATCGTAGGTGGTGGCGAACTGGCGCAGGGTCTGATCCGCCGCAATGGTCAGGGTGCAATCGGTCACCGTCACCGCCGCCAGCGGGGCGAGAATGTCGGCGCTCGCGATCAGGGGGACGAAGGCCGCGCTGGGCGTTGCCGTGGCGGCGGTCGGGTCGGTCACCAGCAGCAGCCGGGCCGACAGCGCCCGCAACGTCTCGACCGGCAGCAGCGCCGTCGTCGCGGCGGGACACCGGACCGCACCGCCGCGATAGCCCGGGTTGGCCGCCTCGAATGCGGCAAGCCAAGGGACGAACGCCGGATCGGCCTCCGGGTTCTGCCACAGCGAGGTCACCGCCGCCAGCAGCGCCAAGGTGTCGCCGGTCAGCCGGGTCCAGGTGACCGGCCCGGTCAGCACGTCATAGGCGGGCGGTAGCGCGATCGACGCGGGCAGCACCCCGTCGGCTCCGATCATGCCGCCGTTGAGGCGGGTGATCGCCTCGGCGTACCAACTGGTCTCGGGCACCAATGCCAGCGCCGCCGAGCCTGCGTTGACGCGGACATAGAGCAGGGCGGCGACCTGGGTCAGGGTCAGCGCGGTCGGGTTGGAATAAGACCACGACGGCACGGCAAGCTGGGCTTCGGCCCGGGTGATCTCGCGCCGGTCGAGCGCGGCGGCACTGCCCAGCCAGATCGCGACGTCGGCCCCCAGCCGGGCGCACAGCGCGGTCGCGGTCTCGCCGCTCTGAATCTGGGTTTCGAGCGCGGCGGCGCCAATGCTCTTGCCTTCGGTCAACCGCCGTTCCGGATTGGCGGCGGCGATGCTTTCGGGGGTCACCCCCAGCACGACCGGGATCGCCGTGCCTGGAACCGCCGCGATCAATTGGGCCTCAAGCCCGGGATTGAGCGCCAGCAGTTCGACCGGCGCATAGCCATAGGTCTCGGCGACCTGGGCGATGGTGTCGCCCAGATGCACCGCGTATTGGACGGTGACGGTTGGGAACGAGGCGGCGATTGCCGCCAGGGTCGAGGTTTCGTCGATGTCGTAGGGAAAGCTGGCGAACAGGGTTTCGGCCGCCTGCACCATCGCCTTGGCGATCAGCAGGGCATAATCGCGGAAGATCACCGAGGCGAGCGATTCGCCGTCATGGATGCCGCCGCCCGCATTGCCCGCGTCGCCGTCTCCGCCCGGACGCGGCGACAATGTGCGGTAATAAGCGGCGATCCGCGCCGCATAGGCATCATCGACCGGCTGCCACACCGCGAAATCGCGGCTGTTCTCGGGCGTGGGCAGGTCGGGGCTGGTCCAGCCCAACACCGGCGGCATCGGGAAGGCGACGCCGCTGACCAGGGTGGGATCGTCGCCGGAGGGGATTCCCGACAACCGGATCGACAGGTTGTTGCCGAAAAAGCCGCTCAGCGTGGCGAAATCGAAGCCCTGGGCGAAGGTCTGCGGGCAATCCATCTGGGCGGCCAGTTCGGCCAGATCGCCCGCCGTCAGAATCGCACTCTGCGGGTCGAGGCCAATCGCCGAAACCGCCCAGCGGAACAGCGCTTCGGCCAGGATCGCGAACGGGGTTTCGTCGGTGGTGGTGGCGCGCGCGGTCGGGGTAAAGGCCCCGCTGCGGGCCGCGTCGAGGCTGGCGGCCGCGATCGGGGCGGGTCCGTCGATCGTCAGCATCATCACGACGCGGTAGGCGGGCGAGTCGGCGGCGGTGGCCGTCGCTCCGCCCGGCCAACTGACCGGGATCGACGCGATGGTGAAGCCGGGCAGAATCCGCACGTCGAGGGAGCGGACCGCGCCGTCCGCGAACACTTTGGCATCGGGCGAGAAGGACAGACGATAGACGCTCTCGCCGCACGGATCGGACAGGGTCGTGCCGATTCCCGCATCGGCAAAGGTGGCGCGGTGCAGCGCCAGCGGGTGGCGCAGACCGTGGGCCTCTGCGGTGCCCAGCCGGGCCAGGGTCAGGGGACGGGTGATCCGGGCAAGATCGGCCGGGCGGCGGCGTCGCGCCGCACCGATCATACGCGACGCGTTGGCGTGCGGGACCGGGCCAAGGTCGCGGCCGGGACGGCGCGCCTGGGCCAGGGTGGTCGCCCGCGCCGCCAGGGTGCGGCCGGACTGGTCGGCCGCCAGCACCCAGGGGGTGGTCCGGGCCGAGCCGATGGTAAACGAGACGTCGAGGCTGGTCTCGAACGAGAAGGAGATGCGGACGAACAGCACCTTGACCGAGGCATGGACGCGGACGCCGACGCTCATCTCGATCAGGACCGGACGGTAGGCGGCCATTGCCAGCATCACCGAGGCATAGGCTTCGAAGCCGACATCGACCGAAATGACCTTGAAATCGACCTTGCCGTAAACCTTGCCGACCAGCGCCGCCGTGCCCTGGAGCGAGAAATACATCGCCTTCGACCGGGCGGTGTCGTCGGGGTTGAACCAGGCCAGCACGCCTTCGAAGATCACCTCGACCTGAAGATATAATCCGGCCGAAAGCGGCCCCTTGCGGAACTCGCGGCCAACTCCGACGGCAAGACCGAGGCCAAGCTCCAGCACCGGAGAGAAGGTGCCGTTGGTGATCGCGGGAACGCGGGTCGAGGTCGCCCCGTTCAGCAACCCGAAATAAATGCCGCCCTTGCCGAGGAACGGTCCATAGGACAAGCCGAAGCTGACCGAAAAGTCGCGGGCATGGGGGAAGCCAAGATCGACCTTGAAATTGCCGTTGGTGAAGATATCGACCGTGATGATCCCGAGCGTAATCGAGACCACCCCGAAATCAATCTGGCGGAACATGTCGGGCACTTGCAGGCGGGCATGGAACACGCCGATATCGTCGGTGACCTTCTTATAAAGCAGTTCGAAGCTGAACCCGGCGAGCGTGCCCGCCTCGGGACCGGCCAGCGCGATCAGCACGCCGTACAGGTCGGGGTCGTGCAGCGCCAACTTGACCGAGACCGTCCCCATCACGGTGACATCGAGGCCGATCAGCCACTGGCTGCTTTCGTCGAAATGCAACTGATTGCCGCTCGGCTGGTCGAGCGGATTGCGCGCCACGTCGTCGATGGGCTGGAGCTGTGCCCGCATCAGCTTGACGATCTCGGCCAGCGAATCCGGCCGGGTCAGGCCGTCGAGGGTGACATGCTGGCCAAAGCCCAGATAGCGCAGGGTGACCAGCGCGTTGCCCTGGCCGGGAATGGCGGGCGGGCTGTCGTTGAGCGCGTCCCAGGCCAGCGGGGTCATGCCGGGCTCGCGGCCATAATCCTTGCCGAGGAAGGTGCCGGTGATCTCGATATTGACCTGGGGCTCGCCGGTCTTGCGGTCGTAGCGGATACCGACCGTCTTGATCGCGACGAAGCCCAGATCGAGGTCGATCACATAGGACAGCGTCACCGCCTGCTCGGTCGGGTCGATCACCAGGGTGAAGCGGCTGAGACTGATGCTGTTCAGCACGCTCCACGGCGCTTCAAGACGGTAATTGGCGTTGGGATTGGCCAGCGCGGCCAGACTCTCGATCATCGTGCCGAGCGAGACGTTCTCCATCTCGACCGTCAGCACCTGATGGCGCTTGTCGCCGGTACCGGTATAGGCGGTCCGTGCCTCGAGACTGGCGCGGTCGAGCTGAAGACGGAACAGCCAGGTCATCTCTTCGGACAGGACCGACAGCCCAACGGTCACGATCAGATTGTTCAGTTCGAATCTGCCCTTGACCGTACCCTCATAGACCATCGTCGGGGTGGCGTCCGCCCCGATCTCGGAGCGCAGGAAGCGATGCAGGTCGGGCCGGTGGGTTTCGAGCGATTTCACCAGCAGGACGTCGCGGGCGGCGCGGGCCGATCTTCCCTCGATCTTGCGGCGATAGCGGATGTCGGCCTCGGCGACCAGCGACAGCTTGATCCCCAGTACCTCGGGATCCCAGCGCAGCGCCAACGCGCCCGAGGCCGAATAGGGGTGCCCCGGCCCGGTCGAATAGAACGCCCACAGCCGGGTCAGCTCCAGCGCGGGCAGCCAGGACGGCGCGGTCTGGCCGAGGAAGGCCAGGGAGAACTCGACCAGATCAAGCGATCCCGCCGCCAGCCCGCCCTCGACGGTCCAACTGCCGTCGCCGGGATAATAGGCGCCCGCCGACAGAACCGCCTTGCGCTCGCCATTGACAAAAACACCGACCAGACCGGCCAGCCCGCCCCAGATCTTGGCGGGGGCGACCGTCACCTCGAACGCGACGGTGTCGAGGGTGAAGCTGACCAGATTGATCGTGATCGTCCAATCGCCATGCGCCGACAGCGTAGCGCCCAGCGTCTTTCCCGGGATCGAGGCGCCGATCGTGATCTTATCGACGACGAGAGACGGGCCGATTTCGGGCTGGGTTCCGGGAAAGAACACCGCCATCGCCTTGGACAGATTGAGCTCGAACGGATTGCGGGTGGCCGCCTCGATCGACAAATCGGGCAGGCTGACTGTGACGTCGAGATAGACCGGATTACCGGATTCGTCGGTGATCTGCTGTTCCGGCGGCACATCGCCGTCGCCGCCCTTGGCACCAAAGCGCAGGGTGCCGAACAGGCTGCCGCTCCAGCGGGATTTCAGCTTGTCCCAATTGACCAGCCAGCTGGCTCCGACCTCCTCGATCCGGATGAAGGGAATCGGCACGTCCCACGGCGTAGTCGAAACCACGGTCACGCCGGTATAGGACATCGCCGTCGGCAGCGGGCTGTCGCCGTCGGTCTCGATCCCGAACCGCACTTGGGACAGCCCGAACGCGTCCAGCGCGGCAACTCCGGGCGGCAGGGTGAACATGTCGGACCGCGCGCCGGGAAACAGCCCCATCAGCGCGACGATTCCATCGGACAAGGTCAGGGGCGGCGCGATTTCGCCGCTGATGTCCCACAGCGGGACGGGCTGAAGCAGCGGGGCGCTGACCTCGATCTGGTGCTCCCGTCCGGTCCGCACCGACACTTCCAGCACCAGCAGCACCGCCGACAGCGGTTGCGGGACGAAATCGACGCTGTAGATATCGGCGTACCCGGTGGTAAAGCCGAGCGACAGGGCCTGCAAATTCATCTTGGGCCAGTCGGTCGCGGCGGTGGTCGAGCGCGCCGACAGAGCGATCTTGGCCCCGGTCGTGGCGGTCGGCCGGGGGTCGAACCCGCCGGTGAGGGCAAGTCGGCTGGTTCCCAGCACCTCGGCGTAGCGGGCCAGACTCGTCCCGGTCAGCACCAGGGTTCCGCCCAGCGACGGGGCCGCCGCCTCGGCCGTGCTGTCGTCGGCGGCAATCGCGGTCACCGTCGCCTGATCCGGCCCCAGATCGGACAGAACCGACGGCCCCAGCATCAGGACGCCGTTCATGTCGGGAGCGGGAACCCGCGACGACGGCAGGTCCGGCACCAGCATCCCGAAAGAGACGAACCCCCGCTCGGTCCGCGCCAGCAAGACGAGGGTCAGCACGTCGCGGCCCTGGTCGTCCTGCGAGCCGGTCAATCCCAGCGTCCAGCCGGTGCCGTTGGCCCACACGGTGGCGCCGGTCAGTTTGGCTGAATTCGCTAACCGCTCGGCCCGCCCCTCGGTCAGCGCCAGTTCGGTCACGCCCAGCGTCGCGACCAGCTTGCCCATCAGCGGCAGGATCGTCGCGCTGATCGTGCCTTGGGTCGCGGCCTGGACGAAGGCGGAATACAGGGTGTCAAGCGACATGGCGGCCTCCCGGCTGCGTCACGAGGCGGCGGAGGAGAGGGCGGCGGGGCGAATTCATCGTCCGTCCCCCGAGGGGGCGACGCGGACGCGGCGATTGGGCGGCAGCGGCCGCGCCGTCGCGCCGAACCGGTGGGCCGGTTCCGCCCGGCCGGGTTCGACCGGGGTGCGGCTGGCGAAAACACCGCTGGAGCGGACGGCATAGCCCGGAATCGGGTCGGGCAACGGGGGGCGTGTCAGCAATAGCGGCCGCGTTTGGCGCGACTGGGCGGTGCTGTCGAATGTTCCATCCCCCATGTCTTTATCCTCGTCTTCGTCGGCGACGATGGCCGGATCGGCCTCGGGGATTCCATCGAAAATGCGCTGTCCGCCTTTGTAGAAACGTGCGCTGGTCCTGAAATGACCTAGGGAGTTTATTTCAAACAACCAGTCGGCGGTCGGAAGTGGGTCTTTGATATCGGTTACAGTCGTGTATGTATTTCTGTTTATATCCTCTATGACTAGCCATCCGGTGTTGTTATCATTCTTTTGGTAGACAACGACATTGTGCGGTTCTGGAAATTCATAACTACTTGCATATTTGCTGACGGATTTCATGACGATAAGATAAGGGTGCTTATAACTGCTCTCTTCACCTGCGCTCGCGAAGGCGGAATAGGGTCGGGTCAATCCGATGAATTCGTCCAGTTCCGGTAGCCCGCTCGCGTCGCCAAGGTTCTTGCTTGTCATCGTGGACAAGGCTCCATGATGCGGGGCCGACAACATGTAGACGAAGGGTAACGGACTGTTGGGCCAGAGTTTTAATTTGGTGCTGGCGGCGACGAGGGTCTGGAAGGTCGCGTCGCCGGGCAGGATGAATCCAGAATTCTTAAGCTGGATCAGGACGACGGCCGAACTGCCGTTAAGGACCGATTTTTTGGCGGAGGGGTCGCAGGCGATCAAGGTTCGGACATGAACGTCGTCCAAGGATAATGTGATGCTAGGGGCGAGGGCAGGATATTGGTAATCGGTATAGCCCGAGCTGAGGGCTTTTGCCTTTTTCGGAGTGCTTGAAAGATAAGTCTCAAGACTGCCTATCGTGGCTTTTGCTTTTGTTTTCCATCCCGTTCCACCGTAAATAATATTTGTTATTGATAGTGGTATTTTGTTTATCTTAACCTGATTCAGCATTTCGCCGATCAGCTTCCAGTGATCTTCGTCCTGATGGCTGAACAGAACGAGATCGAGCGTCGGCGTCTTCCCCGCTTTCATCTGTAATTGAAGCGCGTCGATGATTGTCTTGACCGGGGCGGCGACGCCCAGAACTTCCCTCGATTGATCCAGTCCATCATCGCTGGTGCCGAAATCGAACAGCGCCATCATGTCGGGCGCGGTCCGGTCCGGATCGGCATAGGGATCGTGATAGAGCTTCAGCAGATGGGCCATGCCCTGGCCGCACCACAGCCCTTCCATTCTGGCGAGACCGATGCTCATCGTCTTTCCCCGTCGGCGGGGGGCGGGGCGATCCGCCGCGCCGGACGCGCCGCCTGAATCCGCCGTCTGCCGTCTTGAGCCGAACCGGTCGTGCGCTTGGCCTCGTCGCTCTTGCCGTTGTCGTAGGCGGCGTACCAGCCGAGCTTGGTGTTCGAGGTCTGGTCGGGATTGCCAAAGAGGCTGATGTCGTTATGGCCGGGCGGAAACGAGAAGCCCAGTACATGCAGGCCGAAATCGCGCAGCCGCATCAGATATTGGCGTCTTTCTTCCGCGTCGGTGTAGGTGGAGAACTGGATGGTGCGAAAGCCGAGATCGAGAAAGCCCTGGAGCGGCAGGCTGATCCCCAGCGCCTTTTCGATTCCCGGTAGCGCGACCCCGAAATAGATCGCGGGTGCACCCTTTTTGCCGCCGGCGGGGCTCCAGGCGGCGAGCAGCCGCACCGTGATGCCGACCGATCCGGCCAGCGCGCCCAGCGTGCCGAGATCGACCTCGTAGACCAGGCCGTACCAGGGCTGGGTCAGCCTGCCCTGCGAGATCGGGGCCGAGACCGAAACGAACCCGGCCGCCTCGGGATCGAAGGTCGAGTCCGCGCCGCCGGTGATCTTGGAATCGGGGGTGGCGATCAGCCCGGTCAGCCGCAGCGGGAACCGGGCGAACAGCGAATTGGGCCGGGCCGGGCTGTTGGCGGAATCGAGCGCCAGGGCCGCTTCGGACACGGTGAAGCTCACCGCCTGGGGATCGGACAGCGGGAAGCTCATCGTGATCGCGTAATTGGAATAGAGCAGCCCGTCGCTGCCGTTCAATTCGTCTCGTTCGTCCGAATCGCTGGTGTTGGCCAGCGGTCCCCAACAGAAGGGATCGAACGAGTCCGGCTCGACGAAGCGGAGCCGACCGCTCAACTGGAACGCCGAGGTTACCGTGGTGTCGCCCCCGGCCGGATCGGCCGTCCGCACCGTCGCCAGCCGGGTCTGCTCGACGGTGACATCGTGCAGGGCTCCCAGGATCAGTTGGAAGGTCCCCACCTCGCGCATCGCGAACAGATAGGTCTCGCGCAGGACACCCGCGCCGTCACGTTCGCTCTGATAGACGCCGTCGAGGATGATGTTGTTGCCGTGCTCGCTGGGGAACAACTGGGTTTCCGCCCCGAATAGCCGGTTGACCATCAATTGCACGGTGCTGTTGAAGCTCGAAAGCGCCCCGTTCTCGAAGCCGACAGTCAGTTGCTGGACCCGGAACGCAAAGGCGATGTCGCTCGAAAAATACTGGTCGATCGGGTCTTGATAGTCGATCAGGCCGAAGCTTGAGGTGACGTTGAAGCGGATTACCCCGCTGTCCGAGCTAAACGACGTCGCGCTCAGGCCGAGATGATGGGCATAGAACTTGCCGGGATCGATTCCGGCGGCCAGCGGCTGCAATGGCTCGGGCAGGGAATCGAGCGGCACCTCGACCGACAGCGCCAGCACCCCGCACCAGTCGGGATCGTCGATCACCTTCAGGAACGGCTCGTAGGGCGAGGCGAGCGATTGGGCGTGCGCCGTCGCCACCGCCGCACGGGCGGTGCGGATGATCGCCAGGATGTCTTCCCGCGCCGTCGAGGCCAGACCGTCCTCGGACGAGGCTTCGGGCCAGCTCCAACTCGCACTGTCCGCCACCAGATCGGCCAGCGAGCGCCCGCCGACGAATTTGAAGATCAGCCGCGCGCAGTTCGGGCCGACGCGGTCGGGCGCGGCCCAGTTGCGCGGACTGAGCCGGAACAGCCAATCGCCGATCGCAGGCGACAGCAGACCGGCAAAGCGCTGGAACACCAGCGACTGCTCGGCGGTGATCGCGGGCACCGCCTGGGTCAGCATCGCATTGAAGGCGGTTTCGGTCGGATAGACCGGGTAGAGGGCGGCGGCAACCGCCCGGGCGACCGCGTCGGTAACCTCGATCGGGACGCCCTTCGCGGGGGGCAGGGCCCGGATCAGACCCAGCGAGGACGGGGTGAGCTGGTACTCGACCGAGCCGTTGGCGAGCACCAGCGCCGGATTGCCCAGCACCATGAACAGCCGGTTGCTGAGCAGCGCCTGACGGAAGGCGCCGTCGATTGCGGTAAAGCGCAGATCGGGCAATCCGTCCGACGCGGTGCCGGTATTGCCGATCGCCAGCCACGCCCACGGCACCTCGTCCCCGGCATAGCCGATGGCGAGGCCCGGTGGCGACACGGCGGGGGTGATTGTGGTCGAGAGTGCGGCGGCCTGGGCGTCTCCCCCGCGTCCTTCGGCGGGAAGCAGCCATTGCGCCCCGGTCAGGCGGGCGATCTGGCGACGGCGTTCGGGGGCGATGCCGCGTGCCTCGATCGCGCGGGCGAACTCGGCCTGGGCGGGGGACAGCCCGGCATAGCCGACCATCGGAAAGGCCGGGGTTGCCTCTTCGCTGGTCAGAATTGCCGCCGAAATTTCCAGATAATCGAGGAACCCGGCAGTGCCGCCGCTATAGAACGGCGCGTCCTCGGGCTGGGCGTAATAGCGGACCGGGCTGGAATCGCTGATCCAGACCCAGGCGGTGGTGCCGAGTGCGGTCAGGGCCGGGCGAAGCTCGGTCTCGCCCGCCTGGCTTTGGTCGGCGGCGACCGGGAGGGGGGCAAAGGCGGCATTGCCGGCGCGGAAGCTGAAGATCGACCCGGCGGCGGCGGGCACGCCGACATAATCCAGTCCCGACGTGCCGCACAGCAGCCGCTCGGCCGGAGCGGTGCTGCCGTCCTGGACCTGGGCGGTGACGAGCGCGCGGCCGGAATTGCTCACCGTCACCTCGAAATCGCCGTCCGGGGTCAGGTAATAGAGCCGTGGCACCGAGTCCCTCGTCGCGTCGGCTCCACCGCAGGCCAGTGGCTGCACCGCCAGGACGAAGCCGGGCGGGGTCGGGCTGGCGATAGTGCGCGGAGCCAGCGTCACCCCATGGCCGCGCGCGGTGATGTAGCCGGTGGCGAAACAAGGCGGGGTGGCGATGGTGGCGTTGCGGGGCAGCAGCCCAAGCCGGGTCCGCGCCGGATCGAGCGGGGCCAGCGGGTCGAAGCCGCAATAGAGCGACAGCGGCCCGGTCTGCCGCAGCGGATCGACCCGCAGCATCCGGGCCGAGCCGTCGCCGTTCGGATTGGGGCCGAAGAAGCGCAGGCTGGCACCGAGCTTGGCGAGATCGCAGGCCCCGTCGCCTTCGGTGGCGAGGTCGAGCCGCCAGACGACGCAGCCGATTTGGCCGTCGCCATAGCTCAGTCCCGACCAGCCCTCTGCCGCGTTGACCAGCCCGTTGCCGGTGACGAAGACCAGTCCTGGCGTTCCGCTGAGGCGAAAGCCCCAGCCGCCGAAGCCGCCATCGAACGCGCCGACCGTCACCGTATTGCCCGCCGCGACGATCACCCGGATCGAACCGGTCTCGATCACGGTTCCGGTCGCGACCGAATTGGTCTGGCCCCGGCGGATCATCCCGAGCCCGCGCCCGCGCCAAAGGGCCGGACCGCGATTGGCTCCGCCGATCCACAAGACGCGCGGTCCCCGCACCGGGGGCAGCAGCCCCAGATAGGCGGCAAGGCTTGCGGCAAAGACGGCGGGATCGTCCGGCGCGGCGTCGAGCCAGAACCACAGCCCGCGCCCATCCTCCCAACTCTGCGTCAGGGTGATGCTGGTGCCGAAGGCGACCTCACCCGAGGCGAGGAAGCCCGCCCGTCCGTCCCCGCCGCTCAGCCAATACAGCGCCGAGCCGGGGTCGGATTGCTGGAAGGATGGTTCCCCGTTCCCGCTCATCGCCCGCTCCTGGCTCAGACGAAGTCGATCCGGTCGCCGCCCAGCAGCGGCAGCGTGGTCAGGGCGGCCTTGCCCGCCGGAGCCCAATCGAGGCGCACCTCGTTGGCCGTGGTGAAATCATAGACCGATGGCGAGCCGACCAGCGCCGGGCCGATGCCGCGCCGCACCCGCAGCCCGGTCAGGGGCAGATCGACCGCCGACGGCTCCATCCCCCGTTCCGCCAGGATCTGGCCGATCGTGGTGCCAAGCGGCACGGTCCGCTCGACCCCATCGACCCAGACCCGGATCAGCGGAACCATCGTGGTGCGGCCACGGAAATACAGGGCACCGACAGTGTTGCCGGGGGCGCCGCTGGCGCGGATGCTGGCGGTCGCGGTTTCGAGATCGGACAGTTTCGAGGCCGCGATCAACAGGGCGTTGAATTCCGGATAGGGGGTGCCGGGCTGGTCGGTGCAGGGGAAGCCCGGCGGATAGACCAGCCGCAGGAACGGCCGGTGCATGTGGGTGTAGCCGCTGTCGATCAGCCCGCCCGCGCCCGCCTGTTTGCGGTCGGTTACGTCCGGCTCGTCAACCTCGGTGCCGCCCAGTCCGGTCAACTGCCCGATGAAGGTATCGAGCGCGGTGAAGTTTGCCGTGTCGGTGGCGGCGAGTCCGATTGGATAGTGCGCGACCGCGCTGGTGATGAAGCCGCTCAGCAGATCGGGATCGGCGAGATCGCCGGTCATCGTCTGGTAGCTCTGATACTCGACACGCAGCACCATTCCCGGCCGCAGGTCGGCATAGCCCGAACTGCCGGTGTAGCTATAGGTATAGAGCAGGCTTTCGGCGAAGGTCTGCGGCATCGCCCGGGCGATTGCCGCCTGGACGGTCTGAAGCCCGAACGGGGTCGCGCCCGCGGTTTCCAACTGGCCGAGGAAGGTGGTGTAGGCGGTCCGGAGGTCTTCGCGGATCGGCTCCGCCGTGAAGGCCCAGGGCAAAGAGGCCGCCGAGGCGCCGTCGATCGTCAGCACGTAAGTGTAGGGCGCGGTCCCGGCGGCAAGGGCGAACGGCGCGGTCGCGGGCAGCGTCGCAGGCGTGGCGGTGAAGATCTGCGGCAGCCCGATCGAGATCGTGAACGGCGACATCGCCGGGCTTTTCGCCGGGATCAGCGCCGGGGCCGTGTTGGTCGCGAAGTGGGGATAGAGTCCGGCGGCAAATACGTCTTCGGTGGCGGCCGGGCCGGTGCTGCCGGGGCCGCACGCCTGTACCGCGAGGCGGTAGCTCTTGGTGCTGTCGAAGGCGAGCGGGATCGAAATGTCGGGCGAGGTGGTGAAAGAGGGCGTGCCGCTTTCGGTCTGGTTGAGCAGCAGCGCGACGCGGTAGCCGGTCGCGTTCGGCACGGCGGCCCAGCGGGCGGTGAGTGTCGCTCCGTCATACGACACGGCAAGCGCGGCGGGAGCGGCGACAACGATCGGGGCGGACGGGCTCCACGGGCCGGTGCGCGCGGGCGTGGTGGCGGCCGTCGCGGCGACGCAGAAATGATAGCTGCCCGCGCCGTTGAGGACGCCCGCCGGGACCAGATACGAACAGGTCGTCGCGGTCGCCTGATGGACCGAGGTGATGCCGTCGAAAATCTCGATTTTGTAGCCGTCGGGTGTGGCACCGTTTCCGGTGGGAGCCTGCCAGTGCAGGCTGCATTGAGTCGCGGTCGAACTCCACACCCCGCCGGGTTGGCTGGGCGGGGCGGTGATCGCCGTTACCGCTGGACTGGCCGGGCCGGTGACGTTGCTTCCCAGTCCGGCGATCGAGAAAGTGATGCCGTCCCCGCTGACCGCCAGGGTGCCGCTGGTCCCGGTAAACACGTTTTCGGCGATCACGGTTTTGCCGATACTGGCCTGAACCAGATAGCCGACGAGACCCGCATCCGCGATCGCTCCCCAATGCAGCGTCGCGATGCCGTCGTCGATCGCGATCGAGGTCAGCGCGGGCAGCGAGGTGATCAGCGGCAGACCGGTGCCCGAGGGGGTGCCATCGCCGGGATAGGTGAGTCCGCCGCTCCACGGGCCGATGCTGCTGCCCTGCGCCTGGGCGCCAAACAGGCTGTAGGCTCCGCCAATGGTGGGGGCCGTCAGGGTCAGCGTGGGCTGGAAGCCGGACGTCAGCGCCCCGGTCGTGTGGCTCGTGTTGGGGCCGTTGACCGCGATCCGCGATCCATTGAGCCCGACCCCGCCAAAGGGGGCGATCCGGGCGGTGACGACGCGGTCGTTTCCTTGTGCCGTTACCGTCGCCGAGACATCCTGCGGGGCTTGCAGGACCAGAGCCGAGGCGATTCCGACCGGGCCGGTGGCAATGCCCGCCGTTGCCGTCGATTGTGCCGCCGCGACCTCGAACCCGGCGGCGAGATTGAAGGGATAGGTGAATGACACGCTGGTCGAGCAGAACCGCGAGGCGGTGCCATCGACCCAGGTGCCGGTGATCGGGGCCGAGGTCTGCACCGTCCTGCCGTCGGCCTTCAACACCGCGACGAAGCTGGTTTCCTCCGCGTCGGCGGAGGGCAGGGTGATGTCGAGGCCGAGATGAACGGCGGTCGCCGATCCCGACGTGGTCTGGACTCCCAGCACGGTCAGAGCCGTCACCACCGGGAGCAGGGTGTAGACGGTGGCGGCGTCGCTGTCGGGGCCGCCCGACATCCCGAGCTGGGGCGTCACGTACACCGACCACTCGCCGGTCGATCTGCGCAGATTGGCCGCGACGACCATCTGGTCGAACCCGCTGCCCGACGTCACCACCGCCTGCGCCCCGGCCGGGGTCATCAGCAGGATCTGATAGGTACCAGCGGGCATTTGCGAGACCGGAGCGGTCCAGCCGACCGAAAGGGTGATCCCGTCATACTCGGTCTTGATCGCGGTGGCGGGGGCGAACAGCAGGGCGACCTTGTCGCTGACGACGCCCGTATTGGCCGCGACCGCGACCCGGACATAATAAGACTGGGTGGTGGCGTCCATCGCCCCGGTCGCCGTCCAGGTTCCCCCGTTCGGCCCCAGGTTGGAGTTTGTTCCGGTGACGGGCGCGTCGGTGCTGTCGAACACCAGGATGGTGAACGGTCCCTGGAAATTCTGTTGCGGCTGCCAAGTCAGGGCGAAGACCGGAAGCGTTCCGCCGGTCTGGCAATTGACAGAGGTGATCAGCGGCGCGGACGGCGTGGCGGTGGCGGTCATGATGGGGCACCCCGATAGGAACGAAGCGACGTCAGGGGGATGATGAAGCGGAGGCACCCGGCATGAGGCACCCGGACGGGGCTCATGCCGGGCCGTTGCCTCCGGCTAGACGGAAAGGCGTTCGACCAGGGGAAGGCCCTGGGCCAGACGCTCGCTGTTGACGATGTCAAGCCGCCAGTCCTGCCCCAGCAGCTCAAGCGGATCGACCTCGACGCGGCGGTTGGCCCGTTTCGACCACACCCCCTGCATCCGGTTGTCGCCGACCAGGATGCCGCCCGCGACGAAGCCGGTGATCGCGTCGTCATCGACGTCGGACGCCGATACGGCGTCGTCGGGCAACAGATCGAGATTGCACACCGGGCCGTCATGGGACACGGTCTCGACCGTGCAAAGCGCTTCGTCGCCCCGCGCCGTTGTCACCACCATCCCCGGCACAAGATCGCGGGCCAGCACCACCCCGTCCGCAGTCGGAACCGGATGCTCCTCGGTCAGCAGAACCTCGGCCCCCGAGGCGGTGACCAGCCGATAAAGCGGCTTTGCCTCGTGGCCGGTCCAGACCTCGCTGATCCGCAGGCTGCCGCCCTGGCCGTCGGCGACCCGTTCGCCCACGCGCAAGGTCTCGATCCGGCGCGTGCTGCCGTCTTCCATCCGGATTTCAGTGCCCCGCGCGACACAGCCCCACACGAACTGAATCGGAACGAGCGCGGCGAGGTTGGACGGCGTCGTCACCGCCTGGGGAACGCTGGTCACCCGCAGCGAGGCCGTGCCGTTGGGGACGATGTTGAAATTGAGGGTGAAATCGAGGTCGATCACCTGATTTTGGTCCCACGGCGCGCCGCTAAACCAACTGGGGCCGATGTTCCAACTCACCGCGTTGCCGCCACCGCTGCACAGACTTGGAATCTTGGACACCGGGAAGGCGAGCGTTGCCCCGGCCCCGACATCGGAACGGCGGAACAGCACGCAGGAGCCGGTGAAATTGGGGGTCGCCGCGACGGTGAAGCCGGACAGCAATTGCGCCGACCCGTTGACCTGCAATCCGACGATCGGCTTCGATCCCTCATTGCCGTACTGGTAGTAATAGTCGCAATCGGCCACCTGGGACGAGGTGCGGTTCAGCCCGACCTTGATGTAGTCCCGGGTCGGGTGGGCGTTGTGGTTGGGGTTCAACACCGTGATCGACTGAACCGGGATGATCGCGGCGACGGACTCGGATTCGTTGGGGCTCCGGTTTTGAGTGGTGACGATGTCGGTGCCAGTCAGCAGGGCGGAGGTGGTGATCTGTTTCGCGACGGTGCTGCCGGGCAGCAGAATCTGGGCGGTCAGAGTCGCGGTGACGCTCACGATCCCGGCTATTTCCGGCAAGGTTCCGGTGATCTCGATCGTCTGGGTCGTCAGGTTGTATTGATTGGGAACCGACGCCACCCCGAAGATTGTCCCGGTTAGATTATCGAACAGCGTGAAGCTGGTGGTGATCATCGCCGCCGGTTGCGGCAGGGTCACGATCCCCTGGCCGATCACGGTGCGGCCGTCCTCCTGGAGCGCGAGATAGGTGATGTTGACCAGCGGGTACCAGGTGCTGAGATCGGGATCCTCAATCTCCATCAGGGTCCAGGGCTTCGGCCCGCCACTCACTTCGTGCGCCGCCCGCGACCGCTCCACCAACTGGCGGGTCGAGGGGAAATAGCGCCCGAGATACTCGTCGCCGCCGAACTGGTCGAGCACGAAGGCGCGGTGGTGGGGCTTGCTCATGTCCAGACTGAGCACCCTGTTCCGGGCAGCCTCCACGTCCTTGGAGACGGAATCGAAGGCGTCCCGTTGCTCGGGAGTCAGCACCGGGACAGGCCGGCCGAAACAATCGATGATCGGTGTGTTCTGTCCCGTCTGCATGATCTTGCTCTCCTTTGGTCTGGCCCGTTTCGGCAGAAATGTCATCTGTTTCATGGTTCCGCACAGGAACCGTGAAACCAGGAGTGCTGGGGCGTTTTACTCGGAATAGTATCTACATTTAAGGTTTACGCATCCCAACACCATTGCCAAATCATATATCGGTATCGCAATTACATCAACGTCGGGTTGCCTGATCTTCGAAGAATGTTCTATAACAAGTCAAAATAAGACCGTTATGGTTGTTTACGTGTGGCGTAGCGATCGATGACCTTCAATGCGGCATTAACGCCATGCTATTCTTTTGTTTTAGGAGAAATGGTTTGGAGTCGGTGTCGTCGCTTTTCGGTTAGAGCGCATTCCCCTCAAACGAAGTCAGTCCGGGGATCGGATTTTGTCATCGCATCGCGTTGGCGAAGGATGGGCTGAGCGATCTATCGAACGGAAGATTGGACTCGCTGGGAGCAAGGCTCGGTGGGCCTTGCATTAAAACTCTATCAATTATAAATTGACATAGGCGGCACGTATTGGTGCCGTCTTCGTGGTATGCAACACGTCCCTTTGGGGTGGCCCGCCCCG
Source organism: Magnetospirillum fulvum (assembly GCF_900108475.1). Taxonomy (GTDB): domain Bacteria; phylum Pseudomonadota; class Alphaproteobacteria; order Rhodospirillales; family Magnetospirillaceae; genus Phaeospirillum; species Phaeospirillum fulvum_A. The sequence goes on along the minus strand of NZ_FNWO01000008.1, from coordinate 4,906 downwards.
TCGCGCCGCTTGCCAAGAGAGAGCCACACCCCGCGAGTCGGGGTTCAATCATCTCCCGATGATTGATATATCCGCGGTCGCGACCGCACGCATTACTCGTCCTATCCTTGCTTCAATTGGAAAAAATTGAATCGGGCGATTTTAATCAATCAATTGTTTTTATTGTGTTTTTTGCCGTAATGTAGCTTCCCTACAGAGACTAGATCTATTTTAGATAAAAGCTAAGGTAAGGATAAGGGAATATACCTGGGGATAATTTTCAAAAATTTTAAATTAAAGAGACATTGCATTTCCGATCATAATCCTGGTTTACAAAATTAAACTGACTGGGATAGCCTCCATACATCAAGGTTCGGCGAGTGCTTGGATTTGGTTATTGAAATAGTCTTCGCACCGGTCCGCTTCACCTCGCCGCGCGTGACCCTATCGTAGCCGCCAGGGAGACCGAAGTATGATGCCGACCCTTCGCACCATCGCGACCGCCGCCGCCGTAATCCTGTTCTCGTCCGCCCCGCTTCTCGCCGATGACGCGCAGCCGACCGCCCACGAGGTCGAAACGTTCGTCACCCGCATGACCGCGCATGTCGCCGCAGTCGGCACCGACAAGGCGTTCGCCGACTTCTCCGACCAGAAAGGCCCCTGGGTCAAAGGCGAGCTGTATGGTTTCTGCCACACCCTCGAAGGCATCAGCGTCGCCCATGGCGGCAATCCGGCCCTGTTGGGCAAGAACGTGCTGGGCTTCAAGGATCCCGATGGCGTCCTGATCAACGTCCTGGTGGTCGATAAGGCCAAGGGCGACGGCAAGGGCTGGGTCGAATACAAGTGGCCTAATCCGATCACCAAAAAGGTCGCGCCGAAGCGCGTCTATGTCGAGAAGGTCGCCGAAAAGTTCGTTTGCGGTTCGGGCTATTACGTTCAGTAAAATCTGTTCGCGTTCTTTTGCCTGACCATAGGGATGGATGCTCACCCGATGCACGCTTTCGCCAATTTGCCTCTTTTCCAGAAAGTCGTCGTCGCCCCGGCGGTGGGCATCCTCGCTCTGATTGCCCTGGCGGTTCTGGTCGTCAGCAACGCCCGCGAGGTCAACAGCAACATCGCTCAGTTGAATGATGTCTTCGTCCAGACGCAACGGAGCCTTGAGATCAAGGATTCCGTTGCCGTCTACCATTCCCATCTGTTCGCCCTGATGTCGGCGGCCGCCAACGAAACCGACGATTCGCGGCGGACCAAGACCGCCCAGGAAATCGATGCCGAGATGACGAATCTGGCGGCGGCGATGGCGGCGGCATTCCCCCAGGATGGGTCGGACCGCGCCACCACCATCACCAAGCTGTTCAAGACCTATCGCGACGCCGCCCAGCAGGCGGTCGATATCGGCACCACCGACGCCTCTTATGGCGTCATCATGATGGGCGACGCCGACGTTCAATTCCGTCATCTGCGCGCCGGGCTGGAATCCTGGGCTCAGGCCCTTCAGGCCGAGCGGGTCAAGGTGGTCGGCCAAATGCTTGAAAACAATTCATCAAGCTGGAAGAACACCGTCCTCATCGTCGTCCTGGTCTCGCTGGGGACTCTGGCGGCGGCGATTCTGATCTCGCGCCAGATCGCCAATCCGATCTTGCGGCTGACCGGGATCATGAGCACCCTGGCCGCAGGCGATCTGACCGCCAGAATCGAGGGCAGCGACCGCAAGGACGAGGTCGGCGCGATGGCCCGCGCCGTGCTGGTGTTCAAGGACCATGCGGTCGAAAACAGTCGGTTGGAGGCCGAGCGGGTGGTCGCCGACCGCCGCGTCGCCGAGGAAAAGCAGCGCGATTTGCGCCAATTCGCCTCCAATCTCGAGGCGAGTGTGGGCAGCGTGGTCGAATCCGTCAGCCGTGCCGCCGGGAACATGCAGGTTTCGGCGCAATCGATGACCGAAACCGCCGAGGACGCCAGTGTTCAGGCCGCCAATGTCTCGGCGGCGATTGGACAGGCGTCGGGCAATGTCGGGACCGTCGCCAGCGCCGCCGAACAGATGTCGGCCTCGATCGCCGAGATCAGTTGCCGTATCCAGGAATCCAGCGCGATTGCCCAGCGCGCCGCCGAAGAGGCGGTTCGCACTCGCGGTAAGGTCCAGGTGCTGGACGAATCGGCGCAAAGAATTGGCGAGATCGTCAATATCATTAAGCTGGTCGCCAATCAGACCAACCTGCTCGCCCTGAATGCCACGATCGAGGCGGCCCGCGCTGGCGATGTCGGCAAGGGCTTCGCGGTCGTCGCCGCCGAGGTCAAGGCTCTGGCGCGGCAATCCTCGACCGCCACCGAGGGGATCGCCGCCCAGATTCTGGAGATTCAGCAGGCCACCCAGGAAGCGGTGCAGGCGATCCATGCCATCGACGGCACGATTGGCGCCATCAACGAAATCTCGTTCGCCGTCGCCTCGGCGATCGAGCAGCAAAGTGCGGCGATCCGCGAAATCACCCGCAACACCCACGAAGCCGCCGCCGGAACCCAACTGGTCGCCAGCACGATGGCGACGGTCAACAAGGCGGTGACCGGCAGCGGCGTTTCGGCCAATCAGGTGCTGGTTGCCTCGCGCGAACTCGACGCCCAGGCCCGGGTGCTGAAGGACGAGATGAACCGCTTCTTGGGCAACATCTTGTCGGCCTGAGACCTCGCCGCCTTATCGCCCGTGATCGGCACAAGAAAAAAGGGTCTGGATTGCTCCAGACCCTTGATCCTTGTGCCTTTCGGGCGAACCGAGATCAGCGCTTGCTGAACTGAGTCGACCGGCGGGCCTTGTGCTTGCCGTACTTCTTACGCTCGACGACGCGGGGATCGCGGGTAAGGAAGCCGCCGGCCTTCAACGCCGGGCGCAGCGCCGGGTCGAAGAAGGTCAGCGCGCGGCTGATGCCGTGACGGACCGCACCGGCCTGACCCGACAGGCCGCCACCGGTGACGGTGCAGACCACATCGAACTGGTCTTCGACCTGAGCGGTCTGGAACGGCTGGTTGATGATCATACGCAGGACCGGGCGGGCGAAATACACCGGAAGCTCGCGTCCGTTGACGGTGATCTTGCCCGAACCGGGCTTCACCCACACACGGGCAATCGCGTTCTTGCGCTTGCCGGTGGCGTAGGCGCGGCCAAAAGAATCGACCTTGCGCTCATGAACGGGAGCGGCCGGATTCGTGGCCTGAAGATCGGCCAAGCTGGAGAGATCGGCCATGGGATTACCTCTTGTTCTTCGGATTCATCGCGCCGACATCCAGCACTTCAGGCTGCTGGGCCTCGTGCGGATGGGTGTCGCCGGCATAGACGCGCAGGTTCTTCATCTGCTGACGGCCAAGCGGACCACGCGTGATCATGCGCTCGACGGCCTTGACGATGACCCGCTCGGGGTAACGTCCGCCGAGAAGCTGGCCGATCGTACGGTCCTTGATCCCGCCCGGATGGCCGGTATGCCAATAGAACCGCTTGTTGGCCAGCTTGTTGCCGGTCAGATGGACCTTCTCGGCATTGACGACGACGACGTTGTCGCCCATGTCAACGTTCGGGGTGTAGGTGGGCAGATGCTTGCCGCGCAGCCGCATCGAGATGATGCTAGCCAAACGGCCGAGCACGACGCCGTCCGCGTCGATCACAACCCACTTCTTAACTACTTCGGACGGTTTGGCGTTATAGGTCTTCATGGCACCCACGGCAAAACCAGTTGACGTCACCGTGGCAAACACGGCGTCGAGGGCGCGGAGTATGCCACAGGGACGATTTGAGTCAATCCATTTCTTTTCGTTTAAAATCAACGACTTGGCATTGAGGTATCATAATACCCTGTCGGAGGGGCGCGGAAAGCCTGGGGTTTCGGCCCATCGTCGGTTCGCGTCGTTGACTTGCCTTCGGGGCCATGCCACACCATCTCTACGGGAAGCTTAGCCGGAGTGTTCGCAAGATGACCCTGACCATTATCGTAGCCTTGCTGTGCGCCGTCGCCATTGCCGGCATCGGCGGCGCCATGACCGTGATCGGTCCGTGGTACCGGGCGCTGCGCAAGCCGAGCTGGCAGCCGCCGGATTGGGCGTTCGGTCCCGCCTGGGCCGTAATCCTGGGCATGGCGGCCTGGGCTGGCGTGCTGGCGTGGGAAGCCGCCCCCGACGAAGCCGCCCGCATTCGCGTTATCGCCCTGTTCGCCGCCAACGGCGTCTTCCATGTCTTGTGGAATCCGCTGTTCTTCCGCTGGCGCCGTCCCGACTGGGCGCTGATCGAGGTGATGTTCCTGTGGCTGTCGGTGCTGGCCCTGATCGTCGGGATCGCGCCGTTCTCGACCGAGGCGGCGTGGTTCCTGGCTCCCTATCTGGCCTGGGTCGCGTTCGCGGCCTATCTCAATCTGGCGGTGGTTCGTCTCAACCGTCCGTTCGGCGTCAGTCACGAAGTGGTCTGATCCGGGTCAACCCTTTGGGCGGGGGCCGGTTCCGGCTCCCGCCTAGAGCCTTTTCCATTCAAATGGAATCGGCTCTAGGATTTTGCCTAAGGCCGCAGCCCCTCCGGGGCTGGCGTGGCTCAAGTGCCGCTCGGGCTTGTCGCGCTTCCACTCTGACTTCGTTTGAGTGGAATGCGCTCTAGGGTCAGGACTCATAACCAGTAACTGACGGTTGCGGCAATGCAGACCGCCGCCATGAAGTTTTTGGCGAGTCGGTCGTATCTGGTGGCGATGCGGCGGAAGTCCTTGAGTCGGCAAAACATTCTCTCGATGGCGTTACGGTCTCGGTAGAGAACGGGCGAGAAGCAGTTTTTCCAGCGTCGATTGACCTTGGGGGGGATGTTTGGCGCGGCGCCCTTACTCTCGATCTTGCGGCGGACGGCGTTGCTATCGTAGCCCTTGTCGCCGTGCAGAATGTGGGTTTCGGGCATCTGGTCGAGCAGAGC
>NZ_FNWO01000010.1 GCF_900108475.1 Magnetospirillum fulvum | reverse complement strand
TGTTTAGACCGGAGAGATGGGTAACAGGTGTTCGGGGACATGGGTGACAGTTAGGGCATCCTAATCCACCGGGTCGCGCAAGTCGATTTGCGCGACCCGGTGTGCGCCGAAGCATGCCTCCCAAATCCCATCGCAGGATGTTGGCCTGAGGGCAAGGCTGTGGCCCTTGAATGCCTTGCACAGGCGGATCTGGCGGCCTTTGAAGCTTATAAACCCGCCGTCCTGGACCTTGCGCAGGGTTTCGCCTGGGGCGTAATCGGGCGAAGAAAGTATCTCGGGAAAGGCCCGTCGGCTCGCCCTGTAGCGATCCATCGGCACCGCCATGTCGAGGGCCTCGTGCGGGCGATCATTGTTGTAAATGGATCGCCAATTGTCGAAGCGCTGCTGACACTCGACCAAGTCGCGGAAGCGCCGACAGGCCAGAACTTCGGCCTTCAGGGTGCGATGGAATCGTTCATCCTTGCCCTGCGTCTGCGGATGGTAGGGCCGCCCATGGGCGACACGGATGCCGAGTTGCATCAGCCATACGGTCAGCGGTGTCCAGGGCGAACCTGGTCCATCACCCCAGGGAGAGCCGTTATCCATCACCATGGCTTCGGGGAGGCCATAGCGCCGGAAGGTGATGGTCAGCCGATCCTTAACCGTATTGCCGGTCTCGTTTGGGCAAGCTGCCAAGCAGAGAGAAAATCGAGAATGGTCGTCGAGCACCGTCAGGGGATGGCACCGTCCAGAATCGATGGCAAAATGTCCTTTGAAATCCATCTGCCAGAGCCGGTTGGGGGCGTCATGCTCAAAGCGGGTGAAGGCGGTGGCCGCCTGTGAGGCCCGAGGATCGATCAGGCCATGGCGAGCCAGGATCGCCGTGATCGTCGAGGCAGCCGGCGTTACTTTTCCGGCCCGCTCCAGAACGCGACGAATCTTGCGTCCGCCCCATACTGGATGCTCCGCCCGCACCGCCAGAACCGAAGCTTCGACCTCGACCGGGGTCTGACCGGGACTGTGCTGGGGGCGCCGCGACTGGTCTGCTGACCAATGCTCCTCATGCTCGGTAAAACGTCCGAGCCATTTGTATCCGGTCTTACGGCTGATGCCGTATCGCCGACACAGATCGGCGACGTTGGCGCCCGCCTGGCTCGCCAGGCGGGCGAACTCTTCCCGTTGCGACATGACTGACACCTCATGGAACGGCATGGCTCCCTCCTGCGAGTGCTCATGCCTTGAAGTGTCACCCATGTCCCCGAACGGGTGTTACCTCTGTCCCCGGTCCGTACACCAGCCGGGGGAGGGTTTTTTATTGGCGGCAGCGCGGCGGCAGGGCCGCGTGGCCTCGTCCCGTGCCTCACGGGGCCGGGGCGGGGCTGTCGTGCGGGCAGATCAGATCGACGGTTTCGTCGGCGATCGCGATTTCAGCGGGCAGACGGGCGACGATGTCGCCGTCGCCTTGCACCGGCGCGCCGCGCGGGCCGGTGATGACGATCGACTTCGCCTTGATCACCTGAACCTCGGGCAATTCGGTCAGCTTGCCCAACGGCAGGGCGATGCCGTAGCGCAGCATCCCGGCCACCCCGGCGGCGGGCAGGATGCAGATTTCCAGCATCGGCGCTTCCAGGTTGGCGTCGGGCGCGGCAATGAACGGACCGCCATAGAACCGACCCTTGCACGCCACCACCATTCGGCCTTCGTAGGTCGCGCCGTCGGCGCGAATGCTGAGCAGCGGGAAATCATAGCCGACCGCCTGCTTCAACCCTTCGAAAACATAGGCCAGCTTACCGGCGTGCCGCTTCAAGGTGACGTTGAGCCCGGCGACGACTTCGGCGTCGAGCCCGGCTCCGGCCATCAGCAGAAAGCGGCGGCGGTTGGCGGTGCCGAGATGGACCCGGCGCGCCGGGCCAAAGGCGATGGCTTGGGCGATCTGCTCGCTGTCGCGGGGATCGAGCCCGATCTCGCAGGCCAGCACGTTGGCGGTGCCGAGCGGGATCACTCCCAGCGCCAGCCCGCCCCCGGTCAGGGCCAGCCCGTTCAACACTTCGTTGACGGTGCCGTCGCCGCCAGCGGCAATCACCGCGTCGAATAGCGCTTCGTCGGCGCGGGCGGCGAAATCCTCGGCATCGCCGCGCTTGGCGGTTTCCTGGATGGTGACGGCGCAGCCATGCCGTTCCAGCCGCTCGACGACGCCGATCAGACGGCGGCGCTTGTGACGTCCGGCGGTGGGATTGTGGACGATCAGTACACGGCGCGGCCGGGTCGGGATCGGCGAAGCTTCGATCGGGGGGATCATCGTGTTTTCCAACATAGGCCGTTCTATATCCCGGTCGGACAACGAATCATCAGTGAAATAATTGTTACGAGCTTTATTCAGTTTGATGAATTTTGTCAAAACGAAGGCAATCGATATGTACAAGACGGTCGCACCGCACTAGAACCGCGACACCTGAGGCGTCCGGAACTGAAATTGGATAGGTGGATGCATGAACGCCAGTTCTGATATAAAGCGGCGTTACCGGACCATCTGGATTTCGGACATCCATCTGGGGACACGGGGCAGCAAGGCCGATGACCTGCTCGAATTCCTGAAATGCACGGAATCCGACACGCTTTATCTGGTCGGCGACATCATCGACGGCTGGCGGCTGCGGAAATCGTGGTTCTGGCCGCAATCGCATAACGACGTCGTCCAGAAGCTGCTCCGCAAGGCGCGCAAGGGAACCCGGGTGGTGTTCGTTCCGGGCAATCACGACGAATTCGCCCGCGATTATCACGGCATCTTGTTCGGCGACATCCGCGTCGCCACCAACGCGATCCACCAGACCGCCGACGGACGGCGGCTGCTGATCGTCCATGGCGACGCCTTCGACGGCGTGGTCAAGCATGCCAAGTGGCTGGCTCATCTCGGCGACGGGGCCTACACCCTGGCGCTGTCGCTCAATCACTGGCTGAACGTCGCCCGCCGCAGCCTGGGCTTTCCCTATTGGTCGCTGTCGGCCTACCTGAAGCACAAGGTCAAGAACGCGGTCCAGTACATCGCCAATTTCGAGGAAGCGATGGCCGAGGAAGCCCGCCGCTCCCAGGCCGATGGGGTCGTCTGCGGCCACATCCACAACGCCCAGATCCGCGACATGAACGGCATCTTGTACTGCAACGACGGCGATTGGGTCGAAAGCTGCACCGCCCTGGTCGAGAATTTCGACGGCAGCCTTGAAATCCTTTACTGGCTTCAGGCTCCGGGGATGTACCTCGCCGCTTCCGCCCCCGCTCCGGAAGACAAAACCATCGAAGCCTCACCGCTGCTCAGCCGCCCCTGACGGCGGCCGGGCTGTCCCAAGGAGTAGGAATGCGTATTCTTGTCGTCTCGGATGCCTGGCTCCCCCAGGTCAACGGCGTTGTCCGCACCCTCGACACGCTGCGGAGCGAATTGCAGCGAACCGGCCACGAGGTGGTGATGGTCACCCCCGAGCGGTTCCGCACCGTGCCCTGTCCGACCTATCCCGAGATTCGCCTTGCCGTCCGCCCCGGCCCGCGGATCGCCCGCCTGATCGAGGCGGCGCAGCCCTGCGCGATCCATATCGCCACCGAAGGCCCGCTGGGCTGGGCGGCCAGACGCTATTGCCTGCGGCGGCGGCTGCCCTTCACCACCGCCTATCACACCCGCTTCCCCGAATATATCAAGGCGCGGTTCCGCGTCCCGCTGCCGCTGTCCTATGCGGTGATGCGGCGGTTCCACGCCGCGTCGTCGCGAGTGATGGTGGCGACCCAGGGAATCGAGACCGAGTTGGAACGGCGCGGCTTCCACCATATCGGCCGCTGGTCGCGCGGGGTCGATACCGAATTGTTCCGTCCCCGCCCCGAGGCCAAGGGCGACACCGGCCCCTTCGCCGGTCTGCCCCGCCCGATCTTCCTCTATGTCGGCCGGGTCGCGGTCGAAAAGAACGTCGCCGCCTTCTTGTCGCTTGACCTGCCCGGCAGCAAGGTCGTGGTCGGCGACGGGCCGCAACTCGACGATCTGCGCCGCCGCCATCCCGATGTCCATTTCGCCGGAGCCCAGTTCGGCGAGGCCCTCGCCCGCCATTATGCCGCAGGCGACGTGTTCGTCTTCCCCAGCCGCACCGACACGTTCGGTCTGGTCCTGCTCGAAGCGCTGGCCTCGGGCCTGCCGGTTGCCGCTTATCCGGTGCCGGGGCCGCAGGACGTGATCGGCACCAGCCCGGTCGGACGGCTCGACACCGATTTGGGAGCGGCGGCGCGGGCGGTGATCGGCATCGACCCGAATTTGTGCCGCGCCCACGCCCTCGACTTCTCGTGGGCGGCCTCGACCCGCCAGTTCATCGAGAACCTCGCCCCGTTCGAAATCACCCGCTGGAAAGAACCGGCGCCGCTGTAACGCCCGCGCCGCCCCCGTTTCACCGCGCGAGGTGGAGCGGGGGTATGTCCGCCTATCCCGCCAGGGCGAGACGATAGCCGCCGGGTTCGGTCCGCAGCAGGCCGGGCGAATCCTCGTCGCCCCCGTCCTCCATCTTGCGACGCAGGCGGTAGATGTGGGTTTCCAGGGTGTGGGTATCGAGATCGGCGGAATAGCCCCACACGTCGGCCAGCAAATCCTCGCGCGTCACCACCGCCCCGGCCGCTTCGGCGAGACGGCGCAGAATCGCGACCTCCTTGTCGGTCAGCCGCACCGTTCGCTCATCGTCGGCGGTCAGCAGCCTGCGGTCGGGATCGAGCCGCCACGGCCCGATCGTCCATTCCGACGGGGACGACCGACGCGACAGCATCTCGGTCAGGCGGGCGGCGAGCGCCGACAGGCGCAGCGGCTTGGCGATCACCAGATCGGCGTCGGGATCGCTGGTCCCGCCGGTGGCGAGCAACGCCAGCGGCAGGGTAACGCCTGCCGCCCGCAACGCCCGGCAGGGGGCGTCCTCTCCCGTCCAGGCGGCATCATCGACCAGGATCAGATCCTGCTCCCCGACCGCCGCCAGCGCCGAGGCGGGATCGTCGGCGCGGGTCACCGCCATCGCCCGGCCGAGATGACCGGCGACGGTCTCGGCCAGCAGAGGATCGGCGATGACCAGCAGCAGACGGGGCATCAGGGTCAGGATCAGCCCTCCTTGAGGTCTTCCCAGAATTCCTTGACCCGGGCGAAGAAGCCATGGCTTTCCGGGGAATTGCCGCCCTTCTTCTCTTCACCGGCGGATTCGAACTCGCGCAGAAGCTCGATCTGGCGCGGCGTCAGGTTGACCGGCGTCTCGATCGTCGCCTGGATGAACATATCGCCGCGCGACGGGCTGCGCAGCACGCTCATTCCCTTGCCGCGCAGGCGGAACTGGTGGCCGGTCTGGGTGCCTTCGGGGATCACCACCTTGGCCTTGCCGCCGTCGATGGTGGGAACCTCGATCGTGCCGCCCAGCGTCGCCGTCACCATCGGGATCGGCACCCGGCAGAAGATGTTGGCGCCCTCGCGCTGGAACAGGCGGTGCGCCTTCAGCGACAGGAAGATGTACAAATCGCCCGCCGGTGCCCCGCGCATCCCGGCCTCGCCCTCTCCGGCGAGACGGATCCGGGTGCCGTCCTCGACCCCGGCCGGGATCGTCACCGACAATTGCTTTTCCTTGCGGACCCGACCGGTGCCACCGCAGGCGCGGCAGGGATCTTTGATGATCCGGCCCATCCCCTGGCAAGTCGGGCAGGTGCGTTCGATGGTGAAAAAGCCCTGCTGGCTGCGGACCTTGCCGTGGCCGTGGCAGGTCGAGCAGGTCACCGGCTGGGCGCCATCACGGCCGCCAGTGCCCTTGCACTCCTCGCACACCGCCGAGGTCGGCACCCGGATCGTCGCCGACTTGCCGGCAAAGGCGTCTTCGAGCGAGATTTCCATGTCGTAGCGGAGATCGGCCCCCCGGCCGGTGGCCTGACCGCGCCGACCGCCGCCCATCATCTCGCCGAACATTTCGTCGAAGATGTCGGCAAAGCCGCCGCCGAAGCCGAAATCGCCGGGGCCGCCGCCGCGTCCGCCGCCCTGTTCGAAGGCGGCATGGCCGAAGCGGTCATAGGCCGAGCGCTTCTGATCGTCCTTCAGGACATCATAGGCTTCGTTGATTTCCTTGAATTTCTGCTCGGCCGCGGCATCGCCTGGATTTCGGTCGGGATGAAATTGCATGGCCATCTTGCGATAGGCCTTTTTGATCTCGTCGGCCGAGGCACCACGCCCGACACCAAGAAGGTCGTAGTAATCCTGCTTGCTCATGCGCTTCGCTTGCTATCCGGTACTGGCCCAGACGGCCGTGCCCCCCGTTTCAAGCGACGGGGGGCGGCGGCGCCGGGGCGAACGAACGGCCGACGGGATCGCCCGTCGGCCGTAGAGACGATCGGGCCGGATCAGTGGCCCTTTTTGTCGCCGTCGACTTCTTCGAAATCGGCGTCGACGACTTTCTCATCGTGACCGGCGCCGCCCTGGGCACCGCCCTGAGCCGCTTCGGCCTCGCCAGCCTGCTTGTACATCACCTCGCCCAGCTTCATCGAGCTCTGCATCAGAGTCTCGGTGCGAGCCTTGATCGCGGCGGAATCCTCGCTCTCCATCTCGGAGCGAACCGCGGCGATGTCGCGCTCGACTTCGGCCTTCAGATCGGCGGGAACCTTGTCGCCGAATTCCTTCAGGCTCTTCTCGGTCGAATGAGAGAGCGAGTCGGCCTGATTGCGGGCTTCGATCAGTTCCTTGCGCTTCTTGTCCTCGGCAGCGTGCGCCTCGGCATCCTTGACCATCTTTTCGATGTCGGAATCGGTCAGACCGCCCGACGCCTGGATGCGGATCTGCTGTTCCTTGCCGGTGGCCTTGTCCTTGGCCTGGACGTTGACGATGCCGTTGGCGTCGATGTCGAAGGTGACCTCGACCTGCGGCACGCCGCGCGGCGCCGCCGGAATGCCGACCAGATCGAACTGGCCCAGCATCTTGTTGTCGGCGGCCATTTCGCGCTCGCCCTGGAAGACGCGGATGGTGACGGCGGTCTGGTTGTCCTCGGCGGTCGAGAACACCTGGCTCTTGCGGGTCGGGATGGTGGTGTTGCGGTCGATCAGGCGGGTGAACACGCCGCCCAGGGTCTCGATGCCGAGCGACAGCGGGGTGACGTCGAGCAGCAGGACGTCCTTGACCTCGCCCTTCAGCACGCCGCCCTGGATCGCGGCGCCGATGGCGACGACTTCATCCGGGTTGACGCCCTTGTGCGGCTCGCGACCAAAGAATTCCTTCACCACTTCCTGAATCTTGGGCATGCGGGTCATGCCGCCGACCAGGATCACTTCGTCGATCTCGCTGGCCTTGACGCCAGCGTCCTTGAGGGCGGCCTTGCACGGCTCGATGGTGCGGGCGACCAGATCCTCGACCAGGGCTTCGAGCTTGGCACGGGTCAACTTGATGTTGAGGTGCTTCGGGCCCGAGGCGTCGGCGGTGATGAAGGGCAGGTTGACTTCGGTCTGCATCGAGGACGACAGCTCGATCTTGGCCTTTTCCGCCGCTTCCTTCAGACGCTGGAGCGCCAGCCGGTCCTTGCGCAGGTCGATGCCCTGCTCTTTCTTGAACTCGTCGGCGAGGTAATCAATGATCCGGGCGTCGAAATCTTCACCGCCCAGGAAGGTGTCGCCGTTGGTCGACTTGACCTCGAACACGCCGTCGCCGATTTCCAGCACCGACACGTCGAAGGTGCCGCCGCCAAGGTCATAGACCGCGACGATGCCCGCGCCCTTCTTTTCCAGCCCATAGGCCAGAGCGGCGGCGGTCGGCTCGTTGATGATGCGCAGCACCTCAAGACCGGCGATGCGACCGGCATCCTTGGTCGCCTGACGCTGGGCGTCGTTGAAGTAGGCCGGAACGGTGATCACCGCCTGGGTGACGGTCTCGCCCAGATAGCCTTCGGCGGTTTCCTTCATCTTTTGCAGGATGAAGGCCGACACCTGGCTGGGGCTGTACTTGGCATCGCGGGCTTCGACCCAGGCGTCGCCATTGTCGCCCGACACGATGTGATACGGAACGAGGTTGGCGTCTTTCTTGGTGATCGGGTCTTCATAGCGACGACCGATCAGACGCTTGATCGCGAACAGGGTGTTGGCGGGATTGGTCACCGCCTGGCGCTTGGCCGGCTGGCCGACCAGCCGTTCACCGGATTCGGCGAAAGCCACCATCGACGGGGTCGTGCGCATGCCCTCGGCGTTTTCAATGACCTTGGCAGTCTTGCCTTCCATGACGGCAACGCACGAATTCGTGGTGCCCAGGTCGATGCCGATAACTTTGCTCATGTCATCCTCATTCCTGCTCGGCAGATCCCCGGGGCTCTGCTGTCTGCGCAGCCGCCCCGCGACCCCCTTCCGGGTTGAATCGCTTTAAATTGTCCGGGGATCGACCGAAACGGCCATCCCCCGCGCCTTATATAGGTCGGGGGGCAGAGCGTGCAACCATGGCAAAAAGATGGCGAAACTTATCCGGCCCGCGACGGCCGCAGCGAAACCGTCCGGGCGAATTGTCTTGCCAGCCGACCGACCGCTTTGGCATAGCAGGGAGCCTGCTTTTTCCCCCCACTGATCCTGGTCCCCTGCCCCCGATGAAACGAAGCTGGTCCGCCGCCTTCGCCGCCTATCTCGACCGGCGGGTGATGCTGGTTCTGCTGCTGGGCTTTTCCAGCGGGCTGCCCCTGCTGCTGACCTTTTCCACCCTGTCGGCTTGGCTGAAAGGCGAGGGAATCAGCCGCAGCGCGATTGGGGCCTTTGCCCTGGTCGGGACACCCTATGCGCTGAAATTCCTGTGGTCGCCGCTGATCGACCGGCTGAGCCTGCCGGTGCTGACCAAGCGGCTGGGGCGGCGGCGCAGTTGGGGCATCACGATTCAGTGTCTTCTGATCGGCGCGATTCTGGCGCTGGGAGCGACCGATCCCGCCCACAATCTGTGGGTGACCGGATGTCTGGCCCTGGGCGTCGCGTTCCTGTCGGCCAGCCAGGATATCGTGATCGACGCCTACCGCGTCGAAATCCTGCCCCCCGAGGCCCAGGGTCCGGGCGCGGGCGCGGTCCAGACCGGCTATCGCCTCGCGATGCTGGCCTCGGGCGCGGGCGCGCTGTTCGTCGCCTCGGCCTGGGGCTGGTTTGCCGCCTATGCGACGATGGCGGCGTTGGTGGCGGTGGGGCTGGCGGTGTTCCTGTTCGGCCCCGAACCGGCGGTCGTCGTATCGCCCGCCACCCGCGAGCGCGAGGAGCGCGCCGCCGCCTTCCTGGCCCGCCGTCCCGATTTGCAGGGAAACGTCGCCCGGCTGGCTGGCTGGCTGTATAGCGCGGTGGTCTGCCCGTTCGCCGAATTCATGTCGCGGCCGGTGTGGTGGGCGGTGCTGTTGTTTGTCGTCGGCTACAAGACCGGCGAGGCTATGGCCGGGGCGATGGCCAACACGCTCTATATCGAAAGCGGCTTCGCCCTGGAAGAAATCGCCTGGGTCAGCAAGATCTTCGGCTTTGGCGCGACCATCGCCGGAACCCTGATCGGCGGCGCCCTGATCGCCCGGATGGGCGTGATGCGGGCGTTGCTGCTGTTCGGCGTGCTGCAATCGCTTGGCAATCTGTTCTATGTCGTTCAGGCGATGGCCGGGCATAATGTCACCGCTCTGGCGGTCTGTGTCTTCGCCGAGAACCTGACCGCCGGAATGGCCGGATCGGCGTTGGTGGCCTATCTGTCCGGATTGTGCAATGTGGCCTATACTGCGACCCAGTACGCCTTGTTGTCGTCGTTGACGGCGGTGGGGCGGACGCTGTTCGCCTCGACCAGCGGCTGGCTGGCCGACCGTTTCGGCTGGGTCGATTTTTTTCTGATTACCACGGTGGTGACGCTGCCCGCTCTGCTGCTTTTGCCCTGGCTGGCCCGCCATTACCGGACCGAGCCGCCCCAGCATGGTTGAATCGTGCTGTCGGCGGGCTCATCCTCGGGGGCGCTCCTGTGGGAGGGGCAAAACCATATCCACCGGGGATTTTGCTTTCGCACCGACCAAGGCCGTCACGGGCCGGGTCGGCGCGCTGTCCGAGGCCCCGCTTTTGCCGCGGCGGCCTCACGTACTTCTCTGACAGGACTGACCAATCCCATGGACCTCAAGAAGATTCCGATCGGTAAGAACCCGCCTCGCGACGTCAACGTGATCGTCGAGATCCCGTTGAACGGCGATCCGGTCAAATACGAGATCGACAAGGAATCCGGCGCGATGTACGTCGACCGCTTCCTCAACACCGCGATGTACTATCCGGTCAATTACGGCTTCGTTCCCCACACCCTGTCCGAAGACGGCGACCCCGTCGATATCATGGTGGTCGGACGCACCCCGGTTGCCGTCGGCGCGGTGATGCGCTCGCGCCCGATCGGCGTGCTGCTGATGGAAGACGAAGGCGGCATGGACGAGAAGATCCTGGCCGTGCCCCATTCCAAGCTGCACCCGTTCTATGACGGCGTGAACAGCTATGAAGACCTGCCCAAGATTCTGGTCCAGCAGATCGAGCACTTCTTTGTCCATTACAAGGACCTCGAAGTCGGCAAGTGGGTCCAGTTGAAGGGCTGGGGCGGCCCGGAAAAGGCCGGCGAGATCATCCAGCAGGGGATCGAGCGGGCCTTGGCCAGCAAGCCCAAGAAGAAATAACGACCGGGCAGAATCTTCCCCCCGGCGGCATCTGGCCGTCGGGGGAGCGCCGCCGCGGACGGCAGACCCAGACTTTCCGCCCTTCCTCGACCTGGCATCGCTCTTGCAGATAATACGTCGCCCCAGTCCCCGAGGTGACGCGATGTCGGTCTCCGCAACGTCTTCTGTTCGGCCTTCGAATCCAATCGATTCCCTGATTCCGACGCTGCCGTCGGAAAACGCCGAAACTGCGTCTGCGGCTTCGACGACCGGGAAAACCAGCCATATCGGGATGTTCGGGGCCGAAGACGACAGCCCCTCGTTCTGGGATCTGCTCGACGTCGTCAATCCGCTGCAACATATCCCGCTGGTCAACGACGTCTATCGCGAACTGTCCGGAGACAAGATCGGCATTGCCGCCCGTCTGACCGGAGGAGCGCTGTTCGGCGGCGTGATCGGGCTGATCGGCGCGGCGATCAGTGGCGTGGTCGAGGAAAGCACCGGAGCCACGGCGGGCGGGCATGTGCTGGCCCTGTTCCGCGACGAATCGACACCGGATGGCAGCGGCAGCGGCACCGCCTTGGCCCAGGCCGTTCCGCCTCCCGCCCAGGCCCAAGCGGCCACGGACGATCCGGCGCAGGCCCAAACCGCCGAGGCCAAAACCACCGAGACTAAAACCGCCGAGACCAAAACCACCGAGACTAAAACCGCCACCAGCACCGACGCCCGCCCGATCATCCTGGCCGACATGATCGGCGACGAACCCGCCGCCCCCGCCGCGATGCCGCGCGCCCCGGTCAGCACCAGCGCCGCCGCCGCCCCGTCCGGCGAGACCGCTCAAGCGGCTCAAACGACTCAGGCCGCCAGCGAGCCCGCCGCAATCTCGGTCGCTGCCACCGCAGCCTCGGCCAATGCCTGGACCAGCCGACAAAGCCGGGTGTTGACGATGCCACCGCGCACCACCCCACTCGCCACCCGCTCGCCGCCAGCGGTCGCCACCTCGGTCTCGGGCAATAGCGGACGGTCGGCGCTTCCCGTCACCGGGGCGCGGCCTCAGTCGGGATTGATCGCCCCGGCCAATGCCGCTCCGATCGCCGCCGCCCAGGCCGATAGCCCCCAGACCGACGGCACGAAGAATGCCGCCGCCGCACCGGTTGCCAACGACTGGTTCTCCGCCGCGATGGCCGAGGGACTGAACAAGTATCAGAAGTCGAACGCGCGAGCCGCCGAGACCGCCGCGCCCTAGCGGAATCCGGATCTATTCGATCCACTCGCCCTTATAGACGCCCCAGATTTCGTCACGGCGCAGCCATCCCTGGCTGCGTCCGATCTCGGCACGGCAGAAATCGCGGCTGCGCGGGCATTGCAGCAGGCGGCCCAGCACGCCCGGCTCCAGCATCGCCACCGGATCGGCGGAATCCGAATCCGAGGCGCGCAACGGACGCGGCGATCCGATCACCACCATCATCCGGCGGCTGGACAGCATGCTTTGATGAACCCAGCCCTCGGACCCCTGCCAGTCGCGGATCTTGCGCCAGGATTCGAACTCGGCCACCACCTCGACCGGCAAATCCTTGCGGGCGTAGATCCAGTCGATCGGATAACGCACCCCAGGCCCGGTTCTCAGATTGACCTCGTCCGACCGCAACGAGACGAAGCGCGGCAAGGGCAGCCCGCTTCCCTCGGACGCCAAAGCTGGAATCGGCAGCAGCGCAGCCGAAAGCAGCAACAACCCTATCAAAAATCTTGGTCCGCTGGCCCGCATGAGTCCTCCCCCCGCCATTATAGGGGGGAGGCCGACCCTATGGTCAAGGTACCCGATTTCAGAGCCGGTCAATCGGTATCGTGAAAAGGTTGACGCACCCCAGGTGCGGGAGCGAAGGTTGCGTGCCCGGAGTCAGCCGGAGCAGGAGCGTCCATCATGGCCCGCAACGATTCTCTCGACCCAATTGAAAAAGCTCGCTTACTGCGAGGTCTCGCCTTTCGCGTCCACCGCAAGCAACCCTGTCCCGACGCCCTGGCCGAGATGTTGGGCGAGGAATCGCGCGGCGGGCGACACCGCGTCTTCCGTACCGCGCTCGACCTGTTGGCCGAAGACGGCGTCCTGCCCGCGCTCCAGGCGATCGACCTGTTGAGCGACGAAGCCGCCGCGATCATGGCCGCCGTGCTCGACGCCAACGACCATCGCCTGTTGTCGGCGGCGCTGGCGCGGCTGGCCGACCATATCGAACGGGTCGCGGCATGACAGCCCGCGCCGCGTTCGCGCTGGCGCTGGGGTTGCTGCTGCTGCTGCCCGGCTGTCTGCCGCCGCCGGAACAGCCGGCCTGGTACGGCCGGATGGGCCGCTTTCTGGGGCTGGTCGCCAATTGCGGCTGTTCCGACATCTCGCCCGACCGGATAATCGCCGACTACACCAAGGCGCTGGGCGGCCGCTATTCCGACGAGGATGCGCGGGCGATGCACGGCTATGTCGTCCAGGCCGCCACCGAAATGTGGGAAAACCGCATCGAAGTCTGCTCCGAAGTCTGCTCGCAGCAATGCATGGTCGAGACGGTAGTCCGGCCGCTGGGCGGGCGCAGCACCGGTGTCGCCCCCTGTCCGGTCAGCGAGATCGACCTTCACCTGACCGACGGCAAGCAATCCCATGCCGACGGCGGCGGCTTCCCCTGATCTTTTTTGCTCCGGCCGGTGATCCAACCCGGCCGGGGCCGCGTAGAACCATCATAACCGACGCTCTCCAAGGAGACCGATGATGGCTTCGACGATTTCCCGCTCTGCCGACAAGACCACCCTGATCGCCCTGGCCCGCGCGCTGCGCGACATCGCCAATGGCCATGACGGAGCCGGTCCGGTGCTGCGCTCGCTGGCGATCAGCTACGAGCGGATGGCGGCCGGAGCTGGCTGATGCTGGCTTTTTCCTCCCGTCGCGCCGATGATCGGTCCGGGGCCGAGCCGGAGCATTCTCCGCTCGGCCCGCCGATAACAAGACGGGAGGATCATGGTCGCGCGCGACAACGCCCCGGCGGACCCGGACCCGCAAGCCCAGGCGATGAACGCTCGCTTGCGGGCGGTGGCCCAATCCCGCGATCAGGCCGCCTTCGCCGATCTGTTCCGTTTCTACGCGCCCCGGATCAAATCCTATCTGCGCCGCCTGGGCACCGAGGATACGGTGGCCGAGGAACTGGCCCAGGAAACGATGCTGGCGGTCTGGAGCAAGGCGGCGGCGTTCGATCCCGAACGGGCCGGGGCGAGCACCTGGATTTTCACGATTGCCCGCAATCTGCGGATCGACCGACTGCGCCACGAGCGACGGCCCGAGATCGACCCGGACGATCCCGATCTGGTGGTCGACCCGGCCCCGCCCGCCGACGAGGCGTTGGAGACCGGACGGCGCGAGCAGCGGGTGCGCGACGCTTTGACCCATTTGCCGCCGGATCAGGCGCGGGTGGTGGCGCTGTCCTTCTTCGAGGACGTGCCCCACGCCGAGATCGCCTCCCGGCTCGATGTGCCGCTGGGAACCGTTAAATCCCGCATGAGACTGGCGATGGGGCGGATCAAGGCCCTGTTGGGAGAAAGCCGATGAGCGCCTCCTTCCACCCTTCCGATGCGTTGCTGGCGGCCTATGCCGCCGGAGCGATGGACGAGCCGACGGCGCTGGCCGTCGCCACCCACCTCGCCTTCTGCCCGCGCTGCCGGGCCGAGGTGACCCGGCTCGAAGCCCTGGCCGGAGCCCACCTCGAATCCCTGCCCGTCTGCGCGATGGCCGACGATGCCTTGGCCCGCACCCTGGCCCGGCTCGACCGCACCCCGCCCGTGCCCTGCCCGCCCGCGCGCGGCTCTGCCCTGCCCGGCCCGATCGGGGCCTATTGCGGCGGCGATCCGGCCAGCCTGTCCTGGCGGCCCCTCTCTCCCGGCATCGACCAGGCGATCTTGATCCGCTCCGACCGCGCCCAGGCCAAGTTGATCCGGATGGAAGCCGGTATCGTCTCGCCCCGCCATCGCCACGCCGCCGCCGAGCTCAACGTGGTATTGCAGGGAGCCTATCGCGACGAGTCCGGCCATTACCGTCCCGGCGATTTCGCGGTCGAGGCTGCCAACCGAACCTATCGCCCGGTCGCCGATGCCGACACCGCCTGCCTGTGCCTGTGCGTCGGCGACGACCCGATTCGCCCGACCGGGCTGCTGGGCCGTCTATTAAGCCCGTTCGCGGGGTAATACCAAGCTGCGCTGATCGAAATCGATCCGCGCAGGCCCTCATTCGCCGGGCGCTCACTCCGTTCGCTTGGCTCCGCGCCATGGGGCGCGCGGCCCCTTGGGCCTACAAGCTGCATGATGCAGCTTGGTATAAGCTCTCCTTACAAATCGTCGATGGCGAAACGGAGCGTCATCCGGCGCGGCCAGCCCTTGCCGTCGTCGGGCGGCAGGGTCAGCGGCTGGGCCAGCCGCAGCGCCAGCAGATAGGATTCCAGCGCGCGGCGGAGCGGGCTGTCGGGCGGCAGGCGGTCATAGTCGGAAATCACCGCACCGGGATTCCACGGTGCCGAGCGGTTCATCGACCCGCCCAGGGTGCCGTCGCCATTGATCTCGATCACCGCCGAGATCACCACGCCCTTGCCCTTGATCGCCAGAGTATTGAACCGCCACATCTTCAGGATCTGGGCCAGGATGAAATCCTGCGCACTCTGGCTGAGGCCCCCCCGCACCGGCGCGGGTGGTTTGCGGCTTCCGGCGCTTTCGAGGCTGACCAATCCTTCGCCATGGCGCACGGCCCCTGCCCCGGATTTCTCCCCCGAGGAGCGTGGGCCAAGCGGGGCGGAGTTCAGTTGCGGCGGCGGCGGCTTTGGGATCGGCTTCGCCTTGGGATCGGACTTGGCGTCGGGTGATTGCGGCGGCGGAGGAGGCGGAGGAGGCGGCGGCGGTGCGGGCGGGGTGGGCGGCGGAACCGGCTGGGGGGTCAGTTCGACGATCGTCACCCGCTCGGCCTTTGGCTCGGGGGGCAGGTCGATCTGCAACCGCCACACGCCGACAAACGCCACCAGATGCAACGCCAACGAAATCAGCAACGCCCAGGCCGTGGTGGACAACAGGCGCAGGCGCACGCGCCCGCGCCTTACCGGCTGGCCCACAGCCGTTCAGCCGCCGCGACCACCGTCTCGGGATCAAGGTCGAGCATCAGGCTGTCCTGACGGCGGTGATCGAACTCAGGCGCGTGGCAGATATCCTCGAACGAGCGCGGTCCGCGCACGCTGGCCGTCCGCGCCCCCGCCGGGCCATAGAAGATCTCGGACGACGGTCCGAACAGCCCCAGCGTCGGCACCCCGGCCGCCGCCGCCATATGCATCAGCCCGGAATCGTTGCCCAGGTAAAAAGCGCAGCGTTCCAGACAGGCATAGACCGTGGCCAGATCGTGCGCGCCGTCGGTCAGATCAATCCGCCGCTCGGGCGGCACCGCGTCCAGCACCAAGGCGGCGGCATTCCGCTCGGCAGGCGAACAGATCACCGCGACCCGGGCATCGGCCAGAACCCCTCCCGGCGCGGTCAGGCGCGCGATCACCGCGACGAAGCGGTCGGCGGGCCATTGCTTGCCCCCCCAATTGGCGGTGGGACCGACCGCCAGAACCGGCCCACCGGACGGGATCAGCCGTTCGGCCACCGCCCGCTCGGCCGCCCCGGCCCACAGGCGGGGCAGCGGAACGTGATCGAGCCGCAGCACGGTGGCGAGATGGGCCAGCCGGTGACGCGGCTCCCACGAGGATTTCAGCACCCGCCGCCGCCACGCGGGCAGCAGCCAGCCGATCGCCGAACCGCGCAGATCGACCACCAGGCTCCACCGCCGTGTGACGGTGCGCCGCCACAGATCAATCCAATGACCGGCGCGGCGGCGCTTGACCATCGGGATCACCTCGTCAACGAACGGGGCGGCGGCGAACAACGGGGCCGCCGGTGCCCCGCAGGCGACAGTGAACCGAGCCTCGGGATAGCGTTCGGCCAGATGGTTCAGCAAGCCGGTCGATAGCACGGCATCGCCGATCCGGCTGGCGGTGATAAACAGAATCCGCATCAATATCGTCCCGCCGTCCGCCGTCCAATCGGTTCATAGGCCCGTCCGACCGCCAGCATCAGCGACTCGCGGCTGGCGCCCCCGGTCATCAATTGCCCGCGAACCATCCGGGTGATCTCGGCGATCACCTCGCGGTCGGGATCGTCGGCAAACAGTGGAGCAAACGAGTCGAACATTGCCAGCCCGTGGTCGAGTTCGTCGCCAAAGCGAGTACGGCCGATCACGGTCCAGCATTCGAGCAGTTTCTCGACCGCCGACAGCAGCTTGTCGGGATGGACCCGCCGCCGGAGCCCCTCGCGCACTTGCAGCACCAATTCGCGCGGGCGCGAGGCGATCTCGATCACGCTGAACGGTCGGGTCTCGCTGACCGCGCTGAAATCGCGCGCGGCTCCCTGGCAGAAATAATAGAAATCGGACAGGCCGAACCGGCCGTCGCCATGACGGGTGAACAGCATCAGGCCCAGGATGTCGGCCAGGATGTTGCTGAGAACATCGTCGATCGCATGCAGGCGTTCGAGCAGAAACGGCCCGCTGGTCCCGGCATTGGCGATCAGTCCCATCAATTCATCGCGGATGGCGACGAATTGGCGGACGTTGAAATCGAACAGCGTCCGCAGGAATTGGTAATCGACGCTGTCGGGCAGGTCGATCCGCGCCCGCTCGGCCAGATGACGCAGTTCGGCCAGCAGGTCGAGCGCCTCGCGCTCGCTGGGCTCCAACGCGTTGGCGGGCGGGGTCTTGACCTTGATCTTGCGGGTGGTGGTGACGTGGCCCAGCGCGAACTCGACCCCCAGGATCGCGTAATGGCGGGGCCTCGTGACCGGCACCTCGACGAGACGATAGCCGGGATCGCCCCCTTCGCCCGCGCTCTGCTTGGCCTCGGCGGCTTTGTAGGCGGCCGACAGCCGGGCCAGCCGGTCGAGCAGGATCGCCCACACCGGGTCGCGCTTGTCGGCCATATAGGCGGCCCAAGCCTCGTCGCCGACCGGCACGCCTCCCTCGCACGGGCGATAGACCCGCCGTTCCATCCCATCGCGGCAATAGCGCAGAAACGGCCCGGCGACGAAATCGCCCAGCACCTGGGCCAGGGCGGGATCGAACAAAAAGAACGGTCGGCCGGAATGATAGGCGGCCGAGGGCAACGCCGCCGGCGGCACCTGAAGCTGGGCCAGCCGCCGCGTCACGATGTCGGCGACATAGCGGCCCAGTCCCGCCTCGGCCTCGGCATAGAGGTAATCGTCCGACGGGGCCGCAGCAGGCGGGGCAACGGGTGCTTCAGGCGAAGCCGCCGTCGGCGCATCAGCGGCCCGGCGCGCCCCAACGGCCGGAGGCGACGCGGCATTGGCCATTTGCCAGGCCAGCGCGATCTCGGGCCGCTTGACGATCACGACCCGGATCACCTCGGCGGCCAACGCCTTCTGCTCGTCCAGGGTATGGGCGATCAGACCGTCGGCGAAGGCGGCCTGGATCGTCTCGCGGAACTCGGCATCGCCCCGGCGACGCAGCAGGCTATTCAGCACTTCGGCCATGAAGCGGGCCAGCGCCGTCGAATCGCGGATGGATTCAAGCCGGACGAGCAGCCCGTCCAGCAACAGGCGCTGGTCGTCCGGCAGGTCCACCGTCATCTTACGGGATCCAGTTCTTCTGAATCGGCACTGCCGAGACCGAATTCTTCGGCGATCCCTCGATGATCCGGTCGCTATAGACCAGATAGACCAGCACGTTGCGCTTGCGGTCGAGGAACCGGACCACCTGCATCGTCTTGAACAGCAGCGAGGTGTCCTTCTTGAACACGGTATCGCCGTCCTTGATCTGCTCGAGGAACTGAATCGGGCCGACCTGACGGCAGGCGATCGCGGCGTCGGCGGTGTCCTCGGCGATGCCGATCCCACCCTTGATCCCGCCGGTCTTGGCCCGCGACAGATAGCAGGTGACGCCGACAACCTGGGGATCGTCGAACGCCTCGATCACGATCTTGTCGTTGGGGCCAAGCGCCTTGAACACCGTCGAGACGCTGCCGATTTCATCGGCCGCCGCCGGGGCCGCCATCGCTGCCGCCAGAAGCACCGCCGGAACCAGAGACTTCATCCGCTGTGTCATCGTCATACCTTCCTTGACCGGGGCCGCCCGCCGCCGGGACGGAGGCAAACCCCATTCAGTCTATCCGGTACTGTCTTAGCCGAGGGTGATCGCGGGTGCACGGGTCTTCTTAACGCGGACGCGAAAAGATCATCCTTTGGCCGCCCGTTCCAGCACTTCAAGCAGGCCGGACAGAATCCGCGCAGGCTCGGGCGGGCAGCCGGGAATGTGCAGATCGACCGGCACCACCGAGTCGGCTCCGCCCAGCACGGCATAAGACCCGGCGAAGCAGCCGCCGTCACGGGCACAATCGCCCAGCGCCACCACCCATTTCGGCGACGGCACCGCCTCGAAGGTCCGCCGCAGCGCCTCGGCCATATTGCTGGTAACCGGTCCGGTCACCAGCAGCAGGTCGGCATGGCGCGGGCTGGCGACAAAGCGGATACCGAACCGCTCCAGATCGTAGACAGGGCCGTTGACGGCGTGAATCTCCAATTCACAGCCATTGCACGACCCGGCATCGACCTCGCGGATCGCCAGCGAGCGGCCCAGCTTGGCCCGCGCCCGCTCGCCCAGCGCCGCCGCCAGTTCAAGCGCGCCGTCGGGATCGGGCGCGACCGGACCGCGCCTGGTGTACGGTCCCCGGGTCAGGGCGCGGAACAGCAGCTTCGAGATCGGGGGTATCATTGGTCATGCCCCGAATAGGAACAATTGAACGATTTGTTGCACAGCGGGAAATCGGCGACGATGTTGCCCTTGATCGCGGCTTCCAGCAACGGCCACTGGAACCAGGATGGGTCGTGGGCGTGGAAGCGGACCACCCGGCCGGCCTCGTCGACCCGAACCCACACCAGCACCTCGCCGCGAAAGCTTTCGATCACCGCCATTCCCTCGCCCGCCCGGAGCGGCAGGTCGGCCCGCACCGGCCCGTCGGGCAGTTCGAGCAGGATGCGGTTGATCAGGCGCAGGCTTTCCGCCGCCTCGGCAAAGCGGACCATCACCCGGGCGTTGACGTCGCCTTCCAGCAGCATCGGCACGGTGAGGTCGAGCATCTCGTATGGCGGATAGCCCGGCACACGGCGAGCATCGTGTCCCCGCCCCGAGGCGCGGCCGACATACCCGCCCGCGCCGAACCGATTGGCCAGAGCCGAAGGCAGGATGCCGGTGCCCTGGGTGCGGTCCGACAGCGACGGGGTGTTTTCGTACAGATGGCGGGCGCGCTCGACGTCCTTGTGCAGCCCGTAGAGCAAGTGCTTGATCGTCTCAGGCCCCTCGGGCGGCAGATCGGCGACCAGTCCGCCCGGCACCACCTGATCCATCAGCAGACGATGGCCAAACAGCGCCCGGTTGACCCCTAAGATGCGCTCGCGCAGCACCTGCATCTGAGCCAGCATCACCGCGAAGGCGGCGTCGTTGCAGATTCCGCCGATATCGGCGAGATGGTTGGCCAGACGCTCCAACTCGGCCATCAGGGCGCGCAGCCAGTCGGCCCGGCGCGGCACGTCGGCTCCGGTCGCGGCCTCGACGGCGCGGGCGAAGGCCAGGGCATAGGCGACGGTGGAATCCCCCGAAATCCGCCCGGCCAGCCGCGCCACCTCTCCAATTGTCCGGCCCGTCGCCAGCCCGGCAATCCCCTTATGGGTATAGCCCAGCCGCGCTTCCAGCCGCACCACCGTCTCGCCCTGGGCGTGAAAGCGGAAATGGCCCGGCTCGATCACCCCGGCATGGACCGGCCCGACCGGAATCTGGTGCAGCCCCTCGCCTTCGGCGGTCAGAAACGGATAGGCGAACGACGACGGCGAGGGATCGCGCGGCCGTAGCGCCAGCGGCTGACGCACCGGCCAGCGGCCATGATCGAGCCAGGGACGGCGGTCGTCCAGTCCCTCGGGCTCCAACCCCCACAGATCGCGAATCGCCCGCTCCAGCCGGATCGCCGCCGGGCGGACCGTGCCGATCGCGGCAAAACGACGATCGACGCAACGGTGCGAGACGATGCGAATCTCGCCATCGCTTTCGTCGCGCAGGGCAACGTGGATTTCGTCCGGCTCGCCCCATTCGGCCATCAGGCCCCAGTCCGACCCGGCCAGCCGCGCCACCAGCGACTGCCAGCCGCCCCGGTCCAGCCGCACCCGCGGATAAGGGGCGCAGTCCGCCACCGCCTCGAGTCCGGCCAGGAACTCCGCCAGCGTTTCCTGCCCGATCATCCCAGCATCCTCGCCACGGTGTGGAACCACGCCACCAGCGGCGCGGGCAAATACAGCCCAGCCACCAGCACCAGCGCCATATGCAGCCACAACGGCGTCAGCGCCAGGATGCCCGACACCCGCCCGGCGCTGCTCTGAGCCGCCGAACGCGGCGGCGGCTCGCCGAACGCCATCATCTGCAACCGGCTGATCAGCGCCGCGAACGCCAGCAGCAGCGCGATCGCCAGCGGCAGCGCCAGCAACGGCTCGCGGGCAAAGGTCGAGCCCAGCACCAGGAACTCGCTCATGAACACGCCCATCGGCGGCAGACCGGCAATCGCCAGCACCGCCAGGACAAAGCCCCAGCCCAACAGCGGATGGGACACGGTCAGGCCCCGGATGTCGGCGATCCGCTTGGTCCCCTCGTTCTGGGCGATGATGCCGACCGCGAAAAAGATCGCCGACTTGGTCAGCGAATGCATCGTCATATGCAGCAGCCCGGCGAAATTGGCCAGCGGCCCGCCCATCCCAAAGGCGAAGGTGATCAGCCCCATATGCTCGATCGAGGAATAGGCGAACAACCGCTTGATGTCGCCACGCCGGTACAGCATGAAGGCCGACAGGAACAGCGACGACAGCCCCATCACCACCAGCAGCGGGCCGGGCGACAGGGTGTGACCGTTGGCCGACAGCAGCATTTTAAAGCGCAGCAAGGCGTACAGCGCGACGTTCAGCAACAGCCCCGACAGCACCGCCGAAATCGGCGTCGGCCCCTCGGCATGGGCATCGGGCAGCCAGGCATGGAGCGGGGCCAGCCCGACCTTGGTGCCATAGCCGACCAGCACGAAGACGAAGGCGAGGTTCAGCAGATCGGGCTGGAACTCGGCCGCCCGGCGCATCATCTCGGTCCAGGCCATCGAATCCGCCCCGTCGCCCATCACCGGCTGCGCCGCCAGATAGACCAGGATCGTCCCGAACAACGCCAGCCCGATCCCCACCGAGCAGAGAATGAAATACTTCCACGCCGCCTCGATCGCCTCGCGGGTGCGGTACAGGCTGACCATCAGCACCGTGGTCAGGGTCGCCGCCTCGACCGCGACCCACATCACCCCGGTATTGTTGGCCGACAGCGCCAGCAACATCGTGAACAGAAAGGCCTGATACATCGCGTGATAAAAACGCAGATGCAGGTCGGACAGGCGGTTGCCCTCGCTCTCGCGGGCGATATAGGCGGCCGAGAACACCGCGGTGGTCAGCCCGACAAAGGCGGTCAGCACCACCAGATAGACGTTGAAATCGTCGATGAAAAACAGCTTGGTCGGGACCGGGCGCACCCGCAGCAGCACCAGCGAGGCGGCGAAGGTCAGCGCCGACGCCGCGACATTGACCCATGACGCCACCCGCCAGTCGCGGATCACCGCCAGGAACCCGGCCGCCCCCAGCGGCAGCGCCAGAATCCACAATAGCGGGTTGTCCAGTCCGGGCAAGCCGGCCAAGCGGTCGATCATTGCCGGTCCCCGCGATAGGTTTCGACGTCGTTGATGTCGAGGGTGTCGAAGCGCTCGCGGATGCGAAAGAAGAAGATGCCGAACAGGGTCATCGCCACCAGAACCGAGAACGCCACCGAAATCTCCACCACCAGCGGCATTCCCTTGGCCGACACCGCCGCCAGGATCAGCCCGTTCTCCAGCGCCATGAAGCCGACCACCTGGGTCACCGCATTGCGCCGCGTGATCATCATCAACAGGCCGATCAGCACCACGCTCATCGCCAGGGCCAGACTCTCGCGGGTCAGCGCCGCCGCGTTGGCGGTGACCGGCAGCACCAGCAAAATCGACAGCGCCACCAGCGCCACTCCGGCCATCATCGTCCAGCCGATCGACATCGCGGTCTCGACGCTGCGGTGAATCCCCAGCTTCTCGATCAGCCAATGCAGGGCAAAGGGAACGATCATCGCCTTGAACACCAGGGCGATCCCGGCGGTGACATAGAGATGCGGCGCGTCCTGGACATGGGCCTGCCACCCGGCGGCGGCGGCCAGCGCCAGGGCCTGGAAGGCAAAGGTGTTGATCACCGCGAACAGGCGGCGCTGATACAGCAATTGCAGCCCGGCCATCAGCACGGTGGCGCCGATCAGATGGGCGACGTCATAGGAGATCTGTCCCGCTCCCATCACACCGCCTCCGACACGTAAAGGAAGATCGTCGCCAGCAGCCCCAGCAACAGCGCGCCGCCCAGGAAATCGGCATAGCGGAACACCCGCATCTTGGCGATCCCGGTCTCGAACACCGCCAGGGCCGAGGCCAGGGCGAAGCTTTTGGCGAGGAACACCCCCAGCCCCAGCGCCATCTCCGTCGCGCCCGCCCCGGGCTGGGCAATGCCCCACGGCGCGAACAGGGCGCCGATCAGGGCGAGGAACAGGGTCAACCGCACCATCCCCGCCGCTTCCATCAGCGCAAGGTGGCGGCCGGAATATTCCAGCACCATCGCCTCGTGCACCATCGTCAGTTCCAGATGGGTCGAAGGATTGTCGATCGGAATCCGCCCGTTCTCGGCCACCGCCACCATCACCAGCGCCGCCAGCGCCAACCCCATCGACACCTCGATGCCGACGCTGCCCGACAGCACGAAGGCGATGATCTGCGACGGCGCGGTGCTGCCCGACACCAGCGACAGCGAAAAGGTCACCATCAGCATTGCCGGTTCGGCCAGCGAGGCGATCAGCATCTCGCGCGATGCCCCCAGCCCGCCGAAGGCGGTGCCGACATCCATCCCGGCCAAAGCGGTCCAGAACCGCGCCACCCCCAACAGCGCCACCAGGGCGATCAGATCGGCAGCCGGGGCTAGCACCAGATCGGTGGTGAAGGTCGGGATCAGCACCGCGGCCAGCCACACCGCGCTGAAGGTGACATAGGGCGCGGCGCGGAACAGCCACGAGGCCGAATGGGCCACCACCGCTTCTTGTTGCAGCAGGCGATAGAGGTCGCGGTAGGGCTGGATCGGCGAGGCTCCGATCCGGCCCTGCAACCGCGCCTTGACCAGCCGGACCCAGCCGGTGACCAGCGGGGCAAGCGCCACCACCAGGAAGACCTGCGCGACCTCGATCAGAAGCTCGATCATGGCTGCTGCCTCCACGCCACCACCAGCAGCATGAAGACCAGGGTCGAGAACATCATCAGCAGATAGCCCCGCACCGTCAGGAACTGCATCCGGTTGACCCGGTCGGCGATGAAATTGATGGCGCGGACGATCGGGTCGTACAGCCCGACCCACACCGGGTCGATCATCCGCACCGACAGCCGCGCCGGACTGCGCTCGCCCGGCTCGGGCATCTCGACCGTCTCGCGCGCCAGGAAGACCGAACCGCCGAACACCCGGCGCAGCGGCTGGGAAAAGCTCTGGCCGGTATATTGAGTCTCGGGGATGTCCTCACGGTGGCCGCAATCCCAGGCATCGGCGCGGCGGACGCGGCGGGTGCCCAGCCCGTGGGCCAGCACCACCGCGATCGCGAACAGCGCGGTGCCGACCATCACCAGCATCGTGCCGGAATAGGAGCCGCGAGTCGAACTGACCGGCGACAGCCACGGCCAGCCCAGATCGGCCGACACCGCGAAATGCATCCCGGTCATCGGCTGGACCACCGCCGACAGGGCATCGGTGACGGTGACCGGCAGCGCGCCCAGCAAGATGCACAGCAGCGCCAGCACCGCCATCGTCCAGCGCATGCTGGCCGGGGTCGGATGCAGATCGGCCTGGGCGGCGGCGAGCGAGCGCGGACGGCCGAGGAAGACGATACCGTAAGCGCGGACAAAGCATGTGGCGGCGAGTGCCCCGGCCAGGGCCAGCATCGCGCCGACCACCGGCACGCCGAACTTCATCGCCCAATGCGGCAGGCCCGGCCCCTTGAACAGGGCCTGGAGGATCAGCCATTCCGAAACGAAGCCGTTTAGCGGCGGCAGCGCCGAAATCGCCGCGGCACCGATCAAGGCGGCGGTGCCGGTCCACGGCATCCGGTTCAACAACCCGCCCAGACCGCTCAAGCGGCGTTCGCCGGTCGCGCTGATCACCGCCCCGGCGGCAAGGAACAGCAGGGTCTTGAAGATCGAGTGGTTGACGATGTGATAGAGCCCGCCGACCAAAGCCAGCGCCGCCAGCGCCGGTTCGCCCGCATCCTTGAAGGCAATGCCGAGCCCCAGCCCGATCACCGCGACACCGACATTCTCGACGGTGGAATAGGCCAGCAGCCGCTTCAAATCGTCCTGGAACAGCGCGTAGAGCACGCCTAAAACCGCGCTCACTCCACCGATCACCATCAGCGCCGCGCCCCATTCCCACGGCACCTCGCCATGAAGGTCGAACAGGATACGGATCAGGCCGTACAGCGCGACCTTGGTCATCACCCCGCTCATCAGCGCTGAAACATGGCTGGGGGCGGCGGGATGGGCCAGCGGCAGCCAGACATGCAGCGGGACCAGACCGGCCTTCGACCCCGCCCCCAGCACCGCCATCAGCACGACCAGAAAGGCCGGAACCGCCGCCAGTTCGGCCTGACGCATCGCCGCGAAGGTATAGGCCCCGCCCGCCCCGGCCATCAGGCCGAAGCTGGTCAACAGGCAAAAGGTGCCGAACGCGGCCATCACCAGATAGATCACTGCGGCATGGCGATTTTCCGCCGATTTATGGTCGGACAGCACCATCAGCCACGACGCCAGCGACATGAATTCCCACGACACCAGGAACATGAAGGCGTCGTCGGCGAGCAGCACCGCGTTCATTCCGAACAGGAACAGCGGGAAGAACGGGGTCACCCGCCGCACCTGGGGCAGATGGCGGCAATAGCCGATGCCGTAGATCGAGGCGGCGGCGGCGGCGAGATCGACCACCACCATGAACAGCGCCGACAGGTTGTCGAGGCGGAAATGCGCCGCCATCCACGGCAAGCCGAGCGGCAGGACGATCGCGGGCGATCCACCCGGACCGGCGCCGAGGTGGGTCAACCCGCCGATCAGCAGGGCGATGCTGGCGACGGCGCACCCGGCATGAACCAGCCGGTGGGTGATCTCGCGGCCACCGGCGACGACGCCGACCACCGCCAGCAGCACCAGCGCGGCCAAAGACGCGGCGATCAGCATGGGAGGATCGACCCGGACGGGCCAGGACGGCAGAACGACGGATGAGAAGTCAAGAAAGCGCTCCCGGACGGCCGGTCTGTTCCCGGTCCTTTTCAGGAGCTTAACACGAAGAACGGGGGGGACGACAAGAGCGCCGCTCCCCCCATTGTGCGGCCGAAGAATGCGGAGTCCCGGCGACCTTACTTGCTGCGCGCCTTGCGGGCGGCGTAGCGGGCGTCGCGAGCGGCCTTGCGCTGCTCTTCCAACGCGGCCTCGGCGGCGATCGCCTCGATCCGGGCGGCCTCGACGGCGGCCTGATCGGCGATGATCTGGGCGGCGGCGGCGTCCTTTTCCGCCTTGCGGTCGGCGATGGCCTGAAGTTTGGCCGCCTCTTTCTCCGCCTTGCGCTGGGCGTCGCGTTCGGCCCGGGCGGCAGCGGCGACCTGAAGGGCCGCCTGCTTCTCCAGATAGGCCGGATCGGTGGTATCAACCTTGTTGGCGCGCCACTTCTCAACCATCGCCTTCTTGGCGGCGGCGGCCGTGTTCAGACGCTCGCCAAAGCCAGCTTTGGCCTTGGACTTGGCCTGTTTATCGATGTTTTGCATATGTTCTCCGAGATTAGCGCGTCAGATCGAGCTGCGCACTTCATCTCACAGCATATGGTTATACCGGGGGGCAGAGGCAATCGGAAAAACGCCGACCGCGTATCATCCCCCCTGCCCCGACCCGGCTCCGCCCAGCTTCGGCAGGGCAATTGCGTCGACCAGGGTGCGCAATTCCTGACGGGCGGCGACATGGCTCATCGACAGATCAAAGCCTTCGATTTTGCGGCGCAGGTCGAGCAGGGTCAGCCCTTCGAGAAACATCGAACGATAGATCACCCGCTCGCCCAGGCCGGGAATGACGCGGAACCCGACCCGGCGGGCCAGATCGGCCAGCAGCTTTTCCATCTCGCGCTTATTGCGGGCGTCAAGGTTGGACAGCCGGTTCCTCAGCACGATCCAATCGACCATCGCCCGTTCGCCGCGCATCGCCCGCGCCTTCTTGGTCTCCCACACCATTTCGGCGTAATGGCTGGGGCGAACGACCTTCATTGTCGCCGGATCGACCAGCCCCAGCACGTCGAGATCGACCAGACTGTCATTCAACGGCGTTACCAGGGTATCGGCAAAGGAATGCCCCATCCGCGACAACGCATGGTCGCTGCCCGGGGTGTCGATCACGATCACGTCATGGCTATTGGCGAACTGGTTGAAGGTCTCAAGCAGCCGCGCCTCGTCCTCCTTGGGATCTGGGGTCGGCGGCACCGCGATATGATCGGGCATCGCCAGCCCCAGTTGGGCGCGGTCGGCGCGGGCCTCGCGGTTCTTGAGATAGCGGGTCAGCGTCGCCTGACGGGCGTCGAGGTCGATGCTGCCGACCGACAGGCCGCGATCGAGCAGGCTGACGATCAGATGCATCGACACGGTCGATTTGCCGGTCCCCCCCTTTTCGTTGCCGACGACGATGACATGGGCGCGCTTTGTCATGAAAACCTCGCGGGCGGCGGGGGCGTGCGTCGGGCGGGTCGAAACTGGGGGCACCGCGTGTGTACGGATTGTCGATTCTACCGTTAGCCGCGTCCTCACGCAATGACCATGCGCCTTCCGCAGGTCTGATGCCGGTGGTATGCTTCGCGAGATGTAGAGGATTACTTCCGGGGGAAAGACAAGGTGTTGACGGAGCAAGATGCCGAGCCGGTCGATTGCGTTGTGATCGGCGCGGGCGTGGTCGGGCTGGCCGCGGCCCGTGCGCTGGCCCAGGCCGGACGCGACGTGATCGTGCTGGAGGCCGAGGGCGCGATCGGCACCGGCATCTCGTCGCGCAACAGCGAAGTGATCCACGCCGGTCTCTATTACGCGCCGGGCTCGTTGAAGGCGCGGCTGTGCGTCGCGGGCAGCCGCTTGATGCGCGCTCACGCTCTCCGCTGCTCCATCCCCCATTCCCTTCCCGGCAAGCTGGTCGTCGCCACCGACGAGAGCGAGGAAGCCGCCCTGGCGACAATCTTCGCGCGCGGTCAGGCCAACGGGGCCGAGGGGCTGCGGATGCTGAGCGGAGCCGAGGCGCGCGCGCTTGAGCCCAATCTGGTCTGCACCGCCGCTTTGCTGTCGCCCTTCACCGGCATCATCGACAGCCACGCCTTGATGCTGTCGCTGCAAGGCGAGGCTGAGGCAGCGGGCGCGATGATCGCTTTTCACGCTCCGGTCACCGGCGGCCACGCCGACGGCGATGCGATGCTGATCGAAACCGGCGGAGCCGAGCCGATGCGGCTCAGCGCCCGCTCGGTGGTGCTGGCCGCCGGTCTGGCCGCGCCCCGGATCGGGGCGGCGCTGGGGCTGGCCGACGTGCCGCCCGCTTATCTGTGCCGGGGCACTTATTTCAGCCTGACCGGGCGGACGCCGTTTGCGCGGCTGGTCTATCCGGTCCCGGTCGCGGCCGGGCTGGGGGTTCATTTCACCCTCGATCTCGGTGGTGCCGGACGCTTCGGTCCCGACGTCGAATGGATCGAGCGCGAGGATTATTCCGTCGATCCCCACCGGGGCGACGTGTTCTACGACGCGATCCGCCGCTATTGGCCCGGCCTGCCCGACGGGGCACTGGCCCCGGCCTATTGCGGCATCCGCCCCAAGATCAGCGCCCCCGACCAGCCGGGACGCGATTTCCTGATCCACGGCCCGGCCGAAACCGGCGCGCCGGGGATGGTGGCGCTGTACGGGATCGAGAGTCCCGGCCTGACCGCCTGCCTCGCCATCGCCGATCACGTCCGGGATTTGCTGTCATGAGAGGGCGCGGACGGGTCGGACTCGCCCTGATCCTGGCTCTGCTGGCCTCGCCCGTGCTGGCGCTCGACAAGCCGCGCGACTTCGTTCCTCCTCCGCCCGAGCAGGTTCCCAACGTCCGCGAACAGACCCGCGCGGTGATGATCGAACTGGCGAGCTATGCCAAGAAGCGCGATCCCAATTTCCAGGTGCTGATGCGCGGCGGCGTCGAACTGCTGGTCAAGGGCGATTGGGAAGTCCAGTGGGAGGCGCTGCACGATCCCTCCAGCAGCGGGTTCTATCGCCGTCTGCCCGAACGCTCGGTGTTCCGGCCGCTGGTCAAGCTGCTCGACGGCTTGGTCATCGACGGGCTGTATTGCGGGGCCAACGTCCTCGACAAGCCGCTGGCCGACGCGATCAAGGAGCGCAAGGCCGACGATGCCCAGATCGACAGCGAAAAGAAGATCGGCATCCACCGCCCGCCGATTCCGGTCGAGATGGGACCGTTCAGCAACGATCCGGCGGTCGAACTGCGCCGCGCCGCCGAGATCAAGGAGAAGCTGGACAAGGCCGAGCGGGTCCGCCGCATCGTCTATGCCGCCGACGCGATCCGGGCCGAGGGCCGGGCGGTGCTGTCGGTCGATGCCTGCACCGGCCCGGCGGGGATCGAGACGGCCCTGCGCGGGGCCGCCCGCGACCGCGTCACCACCTTCGCCGCCGTGGGAACGCGGCTGGACCAGCCGCCCCGCCCCCACCCGCCGGGCGAGAATGCGGGCGAGGTGCTGTCGCTGAACACAATTCACAATTGGCTGCCGCTGCTGCGCTCGGACGGATTCGGCAGCAAGGGCCGCTTTGTCGAGGCGATCTCGAACAGCAATTACGACATGGTGGTGATCGACGTCGCCCATCGCGGCGTCGATTTCCTGGTCAAGGCCGACATCGCCCAGATGAAGTTCAAGAAGCTGGGGCCGCGCCGTCTGGTGCTGGCGGTGATGCCGGTCGGTCGGGCCTATGATTGGCGCTGGTACTGGCAAAAGGGCTGGGAGGTCGGTGCGCCGCCCTTCCTGTTCGCCCATGACGACCAGCCGGGAACCTATATCGCCGATGTCGGCAGCGCCGAGTGGAAGGCCCTGCTCGGCAAGTATATCGCGGGCGTGATGGATCTCGGCTTCGACGGGGTGATGTTCGACGACATCGAGACCTATCTGTGGCTTGAAGAGCTGATGCCGATCGACCGCTAGGACCGCAGGGGGGGGAGAGTGTTGACTCGGACCGGGAAACCCGCATTGTCTTTTCCGGTGGAACACCCCCTCTCCCGGACCGACGCGCCGTGCTGAACAATCCCCGCACTTACGAGGAAGCCTGCCGCACCTTCCGCTGGCGAATCCCCGAGCTTTACAACCTGTCCTTCGACGTCTGCGACCGCCAGACCCTGGGCGGAGCCGATGGCCACCGCACCGCGCTGATCGTCGAGACGCCCGACGGCGCGGTCGAGCGTTATACCTTTCACGTCCTGCGCCTGCTCGCCAACCGGCTGGCCAACGTCCTGACCGCCCGAGGGGTTCGCGCTGGCGACCGGGTCGCGCTGGCCCTGCCGCCCGGACTGGAAGCCGCCATCGCCCTGCTGGCAATCCCGCGGATGGGAGCACTGGCGGTGCCGGTGCCGCTGGGATTGGGGGCCGAGCCGCTGGTCTGGCGGCTGGGCAATTCCGGCGCGGTCGCCCTGATCGCCGACCCGGCGCTGCTGCCGGTGCTCGAGATCGCCCGGCCGCTGCTGCCCGATCTGCTGACAGTCCTGGTCGCGAGCGAAGCCGACGGTCCCGCCGCCCTGGCGCTGTGGCCTGCGCTGGAGTGCGCCTCGGACAGCTTCGCTCCGCTGGTGACCCAGCCCGACACCCCCGCCTTCGTGTTCTACCCCACCGACGGAGCCGGGCAGCCGCCGGGGCTGGTCCACGCCCACCGCGCGATGGCGGGCGGGCTTCCGGCGATCGAACTGGCGATGGGGCTGTTCCCCCAGTTTGGCGACATCGCCTGGACCCCGGCCGACTGGATGAACGCCGAAGCCCTGTTCCGGCTGGTCCTGCCCGCCTGGCATCACGGCGTCGCGGTGCTGGCCGCGCCGGGACGGTTCGATCCGGGCCGCGGCCTTGATCTGATCGGCCGCCACGGAGTGCGGGCGCTGTGGCTGCCGCCCGCGCTGGTCGCGCCCCTGGCCGAGGCGGCGTCGCGCCCGTTCGCCCGCCCCCGCGCCATCGCCAGCGGTCCCGACCCGCTGTCGCTCGAGCTGCACGAAACCGCGCTGCGGGCCTTTGGCATCCATGTCAACGAAGCCTGGGGAGTGACCGAGACCGGCGCCGTCACCGCCAATCTGGCCGGAATGATGGAATTACGCCCACCCTCGCCCGGCCGTGCCGCACCGGGCCTGACCGTCGAGGCGGTTGACGAGCACGGCCGCCCCGTCCGCGCCGGGGAACGCGGCATCCTGGCGGTGTCGGCCGATGCGCCGGGCAATTGTCTCGGCTATTGGGGCGAGGCCAGCGGACCGGCGCGGCGGGTCCGCGACTGGCTGCTGACCGGGCGGCTGGGGATGCGCGACCTCGACAATTATCTGTGGCCCGAGCCGCTGGTCCGCGAGGAAGGGGTGGCGCTGGTCGCAGGCCAGCGGGTCCGGCTGGACGAGATCGAGGCGACGCTGGCCGACCATCCCGCCATCGCCGCCGCCGGTCTGGTCGATCTCGAGAACGGCACCCTGCGGGCCTTCGTCGTCGCCCGCCCCGGAGCCGCGCCCGACCCGGACGACCTGCGCGCCTGGGTCCGGCTGCGACGGGGCGAGGCCGAAGTGCCGCGCCGAATCGAACTGGTCGAGTCGCTGCCGCTCGCCGTCGATGGCAGCGTCCTCTATGACGATTTGCGGGCGCGGCCGTTGCGGATCGACGCCCCCGCGGCCGAAGATCGCTGGCTGTTGCGGAAATAGGGACTTAGCGCGCGACGGCACGGGCGCGAAGCAGATGGTCGGCCAGGGTGCAGGCCATCATCGCCTCGGCCACCGGGACGGCGCGGATCGCGACGCAAGGGTCGTGGCGGCCCTTGGTCGAGACATCGACCTCGGCCCCAGTGATATCGATGCTGCGCCGCGGCGTCAGAATCGAGCTGGTCGGCTTGACGGCCAGACGGACGACGATGTCCTGCCCGGTCGAGATCCCGCCCAAAATGCCTCCGGCGCGATTGGAGAGGAAACAGGGCTGGCCGTCGGGTCCGATCCGCATCTCGTCGGCATTCTCTTCACCGGACAAGGCGGCGGCGGCGAACCCGGCCCCGATCTCGACCCCCTTGACCGCGTTGATGCTCATCATCGCCTTGGCAAGGTCGGCGTCGAGCTTGTCATAGACCGGCGCACCAAGACCGACCGGAACGCCTTTGGCCACCACTTCGACGATGCCGCCGATCGACGAGCCGGACTTGCGAATCCCGTCGAGATAGCCTTCCCACTCTTGCGCGGCGGTGGCATCGGGACACCAGAACGGATTGGCTTCGATCGCGTCCCAATCCCAGCGGGCGGAGTCGATCGGGTGCGGCCCCATCTGGACCATCGCGCCGCGAATGGACAAGCCACCCGGCACCAAAGCGTCAAGCACCTTGCGGGCGATGCCGCCTGCGGCAACCCGCATCGCGGTTTCGCGGGCGCTGGAGCGTCCGCCGCCGCGCGGGTCGCGGATGCCATATTTCTGCTGATAGACCCAATCGGCATGACCGGGGCGGAAGCGATCGGCGATCTCGCCGTAATCCTTCGAGCGCTGGTCGGTATTCTCGATCAGCAGGCCGATCGGAGTGCCGGTGGTCTGGCCCTGATAGATTCCGGAGAGAATCTTGACACTATCCGGCTCGCGCCGTTGGGTGGTGAAGCGATTCTGTCCGGGACGGCGGCGGTCGAGCCAGACCTGAAGGTCCGACTCGGCCAGCGGAATACGCGCCGGAACGCCATCGACCACACATCCGATCGCCGGACCGTGGCTTTCGCCAAAGGTGGTGAAGCGGAACAGATGGCCGAAGGCGTTGCCCGACACGGAGTCTAGTCCTTCGCGACGTTGATGTCGGGAGCGTCCACCGCCTTCATGCCGACGACGTGATAGCCGGAATCGACATGATGGGTTTCGCCGGTGACGCCGCTCGACAGATCGGACAGCAGGTACAGACCGGCACCGCCGATATCTTCGAGGGTGACGTTGCGCTTCAGCGGGCTGTTGTACTGGTTCCACTTCAGGATATAGCGGAAATCGCCGATCCCCGAGGCAGCCAGGGTCTTCATCGGACCGGCCGACAGCGCGTTGACGCGGATATTGTCGCGGCCGAGATCGACGGCGAGATAGCGCACGCTGGCTTCCAGAGCGGCCTTGGCCACGCCCATCACGTTGTAATGCGGCATCACCCGCTCGGCCCCGTAATAGGTCAGGGTCAGCAGCGAGCCGCCATCGGGCATCATCGCCGCGGCGCGACGGGCGACCGAGGTGAAGGAGAACACCGAGATGTGCATCGTGTTCTGGAAGTTCTGCAACGAGGTGTCGGCATAGCGACCGCGCAGCTCTTCCTTGTCCGAGAACCCGATCGCATGGACCAGGAAGTCGATCTTCCCCCAGGTCTTGGCAAGGGTATCGAACACGGCATCAATCGACGCCTCGTCCGAGACATCACAGGGCAGCACTAACGACGAGCCCACCGTTTCCGCCAGAGGACGGACCCGCTTTTCCAGGGCCTCGCCCTGGTAGGTGAAGGCGAGCTCCGCCCCCTGGGCACGCGCAGCCTGGGCAATGCCCCAGGCGATGGAGCGGTCGTTAGCGACGCCCATGACGAGGCCTCTCTTTCCGGCCATCAGGGGTGCAGGAGCGGTCATGCGGGTCCTTTCCGAGGAAGGGGGGGGAGCCGGACGCGATCAAAGGCGGCGGCAACGGAGGTTTCTACATACACGAAACACCACAGACGGCAAAGGCGGTTGACGCCCCCCCTCCCCCGATCCCCGCGCATGGCATGCGAGGCCCCCCGACCGAACGATGATCCTAACCTTGCCGGCACAACACCATTGGTTGCTCCAATCGGCGGTTCAGCGTACCCTCATCAAAAAAGTGCGCGGCGGCTGAACAGGTTGCGGGAGGCGCGAATCATGAATCATCCACACAAGATCGCCCTGGCTTTACAGGGCGGCGGCGTCCATGGCGCGTTTGCCTGGGGCGTGTTGGACGGCCTGCTTGATCAGGTCGTCGCCGGAAAAGTCGAAATCGTCGGAATCAGCGGCGCGTCGTCGGGGGCCTTGACCGCCACCGCCTTCGCCTATGGCTGCCACGAAGGAGCCGGACAGCCTGGCCCCGCCACCGCCCGGACCCGCCGCATTGCCGAGGCGGGACGGGACAAGATCCGTGAATTATGGGAAACGATCGCCCGCGCCGCCTTCTGGAGCGGCAATCCGTTCGTCGCCGCCGCCACCCTCAGTACCGGGTGGAACATCGACGATAGCGCCGCCGCCCGCTGGGCCGACGTCGCCGGATCGGCCTCGCCGGTCGCCGAAACCGGGTTGGGCGGCACGCTCTCTGCGGTTCTGCGCGAAGTGATGCCGGAAATTCCGGCGATCTTCGCCCTGCCCCAGGCGGGAACCCCCTCTCTGGTGATCGCCGCCACCGATATCAGCGAGGGCCGCCGCAAGCTGTTCGTCGATGGTGCGGTCTCGCCCGCCGCGCTGCGCGCGTCGAGTTGCAAGCCCGCGCCCTTTTCGGCGGTCGAGATCGACGGACATCTCTATTGGGACGGCGGCTATCTCGGCAATCCGCCGCTGACCTGTCTGGCCGAACGGCTGCGCGAGACCGAGGCGAACGACCTCGTCCTGGTCACGATCAACCCGCTGCGGCGCGACGGGCCGCCGCCACGCAGCGCCCGCCACGTCGTCGATCGCCTTAACGAACTGACGTTCAATGCCGCGCTGATCCACGAGATCAACACGATCGAAACCGTCAACCGGCTGGTCGATGCCAAGATGATCGCCGATCCCCCGCCGGGGCACCATCCGTTCCGCCACATCAATCTGCATCGGATCGAGGCCGATACCGAAATCGCCGCGCTCGGTGTCTATTCGAAGGAAGCCCCGGCCTGGGAATTCCTGGTCCATCTGCGCGACATGGGCCGCCGGGCGTTTGATCAGGCGTGGCCGACGATCGAACCGGCCCTGGGCAAGAGCTCGACCTGGGACACCACCTCGGTCTGCGACCACATCCTGTCGCGCAAGGCGATCCTGCCGCCATAAGGGGCAGAGGGGGCGCGAGACCGCCGACAAAAAAGGCCACGGCGACAAACGCCGTGGCCTTAATGGTAACAAACGGAAAAGGTTAATCGACCAGTTCGGGTTCCGCTGCCTTTTCCGGCCGGGGCGAGCCCGAGGCGATATCGAACGCCAGCCCGCCATCGGGACCGATCGTGATGCGGACGGTGCCGCCCTTGGCCAGCCGTCCGAACAGCAATTCTTCGGCCAGCGGCTTCTTGATGTGCTCCTGAATGACGCGGGACAGCGGCCGGGCCCCGTAATTGTGGTCGTATCCCTTGCGCGAAAGCCAGGCGCGGGCCTCGTCGGACAGTTCGATCAAGACGTCGCGGTCGCCCAACTGGGTTTCCAACTGCATGATGAACTTATCGACGACCTGACTGACGATCTCGGGCGACAGGTTGGCGAAGGGAATGATCGCGTCGAGCCGGTTGCGGAATTCCGGGGTGAACATCCGGTTGATCGCCTCGCTGTCGTCGCCCTGGCGGTTTTCGCGACCGAAGCCCAGCGCCGCCTTGGCCAGATCGGCCGCCCCGGCATTGGTGGTCATGATCAAGATCACGTTGCGGAAGTCGATGATCTTGCCGTTATGGTCGGTGAGGCGGCCATGATCCATCACCTGCAACAAGATGTTGAACAGGTCGGGATGGGCCTTTTCGATTTCATCGAGCAGCAGGACGCAATGGGGATGCTGGTCGATCGCGTCGGTCAGCAGACCACCCTGATCGAAGCCGACATAGCCGGGCGGCGCGCCGATCAGCCGCGACACCGAGTGGCGTTCCATATATTCCGACATGTCAAAGCGGGTCAGCTCGATCCCCATGATGCGGGCGAGCTGGCGGGCGACCTCGGTCTTGCCGACGCCGGTCGGGCCGCTGAACAGATAGCATCCGATCGGCTTTTCCGGCTCGCGCAGACCGGCGCGGGCCAGCTTGATCGCCGAAGCAAGCGAGTCGATCGCCTTGTCCTGACCGAACACCAGCGTCTTGAGGTCACGGTCGAGCGATTTCAGCGCCTCCATATCGTCGAGCGAGACCGATTTCGGTGGGATGCGGGCGATCTTGGCGACGATTTCCTCGATATCGCGGACGGTCACGGTCTTGCGCCGCTTCGATTCGGGCAGCAGCATCCGCGACGCGCCGACCTCGTCGATGACGTCGATCGCCTTGTCGGGCAGCTTGCGGTCGGTGATGTATTTCGCCGACAACTCGACCGCCGCCTTGATCGCGTCGGGGGCATAGCGAACCTTGTGATGGCTTTCGTAATAGGTCTTGATCCCGTTCAGAATCTTGATCGCATCGGCGACGCTGGGTTCGTTGACGTCGATCTTCTGGAAGCGGCGGACCAGGGCGCGGTCCTTTTCGAAATGGGTGCGGTATTCCTTGTAGGTGGTCGAGCCGATGCAGCGCAGCGAGCCTGCCGCCAGCGCCGGTTTCAGCAGGTTCGAGGCATCCATCGACCCGCCCGAGGTGGCACCCGCCCCGATCACGGTGTGGATTTCGTCGATGAACATGATCGCGCCGTCGTAATTCTCCAGTTCGGTGACGACCGCCTTCAGCCGCTCCTCGAAATCGCCGCGATAGCGGGTTCCGGCCAGCAGCGCCCCCATGTCGAGGGAGAAGATGGTGGCCGAGCGCAGCACTTCGGGCACTTCGCCATTGACGATGCGCCGAGCCAGCCCTTCGGCGATCGCGGTCTTGCCGACGCCGGGATCGCCGACATAAAGCGGGTTGTTCTTCGAGCGGCGGCAGAGGATCTGGATCGTCCGCTCGATTTCCGCCTCGCGGCCGATCAGCGGGTCGATCTTGCCCTCGACGGCCTTCTGGTTGAGGTTGACGCAATAAGCGGTCAGGGCCTCGATGCCTTTCTTGACCACCTTTTCGGCGGCGACATCCTCGTCCACGCCCTGGGCCGGTCGGCTTTGTCCGCGACCGGGGGCCTTGGCGACGCCGTGGCTGATGTAATTGACGGCGTCCAGCCGGGTCATTTCCTGAATCTGGAGGAAATAGACGGCGTGGCTCTCGCGCTCGGAGAACAGGGCGACCAGGACGTTGGCCCCGGTCACTTCCTCGCGCCCCGAGGATTGGACGTGGATCGCGGCGCGCTGGACCACCCGCTGGAACCCGGCGGTGGGCTTGGGATCGCTGCCACGGGGACCGACCAGTTCGGACAGGCTGGTGTCGAGGAAGTCGGTCAGGTCGGTCCGCAACTTCTCGACCGAGACGTTACAGGCGCGCAGCACCGCGACGGCGTCGATATCCTCGGTCAGCGACAGCAGCAGATGTTCCAGCGTGGCGTATTCGTGACGACGCTCGGAGGCGTGAGACAGAGCGCGGTGCAGGCTTTGCTCAAGGTTGCGCGACAGCATGGGCCGATCCTTCCTGGCAGGGAGTGGCCGGCGGGCCGGACTACTCCTTCTCGATCGTACATTGCAGCGGATGCTGATTCTGGCGCGCCAGATCCATCACCTGGGTCACCTTGGTCTCCGCCACCTCATAAGTGTACACACCGCAAATTCCGACCCCTCGGGTATGGACGTTGAGCATGATGCGCGTGGCCTCTTCGCGGTTCTTCGCAAAGAACTGCTCGAGAACCTGGATGACGAACTCCATCGGAGTGTAATCGTCATTCAGCATCAGCACCTTGTACATCGACGGCTTGCGGGTTCTCGTCCGGGTCTTGATGACCACGCCGGTCTGCCCGCCGTCTCCGTTGCGCCTGTCGTTGCCGTCCTCGCTCATAGCCTCCCCGGTGCGGTAATCACGAATTCCGTACTCCTATCATATTGGGTCGGATCGCCGAACGAAAAGGCCCCTTATGCGGAAAGGATCGAACGAAAAACGGCCCGACGGGTGATCCCCCGCCGGGCCGTCCGGTTTGGTTTCGGCGTCGCCGGGTCAGGCGGCACGCAACAAGCGGTCGAGCGCGGCGTTGAGACGGTCGTTGATCGGGGCGACGGCGTCCTCGATCAGCCGCACCGAATCGCCAGACAGGCGGGTGCTTTCCTCGGCGACGCGATCGAGACCGACGCGGGTCAGACCGGCCTGGGCCTCGATCAGATCCTGGACGGTGCGCGCCCCCAGCAAAGCCTTCGATGCGGCGACATTCTCCTCGATCGCGATCTGGGTCAGCCCCAGCAGCGAGCGAGTCAGGTCGTGCAG
Organism: Magnetospirillum fulvum; assembly: GCF_900108475.1. Taxonomy (GTDB): domain Bacteria; phylum Pseudomonadota; class Alphaproteobacteria; order Rhodospirillales; family Magnetospirillaceae; genus Phaeospirillum; species Phaeospirillum fulvum_A. The sequence continues at coordinate 123,381 of NZ_FNWO01000010.1, read as the reverse complement.
GCCCTTGGTCAGGATCGTCCCGGCCTTGACCAGGGCTTCGACGGTATCGCGGTTGAAGGCGATCGCGTCCTCGTAGCCCTGATAGACCGCGCCGTGCGCCTTGACGGCGGCGGTGACCTGATCGCGGCCGAGATCGAGCGCCTTGTCATAGCCCTTGGCGGCAGCGTCGGTCGAGACCTTCACCACCGATTCGATCGTCTCCTTGCCGACGACAACCGCTTCGCCCAGGCTTTTGACCGCTTCGGCCTGGACGGCGGAAATCGCCTCGGCCACCGGAGCGACGAGGGGCGGAACGGCGGCGGGCGCAGCCGAAGCCGGGGCGGGGGCGGAAGCCGCCGGCTTCGCCACCTTGGCGGCCGGAGCGGCGGGGCTGCTCACGGGTGCTTCGTCATTGGCCGACTTGGCTTTCTCGGTGGTCGTCTCTTCCCTCCCTGGAACGGACATGGCACGGTCGCGGCGAGGCGGCCGATGCTGCATCGCAGCATTAGGGAACTATCGCGCAAGAGTGGCAGGCCCGTCAATACCCCATTCGCAGGTGCAGCAAACGGATCAGCGCACCCGCCCGGTCCGGCCGACGCTGATCAGGAACGGCGCGGCGACACCGCGGCGGACATCTTCCTCCCATTGCAGATCGAGGCTCTGGTCGGCGGGCGGGCGCACGCCGTCGCGGCCGGGATCGAGCGCGAACAGCGCGGCGGGGAAGCGGGCGGCATCGAACGCAGCCGACGGCCAGCGCCAGCCGGTGAAGGTGAAGCGTCCGGCATAGCAGGTCGCCGACGCCCAGTAATAGCCGTGCGAGGGCAGATCGAGCCCCACCGCTGGCGGGCCAAAGCCACCGGCCTCGGCCAAGGCGGCGTCCAACCCGGCGCGGGCCTCAGCCGACAGCGCCACCCGGGTCTCGACCGCGCGCCATGGCGCCAGAACATCGTCCGAAGACAGGCCGGTCAAATTACCGGGGCCGATCACCCGGATCTTCAGGTCGCGGCGGTTGCCGTCCCACTCATAGATGCGAACCTGTTCGCCCCACACCGCATTGTAGACGAGTCGCGCCTGATCGGGCGCTCCGGCCGCACAGGCGGCCTGGATGTCGTCGCCGCCGACAAAAGAATACCATTGCACCTTTCGCGTGAAAGGATTGCCGATGTCGCCGCCATCATAGGCGCAGGCCGACAGCGACAAAATCAAGGCGAGGCAAAGGCCGGAACGTCGCATCATCCTGTTCTCTCCACCCTGGAAATTCGGCATTCGATCGACGGGGCCGAGCCTGCCAGAAAAATAACCGGCCGCCAAGCTGGACACGTATTGCTAAATTCTTTAAGGTTTTCCCGCTATTGTACCAACTTTCGTCACGCTGAATGACAGGTCGAGACCTTGCAATCGAGACGCCAAGGGGCTTTCCCTTTTCTTCGCCCCGTCCTGTTGGGACTTGCAGCCCTTGTCCTGCTCGTGGCCACCCCGGCCTGGGCGGGTAAATACGCGTCGATCGTGGTTGATGCCGGCTCGGGCAAGGTGCTGCACGCCGCCAATCCCGATGTCCGCAGCTATCCCGCTTCGCTGACCAAGGTGATGACGCTGTTCCTGCTGTTCGACGAGCTGGAATCCGGGCGGATGCACCTTGAGACGCCGCTGCCGGTTTCGGCCCATGCCGCCGCCCAGGCCCCGTCGAAGCTGGGTCTGCGCCCCGGCGAGACAATCTCGGTCCGCGACGTCATCCTCGCCCTGGTGACCAAATCGGCCAACGATGCCGCCGTCGTCGCCGCCGAAGGGATCGGCGGCACCGAAAGCGAATTCGCCCAGATGATGACCCGCAAGGCCCAGACGCTGGGGATGAGCCGGACCGTCTATCGCAACGCCTCGGGCCTGCCCAATCCGGGCCAGATGTCGACGGTGCGCGATCAGGCGATTCTGGCCCGCGCCCTGATCAACCGTCACGCCGGTCCTTACCACTATTTCTCGACCCGCCAGTTCGTGTGGAAGGGCCAGACCATCAGCACCCACAACCGGCTGATGCTGCGCTATCCCGGCGCCGACGGGATCAAGACCGGCTATATTCAGGCGTCGGGCTTCAACCTGATCTCGTCGGCCAAACGCGACGATCAGCGGATCATCGGCGTCGTGTTCGGCGGCGCCTCGGGCACCTCGCGCGATAATCACATGAAGGAGTTGCTCGACAAGGGCTTCTCCCGGATCAGAACCGGCGAATCGGTCGAAATCGCCGCCGCCCCCTCGGCCGACGACCGCTCGGACATCGACGATCTGGTCGCCGCCGCCCAGGGCGCCGGAACCGTCGCCGCCGCCAGATCTGCCGCCAAAGCCTCCGCCACGGCGAAACCTGCCCAGACCAAGGCCCAGGCCAAAGCCGCCAAGATCGCCGCCGCCGAGAAAACCAAACACGCCAAGGTCACCAAGACCGCCCATTTCAAGGTCGCCTCGGCCAAGAGCCATCCTGCCGCCAAAGGGCACAAGGGCCGCGAAGATATCGGCGATTCCGATCCGGAATCCTGGACCATCCAGGTGGGCGCGTTCAAGGAATACCGCCCGGCCCAGCAGGCCGCCGCCCAGGCCGCCCGCACCCTCGGCCATCTGGTGGCAAGGGGCTCGATCGACATCGACAAGATCAAGGGGAACAAGCCGATCTATCGTGCCCGTCTGGCCGGTCTCAACGAAAGCCAGGCCCGCGCCGCCTGCAAGCGGCTCGGCAAGTCCGGCCAAAGCTGCAAACTGATCGGTCCCGACGTCTAGTCTCCCCGGTTGGACGTTATTTCAGCGCCCCCATGCTCTTTTCCGTCATGCGCGGGCTTGACCCGCGCATCTGTGGTTGCCGGATAATCCGTTGATTTAAAGCGGTCGGATCGGTCCCACCGGGATGGCCGTGTCGCGCACGGCCATGACGTGTTGGCCCAAAAAGAGAGTTTCCGCCACCGGCACGCCCGTGCGATAACCCGCCGATGCACATCTTTGATCGCCCCGCGGTACGGCGTAACCGCGACCGCGCCGCCGCCATCTTCTCCAATCACGATTTCATGGTGTCCGAAGTCGCGGAGCGGCTGGCCGACCGGCTGGACGACATCACCCGCGCCTTCCCCACCGCGCTCGACCTCGGCTGCCATGGCGGCGAAATCGCCGCCGCCCTTCAGGGGCGCGGCGGGATCGAGACTCTGGTCCAGTGCGATCTGTCGCCGAAGATGGCCGCCCGCGCCGCCGCCAACGGGCATCCCACCCTGGCTGCGGACGAGGAATGGCTGCCCTTCGCCCCGGCCAGTTTCGATCTGGTCCTGTCCTGCCTGTCGCTCCATCTGGTCAACGACCTGCCCGGCACCCTGATCCAGATTCGCCGCATCCTGAAGCCGGGCGGGCTGCTGCTGGCGGCATTGCCTGGGGCGGGCACCCTGGCCGAACTGCGTCAGGCGCTGATCGAGGCCGAACTGGCCGCCGAAGGCGGGGCCAGCCCCCGCGTCGCCCCCTTTGCCGACATCAAGTCCCTGGGTGCGCTGTTGCCGCGCGCCGGGTTCGTCGAGCCGGTCGCCGATTGCGACACCATCTCGGTCCGCTATGGCGATCCGGTCCGCCTGCTGGCCGATCTGCGTGGGATGGGCGAGGCCAACGCCCAGATCGAGCGCCGCCGCTCGCTGTCCCGCCGCGCGACCCTGATGGGCGCGGTCGAGGGCTATCGCCGCGCTTTCGCGGGCGAGGACGGCCGAATCCCGGCGACTTTGGAGCTGATTACCCTGACCGGATGGGCTCCCGATCCGTGACACTATCGCCGGGCAAGGATGCCGGGATGAAAGGCGACGACGCCGTCACGATCTGATATATCCTGATTCCACCCTAGGCCGGGATGCGGAATTTTTCCCCGGCGCGCACGGACGCGAAGGCACGATGGAACGCAAAGACAAGGACTCGTCCCGTATCCAAATCTATGGCCCCGCCGATTTCGCATCGATGCGCCGGGCCGGACAATTGGCCGCCGAAACGCTGGATTTCCTCGGCCCCTACGTTGTCCCGGGCGTCACGACCGAAGAATTGGACCGGCTGGGATCGGCCTTCATCACCGAACGCGGCGGCATCAACGCGCCGCTGGGCTATCGCGGCTATCCGAAGTCGCTGTGCACCTCGGTCAACCATGTCGTCTGCCACGGCATCCCCTGCGACAAGCGGCTGGAAGAGGGCGACATCGTCAATATCGACGTCACCCCGATCCTTGATGGCTGGCACGGCGATTCGAGCCGGATGTATTACGTCGGCAAGGTCGGCGTGAAGGCGCGCAAGCTGGTCGAGGTCACCTATGAATCGCTGATGCGCGCGATCGAGGTGGTCCGCCCCGGCGCGACGCTGGGCGATATCGGCCACGCGATCCAGAGCTTCGTCGAAAAGCACCGTTTCTCGGTCGTGCGCGATTTCTGCGGGCACGGGCTGGGCCGGGTGTTCCACGAGCCGCCGAACATCATGCATTACGGCCGCCCGGGCGAGGGGCTGGCCCTGGTCGAGGGGATGATCTTCACGATCGAGCCGATGATCAACGCCGGACGTCCCGGCACCAAGATCCTCGCCGACGGCTGGACCGCCGTGACCAAGGACAAGTCGCTGTCGGCCCAGTTCGAGCATTCGATCGGCGTCACCGCCACCGGCTGCGAGATCTTTACCCTGTCGCCCGCCGGCCGACACTATCCCATCGCCTCCTGATGCGATCGGTGCTGTGTGACCTGCTTAACAGATAATCCACTCGTCTGGCGTATATCTGTGGTGCTGAGAGCCGATTTCAGGCCGCAGCGGCGGGGACCCCTCCCCTACCGCGCGGAACTCCCGGCCGGAAGGAGCCGACCATGGGAGATACCATGACCGCCACATCCGACACCGCCATGGCGGTCTACCGGGTCAACCTTGCCCTGCAAGGTCCGGTGGTCGATGTGCTGGGCCAATTCCTACCCGAACTGAACGTGCTGCCACGGGCCCGGGCCTATGACACCATCATGGACGATCTGGGGCTGCTGACCCGCTGCTTCGACGTCTTTCGCCGTGAGACGGACCGTTTCCGGGCGATCCTGGTCGATGAGCGCAAGCGCCCGGTCACCGACGACTCGACGCCGCTGTCCTGCGGCCGCTCTCTGGGCGACGTGATCGCGATGGTGGTCCGCACCGCGGCCAAGCGATTCTTCCGCCGCACCCTGCCCTCTGCCCCCCGCCCGACCGAACCCCTTGGCCGCGCCGACGAAGTGTACGACGCGATCCGGGCCTATCTGCTCTACGAGTGGCAGGTTCCGCTGGTCCCGACCTATGCCGGGATGGAGCCGTCGCTGATCCGCCGGATCGGGGCCAAGCTGCTCCGGGCGCGGGAGGCGTCGAGCCTAGCCCGGCTGATCGCCGACCCCGACGCCCCGCTTCCCCCCGACCGGATCGCCCGTCCCGACGCTATCGCCGTGGCTGGAGATAATGACGCCCCGCGTGGCTCCAGCGGAACATTGCATCCGAAGCGCCGCCACCCGATGACCGCTCACCCGACCGAGATTCTGTGCGAGGCTCAGGAACGGTTGCGGCCCGAGGCGTTCACCCCGGTCTTCCTCGACCCCGAGGTGCGGGCAACGCTGCCCCACCCCGACAATATCCGCGCCATCGCCGACATTCTGCGCAACGTCGGCAGCGGGTCCGCCCTCGCTCTGGTCGAGGGGCTGGGGCTACGCAAGGACCAACTGGCGGTGATGCTGCTGGTGGCCCACGATTGCATCGGCACCATCGTGTTTGGCCGCCTGTTCGGACCGCGCGCCGATCCCGAACTGCTCGATCGTATCCTGGTCCGCGCCCGCCTGCACGGTATCGGGCCGGACTCCGGAGTGATCGAATGCGCCATCTTCATGCGCAGCGTGTTCGCCCGCTTCGGCCATCGCTCCCGCCGCGATTCCTAACGAGACCGGTGCGGTCCCCATGCCTCGCCCGCCGTCCTCGACCCGGTCCCAGGCAATCCGACGGATCAACCTGACCCTGGAAGGTCCGGTGGCCGACGTGCTGGCCCAGATGGTCCCCGAACTGAAAAAGCTGCCGCGTCGGGGCGTGCTGGAACGGGTGTTGGACGATCCCGATCTGCTCGACCGCTGCTTCAAGGCGTTCCGGGCCGAGCCCGAGCGCTTCTATGCCCTGCTGGTCGATCGCCAGAACCTGCCGATCGACCAGGCCGACGCGATGCTGGCCTGTGGCCGCACCCTCGACGAGGTGGTGGGGATGGTGGTTCGGACCTGCGCCAAGCGTCAGTTCCGCCAGCGGCTGGACGGCGTCTCGCGCCCCTTGCGCGGGGCCGACCGCTCCCGTGGCAAAAGCCCGGACAGCCTGCTGAAGCGGTTGAGCCATCTGTTCTCGCCACCGCCGCCGCCCCGTCGCAGCCGGGGCGACATCCTCTACGATTCGTTCAAGGAGCATCTGCGCCACGATTGGCAGGTCGCCCTGGTGCCGGATTATTCGACCCTGTCGCCGCAATTGGTGCGACGGATGGGAGCCCGCATCCTCGATTACCGCATCCCCGAGGATATCAAACGGCTGCGCGAGAATCCGTTCAACCCACCGCCGCCCACCCGCCCGCCCGAACCGGTGGCCGAAAGTGCCGCCGCTCTTCCCCCGCCGCCGCGCCCGCCCGCGCCCGGTCCGGGGATGCCGCCGCCCGTCGCCGTTCCGGGCGGCGACCACCGCGCCCGGATCGCCGACATTCTCACCGCCGATCAAAAGCGGCTGCGCCCCGAAGCCTTTACCCTGATCCTGCTCAATCCCGAGGTTCGGGCGGCGCTGTCGCAGCCCGAACAGACGGTGCGACTGACCGGGCAATTGGCCGAGGTCGGCGGCCTGCCCGCCAAGCGGCTGATCGGCGAATTGGGGCTGCGCCCGGAGCAATTGGTGGTGATGATGCTGACGATCTACGAGATGGTCGGGGCGGAGATGTTCAGCCGCTCGTTCGGGCTGACCGGCAATCTTGAGTATGTCGGCAAGTTCATCGACCGGGCCAAGGCGGCCGGGATCGACCAGACCACCCCGCTTGCGGGGATCGCCGTCTTCTGCCGCCGCCTCTTCGCCTCGGTCAAACGAGGCTGACCCCACGCAATCGGGGCCAGCCCTCGCCTTGTCATACCGGCGGCTCAATGACTTGATCCGCCGTATTGCCCCTCGGCCTAAGCGCGGCCATCCGGCCGCTTGGCCGCCGCCGCAATGGCGGCCAGATACCGGCCAACAGGTCAAAACAAAGGTTGGCCGGTATTATTTCCCCAGGATTTTCGGCACCGAATTATGGCGCAGGCGGAAGGCGTCGGGCATCCCCGACCCCAGCAGCGGGCGCAGATACATCCGGAAGGCGTCGGTGACGTCGGTGCCCGACGGCGCGATGAAATGGTCTTCCATCACCCGGGTCTTGCCCGCGACCGCCTCGAGCGGCATCAGGGCGTAATCGACCGAATAGAACCCGGTGCGCTGGATCGTCACCGAGCCGTCGCGGTCGCCCCACATCCCGTACTGGACCGCCTTCTCGCCGACTTCGCGTGCCTCGCGCTGATCGACGTCGGAAACGCAGCCGATGAACGAGCGTTGCAGATAGCCGAAGGTATCGCCGCGCACCCGCTTGATCCCGAGCTTTTCCTTGATCTCGTGACAGAGCAGGTCGGCCAGCGCCCCGGTCCCCGACAATTGAATATTGCCGTGCTGGTCGTGTTCGACCTCCTTGGCCAGTCGGGTGATGATCGGCGCGCCGTTTTCGTCGTGGATGCCTTCGGACACCGCGACGACGCAGCGGCCATAGCGGTCGTAGGTCTCGCGCACATCGGCGAGGAAGCGATCGACCGAGAAGGTCCGTTCCGGGATATAGATCAGGTGGGGACCGTCGTCGGGGAACTTCTTGCCCAGCGCCGAGGCGGCGGTCAGGAACCCGGCATGACGGCCCATCACCACCGCGACATAGACGCCTTTCAGCGCGGTATTGTCGAGATTGACCCCCATGAACGCCTGGGCGACGAAGCGCGCCGCCGAGGGGAAGCCCGGGGTGTGGTCGTTATGGACCAGATCGTTGTCGATCGTCTTCGGGATGTGGATACAGCGGAGCGGATACTCGGCCTGACGGGCTTGCTCGCTGACGATCCGCACCGTGTCCGAGGAATCGTTGCCGCCAGTATAGAAGAAATAGGCGATGCCGTGAGCCTTCAGAACCTTGAAGATCTCCTGGCAATATTTCAGGTCGGGCTTGTCCCGCGTCGAACCCAGCGCCGAGGACGGCGTCTGCGCCACCATCTCGAGATTGTGGCTGGTTTCCTGGGTCAGGTCGAAAAATTCCTCATCGACGATGCCGCGCACGCCGTGATGCGCCCCATAGACCAGATCGACATTACGGAACTTACGCGATTCCAGGACCGCGCCGACCAGCGACTGGTTAATCACCGCCGTCGGACCGCCGCCCTGAGCGACCAGAACCTTCCCTTGCAGCATCCCATCCCCCTTTATCGTCGCGACGGCGTCTTCGCGCGCCGGTCAGACGAAGCGTACCTCCGTCTTTGTGCCTCCGCCTCTCTTTTCTCGGCGGGTCGGCCTTCCCATTTATCATTATACCCCCGTCAAACCAGCCGAAAGCCGCCGATGCCGCCACCACCGCCCGAATCCCCCTGCATCTCGCGCTGCCATCTCGATTTCGACCTGGGCTGCTGCGCCGGATGCGGTCGCACCGCCGACGAAATCGCCGCCTGGCGCGATGCCGACGACGCCGAACGCCACGCGATTCTGGCCCGATGCGCCCGTCGTGCGTCCGCCCCGCGACAAAGACGTTGACTCTTGGCCCCGCCGCGGTAATAGTGCGGCCCTCTCGCGCGGGGTGCTATGTGTCTTGCGCGGCGTCATTCCTTATGCTCAGGTAGAATCGTCATGTTCGCAGTCATCCAGACCGGCGGTAAGCAGTACAAGGTGGCCAAGGACGACGTGATCCGCGTCGAGAAGCTGGCTGGCGAGGCCGGGGGCGAGATCGTGCTCGATCAGGTCCTGATGGTCGGCGACAAGATCGGCGCTCCGCTGGTGTCCGGTGCCGCTGTGACTGCCACTGTGGTGGCTCAGGCCCGTGGCGAAAAGATCATCGTCTTCAAGAAGCGCCGTCGGCAGAATTCCCGCCGCAAGAACGGCCACCGCCAGGACCTGACGATCCTGCGCATCACCGACATCACGGCTGGCTGATAAGCCCGGCTGTAAGCAGGAGTTTGGACCATGGCTCATAAAAAGGCGGGCGGTTCGTCGCGCAACGGTCGCGATTCGAATTCTCAGCGTCTCGGCGTCAAGAAGTTCGGCGGCGAGTTGGTGATCCCCGGCAACATCATCATCCGCCAGCGCGGCACCGTGTACTATCCCGGCACCAATGTCGGCATGGGCAAGGATCACACCTTGTTCGCCACCGCGCCGGGCCGTGTCGCGTTCCGCCACAAGGCGCAGGGCCGCACCTTCGTCGTGGTCGAGCCGTTGCCGGAGGCCGCCGAATAGCGCGCCGTTCCCGGAACGCATTTCGTTTTGCCAGGGGGGGAACGGGGCACCGTTCCCCCCTTTTGGTTTCTGTTCGCCCTGTCCTGACGCCCCTCCTGTCCAGAGAACCCCCGCGATGAAATTCCTCGATCAGGCCAAGATCTTCGTGAAGAGCGGCGACGGCGGAGCCGGCTGTTGCAGCTTTCGCCGCGAGAAGTACATCGAGTTCGGCGGACCGGACGGCGGCGACGGCGGACGCGGCGGCGACGTCATCCTGGAATGCGTCGCCAACCTCAACACCCTGATCGATTACCGCTATCAGCAGCATTTCAAGGCGCAGAAGGGCAATCACGGTCAGGGCCGCAACAAGACCGGCGGCAAGGGCGACGACGTCACCCTGAAGGTGCCGGTCGGCACCCAGATTCTCGACGAAGACCGCGAAACGGTGCTGGCCGACCTGACCCAGCCGGGCCAGCGCATCGTGCTGCTGACCGGCGGCGACGGCGGGTTCGGCAACCTGCATTTCAAGACCTCGACCAATCAGGCGCCGCGCCGCTCCGACGAAGGCTGGCCGGGCGAGGAACGCTGGATCTGGCTGAAGCTGAAGATGATCGCCGATGCCGGTCTGGTCGGTCTGCCCAATGCCGGGAAATCGACCTTCCTGGCCGCCGTCACCCGGGCACGGCCGAAGATCGCCGATTACCCCTTCACCACCCTTCACCCCAATCTGGGCGTGGTGACGCTGGGCGACGAGGAATTCGTCATCGCCGACATTCCCGGCCTGATCGAGGGCGCGCATGAAGGGGCCGGAATCGGCGACCGCTTCCTCGGCCATATCGAGCGCTGCCGGGTGCTGCTGCATCTGATCGACGGCACCGCCGACGACGTCGCCGACTCCTATCGGATCGTCCGGGGCGAGCTGGCCGCCTATGGCGGCGGACTGGCCGAAAAGCCCGAAGTGGTCGCGCTCAACAAATGCGATTCGCTGATGCCCGAAGAGATCGAGGACAAGCTGGCCGCGCTGTCGGCGGCGTGCGGGGCCGAAGTGCTGCCGCTGTCCGGCGTGTCGGGAATCGGGCTAAAGCCGGTGCTGTCGCGGTTGTTCCTGCATATCCGCGACGCCCGCGAGGCCGAGCCGGGAATCCTGGCCGCTTCGGGTGCGATCGGTGCCGCCAAGCGGGCCACCCCGTTATTCGCGACCGCCCTTGCCGCCGCCGAGGCGGAGGACGACGAAGAAGATGACGGACATTACGGCCCGGACGGCGAATGGATCTGGGATGACGAGGACGGGGACGAAGACGATGGTGAAGACGAAGACGGGTCCGATCGCTGAGGCGAAACGGCTGATCGTCAAGATCGGCTCGTCCCTGCTGGTCGATGAGGCCAGCGGTCTGGTCCGCCGCACCTGGCTGGATTCCGTCTGCACCGATATCGCCGCCTGCCGCAAGCGCGGCCAGGAGGTGATCGTCGTCTCGTCGGGCGCGGTGGCGGTGGGTCGCCGCCGCCTCGGCCTCACCCCGCCCTTGAAGCTGGAAGAGAAGCAGGCCGCCGCCGCCACCGGCCAGATCCGTCTCGCCCATGATTATCAGGAAGCGCTGGCCCATCACGGCCTCTCCGTCGCCCAAGTGCTGCTGACCCTGGACGATTCCGACAATCGCCGCCGCTATCTCAACGCGCGGGCCACCCTGGAAACCCTGCTGCGGCTGGGAGCGGTGCCGGTCATCAACGAAAACGACACCGTCGCCACCGCCGAAATCCGCTTTGGCGACAATGACCGGCTGGCGGCGCGGGTGGCGCAGATGGTTTCGGCCGACGCGCTGGTGCTGTTCTCGGACATCGACGGGCTTTACACCGCCGATCCGCGCAAGGACAAGGACGCCGCCTTCATCCCCGAAGTCCGCGAGTTGACCCCCGAGATCGAGGCGATGGCGGGCGATCCCGGCTCGGCCTATGGCTCGGGCGGGATGGTGACCAAGCTGGTGGCGGCAAAGATCTGCCTGTCGGCCGGATGCAAGATGGCGATCGCGCGCGGGCAGGCGATGAACCCGTTAGCCGCGATCGAGGCGGGGGGGCGCTGCACCTGGTTCCTGCCCTCGGCCGAGCCGCGCACCGCCCGCAAGCAATGGATTTACGGCGCGATGAGCCCGACCGGGGCGGTGATCCTCGACGATGGCGCGGTGCGCGCCCTGCGCCATGGCCGCTCGCTGCTGCCGGCTGGCGTCGTCGCGGTCGAAGGCAGCTTCGAGCGGGGCGATTGCGTCCTGGTCCAGGGCAAGGACGGGCAGATTTTGGGACGCGGCCTGTCGGCCTATAGCGCCGAGGACGCGCGGCGGATCGCCGGTCGTCAATCCGCCGAAATCGAGCAAATTCTAGGCTTTCATGGTCGCGATGAACTGATCCATCGCGACGATCTGGTGGTGGAGGGATAGCGATGTCGGACCAAATCGAAGCGACGCTGACCGACATGGGGCGTCGCGCCCGCGCCGCCGGACGCGCCTTGGCGCAATCTCCCGCCGATCAGCGCAACCGCGCGCTTAGCCTTGCCGCCGCCGCGATCCGCGCCGATGCCGCCGCAATCGCCGATGCCAACCGCGAGGATGTCGCCGCCGCGACCGCCAAGGGTCTGTCGGCGGCGATGATCGACCGGCTGACCCTGACCCCGGCCCGGATCGAGGCGATGGCCTCGGGGCTGGAAGTGGTCGCGGCGCTGCCCGATCCGCTCGGCCGCGTCCTGGCCGACTGGACCCGCCCCAACGGGCTGAGGATCAGCCGGATCGCGGTGCCGCTCGGCGTGATCGGGATCATCTATGAAAGCCGCCCCAACGTCACCGCCGACGCCGCCGGACTGTGCCTGAAATCGGGCAATGCCTGCATCCTGCGCGGCGGCTCGGAAAGCTTCCGCTCGGCCCGCGCCATCATGGCGGCGCTGTCCAAGGGCTTTGCCAGCGCCGGTCTGCCCGCCGACGCGGTGCAGATGGTGCCGACCACCGACCGCGCCGCGGTCGGGGCGATGCTGCGCCTGTCCGATTATATCGACGTGATCGTGCCGCGCGGCGGCAAGTCGCTGGTCGCCCGCGTCATCGAGGAAAGCCGGATTCCGCTGTTCCACCACCTCGAAGGGCTGTGCCACACCTATGTCGATGCCAGCGCCGATCTGGCGATGGCGCGCAAGGTGGTGCTGAATGCCAAGATGCGCCGCACCGGCATCTGCGGCGCGACCGAGACGCTGCTGATCGACCGCGCCGTCGCCAGCACCCATCTGGCCCCGCTGGTGCAGGATCTGCTGGCGGCGGGTTGCGAGGTGCGCGGCGACGCAGCCGCCCAGGCGGTCGATCCCCGCGTCGCCCCGGCGGACGAGGAGGATTGGCGCACCGAATATCTCGACGCGATCATTTCGGTGAAGCTGGTCGATGGAGTCGCGGCGGCAATCGAGCACATCAACACCCATGGCTCGCACCATACCGAGGCGATCATCACCGAGACTCCCGAGGCTGCCGAGGCGTTCCTCAATGGCTGCGATTCGGCGATCGTGCTGTGGAACGCCTCGACCCAGTTCGCCGATGGCGGCGAGTTCGGGATGGGGGCCGAGATCGGCATCTCGACCGGCAAGATGCATGCGCGCGGCCCGGTCGGAGTCGAGCAATTGTGCACCTTCAAATATGTCGTGCGCGGCGAGGGTCAGACCCGTCCGGGCTGATCCCACACGCTTGATCGTCGGTTGCCGCGCCCCGCCGGGCATGGCAGGATGCCGCCGCCTGTGGTTCTCGTGGGGGAAAACGTGCGGATTTCCTGGTCCTTGGGACAATGGCGACCGGTTCTGCGCCAATTGTCCGATCCCGCGACGGTCGCGATTACCGTCGATGATTCCCCGATGCCCGACACGATGCCCGCGATGCTCGATCTGCTCGACCGCTTCCAGGCCCGGGCGACCTTTTTCATGAGCGGCTGCCGCGCCGTGCTGGCACCCGAGCTGGTGGCCGAGACAGCGGCGCGCGGTCACGCGATCTATGCCCATGGCTGGGATCATGTCCGCCTCGACCGCGAAAGCCCCGAACGGCTGATCGACGACATGGAAAGGTGCGAGGCGCTGCTGGCCCGCTATCGCCCCACCCCCGATCCCTATCTGGTGCGACTGCCCTATAACGGCGGCTGGCGCAATCCGCGGGTTCACCGCACCCTGGCCCGCTGGCGGCCCGGCTGCGTCGTGGTGCATTGGGGGCCATCGACCGAGGATCACATGATCCCGACCCGCTGTTCCACCCCTGCCGATGTCGAGACCGAATGCCGCCGCGAGGTCGATCGGATGCTGGCCGATCCCCGCCTGCCCGGCGGCATCCTGCTGATGCACGACCAGCCGATCAACGACCGCCCCGGAGCAGGGTTCAAGCCGCAAGTCACCGTCACCCTGATGCGGATGCTGCTGGAAGGCGTCACCGAGCGAGGGTTGAAGACGGTGACCCTGTCGCCGCCGCCGCCGCAAGCCGCCTGGCATCGCTTCATCCTGTCCTGACCACCGGAGTTCCTGTCCTTGCACATCCTGCATACCATTCCCGGGCGCAATTGGGGCGGCATGGAGCATCGCACCGTCGAGCAGGTGCGCTGGCTGAAGTCCCACGGCCATTCGGTGTGGCTGGCCACCCCCGCCGACGGCCAGACCTGGGCCCGGGCCGAGGCCGAGGCTCTGCCGCTGATTGATTTCGATTTCGACCGTCCGTGGCGGCCGTCCTCGGTGCGGGAATTTCGTCGGCTGGTGATCGGGCGCGGGATCGAGTTGATCGACACCCACGTCACCCGCGACGCCAAGGTCGCCGCCACCTGCCTCGACCTCTGTGCCGTGGTGCGCTCGCGCCATGTCAACCAGCCGCTGAAATCGACTCCGATCCGGCGGATGCAATGGCGGCTGGGGGCCGACCACATCATCACCGTCGCCGATTGCACCCGCGCCGCTTTGGTCGCCGACGGGCTGGCCGATCCCCGCCGCGCCACCGCAATCGGCGGCTGGGCCGACGATTCGTTCTTTGCCGCCGCCCCCCCGCTGGAACGGGCAACAATGCGGGCCAGCCTGGGGGTGCCCACCGAGTCCTTCCTCTGGCTGTGCGTCGGCATGATCCGCCCCGACAAGGGCCAGGATCATCTGCTCGACGCCCTGGCCCGGCTCGACGCGCAGGGACTCCATCCGACGCTGGTGATCGTCGGATCGGCCACCGCCGAATGCGCCGAATACGATCAGGCGCTGCGGAGCCGCGCCGCCGCTTTCGGCAACCGGGTGGTGTTCACCGGCTATCGCGACGATGTCGCCGTGCTGATGCGGACCGCCGACGCGGTGGTGATCCCCTCGCTGACCGAGGCGCAGCCCCGCGTCGCGGTCCAGGCCTTTGCCGTCGGCCGCCCGGTGGTGGCCAGCGCGGTCGGCGGTGTCCCCGAAATCGTGACGGCGGACGAAACCGGCTGGCTGGTTTCCCCGGCCGATCCGACGGCGCTGGCCCAGGCGATGGCGGCGGTGATGGACGACCGCCCCCGCGCCGCAGCCATCGCCTCGCGGGCGCGCTGTCTGGCCGAGACGACGATGCGGTTCGACCACCGGATGGAGCAGACGCTGGCGACCTATCGCGCCGCGTTGGACCACGCCCACCAGCGGCCGTTCCCACGCTGGCGGGGCAACGGACGATGAGCGCGCCTCCCCGCCTGTCGGCCCTGGTAGTGATCCATAACGAGGAAGAGCGGCTGCCCGCCTGCCTCGACAAGCTAGGCTTCGTCGATGAGCTGGTGGTGGTGCTCGACCGCTGCACCGACCGCTCGGGCGAGATTGCGCGGGGCTTTGGCGCGACACTGGTCTCAGGCGGCTGGGAGCGCGAAGGCGGCCGACGCAATGCCGGGATCGCCGCCTGCACCGGGGAGTGGGTGCTGGAAGTCGATGCCGACGAGCATGTTCCCCCCGAGCTGGCCGCCGAAATTCGCGAAGTGATCGCCACCTCGCGCTTCGACTGGCACGAAATTCTGGTCGATAATTTCATCGGCGAGCGGCTGGTGCGCCGGGGCTGGGGCGCCAGTTACGGCAAGGCCGCCTATCCCGGCCTGTTCCGCCAGAGCGCGAAGACCTGGGGCGACGACCGGGTCCACCCCTCGCTGACCTGGCGGGGAACCAAAGGGCCGATGCTGAAGCACCGGCTGCTCCATTACGTCGACCGCAACATCTCGGACATGATCCGGCGGCTCGACGCCTATTCCACCGCACGCGCCCGCGACCTGCGCGAGCGGGGCGAGACCTGGGGCTCGACCGCCAGCAATCTGCGCCGGATGGTCAGCCGCTTCTTCAAATGCTATGTGCGGCGCGGCGGTTGGCGCGAAGGCGGTCACGGCTTCATCATCGCCACCTGCGCCGCGCTCTATCCGATGCTGTCGCATCTCAAGGCCAAGCTCGAAAAGGACTGACCCATGGCCCGCATCGTCATGACCGATGACGGCATCGTTTTCGACGGTGCCAGCCTGGAGGAAAAGCCGCTGGGCGGGGCCGAGACCTCGTTCATCGAAATGGCCAACGCGCTCGCCGCACGCGGTCACGAGGTGATCGTCTGCAACAAATGCCCGGCCGAGCGCACCCATCGCGGCGTGCACTGGCGGCCGCTGGCCCAGGGCGTGCCCGACTCCGCCGATCTTTATATCGCCAATCGCGGCGACCGGCTGATCCGGCTGTGCCCCCAGGCAAAGCGTTCGATCTTCTGGATTCACAATCCGGCCGGATATCTGCTGAAGGCGCGCTATCAGTGGAAGCTGGCGCTGCGCCGTCCGGTAATCGTGTTTTCCGGGGCCAGCCATGCCGGAACCTATCCCGGCTGGGCCTTTGCCGGTGGACGCGAGATCGTCCCCTATGGCGTCACCGATCTGTTCCGCCACGCCACCCCGCGCGAGCAGGTGCCGCCGCCCCGGGCGATCTTTACCTCGAACCCGCTGCGTTCGCTCGATTGGCTGCTGGAATTGTGGGCCGCCCGCATCCGCCCGGCGGTACCGGGTGCGGAACTGCATATCTTTGCCGGTGCCGCCACCTATGGCGCGGCGGGCGCGGCCAAGGCCGACCGGATGGGATTGGTGCTCGAGCGCGCCGCCGCCCTGGCCGATCGTGGTGTCGTGCTGCGCGGCCCGGTGCCGAAGACCCAATTGGTCGCAGAACTCGGCGCCGCCCGCGCCCTGCTCTATCGCGGCGATATCGGCGAGACGTTCTGTTCGGCGGTGGCCGAGGCCCAGGCGATGGGCCTGCCGGTGGTGCTCGAAGACATCGCCTGCATGTCCGAGCGGGTGATCGCCGACGAAACCGGCTTTTGCGTCAAGGGAGAAGCCGCCTTCGCCAGCGCGGCAATCCAGGTCCTGGCCGACGACGATCTGTGGTGGCGGCAGCACCGCAGCGCCCTGGCCCAGCAACGCGGCTGGGGCTGGGACGATGCGGCGGCGGCGTTCGAGCGGATCGGCGGTCTGGCCGGAGCCTGACCGCCGGGGTACCAAAAACTACCGGTTGCGGAAGGCGGGGCTGCGCTTCTCGATGAAGGCGGCCATCCCTTCCTTCTGGTCCTCGGTGGCAAAGGTGGCGTGGAACAGCCGACGTTCGAAGCGGATGCCCTGGGCCAAAGGCGTCTCGAAGGCGGCGTTGACCGCTTCCTTGGCCAGCAGCACCACCGGACGGCTCAGGGACGCGATCTTGTCGGCGACCTTCACCGCCTCGTCGATCAGTTCGGCCAGGGGGACAACCCGGCTGACCAGACCAGCCCGCTCGGCCTCGACCGCGTCGATCATCCGCCCGGTCAGGACCATTTCCATCGCCTTGGCCTTGCCGACGGCACGGACCAGACGCTGGGTTCCGCCCGCGCCGGGAATGGTGCCGATGGTGATCTCGGGCTGGCCGAACTTGGCATTGTCGGCGGCCAGGATGAAATCGCACATCATCGCCACTTCGCAACCGCCGCCCAGGGCGAACCCGGCCACCGCCGCCACCACCGGCTTGCGGCAGGTGGTGATCCGTTCCCAGCCATTGGTGATGAAATCGGCGAGATAGGCGTCGATGAAGCTCTTCGACGCCATTTCCTTGATGTCGGCCCCGGCGGCGAACGCCTTTTCCGAGCCGGTGAGGACGATCGCCCCGATCTCGTCGTCAGCCTCGAAGGCGTCAAGCGCCTGACCCAATTCGCGGATCAGGGCGGAACACAGCGCGTTCAGCGCCTTGGGCCGGTTCAGGGTGATCAGGCCGACATGGCGGTGGGTTTCGACGGTGATGTTCTCGTAAGCCATGGATGAAGAATCCTCCCCTGCGGTTGGGGTCATTCCGGCGCTACGGCGAAGTGAATGGTGACGCCGCCGCGATCGGTGGCAGGCCCCAGACGCAACACTTCGGACTCACGGCGGTAGACCGTGTCGCTCTCGCGGGTCCAGCCCAACTGAGGCAACGTGGCGGCGTAAAAGCGGAGAATCTCGGCGATGGAGGCCGTTCCCCGGGCATAGGCTTCGACGATGCGGCCGTTGGGGGAGTCGAACGACATCCCCGCACCGGCGATTTCGGTCAATCCGGGTGCGAGCGGAAGATCCTCGTAGGTGCCGAGGAATCCTCCGGCGCGGGCCGGGCCGGAAGCGGCGGCGACGCAGACGGCAAGAACAAGCGCAAGGAACCGGATGGGTGCCATAGACATGGCTATACCATTACCTTTGCCGCCGTGCACAATGGAAAGTGGACCGTCCCCCCTGGACAATCCGTTCAATGCCCGGACAGGCGGGCGGACCGGCGCAGTCGGGACAGGGCTGACCGGCGCGGCCATAGACCTTGAAGCCATGTTGGAAGTAGCCCAGTTCCCCGTCCGGGCGGACATGATCGCGCAGCGACGAGCCCCCGGCGGCAATCGCCTCGCGCAGCACCGCCTTGATCGCCGCGACCAGGGCGACCAACTCAGGCCCGCTCACCGCGCCCGCCGGTCGCAAGGGCGAAATCTGGGCGCGGAACAGGCTTTCGCAGACATAGATGTTGCCCAGCCCGGCCACCAAGGTCTGATCGAGCAGCGCCAGCTTGATCGCAGTCATCTTGCCCGCCAGGGCCGCGCCCAGGATGTCGGCGGTAAAGCTGTCTTCCAGCGGCTCCGGCCCCAACCCGACCAGCAGGGGATGGGTCGCCACTTCGGCCTCGGTGGTCAGATCGAGCAGCCCGAACCGGCGTGGATCGGTCATCGTCACCAGCGTCGCATCGTCGGTGACGAAGGCAACATGGTCATGCGGGCCGGGGGGCGTGTTGCTGAGGCCCGAAATCACCATCCGCCCCGACATGCCGAGATGGCCGAGCAGGACCAGTCCGTCATCGAACCGGGCCAGCAGGTATTTCGCCCGCCGCCCCACCGAAACGAAGCGGCGGCCGGTCAGGCGTTCGGCGAAATCCGTGGGGAAAGGACGGCGCAGCCCGGCGCGACGGACTGTGACGGCGGTCAGGGTGCGGTCGAGCCAGACCCGTTCCAGACCACGGGCAACCGTTTCGACCTCGGGTAATTCCGGCATTGAAAACCGTCTCCAGAACCGGCGGCGAGACCGTTCCCGCCGCCGTCCCGAAGTTTAATCCTGCTTGAAGTCTTCGTGACAGGCCTTGCACACCTTGCCGGTGGCGGCGGCCTGCGCCTTCAGAGCATCGGGACCGGCCTTGGCGGCGGCGGCAAGCTTGGTCGATTCGGCGGCCAGGGCTTTCCAGCCCTCCATGAACTGGGCCGACTTCGCCCCGAACGCCTCGGGCTTGGTCTCGGAATTGGGCAGGGCCTCCGTGCCCTTGGCCCAGCCGATCGGAGCCAGCTTGGCCACCAGCACCATGTTCTCGGCGCGCTGAGCCGCATCGGCGGGCAGATCGGCCTTGCCCGCGGCAAAGCCCGCAATCGGAGCCCACTGCGACTTCAACGTCTGCATCAGACCCTGACGCAGCTTCAACAGCTCTTCGGGCTTCGATTGCTGCGCCACGGCGGGAAGAGAAGCCGCCACAGCGACACCGGCGATGGCGGCAACCGCCGCGTATTTCAGGATGAAACGCATGATGATGATTCTCCCGTGATAGATGGGGTCTTGCGCAGCGACACTATGGGGATCACCCCCATCTTGCCCAGTAACAAAGTGTTTCCGGCACCGATCACCCCGCCCGATCCCCCTCCCAACGAGTAGGAATACGGTTTGCGTTGGCTGATACGGATGGTATCGTCGCCGCCGATCGGGGCGGCACCGCGCGCGGGACAACGCGCGTCCCGACACATCCCAGAATTGCCCAATAACCGGGAGGACGTCGATGAAAAAAATCAATGTCGCCAATCCAATCGTCGAGCTCGACGGCGACGAGATGACGCGGATCATCTGGCAGTTCATCAAGGACAAGCTGATCCTGCCCTATCTCGATATCGACCTGAAATATTACGATCTCGGCGTCGAAAACCGCGATGCCACCGACGACAAGGTCACGGTCGAAGCCGCCCAGGCGATCAAGCAGTATGGCGTCGGCGTCAAATGCGCGACGATCACCCCCGACGAAGCCCGCGTCACCGAATTCAATCTGAAGAAGATGTGGAAGTCGCCCAACGGCACCATCCGCAATATCCTCGACGGCACCGTGTTCCGCGAACCGATCATCTGCAAGAACGTGCCGCGCCTCGTCCCCGGCTGGACCAAGCCGATCGTGATCGGCCGTCACGCCTATGGCGACCAATACCGCGCCACCGATTTCAAGGTGCCCGGCCCCGGCAAGCTGACGATGACGTTCGAAGGCACTGACGGTCAGGTGATCGAGCACGAAGTGTTCACCTTCCCCAGCGCCGGTATCGCGATGGGAATGTACAACCTCGACGAATCGATCCGTGGCTTTGCGCGCGCCTGCCTCAATTACGGCAAGGACAAGAAGTGGCCGGTCTATCTCTCGACCAAGAACACGATCCTCAAGGCCTATGACGGCCGCTTCAAGGATCTGTTCCAGGACGTCTACGAGACCGAGTTCAAGGCCGATTTCGACAAGCTCGGCATCACCTATGAACACCGCCTGATCGACGACATGGTCGCCTGCGCCCTCAAATGGTCCGGCGAATTCGTCTGGGCCTGCAAGAACTATGACGGCGACGTCCAGTCCGACACCGTCGCCCAGGGCTTCGGTTCGCTCGGCCTGATGACTTCGGTGCTGCTGTCGCCCGACGGCAAGACCGTCGAGGCCGAAGCCGCCCACGGCACCGTCACCCGCCATTACCGCGAACACCAGAAGGGCAAGGCGACATCGACCAACCCGATCGCCTCGATCTTCGCCTGGACCCGCGGCCTTAGCTACCGCGCCAAGTTCGACAATACCCCCGAGGTCGCCCGCTTCGCCGAGACCCTCGAACGGGTCTGCATCGATACCGTCGAAGCCGGATTCATGACCAAGGATCTCGCCATCCTGATCGGTCCCGATCAGCCCTGGCTCACCACCACCCAGTTCCTCGACAAGCTCGACGAGGGTCTGCGCGCCAAGATGGAAGCCGCCTAAAGCCTGCGGGTTTCGGTCTCAGACGATGACGACGGCGCGGTTTCCCCAGGAGATCGCGCCGTTTTCATGTCCAGCCCCGTTCGTCGTCGCCGGGCTTGACCCGGCGACCCATGCTGCCGTCCCCGAGAGTGCGGACCTTACGGTCTTGGCGGGCTGCCGCCCGTACCCGCCCGGGGCATAGCCCCGGACCCCAAGAGGTACATTTCACGTAAATGTATGACTCACAGTAAAAAATTAATAATTAGCGAAGTTACCCCTCTCCGCAGAAACAACAACTTGCTTAAATATTTCGATCGATTGATCCTCAGGAATTGCTCTATATATTCTATGTTTATGTATAACAGGCGTTCCAATAGCCAACCAGACGATCACATGCATCAAACCACTTGGAACCCATTTATTAACATCTTGTAAAATTGCAGATAGCTCTGAGAAATTAATTTTCCGCACACCACCTTCAGTTATACCTCCATCTCCTCCATCTCCACTCATTGCATCAAAATCGGCAGCATCAATATTGAATGGAGGAGCGACGAACTGTACAAATCCAGTCACTTCGTTTGCGAACAGGAATGGAATAGGATTATCTCCACCCCGAGAAACACGAAGAGAAACACGCGCCTCCTCCTCAAATTCTCTTAATAGAGTATGCAATATTGAAGAATCGGCGACATGCCCCATCTTCATAAAATTCCCACCAAATATATGCAAGCAATCCTTATATGTATCAACAAATTTACTTCTTTGGTGAAATGCTATTTTTTTCTGATCAAGACAGACAAAGAAACCACCTGCACTCAATATTTTTGGCTTTCCACCCAGACTTCTAATTGCACGAATTCCAGCGTAATCGACTGTCCTATATTTAATAATAGGAGAATCTCCGTAGAAAAAAGAATCGTCACTAACTATTGCATGAGTTTCATTTGGCCTCTTTTCTATGTCTATCAAATTTTTAAATATTATTCTTTTTTCTAACTCTTTATCACTGAGTGTTAAATCCCCCTCATTCTCTAATATTGGATACTTTCTTAGTATAATCTCAATCGAAGAATGCCCGATAAATATTTTATTAACATCATCCTTAATTTTATTCATCATCTCCATCATATGTGATGGCTTTACTGGAATAAAGCGCCCAGATATACGATCTATTGCCAATTCTGCAATTCCCATTATTGACTTAGCCGCGGACGCCACCACTATTTCGATCAATTTCTTTGCTGCGGGAGAGGCAAAATCATCCATCATTTTATCCTCAAATTACATCCACAGAAACGCTCAGAGCCCGTCTTTCGATGCATCGCACATAATAACACTAAATCTTTAGTTGAGTTAACATTCATAGGCTAGCAATTCTATCCCCCGAGGTCCAGGAGGCCCCTGCCTCCTGGCGGGGTTTGGGGCAGCGCCCCGAAGACTTGAGCCATTCCCAACGAAAAAGGCGCGGCCCGTTACCGGGACCGCGCCTTCGTCACGTCGGACTGTGCCTAAGGCTTACGCCTCGGGGCGGTCCTTGCGGCGCTCGGCCTTTTCGGCCTCGATCTGGGCGGAGATGTCTTCTCCGGTGGCCTGATCGACCTGCTTCATCGACAGCTTGACCTTGCCGCGATCGTCGAAGCCCAGCACCTTGACCTTGACGGAATCGCCCTGCTTGATCACGTCGGCGACCTTGGCAACGCGCTCGCGCGACAGTTCCGAGATGTGGACGAGACCGTCGCGGGAGCCGAGGAAGTTCACGAACGCGCCGAAATCGACGACCTTCACGACCTTGCCGGTATAGATCACGCCGAGCTCGGGTTCGGCGACGATGCCACGGATCCAATCAATCGCGCGCTGGGCGGCATCGGAATCGACCGAGGCGACCTTGATGGTGCCGTCGTCGTCGATATCGATCTTGGCGCCGGTCTGTTCGCAGATTTCGCGAATGACCTTACCGCCGGTGCCGATCACTTCACGGATCTTTTCCTTGGGGATCGAGATCGTGGTGATACGGGGCGCGTTGCCGGAGACCGAATCGCGGGCCGAATCGAGGCCCTTGTTCATCTCGCCCAGGATGTGGATACGGCCGTCCTTGGCCTGATCCAGGGCGATCTTCATGATCTCGCGGGTGATCGAGGTGATCTTGATGTCCATCTGGAGGGCGGTGACGCCATCGGCGGTCCCGGCCACCTTGAAGTCCATGTCGCCGAGGTGATCTTCATCACCCAGGATGTCGGACAGAACGGCGAACTTGTCGCCTTCCTTGATCAGACCCATCGCGATACCGGCGACCGGACGGGGCAACGGCACGCCGGAATCCATCAGGGCCAGCGAGGAGCCGCAGACGGTGGCCATCGAGGACGAGCCGTTCGACTCGGTGATCTCGGAGACGACGCGGATGGTGTAGGGGAAGGCGTCCTTGGCCGGCAGGGTCGGACGAACCGCGCGCCACGCCAACTTGCCATGGCCGATTTCGCGGCGGCCGGGCGAGCCCATCCGACCGGCTTCGCCGAC
Source organism: Magnetospirillum fulvum (assembly GCF_900108475.1). Taxonomy (GTDB): domain Bacteria; phylum Pseudomonadota; class Alphaproteobacteria; order Rhodospirillales; family Magnetospirillaceae; genus Phaeospirillum; species Phaeospirillum fulvum_A. The sequence goes on along the minus strand of NZ_FNWO01000010.1, from coordinate 99,920 downwards.
CGAGTAGGGAGGGAAGTTGTAGTGGAGCATGAAGTGCTCGCGGTACTCGCCCGCCAGCGCGTCGATGATCTGCTCGTCCTGGCCGGTGCCAAGGGTGGCGACCACCAGGGCCTGGGTCTCGCCACGGGTGAACAGAGCGGACCCGTGAGCGCGGGGCAGCACGCCGACTTCGACTTCGATCGGACGGACGGTCTTGGTGTCGCGGCCGTCGATCCGGATGCCGGTGTTGAGGATGTTGCCACGGACGACTTCGGACTCGAGGTCCTTCAGGATGCCGGGGGCGACGGCCAGTTCGGCCGCTTCGGTCAGCGCTTCGAGAGCGGACTTCTTGACGGCGCCGACGGCGGCGTAGCGGTCCTGCTTCTTGACGATCTTGTAAGCCTCGGCCAGCGCGGCGGGGATACCGGCGGCTTCGAACTTCGAGCGGACGATCGCGATCTCGGCGGGCGGGGCAGCGAGTTCCCACGGCTCCTTGGCGGCGAGTTCGGCCAGTTCGATGATCGCCTTGATCACCGGCTGGAATTCGGTGTGGCCGAAGGTGACCGCGCCCAGCATGATCTCTTCGGAGAGCTGCTGCGCTTCGGACTCGACCATCAGCACGCCTTCGGAGGTCCCGGCGACGACCAGATCAAGCGCGCTCTTGGACAGCTCTTCGGCCTTCGGGTTCAGGATGTACTGACCATCGACGTAGCCGACGCGGGCGGCGCCGACCGGACCCATGAAGGGCAGGCCCGACAGGGTCAGCGCGGCCGAGGTACCGACCAGCGACACGATGTCGGGATCGTTTTCGAGGTCGTGCGACAGCACGGTGCAGACGACCTGGACTTCATTGCGGAAGCCATCGACGAACAGGGGGCGGATCGGACGGTCGATCAGGCGGGAGACCAGGGTCTCTTTCTCGCTGGGGCGGCCTTCGCGCTTGAAGAAGCCACCCGGGATCTTGCCGGCGGCGAACGCCTTTTCCTGGTAATTCACGGTGAGCGGGAAGAAATCGATTCCCGGCTTCTGGGTCTTGACCCCGACCACGGTGCAGAGCACGGTGGTTTCGCCATACGTGGCCAGCACGGCGCCATCGGCCTGGCGAGCAACCTTGCCCGTCTCGAGGGTCAGCTTGCGCCCGCCCCAGATGAGCTCCTTGCGGTGTACGTTGAACAGCGACATTCTCGTCAGTTCCTTATCCCTAGAATTGCCGCCGGATTGCGGCAACCCCGACGTCGTGAAATAAAAACACGGCAACCCGCGTGAAGCCATCCCCACGCGGGTACCGTCTTGGCCGACGTCCGGCCGTCTTTCCGAGAAGCCCGCTTACTTGCGGAGGCCAAGGCGAGCAATAAGCCCCTCGTACCGCTTCTGGTCTTTTTTCTTCAAGTAATCGAGCATCCGACGACGCTGGCCGACCATGATCAGCAGGCCGCGACGCGAATGGAAATCCTTCTTGTGCTCCTTCAGATGCTCGGTGAGGTTCCGGATTCTCTCGGAGAGAATCGCGACCTGCACGTCGGCCGACCCGGTGTCGCCTTCGGTGGTCGCAAATTCCTTCACCAGCTCTTGGGTGCGTTCAGGGGTGATCGACATCGTCAGCTCCTTCGCTTCGATCTAAAGTCATTACGCGCACCGGGCGGATCATCCCGCTCTCGATGCGTACCAGTGCCACCAGCAATTCGCCGACCATCGCCCGGCACGGAATGCCTGACGCGATTTCGGCCTGCGGATGCGAGGAAGCCGCGCGTGCCAGAGGCACGGGGCCGCCACTCTGGAGGCGGCGGGCGTCTGCTTCGTTCAAGGCCAGGGCCGGGATGTCGTCCAGCGCGGTCGCGATCGGGAGCAGACAACTCCGAAGGGACGGACCTTGCCCGACGACCTCCAGACTTTCAAGGGAAATCGACTGGGCCTCGGTAAACGGGCCGCAGGCGGTGCGGCGAAGCGCGGCGATATGGCCGACGGTGCCGAGCGCCAGCGCGATATCGCGGGCCAGCGAGCGGATATAGGTGCCCTTGCCGCAATGCACCTCGAATTCGGCGTGGTCGGGATCGCTTGAGCCGAGATAACTCAGCCGGTCGATCCGCACCAGGCGCGATTTCAGTTCGACGGTTTCTCCGGCGCGGGCCAGATCGTAGGCGCGCTCGCCATTGACCTTGATCGCCGAGAACGCGGGCGGAACCTGCTCAATCTCGCCGGTGAAGCGCGGCAGCACCGCCAGAATCGCCGCTTCGTCGGGGCGAACGTCCGAGGTCGCGATCACCTCGCCCTCGCGGTCCTCGGTCGAGGTCGCCTCGCCCCAGCGCACCGTGCAGCGATAGGTCTTCGCCCCGTCCATCACGTACTGAACCGTCTTGGTCGCTTCGCCCAGCGCGATCGGCAACACCCCCGACGCCAGCGGGTCGAGCGTGCCACCATGGCCGACCTTGTCCGCGTCGAGAAGACGGCGGACCTTGCCCACCACCTGGGCCGAGGACAGACCGAGCGGTTTGTCGATCGACAGCCAGCCGTCAATCGGACGGCCCTTGCGCTTGCGTGCCATTGATGTCGCTTTCGGATGAAAGAATGCAGGGCGCGCGCACGGCCCCGCTCTCCCCGCAAAGAGCCAAAGCCCCTTTGATCCCCATCGTCAGAACCGGGGTCCAGGGGCTTTCGCCCCTGGCGGGTGTGGGCGGAGCCCACAGCCTGACTTAGGCCCCCTCGCCGCCTTCGAGGTCACGCAGGACTTCGGGGCTGCGGAGGATATCGTCGATGCGCGAGGCTTCGTCGAAGGTGGTGTCGGGCTGGAACCACAAATCGGGCACGGTCCGCAACAAAGCGGACTTGCCGATTTCGTGGCGCAGAAACGCCTTGGCCCGCTTCAGCCCCGACAGAATCGGGGCGGTCTCGCCCCCGCCCAACGGCACCACGAAGACGGTGGCGTTGCGCAGATCGGGGCTGACCCGGACCTCGGTAACGGTGATGCCGCGCCCGACCAGATCGGGGTCGCGGAACTCGCCGCGCTCGATCACAGCGGCGATGATGTGGCGAAGTTCCTCACCGACGCGCAGCTGACGCTGCGACGGCGGTTTGTTTCCCCTCGGCATGGACGCGCTCCTTCCGGCTGGATCGAAAGCGGTCGCGACGCCCCCTACAGGGTCGCCGCAACCTCCTCGATCTCGAAGCATTCGATGACGTCGCCGGCACGGATGTCTTCGTAATTGGTGAAGGACATGCCGCATTCGTAGCCGTCGCGGACTTCCTTCACGTCTTCCTTGAAGCGCTTCAACTGGGCGAGATCGCCGGTGTGGATCACCACATCGTCGCGGAGCAGACGGACCTTGCTGCCACGCTTGACGATACCTTCGGTGATCATGCAGCCCGCAACCTTGCCGACCTTGGTGATCGAGAACACTTCGCGGATCGACGCATAGCCGAGGAAGCGTTCGCGCAACGTCGGTGCCAGCATCCCCGACAGCATCTTCTTCAGATCGTCGGTGACGTCGTAGATGATCGAGTAATAGCGGATATCGACGCCGTCGCGGCGGGCCATGTCGCGGGCCTGCGGATTGGCACGGACATTAAAGCCGATGATCAGACCGCCCGAAGCCTTCGCCAGGGTGACGTCGGATTCGTTGATGCCGCCGACGGCCGAGTGCAGGACGCGCACCTTGACCGAATCGTTGCCGATCTTCTCGACGGTGGAGGCGATCGCTTCGACCGAGCCCTGCACGTCGCCTTTGATGACGATCGGCAGTTCCTTGGCGTCGCCCGCCTTGATCGCCGAGAACATCTGTTCCAGCGTCCCACGCTGGGCCAGACGAGCCCGGGCCTCGCGCTCGACGCGCTGGCGGTAATTGGCGACTTCACGGGCGCGGGCCTCGTCATCGACGATGACGAAATCGTCACCGGCGGCCGGGGTGCCCTGAAGACCGAGCACTTCGACCGGGCTGGACGGACCGGCTTCGGTGATCGAATTGCCGCGATCATCGACGAGGGCGCGGACGCGGCCCCATTCCGACCCGGCGACGAACACTTCGCCGACCCGCAGGGTGCCCTTCTGAACCAGGACGGTCGCGACCGAACCACGGCCCTTTTCCATCTTGGCCTCGATCACCACGCCCTGGGCGGTGCGGTCGGGATTGGCCCTGAGGTCGAGGATTTCGGCCTGGAGGAGGATCGCCTCTTCCAGCTTGTCGAGATTCATCCGCTTCTTGGCCGAGACCTCGATGGCGAGCACGTCGCCGCCCAGATCTTCGGTCACCAGTTCGTGCTGCAACAATTCCTGACGGACCCGCTCGGGGTTGGCGTCGGGCTTGTCGATCTTGTTGATCGCGACGATGATCGGCACACCGGCAGCCTTGGCATGGCGGATCGCTTCGACCGTCTGCGGCATGATGCCGTCGTCGGCGGCGACCACCAGGACCACGATATCGGTGACCTTGGCACCACGGGCACGCATCGCGGTGAACGCTTCGTGGCCGGGGGTGTCGATGAAGGTGATCCGGCCACCGCCGCTCATCGCCACCTGATAGGCGCCGATATGCTGGGTGATGCCACCGGCTTCGCCCGAGACCACATCGGTTTCGCGCAGGGCGTCGAGCAGCGAGGTCTTGCCGTGATCGACGTGGCCCATGATGGTGACGACGGGAGCGCGGGATTCCAGCACTTCCTCTTCGTCGGCGTCGCCGCCCAGACCGAGCAGAACGTCGGCTTCGGAGACGCGGCGGGAATTATGACCGAACTCGGTCACCACCAGTTCGGCGGTGTCGGCGTCGATCGCCTGATTGATGCTGGCCATCACGCCCATCCGCATCAACGCCTTGATGACGTCGGAGCCACGGGCGGCCATACGGTTGGCCAGTTCCTGAACCGTGATCGATTCGGGAATGATAACGTCGCGGATCACCTTCTCGGCACCGGTCTGCTGGTGCTTGAGGCGCTCGCGCTCGCGGGCCCGCTTGACGGCGGCGAGCGAACGGCCGCGCTCGGAGCGGTCATCGTCGGTCAGCGCGTCGGTGATGGTGAGCTTGCCGGTGCGGCGGCGCGGTTCGTTGCGCTTGACCGGAGCGGGCTTGTGAGCGGCGGCGCGCTTCTTGGCGCGGGCCTCTTCCTCTTCCTCTTCCTCGGTGCGCGGACGGGCGGCGGCATCCGCAGCGGGAGCGGCGGCACCAGCCGGAGCGGCGGCGACGGGAGCACCGGCGGCGGCCGGAGCGGCAGCGGTCGGAGCAGCGGGAGCGGCAACAGCCGGAGCGGCGGCGGCGGCAGCGACCGGAGCGACAGGTTCGGGAGCGGCTGCCACCGGTTCGGGCTGGGCGGCCAGCGCCTCGGCCTCGGCGATACGGCGCGCGGCCTCTTCCTCTTCGGCGCGGCGGCGGGCGGCCTCTTCCTCGGCGAGACGGAGGACTTCCTCCTCCTCGGCACGGCGGCGGGCGTCCTCGGCGGCGCGCTGGGCCTCCTGCAACGCCTTGGCGCGGGCATGCTTCTCATGATTGGTGAGATCATGGGCATTGACGGCACGGGCCGCGGCCTCGACCTTGGCCACCGCAGCGGCGAGATCGGCCTCGGCGGCGGAGTGAACCCCGTCCTTGACCTCGTGCATGGCACCGCCGACGCTGCTGAAGGTCCGCTTCTTGCGAACTTCGACGGTCACGGTCTTGGACCGGCCATGCGAGAAGCTCTGCCGGACCTGACCGGTCTCGACGGTCTTCTTGAGCTCCAGCTTGCCCGGCTGGGGCAGCTTCAGCGGGGCTTTACGGTCTTGATCCTTGGAATCGCTCATGTATGACTTCGTCTCTCTCGCGGCCTGAATGGCGGCCGGATTGCCACCGGTAATCCGATTTCGGTCAACCTCACCGGACGAGCCGGTTTCTCCCCCTTACGTCCCGCCGGGCCTTGCGGCCCGTCGGTCCCTCCCCCCTTAGTCGCCCTGGCGAAACCCCGCCAGCAGCGCCGCCTCCCCAACAAGACGGCTAGCCAGTTTTCCTGGCGACACACACACATGCACGGCCGTATCGCGGCCAAAAACGGACCCCATCTCGGCCCCGTCGAACAGTTCGATCACCGGAATAGTCCCGGCTCCACCGTGTCCCGCCGCCAACGCCCGGACTTTTTCGCGTCCATCGCGTGAGGCGTCACGGGCGGCGAGAATAAGAGCGGCGCGCCCGGCGCGAACCTCGGCGCACACTTTTTCGAAACCACAAACCGCGCGCCCGGCGCGGCGGGCCAATCCCAGACCATCGAGGCAGCGGCGCACCAGCAAAGCCTCGATCCGACCCGCCAGATCGTCCGGCACGGTGACCGGGCGGCGGGCGGCGCGGGAGAAGAAGCGCTTGGCCACGGCCGTATTTACCACATCCCGGCCTGCGCTCAACCAGATTCCCCGTCCAGGTAGACGATGGTTAGGGTCGGGAACTACCGATTCGTCGGGCGCGATGACAAACCGCAGCAGTTCGGCCTTGGGCCGGACCGTACCGGTGACGATGCAACGGCGGTTCGGTCCGGTCTCCTCGTCCTCGTCGCCCGGCGGGTCAAACTCCGCCTCGGGGTCCGGCATCATCCATCCTTTCCGGGCCGTCAGCCCGCGGCCCCGTCCTCGAACCAATGGGCACGGGCGGCCATGATGACGGCGTTGGCTTGATCTTCGTTCATCGCGTCCTTGCCGACGATGTCGATCAACTCGTCGCTGGCCAGATCGCCCAGATCGTCGAGGGTCTTCACCCCGCGATTGCCGAGCTTGACCAGCAGCGCCGGGGTCAGCCCCTCGATCGCGGCGACGTCGTCGGCGACACCGATGTCCCGGCGCATCTGCGTATAGCGCTCGTCCTGTTCGGACAAGAACACGCGGCCACGATTCTGAAGCTCTTCGGCGACACCTTCGTCAAAGCCTTCAATGCTGGCCAGATCCTCCAGCGGCACATACGCCACTTCCTCGACCGAGGAGAACCCTTCGGTGACGAGCAGGTGAGCGATGACGTCATCGACGTCGAGCGCCTGGATGAACATGTTGGAGCGCGAGCGGAACTCCTCGGTGCGCCGCTCGGACTCCTCGGCCTCGGTCATGATGTCGATGTTCCACTGGGTCAACTGGCTGGCCAGACGGACGTTCTGACCACGCCGGCCGATCGCCAGCGACAATTGATCGTCGGGAACGACGACTTCGATGCGGCCCGCCTCTTCGTCGAGAACCACCTTGGTCACCTCGGCCGGAGCCAGGGCATTGACCACGAAGGTGGCGACGTCGGGCGACCACTGAATGATGTCGATCTTTTCGCCCTGAAGCTCGGCGACCACCGCCTGGACGCGCGAACCGCGCATACCGACGCAGGCCCCGACCGGGTCGATCGAGGAATCATGGCTGAGCACGGCGATCTTGGCACGCGAGCCGGGATCGCGGGCCACCGCCTTGATCTCGATGATGCCGTCGTAGATTTCCGGCACTTCCTGGGCGAACAGCTTCGCCATGAACATCGGATGGGTGCGCGACAGGAAAATCTGCGGACCCCGAGGCTCCTGACGGACGTCGAAAATGTAGGCGCGGACGCGGTCGCCGGTGCGGAAGGTCTCGCGCGGGATCAGTTCGTCGCGGCGCAGCAGCCCTTCGGCGCGGCCCAGATCGACGATGACATTGCCGAACTCGACCCGCTTGACCAGACCGTTCGAGATCTCGCCGACGCGGTCCTTGTATTCGTTGAACTGGCGCTGACGCTCGGCATCGCGCACCTTCTGGACGATCACCTGCTTGGCGGTCTGCGCGGCGATGCGGCCGAAATCAATCGGCGGCAGCGGGTCGATCAGGAAGTCGCCAACCACCGCACCCGGCTTCTTGCGCAGCGCCTGGGTCAGGGTGAACTGGGTCGCTTCGTTCTCGATGGTCTCGACCACCTCGATATAGCGGGCAAGCTGGATTTCGCCGGTCTTGCGGTCGATGTGGGCACGGATGTCGTGCTCGTGGCCGTATTTCGAGCGACCGGCCTTTTGAATGGCCTGCTCCATGGCCTCAAGGACCTCGTCACGGTCGATGCCCTTGTCGCGAGCGACGGCGTCGGCGACCTGAAGCAATTCGGGGCGGGGGAGTGCGGCGATTCGTTCCATCTTAATCGTCTGTCCTCAAACCTTCCTGGTCCTTGATGGTCGCTCGGATCAGCTCGTCGGTCAGCACCAGCTTGGCACCCCGGACATCGGCAAGCGGAATGGCAACCTCGCCGGTCTCGACCACCAGACGGACATGGTTGCCCGTCTCGTCAAGACCGACCAGCCGTCCCCGGAACCGCTTGCGGCCCTCGATCGGCTGTGCCGATTCCAGCTTCGCTTCGAAGCCGGACCACTGCACGAAATCCTTGGCTCTGGTCAGCGGCCGATCGACGCCGGGGGAGCTGACCTCAAGGGTGTAGGGCGCCGAAATCGGGTCCTCGACATCGAGAAGTGCCGAGAGCGACCGGCTAATGCCGACGCAATCCTCGACCCCCATCGCCGCGCCATCCTTGCGGTCGGCCATGATCTGGAGAGTCAGGCGCTGATTGCCCTGCAACTGGACCCGAACCAGATCGTAACCCATGGCATCCAGGGACGGACCGATCAGGGCCTCTAAACGGCTTTGAAGATCCATGATGACCCGATGCCTTGCGACCAACGACCTAAAAAACAAAAAAGTGGGCCGCCGGCCCACTCTCACCATCCTGTCACCAGGCATGTAAGACTGTGTCTGTGCCGTACTATAATCATTTCCGCGTCGGAGGCAAGTCCGTTATCCCCCGCCGCGATCCGCCCCAGATTCCCCCTACCTTCGCTCGGGATTGCCACGCTATAACGGCGCCGCAATCACGCGACGGAGCGGACGATGTCTGAGACGCAAAGCCATTCGGGTCTGACAACCGCCTTTGTCGCCACCGCTTTCCTCGCCCCCGTGGTCGCGGCGACCGCACCCAAGGGCGTGGCCCCGCTGTTCGTCCTGTTCGCCCTGGCGGCGATCGGCCTGTTCCGCCGCGCCACCGGAGGCTGGCCCCGGCCCGACCGCGCCGTTGCCGCGATCTTGGCCGCGATCGCCCTGTTCGGTGCGGCAAGCCTGGGCTGGACCGCCGGGCTTCCCGCCGATGCCGTCACCTGGATTGTCCAGACCGCTCCGGTGTTCGGCCTGGGCGTGCTGCTCGTCCCCACCGCCCGACGGATTGATGCGACCGGCCGCCGCCGGATCGGGCTCGCCCTGCTGGCCGGATGCCTGCTTGCCCTGGCCCTCTATATCCTTGAGCGCAAGCTGCTCGACCGCCAGATCCAGCCCGGTCTGGTCGCCGCCGCCCTGGTGCTGTGGCCGGGTCTGGCGGTGTTGCCCGCCCTGCCCCGCCCCCGCCTGATCGGGCTCGGCCTGATCGCCGCGGTGCTGGTAACCTCGGTGAAGTTCGGCAGTCTGGCTGCGGTCGTCGCAGTGCTGTTCGGCGGCGCGGTCGCGGGACTGGCCGTTCTCGCCCCCCGCCTGACCCCGGCCGCCTTGGGCGCGGCGTTCGTCGCCTGGACCCTGATCGCCCCGTTTGCCGCCACCCATCTGCCCGATCCCGAAACCGCCGCCAACCGGGTTCCGATGATCGCCAATTCGACGCTGCACCGTCTGGCGATTTATCGCGGAGTCGGCGATCTGATCGTCCAGGCGCCGATTCTGGGCCACGGTGCCAATTCCGCCCGCGGCATCCCCGAGGGGCAGAACCGGATTGATTACGATTTCACCGTCGGCGAGAAGATCTATGCCGCCCATACCGAGTTGATCCCGCTGCACCCCCATAACGCGGTGCTTCAGGTCTGGCTCGAACTGGGGCTGGTCGGTGCCCTGCTGACCTGTGCCCTGATCGTCGTCGTCCTGCGCGCGATCGTCGCCTCCACCGAGGGTAGCGGTCGGGTGCTGGCGCTGGCCGCCTTTGCCGCCGTGTTCGCGGTGCAAAACGTCAGTTTCGGCGCGTGGCAAAGCTGGTGGCTGTGTCTGATGCTGATCCTCGCCACTTTGGGCCAAGCCACCCTGGCCCGGCGGGAGCAGCCCCAAGGCTTGGGTCCGTCCGCGACTTCTGTTAAGAAGCAGGCGTTATAGCCGCCGCAGGTTCCCCATGTCCGGTCGAGGAAATATCCGCCGCGCCCTCCCCAACCGCGCGTGGTCGAAGGAGAGCGGGCGATGAAGCTGCACCGCCTGACCGATCCGTTGACCGGCCTGGAACGGCGGTTGACCCGCCGCGCCCCCCCGGCGTCGGGCGTGCTGTTGATCTCGGCCGGAGGGCTGGGCGACACCGTGCTGTTCGCGCTGGTAGCCGAGCGCTTTGCCGCCCTGGCCCAGCCGGGCGAGACGGTCACCGTGCTGCTCCGCGCCAATGCCGCCGAGATGGCGTTCCTGCTGCCGCCCTCGCTTGAGGTGATGACGGTCGATTTCGCCGCCTTGCGTTCCCCGGCCCGGCGTCGGGCGATCCTGGCCGACCTCTATCGCCGTCATTTCCGGCTGGTGGTCTCGACCGATTTCCAGCGCCACCCCGACCTCGACGAGGCGCTGGCCTTCGCCTGCGCCGCCCCCGAGCGCGCCGCGATGGTTCCCCGCCCCTGGGTCAAGTATCAGGCTCGCCTCAACGCCAATGGCAAACGCTGGGGTCGCCTGATCGAGACCGGGCCGGAAAAGCTCGACAACAAGCTGCTGCGCTGGGCTCTGTTCGCCGACGCCCTGACCGGGCGGACCCTGCCCCCACCCCGCGTCGCCCTGCCGCCCGAGCGTCTGGCCGGGCTGGCCCCGCCCGACCCGGCCACCGCCCAGACTCCGACTCTGGTGATCCAGCCCTTCTCGGCGGTGCGCGGCAAGCAGAGCCCGCCCGATCTGTTCCGCCGCATCATTGAAAGTCTGCCCCCCGGCTGGCGGGTGCGGATCTCGGGCCATCCCTCGGATTTCGAGCGCTGCCCCGAATATCGCCCCCTGCTCGACCTGCCCGGCGTCAGCTTCGAGCCGATCTCGTTCGCCCAACTGGTCGGGGTGCTGCGGGCGGCGCGGCTGGTGGTCTCGGTCGATACCGGCTGCATGCATCTCGCCGCCGCATTGGGAGTGCCAACCCTGTGTCTGGCCAGCGCCGCCTATGTCGGCGGCAACATCCCCTATGTCGAGGCGCTGGGGCCGACCTCGGCCCGGTTCGTCTGGACCCCGATGGCCTGTCAGGGCTGTCTCGGCGATTGTCGCCGACCCGCCATTGATTCAATGTATCCTTGTGTCGCCGCCCTCTCCGCCGAATCCGTGCTGGAGGCGGTCGCCGACATGACGGAGACCTCGCGATGAAGCTTGCGCCGCTGCTCGACCCGCTGCTGGGGTTCCTGCTGCGCCGCAGGTCGCGCCGCCGCCGCGCCGAAGGCGTGTTGCTGGTCAGTTCGCGCGGTCCAGCCGAGATGGTGTTCCTGTCGGCGGTGCTGGCCCGCTTCATGCGGCTGGGACGGCTGGAGGAGAGCGTTACCCTGCTCTGCCGCCCCGACGCCGCCGGGATGGCCTTTCTGTTCCCCCGCCTGCTGAAGCTGCGCCGGATCGAGTTCGAGCGGCTGGACGAGATCGAGTATCGCTGGAAGACCTTCGCCGATCTCCACGCCCAGCATTACCGGCTGATCGTCTCGCTCGATTACATCCGGGTTCACGACCGCGACGAGGCGCTGATCGTCGCCGCCGACCCGGCCGAGACCGCCGGGATGATGCCGCCGCAATTAAAGCGCAATTTCGAGCAGCGCCGCGACGACAGCGAAAAAGTGTTCGACATCTTGTTCGAATCCGGCCCGGTGCGCCAAGACAAGATCGTCCGCTGGTCGAAATTCGCCGACGCGATTCTGGACGACCGCCAGCCGCCCGAACTGGCCCTGCTGCCCGATGGGCAGTTGCCGCCGCCGGAGCGGATGACCGACACCATCGTCTTCTTCCCCTTTTCCGGGGTGCGGCAGCGGATGCTGACGGCCGAAAGCTGGCGGCGGATGGCCGAGGCGGTCCCGTCCCACTGGCGGATCGTCGTCGCCGGTCACCGCAGCGATTTCGACCGCCACCCGGCGATCATGGGCCTGCTCGCCCGCCCCAACGTCGCGATCGAGACCGGCGGGTTCGACCGGCTGGCCTCGGTGCTGATGGGGGCGCAACTGGCGATCGGAGTCGATACCGCCGGGCTGCATCTGGCGGTGCTGCTCGGCACCCCCGCTTTGTGTCTGGCCAGCGCCGCCTTCGTCGGTGCCGGGGTGCCTTATGACGAGCGGGTCGCCCCCGACAATGTCCGCTTCATCCACGTCCCGATGGCCTGCCAGGGCTGCCTGGGCCGCTGCAAATTCCCCCTGATCGACGGCATGTATCCCTGTGTCGCCGATCTCGATCTCGAGCCGGTGATCGCCACCATCGGCGACACCGTGACGCGCGGAGCGATCTGATCCCATGGGCTGGTTTTCGAGTGTGTTTCCGCGCGGGATGCGCCGCCGCTGGTGGCTGTTTCGTCCGATTGATGCCCTGGTGGCGCTGTGGCCGAGCCGGTCGCCCCGGCGCGGCCTGCTGGTGGTGCGGATGGACGGGATCGGCGACATGGTGATGGCGCGGGCCGCGCTGGAGCATTACCCCGCCGCCTTCGGAATGGACCGGGCCGAGATCACCCTGCTCGGCTGCCATTCCTGGCGCGGGCTGGCCGACGAAGTGTTTCCCGGCATCCGCGTCGTCACCATCGACGAGCACGCCTTCGAGAAGAAGTGGCTGTACCGGCTGAAGATCGCGCTGTGGGTCCGCCGCCAGGGCTTCGCCGCCGCGATCTGCGACATGTATATGCGCAAGACCCTGACCGCCGATTCCCTGGTCTGGGCCAGCCGCGCCCCCAGCCGGATCGTTGCCCAGCCCTTCGTCACCGACCGCACCCGCGCCGAATATGGCTGGTATCTCGCCCGCGCCACCCGGGTGATCGACACCGGCCCCTATCCGACCCACGAGGGGCTGCGCCACTTCGCCTTTCTCGACGCGATCACCGGGCGCATTCACCCGCCCGAGACAATCCGGATTCCCTGGCGCGAACGGGTGCCCGCCCTGGCCAGCGACACCGCCGCCGCACCCTATGTCGTGCTCAATTTCGGCTCGAACGAGCCGGGACGGCGCTGGCCGTTCGACGCGTTTCTGGCCATCGCCCGCCGCTGTCTCGATGCCGGTCTGCGCGTCGTCTTCGTCGGCGCGGGACAGGAGGCCTTCGCCAAGCCCGCCATCGCCGCCCTGGCCCATCCCGGCGCGATCGACACCATCGGCACCCTGTCGCTGCCCGACCTGATCGACGTGATGAAGCACGCCGCCTGCGTCGTCAGCAACGATACCGGCCCCGGCCATCTGGCCCTGGGCGTCGGCGCGCCGACGGTGCTGCTGGTCGGCGGCGGCCATTTCGGCAGCTTCGTCCCCTATCCCGAGGCGGTGCGGCCCAAGGGCGCGACATTTCTGTCGGTCGAGATGGAGTGTTATCACTGCCTGTGGCGCTGCCCCAAGCGGGCGACGCCGGACGAGGCGTTCCCCTGCGTCGCCGCCATCCCGCCCGAAGCGGTGTGGCAGGCGGTGCGGGAGCGGACGGAACTCGCCTAGAGATCGGGGGTCCGCCCCCCACGACGAAGCTTTAAGTCACGGAAAGGATGCTGGGATGAAGGTATTGGTGGTCGGATCGGGCGGACGCGAGCACGCTTTGTGCTGGAAGCTGGCGCAATCGCCGCTTTTGACCAAGCTGTGGTGCGCCCCGGGCAATGCCGGGATCGCCGACAGCGCCGAATGCGTCGCCATCGCCGCCGAGGCGGTCGAGGATCTGGTCGCCTTTGCCCGCGCCAACGCGGTCGATCTGGTGGTGATCGGCCCCGAAGCGCCGCTGGTCGCCGGGCTGGCCGATCGCTGCCGCGAGGTCGGGATCAAGGTGTTCGGCCCCTCGGCCGCCGCCGCCGAGCTGGAAGGCTCGAAGGGCTTCATGAAGGATGTCGTCGCCAAGGCGGGGATTCCCACCGCGTGGTACGGCCGCTTCCGCGACAGCGACTCCGCCAAGGCCTTCATCCGCGCCAAGGGCGCCCCGATCGTCGTCAAGACCGACGGGCTGGCCGCGGGCAAGGGCGTCGTCGTCGCGATGACCCAGGCCGAGGCGCTCGACGCCGTCGATGCGATGATGGGCGACAAGGTGTTCGGCGCGGCGGGCGACGAACTGGTAATCGAAGAATTCCTGGAAGGCGAGGAATGCAGCTTCTTCGCCCTGTGCGACGGCCGCACCGCTTTGCCGCTGGCCGCCGCCCAGGATCACAAGCGGGTCGGCGACGGCGATACCGGCCCCAATACCGGCGGCATGGGAGCCTATTCGCCCACTCCGGTGGTCACCCCGAAGGTCGAAGCGGCAATCATCGACACCTGCATCCGCCCGCTGATCGCGACGATGGCCGAACTGGGCCGCCCCTATAGCGGGGTGCTGTTCGCCGGAATCATGGTCACGGCGGCGGGGCCGAAGCTGCTTGAATACAATGTCCGCTTCGGCGACCCGGAATGTCAGGTGCTGATGGCCCGGCTGGAGTCCGATCTGCTGCCGGTGCTGCTGGCCGGGGCCGAGGGACGGCTGGACCAGATCAGCCTGTCCTGGCGCGACGCGGTGGCGCTGGTGGTGGTGATGGCCGCCAACGGCTATCCCGGCACCTACCAGAAGGGCAGCGTGATCGGCGGGCTGAAGGCGGCGGGCGCGATTGAGGGCGTCACCGTTCTCCATGCCGGAACCGCGCTGAAAGACGGGCAGGTGATCGCCACCGGCGGCCGGGTGCTGGGCGTCACCGCGATCGGGGCCGATGTCGCCGAAGCGCGCGAGCGGGCCTATCGGGCGGTCGATGCGCTGGACTGGCCGGGCGGGTTCTGCCGCCGCGATATCGCCTGGCGCGCCCTGGCGCGTTAAGGCGATTCGTCTGTCCCCTCGGCCGACATGACAGATTCTTAACCCAGCCGCGCTTGACAGGATGGGGGGACGCCCTTAGATGGTTAGCACTCGTTGGTGAGGAGTGCTAACAGCGCCCCTTCACCGGCCAAAACTGTTGTGTCGCCCTTGTGGCGAAGACCAAACGGAGGT
This sequence comes from Magnetospirillum fulvum, assembly GCF_900108475.1. GTDB lineage: Bacteria > Pseudomonadota > Alphaproteobacteria > Rhodospirillales > Magnetospirillaceae > Phaeospirillum > Phaeospirillum fulvum_A. The sequence continues at coordinate 84,888 of NZ_FNWO01000010.1, read as the reverse complement.
TCAGTCCCATGACTTTCAGACCGCTCCACGATCGCGTGGTGGTGAAGCGCCTCGAATCCGAAGAGAAGACCGCTGGCGGCATCATCATCCCCGACACCGCCAAGGAAAAGCCCCAGCAGGGTGAAGTCGTCTCCGTCGGCCCCGGCGCTCGCGGCGAAGACGGCAAGATTGCCGCCCTGGACGTCAAGGCTGGCGACAAGGTGCTGTTCGGCAAGTGGTCGGGCACCGAAGTCAAGATCGACGGGCAGGACCTGTTGATCATGAAAGAATCCGACATTCTCGGCATTCTCGCCTAATTTCTAAATAAAGGTTCAAGAAAAATGGCTGCCAAGGAAGTCAAATTCTCTACCGATGCCCGCACCCGTCTGCTGCGCGGCGTCGACATCCTCGCCGACGCGGTGAAGGTGACCCTCGGCCCCAAGGGCCGCAACGTCGTGATCGAGAAGTCGTTCGGCGCTCCCCGCATCACCAAGGACGGCGTGACCGTCGCCAAGGAAATCGAACTGGCTGATAAGTTCGAGAATCTCGGCGCGCAGCTGGTCAAGGAAGTTGCCTCGAAGACCGCCGATCTGGTCGGCGACGGCACCACCACCGCCACCGTTCTGGCCCAGGCGATCGTCCGCGAAGGCGCCAAGTCGGTTGCCGCTGGCATCAACCCGATGGACCTGAAGCGCGGCATCGACCTCGCCGTCATCGCCGTCATCAACGACCTGAAGTCGCGGTCGCGCAAGGTTTCGACCAACGCCGAGATCGCCCAGGTCGGCACCATCTCCGCCAACGGCGAAGCCGACATCGGCAAGAAGATCGCCGAGGCGATGGAGCGGGTCGGCAACGAAGGCGTCATCACCGTTGAAGAGGCCAAGGGCCTCGACACCGAGCTCGAAGTCGTCGAAGGCATGCAGTTCGACCGTGGCTACACCAGCCCGTACTTCGTCACCAATGCCGAGAAGATGACCGTCGAGCTGGAGAACCCCTTCGTTCTCCTCCACGAAAAGAAGCTGTCGGGCCTCCAGCCGCTGCTGCCGGTGCTCGAGCAGGTCGTCCAGTCCGGCCGTCCGCTGCTGATCATCGCCGAGGACATCGAGGGCGAGGCTCTGGCCACCCTGGTCGTCAACAAGCTGCGTGGCGGCCTGAAGGTCGCTGCCGTCAAGGCTCCGGGCTTCGGCGATCGCCGCAAGGCCATGCTGGAAGACATCGCCATCCTCACCGGTGGTCAGGTCATCAGCGAAGACCTCGGCATTAAGCTTGAGAACGTCGCGATCACCGATCTCGGCACCGCCAAGCGCATCACCATCACCAAGGAAGACACCACCATCGTCGATGGTGCCGGTCAGAAGTCCGAAATCGAAGCCCGGATCAAGCAGATCCGCGCCCAGATCGAAGAGACCTCGTCCGACTACGACCGCGAGAAGCTGCAAGAGCGTCTGGCCAAGCTGGCCGGTGGCGTTGCGGTGATCAAGGTCGGCGGCGCCTCCGAAGTCGAGGTGAAGGAGCGCAAGGATCGCGTCGATGACGCCCTGCACGCCACCCGCGCCGCGGTCGAGGAAGGCATTGTCGCCGGTGGTGGCGTCGCTCTGCTCCACTCGATCAAGGTTCTGAAGGACCTCCAGGCCGGTAACGACGACCAGAAGGTTGGTATCGAAATCGTTCGCCGCGCCCTCCAGGCTCCGGTTCGTCAGATCGCCGACAATGCCGGTGCCGATGGCGTGCTGGTCGCTGGCAAGCTGCTCGAGCAGTCGGATGTGAATTTCGGCTTCAACGCTCAGACCGGCGAATATGTCGATCTGATCTCCGCCGGCATCATCGATCCGACCAAGGTGGTTCGCACCGCCCTCCAGGACGCCGCTTCGGTCGCTGGCCTGCTGGTCACCACCGAGGTGCTGATCGTCGAGAAGGCCAAGAAGGACGCTCCGGCGATGCCGGGCGCTGGCGGCGGCGATTTCGGCGGCATGGACTTCTAAGTCCCGCTCGCCTGCAATCGACCCGATCGATTGAGCCCCCCTCCCCTCGCGGGTGGGGGGCTTTTCGTTGCCCGCTCCGGGCCAGAGAATCCCGGTCGGATGGGATAAGCCATCCCCACTCGCACGAAGCGATTGAAGCCCCTGTACGGTATCTCTTCCGGCCCCCTCGCCCCGGTGTTATAACGGACCAAGGCCGGTACGGAGACAGCCCCTTGACTTTGCTGGATGTTTTAACCGTTGCCCTGATCCGGGGCCTTGGCGAGGTTCTGCCCATCGGCGCGTCGGGGCCGTTGGCGGCCCTGCCCGGCCTCGCGGGCAGCGACGATGGACGCGCCGCCCTGGCGGTCGCGACCCATTGCGGAATCCTGGCGGCGCTGCTGCTGTATTTCTGGCGCGATGTGCTGGCGATGGTCGTCGGCCTGTGGCGATTGGCCAAAGGCAAGCCCGATGCCGGGTCGTGGCTGATGCTCCATGTCGTCGCCGGAACGGTACCGACGGCGGTTCTGGGCGGCTTTCTCGCCCTCCCCGCCGCCGCTGCGGTCGGGCCGGTGATGGCGGCAATCCTGATCCTGGCCGGCGGCGTGGTTCTGCTGCTCTGCGACCGGCTGGGGGTCACGGTGCGCCGGGTCGAGCATCTGACCCTTCCCGTCGCCGCCGGGCTGGGGCTGGTCCAGGCGCTGGCGCTGTTTCCCGGCGTATCGCGCACCGGCATCACCATTGCCGCCGCCCGCCTGCTGGGGTGGGAGCGACGCGAGGCGGCCCGCTTCTCGCTGCTGCTGGCGATCCCGCTGATTCTCGGCCATGCCGCTCTCAGCCTGTGGCACTTGACCCGCCACACCCAACCGATCTTGTCGGCCGATCTTCAGATCGCCGCCGCCGCCGCCGGGCTGATCGCGTTTGCCGCGATTGCGGCGATGATGGCCTGGGTCGATCGTCACACCTTCGCCCCGCTGGCGCTGGCCCGGATTCTGTTGGGTCTGGCCGCGCTCGGCCTGCTGCTGTGGTCGTCGCTGATCTAAGGCCCGGATGGGCCGCGCCCGGCGAATGAGGGGCTCGCGCGGATCGGGGCCGATCCGTGCAGCTTTGACTTACTGCCGCCAGAAGGTCGGCACGAACAGCACCAGGATGGTGAAGATTTCCAGCCGCCCGAACAGCATCCCCGCCGCCAGCAGCATCTTCGCGGCGTCGGGCAGGGCGGCATAGGTCGCCCCCGGACCGATGGTGCCGCCCAGGCCGGGGCCGAGATTGGCCAGCGCCGAGGCCGCGCCGCTGACCGCCGTGACGAAATCCAGCCCGAGGAAGGCCAGCGCCATCGCCAGCAAGGCGAAGGCCAGGGCATAGACGAACAGGAACCCCATCACCGATTCCAGCACGTCCTCGGGAATGGTGCGGCGGTTGAAGGTGGCGATCAGCACCGCGTTGGGGCGCAACAGGCGGCGCAATTGCATCACCGCGTCGGTGAACAGGCATTGCAGCCGGAATACCTTCAGCCCGCCCGAGGTCGATCCGGCGCAGCCGCCGACAAAGGCCAGGAAGAACAGGATCATCGCGGGCATCCCCCCCCACCCGCCATAGGGAAGGGTAAAAAAGCCGGTCCCGGTCATCACCGAGGCGACGGTGAAGGCGCCGTGGCGCACCGCGTCGGACGGCAACAGGTTAAGGCTGATCCACAGCCAGGCGCTGACCCCCAGCGTCCCCAGCCCCAGCAGCGAGAGATACCAACCGATCTGGCTGTCGGACAAGGCGGCTCGGCCCTCGCCGCGCGCCAGCCGGTAAAACAGCAAGAACGGCAGGCCGCTCAACACCATCCCGAGGATCAGGACGATTTCGGCGTCGGCATTGCGGAAATGGCCGACCGAGGCGTCCGAGGTCGAGAACCCGCCCGAGGACAGGGTCGATAAGGCGTGGGCCAAGGCATCGAACCCGCCCAGCCCGGCCCGCCACAGCAACAGCGCCAACACCAGGGTCAGCCCGGCATAGGTGAAGAACACCAGGGTGGCGATTCGCCGCCCGCGCGCGATCGCCCGCTCGGCCGACCCCGGCATTTCAAGACGGAACATCTGCATCCCGCCGACCGCCAGCAGCGGCAACACCGCCACCGCCATCGCGATCACCCCCAGCCCGCCCAGCCAGTTCAGCAGCGCCCGCCACAGCAACAGCCCGCGCGGAGCGTGATCCAGCCCCGAGATCACCGTCGCCCCCGAGCCGGTCAGGCCGCTGACCGCCTCGAACAGCGCGTCGGGCACCGACAGCGCCAGCGGACCGAACAGAAAGGGCAGCGCCGCGAACAGCACCGGAACCAGCCAGCCGAACACCACGGCCAGATAAATCTGGCGGATGGTCCAGCCGCGTCCGGGGGTGTTCATCCCCAGCGCCAGGGCGAGACCGAAAAACAGGGTCACTCCGGACGAAACGACGAACACCCGCGCCTCGGTCTGGCCGTCATGGCCGTCCATCACGGCGGGGAGCAGCATCGCCGCCGCCAGGGTGCACAAGAGCTGGCCGATCAGGCGCAGGACGGGACGGACGTCGATCATCGGCTTCTCTCCCCTATTCCCGCCAATAGCTGCGGGAGAACAGAACCGCGACGATGAACAATTCCAGCCGTCCAATCATCATTTCGAGCCCCAGCACCCATTTGGCGGCATCGGGCAAGGGGCGATAGCTGCCCATCGGCCCGATCACGTCGCCGATGCCGGGACCGGCATTGGCCAGCGCCGCCGCCGAGCCGGACAAAGCAGTGACGAAATCGACCCCCACCACCGACAACGCCAGCGCGAACACGGCGAAGGTGACGAAGTACAGCACGACGAAGCCCAGCACCGAATCGAGAATCGCCGGGGCGATCCTGTCGTTGTTGTAGCGGATCACATAGACGCCGTGGGGATGCAGCAACCGCCCGATATGGGCCGAGGCCAGCGCGAACAACAGATCCCAGCGCAAAATCTTGATCCCGCCCGCGGCCGAGCCGGTGCAGCCGCCAATGAACAGCAGGATGAAGAAGACGACATGGGCAAAACCGCCCCAGGCGCTCCAATCGGTCGAGGCAAAGCCGGTGGTCGAAACGATCGAGGTGACCGAGAAAGCGGCATGACGCACCGCCGCCGCCGGGGGCATGTCGTTGACCGTCCATTGCCACAGCGCCAGCAGACCGGAAAAGCCGCCGACGAACATCAGATACCAGCGGGTCTGGGCGTCCTTGAACAGGCTGGTCCGGGCCGCCCGCCCTGCCCCGGTCCACAGCACCAGACTGGACCCGCCGACCAGCATCGCCGCCACCGCGACCCATTGCACGTCGGCACCCCATCGGGCCAGCCGCAGGTCCGAGGTCGAGAAGCCGCCGGTTGAAACCGCCGACAGAGCGTGGCACACCGCGTCGAAGCGGCCCATCCCGGCGATCCAGAACCCCAACGCGGTCAAACCGGTAAAGGCGGCATAGACCAGCCCGATTCCGGCGGCAACCTGGGCGATGCGCGGCCCGACCCGCTCGGTCTTGTCCGAGGTTTCCATCCGGAACACCTGCATGCCGCCAATCCGCAGCGCGGGCAGGATCGCCACCGCCATCACGATGATCCCGGCCCCGCCCAGCCAGTTCAGCAGCGCCCGCCACAGCAAGATGCCGCGCGGCGCGTGATCGAGGCCGAGAATCACCGTCGCCCCGGTGGTGGTCAGACCGCTGACCGCCTCGAACACGGCATCGGTCGGGGTCATCCCCAGGTTGGAGAAGGCGAAGGGCAGCGCGGCAAAGCCCGCATTCGAGACCCAGCCGACCACCGTCAACAGAAAGGATTGCCGCGCCGACAGGGTGATCCGCCCGGCGGGACGGGTGCCGAACCCCAGCGCCAGCCCGAAAAAAGCGGTGACGGCGGCCGAGAGGACGAACACCATCCAATCAGGATCGCCCGCCGCCGCGTCGGCCAGGGCGGGAAAGACCATGGCGACCGCGAGAACCAGCAGCAAAAACCCGTTGACGAACAGAACCGGCCGAAGGTCGATCACACCATCTCTCATTGCTCTCGCGATTTGAGGGACTCTTGACCCCGAATGCAGGCGCTTGTCCAGAGAATCGTGCGCGCGCTTGCCAGCCGGGGCGGCGACAGCTAGGGTTGGCCGTGACGAGAACTGCCATAAGGGATGCTGGCAATGCACGCGATTTTAGCCGCCGCGATCGAGGTCGTGATCCTGGCCTTGAACCTGTACTGGTACGTCGTTCTGGCGGCGGTGGTGGTAAGCTGGCTGGTGGCGTTTGGAATCGTCAACACCTACAATTCCACCGTCCGCACGCTGCTGACCGTGCTGTCGCGCCTGACCGAGCCGGTGTTGCGTCCGTTGCGCCGCATTCTGCCCGACCTGGGGTCGGTCGATCTGTCGCCGATCGTGCTGTGGCTGGTGCTGTATTTCCTGATCCGGGTGCTGGAACAGCTGCGCTTTTCCGTCGCTTTCTGACGATGACTTCCGGGGCCTCGCCTTTCGCCGTCGCGTCCGGCGGGCTCCGGGTTTCGATCCGGCTGACGCCCAAGGCCTCGCGCAATCAGGTCCAGGGCGTCGCCGCCGAATCCGATGGACAGGCGGTTCTGAAGGTCCAGGTCACCGCAGTGCCCGAGGACGGCAAGGCCAACGCTGCCCTGGTCAAGCTGCTGGCCAAGACCTGGCGTCTCCCCCGCACCGCGCTGGACATCGTCCAAGGTGCGACCGACCGCCGCAAGGTGGTTCTGATTTCCGGCGATGCCGAGGATTTGCGGCAACGCCTTGATCTATGGATGGCCGAACAATCATGACTGAAGCTACGATCATCGACGGCAACCGCTTTTCCGTCGGCCTGCGCGAGCGCATCACCACCGAGGTCCACGCCCTGCGCGAGAGCCGCCGCCTCACCCCCGGTCTGGCGGTGGTGCTGGTGGGCGAAGACCCGGCCAGCCAAGTCTATGTCCGCACCAAGCACAAGCGCACCGTCGAAGTGGGGATGGAATCCTTCGTCCATACCCTGCCGGTCGATACCCCCGAACACGAATTGCTGACCCTGATTGCCGGGCTCAACAGCGACCCGGCGGTGCATGGCATCCTGGTCCAGCTTCCCCTGCCCCGCCACATCGACACCCAAAAGGTGATCGAGGCGATCGACCCGGCCAAGGACGTCGATGGCTTTCACCCGGTCAATGTCGGCCGTCTCGCCTCGGGCGGTGAAGCGCTGGTCCCCTGCACCCCGTTCGGCTCGCTGCTGCTGCTCAAGGACCAACTGGGCGATCTGTCCGGCCTGGACGCGGTGGTGGTCGGGCGCTCGAACATCGTCGGCAAGCCGATGGCTCAATTGCTGATCCGCGAAAGCTGCACCGTTACCGTCGCCCATTCCCGCACCCGCGATCTGCCCGACGTGGTGCGCCGCGCCGACATCGTCGTCGCCGCTGTCGGCAAGCCGGGGATGGTCCGGGGCGACTGGCTGAAGCCCGGCTGCACCGTGATCGACGTCGGCATCAACCGCATCGCCAATCCCGACGGCACCAGCCGGTTGGTCGGCGACGTCGCCTTTGACGAGGCGGTCAAGGTCGCGGGCGCGATCACCCCGGTTCCCGGCGGGGTCGGGCCGATGACGATCGCCTGCCTGCTGCGCAACACCCTGGTCGCCTGCGCCCGCCAGCACCGCATCGCCCTCGACGAGTCGCTGTAACGCTTCTGATCGCGGAGGTTTCCTCATGTCCGGTTCCCAGAGTGCGGCCCCGCTCGATCTGCTCGGCGATCTGGTCGCTTGCGCCCGCCGCGCCGGTGCCGACGAGGCCGATGCGGTTCTGATCGATTCGGTTTCGCTGTCGGTCGGCTTGCGGCTGGGAACGCTGGAGCGGCTGGAACGGTCCGAGGGCGGCGATATCGGCCTGCGCGTCCTGATCGGGCGGCAGCAGGCGTTCGTCTCGTCGTCGGACCGCTCGCCCGCCGCTTTGTCCGAACTGGTCGAACGCGCCGTCGCGATGGCCCGCATCGTCCCCGAAGACCCGTGGTGCGGGCTGGCGACGCCCGAGCAACTGGCCCGCGATCTGCCCGATCTCGACATGTTCGATCCCTCCGAGCCCGATGCCGAGGGGCTGATCGACATGGCGCGCCGGGCCGAGGACATCGCCCGCGCCACCCCCGGCATCACCAATTCCGAAGGCTCGGATTCCGGCTGGGGCCGCTCGCGGGTGGCTTTGTGCGCCTCGAACGGGCTGTCGTTCGAATATCAGGTCAGCCACGCCTCGCTGTCGGTCGCGGTGCTGGCCGGAGACGGGGCCAGCGGGATGGAGCGCGATTACGACCATACCGGCGCGGTCTATCTCGGCGATCTGCGCGCCCCGGAAGAGGTCGGGGCCGAAGCAGCGCGCCGCGCCGTCCGCCGTCTCGGTGCCCGCAAGGTCAGTTCGCGTCAGGTGCCGGTGATCTTTGACCCCCGCGTCGCCCGGGGTCTGCTCGCCACCCTGGCCGGGGCGATCAACGGCGCCTCGGTCGCGCGTGGCACCAGCTTCCTCAAGGACCGGCTGGGCCAGCCGGTGTTCGCCCCCGGCATCCGGGTGATCGACGATCCCCATCGCCGCCGTGGCCTGCGCTCGCGCCCCTGCGACGGCGAAGGCTTGCCGACCCAGACCCGCGCCGTGATCGAGGACGGGGTGCTGACCACCTGGCTGCTCGATCTGCGCTCGGCCCATCAGCTTGGCCTGGCCCCCACCGGTCACGCCAGCCGGGCCACCGGCTCGCCGCCATCGCCGTCGGCCAGCAATTTCTATCTCGATGCGGGCGCGATCACGCCCGCCGAGATGATCGGCGACATCACCGACGGGTTCTACATCACCGAATTGTTCGGCCAGGGCGTCAACGGCGTCACCGGCGATTATTCGCGCGGTGCCGCCGGATTCTGGATTTCGGGCGGCGAACTGGCCTTCCCGGTCGCCGAGGTCACCATCGCCGGAAACCTGAAGGACATGTTCCGCGAGTTGACCCCGGCCAGCGATCTCGAACTGCGCCACGGCATTGATTGCCCGACGCTCCGGATCGACGGGCTGACCATCGCCGGAAAGTAAGCTCCCTTACTGCTCGGCGCGGTTGGGCGGGCCATAGCGGCGCAGGTAATGGGGCAGGATCGTCTCGGCCGGCGTAGGCGTGATGCCCAAGTCCCCCAGACCCGGCTCGGCCCCGGTCAGGATATTGTTGACCCGCATCATCCGCACCTGATCGCGGGTCAAGGGCGGCGTCGGCAGATATTCGAACACCCGCGCCTGGACCATCGCCAGCCCCATCGGCAGCGGCAGCAGACGGCGATGGAGACCGGAGTACGACAGCACCAGCTCCATGATCTGCTTCATCGAATAGACGGTCGGACCGCCCAGTTCGTAGGTCCGCCCGGCCAGGGTGGGATCGTCGAGCACGGCGGCGACGGCGGCGGCGACATCGCCGACATAGACCGGCTGGAAGCGCGGTCCGCCGGTGCCGAACAGATCGAGCGACGGCCGCGCTCCATTCCACACAACGTGAAAACCGTCCCCGGTGAACACCGGCAGCACCGGCGACAGCACCGCCATCTTGGCGAAGCGGTTGAAGAAATCGTCGTCGGGGCCGAACACCACCGAGGGGCGCAGGATCGTCGCGCCGGGAATCTCGGCCCGCACCGCCTCTTCACCCGCCGCCTTGCTGCGGGCATAGGCGGCGTCGGACCGGGCGCTGGCCCCCACCGCCGACATCTGGACAAAGGCGGTGATCCCGGCCTCGCGGGCGGCGGCGGCGATCGTCGCGGCTCCATCGGCATGAATCGCCTGGAAGGTGCGGCGGCTGCTTTCGGTCAGGATGCCGACCAGATTGACCACCGCGTCGGCTCCGGCCACCGCAGCGGCGACAGCGGCGGGATTGCCGATATCGGCGCGGACCAGCGAAATCTGGCCGACCTCGCCCATCGGCAACAGGAACTCGGCGGTCGAGGGGTGACGCACCGCAACCCGCACCGCCCAGCCGTTTCCGGCCAGTCGGTTGACGATCGCCCGGCCGAGAAAGCCCGAGCCTCCGAATATCGTGACCAACCGACGCGTCATTGTTTTTCCCTCCAGAAACAGGCCTATGACAGGTGGGGCGATTCCCCCGGAAATCAACCGGGGGCGGCCAGGGCTTGGGCGATCCGCGCCACCGGCCCGGCGAAATCGTCGGGATCGGATTGGCGGAACAGCCGCAGCGTCGGATACCACGGCGAGTCGTCGCGCTCATTGCCCCAGCGCCAGTCCGAGACATAGCGCAGCAAGACGTAGGTGGGACGCCCCAGCGCCCCGGCCAGATGAGCCGTCGCGGTGTCGATGGTGACGATCAGGTCAAGCTGCGTCATCAACGCGGCGGTATCGGCGAAAGACCCCAGCGCCGGGGCGGCGTCGGCGACCAGACGGTCGGCCCCCAGCCGGACCAGATCGCTCCCGCGCGGGCCGTGCTGGAGACTGACCCAGGCGATGGAGGGATCGGCCAGCAGCGGCAGCAGCGTTTCCAGCGGCCACGAGCGGTCGCGCGGAATGGTCTTGCCCGCCCACACCAGCCCGGCGGTCAGGCGCGTCCCCGGCGCAGGCGGCAGCAGCCGAGGCCCCGGCGGCGCGCTCAGATAGGGACAGGGACCGGGCAGGTCGGTCCATGCGATCCCCAGCAGGTGCGGCAGGCTGGCCATCGGAGCCCACACATCGTAAGGCGGCGGCGGCGCGCCCTTGGGGACGATCGCGGCCAATCCGGGCAGAGTGGCGAACAGGGCGCCAAGCTCGGGCAGGCATTCCAGCACCACCCGTGCCCCGCGCCGGGCCAGAAACGGCACGAAGCGGGCGAATTGCAGCGCGTCGCCAAAGCCCTGTTCCGACACCAGCAACACCGTCCGCCCCGCCACCGCGTCCCCCCGCCAGCGCTCGCCGGGAAAGTCGCGGCGCGGCATCCGGGGCAGACGCTCGCGGGCTTCGTATCCGGCGAAACCCCGGCGGAAATCGTCGAGATAAAGCCGGGTCAGGGCGATGTCCCAGGCGATCTCGGCATTGTCGGGCTCGCGCTCCAGCAACGCCTCCATCATCGCCAGCGCCTCTTCGGTGCGGCGACGGTCGCGCAACAACAAAGCAAGATTGTAGCGAAAGCCGACCCCGTCCGGCTCCAGCGCCACCGCCCGCGCCAACACCGCTTCGGCCTCGGCCAGTCGCCCCAATTCGCGCAGCGCGTTGCCGAGATTGGACAAGGTTCCGGCGCGGTCGGGGCAAAGCGCCAACGCGCGGCGGTAACAGGCCACCGCCGCCTCGGGCAGACCGCGCCGCCGCAGCAGCACCCCCAGATCGGCATGGGCGACCGCATTGGTGGGATCGGCCCGGACGATGTGGGCCAACGCGCTTTCGGCGCGGGCGAAATCGCCGCTCCGCAGCGCCGCCATCGCCTCCCCATAGCGCTCGTCCGCCCCGACATCCGGGCTGGTCCCCATCGCACCCACGGCTCGCTCTCTCCCGATAAGGTTGCAGCGGATATTGACCGAGCCGCCGCCGATCGGCAAGTCGGCGTTACCGATGGTTACCCTTTGTTGCCGAGGCCGACATCGTCGGGTTACCGCCCGGGCCTAAAACCGTTTCATCAGACGCCCCCAACCGAAAGTGAATTCGATGAAACCGCGTCCCCACCTGATCCCCGCCGCAATCTTGGTTGTCGCTCTGGCCGCCGCAATCGGCGCCGCCCACGCCGATTCGGCCCCGCGTCGCGCCCCCGTCGATCCGGCGCAGCGTTTCTGCGCCGATCAGGACGCCAGGTTGGCCGCCCACTTGGCCTTTGCCGAAGCGAAGCTGACCCTGACCGCGCCCCAAAAGGATGAATTCCGCCGCCTGTCCGAGACGATGAAAGCGGCCCAGGAGCCGATGCGGGCGCTGTGCAGCGATCAGCCCGACCTCGCCACCGCCCTCCCGGCGCGGCTGGACCGGCAGTTGAAGCTGGCCGAAGCCCACACCGAAACGCTGAAGCGCACGGTCCCGGCCCTGACCAAGTTCTACCAGATCCTGACCCCGGCCCAGCAGACCATCGCCGATCAGGTTCTGTCCGCCCATGGCGGCCCCGGCGGCCATGGTGGCCCCGGCCATTATCGCGGCCCCGGCCGTCCCGGCGATGCCGGTCGTCCCGGCGATGCCGCTCCGCAGCAGCCCGGCGACGAGCGCTAGGGCCTGGTAACCCCGCGGCGTCCGTCTCTTTGATATCCTCCCGCCCAAGGCGGCGGACGCCGATCGACTCCCCCGGATTTGCCCGATCCGGGGGAGTTCTTTTTTAGAACATCGAGGCCAGCACCCGGTCGGGCGGCGGATGGCCGTCGCTGAAGGTCTTGATGTTGATCAGCACCGTCTCGCCCATGTCGATCCGGCCTTCCTCGGTCGCCGAACCGAGATGGGGCAGCAGCACGACATTGTCGAGCGCCAGCAGCTTGGGATTGACCGCCGGTTCGTGTTCGAACACGTCGAGTCCGGCCCCGGCCAGATCGCCCCGGATCAGCATCCGGGTCAACGCGTTTTCATCGACGATCTCGCCGCGGGCGCAATTGACCAGATAAGCGTGCTTGGGCAGCAATTCGAGGCGGCGCGCCGACAAAAGGTGGAACGTCGCCGGGGTGTGGGGACAATGGATCGTGATGACGTCCATCCGCGCCAGCATCTGGTCGAGGCTTTCCCAATAGGTCGCCTCCAACTCGGCTTCGATGTCGGGATGAACCCGCTTGCGGTTATGGTAATGGATCGCCATTCCGAACGCCTTGGCGCGGCGGGCCACCGCCTGACCGATCCGGCCCATGCCGACGATACCGAGACGCTTGCCCCAGATGCGATGGCCCAGCATCAGGGTCGGGCTCCAGCCGCCCCAATTGCCCGAGCGGACCAGCCGCTCGCCCTCGACCAGCCGACGCGGCACCGCCAGGATCAGCGCCATCGTCATGTCGGCAGTGTCCTCGGTCAGGACGCCCGGCGTGTTGGTCACGGTGATCGCCCGCGCCCGCGCGGTGGCGAGGTCGATATGATCGACCCCGGTGCCGAAATTGGCGATCAGCCGCAGCGACGGTCCCGCCTGGGACAGCACCCCGGCATCAATGCGGTCGGTGACGGTAGGCACCAGAACGTCGGCGTCGCGGACCGCTTCGATCAGCGCGGCCCGGCTCATCGGCCGGTCGTCGTGATTGAGGCGGGCGTCGAACAGCTCCATCATCCGGGTCTCGATCGGATCGGGCAGCTTGCGGGTGACGACGACGACGGGCTTCCTGTTCGACATGTCGGCTCTCCTCACGGGGCACCACTTATCTTCACGCCTAACAACTCGGGGTTCCCTTGTCCAGCGTCCCGTGAACAGCCTAGGATCGGCGGAGCAACAAAGCGGAGGAACAAAGGATGCGGATGGCGGGACGCGGCCGGGATGACAGCCCGGCGCCCGAGCCGGAACCCAGGCTGAAAGCGCGGCTGTGGGTCCAGGCGGCGATCCGCCAATGCGGCGCGGTGGGGATCGTCGCGATGGTGGTCCGGCATGGCGACGACGATGCCGGGGCGGTGCTGGTCAAGCTGAACCGGGGCGCCGATGGCTGCGAGGTGTTCACCCAGGTCCGCGACGGATCGGGCCGGGCGGGCTGGCTGCGCGCCACCGGGGCGGCTCCGGTCACCGAGGCGGCGGCCGAAGCCTATATCGCCCGCCAGCGCGAGGTCGATTCCGACCTGTGGGTGATCGAGGTCGAGGACCGCCAGGGCCGGGTGCCCTTTCTCGACCGCATTCTGGCGGGGTGACCGTTTGCCCGTCGTGACAAATCGGGTATGAAGCCTTTTGGGGCGCGCCCGATGCGCTTTCGCTTTCATTCACTCCTCTCGAAGGACAGATCATGACCCGTCAGTTGATTTCCTCCGGCTCCGCGTTTGAAGAGATCGCCGGCTATTCCCGCGCCGTCGCTCAGGATCCGTGGGTATTCGTGTCCGGCACCTCGGGCTACAAGAACGGCGAGATTTCCGACGACGTCGCCGAACAGGCCCGTCAGGCCCTCGACACCATCGCCCAGGCGCTGGCCCAGGGCGGCGCGTCGTTGAAGGATGTCGTCCGCGTCCGCGCCTTCGTCACCGAAGCCAGCTTCTTCGAGCGGATCGCCCCGGTGCTGGGCGAAGCCTTCCGCGGCGTCCGCCCGGCCAACACCACTGTCGTCACCGGGCTGGTCGATCCCAAGATGAAGGTCGAGATCGAAGTCACCGCCCTCAAATCCTGATATCGTAGCGGGATATCCGACAGCCAAGGAGCGCGCACGCATGGCCACACTTCTGATTATCGGCGCCAGCCGTGGTCTCGGCCTGGAATTCGTCCGTCAGTACGCCGCCGCCGGGTGGCGGGTGCTGGCCACCGTGCGCGACCCCTTGAGCGGTCGGGCCGCCTCCGAGGCCGGGGCCGAAATCTATGTCTGCGACATCGGCGACCCCGCCTCGATCAAACGGCTGGCGGCGTCGCTCGACGGCACCCCGATCGACCTGCTGCTGCACAATGCCGGGATCTACGGGGCCAACCCGCCCTTTGGCGAGATCGACCCCGCCGACCTGATCGAGGTCTATCGCGTCAACACCGTCGCCCCCCTGCTGGTGGCCCAGGCCTTCGCCGGGCATCTCGTCGGGCCGAAGCTGTTCGCCGTGCTGTCCTCGATGATGGGGTCGATCGCCGACAATTCCTCGGGCGGGTCTTATGCCTACCGCGCCTCGAAGGCGGCGCTCAACATGGTGATCAAGACCCTCTCGCTCGATCTGGCCGAACGCGGCATCGTTCCGGTCGCGCTGTCGCCCGGCTGGGTGCGGACCGAGATGGGCGGCCCCGCCGCGCCGTTGTCTCCGACCGAGGCGGTAAGCGGACTGCGCGCCGCCCTGGGTGGCGTCAAAGCGGCGGATTCCGGCAGTTTTATCCATGTTGACGGGTCGCGGCTGCCCTGGTGACCAGAGCGGAAGTCGGGGGGGAAGTCAAATTGCCTTGAGGTTGACAGACCGATCTGCCATTATCTCTTCCAATGGGTTCCGAAGAACCTCTTAGTCGATAGGTGCCAGAATGGACGTCTCAACCGTATCGCCCTCGACGTCGACCGCCACACGAGACACGGCTTCCACCCGCGCCGCGACGGCTCAGTCCGGCTCGGCCAATGCCACCTCCGGTCAGTCGACGACATCCTCTTCGTCGGATGCCACCTCGCCTCCTGGCGGACCTCCCTACACCAGCCCGGTCGTTGGTTTCGACAGCGGCACCGGGACCGCGATTCTGCAATTCCGCGACCAAACCTCCGGTCAATTGCAGTTCCAATTGCCGTCGCGGACCGCGTTGCAATATGCCGAGGCCGTTGCGACCACGCCCGACGCGAAATCGATCGGCGATGTAGAGAAGTCTGGCGGCGACGTTCTCGCCTAAGCGATACGCCCGTCCGCGGTTTCGTGACGAAAACCGATCAAGGGACGCCACCGGTTTCCCCCCGACGACGTCCCCTGACGTCCCTACCGACCGCCCCGCGCGAGACGATGTCCCGCGCGGATTGTTGTTTTCCGCGCGGGCACAGCGCAGACTTACAGCACCGTCAACATGCTGGCGACCAGCGGATGGCGAACGATGTCGCGTTCGTCGAGATCGACCACCGCGACATCGGGCAGACCGCGCAGACGGGCGGCGATATCGGTTAACCCCGACAGACCGGGCAACAGGTCGCTTTGATCGGGATCGCCGGTCAGCACCATCGTCGAATGCCAGCCGAGCCGGGTCAGCAGCATCTTGATCTGCCCATAGGTGCAGTTCTGCGCCTCGTCGATGACGATGAAGACGTTGTTCAGCGTCCGGCCACGCATATAGGCGATTGGGGCGATTTCGATCGACCCGTCGGCCAAAAGAGCGCGCAGCCGCTTGCCGCCCAGCCGGTCGGACAGAGCGTCGTAAAGCGGGCGCAGGTAGGGCGCCATCTTTTCCTGAA
This sequence comes from Magnetospirillum fulvum, assembly GCF_900108475.1. Classification (GTDB taxonomy): domain Bacteria; phylum Pseudomonadota; class Alphaproteobacteria; order Rhodospirillales; family Magnetospirillaceae; genus Phaeospirillum; species Phaeospirillum fulvum_A. Next base: position 68,985 of record NZ_FNWO01000010.1, on the reverse strand, counting down.
GATCGCCGGGAAGGAAGCCCAGGGTTTCGCCTGCCTCGACCGCCGGACGCGACAGCACGATCCGCGCCACCTGATCGGCCTCGAACGCCTCGACCGCCGCCGAGATCGCCAGATAGGTCTTGCCGGTCCCGGCCGGGCCCAACGCCACGGTCAGATTGTTGCCGGCAATCGCCTGAACCAGGCGGCGCTGATTGTCACTGCGCGGCCGCACCGTGCGGCGATAGCTTTGGTCGCGGTCACCCTCCTCGGGCAGCGGGGTCCAATCGGTCTCGTCCCGGACCGCGCCGGGATGAAAGGGGACGACGGACTCGATCTTGCTCGCGGCGCTCCGCGTGGCGCGTTTGGCCATCTGGGACTCCTTCGCTGCTGTCGGGATTCGGGCAAGGAAAAAGGGGCCTCCCGGTGATGGGAGGCCCCTGTTCGAGGCGGGTCGGTCAGAGAGCGCTTCGCCGGAGAGGGGCGGAACGCCGGTGGAGCGGATGGATTCCCCTTTTTGGCGGGAAGGCACCGACAAACTCCTCCTAAAAAGGATCTGCAACCCGAAATTACTGTACCGAATCCAGCCGCCCCCTGTCGACAGCCAACCGCAGGGGTCACGACACTGTCACACCCAGATATCGACGACGAGCCGCACTCCCCCGCTATCCCTGGGCCAGACTCCCCCCTCAGCCGTCGGCATTGATCCGGGCAATCAGTTCGGCCAGCACCCGTTCCGCACTCGGCGTCTCGATCTGGCAGGTTCCGGCGTTGGCATGGCCGCCGCCGTTATAGCGCAAGCACAATTCGCCGACATTGGTCCGCGCGGTCCGGTTCAGGATCGACTTGCCGATCGCAAACACCGTGTTCTGCTTTTTCACGCCCCACAGGACATGAATCGAGATGTTGGTGTCGGGGTAGAGGGCATAGATCATGAAGCGGTTGCCCGCATAGATGACCTCCTCGCCGCGCAAGTCGAGCACGACCAGATTACGATAAACCCGGGCGCAGCGGCGAATCTGGTCCTTGAAATGTTCCTGATGACCGAAATAAATGTCGGTCCGTTCCTTGACGTCGGGCAGGGTCAGGATGTCGTCGATCGTGTGATTGCGGCAATACTCGATCAAATTCATCATCAACTGATAGTTCGAGATGCGGAAATCGCGGAACCGCCCCAACCCGGTCCGGGCATCCATCACATAATTGAGCAAAGCCCAGCCGCCCGGATTGATGATGTCGCTTAAGCTATAGCGTGCCGAATCCGCCTGATCGACCGCCGCCATCATTTCGGCCCAGGCGGGGGGAAACCGCTCGGTCCCGCCGTAATAATCGAACACCACCCGCGCCGCCGAGGGGGCCTCGGGGATGATGATGTGGTTGTCGTGATGACCAACCCGCACCGTCTCGGACAGATGATGGTCGAAAGCGAGGTGAACGCCCTCGACATAGGGCAAATTGGTCGTGATATCGTTGGGACCGATCTCGACCACGCCGTCCTGCATGTCCTTGGGGTGGACGAATTTGATGTCGTCGATCAGGTCGAGATGGCGCAGCAATACGGCGCAAACCAAACCGTCGAAATCGCTGCGCGTCACCAGACGGTGCTTACTGCCTTCGGACATCGGTTCCCCCTTGGTTGCCCGTCGCCGGGATGATCGGTGGAAAAGGATAGCTTTGCCGCGTGGCCGAAACAACCGCGCTGGCCCGACCGGCGGGAACGGTTCCCAACCGCCCCGTCATGGGGTAGAACGGGAAGCCGCCTCCTGTCGGGAACCAATCACCGATGCGCCTGTTCCGACCGCTTTTCCTGGTCGCCGCTCTGACCGCCCTGACCGCCTGTTCCCTGGGCGATCCGTTCGTCGATCGCGAAAAGACCTTTCAGATCACCAACCCCGGCTGGGGCAAGCCGAAGCTGGCCGGATACGATGGCGTGGTCAATGTTTGCTATGGTGACGACACCACCCCCGCCACCCGCGATGCCCTGGCGGCCGAAGCCTGCGCCGAATGGGGATTGTCGGCCCGCCTCATCGTCCGTCGTCTCTGGCAATGCCGGCTGACCGTGCCGCATCTGGCGATCTATTCCTGCATTGATCCGGCGATGCGCAACGAGAACGGCTATTACATCAACCCGTTCAACGCCGCCCAGGTCGATCAGTGGCAGCGGGCCCACTCAACTGCGGCTCCGGCTCCGGCTCCGGCTCCGGTCCCCCCGCCCGAGCCCTGAACCGCGCGCCCCGTCCCCGCAAACGAAACCGCCCGCCTTCGATTCCGAAGGCGGGCGGCTTTGCATCGGGAAAACCGGTCGGATCAGGCCCGGCGTTCGATCAGCTTGCCCTTGATCGCGCCGATGGCGCGGGCAGGGTTAAGACCCTTGGGGCAGGTCTGGGTGCAATTCATGATGGTGTGGCAGCGATAGAGCTTGAAGGGATCTTCCAGCGTATCGAGGCGTTCACCGGTCATTTCATCGCGGGAATCGAAGATCCAGCGCGCGGCCTGGAGCAGCACCGCCGGTCCCAGATAGCGGTCGCCGTTCCACCAATAGCTCGGGCACGAAGTCTGGCAGCAGAAGCACAGGATGCATTCCCACAGACCGTCGAGCAATTCGCGCTCTTCCGGGCTTTGCAGACGTTCGCTGTCGGGCGGGGTCGGGCTCTGGGTCTGCATCCACGGCCGCACCGAGGCGAGCTGGGCATAAGGCACCGACAGGTCGGCGACGAGATCCTTGACCACCGGCATGTGCGGCAGCGGATAGATCGCGACGTCGCCTTCGATGTCGGCGATCGGCTTCAGACAAGCCAAGGTATTGGCCCCGCCGATATTCATCGCGCAGGAACCGCAGATCCCCTCGCGGCAGGAGCGGCGGAAGGTCAAGGTCGAGTCGATCTCGTTCTTGATCTTCAGCAGGGCGTCGAGAACCATCGGGCCACAGGCGTCGAGGTCGATCTCGAAGGTGTCCAGCCGGGGATTGGCCCCCGAATCCGGATCGTAGCGATAGATGTTGAAGCGCTTGACCCGGGTGGCCCCGGCCGGAGCCGGGACAGTCTTGCCGGGTTGAACCCGTGAATTGGCGGGCAGGGCGATTTCGACCATGTTCCGTATCTCCTTCCCTGTGCCGTCAGTACACGCGCTTCTGCGGCTTGATATACTCGACCTCGTCGGTCAGCGTATAGGTGTGGACCGGACGGTAATCCAGCTGCACCTTGCCGTTCTCGACCCAGGCCAGGGTGTGCTTCAGCCACGTCGTGTCATCGCGCTCGGGATAATCCTCGTGGGCGTGGGCACCGCGGCTTTCGTGGCGGGCTTCGGCCGACACGATCGTCGCCTGGGCGCAATCCATCAGATTTTCCAGCTCCAGCGCCTCGACCAGATCGGAGTTCCACACCGTCGAGCGGTCGTGGGTCTTGATCTGCGACAACGAGGCGGCAACCTCGTTCATCTTATCGACGCCCTCGGCCAGGGTCTTGGCGGTGCGGAAGACGGCGGCGTCGTTCTGCATCGTCTTTTGCATCGCCAGCCGGATTTCCGAGGTGGTCAGCGAGCCGTTGGCGTTGCGCAGCCGGTCGAAGCGGGCCACCGCCTGATCGCCCGCGCCCTTCGGCAGCGACTTGTGGGCGCTGGAGGGCTTTAAGGTCTCGGCGGTGTGGACAGCGGCGGCGCGGCCGAACACGACGATGTCGAGCAGCGAGTTGGTGCCGAGACGGTTGGCGCCATGAACCGAGACGCAGGCCGCTTCACCGATCGCCATTAGGCCGGGAACGGTCGCATCCGGATCGGTCTCGGTCGGACGCAGCACTTCGCCGTGAATGTTGGTCGGAATGCCGCCCATGTTGTAATGGACGGTCGGCAGCACCGGGATCGGCTCGCGGGTGACATCGACACCGGCGAAAATCTTCGCGGTCTCGGAGATGCCGGGCAGACGCAGGTCGAGAGTCTCGGCCCCCAGATGTTCCAGATGCAGGAAGATGTGGTCGTTTTCCTTGCCGACGCCGCGACCTTCGCGGATTTCGACGGTCATCGCCCGGCTGACGACGTCGCGGGACGCCAGATCCTTGGCGGTGGGAGCATAGCGCTCCATGAAGCGCTCGCCGGCCGAGTTGGTCAGGTAACCGCCTTCGCCACGGGCACCCTCGGTGATCAGGCAGCCCGAGCCATAGATGCCGGTCGGGTGGAACTGAACGAATTCCATGTCCTGGAGCGGCAGACCGGCACGGGCAACCAGACCATGACCGTCGCCGGTGCAGGTGTGGGCCGAGGTGCAGGAGAAATAGGCGCGGCCATAGCCGCCGGTCGCCAACACCACCTTGTGGGCGCGGAAGCGATGCAGGGTGCCGTCGTCGAGATTCCACGCCATCACGCCGCGGCAGGAGCCGTCTTCGTCCATGATCAGATCAAGGGCGAAATATTCGACAAAGAACTGGCAGGAATGCTTCAGACACTGCTGATACAGCGTGTGCAAAATGGCATGGCCGGTACGGTCGGCGGCGGCGCAGGCACGCTGCACCGGCTTCTCGCCGTAATTCGACATGTGGCCGCCGAACGGGCGCTGATAGATCTTGCCCTCGGGAGTGCGGGAGAACGGAACACCGAAATGTTCCAGTTCGTGCACGGCGGGGACCGCCTCGCGGCACATATATTCGATGGCATCCTGGTCGCCCAGCCAGTCCGACCCCTTGACGGTGTCGTACATGTGCCACTTCCAATTGTCGTCGGCCATGTTGCCGAGAGCGGCACCGATGCCGCCCTGGGCCGCGACAGTGTGCGAGCGGGTGGGGAACACCTTGGTGATACAGGCGGTGCGGAAGCCGGCCTGGCCCATTCCCATGGTAGCGCGAAGACCGGCACCGCCGGCGCCGACGACCACCACGTCGTAGGTATGGTCGATGATTTTGTAGGCGGGCATGGGCTTCAGACTCCGACAGCGACTTTCAGGATCGAAACCACCATCGCGGCGCCCAGCAGGAAGGCGGCCATCGTCGAGGCGGTCAACAAGGTGAATTTCAGCGTCTCGCCATGGACATAGTCGGCGATCACCACTTCGACCCCAAGCTGGGCGTGATACATCGCCGTCAGCACGGTCAGCGACAACAAGGTGGCGTTAAGCGGCTGGCCCACCCAGTCGAGCAGGGTGGCGTAATCGGCGTGGGTCAGCCCGATCACCGAGATCACGAACCACAGCGACAGCGGGATCATCCCGATCGCGGTGGCGCGCTGGGCATAGAAATGGCCGACGCCTTCGCGGGCGGAGCCGAGGCCACGGGCGCGGCCCAGGGCCGATCTGAGTTTGACGTCCGATCCCATGTTCTTAAACTCCGATAGCCCACGCCAGAATCGTCAGGGCCAGGGCGGCACCGACAGTGATGTAACCCGACTTGACGGCGTCGCGGATCTCGAACCCCATCCCGGCGTCCCAGAACATGTGCCGGATGCCGTTACAGAGGTGGTAGAACAGCGCCACCGACCAGCCGAACAGCAAAAGCCGTCCGGGAACCGACCCCAGCACCGCCTGGGCGGTGGCATAGGCGTCGGGGCCATAAGCGGCCGAAATCAGCCAATAAGCCAGTACCAGCGTACCGACCGCCATCACCACGCCGGTGATGCGGTGGCTGATCGACAGGACCGCGGTGAACGGCATCTTGTAGATCTGAAGATGAGGGGAAAGCGGCCGATCGCGCTTCGTCATGGCATGAGCCCCAGAATGGCGGAGAATCCCTGGAGCCGGAGCCGGCCCCGAGCGACAATGGGGAAATTGTTTATCCACTTGCGTCGGACAAGTCAACGACGCTAACCACACTTTCCGGCAGGACTTCCCACCCCAGCGAGGAGGGGTGACCTACCCGAAGAGGTTGGTTGGCTGCCCTACCGCCCCGGCAGAACCGCCAGCACGGTTTCCGGATCGAGGCGACGGTCCTGCCACGACACCCCGAAATGGAGGTGGGGACCGGTGGCGAGACCCGACGCGCCGATCGCGCCGAGCGATTGACCGGCGGCAACATGCTCCCCTTCGGCGACGTCGATCCGCGACAAATGTGCATAGCTGGTGATCAGGCCAATCCCGTGATCGACCATCACGGTCCGCCCGGTCAGGAACAGATCGGGCGCGGCGAGGATGACGGTTCCGGCGGCGGCGGCGCGGACCGGAGCCCCCAGCGGCGCGGCGATGTCGAGGCCGGAATGGGGCGCGCCGGGATTTCCGTTATAGACTCGACGACTGCCGAACACGCCCGAGACCGGACCATCGGCGGGACGGAGCAGACCGGCCGCGAAGCCGTCATCGAGGCTGACCCGTGCGCGCAGGGCGGCCACCATCGCCGACTCGGCGCGGATGCGGGCCTGAGCCACCGGATCGGGCTTGGCCTTGGCCTGGGGCAGCCCCTCGATCCGCTGTTCGATCCAGGCCCGGGGCGCGACGGCCAGGGTCCGGGTTTCGGTTGCGCCATCGGGAGAGCGACTCTCCAGAACCGCCTCGGGGCCTTGATCGCGGCCAAAACCGATCAGAAAGCGGCCGGTTGGATCGACCGGCACCGCCTTGCCATCGAGCCGGACCTCTGCCCCCGGTTCGGTTCGTCCCAGCAGCAGACCGCCCTGTTCGGCGCGGCCCTCAAGACTCGCCCCGGCCCAGGCCGGACCCGGACCGGAGAGCGCCAGAACAACAATCAGGATAACGAGACGGATCATGACTTATTTCGGCATCCATTGGATGGTGGCATCGCCCTCGCCATGATTGCACAAATCGGTGATGCGGGCAGCCGAGGCGCGACTGGGAGTAATGCCGTTGATCGTCAGCAATCCCTTGCGGACCAGCGCCCACCCGGCGGCGGCGCAGGCGCGGGGCGGCACCGCCTCGGCAACCACCACCGGCAGATCGCCCCGCATCGTCAGGCGGATCGCGCCGCCGAAGACATGGGTGGCCATCACCTCGCCCTGAGCGACAGCGGTTATCTGTTCAACCAGACGGGCGGGTTCGGCCATCACCGGAGGGGGAGACGGACGCAACGCCATGACCCACAGCAGCCCCCCGACCATCACTGTCACCCCCCCGGCAATCGCGACGGCATAGCCGGCCTGGGCGCGGTGGCGGGCACGCCGGGCCGCCGGAGAGCGCAAGGACGCGGGAGATTTCTCCCGTTCGGGCGGACGGGACACTCGGCGGTCGCGGGCGGAGTGCAGGACGCCCAAACAGTCGCGGGCGGCATCGCGCATCATCGCCTCGCGCTCGGCGGGCTTGGCCCGGTCGATCCCATCGACAATCGCCGCGACGCGCAAGGTCAGGTGAGCCCGCAAACCGCGATCGGTGGGACGACGCAACAGCAGAGACAGCGCGGCTTCGGTCGCTTCGCGCAGGCGGTCGGGATCCTCAATCGAGGGTAATTTCTTAACAATCGCCTGGAGCAGGGCTTCCTGCTCCTCGGCCGAGGCTGGAATCGGCACGGAGAGTATCCATCTATGACGGTCACAGCCCTTCCCCACCCTCGAAAGTGACAGTCGTTGGTTAACGAGGTGTTACTTTGAACCGGCCAACGGCCTTGGCAGGAGTTAATATGACTTCGGACGTATCGTTGCCTCCGTTGGGATGCGGTCTCGCATTCGCCGACCTCTCCACCCCCGACGGACTGAACCGGATCGACCGCTCCTTTCTCGACCTGCTGACGCGGGCCGATCCCGGACTGGCCGACCGTTTGACCGCCGCCCGCGCCGCACCGCCCGACCGCGCCGCCGAATCCGCCCTGATCCTGGCGCTATCCCCCCATCTTGACGATTTCCTGACCGGTCTGTTTGGCATCCGCGCCGCAGCCACAAGCCTCGCCGAAGCCCACCATGCCCTGGCCCCGCTGTTTACGGCCAAGCGCCAGTTCGTCCAGCGCCGCGCCGCCCGCGCCCTCCCCGCCGAAGAGGCCGCTACGCTGGATTTAGGCACCCTGACCGCAGAATACGAGTCCCGCGCCGGGGAACCGTTCAGCGAGCTTGGCTTTGCCCGCTCGGTGCTGGCCTGGATGGACGACGAGGCCGCCCATGGCGACGATCTGGCCTTGGCGGTGCGGCTGGCGGCGGCGAAGCTGGCCGAAACCGCCCGGACGCCCCATTCCGACAGCATTCTGTTCCGCCTGCCCGGCAAGCGCGACCCCAAGGCCCCGGCGTCGGCGCGTCTGATCGACCAAAGCGGCTGCCCGACCTGGGAAGCGCCCCCCCAATCCTGGCGCCAGCGCGACGGCTTCGACCTCAGCGATCCCGGCGCGAGCCTGGCCCAGGCGCTGGACCAAACCCATTACTGCATCGGCTGCCATCACCAGGGCCGGGATTCCTGCCGGTCGGGGATCGAGATCGGCGGAACCGCTCGCTCGGGCTGCCCGCTCGATCAGAAGATTTCGGAGTTGCACGAGGTCAAGCGCGCCGGTCTGGCGCTGGCGGCGCTGGCGGTGATCGTCGTCGATAATCCGATGGTGGCCGGGACGGGACATCGCATCTGCAACGCCTGCATGGAGGCCTGCATCTACGGCAAACAGGGTCGCGACCCGGTCGATACCCCCGCGGCCGAGACCCGAGCCCTGCGCGACGTGCTCGACCTGCCGTGGGGCTTCGAGATTTATGCGCTGCTGACGCGGTGGAACCCGCTCAATCTGGCCCGGTCGCTGCCCCGCCCGGCCAGCGGGCGGGCCGTGCTGGTGGTCGGACTGGGTCCGGCGGGCTATACCCTGGCCCACCACCTGCTCCAGGACGGTCACACCGTCGTCGCGATCGACGGGCTGAAGATCGAGCCGCTCGACCCCGCTTTGTCCGGGATCGCCCCCGACGGGCGCCGGGTGCCGTTCCAGCCGGTCCACGACATCCGCGCCTTGTGGCACCGCCTGGGCGAGCGGAGTCCGGGCGGGTTCGGCGGCGTCGCCGAATACGGCATCACCGTCCGCTGGGACAAGAATTTCCTCGATCTGATCCGGCTGTTGCTGGAGCGGCGCAGCGGCTTCGCCCTTTATGGCGGGGTCCGCTTTGGCGGCGCGATCACCCTCGACAGCGCCCTGGCGATGGGCTTCGACCATGTCGCCCTGGCGATGGGAGCGGGGCGCCCCACCCTGCCCGACCTGCCGGGCGGACTGGCGCGCGGGGTACGGCTGGCCTCGGACTTCCTGATGACGCTGCAACTGACCGGGGCCGCCCGCGCCGCCAGTCTGGCCAATCTGCAAGTGCGCCTGCCGGTCGCGGTGATCGGCGGCGGCTTGACCGCGATCGATTCCGCCACCGAGGCGTTGGCCTATTACCCGGTCCAGGTCGAGAAGTTCCTGACCCGGGTCGAAGCGCTGAACGCGGCGGGCACGGGAGACTCGGTCCTCGACGCGTGGCCCGGACTGGACCGCGCCATCGCCGACGAATTCATCGCCCACGCCCGCACCCTCCGCGCCGAACGGGCGGCGGCGGCGGCGGAAGGACGCGCTCCCCGGCTGCTGGAGTTGCTGCAAAGCTGGGGCGGCGCGACGGTGCTGTACCGGCGCGGACTGGCCGACAGCCCGGCTTGGCGCAATCGCGACGAAGTGGTTCATGCCCTCGACGAAGGCATCCGCTTTGCCGAACACCTGACTCCGCTGGCGGTCGAGACCGACGAGACCGGCGCGGCACGGGGGCTCTCCGTCCGCGACGGCGCGGGCAACAGCCACTTCGTTCCCGCCCGCACCGTGCTGATGGCGGCGGGCACCGTCCCCAACACCGCCCTGGCCCGCGAATTCGATGGCTTTGCCCTCGACGGCCGTTATTTCCAGGCAATCGATCCCGACGGCAACGACGTTACCCCCGATCACAGCCCCAAACCGGCGGTTCCGGCGGTGCTGATGCGGGTCGAAGGCCGCGAGGGCCGGGTCAGCTTCTTTGGCGACCTCCACCCCTCTTATGCCGGGAACGTCGTCTCGGCGATGGCGTCGGCCAAGCAGGGCTATCCGCTGGTGACCGAGGCGATGCGCCGCCTGCCCGCCCCCAGCGTCACCCCCGCCGATCTGTTCGCCCGGCTCGATGCCGATCTGCGTCCGACCGTCCATGCCGTCACCCGGCTGACCCCCACCATCGTCGAACTGGTGGTCCACGCCCCCGCCGCCGCCCGTGCCTTCCGCCCCGGTCAGTTCTTCCGCCTGCAAAATTACGAACGGCCCGACGGCCATCCCGTCGCCGGTCGGCTGGCGATGGAAGGGCTGGCGCTGACTGGAGCCTGGGTCGATGCCAAGGCCGGACTGGTCGGCATGGTGGTGCTGGAGATGGGCGGCTCGTCCGATCTGGTCGCTTCCTTGCGCCCCGGCGAGCCGGTGGTGCTGATGGGGCCGACCGGCGCGCCGACCCATGTCTGCGGCACCGAAACGGTGCTGCTGGCGGGCGGCGGCCTCGGCAATGCCGTGCTGTTCTCGATCGGCACCGCCTTCCGCGCCGCCGGATCGAAAGTGCTGTATTTCGCCGGATATAAAAAGGCCACCGACCGCTTCAAGCAGGCCGAGATCGAAGCCGCCGCCGACAAAGTGGTGTGGTGCGTCGATTCCGGCGATCCCTTGCCGGTGGGACGAGCGGAAGATTTAAGTTTCGTCGGCACCATCGTCGATGCAATCGAAGCCTATGGACGGGGCGATCTGGGCGAAACATCAATCGCCCTGTCCTCGGTCGATCGCGTCATCGTGATCGGATCGGACAAGATGATGGCGGCAGTGGCCCAGGCCCGCCACGACCGGCTGGCCCCCTGGCTGAAGCGCGGCCATACCGGGATCGGCTCGATCAACGCGCCGATGCAATGCATGCTGAAGGAAATCTGCGCCCAGTGCCTGCAACGCCACAGCGATCCCGACACCGGCGAGGTCCGCTTCGTCTTCACCTGCGCCGATCAGGACCAGCCGCTCGACCGGGTCGATTTCGAAAGCCTCAACGACCGGCTGGCGCAGAATTCGGCGTCAGAACGGCTGGGCCGGGCCTGGACCGATCTGTGCTTGAAACAAGCGGGGTTGCGATAGCCCCCCCTTCCCGCCCGTCTCGCTTCGGGGGCTTTCGCCCCCGATCCCCTAATCGGGAGGCCAGCCTCCCGACCCCTCCTGATTTTTAAATAATTGAAAATAATAAAGAAATTGGAGGTTTGGAGGCGTTGGCCTCCGAACGGGTCAGGGTGGTCACCCTGCCGCGAAGCGGAGCTATATCGCCCCCAATCTAATCGTCGGCGGCGAAGCGGTCGGGCGGCAACGGCAGCGGCCGGGGAACGGTCCCGGATTGCGGCGACAACCACACCTCGGCGATGTTGGTCAACGAGCGGGTCGCCGTCGGCGATTGGTAATGGAAGGTGACGGTCATCGGCAGCACCGAGGCCTGCATCTCGTCGATGAACAGGGCGCAGCCGCGCGAATAGCGGGTTCCGGTGGCGTATTCGATCCGATAGGTGCCGTCGGGAATGCCGCCGACGCCGATATGGAAGGTGGCGGGGACATAGACCGACAAGACGGTGCTGCCCGCCAGGGTCTTCAGCTTGACCACGCCGTCGCGGCGGCCGTCATTATGGACCAGCAGGCGATGGTCGCCGCTGACCCGGCGCGACAGAATTTCACCGGCGGTGGGCGGAGCGCCGCGATTGTCCGAGCACCATTCGGTTTTGAACCGCGATCCCGACCCGGCATAGAGGGCGCGGGTCTCGACATAGCCCTCGATCCCGGCGGGAGTGCGGACGCCGACCCAGTCGGGACTGGCGGTGGCGGCGTTGACCTCGACGGTGGTGAAGCGGTCGAGCAGGGTCAGCACCGGCGCACCCGGCAGCGGTGCCATCCGCAGCTTTAAGCCATCGACAGCGACGTGGCGGATTTCTCCCACCGTCGCCGGATGGACCGCAATCGGCGCGACGGTCGAAACCGGCTGATCCCACGGCCGGATCGCGATCAGCACGAAGATCGCAATCGTCACCGGCAGGGCCAGCAGCGGCAGAGCCTGGGCCAGAAACACCCGCCCGCCGGGCCGCCAGCGGCTTTTCAGGCGGCGGTGATGGCCGCTGACGGCGCCATCGGTGGCCCGCAGCAGGGCGGCGACACGGGCGCGGTCATCGGGGCCACGGGCGAAGGTCGCGGCCTGCTCGGCCAGCGAGCGGGCCAGGACAAGGTCGCCCCGCCCGAGGAAGGCGCGGGCCTGACGCAGCAGGATGCGGGTGTTCTCGCGCCGGGGCTTCGAACCGCCGAACAGATTGGCCAGCAGGGCGAACGGGGTCAGAATCAGGCCGGGCAACGACCACCACCCCCACAGCCACGACACGATCGAGGCCCTGGCGGCGGCATGATCGGCACAATCCCGGCAGAAAATTCCGTCCAGACGACCCAGTTTTGCCCAGATCAGATAGGAGCGGACGGTGCGGAACACGACATAGCGGGGTTGGGCGGTCAGGCTGCCACAGGTCCCGCAGGCGACCGGCATCGGAGTGAAATCGCTCTCGCCCCCGGCCTCGGCGGGAGCGACGCCATCATATTCGGCCCGGCGGATCACGTCCTTCAGCACGGCATAGGCTTCCATCAGACGGCGGAATTCCTCGCGCGCCCGGGTCGAGGGGTCGCGATCGGGGTGAACCACCTTGACCCGCTGCCGATAGGCGGCGCGAATCGCCTCCGCATCGGCCTCGGGGTCGAGCCCCAGAACCGCGTAATAGCCTTTCGGATCGCGTGCCATCGTGGTCATTGTCGATTTTGCTCCGGAACCGGTTGAAATGTCTAGCAACGGGCGTGCCGGAAAAAAACGGGGGGAGTGGGCAAGATTTGCCGGGTGATGTTAACTTTCTTTTCAGCGGCCAGGGCCTAGCCTGCCCCAGGCGGGTCTCCTTGGTGTGATGGAGTCGATGTGAACGCATTTCTGCAAATGCTGCGCGGCCTGGGGCCGATGCGTCTGGCCGCCATCGCTGGCGTCGGCATCAGCGTGCTGGGGTTTTTCATCTATCTGATGAGCCGCGTCGCCGCGCCGCAGATGGAATTGCTCTATGGCGATCTCGATCTGGCGGATTCGAAGCAGATCATCGAACGGCTGACCACCGAGAAGGTTCCCTATGAATTGCGGAAGGACGGCACCGAAGTCTGGGTGCCGAAAGACCGCAAGCTCGACCTGCGGGTGCGGATGGCCGAACAGGCGCTGCCCAGCGGCGGCCGGATGGCCGGATACGAACTGTTCGACAAGCAAGACGCGTTCGGCACCACCAGCTTCCAGCAGAACATGACGATGGTTCGGGCGATGGAAGGCGAACTGGCCAAGACGATCCGCTCGATCGACAAGGTCAAGGCCGCCCGCGTCCACCTTGTCCTGCCCAAGCGCGAGGCGTTTTCCCGCGACACCCAGGAGCCGTCGGCCTCGGTCATCTTGAAGATGCAGGGCAACCAGCGACTGGAAAAGGGACAGGTTCTGGCGATCCAGCATCTGATCGCCGCCGCCGTCCCCAAGATGAAACCGTCGCGAATCTCGATCGTCGATGACAAGGGCACCCTGCTCGCCAAGGGGTTCGAGAACAATCAGGACTATCTCGCCCAGACTGCCGAGGAAATGCGGCTGAATTATGAGGCGCGGATGGTCAAAACCATCGAGGATCTGCTCGAACGCTCGCTTGGCCCCGGCCGGGTCCGCGCCGAGGTCACGGTCGAGATGGACATGAGCCGGGCCGTCACCACCGAGGAATCGTTCGACCCCGAAACCAAGGTGGTCCGCTCGCAGGTCACCATCAACGAAGGCGAGCAGAGCCAGGACACCGAGCCGACCCCGGTCACGGTTCAGCAGAACCTGCCCGATCCCAACGCCAGCGCCAACGGCAACCTGCGCTCGTCGAGCAAGTCGAGCAAGAACCAGGAAACCGTCAATTACGAGATCTCGAAAAAGACCAAGAACACCGTCCGCGAGATCGGCGAGGTCCGCAAGGTCTCGGCCGCCGTGCTGGTCGATGGTGTCCGCGAGAAATCGGCCGACGGCAAACAGACCACCTATCGCGACCGCACCCCGGAAGAGATGGCCCAGATCGAGGCGCTGGTCAAATCGGCGATCGGTTTCTCGAAGGATCGCGAGGATCAGGTCAAGGTCGCGTCGATGGCGTTCTACAAAGGCGAGGAACTCGACCAGATCGAGGATCCGGGCGAGTTCATCTTTGGCATGCGCCGCGATTTCGTCGAAAAGATCGCCTCGAACCTCGGTCTGTCGATCGTCGCCATCTTGTTCCTGCTGCTGGTGCTGCGTCCGCTGATCAGCCGCGCCATCGAATCGATGCAGGGTCAGGTCGGTCCCGACGGTCGCCGCCTGCTGACCGCCGAGGGCGGCGGGATGCCGCAATTGACCGGTCCCGGCGCGGTCGCCCTGGCCGCCCCTGGCCTGGGCGAGGAAGAGGAAGTGATCGCCGACGAACTGATCGACATCGACAAGGTCGAAGGTCGGGTCAAGGCGTCGTCGATCCGCAAGATCGGCGAAATCGTCGAGAAACACCCCGAAGAAGCGCTGTCGATCATCCGCAGCTGGCTTTACCAGGAAAGCTGACCCGGTCCGCGACCGGACATGTTCTAACGGAGCGCCCCATCCATGGCCCGCATGAAGGAAGATTACCGCAGCCTGACCGGCCCGCAGAAGGCGGCGATGTTCATGCTGTCGCTGAACGAGGAGCATTCGGCCAAGCTGTTCAGCATGATGGGCGACGACGAGATCAAGGAACTGTCCCAGATCATGGCCAGCCTGGGCACGGTGTCGGCCAATCTGGTCGAACGGGTGTTCGTCGAATTCGCCGATGCGCTGTCTTCGACCGGCTCGCTGACCGGTTCGTTCGACACCACCGAGCGGCTGCTGATGAAGGCGCTGCCGCGCGACCGCGTCAGTTCGATCATGGACGAAATCCGCGGTCCCGCCGGTCGCACGATGTGGGACAAGCTGGGCAATGTCAGCGAGCAGGTGCTGGCCAATTATCTGAAGAACGAGTACCCCCAGACGGTGGCGGTGGTGCTGTCGAAGATCAAGGCCGACCACGCCTCGCGGGTGCTGGGCGTGCTGCCCGAGAATTTCGCGATGGAAGTGATCATGCGTATGTTGCGGATGGAGGCGGTGCAAAAGGAAGTGCTGGACGGCGTCGAAAAGACTCTGCGCACCGAATTCATGACCAACCTCGCCCGGACCCAGCGGCGCGATTCGCATGAATTGATGGCCGACATCTTCAACAACCTCGACCGCAACACCGAAAACCGCTTCATGAGCGCACTCGAAGAGCGCAACCGCGAGAGCGCGGAAAAGATCAAGGCGCTGATGTTCACCTTCGACGACCTGATCCGGATCGATTCCGCCGGTATCCAGGTGCTGCTGCGCTCGGTCGAAAAGGACAAGCTGGCGATCGCGCTGAAGGGCGGGGCCGAGGCGGTCAAGGAACTGTTCTTCAAGAACATGTCCGAACGCGCCGGCAAGATGCTGAAGGAAGACATGGAGGCGTTGGGGCCGGTCCGCCTGCGCGACGTCGATCAGGCCCAGTCGGCCATCGTCGTAATGGCCAAGGAACTGGCCGCCTCGAACCAGATCGTGATTTCGGAAGGCCGCGAAGAAGACGAACTGGTCTATTAACGAGCGCCCGGCGCTTGAGGGACTGTGACTACGGAGCAACGCGACTATGCGCATTGAGCGCCCGCGCCTCATGGCGCGAAAGCCAAGCGACCGGAGGTCGCGCCCGGCGACTGAGGGACAGTGAAGAGACGGAGCGTCAGCGACTGGCGCGAACAGCGCCCGCGCCTCATGGCGCGAAAGCCAAGCGAATGGAATGAGCGCCCGGCGCTTGAGGGACAGTGAAACGAATGGCCTATCGAAAGTACATGTTCGACCTCGATTTCGACCCGCCCGGCGGTGGGACGCGGTCGCGTGGCGCGGCGGCGAAGGACGCCGAACCGGCGACTCCCGCCCCTGCCCCGCCCCCGGTCGAAGCCGCCCCGCCGCCGCCGACCTTCTCCGAGGAGGATTTGCAGCTGGTGCGCGACTCCGCCTTCGAGGAAGGACGCCGCCGCGGGTTGGACGAAGCGACGCAAGCGACGGAACGGCAACTGGCCGATGCGGTAACATTGCTGGCCAGCGGCTTCGCCGCCCTGACGGAGGCCGAGGCCCGTTCGGCCGACGAAGCCCAGCGGGTCGCCGCCCGGGTGGCGATGGCGGTGCTGCGCAAGGTGCTGCCCGCAGCTTGCGAAGCCAACGCTTTCGAAGAGGTGATCCGCACCGTCCTCGATTGCTTTTCCAATGTGCTTGACGAGCCCCGGATCATCGTCCGCGTTGTCCCCGATCTGGTCGATCCGGTGCGCGAGCGGCTGGAAGCCCAGGCATCGCAGCATGGATTCGAGGGGCGCGTGGTGGTTCAGGCCGACCCCCGGCTTCCCCCCGGCGATTGCCGGGTCGAATGGACCGACGGCGGCGCCGAACGCGATCAGGTCCGCCTGATCGCCGACATCGAGGCGGCGGTCGAGCGGGCGCTGGCCCCGCCGGAACGGAATTCGGAGGCCGCCGATGCCGAGAGTTGAGACGCGGTGCCAAGCGACCGGAGGTCGCGCCCGGCGATCAAGGGCGTTGATCCCGAGCGTAGCGAGTGGCGCGAACAGCGCCCGCGCCCCATGGCGCGAGAGCCAAGCGAGTGGAACGAGCGCCCGGCGATTGAGGGCGACGATAAAAGCTTCCCGGCCAGCGGCCGGATGCGGAGGACAGCATGCCTGATTTCGAGTTGAACGATCTGAAGTCCGAGGGCGACGACCAGCAACAACGTGGCGACGTGCCCGACAGCCCGCGTTCGGCCCGCGATCTGGAAGCGGTGTACGACATCCCGGTGCAGGTCTCGGCGGTGCTGGGGAAGTCGACGATGCAGGTCAACCAATTGCTGAAGCTGGGACGCGGGGCGGTGGTCGAACTGGACCGCAAGGTCGGCGAGGCGATTGATATCTATGTCAACAACCGTCTGGTGGCGCGCGGCGAAGTGGTGGTGGTCGAGGACCGCCTGGGCGTGACCATGACGGAAATCATCAAGACCGACCGCGCCTGACCGGCGACCTGGCGAGGGAGAGTTACCAGATGCGACTTCTCATCATCGGCACCCTGGACGGGCAGATCGGAGCCGCCAGCCAGATCGCGATGGCGCGAGGGGCCAAGGTCCGCCATGTCGTCACCCTGGAGGCGGGGCTGGAGGAACTGCGCGGCCAAGGGGCCGATCTGGTGATGATCGACGTCAAATGCGACATCCGCACCCTGATCGATTCGCTGGAAGCGGAACGGATCGTCGTGCCGGTGGTGGCGTGCGGCATCGCCTCGGACGCCTCGGCGGCGGTACGGGCGATCAAGGCGGGGGCGAAGGAATACATCCCGCTGCCGCCTGATGCCGAACTGATCGCGGCGGTGATCGCGGCGGTGACCCAGGAAAGCCACAACATCGTCTTCAAAGACCCGCGGATGTCCCAGACGTTGAAGCTGGCCGAGCAGGTGGCCAATTCCGACGCCTCGATCATGATTACCGGCGAATCCGGCACCGGTAAGGAACTGGTCGCCCGCTTCATCCATAAGAAAAGCCGCCGCACCGACAAACGCTTCGTCGCGGTCAATTGCGCCGCAATTCCGGAAAACCTGCTGGAATCCGAATTGTTCGGCCATGAAAAGGGCGCGTTCACCGGCGCGGTGGCGCGGCGGATCGGCAAGTTCGAGGAAGCCAACGGCGGCACCCTGCTGCTCGACGAAATCTCCGAAATGGACGTGCGGCTGCAATCGAAGCTGCTGCGTGTGCTTCAGGAAAAGGAAATCGACCGCGTCGGCGGCAGCCAGCCGGTGAAGGTCGATGTCCGCATCCTCGCCACCTCGAACCGCAATATGGAAGAGGAAGTGCGCAAGGGCACCTTCCGCGAAGATCTCTATTACCGCTTGAACGTCGTCACCCTGGCCTTGCCCGCCCTGCGCGAACGTCCGCTCGACATCAGCGTGCTGGCCGACCACTTCATCAAGCGCTACAGCGAGGCCAACGGCCTGCCCGCCCGCGCCCTGTCGGCCGAGGGGCGGCAGATGCTGATCCGCCATTCCTGGCGCGGTAATGTCCGCGAACTGGAAAACTGCATGCACCGCGCCGTGCTGCTGGCCCAAGGCCCCGAGATCGGGGCCGAGGCGATCTTGCTGTCGGGGGGAGCGGTCGGGACCAATCCCGATCCGGTGGTGGCCCAGGCCGCCGTCGCGGCGGCATCGGTAACGGCGGGCAGTCCGACCGGGCTGGTCGGCAAGACCGTCGCCGAGGTCGAGCGCGACCTGATCCTCGACACGCTGAACGCCTATCTCGGCAACCGGACCCATGCCGCCAACATTCTGGGCATCTCGATCCGGACGCTGCGCAACAAGCTGAAGCAATATGCCGATGACGGCGTTGCGGTGCCGCCGCCTGCGGGCGGCGAACCCGACCGCGCCGCGATTTAAGGATTGTAGACGATGGCCGAAGGCGACGCGGGAAGCGGAACCCTGGCGACACGGCAGGCATTCGGCCGGTTAGGCGCAGCGATGCGGCGAGGCGACGTCGCCTTGGCCGCTGGCGTCATGCTGATCCTGACCGTCTTGATCCTGCCGCTACCGGCCTGGGCGCTTGACGTCGGTCTGTCGCTGTCGATCACGATTTCGGTTCTGATTCTGATGGTGGCGATCTTCATCGAGAAGCCGCTGCAATTCAGCGCCTTTCCGACGGTTCTGCTGATCACCACCCTGATCCGACTGGCATTGAATCTGGCCTCGACCCGGCTGATTCTCTCGCACGGCCATGAAGGGGTCGAAGGCGCCGGTCAGGTCATCGCCGCCTTCTCCAGCTTCATCATGAGCGGCAATTTCGTCATCGGCATTATCGTCTTTGCCATTCTGGTGATCGTCAATTTCGTCGTCATCACCAAGGGCTCGACCCGTATCGCCGAAGTGGCGGCCCGCTTCACCCTCGACGCGATGCCGGGCAAGCAGATGGCGATCGACGCCGATCTGTCGGCCGGGCTGTGCGACGAGCCGACGGCGCGCAAACGCCGGTCCGAACTGGAGCAGGAATCCGCCTTCTTCGGCGCGATGGACGGTGCGTCGAAATTCGTCCGGGGCGACGCCGTCGCCGGTCTGCTGATCACCGCGATCAACGTCATCGCCGGGATGGTGATCGGGATGGCCCAGAACGGGCTGACCTTTGCCCAGGCCGCCGACATTTATACCAAGCTGACCGTCGGCGACGGTCTGGTCACCCAGGTTCCCGCCCTGATCGTCTCGGTTGCCGCCGGTATGCTGGTGACCAAGGCGGGCATTCAGGAATCAGTCGATCAAGCCCTGTTCGCCCAGTTGGCGGGCTATCCCCGCGCCGTCGGCATGGCGGCGGGTCTGATGATGATGATGGCGCTGGTGCCGGGGATGCCGTTCCTGCCCTTCGCCGTGCTGGGCGGCGGGATGGGCGTGGCGGCGTTCTATCTCGACCGGCGCAAGCGCGCCAAGGCCGACGAGGAGGTTCAGGTTCAGGCCGAGCAGGCGCTGCAACAGGCCCCGGTGCCCGAGGAACCGATCTCGACCGCGCTCAAGATCGATTTGATCCGGCTGGAACTGGGCTATGGGCTGCTCCAGTTGATCAACAACCCCAAGGGCCAGCGTCTGACCGATCAGATCAAGTCGCTGCGCCGCGCCGTCGCCGCCGAAATGGGCTTCGTGATGCCCAGCGTCCGCATCCAGGACAACATGCAGCTTCCGGCCAACACCTATGTCGTCCACATCAAGGAAGTCGAGGCCGGGCGGGGCGATCTGCGCCCCAACATGCTGCTGATCATGGACCCGCGCGGCGAGGATATCTCGTTGCCCGGCGAAAAGACCCGCGAGCCGACCTTTGGCCTTCCCGCGATGTGGATCGACCCGGCGGCGCGGGAAGAGGCGCTGTTCCGCGGCTATACCGTCGTCGATCCGCCAACGGTGATCACCACTCACTTGACCGAAGTGGTCAAGGACAACATGCCCGAACTGCTCAGCCACGCCGAGACGCAGAAGCTGCTCGACGATCTCGACAAGGAGCAGCAGAAGCTGGTGGCCGAACTGGTCCCCAGCCAGATGACGGTCGGCGGACTGCAACGCGTGCTGCAAAACCTGCTGGGCGAGCGGGTGTCGATCCGCGATCTGCCGACGATCCTCGAAGGCATCGCCGAAGCCTGCGGCCATACCCGCAATATCACGATGATCACCGAGCATGTCCGCTCGCGTCTCGCCCGTCAGATTTCCGATTCCAATTGCGGGCCGCAGGGCTTCATCCCGCTGGTGACCCTGTCGCCGGAATGGGAACAGGCCTTCGCCGAATCCCTGGTCGGCGCGGGCGAGGAAAAGCAGATTTCGATGGCACCGACCCAATTGCAGGATTTCATCGGCCGGGTCCGCCAGACCTTCGAGCGCTTCGCGATGCAGGGCGAGACCCCGGTGCTGCTGACCAGCCCGATGGTGCGCCCCTATGTCCGCTCGATCGTCGAGCGGTTCCGCCCGATGACGGTGGTGATGGGGCAGTCCGAGATTCACCCCAAGGCCCGCATCAAGACACTGGGACAGATATGATGACGACGCCGACTAAGACCCTGGCGCGAAGGACACGCCGATGCGGCTGAAATCCTTCACCGCGGCAACGATGTCCGAAGCGATGGAGATGGTCCGCTCGGAACTGGGCGACGACGCCATCATCGTCTCGACCCAGCGGGCGGCGGGCACCAAGGGGGTGCGGATCACCGCCGCGCTGGAATCCGCCGATGCCGACCTTGCCGTCGCCGAAATGCTGGGGGAAAGCGACGGCTCGGCCGCCGCCGACGCGATCCGGGCGGCGCTGACCGAGCATGGCACACCGCCGCGCCTGATCGACCGTTTGGTCAATGCCGCCCGCGCCGCCGAAATCTCCGACCCGGTTCTGGCCTGCGCCGCCGCGCTGGAAGCCGGGTTCGCCTTTGCCCACCTGCCCGAACATTCCGCGCCGCGCCCGTTCATGCTGGTCGGGCCGAACGGGGTGGGCAAAAGCGTCACGGTGGCCAAACTGGCGGCCCGCTCGGTGTTGAAACAGCGCCGCGTCGGCGTCATCACCTGCGACAACATCCGCGCCGGGGCGGTCGAGCAACTGGCCGCCTTCACGTCGATCCTGGAAATCGAGCTGGTGCGGGCGCGGGGACCGGACACGCTGGCCCGCGCCGTCGAAGAGTCCCAGGGCCGGTTCGACCTGACCCTGATCGACTCGCCCGGCCTTAACGCATTCAAACCCAGCGACATGGATTATCTGCAAAGCCTGATCGAAGCCGCCGACGTCGAACCGATCCTGGTACTGGCCGCAGGCGGCGACGCGATCGAGGCGGGCGAACTGGCCGAATCCTTCGCCGCCACCGGGGCGACCCGGCTGTTCGCCACCCGGCTCGACACCACCCGCCGTCTGGGCGCGATCCTGGCCGGAGCCGAGGCGGGACAGCTTGCCCTGTGCGACGTCTCGGCCAGCCCGCACGTCGCGTCGGGTCTATCGCCGATCTCCGCGATTTCCCTGGCCCGGCTGATCATGCCGCCACCGCCGCCCGCCGCCGCCCCCCCCCAAGACGAAACCTTCTGGACCGAGGCATCCGCATCATGAGCACGCCCGACGCTCCCACCCTCGCGCCACGCCCGACCGTTCGGGCAAAGGGGCGCAACATCATCGCCGTCGCCTCGGGCAAGGGGGGGGTGGGCAAGACATGGTTCGCCATCACCCTGTCGCACGCTTTGGCCCGCGCCGGGCAAAAGGTTCTGCTGTTCGACGGCGATCTTGGGCTGGCCAATGTCGATATCCAACTCGGCCTGATGCCAAAGACCGATCTGGGCAGCGTCGTCGCCGGGCGGATGACGCTTAATCAAGCGGCAGTCAGTTTTGACGCGGGCGGGTTCGACGTCATCGCCGGACGCTCGGGCTCGGGCACGCTGGCCAACATCCCGCTGTCGCGGCTCCAGATGCTGGGCGACGATCTGGTGACGCTGGCGGGCGGCTATGACCGGGTGGTGGTCGATCTCGGGGCCGGGGTGGAAAAGTCGATCCGCACCTTCTCGCAATCGGCCGGGACGATCATGGTGGTGACCACCGACGAGCCGACCTCGCTGACCGACGCCTATGCCTTCATCAAGGTCACCTGCATGGAACGACCGGGCAGCGATCTGCGCGTCGTCGTCAACATGGCCAACTCGACCCGCGAGGGCGAGCGGATCTACAACACCCTGCTAAAAGCGTGCGAGGGCTTCCTGAAAATCTCGCCGCCGCTGGCCGGGGTGATCCGCCGCGATCTCAAGGTGCGCGAGGCGATCCGCAACCAAACCCCGATCATGACCCGGTCCCCCAATGCCGAGGCGGCCGCCGACGTCGAGGCGATTGTCGAGCGTCTGGTCCGCACGAGATAGGATATGGTCGATAGCGTCCTGCCGTCCGCCACATCGGCCAGCCCGTCTTCGTCGCCCAGTCCGGCGGTGGTGACGAGCCCGGCCACTGCCGAAACCGCCGAAGCGGTGACCCGGCTGGCGGAAGCGGGCGTGACGACGATCGAGACCACCCTGGTCTCCACCTCGGGACAGCCGCGCGCGACGGCCAGACTGGCTTTGCCCGACGGCTCGTTCCTCGACCTGAAGATTCCGCCCGGATTTTCGGCCAGCCCCGGTGCCGCCCTCACCTTTCAGTTCCAGCAACAGAACGGCGGCGGCTTCGTGCTGCGGCTGGCGGCGGTCAACGGACGCGCGACGGCGGGCACCCCGACGGCGACGCTGACGACGGCAAACGGCGGCGGCCTGCCCCCCCTCCTGCTGGCGCAACCGACACCAAATCCGGGCGGCGGGTTGTCGTCTGCGGGAGGGATCGCGGGGCAACGTGCGGGGACGGGCACCGCCGGTCTGACCGCCTCCACCCCTGCGCCGGGTTTGCTGGCGGACGGATTGCCCGGCCTGACCGCGATTGTGCTGCGTCCGGGACTGGCACCACAGCCGGGCGGAGCCAGTGGAGCGTTCCCGTCAGCGGGACCGCCGCTGTCCCCCGGTCAAAACCCAGCCTCTTTCCCGCCGAGCCTCCCGGCCGGAGCAGCACCGCCAACCGCGAACGCTCCCGGCACCCTGCCCGCCGCCTGGAGCACGCTCGCCCCCGGCACCCAGCTTCCCCTGCGTCTGGCCGAAGCGCGACCGGCGGACGGTGGGAATGCGCCTGCCGCCCCGTCCCTCCTCACCGCCAATCCGGCCCTGGCCCCGACGGGAGGCGGACTCCCGCCAGGAGCAGGGAGCGGACTTTCCCTCGCGTCGCCGACGCCCACCGCGCCGCTGATCCTGACCGGCCGGGTGCTGACCAATTCGGTTCCGGGCGGCGGCGCGCTGGTGCAGACCGAGGTCGGGCTGCTGTCCTTGCCCTCGGGTCTGGCGCTGCCGGTCGGCGGAACGGTGCGGCTCGAAGTGGTTGGCCCGCCGCTGCCGCCGCCCCCGGCCCCGCCGCCGTTGGCTCCGGGCTTGGGCACCGGGGGCTGGCCCGCTATGTCCGAAGCGATCGACCAATTGGCCCGCAGCGATCTTCAGGCCGCCAATACGCTGATGCAGGCGTTGCCCCAGGCCGGGCCGCGCCTGGCGGCGGCGCTGGCCGGGTTTGCGGCAGCGGTCCGCAACGGTGACTCCCGCTTGCCCGGAGGCGAAGCGACCCAGCGCGGACTGGACAAGATCGGACGGCACGATCTGGCCGACCGGCTGCTGGGCGACATGAAGTCCCTGGCCGAGGAAGCAGCGCAGCCCAAGGGTCCGGCGGGGGAATGGCAGACCCTGACGATGCCGTTCCTCAACGGAGCCCAGATCGACCCGATCCGGCTTCATGTCCAGACTTCGCCAGAGGACAGCGACCAGCGGCGCGGCGGCGGCGGTGGCGAAAAGCGCTTCATTCTCGATATCGAGATGAGCCGGTTGGGCCGGATTCAGTTCGACGGGCTGGTGCTGCGCGAGACCAAGCGGTTCGACCTGATCGTGCGAACCCGCCAACCGCTCGACACCGCGATCTGCCGCGACATCGCCGGAATCTTCGCCGAATGCGCCCAACTGACCGGGATCAAGGGGGGCGTATCGTTCCAGGCCGGGCGGGCCTTCGTCGATCTGCCGCCCAGCCCGGCCGCCACCACCACCACCAGTTTGATGGTGTGATATCCATCTGCATGGATCGGACTCGATCCATGCTGGCCCTCAGGCGGCGGGCGGGGGCCTCCGCCCCCTTGCCTTCCGCGCCATAAGGCGCGCGGCCCCTTGGGCCTACAAGCTGCAATGAGCAGCTTGGTATGTGCCCCAGGATAGCTATCCCATCCAGTCGTAAAAGCTGCTGAACACCTTATAGCCGCTCTTGGCCAGATTGAGCGTCGAGGCGCTGGAGCTATCGTCGTCGTCAAGCAGGCTGGCCCGATTGCGCGCCGTCCGCAACGCGGCGCTGCGGTTGAGGGAGGTAAGGTCGCTGTCGCTACGCTGGGACAGCCCGCTCAACAGCGCGTCGGACGAGCCGCCCTCGCCGCCAACACCCCAGGCCGCCAATTGAGCCCGCTGGCTGGCTTGCTGGCGGGCGAGCAAATCGCGCCGCTCTGCCGCCTGGGTCTGGCGGTCGGATTCGATCAGATCGTTTTGAAGGGCGACCTGCTGCGCCCTCGCCTGGGCGGCGTCTTCGCTGCTTTGAGATTGAGAGACATCCCCCGCCAACGACAAAGCGGAGGGAACGATGTTGGAAAATCCGGACATGGGGGTCTGATCCTTTCGGGACACGGGTTTAAACCTTGTTCTTCTTGTCCTGCGAGCGCTTGACCACCGACACCCCCAGCACGCCCAAGGCAATGCCCCAGATCGGCGAGGTGTTGACCAAGGCGGCGATGATGGTGGGGGCCTGAACCGGCTGGGCGATGATCGCCCACGACACCGCGCCCATCGTCGCGGTCCAGGTCAAGGCGACGGCATAGCCAAAGGTCGGCCGCCAACGCCGGACGTAAAGATCGGTGCTGGCGGCCTCGACCCGCATCGTCGCGTTGATCTCGGCCAATTGGCGGGTTTCCTCCCGCGCCAGGGCGAGATCGTGGACCATCCAGGCTTTTTGCAGCGCGAGCGCCAGGGAGGGATCGTCCTTGATCGCAGCCAGGGCGGCCTCGCCGCTATCCTTGCCGGTCACCTCGCGGGCAACGCTGATCGCGGTTTCGGCGACCTTGGCTGCCTTCGACTGGTCGTCCCCGCTGACCCACCGGATCAAACCAGGAACAAATTGGGCGAGGCCCAGGGCAATCGAGATCGGGTCCATCGGATTTCCTCCTATCTTTGGCCGGTCTGGACCGCGTCCAGCTTGGCTTCGATCCGCACCAGATGTTCGGTCAGACGGCGTTCGACATCCTTCAGATAGCCGGTGGTGGCATAACTTTTCGCCACCTCCAGCTTGTAGGCGGCCAGGGCTTCCCGCATCTGGCCGAGGCCGAGATCGAAGCGGCGTTCAAGCTCGTCGATTCGGCTGTCCCACTCCTGGCGCGCCCGCCACAGCAACAGCGCCATCGCCCCCAGAGCGGGCAGTTCGATCGCGGTGACCCACCAGCCGGGGTCGAGAAAGGCATGGTCCATTGCAACGGCGCTCCTTCAATCCTCACAATTCAAAATCGGTGTGGGCTTTCAGCACGCCGCCGCCGGGTCGCCAATCGGCGCGGGACGGAGTGCTGCTGCGCCGTCGTCCCAGCCGCACCGGCTGGGACAGCAGGCATCCGGCGACGGCATCCAGCCCGTCATCGCGGCCCTTGCCGCCCGGCCGCCATTCCCGCATCTCGGCGATGAAGGGGGTGTCCCACACGCTGCGGTGAGCGTGCAGGGCTCCGGCGGCCAGCACCGCGTCGAAGGCATCGACGATCCGCTGATCCTTGGCCCGGGTCGAGGCGGCCTCGATCACCGCGCAAGACAGGCCCGACCGGGCGATCTCGCGCCGCAGCAGACCGGGCAGGAAGCGGCCCAGCCCGTTGGTCTCCAACTGCACCGCGGGCAAATGCAGTTCGGCGGCAAAGGCGGCGACCTGCCGACAGAGCTGGCTGGCCTCGTCGGTATCGTCGCACCGCGCCGGATCGTGTTCGAGATAGCGGACCCGGTGCAGCCAATAGCCGCCCTCGTCATCGGTGAAGACCGCCGCGACCACCGAGGCATCGCCCTTGCCGGGAGCCCCATAGGCCGGGTCCCACCAGCAGGCGGCCGACACCATCCGTTTCCCCGCCAAGGTCAGCAGCGGCACGCCGTTACCCTCGGCATAGACCAGATCGTCGTCGTACAGCCGCAGCCGGTCGGGATCGAGCCTGCCATCGGCGATGTTGACCGGGCGCAACATCATCTGGCTGTCGAACTTGTTCGGGCCCGAGCGTTTACGCAATTGCGCGATCCGGTCGAGAGGAAAGCGCTCGGGCCAGGCGCTGCGCCCGGCCGGATCGACCAGCGGGATTTCCAGACGAGAAAAGCCGTCGAGAAAAGGACGGGTCTCGCCCGCCTCCAGCCGGGCGGTCTCGGCATAGATCGTGTAGAAACTGTGCGGGGTGCCGACGTAAAGCTGGGTTCCCCCCGGCACCATCACGTAATCAATCTCGGCCAGCCGCTCACGCAGATCGGCCCGCTTCGGCGCGGTGTCGCAGGTGTTGGGCACCTCGACATCGTCGCAGATCACCATCTCCGCACGTGAGCCGGTGATGTTGGCCCCGATCCCGCGCGCGACCATCGACGGGTCGCGCAACTCGCCCGGCCGGTTGACGGTGAACTGATCGGCGGCCCATTGGTCGCGTCGTTTCGGCTTTAACCCCTGGGTCAGCGGGTGGCGCTCGACGATCCGCTTGACGTTGCGGACCATCTTCTTGGCGAGCGCCAGATCAGCGGCCAGCACCATGATTCTAAGGTTGGGATCGGTCCGCAGCAGCCAGGCGCAATACAGCCCGACCACGGTCGATTTGCCGCTGGAACGAAACGCCATCAACAACAGGTCGCGGTCGTTCCAATAGCGGCGTTCGGCCAGCCACCGCGCCATCCGGATCTGATGACGCGGTGTCCCCAAGCCCTGACGCTCGTTCCACACCAGAACGAATTCGGGAAAATCGACGGCGGTCATTGGTCGTCTCCGCTGTCCCCATCCTCATCCTCCAGCCCGGCCAGAACGGCACGGGCACGGGCCAGCACGCCGTCCAGTCCCTCCGTCTCGTCGCTGGCGGCGGCCCCGCCCTCGGCCCAGCGGGCCAGCTTGACCAACGCATCGGCATGGGCCAGCGCCGCCTTGGCGGCGGCATGCCAGGCGGCAAAGCCCTTGGCATCGTCGGGCGGGACGGTCGCGGCAAAGGTTTCGTATCCGCCGATCGCCGCCCTGATGCGATCGGGCAGAGTCTGGGCGAGCTGCCGGCGCAAACCGGCAAGATCCTCGGCCATCGTGTTCTCCTGAAAAGGGTCTTAGGGCTTGGCGAAATAGGAATGGGCCTTGATCTGGGCGAACTCTTCCTTCATCGCCTCAAGCGTCGCGGGGTTGCCGGTGGCGGCGTCAAGGTGGGCTTCCATCTGGCGACGGGTCGGCCAGCGGATGTCGTAGGCCATCCGCCGCTTGGTCGCATAGGCAACGTCGGCCGGGTCAAGGCTCTGCGAATCCAGTTCGGCCGTGATGGTGGCAATCAGGGAATCAATCCACGAGGTCATCGCGCTCACTCCGCGTAAAGGGCCGGAGCGGCGATCCGCTGGGCCTTGAAGGGGTCGGTCTTGATGCGAGCCACCAGCGACGTTCCGGCCGGTTGTCCGCTCAGATCGGCGCGGGCGCGGATCAGGGCGTAAGAGCCGTCATAGGTGGCCAGGGGGACAATCGTCGCATTCGTAT
Organism: Magnetospirillum fulvum; assembly: GCF_900108475.1. Lineage (GTDB taxonomy): Bacteria > Pseudomonadota > Alphaproteobacteria > Rhodospirillales > Magnetospirillaceae > Phaeospirillum > Phaeospirillum fulvum_A. The sequence goes on along the minus strand of NZ_FNWO01000010.1, from coordinate 41,189 downwards.
AACTGGCCCCGCCGTCGCGGCTGATCTCGACGGCCAGATCGGCGCCGAGCGTGGCCGTCCCGCTGTCGTCGCGATACAGGGCATAGAGCGAGGCATGGGACGGGACGGTAGCGGTGGCGAGCGGGGGAGACAGCAGCGTCATGCCGCGCAACGCGGTGTACCCAACAGGAACAGCGCCATCACCGTCCCCTTCTGACATCGTCAGGCCTGCGCCAGCGGCAGCATTGCCTATATAGTGGGCACGAGGCACGATAAGATAGCAGCTATAAGAAGCCGTATGGTAAAGGCCGATATAGTAATTCCCGGTGGCAGGCACAGAGAATGCGGTGGCAAGAGAATTCCACCCCGGAGCCACATAGGTGAGGGCACTACTGAACACCACATCGTAATTGCCAGCGCTATTGCGCTTGACGATCTTTGCCACTGCTCCGGTATCGGCACAGTCAAGATAGAAACGAAGACTGGTCACCAGCGTCGCGTTCGGAAGCTTTGTGTTGAGGTTGATCCATGTGCTTCCGCTCCAGCCGCCGGTGTGCAGAAGGGCGGATGTGCTTTCGGCGATCGAAGCCAGATTGGTGTAATAATTCGGCGTCGCGACGGTCAGGGACGCGCCGCTCGACCCGGCGGCCCATTCGTCCGTCGCCAGTTCCCACTGACGACCGCCGAGCAGAAGCCCAGAGGCGACCGAACTGTTGAGCAGCAGGCGCAGGTTGGTGAGCGCGATCTGCCCCCGCACCGGGTCCAGCGCCGCGGGGACAGTGGTATCGACATAGGTCCGCACCGCCTTCTGGGTCGCGATCTTCTCGTCGCTGGAAGTGGCCAGGGTGGGATCGGTGTCGATAGTGAACCCGACCAGAGCAACAGCCTGGTCGGCGGCGGCGGTGGCGGTACTGGCGGCGCTGGTTGCTTCCGCCGCCCGCGCCGTCGCGGTCGCGGCCGACACCGAGGCCAAAGCCGCGCTGGCCTCGGCCTCGGCCGCCTCGCGCATCGCCTGGGCCAGCACCTGATCGACGTCGAACGCGGAATTCTCCAGCCCGCTGGCCGCCGCATTCCATTTGATCGCCCGACCGGGCACGGGATCGGGCAGGGTCAGATCGGCATTCGAACTGCTGGTATGGGCGCGGCGAACGGCGCGCTCGACCTCTTCGGCGACTTGCTGAACCGACATCGTTTGATAGTCGAACTCATCGTTGACCACTTTGGCGCGGATGATGCCGTCATCGTGAAAGTCGCTGGTGCGGCGCAGGGTCAGACGGCGGCGCAGGGTGACGATGGCTCCATTCGCCGGAGGGACGGTCAGTGTGACGGAGCCCCCTTCGGAGCTTCCCGCCCCGGCGACGACATAGGTTGCGGCGGCGAGACGGGCGGCACCGATCCAAACGTCGAGGTCGCTTTCGGTGAAAATCGGAAAGGGATAGGGAAAAACGGTCTGGCTGCCGTTGGCGACGTATTGCACGCGCGGCGCGACATCGCCGACCTGGATATGTCCGGTCATGGCGTTTGCTTCCTTGAGCAAGGATTTAAGTCTGAAACGGGGAGCGCCTTATTCGGCGACCTTGATTTCGGTCGAAACCGACAGAACAATGCAGGGCAGCGGGACGTCCTGGCTGATCCGCCACAAGGGCTGCATCACGTCGCGGGTCCAGCCGACCGAGCGAACCCGGACGTCGCCGGAAAAGCCGGGGGGCGTGTCGCCGAACCGGGCCTTGCCAAAGCGGCGAAACGGAATCGCGGTCGCGCCCCGCCCGGTGTCGATATGCAACGCCTCGGTCTCCAGCACGCGGAAATGGGCCTGGACCAGACGGACGACGCTGCCCGGCGGCAGGGCCTGCCCCGACGAACCGACCGGCGGCAACGGCTCGATCAGATGGGCAAAGGGCAATCCGGCCTGGATCGCCGCCGCCGGTTCGGCCAGGACGACCCGTCCATCGGCGACGACCCGATCAGAGATCGAGCCGCCATCGGCCAGCACCCGCACCGTGCGCCCCTCAAGATAGGACAGGCCGGTCCAGGAGACGGTCGGATCGTCGCGATTGCCCGACAGGGCGCAATCAAGCGCCAGATCGGCATCGAACCGTTCGATAAAAAGGGCGGACCCGCGCTCGACCAGGACGAAGACATCGCCATCGACCACCGCGACCGAACGGAACGCGCCGTCGGTCTGCTGCACCGTCCAGGCGGTGACCTTTTCACCGCGATAAATCGTCAGCGTCGCCAGGGTGCCGTCGCCCATCGTGACGTAGAACAGGCGATTGCGGGAATCGTAATCCTGATCGACCGGACGGACCATCACATGCTTGGCCAGCATCGCCAGATCGTTGGCCTGATAGGCCTGCTCGACATCGGCAAACAGGAACTCGCGCAGGTCGCGGCCATCGCGCGAAACGAAATGGGTCGCCCCATCGACATCCTTGGGCGGCACGGTCCGGTCGACCGGTGAACCGATCCGGGTCTGGCGGGTGACCTGGATGTTGGACGGCGTCAGCGGCGCCCCGGTGACCATGTATTCCGCCCCCGAGGTGAACACCTGGAGATGGCGGCCGGAAAACACGGCGCGGATCGCGTTAACTTGATCGGACAGCATCGAGAACTCGATCGCCTCGTCATCCAGGCCCGTGCCGAGATCGAAATTATAGAGGTCCATTGATTTCGACAGCCACAGCCGGTTGGGCAGGTCGCGGCTGCCGCCGATCACCAGCCGTCCCTGATGGAAGCAGACCGAGACCGGCCAGCCGCGCAGCGCCGAGAAGGATTGTTCCTCCCAATCGGTCGTCGCCGCAGTGCCGCCGAGCGTGGCGCGAACCTCGGCGGAGACCTGGCTGGCCGAGAGAAACGCGGTGACCAGCACCTGCTTACCGCCGATCCACAGACGCTGGCCGACATGGCCCGCCTGAAACACCGCTGCCGAGGCGGTGATTGTGATGTTTCCCGAGGTGGCACTGGGAGTCACCGTCACCTCATCCTCGGCGAATTTGTGATGGGGGAGGTAGAGCAGCCCGTCCGATTCGTAAAACGACCATTCGGCGAGGCTCCAACTGACCTCGCCGGTGCGGGTGATCTTGCGCGGCGCGATGTCGGGATGCACCACCAGCAAGGTGTCGGCGCTCTGGGTCCAGTTGAGGCGGGGAATGTCGGCCGCGCCCCACGGCGTCGCCAGCCCGCCGACGAGACTATCTCCGGCATAGATGTCGATGCGGTTGGCGGTGACGACGAACAGATAGGTCTGTTCGGTGTTGAACTCGAACGAGATCAGCCGCCCCGCCCCTTTGGCCCGGTCGATGAAGCGCAGTCCCGGGCGGCGCGCCACCCCCCCGGTGGGCGCGATGACGACGTTGCGCAGCCAGCGCGCCCCGTTGGCAAAGGCCGACAGATCGCCGCGCCCCATCATATCGACGTCCAGTTCACCGGCGGTGAAGCTGGTCTTGTTCAGCGTCAGCAGGCTCATGACCGCACCTCGACCAGGGGGAAATCGGAAATCGCGACGGGGGTATGCTGCTGGGCATCGATCAACTTGGCGCGGCGGAACTCGTCCTCGGCCAGCCGGAACAGGAACTGGGCGCGGCTGGTGCTCTCGGTGATCGGGATGCAGAATTCAGCGGTCAGGCGGGCGATCAGCATCTGATCGAAGAAGGGCGGAAAAGCGGCCTCGTCGGGGCGGAAGATATAGGTCAACGTCACGTCGTCGGAATTGCACAACAGCCGCTTCTCGGCCAGGCGATAGGACAGCCCCCGCCCCGCCCCCTCCGGCCCGGCCGACAGCACGCGCAAGAAATCGGCGGGCAATTGATAGGCCGCCTCCCAATCGGCGACGGGATCCGCGGCCAGCCGGGACAAGGTCGCCTGCGCGGTGGCAAAGCTCCACGGATGCGACGACAGCACGGCGTCGCGGAGCGGCGGATAGAGGTTGGCCGCCACCTCGGACTCGGCGGTGCCTTCCTCGAAACTGGCGATGGTGGTCGCACCCAGACGCAACAGCGCGCGCGAGCACAGCCCGATGGCGGACAAGGCCATGGAAACCCCCTCTCTTGAAAATCGTGTGGGTGAGGGTGGGCGCGGGGGGCGCGCAGAGCCCCCCGCGCCGCGTCCCCTAGCGGCTGTCGGCGCTGCCGATCTGGGTCAGATCGTTGACATCGACGATGCCGTTGGCATTGGCCGAGACCAGGAACAGACCGGCCTTCATCGCCCCGGCGGTCTCGACATTGGCGACGAGGATGTCGCCGACCCGCAGCATCGAGGCGGCGGGGTTGAAATAGCCGGTCGCGTCAACGACGCTGGCGGTGTCGGGGGTGGTGTAGTGCCACAGCGTGAAACCGTTGGCATAGGCCAGGACCGACAGATCCTTCGACAGATAAGCCATCTGGTCCTCCTTTAGGCTTCGAGGCAACGCAGCGCGACGACGCCGGACGGATCGACCAGCGCCGCACCCTGCGACATGAAATTGTTGACGAACCAGGCGGCACGCTCGCCGTGATAGGTGATCTCGGTCTTGACCTCGGCCCCGCAGGCGTGACCGATTGCGGTCTTGTGGTACCAGTAGCAAGAGCGGACATTTCCGGTCTTGGTCAGGCCAGAATGCGGCATCCACAGCGTCCCCAGCCACTTCTTGGCCTGAGTGCCCTTCCACGGCAGATCGTCCTCGCCGACATAATCGGCGCTGGCGAATTCCTCGAGCTGCATCAGCTCGGACCATTGCTTCCAGCCGACGATCGCGGTGCGCTCGCCGTCGTCGGGGACATCGGCGGTCCCCAGCATTTCGAACGCGGTCAGCACCTTGTCCTTGGTCAGGCCGGTGGTGCCGTCGGCGGCAAAATTGGTCGATTTGTCCAGTTCGGCGATGATCAGTTCATCGCTCTTGCGGCCCAGGGCATAGGCCCCGGCATTGGTCAGCACGGCGCGCTCGTCATGCTCGACCTTCAGTTCGTCCAGCTTGTCGATCCAGTCGCCGGCATAATAATCGTACAACTGGCATTCGACCGCGGTGTGATCGATGTTCATCACCGGCACCTTGCCATGACGGGCCTTGGTGCTGGCGGTACCCTTGCCGACCTTCTGGAACACCGCGACCGCGCCCTTGACGTTGTTGCGGGCCCGCACGGTGTTGCGCAGCTTGGTCCCCATCCGCTGATAGGCGGCGTGGACCTCGTGTCCATACTGGACCGAATAGGCGTTGACGATACTCGTGGACATGTTTTGTTCCTTATTTTGAGGTGAGTGACGCACGGCGCGCTGTCTTCCGGTTATCGCCGCAATGCAGGCCAAGACATCGGGCGGCCGTTGACGACGCACGAAAAAACCCCGGGCCGCCAAGATCGGCGGTTCTCCGGAGGTGATGAAAGCAAAGAAGAGGAGGGGTGACCCAGCGCCCCGAACACCGGGCGCAGTTCGGGTGTTGATAGGGTGGTTTTAGTTTCTAATTCCTATCTTGTCAATATATTCCTTTAACCGGAGGGCGATTATCCGACACCCGGCAGACACGTCGAGATTTCTCCTGTTTCGCTGAAAAAAAATCGTTATCATTCGACGGTTTGTCGCCTTGTGGCGACCCGTCGGGGAGAAGTCGGTCGATGAACGTGGCGTTGGCTCCGGCCCGAACCTCGACACCGCGCACCAACCGGCTCGAAGCCCGCGCGGGCGGTTTGCTGGGCGATTGCCGCCGCGCCTTTCACTCCTTCGCCGAACTGGACGAACTGGCCGAGAATCTGCGGATTCTGTCGCTGAATGCCGAACTGGCGGCGGGACGGGCGGGCGACAAGGGCCGTGCCGTGCGGGCGCTGACCCAATACACCCGCGAGTTGGTCAACCGTCTGGCCCAGATTCAAGCCGAGATGGAAGCGTTGCGCGGCCGCACCTTTGCCTTTTCCTCGACGATCCTGCTCGGCCTGCAACACATGTCGATGTTCGAGCGGGCGGTCGATCTGGTCGGTGGCAGTGGTCCCGGCGCGCGGGTGGCCGAACGCGCCTTTGCCGCCGCGACCGAGCGGATGGTCGATACGCTGGACGGGATGGCGGCGGCGGTCACCGAATTGTCGCGCCGCGCCCACGCGATCGAGGAAGTGGTGAGCCAGTCGGATTCGATCGCCACCAACATCGCGATTGAGGCGGCGGCGGCAGGTGTCCACGAAAAGGAATTCCGCACCGTCGCCGATACGATGCGCCACTATGTCGACGATCTGCGACTGATGATCGAGGAGGCGTCGGACGCGGTCCGCCGTGCCGCCAACCGGGGCGAGGCGCTACGCCGTCTTGGCCTCGACTGCCTGGACGAACTGAAGGGATTCGGCTGACCGCCGGTCTCTTTGCGCGGGAGAAGATCACCGATGAAATGCGTCACCCTGTTCCGCCGCGACGATCATTGCTGGCAGGCGTTCGGGCAGGATCCGGAACGGCCCGACCGCGTCATCGACACCAATCAATACATGATCCGCTCGGGTGATGCGGCAATCCTGCTTGATCCGGGCGGGATCGAGGTGTTCCCCTCGATGCTGGCGGCGCTGACCCGCGAGATTCCGGTCGAGCAGATCAAGGCGCTGTTCATCTCGCACCAAGACCCCGACATCGGCTCGTCGCTGCCGCTGTGGCGGCGAGTCTGTCAGCCCGACATCAATATCTACATCTCGTGGCTGTGGGAAAGCTTCGCGTCGCATTTCGACCGCGACGCCGTTTTCACCACGATCCCGGACGAGGGGCTGGAGGTGGCGCTGTCGCCGTCACTGCGGCTGCGCTTCCTGCCCGCGCATTACCTTCATTCCTCGGGAAACTTCAACGTCTACGACCCGCAGGCCCGGATTTTGTTCTCGGGCGACATCGGCGCGGCGCTGATTCCGCGCGACCGCCCGGCCGACAGCCTGTTCGTCACCGATTTCAGCCGTCATATCGGCTATATGGAAGGCTTCCACCGCCGCTGGATGCCGTCGCCCCAGGCGCGTGACGCCTGGATTGCTCAGGTCTCGAAGCTCGACATCGACATCCTGGCCCCGCAGCATGGACTGATCTTCAAGGGCGACGACGTCAAACGCTTCCTCGACTGGTTCGCCGCGCTGGAGGTCGGTTCGGGCATCGCGGCGATGAACCGCTAAACGGTGCCCGCCCGCCGGGGGGATCGCCCCCGACGGACGGGATCGCCTCAGCCCTCGCCGTAAAGACGACGGAAGCCGTCGGTGACCTTGGCGATGAAGGCGGGATCGCGGCTCTTCCAATAGCGGGGATCCTGAATCATCGTCTTCAGCTGATTCTCGGACTGGCCCTCGTCGCGCGGCGCCGGAGCGCGGCCCAAGCTGGGTTCGCCCGACCCCATCAGCCGATGCAGGGTCTTGACCCCCTCGACGCTCGAGGCCAGAACCTCGAACGCCTCGGGCGGCAGCGATTTACGCCCCCAGGCGGCCAGTTGCGGCGCGATCTGCCGCCAGCGCGCCTCGCCGCCGAAATGGTCGCACAAATGCGAGATATCGCCGTCGCGCGGATCGGAAGCGGCAGAGTCCTGCCCCGCCCCGGACTCCGACCCGGCCTCGGCCCCGGCGGCGACCAGCAGCGGCACCAGCCGCTCGAACGCCAGATCGTAGACCAGTTGGGCCTGCTGCTGGGTGAACCCGGCCTCGTGCAGACGCTTGTTGATTTCGGGATCGGAGGTGACGGCGGGATGGCGCGCCGAGATCGCGTATTTCTCGGCTCTGTCGGGGATCTCGATGCCCCCCCGGGCCGAGACGCGGCGCTCAAGCTCAAGATAGGCCTGAAGCAGCGCCTCGGTCCGCAATTCGCCTTTGCTCTGGTCCCAGAACTTGGCCGGGATTGCGGCGGGCTTCCGGGCCGGAGCCGGATCGGGATCGGGATCGGCAAAACTGTCGCGGGAATCGTCTTCGAACATGGGATCTTCCTTCGGTTTGAAACGAGTCCTCACCGACCGGCCCGGCCGCGCGCGACCAGGGACAGCAGGTGGAGGACAAGGTGGCGCTGGCCTTCGAGATGGCGCAGCGCGGACTCGCCGGACTGGGGGCCGAGGCACCGCTCCAGCGTAAGCTTGCGCAGGTGGGCCAGCAGAGCCTCGCCCTCGGGCGTCGCGAACAGCCGCGCCGTCTGACGGGCCAGCAGGGCCGTCTCGGCCCCGCCCGGCGGCGAGGAGGACGCGGCCAGCCCGTCCCAGCCGGACTCAGCGGACTCCATCGTTGCCCCCCGTCGGGGAGGTGGCGGCGGCGGGACGAAGGATGTCGGCGGGAACATTGAAGCTGCGCCCCAGCCAGCGGGCGGCGGCGGCGGGATCAATCGCGGCCAGGGCCTCCGGCCCCAATTGCGACAGCGACGACAGCCAGGTCAGCATGTTGCGGGCGTCGCGCTGGGCCTGGCTTTGCGCCAGCGGCGAGCGGTATTGCAGATCGACCTCGCGCCCATCGACGACGAGATCGGGGATTTCGCCCCGGCGGCGCAGGATATGGACCGCCCGCAGCACCAGGGGAGTCAGCAACTCGCTTTGCAGCCGACCATAGGTCGCCCCCAGCAGCCGGGCCATCTCGCTGGAGCGTTCCAGCACTTCGGTCGCGGTCATCTTGGGGCTGTTGGTTTGGCCCAGCTTGTCTGCGAGCAAGGCATGACGGATGCGGCCGCGCAGATCGTCCAGCACCAGTTGCGAGGTGTCGAACCGCCCCGGCGCGACCAGCGGCTGAAGCCCCTGCGAGCCGACCGCCTTGGGGATGATCGTGCCGGGGACCAGCTTGATATTGGCGGGGTTCAGCACCCCGTCATCGTCGGCCTGCCAGATGCCGGTGACGGCGATGGTGGCGTTCTTCAACACCAGTTCGACCACCTTGTTGGCGGTCTTGATGTCGGGCAGCGCCTTCATCACCGGCGAGCGGCCATAGACCTCGCCCGGGGCCTTCAGCCAGCGGAAATTGATGAACGGACTCATCTCGAAGCGACCCTGGGCCAGCACGGTCTCGTCGGACTCCGCCTCCAACACGGCGGCATAGCCATACGAGCCCCGCGACGGCACCACCGCCTCGACGATGCCGACGCGCAGATCGGGATCGCTGGCGGCGGCGCGGATGATCGCGTCGGGCAAGCGGGCGGCGGGAAAGCGGGCATGAAGCGCGGCGACGGTCAGTTCGCAGCGGCGGAAGGTAACGTCGAGCCGCCCTTCCGGTCCTTCTTCCAGCACGACCTGACCAAGCGGCACGGCGGTGAAGCGAAAGGCCGAGGACTCGCCCGGAGCCGCCTCCTCGAACAGCAGCGAGGCGGTGCCGCCGGTGACGACGTCGAGATAACATTGATGCATCTCGATCGCGAAATTCGAGCGGTCGAAATGCGATTGCAAAACCGTACCGATACGGTCGAGCACCGGGGCGACCCGGTCGCGCTCGGCGGGCTCCAGCCGGTCGCTGGCGGTCAGACCGAACCATTGCGCCCACGGCGGAGTCAGTTCGGACAGCAGCGAGGCGGCCAGCTGATCGACCGCATCGGGAGCAGTGCCGTCGAACAGCCGGTCGGCCTTCTTTTCGCCCGGCACCGCGGCGGTCAGGATCGCATCGCGCAGCGGCAGGGCGAAGTCATAGCATTCCTGCCAATGCGACTCCCACACGGCGCGGCGTTGCTTGGCCTTGCGGAACCGGCCGAGCAGAATTGAAGGATCGTCGGCATCGGGGCCGAGCAGATGCTCGCCCCGCGCCGCCTCATCCTCGGAGCGAGAGGAACGACGGGTCATCCTCACTCTCCCAACAAGGATTTTCCACCCTGGACACGGGGCTTCAGCAGCCCGGTCTCCGAGGTGGCGATGGTGCCGTACAAGCCGCGACGATTGCGCTCGACCGTCTCCTGCCGGGTCTTGGCGGCGTCATCGGCACTGGTGTCGGCGGCGGTGGTGGCGGCGACCACCACCGGGGCCGGGCTGGACGAGGACGAAGGAGCAAAAAAACCACCCATGGCGCTTTCCTTTCCAAGGCGTGTGATCTTGTTTTGTTCTGTTTTGGGCGCAAAAAAAACCGCCGCAGCGAAGCTCCGGTCGGTTTTGGGCGCAAATGTGGTGTTGATGGGAAGATCATCACGCCACGCGGCCCCACCTGTCAATGATTTTTTTCCTTTAATTTTGAGATAACGGAACAATTGCCAAGGCGTCAGCACGAATCCGTCATGAATTCCCAAGACCCGCTTGACCGCCTCGACGCAGCTATAGGGCCGCCAGGGGGCCTGACGCCGGGGCGGCAGATGCGGGAGCGTCTCCACCACGGTCAATCCCTGGGCGCGATACCACCCGGCCAGATCGAAATCGGGCGGCACCGACAGCACGGTCAAGTCGGTGCGATGCGCCATCGGGTTCAGGCTGATCCAGCCGCCCGGCGATCCCAGCACGACAAAGCAATGGCGAAAGCCCGGCCGCAACAATCGCAGCCAGAGCAGATCGGCCTGACCGGAAAACACCACCAGAGCCCGACCAGAAAACGGCTGTTTTCCTTCATTTTCATCGGCCAGGCTCATGACACGATCCCCTTTCGCTTCAGCGGCGTGGCCAGACGATCCAACGCTTCCTCCCACAAACGCGCCTCGGCCGGACTGTCCCCGGCCCACGGATCGGGCGGGGCCAGCCGACGGCCAAACCGGTCGAGAACCTTCAGATGGGCGGGACGAAGAATGCGCCCGCGATAGAGCCGCCCCACCTCGCGGGCGATATCGTCGGGCTCGCAGGGCCGGGCGACCTCGCCCCGCCCCGCTCCGAATCGCGCCCCCTCGTCGCGGGCCGACTGGCAGCGGACGAACCACAGCCACGCCTCCTCTGTGGTTGCAAACACCTCGGCCGGCTGATCGTGGAGAACGCAGCCAGCATACTTGTCTCGTGCCATATGACTCCTCCGCATCGAGAACAAACCATATACCGTGTGGCACCAAAGACGGTACGCGTCAAGCGGATTCGGGTATTTATTCCTGGTGCGAAATCAATCGAACTGCGAGACAATCTTCCCATGCTGAAACACAGCGACATCTGGGCGGCAATTGATGCTTTGGCGCGCGACAGCGGGTTGACGGCGTCAGCCCTTGCGCGCAAGGCCGGCCTCGATCCCACTACTTTCAATAAAAGCAAACGGATCACCCGCGAGGGCAAGGCGCGCTGGCCCTCGACCGAAAGTGTCGCCAAAGTCCTTGATGCGACAGGGGCCAACCTCAGCCGTTTTCTCGGCTATATCGAAAATGGTGCCACCACCGCCCGTCCGGCCCCGACGATCCCGCTGATCGGATTTGCCCAGGCGGGAGACCGCGGATTCTTCGACGATGCGGGCTATCCCTTGGGCGGTGGATGGGATGAAATTCCGTTCCCGGAGATCGGCGACCCTCACGCCTACGCGCTGGAGATCAGCGGCGATTCGATGGAACCGCTGTTTCGCGACGGCGACGTCGTCATCGTCTCCCCCTCGGCCAGCGTCCGCCGCGGCGACCGGGTGGTGCTGCGCACCACCGAAGGCGAGGTGATGGTCAAGCAACTGGCACGCCTGACCGCGAAGCGAATCGAACTGGCCTCGATCAACCCCGCCCATCCCGGCCGCGTCCTTGCGACCGAAGAGGTTTCCTGGCTGGCGCGGATTCTGTGGGCCAGCCAATAGAACTGGCGGCATCGCAGCAGCTCGAGACCGGTTTTTAATAAAATTTTACGGATAGCTTCGCTCTATTCGTGTTCAACCTGGGCCGATCGCAAAGCAGGGGCACTATTCCTCTTGGCGATGTATACCCTTGCGCGCATGACATAGCCACTATGCCATGTGACGCCTTGCAGACTGCGCCAATTCGATGCAGTTTCAATGCGAGAATTTCCTGAAAATATAATGAACCTACCGGGTCATTGGCAGCCCGAAGGGGCAGGACACCGAGTCCTGTCACCGTTTGGGTGCTTAAGGATCGGGGCATCGCTTGTCCTGATCCTTGTGACACGTTCAATGATACGGCTGACATGCCTAGGACCTGGCGATCGGTGCCAAATCCTTTTTCGACTAACGGCCTTGATGCGAGAAATCACGATGAAACGATGGCTCCTGAATCTAAGCGTGTTTGGCAAGATTCTTCTTCCGATGGTTCTTGTCATCGCGACAATCGCCGCGACGATTGCGATCAGCTTTCATGGATTGAAAACTCTGAATCAGAGCGCCGTCGATATCATTGACACCGATGTCAAACGCCTGTTGATCACGCTGGACATGAAGGCGGAGGTCAACAACGCCACCGTCGCGGCGCTGTCGATCTTGCTTCAGGACAACGAAGCCGACATGAAGATGGTCCAGGGTCGCTATGAGACCAGCATCGCCCAGGTCGCGAAAAAATTGGAGACCGGGGCGGCAATGGCAAGCACGCCGGAACGGCGCGCCGCCGTCGAGGATTTGCGCACCAAGCTGGCGACGTACCAAGCCGCCACCCAGCGGGCAATGGGGATGATCCTGGCGGGCGACCGCGAGGGCGGATCGAAAGTGTGGATGAGCGACGGCCGCACGGCGCGGCTGGCGTTCGGCGAAGCGATCGAGCAGCGGGTTACCGCCAACCTCAACGCGATGCAGACGTCGAAAAGCGGCATGCAGTCGCTGATGGAGACGATCACCCTCGAACTGGTGTTGCTGGGGGCCGGCCTGACCATCGCCGGGCTGCTGGTCCTCTATCTGATCGTCTCGCGGCTGGTGACCCGCCCGCTGTCGGCGCTCAGCGACGCGGTCGATCGGTTGACCCGGGGCGACACCGACATCGACATCCCCAACCACGACCGCAACGACGAAATCGGCCATATCGCCAAGGCGGTCCTGGTGTTCCGCCAGAACGCGATCGAGCGCAAGGAGATCGAGCAGAGCGACCGCGACCGCCTCGCCACCAGCGAGTGGCGCAGCAAGGCGGTGGGCGAGTTGATGCGGGCCTTCCAAAGCCGCGCCGATTCGGTTCTGTCGAACGTCGAGGCGGCCCATTCCGGGCTTGAGCGCACCGCCCGCACCCTGGCCGGAACCGCCGAGAATTCGCAGGAACGGGTCACCACGGTCGCCTCGGCGACCCTGCAGGCGACCAGCAATGTCGAAAGCGTCGCCAGCGCCGCCGAGGAATTGTCGGCTTCGATCCGCGAGATCGGGCGTCAGGTCGAACAATCGAGCCGCCTGTCCTCGGTGGCCGCCGACGAGGCCAAAGAGACCAACGCCACCGTCCGCGGACTGGCCGAAGCGTCGGGCCGGATCGGCGAAGTGGTCAATCTGATCAACGACATCGCCTCGCAGACCAACCTGCTGGCCCTGAACGCGACGATCGAGGCGGCCAGGGCCGGTGAGGCGGGCAAGGGCTTTGCCGTCGTCGCGGGCGAGGTCAAGAACCTCGCCAACCAGACGGCGCGGGCGACCGATGAAATCGGCAGCCAGATCAGCGCGGTTCAGACCTCGACCCAGCAGGCGGTCGCAGCGATCGGCGCCATCGTCACCCGGATCGACGAGATCAACACCATCGCCGCCGCAATTGCCGCCGCCGTCGAACAGCAATCGGCGGCGACCGCCGAAATCGCCCGCAACGTCCAGCAGGCGGCGCAGGGAACCAACGACGTCGCCGCCGCGATCACCGGGGTCAGTCAGGCCGCCACCGAAACCGGCACCGCTTCAAGCCAGGTTCTCGACAGCACCCGGACCTTGGCGACGTCCAGCGAGGAACTCCGCTCGGAATTGCTGAAATTCCTCGAAGATATGCGGACCACCGTCCGCAAGGAAATCAAGGCCAGCTAAAGCCCTGACGATGGCTCAAGGTCTGGCGACACGCCAGATCTTGAGCCATCCCGGCTCTATGGTTTCAGCCAGGATTCGACCGCGTCCGGCTTGGGCATGCCGCCAGCATGGACCACCCTTCCATCGACCACCACGCCCGGGGTGCTCATCACCCCATAGCCGACGATCGCGGCCATGTCGGTGACCTTCTCGATCTCGACCGCAATGCCCAAAGCCTGGGCCTTGTCCTCGATCAGCTTGGCGGTGTTGACGCAGGTCTTGCAGCCCGAGCCGAGAACCTTGATCGACTTCATGACACCTCTCCTCATTTCAGCCGAACAGCGCGTTCAGCAACACTCCCACCACAATGAAGGCCACGGTCAGGAATACGCCGAAGAACACCAGCATCGGCGGCTTCAGCACCTTGCGCAGCATGATGAATTCGGGAACCGACAGGCCGACCACGCTCATCATGAAGGCGATCACCGTGCCGATCGGAACGCCCTTGGCGATCAGCGCCTCGGCAACGGGGATGATCCCGGTGGCGTTGGAATAGAGCGGCAGCCCGAGCAGCACCGCCACCGGTACCGCGAACGGGTTATCGGCTCCGGCATAGCGGGCGAACAGCTCCTCGGGGACATAGCCATGCAAGGCGGCACCGATCGCGATGCCGATCACGACATAGAGCCAGAGTCGCCCGACAATGTCGGTGACCTCGCCCCAGGCATAGCGCACCCGGCCGCCCAGCGAACTGTCGGCCTCGATCTCGGCCAGCGCGCCCATCCGGATTTTCCAGACATAATCCTCGACATGGCGCTCCAGGTGCAGGCGGTCGATCAGGATGCCGCCGATCAGCCCGACACCCAGTCCGGCGGCGACATAGACCGCCGTCATCTCCCACCCCATGATTGAAGCGAGGATCACCACCGCGACCTCGTTGACCAAGGGCGAGGTGATCAGGAAGGCCATGGTGACTCCAAGCGGAATCCCCGCTTCGAGAAAGCCGATGAACAGCGGCACCGACGAGCAGGAACAGAACGGCGTCACCGCGCCCAGCGTCACCGCCAGCAGATAGGCCATTCCGCGCGACCGCCCCTCGATATATCCCCGGACTTTCTCGGGCGACAGCAGGGTGCGGAACAATCCCATCACGAAGACGATCGCCACCAGCAGCACGAAGATCTTGGCGGTGTCCTCGACGAAGAAATGAACCGCTTCTGCCAGTCGGCTGCCCTGCTCGAGACCGAGCAGGTGATAAGCCGACCAATCCGCCAACCAGGTGAACAGGTCGAACATCGCCTTATGCCTTCGCTTCGTACCAGCCCTTGCTGGCGTTGACGATTTTGACTACCGACAGCATCACCGGCACCTCGATCAGCACACCGACGACGGTGGCCAGCGCTGCGCCCGAATCGAAGCCGAACAACGAGATCGCGGCGGCGACGGCCAGTTCGAAGAAATTGCTGGCCCCGATCAACGCCGACGGCCCGGCGACGCAATGGGGCACGCCGAAGCGGCGGTTGAGCAGATAAGCGAGACCGGAATTGAAATAGACCTGAATGGTGATCGGCACCGCCAGCAGCCCAATCACCAGCGGCTGGGCGATGATCTGCTCGCCCTGGAAGCCGAACAGCAGCACCAAAGTCGCCAGCAGCGCCGTCAGCGACAGCGGCCCAAGCCGGGCCAAGGTGACCGCCAAGGCGTCCGGCCCGCGCGCCAGCAACGCCCGCCGCCAAACCTGGGCCACGATCACCGGCACGACGATATAGAGCCCGACCGAGAGCAGCAGGGTGTCCCACGGCACAGAGATCGCCGACAGACCCAGCAGCAGCCCGACCAGCGGCGCGAAGGCCACCACCATGATCAGATCGTTCAGCGCCACCTGGGACAGAGTAAAATGCGGCTCGCCTTTGCACAGGGTCGACCACACGAACACCATCGCAGTGCAGGGTGCTGCGGCGAGCAGGATCAACCCGGCGATGTAGCTGTCGATCTGCTCGGCCGGCAGCCAGGGGCGGAACAGGGTGCTGATGAAGACCCAGCCCAACAGCGCCATCGAGAACGGCTTGACCGCCCAATTGATCAACAGCGTGACGCCGATGCCGCGCCATTGCTCGCGCACCTGACCCAGTGCGGCGAAATCAATCTTCAGCAACATCGGAATAATCATCAGCCAGATCAGCCCGGCGACCGGCAGATTGACCTGGGCCACCTCCCACCCGCCGATGGCGTGGAACGGCGCGGGGACAAAATGGCCCAGCGCCACCCCGACGACGATGCAGAGGCCGACCCACAGGGTCAGATAGCGTTCGAACATCGTCATCGCGTCAGACCTCCGCCGCCCGTTCCGGCCCCAGCGCGATCAGGCGGCGGATCTTCGCTTCGATCTGGCGATAGATGTCGCGGAAGACCGCCAGCCGCTCGGCCTCGCTGCCGGTGGCCGCCGCCGGATCGGGGAAGCCGACATGAAGCTTCGACGGATGGCCCGGCCAAATCGGGCACATCTCGCCCGCCGCGTTGTCGCAGACGGTGATAACCAGATCCATGGGGGGCGCGGAGGGCACAGCGAACTCGTCCCATGATTTCGAGCGCAAGCCCTCGACCGCATGGCCGTGTTCCGCCAGCACCGCCAGCGTCAGCGGATTGACCGCCCCGGCGGGATGGCTCCCGGCGCTATAGGCCCGCCATTTCCCCTCCCCCAGCGCGTTGATCAGAACCTCGGCCAGCACCGATCGGGCGGAATTACCGGTGCAGAGAACCAAGACATTGGTGATTGTGTCGGTCATCGAGATCGGATCCTCCAGTCTCAAGCGTTGCTCTGGCCAATGGCATCGAGGCGGTTTTGCATGGACAGTCGGTCAAGAGAGGAGATCGGCAGAGCCGTGAACAAGCCGATCCGGTTATTCAGCATCCGCATCACTTCGACGCATAACGCCGCCTTTTCGACGTCGGACCCGGTGGAACCGACGGGATCGGGCATGCCCCAATGGGCGGTGATGGGTTGTCCCGGCCAGGCCGGACAAACCTCGCCTGCGGCGTTGTCGCAGACGGTGAAGACGAAATCGAGATCGGGAGCGCCAGGAGCGGCAAACTCGTCCCAGGATTTCGAGCGCAAGCCATCGGTCGGGTAGTTGGTCTTGGCCAGCAGGCTCAACACCAGCGGATCGACGTGACCCTTGGGATGAGACCCGGCGCTGAAGGCCCGGAAGCGGCCGCGGCCTTCGCGGTTCAGGATGCTTTCGGCCATGATGCTACGCGCCGAATTGCCGGTGCACAAAAACAAGACGGAATAGAGTTTGTCGGTCATCGCGGTCCCCCTCGGCAGACTGTGGTCACAGGGGCTTGAGGCCTCGGATCAAGCGCCGCGCGGCCCTGATCGCAGACCAACGCCAGCGGAGCGGCGGTGACCTGGGCCAGTACATGGGCATCCCCGGCCACGGTCGGATCGTCTTTCAGCGCCCCCCGGACCAGTCCGAGGAAAGCCTGCGCATACGGATTGAGATCGCGTTCGGCCCGCCGGTAATACACCCACTTGCCGTCGCGTCGCTGCTGGAGCAGCCCGGCGATCTTCAACACCGCCAGATGTTTGGACACGGTGGCAGGCGCCAGATCCAACACCGTGGTGATCTGGCAGACGCACAATTCGCCGCTTTCCAGCAGCTTCAAGATACGGATGCGGGTGGGGTCGGCAACGGCTCTGGCGACAGTTTCGAAGGTCTCAAGCATGGGAGGGATGCTAGCCTCATTTCCTTATATTGGAAAATGATATATCCATGACGAGGCGCAGGCAAGGCCGATATCACACGGCAAACAGACCGGACTCAATGACCGGCCGACCGGGGGGCCGAGGTGACGATGACGGCCTCGCTGCTTGCCGGGGAGACCGAGACAGTCAAACCATACCGAGGTGTAGCACCGCGACAATCGCCGTCGGCACCGCGGCCTCCCCCCAATCTCGACGAGGTCCACTCATCGGGATCGGGTCTCGACCGTCCTGTCGCCGTACCCTCGGGGAATGCAGGAAACGGACCAGATTCGCGTTTTGCCTTTCCGTCCCCCGGCGGATTCGTATAGTAGGGGGCCTTGGTCCGCCTGTCCGGCGCGACCCGGCCCCTGACTATCGGACCCTGACATGACCGCCGCCGCCACCACCTCCATCGCCATCGCCCGCCGCGTGCTGACCACCGAGGCAGAAGCTTTGGGCGTTCTGGCCGCCAGCCTGGGCCATCCCTTCGACGCCGCGATCGAGGCGCTGGAGCGGGCATCGGGTCGGGTGGTGGTCACCGGAATGGGCAAAAGCGGCCATATCGCCCGCAAGATTTCGGCGACGCTGGCCTCGACCGGCTGCCCGTCCTTTTACGTCCACCCCGCCGAGGCCAGCCACGGCGACCTGGGCATGGTCACCCGCGACGATGCGGTGGTGGCGTTGTCCAATTCGGGCGAGACGCCGGAACTGGGCGACATCATCGCCTATTGCCGCCGCTTCGACATTCCGCTGGTCGGGATCACCTCGGGAGCCAACAGCACCCTGGCCTTGGCCTCCACCGTGGCGCTGGTGCTGCCCGATCACCCCGAAGCCTGCCCCAACCGTCTGGCTCCCACCACCTCGACGACGATGATGCTGGCGCTGGGCGACGCGCTCGCGATCACCCTGCTTGAGCGCAAGGGCTTTACCCCCGCCGATTTTCGCCTGTTCCATCCCGGCGGTCAGTTGGGCCGCCGCCTGTTGCGGGTTTCGGACCTGATGCATGGCGGCGAAGCCCTGCCGCTGGCCGCCCCCGCCGCCCCGATGAGCGAAGTGCTGCTGGTGATGACGAAAAAGAGCCTGGGCTGCGCCGGCATCGTCGATCCCGACGGTCGGCTGGTCGGCATCGTCACCGATGGCGATTTGCGCCGCCACATGCGGGGCGACCTGCTGTCGCTGTCCGCCGCCGAGGTGATGAACGCCACCCCCAAGACGGTCCCGCCGACCCTGCTGGCCGCCGAGGCGTTGGGAATCATGAACGCCAAGGCGATCACCAGCCTGTTCGCGGTGGACGAGGCCGGGCACCCGGTCGGGGTTCTACACGTTCACGATTGTCTGCGGGCAGGTTTGGCGTGATCGACCCGGGCGAAGCCGCCCGACGGCTGCGCCGACGGCTGCGCCCGCCGCGCACCGGTCCGTTTGCCCGCTATTCCCGCTTTGTCGGGATCATGAAGATCGTGCTGCCGTCGCTGACCGTGGTTCTGCTGGCGCTGCTGGTGGCGTGGCCCAAGTTGACGATGGAGGAAAGCGGTTTCCAGATCGGGTTCGCCCGGCTGCCGTCGAAGGAGGTCGAGACCCTGGCCATGCAGAACCCGCGCTATTTCGGCATCAACGAGAGCAATCGCCCCTATGCCGTCAGCGCCGACCTGGCAACCCAGGAAAACGGCCGCAGCGACATCGTCCACCTCGACAATCCCAAGGCCGACTTCACCACGTCGAGCGGCGCCAACGTCGTGATCGAGGCGGATTCCGGTCTGTATCAGAAGGCGAACAACACCCTTCTGCTGACCGGCAACGTCAACCTCTACCACGATTCTGGAACCGAGATGCACACCAACTCGGCCCTGATCGACCTCGCCCGGTCCTCCGCCCACGGCGACGACCCAGTCACCGGCAACGGCCCGCAAGGGCGGATCGACGCCGCCGGGTTCGACATCACCGACAAGGGGCGCACCCTGACCTTCACCGGCAAGAGCAGAATGTCGTTGCGGAGCGTCGGACCCTCTGCCAGCAAGACCGGCAAAGCCGGAAAGACCCAGCCCCAGGGAGCCCCGCCCCGATGAGTCCCGCGCTCCGCGTCCTCCCCCTCCTGGCCATGGCCCTGCTGTCGGCCGCCGCTCCCGCCGCCGCCCAGGGCTTCGGCATGTCCCAGGGCGGCGGCGACCAGCAATTGCAGGTCTTCGCCGATAACGGTATCGAGTGGCATTCTGAAGACCTTCGCGTCATCGCCACCGGCAACGCCCGCGCCACCCGTGGGACGATGACGGTCGATGCCGACCAGCTGACCGCCTATTACCGCCAGATCAACGGCAAGGGCGACGAGATCTGGCGGCTTGACGCCGACGGAACGGTGACGATCCGCTCGCCCACCGACACCGCGACCGGGACCAAGGCGATCTATGACCTCGACAAGGCGGTGTTCGTGCTGAAAGGCGCGCCCGCCCGTCTGGTCACCGCCACCGATCAGTTCCAGGCCACCGACAGCCTGGAATATTGGGAGACGCAGAAGATGGCGGTGTTGCGCGGCGACGCCGTCGCCACCCGTGGCCCGCGCACGCTGAAGGCCGACGTCATCACCGCCCATTTCAAGGACAGGGCCGCCGGATCAACCGCGGCTCGCCCCGCCGCCCCGGCCAAAAGCAGCGACGGCGCGGCAAAGAGCAGCGGTGAGAACCTGGATTTGCAGCGCGCCGACGCCTATGGTCATGTCCGCCTCACCACCGCCACCGAGACCGTCACCGGCGATCGCGGCGATTACGACGCCGTCACCGAAATCGCCACCGTGTCGGGCGCGGTCAAGATCGTCCGCGAGGGCGGCAACCAGTTGGAAGGCGGCTGGGCCTATGTCAATCTGAAGACCGGGATCAGCAAACTGTTCCCCGCCCCGCCGGGAGCCAACGGCTCCAGCCCGCGGGTTCAGGGCGTGTTCACTCCGAAGAAGCAGGACGAACAGGGGCGGTCGGGCTTTTCCGGCCGGGTTCCCTCCAACGAGGACTTTGGCAACCGCTGATGCACACCGCACCCGACACCGATCCTGAAATCACGGTTCCGTCCGAGCCGCTGTCGCCGGACGTCCCCGTCGCCCGCAATCTCTCCGCGGGCGGTCTGGTCGCGCGCGGCCTGGGCAAGCGGTTCAAGCGCCGCTCGGTGCTGCGCAACGTCTCGATCAGCGTGCAGCGGGGCGAGGCGGTCGGCCTGCTCGGCCCCAACGGCGCGGGCAAGACCACCTGCTTTTATTGCATCACCGGCCTGATCGCCCCGGACGAGGGCGCGATCCTGCTCGACGATCACGACATCACCGCGCTGCCGATGTATCGCCGCGCCCGGCTGGGCATCGGCTATCTGCCCCAGGAAGCGTCGATCTTTCGCGGCCTGACCGTCGAGGGCAACATCATGGCGGTGCTGGAGGTGGTCGAGCCCGACCGCGAGCGGCGCGAGCACGATCTGGAAAGCCTGCTGTCGGAATTCTCGGTCTCCCACCTTCGCCACGCCCAGGCGATGGCGCTGTCGGGCGGCGAGCGCCGCCGCGTCGAGATCGCCCGTGCCCTGGCCGGTCGTCCGCACTTCATCTTGCTCGACGAACCGCTGGCCGGTATCGACCCGATCGCGGTGGCCGACATCCGCGATCTGGTGTCGCATCTGAAGGACCGCGGCATCGGCGTGCTGATCACCGACCACAATGTGCGCGAGACGCTGGACATCATCGACCGCGCCTACATTCTGCATGACGGGTCGGTGATGATGGAAGGCAACCCCGCCGAGATCGTCGCTCACGAAGGTGTGCGCCGGGTCTATCTGGGCGAGCATTTCAGCCTGTAAAGGGGACAGACCCGATGGCCCTCGGTCCCCGCCTCGACCTCCGTCAAAGCCAGTCGCTGGTGATGACGCCGCAATTGCAGCAGGCGATCAAGCTGCTGCAATTGTCCAGCCTTGAGCTGACCGCCTTCATCGACCAGGAACTCGAACGCAACCCGCTGCTGGAGCGCGAGGAGGCCGACCGTCCGATCGAGTCGGTTGCGGCCGAACCCCGCGCCGACGCGACCGACCTGCCGGTGCTGGATTCCGCCCCGCCCGAGGCCCCGATCCTCGACGGCATGACCCCTGCCGCCGCCACCGAGGGGATGGATGTCGATGTCGATAACGTCTTCAACAACGACAGCGCGGCGGATTCGGTCGGGATGGAGGGCTATGGCCAGTGGAGCGGCAGCGGCAACGGCGGCCGGACCGATTTCGAGGATGACGGCAACGGGCTCGATCAGGTGTCGGCGGGCGAAATCACCCTGCGCGACCACCTTGTCGCCCAGATCAACGTCGATGTCACCGAGCCGGGCGACCGACTGATCGCGCTGCATCTGATCGAGATGCTGGACGGAGCGGGCTATCTGATCGGAACGCTGGACGAACTGGCCCTGCGGCTGGGCTGCCCGCTGGCCCGGGTCGAGGCGGTGCTGGCCCGGGTCCAGACGCTGGACCCGGTCGGGGTGTTCGCCCGCTCCTTAAAGGAATGCCTGGCCCTGCAATTGGCCGAGCGCAACCGGCTCGACCCGGCAATGGCGGCGATGCTCGACCATCTCGATCTGCTGGCCCGGCGCGACCTGCCCGGCCTGATGCGGGTTTGCGGGGTCGATGCCGAGGATCTGGCCGAGATGATCGGTGAGATCAAGGCGCTCGACCCCAAGCCGGCGCTGCGCTTCGATCATGTCGTCGCCCCGCTGGTGATCCCCGACGTCCTGATGCGCCGCGCCCAGGACGGCGGCTGGCTGGTCGAGCTCAACGCCGACACCCTCCCCCGCGTGCTGGTCAACACCCGCTACTACACCAAGATCGCCGCCAGCGCCCGCGGCAAGGACGACAAGACCTATATCAGCGAGCGATTCCAGTCGGCCAATTGGCTGGTCAAGTCGCTGCACCAGCGCGCGACCACGATTCTGAAGGTTGCAACCGAGCTGGTGCGGCAGCAAGACGCCTTTTTCCGCCTGGGCGTCAGCCATCTCCGCCCGCTGGTGCTACGCGACATCGCCACCGCGATCTCGATGCACGAAAGCACGGTCAGCCGGGTTACCTCGAACAAATATATCGCGACACCGCGCGGTATCTTCGAGATGAAGTACTTCTTCACCCAATCGATCAATTCCGCCGACGGCGGCGACGCCCACTCCGCCGAGGCGGTGCGCCACCGGATCAAGGGACTGATCGACGCCGAAGGGAAGGATGTGCTGTCCGACGAACGAATCGTCGAGATTCTAAAAGCGGAAAGCATCGACATTGCCCGCCGAACGGTGGCAAAGTATCGGGAGGCAATGAACATTGCCTCCTCGGTCCAACGGCGGCGCGAAAAATCGCTGGGAATGTGACCGGGCGGCAGTCCGCTTGACTCGGACGCAAGGGGGAACTATTTTCCGCCCCTCCCCAGGGAACTCGTGGGGGCGGGGCTGTGTGCTGACCGTTGGGATCGTCCCGCGTCCGGCCTATGCCTGGGGTGCCCGCTGGGATTCGAGTCCCGCTGAATAGGTGGATTCATGGAAATCACCGACCTGATCACTCCGTCAGCCGTTATTTCAAACTTGCGCGCCACGTCCAAAAAACAGGCGCTGCAGGATTTGGCGCGGCGGGCGGCCGAGATCACCGGACTGCATGAACGGGCGATCTTCGACGTCTTGTTGGAACGCGAACGACTTGGCACCACCGGTGTCGGCAACGGGATTGCGATCCCGCATGGCAAGCTGCCCAGCCTCGAACGGCTTTACGGCCTGTTCGCCCGGCTGGAACGGCCGATCCAGTTCGATTCGATCGACGAACAGCCGGTCGATCTGATCTTTCTGCTGCTGGCCCCGGAATCGGCGGGGGCCGATCATTTGAAAGCCCTGGCCCGCGTCTCGCGTCTGCTGCGCGATCGTGCCGTCTGCGAAAAGCTGCGCGGTACCGACAATGCCGACGCTCTCTATGCCTTGCTGACCGAATCTCCCGCCTCGCGCGCCGCCTGACCGGCGGCGACGCGATCTATAGCGATCTTCGCCAGACGCAGCTTTGCGTTGCGCCGCTTTGACCCTTCGTCGCCATCTGTTATCCTGCTCCACCTTTTGTGGACGCCGGAGGCCGATGCCGACGACGGGCAAAAGGCCTGATCCGTCCCGTTCGGGATCGCTCCAAAGCCGAGATTCGTCAAAGCAACCGCGTATCAATCATGTCCCAGACCTCGACCAAGCAGGAACAGAAGCTTCTTGCCATTTCGATTGCCGTCACCGTCCTCACCGCCATCGCCGGTGTCGTCTTCGGGCTGATCATCCAATCGCGAACCGTCATGTTCGACGCGTTCTACACCCTGATCGATTCGGTAATGACTCTGGCCGCGCTGGGCGTTTCGCGCCTGATCGCGCGCGGCGACGACCGTCTGTTCCAATACGGCTACTGGCACCTGGAACCTCTGGTGGCGCTGGTCAACGGGCTGGTGCTGGCCACCGCCTGCGTCTATGCCGTGCTGGAGGGACTGAACGGGATGCTGTCGGGGGGCCGCATCGTCGATTTCGGACCGGGCGCGGTCTTTACCGGGATCGGCGGGGTCATCTGTCTGACGATGTCGGCGTTCATCCATATCCGCTCGGCCCATATCGAGTCGGAATTGCTGCGGATCGACGCGCGGGCCTGGCTGCTGGGCGGCGTCATCAGCCTGGGCGTCTGTATCAGCTTCGTCGTCTGCAACCTGCTGGTCGAGGCGGAATACGCCTATCTCGCCCCCTATGTCGATCCCTTCATCCTGACCCTGCTGGCGGGCTGCCTGCTGCCGATCCCGTTGCAAACGGTCTGGCGGGCCACCGGCGAGATCTTGCTGATCGCCCCGGCCGAACTGGACCGCACCGTGCGCGAGGCCGCCCGAATCATCGCGGAACGCCATGGCTTCGCCGCGTTCGAAAGCCACGTCATGAAAGCGGGCCGGGTCAATTTCATCGAGATCGGGCTGGTTGCCCCTTCGGGCGAGATGACGCGCAGCTTTGCCGAGCTGGATGCGATCCGCCAGGAAATCGCCGACGAACTGGGCGGCGCTCTCCCCGGCCACTGGCTGACGGTCGATTTCACCGCCGACAAACGCTGGATCTGAGGTCTCGAAAGACCGTCGTCCTACGCGGTCGCGTCGCCGCCGCAATAGCGGGAAACTTCGTCTAGCAATTTCCGGATCGAGACCGGTTTGGTGATGACCTGATCGAAGCCTTCGTCGAGGAATCCCGCGATCGAATCCGGATCGGCAAAGGCGGTCACCGCGACCACCGGCACCGTCCGGGTGCGATCGTCGGCACGCAATTGCTTCAGCAGATCGACCCCCGAATGCTTGGGCAACTGGATATCCATCAAAATCAGATTGGCCTCTGCCGTCGAGGCGAGATCGACCAGCCCGTCGCCATCCATCGATTTGACGGTGCGAAAGCCCGCGATCCCCAGCGCCTGCTCCAGCAACTTCATATTCATCGCATTATCTTCGACGATGACGATGGTCCCCGGCATGGTCACCCCCCCTCCTGCACCAGGGATAGCCGCGACCCGACCGATCCCCGCCCGCCATTTGCGCCATAGCGGGCGACGAAGGCGCTAAATTCAGCAGCCGGAAGCGGCCGCTCAATCAGATATCCCTGAATTTCGTTGCAGCCATGGCTGGCCAGCATCGCTGCCTGGGCCTCGGTCTCAACCCCCTCGGCGATCGTCTTCATCCCCAGGGAATGGGCCAGCGAGATGATCGCGTTGGCGATGGCGCGCCCGTCCTTGTCCTGGTCGAGATCGCTGACGAAGGTGCGATCAATCTTGACGGTATTGACCGGGAAGCGCTTCAGATAGGCCAGCGACGAATAGCCGGTGCCGAAATCGTCGATCGACAGGGTGACGCCGAGCCGGGCCAGGGCGCGCAGAATCTTCAGCGTCGCCTCGCCGTCGGCCATCAACATGCTTTCGGTCAGTTCGAGGTCGAGTTGGGCGGGATTGACGCCGCTCTCGACGATCGCGTCGGCGACCAGATCGGCCAGATCCTCCTCGCGGAACTGGCGGCCCGAGATGTTGACCCCCATCCGCAGCCCCTTCATGCCAAGATCGTCCCACCGTCGCAGATGGCGGCAGGCGCTTTGCAGCACCCAGGTTCCCATCGGAACGATCAGGCCGGTTTCCTCGGCGACCGGGATGAATTTGTCCGGAGTGATGATGCCCAGTTCGGGATGACGCCAGCGGATCAGCGCCTCGGCTCCGACCAGATGGAAATCGATCAGGCGGACCTGGGGCTGGAAGAACAGCTCGAACTGATCGGCCTTCAGCGCCGCCTTGATCGAGCGTTCAAGCGTCAGCCGCTCGGTCACCTTGAACGACATCGCCGCATCGAAGAAGCCCAGCCGCGAATCTTCCAGCCGCTTGACCGAATGCAGCGCTACCTCGGCGTTACGCAGCAGGTCGAACGCGTCCTCGCCATCGCGGGGAAAGACCGAAACACCGATATCGGCCCCGATCGTCAGTTCGCTGCCCTGGATCATGTAGGGACGGTTCAGCGCCTCGCGAATCCGCTCGACCCCGGCCGAGACCTCGCCCGCATCACGCAATTGCGGCAGCACCACCGCGAATTCATCCCCGGCCAGCCGGGCGGCGGTGC
Source organism: Magnetospirillum fulvum (assembly GCF_900108475.1). Classification (GTDB taxonomy): domain Bacteria; phylum Pseudomonadota; class Alphaproteobacteria; order Rhodospirillales; family Magnetospirillaceae; genus Phaeospirillum; species Phaeospirillum fulvum_A. Next base: position 15,139 of record NZ_FNWO01000010.1, on the reverse strand, counting down.
CGTCCGGCCCGGTGTTCTGGGCCAGCCGCCGCGCCGTCTCGCGCAGCACCAGATTGCCGGATTCGTGGCCAAGCGAATCGTTGATGGTGGTAAAGCCGTCGAGATCGACCGTCACCACCGCAACCATCCGCGCACTGTCGCGGGCGCGGATGACGGCCAGTCCCAGCCGCTCGGCCAGCCCGGTGCGGTTGGGCAGGTCGGTCAGCGGGTCGTGGTTGGCAAGATAATCGACCCGCTGGGCCAGTTGCTTGTTCTCGGACAGATCGCGCAACGTCCCGGTGAACAGGCGGCGTTTTTCCACCCGCAATTCCGACACCGACATATGGACCGGGAAAGCGGTACCGTCCTTGCGCCGTCCCACCGCTTCGGCCCCCACCACCGCGCCGAAGCTGCGCGACAGGTAATCGTGGATCGCCACGGTCAGTCGGCTGGAATCCAGTTCGGGCAGCAGCAGCGAGACGTGCGAGCCGACCACTTCGGTCAGCGAATAGCCAAAGATCCGCTCGACCGACAGGTTGGCATTCAGCAGGGTGCCTTCCTCGTCGATGGTGACGATCCCGTCCATCACCGTGTCCATGATGGCGCGGATGCGATGCTCGCGCGCCGCCACCGCCCGCATCGCCGCCGTTACCTCGGTGGTATCGCGGCCGACCAGCAGCACGGCGGTATGGCCTTCGCGCCGCAGCGGCACCGCCGACAATTCGACGTCGCGGACCCGCCCGGCGAAGGTGACCACCTTGACCGGCATCGGGTGGCCTTCCTCGCACAAGACGTCCAGGCCGGATTCGAACATCGTCCGGTAATCGACATGGACGAACTCGACAAAGCGCCGCCCCTCGCACGACGACGGGGCCGGAGCCCGCAACATCCCCAGCCCGGCGGCGTTGATGCGGCGGATCACCCCATCGACGCAGACGCAGATCAGATCGGGCGACAGTTCGACCAGATCGCGGTACGACGCCTGATCTTTCAACAGCGCGGTTTCCAGCATCGAAACGTCGGTGATACGGTCGATCAGTTTCAAAATCTGCGAGCCGGAGCGATAGATCGTCTCGGCGTAATCGCGATAGCCGGGCTGGGCCAGCGGCCCCAACATCTCGGTCGAGATCATCTCGGCAAAGCCGATCACGTCGTTCAAGGGGGTGCGGATATCGCGGCTCATCCGCCCCATGAATTCGGTCTTGGCCCGGTTGGCGACGTCGGCTTCGTCCTTGGCCTCGGCCAGCTTGGCGGCGGCGGCGCGCTCGGCGGTGCTGTCGTGGGAGAACAGGGCACAGCGATGCTGGCCCGGCACCTCGCCAGCGACGGCGCGCAGGCGGTTGGCGAACCAATGCAGCCCGTCGGTATCCTCGAACTCGACCGTCTCGCCGCTGTTCAGCGCCTCGGCCAGATAGGCGCGGCGATGGGCGACCAGACTGTCGGGCAGCAAATCGAACAGCGACACCCCGATCAACTGGTCGAGCGGGCGGCCAAGATAGCCTTCGGCCACCGCGTTCAGGGTCAGAATCCGACCATCGCTGTCGAGCAGCATCGCGACGTCGCGGCTGGCGTCGAGCAGGGCCTGCGCCGTCCGATGCGACGCCTCGAGCGCGCTTTGCGATTGCTGGCGCTCGATCGCGTGGCGGATCACCCGGGGCAGCATCGTCAGACCGGCATCGGATTTGACGATATAATCCTGGGCTCCGGCGCGGATTGCCTCCTGCGCGACCCGCTCGTCATCGAGCCCGGTCAGCACCACCAGCGCCTTGCTGGGGGCCTGAGCCCGCAGGGCAAGGACGGATTCGATCCCCTGGGCGTCGGGCAGGCCGAGATCGGACAGCAGACAATCGAAGCGGTCGAACGGGGCCTGGGTCAGCGCCTCGGCCAGGCAGGAACAAGAGCTGACCGCCCAGTCCGGCATCGCATCGGCCAAAGCAATCTCAATCAACCGCCGGTCACCGGGGTTATCTTCGATGATAAGCAGTTGAATCGAATCGTCGCCAGGGCTCATGGTCTGGGAACGATGCAGGATTCAGCCGGTCTTGTAAACGTCCGCCATATGAAGGGAGTCAGAGCAGCAATCCGACCACCGCCCCCGTTATACAACTCGCGAGGGTTCCCGAGACGATCGAACGCGCTCCCAACCCAACAATCTCGGCCCGCCGCGTCGGCGCCATCACCGACAGCCCGGCGATCAGGATGCCGAGCGAGCCCAGATTGGCAAAGCCGCACAGGCCATAGGTCATAATCAAGCGCGAGCGTTCCGACAGGGCTCCTTCGGGCAGTTGGGCCAGTTGGAGATAGGCCAGCAACTCGTTCAGCACCGTCTTGGTCCCCATCAGGCTTCCGGCGGTGACGATCTCGGCCGAGGGAACCCCCATCATCCACGCCACCGGCGCCATCGCCCAACCCAACATCCGCTGCAACGACAGCGGCTCGCCCCACACCGGCGGCAGATGGGCCAAAACCCCGTTGGCGAGGCTGACCAGGGCGACCAGCACCACCAGCATCGCGCAGATCCCGACCAGCAGCCGCACCCCGTCCAGGGTGCCGTGCACCACCGCATCCATCGCGCCGCCATAGCCGTGGGCATCGCTGAGGCTGGCGGCCCCGGTCCGGGCCTCGTCGGGGATCATGATCTTGCCGACCATGATCGCGGCGGGAATCGAAATCAACGAGGCGGTCAGCAGATGACCGATCGGATCGGGGATCACCCCTTTCAGAAAGGTCGCGTACAGCACCATCACGGTTCCGGCGATCGTCGACATCCCGGTCGTCATCACCAGGAACAACTCGCCCCGTGACAGCGCCGCGATATAGGGACGGATCAGCAGCGGCGCTTCGATCATCCCCAGGAACGCGGTGGCCGAGGCCGAGACCCCGACCGCGCCACCGACGCCAAGCGCGCGTTCCAGCAACCGCGAGATCGTCCGCACCACCAGCGGCAGAATCCGCCAGTGATAGAGCAGCGCCGACAGCGCGCTCATCACCAGCACCATCGGCAGCGCCTGGAAGGCCAGCACGAACCCGGCGCTGGGATTGGCGATGCTCCACGGAGCCGGACCGCCGCCGACATAGCCGAACACGAACGCGGTCCCGGTCAGCGTCGCCGCCTGCAACGCATCGACCGCCTCGTTCAGGGCCAGGAACAGCCCCTTCGCCGCCGGGACTTTCAACAGCAATAATGCCAGTCCGATCTGGATGGCCAGACCGGCCAAGATCAGACGAATCGGAGCCTGCCTGCGCTTTTCCGACAGAAGAATGGCAATAAGGATCAGACCGGCAAGGCCCGCGAGGCTTTGCAGCATAAAACGTCCCCCAATGATTCGGTCGGCCCCCGGCCCTCGCCGGACCCGCCCCCACTATTTCAAGCGGTCGAGTTGCTTTTCGACCTCGACCCGGTCCGACGACCCGGCCGGCAGCAGACCGGCCAGACGCGACAACATCGCCTTGGCCTGATCGCGCCGACCGGCGGCCAGTTCGGCCTGGGCAACGAAATACAGCGCGTCGGGCTGATCGGGCTCGTGGGCCAGCACCTGACGCAGCAGATCGACCGCCTCGGGCACCGGTCCCTGGCCTTCCTCGATCAGCAATCCGGCCAGCTCGATCCGGGGCTCGATCGCCTCGGGCAGCAACGGAATCGCCTTGCGATAGGAGTCCTTGGCCGCCTCGGTCCGGCCGATCGCCCGCTGCGACCGGGCCAGCATCGCCCAATTCTTGCCGTCGGACGGATTGGCCTTCACCTTCTCTTCCAGCCGCTTCACCGTCGTTTCGATCATCGCAACCTGGCTGCGGATTTCGGCGATCTCGGCCGCGCGCTCGGAATAGGGCTGATCGGGCAGATTGGGCGAGCCCAGCAGGGCATAGCCGCCGAAGGCCAGCAGCGGCAGGCCCAGCGCGATCAACCAGGACGGCCAGCCGCCGGTCCGCTCGGTCTCGGCGGCAATCGCGGCGGCCCCGCCCTCGGCGGCGGTCAACATCCGCCGCTTGATCTCGGTGCGGGCGGCCTCGGCCTGATCGGGCGACAGCAATCCGCGCTCGATATCGCGGCTGATCTCGTCGAGCTGATCGCGATAGACCGCCATGTCATAGGCCGAGCGCGCCGACCCGGCGGGGGCTGGACGCAGCAGCGGCATCAGCAGCCCCAGCATCGCCAGCGCGGTCAACCCACCGAACAAAATCCAGATCATTGGCCGCTCTCCTTCAGCAGCCGGTCGAGACGGCGCTGTTCCTCAGGGCTGAGCGGCACTTCGACCGCGGGCGGAACGGTGGTGCGACGGCGGCGGCGATAGAACAGTGCGACCGTCGCCGCCGCGCCCAGCAACAGCACCGGCGGCCCCAGCCACAACACCAGGGTCGAGGATTTGAACGGCGGCTTCAGCAGCACGTAATCGCCATAGCGCTCGACCAGAAAGCGACGGACGTCGTTATCGCTGTCACCCAGGTCGATTCGCTCACGGACGATCAGGCGCAGGTCGCGGGCCAGATCGGCGTCGGAATCGTCAATCGACTGGTTCTGGCAGACCACGCAGCGCAACTCGCGGCCCAGGTCGCGGGCGCGGGCTTCCTTGGCCGGGTCTTTCAGCATCTCGTCGGGATTGACCGCCCAAGCGGGCGAGGCCGCGCAGAGGCCCAACAGAAGAACGCCCAGGACAAGGTGCCTCATTTCTCCAGCTCCCGGATGATCGGCAGCAAGGTCTTGCGCCAGTTGTCGGGGGTGATCGGTCCGACATGCTTGTAGCGGATGATGCCGTTGCGATCGACGATGAAGCTTTCCGGAGCGCCCGTGACGCCGAAATCGACCGCGGCGCGGCCGGGGGCGGGATCGCTGCCGACCCGTTGATAGGGATCGCCGTGCTTCTTCAGCCACGCCGCCCCCTGCTCGGGATCGTCGCGCCAGTCGATGCCGTGGATCGGCACCTCGCCCCGGCTTTTCAGCGCCATCAGGGTCGGGTGTTCCTGGACGCAGGCGATGCACCACGAGCCATAGATGTTGACCACCGACACCCGCCCCTTCAGATCGGCGCTCGCGAGCCCGCTCTCCGCGCCCCGGCCGGGCAGCGGAGCCAGCGCCATCTCGGGCACGGGGCGGTCGATCAGAACCGAGGGGATCTCGCGCGGGTCCATCGTCAGCCCTTTAAGGAACAGCACGGTCAGACCGACGAAGATCAGAACCGGCAGCAGGTAGAGAACGCGACGCATCGGCGGCCCCTTTCGTTACGCGACGGCCGAACGACTGGCCCGGGCCGGAGCCCCGATCCGGTGACGGCGGTCGGCCAGACTGATCAGCCCGCCCACCATCAGCAGCAGGCCGCCGGCCCACAGCCAGGGAATGCAGGGATTGAAATAAAGCCGGGTGACATAGCCGGTCTCGGCCCCCTCCTTGCCGTCGGGATCGCCGATCACGACGTACAGGTCACCGGTGATGCCCGAGCGGATCGCCGCCGTGGTGATCGGCCGGGGCGGGGTGCGATAGGCCCGCTTCTCCGGCTGCAACTGGTAGAGCACCCGTCCGCCGCGGGCGATTTCGAAGGTGCCGCGCCGGGCGATGTAATTGGGGCCGGGAACCGGCTCGACCCCTTTCAGGGTGACCTGATACCCGGCGATTTCGATCGTCTCGCCGATCTTCTGGGTCTGGACCTTTTCCGTGGTCCAGGCCGACGACGCGGTCAGGCCGACGATGAACACCGCCAGACCGAAATGGGCGACCATCATCCCCCAGGTCGAGCGCGGCAGGGCAAAGGCGCGGAACGGCGCCTGAACCGGCGCCTGGAACAGACGGATGCGGTCGGCCAGATCGGCCAGCGTCCCCAGGCCCAGCCAGGCGGCGAGGCCAAGACCGGCGGCGCTCCACCACGGACCGGCGGACCCGCCCTGCATCTGCCACGTCGCCGCCGCGACCAGCACCGAAATCACCGCGACGATCTTCAGCCGCCCCAACACGCCAGGGAGATCGCCCCGCTTCCACGACATCATCGGGGCCAGCGCCATCACCAGCACCATCGGCACCATCAGCGGCAGGAACACCGAATTGAAGAAGGGCGGACCGACCGAAACCTTGCCCAGACCGAACGCATCGGCGATCAGGGGATAGAGAGTGCCGAGCAGCACCGTCGCCGCCCCGGTCGACATCAGCACATTGTTGAACAGCAGCGAGCCCTCGCGCGAGATCGGCGAGAACAGCCCGCCCATCTTCATCGAGGGCGCCCGCGCGGCATACAGCGCCAGCGAGCCGCCGACCGCCAGCACCAGCAGCAGCAGAATGAACACGCCGCGGGCCGGATCGGTGGCGAAGGCATGAACCGAGGTCAGCACCCCCGAGCGAACCAGGAAGGTTCCCAGCAGCGAGAAGCCGAAGGTGATGATCGCCAGCAGAATCGTCCAGCTTTTCAGCGCGTCGCGCTTTTCGACGACGATCGCCGAATGCAGCAGAGCGGTGCCGACCAGCCAGGGCATGAACGAAGCGTTTTCGACCGGATCCCAATACCACCAGCCGCCCCAGCCCAGGGTGTAATAGGCCCACCACGAGCCGAGCACGATCCCGCCGGTCAGCAGCACCCAGGCGGCCAGCGTCCACGGCCGCACCCAGCGCGCCCAGGCGGCATCGACCCGACCTTCGAGCAACGCGGCGATGGCGAAGGAAAAGGCCATCGAGAAGCCGACATAGCCGAGATAGAGCATCGGCGGATGGAAGGCCAGACCGGGATCCTGCAACATCGGATTGAGGCCGTTACCGTCGAACGGGGCCGGATCAACCCGCTGGAACGGATTCGAGGTCAGCAGCAGGAACAGCAGAAAGCCGATCGAGATCATTGCCTGGACCGCCAGCGCGCGGGCTTTCAATCCCGGCGGCAGATTGCGGCCGAACAGGGTGACCGCCAGCCCGAACAGAGCGAGGATCGTTACCCACAGCAGCAGCGAGCCCTCGTGGTTGCCCCACACCCCGGCGACCTTGTAGAGCATCGGCTTTTCGGTGTGGCTGTTGCTGGCGACGTTGATCAGCGAGAAATCGCTGGTGATATAGCCATGGGTCAGCGCGGCGAAGGCGATGGCGATGAAGAGGAATTGCAGCATCGTGGCCGGACCGGCCACGGCCATCCAGGCCATCTTGCCGCGCCGGGCACCGGCCAGCGGCACCGACGCCTGAACGATGGCGACGGCCAGGGCCAGCACCAGGGCGAAATGGCCGGTTTCGGCGATCATCGGGCGTTAGTCCTTTCGTCGGAAACGTCGCATCGGGAGCGGTCGGGAAAGCCCCCGCTCAGTTCGCCTTCGGTTCCTTCCACTGCCCTGATTTTTTCAGGGCATCGGCGACGTCCTTCGGCATGTATTTCTCGTCATGCTTGGCGAGAACCTCGGCGGCCAGGAAGCGTCCGTCCGGCCCCATCTTGCCCTCGACCACCACGCCCTGGCCCTCGCGGAACAGGTCGGGCAGAATCCCGGCATAGGTCACCGGCAGGCTTTGGACCAGATCGGTGACGACAAAGGTCACGCTTTTACCGTCGCGAATGACGCTATGGTCCTGGACCAGCCCGCCGATCCGCATCCGCCGTCCTTCGGGCTGCGGCTTCGCGACCAGGTCGCTCGGCGTATAGAAATAGACCAGCGAATCCGAGATCGCGGTGAGAACCAGGGTGGCGGCGGCGCCCAGCGCCAGCAGGCCGAGCAGAACGAAATAAAGGCGTCGCTGCTTGCGGGTCATGACCCGGCTCCCGCCGCGCCGTTCCGGCGCCCCCGCCGCGCGCCCTGGAGCTGCTCCAGTTCGGCCTCGCGGCGGCGCACCTGGCGTAGCGAGATCGCCAGAACGGCGGTCAGCACCACCACCGAAATTCCGTAGGCCGGCCAGACGTAACCGGCATAGCCTCCCATGGCGAACAGGGCGTGCAGAGACTCCATCTGTCGGTCACTCCCCTTGGGATGAAGCGTGGACCTGGGCAAGGCGCAGGACGCGGATTTTCTGGGCGGCGATCTCGGCGCGGCCGCGCAGCAGCAGAACGGTGACCCAATAGGCCTTGAAGCCGAACGCCATCAGCAGCAGCGGCAACAGCATGCTGGGGTCGATCGCCGGACCGCCCATCTTCACCACGCTGGCGGGCTGGTGCAGGGTGTTCCACCAATCAACCGAGAATTTGATGACAGGAATGTTGACCGCCCCGACCAGGGCCAGGATCGCCCCGGCCTTCGACCCCCGCTCGGGATCGTCGAAGGCGTCGATCAGCGCCATATAGCCCAGATAGAGGAACAGCAGGATCAACATGCTGGTCAGCCGGGCATCCCACACCCACCACGTCCCCCACATCGGCTTGCCCCACAGCGATCCGGTGACGAGACAGAGCAGGGTGAAGGCGGCGCCCACCGGAGCGGTGGCGCGGGCGAGCAGATCGGCCAGCGGATGTTTCCAGATCAGCGCCATCGCGCTGAAGATCGCCATCGCGACATAGCAGACCATGCCCATCCAGGCCGACGGCACATGGACGTACATGATCCTCATGCTGTCGCCTTGCTGGTAATCGGCGGGCGAACCGACCAGGGCGAACCACAGGCCGGAACCGAGGAGCAGAACGGCGAGTCCCGACGAATACGGCAGGATCGCCTTGGCCAGACGCAGGAAGCGGGCGGGATTGGCGTAGCGGTGCATGTGCCTACTTCTAGCGAGGTTTGCCCGCCATTTCCAGAGGAGACGGAAGCCCTGGGCCAAAGGGCATGGCCATCGGAGCCGATTGCCCGTGACGATCCCATCTGCCCTTTCCCTTTCCGGCCTGACCGGGGCGGCTTCACGCCCGCCGAAAGAGACGGAATTAAATATTTTTCTTGCTTTAATTTAAAATATTGCATGGGGCGCCAACTGATAATCAACCCATCGTCAATAATGGGGGAGGGGAATTACCGGATGGCCCCATACGGTCGATCCGGCGTATAAGGGGAACACTCCTATCCCTTCATCGTGAACCGAGTCGCTTCATGACCTTCGCCTCGGACTCTTGCACGGCCGCGCCGGTGCCGCGCGCGCGGACTGCGCTGGCGGCCAGGATCGTTCTGGGCGCGGTGCTGTCGCTGTCCGTTCTGGCCTGCGCCAATACCTTTCCCGCTCCGAACTCCGACGAAGAGACGCTCGAGGTCGTCTTCGACGTCTCCAGCGTCTCGGATTTTATTCGCCAGACCGAAACCGGCCACAATGTTTCGCAATTCTCGCTGGGCTGGTTCATCGACACGTTGCTGATCGACATCGCCTCGCGCGATGAAGAACTGTTCCGCTATTTCCACCGCGACGGACTGCTGATGTCGAGCTACCTGCAAACCACCTTCCAAAGCCATCCGCGGGAGGAGATCGCAACGCTGTTGCGGATGGCCGATGACGGGAACCAAACCTTGCGGCTGGCGGCGTGCCACGCGCTCGGCGCCTTGCTCTACATCCCCAACGCCAAGGATCCTCCGGCGGTCCAGGACAACGACCGCCGCCTGCTGCTGGGCGAACTGACCGCCCTGCGCGAATTGCAGTTGCAGGCGCGGGACCAAGCCCGGCCGCGCTGAGGTCCGGGCGGTGCGAGCCCGTGACGCGATGTCGGTTTAACGGTAGAGTGTGCCCTGGTCCCTGCCCGCGCCGGTCGCGCGCGCCCTCTTGTCTGGAGCTGCCGTCATGTCGGATAAACCCAGCGAATCCTCTGCCCCGTCGGACGTCGCGGACGACGCGACCGGCGACGGTGCCGCCCGCGCGCTGCGGGTCGAAAAAATCGCCCGCAATCACATCCTCGGCGCACTCGGCGTCGGTCTGGTTCCGATCCCGATCGTCGATGTCGTCGGCGTCGTCGCGATCAATCTCGACCTGATCCGCTCGCTGTCGCAGGAATATGGCGTCCCCTTCCAGCAAGATCGCGGCAAGGCGATCCTGACCTCGCTGCTGGGGGGATTGTTCCCCGTCGCCGTCGGCGGCACCGTCATCAGCCTGCTGAAATTCATCCCCATCATCGGTCAGACCACCGGCGCGGTGGCGCTGCCGGTTCTGGCCGGAGCGGCGACCTATGCCGTCAATCAGGTCTTTGTCCGCCATTACGAATCGGGGGGAAGCCTCGTCGATCTCGATCCGAGCAAGGTGAAAGCCTTCTTCCGGAAGCAATTCGGCATCGGAAAGAAAGTCGTCGCCGACCTCAAGGACGGCAAGCCTTCCGCCGCCGCCTGATCCCGGCACAACCGATCCCGCCTCGCGCCCAGCGCGGGCGGGATCGTCTTGGCCTCAATAGCCCCGGTAGTAATAGTGACGCGGCGGCGGGGCGTAATACACCACCGGCGGGGGCGGCGGCGCATAGTAAACCGGCGGCGGCGGCGCGTAATAGACCGGCGGCGGCGGGGCGTAATAAACCGGGGGCGGCGCATAATAGACCGGCGGCGGGGCAGCATAGACCTCGGACGACGGCGCGGACATGATCGCCGCCGTAGTGCCGACTGCGGCGGCTCCCAGCAGCAGCCCCAGGGTGAGGTCGTTGCCATGTCGGTCGCGAGCCTGGGCCGACTCCAGCGGCGCAGCCACCGCCATCGCGGCGGCAAGAGCGCAAACTACCAATTTAACCTTCATGACCGGTCTTCCCAGAGCTAGAGGCAACCTCAGCCTTACGCGGAGGAGTATAGAACTCAATCGTTACCAATTCCGCTGCTTTATAGGAAACGCCACAAAAGCGGACAAATTATGGCCGAGGACGGTCCCTCGCCTCGGTTTTGCGCCCTCCCCCTCCACCGGTCGGGCTTGAAGCTCTTCCCCCCGGCGCATAGGCTGTCCGGCCAGGAAACGGGCTTCGTCAAACTGGAACGCACGCCATGAGCCAGATGTTGCTTGCACCCCGCCGCTATATCCAGGGAGACGGGGCCGTCGCCGAAATCGGACTCCACGCGGCGCGCCTCGGCACCCGGGCGCTGCTGGTGAGCGGACGGCGAGCCCTGGCCGCCTGCGGTGGACCGATCGAGGCCGCCCTGGCGGGCAGCGGTCTCTCCTGCCACCGCGAACTCTTCGGGGGAGAGTGCTGCGAGTCCGAGATCGCCAGATTGGTTTGCGTCGCCCAGCAGAACGGGATCGATCTCGTCATCGCCGCCGGAGGCGGAAAAGTCATCGACACCGGCAAAGTCGTCGCCCACCGGCTCAAGCTGCCGGTGATCGTCCTGCCCACCGTCGCGGCAACCGACGCTCCCTGCTCTGCCCTGTCGGTGATTTATGCCGAAACAGGTGTGTTCGAGCGCTATCAATTGCTGCCGCACAATCCCGACTGCGTTCTGGTCGATACCCGGATCATCGCAAACGCCCCAGTCGAAACCTTGGTGTCGGGGATGGGCGACGCGCTGGCCACCTTCTGGGAAGCCGACACTTGCGCCCGAAGCTGCCGCCCCAACGTATTGACCGGAGCCAAGGCCCCGCTCCGCTCCGCCCTCGCCCTGGCCCGCCTGTGCTACGACACCTTGCTGGAACACGGGTTGGCGGCAAAACTGGCGGTCGCGAACCGCTGCGTGACTCCGGCGGTCGAAGCAATCGTCGAAGCCAACACCTTACTGAGCGGCCTCGGCTTCGAAAGCGGCGGTCTGGCCGGAGCCCACGCGATCCATAACGGTCTGACCGTCCTTAAAAGCTCACACGACCGGCTTCATGGTCAGAAAGTCGCCTTCGGAACTCTGGTCCAACTGGTGATGGAAGGCCGTCCGGCCGAACAATTTCAACAGGTTCTGGAATTCTGTCGGTCGGTCGGGCTGCCGGTCTGCCTCGACGATCTCGGCATCCACGCCCCGACCCGCGACGACATCCGCGCCGTCGCCGAGGCCGCCACTGCTCCCGGCGAAACGATCCATGCGACATGGTTCGACGTCACCGCCGCAACGGTCGAAGACGCGATCTGGACGGCCAACGCCCTCGCCCTCAATGACCGGTCGCAGCGGGTCAGTCGCTAAGGGATGACGCCAGACGATAGGGTCCAGCGGACACAAGACCGAGAAAGTTCTACGTCCCAACCCCTTATTTTCAGGGGGGATTACCCAGGCAAATGTGGCCCGCGTTCCGAGGAGAGCGAGACAGCCAATCCATAGCGAGGGCCATGCCCCCACGATAAATGGAGCGGATTAGCGTTCGGCGCTGTTTGTTAATTCCTACCCTTGCGGCGATACATTTCCCGATCCGCATGGGTCAGGAGTTCAGTCACGCTTTCGCCATGATCGGGAAAGACCGAAATCCCGATGCTCGAGGAAATGGTGAGAATCGTCTCGTTGACGAGGAACGGTTCGGCCATCGCGGCAGCAGCCTTGTCAGCGACGGTTCTTGCATCCGCCTCGTCCTTGACCTGATTGAGCAGGACGACGAACTCGTCGCCGCCGATGCGCGCGGGAGTGTCGATGTCGCGGAGGCAGCCGCGCAAACGCTCCGCCACCTTGCGCAACAACGAATCGCCCATGTCATGACCATATCGGTCGTTGACCGGCTTGAAACGGTCGAGGTCGATAAACAGAACCGCCAGCTTGTGCTGGTTTCGGCGGGCCTGGGCCATCGCTTGAATGAGGCGATCGTTGAAGAGAATCCGGTTGGGAAGACCGGTCAGCGCATCGTGATGCGCCAGGACGCGAATACTCTCCTCGCTCGATTTAATTTCATCAATGTCTTGGAAATAGCCGTACCAGACCGTCTCACTTCCGTTATTTTCCCGCTCGGGGGTGGCTCGGCCCTGATACCAGCGATAGGCCCCGTCGCGATGTCGCAGGCGAAGCTGCATATGCCACGCGATCTGTGCCGCCGAACACCTTTCCACCGAACCGACCATCTCCCGAAGGTCGTCAGGGTGGACCCGCGACAGAAGCAGGTCGGCGTTCTCGCAGATGGCCTGGGCATCCAGACCCAGTTCGCCGATCCGGGGACTCATGAACTCGAAGACGGGCTTTCCCTCACCCACCCCGCGTTCCCGGACCTTGTACAAAATACCCGGGACCAAATTTGCGACATCGCGGAACATGATCAGTGATTGCTGCTGCAATCTCTCCAGTTCTTTTTGCGCCGAGATCTCCGTGTGACTGATCACCGCCCGGCCGCGCCTGTCGTCCAACGGGGCGGCCTGAAGCAGGAACCAGCGTTGCCGTCTGGAGGTATGACAGGGATATTCCGCACTGAAATGGTCCCGTCGATGGTCGAGAACCTCCTGGATCCCCTTGCCGACCGGATCATTGGCACCCAAGGTGACTCGCAGGTAGTTGGCCCCCAGTCCGATCGAATCGGGACGTCCGCCATTCTCTGCCGCGAAAATGCTCCAAGCCCGGTTGATCCGGGTGATTTCGCCCGCTGTGTCGATCACGCAAAGCTGATGCGGGATGGCGTCCAGGACCTTTTGCATGAAAATCCGGATGTCTTCGACATCCTGCCGCAGGCGATCCTTGATGATGAAGAGAGAACTGATGCCGATTAGGGACGGCAGCGTGATCACCAGGCTGAGCGACAGGAGTTTCCTCGGTTCGATCTGTGCGAAAAATTGGACCATGTCGAGGGACAGCAGCGGCCAGCCGGACAGCCCGGAAATCGCCGCGTAGACGGTCCGGACGATCTGGAAGAAGATCAGGATGCCAAATCCAACGGCGAGATAATATTTCCCCACGCCTGAGGCGCTGTGCCGATGGCGAACAAGGAAATACAACAGAAAGCTCGTCTGGGCGGAGAGGATCGTGCCACGCCACACCACCCGCAGTAAGGGCCATTCATCGATGAAGGGAGCGGTGACGAGGATCAGAGCGCAGGGCAGCCAGAGCACCCAGCCGCTCACCACTTGGGCGAGGAAACGTCCCAGACCTTGTGCCAGGCAGGCCAAGCCCACCGAATAGGTCAGGGTGGCGGCCAGCATGCCAAGTTCGGGCAGGTTGGACGGCCACAGCAACAAAATGAAAAAGGTGGCTGCATGCCAGAAAAAAGCCATGGCCCAAAGCAGGACACCGTCGCGTCGTCCTGACGACAAGGCAAGCATCATCCCGAGCAGTAAAATGTTCGTGATGACGATGACGTAGATTTCAGCCTGGGTGGCGACGCTCATGGTCGTGGGCCATATATAATTGGAATAAGGATAATTCGAATATCATTCGAACCCTACCTTAGGTACACCCTCGGTTCAATATGCCCTTTAGGACGCCCGCCACGATTCACTTGAAAGCCGGTCGAGGAGACGGGGTCAAGCAGGGGCAACGGAACTGGGTTCCCGCCGCCCATACGCATTCGGGCGTTACCAGCGCCGGGCTGGAGACGCGAAAAAGGCGTTAGCCTTTCGACTAACGCCTTGATCAATATTTTGATTTTGGTTGCGGTGGCAGGATTTGAACCTGGGACCTTTTCCCTCCGGGGGATTGTCGCGAGCCTTCCTATATGCCCGGACCAGGGGTATCCCAGGTCCGGTCAAAGTCAGGCTATGCGCCAATTTATTCGCCTACGGCTCATGCCCTGACGGTCGGAAGAGCAGAAACCGGGCATCGGCAGTCTAAACGCAACAAAGCCCACCACGATGTGTGGTGGGCTTTGTTGCGTTTGGTTGCGGGGGCAGGATTTGAACCTGCGACCTTCAGGTTATGAGCCTGACGAGCTACCGGGCTGCTCCACCCCGCGGTGATGGTTTTGAGCGGGTTGGGTTGTCTTTGTGGATAGGTTTTTTTGAGTTTCCTTGGAAGACCTGGCAGCGACCGACTCTCCCGTGCCTTAAGACACAGTACCATGGGCGCAGAGGGGTTTCACGTCCGAGTTCGGGATGGGATCGGGTGGGGGGCCCTCGCTATGACCACCAGGTCGTCGAAGGAAACTCAAATTTATCTGATCTGGTAAGTAAACCGCGTGCAATTTTAGCGTTCTAGAAGTCGGGCTTGCCGCCGCGCATGGGCGATCAAGCCGATCGAGCGATTAGTATGGCTTAGCTTCACGTGTTACCACGCTTCCACACGCCACCTATCAACGTGGTGGTCTTCCACGGCTCTGATAGGGAAACCTGGTTTTGAGGGGAGCTTCCCGCTTAGATGCATTCAGCGGTTATCTCGTCCGCACGTGGCTACCCGGCAATGCCGCTGGCGCGACAACCGGTACACTAGAGGTGCGTCCATCCCGGTCCTCTCGTACTAGGGACAGGTCCTCTCAAGTTTCCAACACCCATGGTAGATAGGGACCGAACTGTCTCAC
>NZ_FNWO01000027.1 GCF_900108475.1 Magnetospirillum fulvum | reverse complement strand
CATCGCCACCAGATACGACCGACTCGCCAAAAACTTCATGGCGGCGGTCTGCATTGCCGCAACCGTCAGTTACTGGTTATGAGTCCTGACCCTAGCTCGCCGGCCGCATCCTCTGCATAGTCTTCATGGCCACCGAGGTGCAGGCGAAGTATCGCCAGATCAGCGCCGCGCGCGACTAGGCGCGCACCGATTTTCTTGCCTTTGAACCAGTCTGAGAGGCTGACCGCCAACGTGTGTGCGTATTGCGCTCGTTGCGGTTCGTCCGGTGCGCCCCACAGTTTCGGGAAGTGGCCTTCATGGGGCTGAAGCGCGGGCAGGATTGATTCTACGGTATCGTCGATCAGCGCAACTTCATCGGACGACAGGCAAAAATATTGGTACGCGAGCTGATCGATTCTTCGAAGGATCTCGCCCTCATCGATCTGCAACGAAAACGGCTCTTTGGACCGTCCGCATGCTTCGTCCACAATCGCGATCAGCTCAAGAGCTGCTTGAGTGGCTTCACTTCGATCAGGAACATCGGCGGGCGACGGAAATGGTAATTGCAGGAGGTCGGCCTGCTGGACCTCCGGTCGGTCCGAACCGAACGACGCGGTGCCATGAAAGGCATACCAGACCGCGATGCGACTATTGAGTATTGCGGTGAGGACCTTCGCACGGTCGCTTTGGCCATCCGGCACCACGATTGCCTGGAAGATATGCTGGAAGGTCAGCGGCTCATCACAGTAGGCCGCCCGCAGGCGATTTTGTGATGTCTCCACCCCACGCGGAATAAGAATGCGCGTACCGTCGAACCCGGCCTCGAATCCGCGACGACGAACCATCGTTGAAGCGGCAGGCTGCAAGCCTTCCGCGGCCAGAGCCAAACGTGAGTAGGCTGTAATCGGTAGGTCAGGCAATCGACCGACATACTCGCTGGCGAGCGGAGGCGCGTCGCCTTCGCTGTCCTCATTGAAAGGCTGATAGCCTTGCCCGATCACCCATCGATCGCCTAGCGCTTCACGGCGACGGCTCAGGCTGCCGAAATCGGTGACGAACGCTTCCAGCTTGGGGAGCCTAGCGAGGTAGCCAAAAAGTTTGGCGTCTGGCTCACGCATCCAAAGCCGCTGCTTGAAGATAAGTGGGTTATCCAGAACTGCGCCGACCCCAAGTATGGCCTTGTCGGCGCTGTTCAGGGTGATGACACGTTTGATGCGCAGATTAAGATCGGCCTTCGGAGCCCAATAGTCGATCCGATATGGGAAGCTCTCCGCTTTCGGGCTGCCGAAGATGATCAGAGCGGCAGGACGATGGGCCTTCTCGAAAAGCTGAAATCGGAGGTCTGCGAAATTAATAATGCGATGGACCTGAGATTTCCGGAAGAACGCGTTACGTGCGTCAACCGTGTTTTGGGCATGGTTGTGCAAAAATCCCATCGTCGGCAACAAGAACGCGATCAGTCCGTCATCAGCGAGATGTGAAAGGGCTTTCCAACTGAATGCCCAGGCGTCTTCGCCTCCGGGCATAGGGTGGCCGTTCATCTTGCTCCACTGGACGGACGAGCGGGTCGGCCCGCGGCGGCTGGTCCATGGCGGATTGCCGATGATGACATCGTACCGGGTGCCGTCTGGCGGCACCTCGAAAAAGTCTTGGCAGACAAGAGTCTTGCCCCATAGTTCGGGGAGAAGTTTTCCGCGGGTGATGAGTTTTCGGATGTCTCGTGGTGAAACTTCTTCGAGCAAGGCGACATAGAGCGAGAACACCGCGACGCGAACTGCGCCGCCGTTTAGATCCCAGCCATTAATTTGACTCAACAGAGATAGCAGCGTCTTCCAGGAAATCGTCTGTGTTTTGTACTTAGCTCGCCAATGCTCACAGAGCCACTGGAACGAGCGGACGAGAAAAACGCCCGAACCGCAAGCGGGGTCGAGGAACTTTCCACCCGTCCGTGTCGTGTCCGCTAACATCTCCCAGGCTTGGGAGACGACGGTGTCGGCGAGGAACATGGGCGTGTAGTAAGCGCCGTTTGCACGGCGTTCGGCCTTGCGTTCCCCCAGAAAGCGATCATAGACGGCACTGACAAGCTCGATCGGGATGTAGCGGAAGTCATAACCCCAGAACCTTTTCTGGCCTGAATGCGCCATCTCTTCACGTCCCGATCGAAACCTAGCCAGGATGGTAAGATGGATGGCCGTTACTTCTGGTGCCTCACCTTTCGGCTCGAAAGAGCAGGGCGCAACGAACAGGTCTCCGTTGAAATCTTTATGGAGAGTTCGAAAGAGCGAACGAAAGAGATCGACGTCGCCAGTTTCTAGAAGTCCCGAAAAACTTTCAGCCCTGTTCTCGGAAATGGCCGCAAAATAGGCAGGCGTTACAATCTCACGATCTTCTAGATAGGCGATAAACATTGCCTGAATGAGCAACGCTTGTGCCGCATCTTGGGCAAGTTCGGCAGTTTGCAAGAGTTCATGTGACGAATTCAGATTATCAAGAAGAACTTGGTCAATGCGCTCTTTTGGCGGGAAATAATTGCCGTAGTCCTTCCAAAGCCGTCCGGACTCCGCGCCGTAGATCAGGTTCTGAAACCGTAGGGTTTCGGCCGTTAGGGTCAGGACTCATAACCAGTAACTGACGGTTGCGGCAATGCAGACCGCCGCCATGAAGTTTTTGGCGAGTCGGTCGTATCTGGTGGCGATGC
>NZ_FNWO01000028.1 GCF_900108475.1 Magnetospirillum fulvum | reverse complement strand
CCGATCTGGTCAATCAGGTGCTGGAAATCACCCTGAGCAGCGAGACAGACGCAGATATCCGGATCGTGCGTTACTCGCTACCGGCTGAAGGGTGAGCGGTCACGACGGAGGAGTCCTGACGCTTCGTTCGCGTGATGCAATTTCGGCTCCGCCGAGTCTGGACGCTGAGGAGTTGGACTTTTGAGAGACAGCAACCTTGCCGCGTTTGGCGGCGGCGCGGTTATCGGCGCGTTGAGTGGCCTGATTGGCCTGGGTGGGCGTTACGGCTGAAATCGGATGCGCTGCCTCGGATGCACGTCCCCCCTGCTGGCCGGCGGGCCAACGTGGGCAATGAGCCCCTTGTTCCTTCGATGGTGGGGTAATGCCCCGGTAATGCCCCCTGGAAATAAGGGGATGCGGACGTAGAATTTTCTCGGTCTTGCGAACGGGGAGATTCGGATGAAGAAGAGTCGGTTCACGAACGTCCAGATCATGGGGACCCTGCGTCAGGCGGAGGACGGTATCCCGGTCCTGACGCTGTGCCGCGAGCACCAGATGAGTGGCGCGACGAGGGATCAGTATCGCGTTGGCGTGCCGGACGTTTGGGCTCAGCGAGACGTGCTATCGCTACAGCTCGAGGCTCTCCGACGAGAACGAGCAGATCACCGACCTTTTGATCGGGCTGACCCAGGCCAGAAAGACCTGGGGATTCGGCCTCTGCTTCCTGTATCTGCGCAATATCCAAGGCCATGGCTGGAACCACAAACGGGTCTATCGGATTTATCGCGCGTTGGAACTGAACCTGCGCATCAAGCCGCGGAAGCGGCTCAAACGCGATAAGCCCGACGAACTGGCGGTGCCAGACGTCCCCAACCAGGTCTGGTCGATGGATTTCATGGCAGATCGTCTGGAGGACGGTCGAGCCTTCCGGCTTCCCAACGTGCTGGACGATTTCAATCGGGAAGGGCTCGGTATTGAGGTGGATTTTTCGCTGCCCGCAGAACGGGTTGTCCGGGTGCTTAACCAAATTATCGAATGGCGCGGCAAGCCGGGCGCTATTCGGGTCGATAACGGTCCCGAATATATCAGCGGCACGCTGATGAAATGGGCCGAAACGCACGGCATCGCCCTTCAACACATCCAGCCCGGCAAGCCGCAACAGAACGCCTATGTCGAGCGTTACAACCGGACGGTCCGGCATGAATGGCTGGGGCAAATCCTCTTTGAAACCATCGCGGAGGTGCAGGATCACGCGACAGAATGGCTCTGGACCTACAACAACGACCGCCCCAATATGGGCATCGGCGGCATCACGCCCGCCCAGAAAATGAAATTGGCCGCCTGAGTTCTATGTCCAACCCCGCTAAAAATGGGGGGATTACCACCCGATCAACCGGATCGACGATCTCCTGCCCTGGACCATCGCCACCCCGGCCAGCATCCCCGTCGCCGCCTGATAAAATCCGTCAAGCCGGTGAAACCGCAGCCGTCTGACGACGCTTACTCCCCTTATTTCCAGGGGGGATTACCAAATCCTTCGAGAGAAAGATGGCAAACGCCAAAAAAGAAACCCCCATAGGGGGTTAACCTGCGGGGGGTTGGATCAGATCTCGCATTGGAGCGAGTTATAACGAAAGTGGTTGCGGGGGCAGGATTTGAACCTGCGACCTTCAGGTTATGAGCCTGACGAGCTACCGGGCTGCTCCACCCCGCGGTGATGGTTTTGAGCGGG
>NZ_FNWO01000029.1 GCF_900108475.1 Magnetospirillum fulvum | reverse complement strand
CCACTGCTGTCCGGTTAAACGTCACGGTCATAGCAGCACCATCTGATTGGGGTCGATTCTTGGTTGAGGATCTCCCCCGATCAGTCGGTCGATGCGCTTTCGGTGCATGAGATTGGCGCGAACGAGCCGGGCAAAGGCGAGCGGGCTTTGGATGGTTTTCTGGGTGGCCTGGGCCATTCGGAGCAAGAGGAAGGCGATCAGGGCGACGGCGATCTGGATTCGAACGGCATTCTCGCTGTTTCCGAGGAAATGGCGGATTTTCAGGGTCTGCTTGACCCATCGGAAGAACAGTTCGATGGCCCAGCGCCGTTTGTAGAGATCGGCGATCTCCTGGGCGGTGGCATCCAGATCGTTGGACAGGATGCGCAGAACCTTGCCAGTGTCGATCCTGACCCGGACTTCGCGGACAGGGTCACTGAACGGGTTTTTACGGCTCATGGCTTGGCGCCGGGGCAACAGGCCGATTCTGTCGGACAGGATGGCGCCGCCCTCGGGGATGTCGAGAGTCGCCGTTACCGTCAGGGGCGTATTGGATTTGAACCGGGTGACGATCCGGCATCCGGCGGCATCCATCTTGGCCCACCAGCCGTAATCGTAGTACCCCAGATCGAAGACGTAGGTCGCTCCCGCTTCGATGGGCATCGCCTGAGCGGCGGTGATGTCGTTGACGTTGGCCGCGGTTACCGCCGCATAGATCGGCCGGTCGGCATCCGCGTCATAGATCACGTGGGCCTTGGCGCCACAGGCATTGGCCGAAAAGCGAGCCCAGTCCGACCCCAGCCCGCTCAGGCGGATGCCGGTCGAGTCGATCAGGTAGGTCGCCTCGCCGACCGCACGGCGCAGGCCGCGCTGCGCCTTCGACACCATCGCTGCGAACAGATCGCCGAACAGCGCACTGGGCCGAACCGTGTTGGCATCGGCCAGCGTCGAGCGTGACACCGTGCGCCCGCCCACATGGTAGAGACGGGCCGCGTGGCTCTCCAAGCCGCCGACGATCTCGCGGAGGCTGGTTGCTCCCGAAAGCTGGCCGTACAAAAGCGCGACAAACTGACTCTTCGTCGAAAGACGACGGACATGCTTGTCCGCCCTGTGCTCGCTGACCAGACGGTCGAACTCACCCCACGGAACATGCTTCAAAAGGTCGTGAAGAACGCTATTCTTGTGTCGCACGGTGTTGGCTCCAATTTCGTGTCCAGGAGACGCGCCAACGTCTGAACACGAGTAGAATCAACGCCGTGCACTTAG